>NZ_JADIVZ010000001.1 GCF_015319165.1 Nocardioides acrostichi
CGCGTCCACGCGGTCAGGTCGGCAGCGATCATGGTCAGCGCGAGCCAGGTCTGGTTGATGTCGAACTCCCGGGAGGGGAACCGGCCCAGGCCGGATTCTTTGGCGTGCCGGATGCGGTCCTCGACGCGGGCGTGGGCCCGGTGCCGGGCTTTAAGGAAGGCCAGCTGGCCGACGGTGGTGTTGGTGACGAAGGCCTGATAGCGCCAGCCGTCGCGCTCCTCGAACAGCGACAGCTGCGCGCCGGGGTGCGGCCGCTCGCGGCGGACGATGACGCGCATCCCGTCCGGCCACTGCGCGAGCACCGCCGGGTTGATGAGGCCGGTCAGCTCGGCCACGTCGCCGCCTTCTCGGATGCCGCCGTCGGCGTCGATCGCGGGTGTCCAGATCTTCTTGGGGACCAGGTCGATGGCGTCGCGGAGCTTCTCGGTGAGGGGGAAGCCCACGGAGTAGTCGACGCTGCGGCCGCGGACCTTGCCTTGTTCGGTGAGCCAGTCGAGCAGCCCGTGGAACGCGCCAGCGCCATCGCTACGGATCAACAGCTTCTTGCGGTGAGCCGCGGGGATTTGGACGATCGCCTCGGTGAGGACGTCGATGTGGTCGGCGGTGGTGTTCGATCCGGCGTTCCCGGCACGGAGCTTGCCGGCGAGGAACTCGCCGGTGTTGTCACACCACGCGCCCAGCGGGTGGTAGCCGAAGGTCCGCTTGAACGTTGCCGCAGCGTTCTCCTTCTCGCTGTGGGTGACCACGATCGTGGCGTCGATGTCGATCGTGATCGTGTCTTCGAGGTCGGTGCCGGCGACCCGACTGGTCGGAACCCCGTCGGGCAGCAGGGACTCGACGTGGCGACGGGTTCGTGCCCGCGCGCGGGCGATCTGCTTCAACCGGGCCGGAGACACCTGCTTCAGGGTCCGCCACACCGTCGGTGCCGAGGCGACCGGACCGAGCACGCCAGCCTGGTGGCGCAGCACGTCAATGTCGGCGATCGCCTCACCACCGTCGGCGAGCATCACCGCGACGTCTCCCAGCACACGGCCGCGGTCGTGGCCCGGGTTGAAGTTGCGGCGAGCCATCGCCGCCGAAAGGTTTCCGGTGGGGCCCGTCCGGTCGGCCAGGAGCCTCGTCGCGACGCTGCCCGCGTGGGCCACCACGCCGACACCATCACCGGTCACGGACAGACCCGCCGACCACGAAGTACGCTTCACCTACCGAGTGCCTCTCTGCTGGGACTACTTGAACCGTCGCAAGTCCAAGTTTCCCCTGCAGTGCAGGCACTTCGGTGCTTCTACGCGCCGATCACGCTGCGGAGTCGTGAACGATCCGGGTTAAGGAGAAGTTTGAGTGACTGCACAAATTAAGTTTGATAGGCCCCCTTACCATTTTGGTGGCGCAGATTTTTTCCGGCGCTACGATTGTTACGTGGACGGTTTTAATGTAGGGAAACTGGCAAAGGATTCGAGCTTGACGTGTCAAGTCGAGCCAGGAAATCATGTCGTTGAAGCTAGGATAGACTGGCAAGGAAGTGACCAGCAAAGCATCTTCTTAGAAGCCAACGAGGTTGCCGTAGTGACGGTAATCACCGAGGCGAAGCTAGCGACGTTTGCTTCGAAGATGGTGAAACGCCGCGGCTGGCTTTCGCTTCGAGTTAAGTTGGAGTAAGATTTTCATGAGAAGCTGTTGCAAGGATCGCTGTGAAGTGAACCGTCACGGGTTCTCTGCCGCTCCTATACGGGGTGCGGCCCTCGGTTGAGGGCAGCGTAATAGTCGTGCTCGTGTTCGGCTGGCGGGATCTGGCCGGTACTGGAGTGCAGGCGGCGGTGGTTCCACCAGTCGACCCAGCCGGCGGCGGCGTACTCGCCGTCGACGAGGGTCTTGAACGGACCTGTATGGAAGACGTCGGTGGTGATGGCCTCGGTCTTATACAGACCGATGATCGATTGGGCCCTACCCCCGTGTCCAAGATCCGGGTTCAAGGCCCGACGCCGAGCGTTGACTTACCAAGCTGGAGACGATGAGCGACATTGTTCAATCAGCGCGGTCTCGGGCCCCAAGAGTTCTTGGAATCCGGGTCCGAGTCCGGTTCGGTACCGGCGAATTGGTCGAGTCGGCCCGCCTGGCAAGGAGAGTCCCGGGGAGGGGTGGGGTTTGAGGGCTGGCGGCGCGGCGTGAGGTAGAGGGCCATCGGCGGGATCTTCGGTGTGTACGGCCAAGCACTCACTGAAGAAAGAGGTCCACCGATGGCCATGCCCCAGTCTGCCCTGCTTCACCTACCGAGTGCCTTCCGCTGGGCGACCTGGAACCTCAGACAAGTCCAAGTCTTCCCTGCTCAGATGGCACTTCCGTGTTTCTACGCGTCGATCACGCCGCCGTGTCGTGAACGATCCGGGCTAACGCTGACCGGCGAGTCCTACCGCACCCGGACCCGCCGCCACCTACTCGCCAACACACCTCCGGCCAGCAACCGCTGACCGGACCAACCGAAGAGGGGTCAAAATTCAGACGACGCCAGGGGGTCAGTTTTCGCGCGGAGTTGACAAACGCTCGCGGTGATCGCGTAAAGAGGCAATAAACCGCCCCCTCGGCCCTGTCCACCGGCGTTGATTTGTGATCGGTGGTTTCGCTGAATCGCGGTGACCTCCCGTAGTGGGGGGCGGGGCGCGCTGGAGGGCCGGCCGGGTCGGCCGTCCTCCAGGCAGCCCCTGCCGATGTGGTCGGACCACTGTTCACGGATCACGGTCGCCACACAGGGTCAGAACCTGCCGTAGCCCGTCCGCCCCAGGGGCGGGGCGAGATCGTCAGTGTAGGTCCAGAGTCACAACCTTTCTGCCCGTCGGCGCATCCCACCGAACATGAACACGACGACAGCGGCTTCGATCCGGCGCCGCTGGTGGCGCGGCCTCGCCGTCACCGGCGTCCTCGCCCTAGCGCTCGGCACCGCGGCTGGGTGCGGCACGGAGGACTCCGACGTGGCCGCCGACCCGTCGGCCAGCCCGATGGCCACCTCGACCCAAAACCCGAG
This sequence comes from Nocardioides acrostichi, assembly GCF_015319165.1. GTDB lineage: Bacteria > Actinomycetota > Actinomycetes > Propionibacteriales > Nocardioidaceae > Nocardioides > Nocardioides acrostichi. Next base: position 3,017 of record NZ_JADIVZ010000001.1, read on the forward strand.
CCCGAGCCAGAGCCCGAGCCAGGCGCCCAGCGAGTTCGCGCCCGAGGAGGCGTCGGTGAGCGCGAGCGCCTCGGCCAAGCCCACCTACATCCGCTACGCCGGCGGTGAGTACGCAGGCCCGTTCGTCGCCGACAGCAGCCAGATCGACAAGCTCGAGGGAGCGCCGGAGTCCTTCAAGACCTTCATCGGCACGGTGGCCGACGAGCTCGAGGCGACGAACGACTGCAAGCCGAAGAGCGGGGTGAACGTGTTCGACGTGCGCTCCGACGGCTACGCCTCGGGCGGCGTCCACCAGTGCGGCGGCTACGTCGCACTGTGGGCGGAGGTCGACGGCACGTGGAAGGAGATCGGCGGCACCCAGGCGGCCTGGAGGTGCAGCCTACTGAAGCGCTACGGCGTGCCGCACGTGGTAGTCAACAAGTGCGCCGTGCCCGGGCAGGACGAGCTCGTCGTCAACCACCAGAAGTGACCACCCTTGCCACCAAGGAGATGACCATGAGCAGCACCCGACCGGCCCCACGCACTCTGTGGCACGGCGCCGCGGCAGCCGGCGTCCTCACCGTCACGCTCGGTGCCCTCGCCGGCTGTGGCGATCCAGGCCCCGAGATCATCTCCGGGAGCCCGCAGGGAGCATCCGCGAGCGAGTCGCTCGCCCCGTCCGGCGACTCCCCGGCGTCGTCACCCGCGTCGTCACCCGCGACGTCAACGTCACCCTCGGAGACCGCGAAGCCGGAGTACATCCGCTACGCGGGCGGGGAGGATCCCGGGCCGTTCATCGCGAACAGCACCCAGGTCGCCAAGCTCAAGGGCGCGCCCGACGACTTCAAGAACTTCATCGGCCGGGTCGCCGACGACCTCCAGGAGCAGAGCAGTTGTCAGGCCGATGTCGGGGTGACCGTGTTCGACGTGCGCAGCGACGGCTTCGCCTCCGGCGCCATCAGCGACTGCGGCGGCTACCAGGCGCTGTGGGCCAAGGTCGGTCAGGAGTGGAAGGAGATCGCCGGCACCCAAGACATCTGGACCTGCTCCCTGCTCAAGGAGTACGCGGTGCCCAGCGACGTCGCCGGCAACCAGTGCTACGTGCCCGGCCAGAGTGATCTCCAGAAGTACCGACAGAAGTGACCGCACCCGTCGCTGCCGGACAGTAGAGTCCGCCGGACCGTCATCGACCCAACGCTTGGGGACGCGCATGACTCTCACCCACACCGGACGACGCGGCGTGGCCGCCCTGACCGTCTCGGCGATGGCCGTGCTCGGCGCCGTCGGCTCGGCTGGACCCTCCTCCGAGGCGGCCCCGGTCGGCTCGGCGGGCACGGACTCACCCGCACCATTGGTGATGCCGGGGAACGCAGTGCAGGAGAGCTACACGCCGCCGTCCAAGCGGCCGAACATCCTGCTCATCACCACCGACGACATGGCGCCCGGTGATCTCGCCTTCATGCCCCACGTGCGCCGGTTGATCGGGAAGGCCGGCACCACCTTCACCAACGCAGTGGCGCCGACGCCGATCTGCGTACCCGCCCGCGCCAGCCTGCTGACCGGTCAATACGCCCACAACCACGGTGCGGTGACCATCGGCGGCCAGGGCGGGGGCTTCGACGCCTTCGGCGACAAGGCCACGCTGCCGGTGTGGCTGAAGAAGGCCGGCTACGACACCCTTTTCGTCGGCAAGTACCTCAACTCCTACGGCCAGGGTCGGCGCTCGAAGACCTACGTGCCGCCGGGGTGGAGCGACTGGCGCGGCAGCCTCGACCCCACCACCTACGACTTCTCCCACGCCCGGCTCAACATCAACCGCCACGTGCGCGATATCAAGACATACAACACCACCGTCTTCGCCGACCAGACGGCCGCCATGCTCAACGCGCCACGGCGCCGGCAACACCCCTGGTACCTCTGGGTCAACTACGTCGCACCGCACTTCGGCGGCCCGCGCGAGGCCGACGACCCGCTGCGCACCCACCCGCACTACACGCCCGTGGTGAAGACGACCTCGCCCGCGCCGAAGTACCGCAACGCCTTCGCCGGCACACCGCTGCCGAACACGCCCGACATGTTCGAGAGCCACACGAAGGACAAGGCGAAGGGCTCACCGGCGCGCAACCGGTGGGACAAGACCGGCAGGCTGCTGCTGCGGGAGGCCCACCAGCAGCGCCTCGAGGCGCTCCAGTCGGTCGACGACGCGGTGGCTCGCCACCTGCGCATCCTGCGCCGCACCACGATGCTCGAGAACACCATCGTGGCGTTCGGGTCCGACAACGGCTACGCCGTCGGTCAGCACAACGTCGACGGCAAGCTGTGGCACTACGGCACCATCGCCCACGTGCCGCTGGTGATGCGCGGCCCGGGCATCCCGCGCGACGCGCGGCGCAACGTGCTGGTCGGCCTGCCCGATCTGCCGGTCTCGTTCGCCGCGGCGGCTCGCGCCAAGCCGATGCGCCGCGTCGACGGGATCAACGTTCTTGCCCACCTGGGCAAGAACCCCGGGCGCCGCGTGCTGCCGGTCGAGGCCTGGCCCGTCGAGGGCCACGGGCACCGCCTCTACCGCGGTGTGCGCGTCGGTCCGTGGAGCTACGCGCGGCTGCGTGGTGGCGGCGAGGAGCTCTACAACCTCGCCGACGACCCGTTCGAGCTCAGCAGCCGGCTCGGCACCCGCTACGAGGACCAGCTGACCGAGCTGCGGAAGCTGACTCGCGACCTGACCGACTGCGCCGGCTCGGAGTGCCTGCCGCAGTTCTACAAGTAGGAGACGGACACTTCATCCCATGCTCTCTCGGATCCCCCTGGCCCGGCTGACCTCCCTCCTTGCCCACGCGCTCGTGCTGGTGGTGCTCGCCGCCCTGCTGGGAGCGGCCCCGACCGAAGCCGCCGACGCCGAGTCGGGGGCGTCCCTCACGCTCGACGTGCCGCCCGGGTACGCCGACACCGACGCCCCGCTCACCCTCACCCTCCTCGACGCGGACGGCGCACCCCTGGCCGGCGAGCAGGTGCAGGTCGAGCGGCGCAAGGCGGGGAAGTGGCGCCAGGTCGCCACGCTGACCACAGACGACCAGGGCGCGGCCAGCACCACGCTGACCCGCTCGAAGCAGCCGAAGGACAACCGGGTGCGGGCCACCTGGGCGGGGGATCCGAACGCCACCCCGCCCGTCGACGGCGCCTCCGCCGGACCGCTCACGATGCAGCTGCGGCCTCGGTCCTCACGTCCGCGGCTGCTTGGCCCCAGCAGCGTCGTCGACGAGCAGAGCATCGACTTGACCATCCGGTGGCGCACCGGCAACGGCGACCCCGTCTCGGGGCGCGTGAAGCTCCAGCGGCGCGACCCGGGGCAGCAGTGGCGCACCGTGCGGCGTCCGCGCACCGGCGACGACGGCACCCACACGTTCACCACGACCCCGCGGGTCGACACGAGGTGGCGGGTGCTCACGCAGCGGCGCCCGTGGATCCAGCGCGGGGTCAGCCCGGTGAAGGCCGTCGACAACGTCCCGCCCGGCGACCCCGTCGTGCTGCCGAAGGCGGCACCCGCGCCCCGGCGGTCGCTGCCGCGGGCGCCCCGCGCGGTGGGGGCCGGCGCGAACGCCGTCGTCACCGGCATCCCGAGCGGTGTGTGGCGCTCGATGGTGGGTCGCTCCTGGCACCGCGGCTGTCCGGTGGGTCGCTCCCAGCTGCGGCTGTTGCGGGTCAACTACTGGGGCTACGACGGCTACCGCTACCGCGGTGAGCTGGTGGCGCGGGCCGACGTGATGGGCCAGATGCGCGGCGTGTTCGAGACGTTGTACGCCCGCGATCTCCCGGTGCGATCGATGGTGCGCGTCGACCGGTTCGGCTGGTCACCCAAGCTCCAGGGGGCCAACGACTACGCCTCGATGGCCGCCGGCAACACCTCGGCGTTCAACTGTCGCCAGGTGGTCGGTCGCCCCGGCGTGAACTCGCCGCACACCTACGGTCGCGCGCTCGACCTCAACACCTGGGAGAACCCCTACTACTCCGCCGGCCGCTGGTGGCCCGACACCTGGTGGGTCAACCGGTCGCACCCGCGCGTCGCCTGGCGATCGACCTCGCACGCCGTGGTGAGGATCCTCAAGGCACACGGGTTCCGCTGGACCTACGGCACCCAGGACTCACAGCACTTCGACGCCGTGCCCCGCAACGCCCGCGTGGCACCACGCATGCTGCTGCCGAAGGGCTGCCGCACCCAGGTCTGCGACTGATGGCCGATCCGGTCTCGACCTCACCCGCGGCGTGCGTGTTCTGCCGCATCGTCGCGGGTGAGGACGAAGCAGCCGTCGTGCTCGAGACCGACGACCTGATCGCATTCCTCGACCAACGGCCGGTGTTCCGCGGGCACGTGCTGCTGGTGCCGCGCGAGCACGTCGTCACACTGCCCGACCTCCCGGCGGCCCTGCGCGACCCGTTCCTCGCCGCGGCCCAGCGCATCGCGACCGCGGTGGTCGAGGGGCTGGGTGCCCAGGGCAGCTTCGTGGCGATGAACAACACCGTCAGCCAGTCGGTGCCCCACCTGCACCTGCACGTCGTGCCGCGCACCAAGGGCGACGGACTGCGCGGCTTCTTCTGGCCCCGGCAGAAGTACGGCGACGGCGAGCGAGCCGAGTACGCCGCCCGGCTGCACGCCGCCCTGGCCTGACCACCGGGCGGTCGTCCTCGTCGGGAGCCGCAGCTCCCTGACGAACCTGCCCGGGTCCGACGAGTGGGCTCAGTGGGCGGCAGTGGGGTTGGCGTGGCGGGGGAGCCGCCACGCGAGACCCCATGCCAGGGCGAGCAGTGCGACCACGAGCAGCAGGGTGTGCTCGGTGGCCTCGAGATGCCGACCGGAGCCGATCGCGGCGGCCGGGCCACCGTCGTCCAGGGCCAGGACGTGGAAGAACATCGTGGCGAGCGCGGCCACGCCGAGCGAGGCGCCGAGTTGCTCGACCGAGGTGAGCAGCCCGGTGGCCGACCCGACCTCGTGATCCTCGACATCGCCGAGCGCGATGCTGAACAGCGGCACGAACACCATGCCCATGCCGACTCCGAACACGGCCAGACCCGGCGCCAGGTCGAGTGCGCCGACATCGTCGCCTGCCGAGAGGTTGCGCAACAGCAGCCAGATGACGCCGCAGCCGGCCGCCATGACCGCCACCCCGAGGTGCAGCACCCGGCGTCCCATCCGCACGCCCACGGCCGAGCCGAAGCCGGCGCCGACGAAGCTGCCCACCGCGAGCGAGGCGAGGTAGAGGCTGGCGGTCATCGCGGTCTTGCCCAAACCCACCTGGAGGAAGACGCCCATCACGAGCTGCATGCCGACCACGCAACCGAAGAACACCATGAAGAACAGCACGCCCGCGACGAACGAGGACTTGCGCAGCACGCTGGCCTCGAACAGCGGGGTGAGCCCGCGGCCGGCGCGGCGGCGCTGGTGCGCCCCGAGCAGCACGACCACGGGCGCGGCTGCGACGAGCATCGCGAAGATCCACAGCGGCCAGCCCTGCTCGCGGCCCTCGACGAGCGGGAAGACGAGCAGCAGGCCGAGCGTCGCGAACAGGGCCGTACCGACGAGGTCGAGCCGGTGCCCGGCGTGCGAGGGGGTCGTGCGGGGGAGCACGCGCAACCCGGAGACGAGCAGCAGCAGGCCGATCGGCAGGTTGATGAGGAAGGCCGAGCGCCAGCCGAGCCCCGCCGGGTCGAGCTTGATCAGCGCGCCGGCCAGCACCGGGCCGAGCACGGTCGAGAGGCCGATGGCCGGGCCCATGATGCCCATCGCCTTGCCGACGCCCTCGGGGCCGAAGATCTCGCGCAGCAGCCCGATGCCCTGGGGCACCATCGCCGCGGCGAGCAGCCCCTGCGCGGCGCGCGCTCCGATGAGGACGCCGCCACTCGGTGCGAGCGCGCACACCACCGAGGCCGCGACGAAGCCGGTGAGCCCGATGAGCAGCATCCGCCGGCGTCCGACCACGTCGCCGAGCCGCGCGCCGGCCATCAGGCCGGCCGCCAGAGCCAGGGTGTAGGCCGCGGAGATCCACTCCAGGGCGGCGGTGGACATCGCGAGATCGGCGCGCACGACGGGCGCGGCGACCGTCACGATCGTGGTGTCGAGGATGTTGAGCACCACGGCACCGAGCACGACCAGGAAGGCCGGCCACGGCGAGTGGGTGGGCGCGGGAGCCGGCGCTTCGGCGTGGGCGTGGGCGGGGTTCTCTGTCAGAGTCATGAGCGGCACGCTAGGAGCGCATCAGGCACGTTCCGTTCCTGATCAAGCACTAATCTGCATGGCATGTCCGAGACCTCCACCGGCCCCTCCGGGCGGCTGCTCCAGCTGCTCTCCCTGCTTCAGACACCTCGCGAGTGGCCCGGCCCGGTGCTCGCGCGGCGCCTGGAGGTCAGCGAGCGCACCGTGCGCAACGACGTCGAGCGGCTGCGCCGGCTCGGCTACCCGGTCGAGGCCACGCGCGGGTCGACCGGCGGCTACCGCCTCGCCGCCGGCGCCGCGATGCCGCCACTGCTGCTCGACGACGACGAGGCGGTGGCCATCACCCTCGCGCTGCGCACCGCTATCGGCGGCTCGGTCTCCGGGTTGGAGCAGAGCTCGCTCCAGGCGCTCACCAAGCTCCAGCAGGTGCTGCCCCGACACCTCAGGGGCCAGGTCGACGCGCTGACGGCGGCGCACCAGCGGGTCGGCCGGCCCCATCGCGGCAGTGACGAGGGTGGGGGCGTCGAGGCCGGCGTCCTGACCCTGCTCGCGGAGGCGGTGCGCGACCGGGTGATCGTGCGGTTCGGCTACGCCGACCACTCCGGCGCCCAGAGCGAGCGGCGGGTCGAGCCGTACCGCCTGGTGAGTATGGGTCGCCGCTGGTACCTCGTGGCGTGGGACGTGCATCGCGACGGCTGGCGCACCTTCCGGGTCGATCGGTTGCGCGAGACCCGCTCGGTCGGTCACGGATACCGCCCGCGGCCGCTGCCCGCCGACGATGTGGCGGCCTGGGTCGCCGAGCGCACCCGCGCCGTGCGGCACCGGCTCGTCGGCACGGTACGGGTGCACCTGCCGGCCGAGACCGTGCAGCAGTGGCTCGGCTGGTGGGTCGTCGTCTCGATCGAGGTCGAGACCGACGACTGCTGCCTCGTGCGCATCGGTGGCCAGAGCTGGGAAGGCGGTGCGCGCTGGCTCGCGACGCTCGACGGCACGTTCGAGGTGCTCGACCCGCCCGAGCTCCTCGAGGCCGTCCGCGAGGTCGCCGACCGGCTCGCCCGGAGCCTGCCGAGCGGTGCCAGGAGCACCGTCTAGTCTGTCCGATGGCCCTCGGGCCTACTGAGAACTTCGAGACGGGAGTAGCAGATGGGTCGCTTCGACGGACGGGTCGTCGTCATCACCGGAGCCGCGCGCGGCATCGGGTACGGGACCGCCAGCCGGTTCGCCGAGGAGGGTGCCTCCGTGGCGATCCTCGACCTCGACGAGTCCGCAGCGTCGGAGGCGGCCGGCCGACTGCCCCTGGTCGACGGCGCGAAGGCCATCGGTGTCGCCTGCAACGTCTCCGACTCCGCCTCGGTCGACGCCGCCGTCGGGCGTGTGGTCGACGAGCTCGGCGGCCTCCACGTGCTGGTCAACAACGCCGGCATCACCCGCGACAACCTGCTGTTCAAGATGACCGAGGAGGATTGGGATCTCGTCATGGCGGTGCACCTCAAGGGCGCCTTCCTCATGAGCAAGGCCGCCCAGAAGGTCTTCACCGAGCAGAAGTACGGCAAGATCGTGAACACCTCCAGCGTCTCGGCGCTGGGCAACCGGGGCCAGGCCAACTACGCCGCCGCCAAGATGGGCATCCAGGCCTTCACGCGCACGCTGGCCATCGAGCTCGGCCCCTACGGCGTCAACGTCAACGCCGTCGCGCCCGGGTTCATCGTGACCGAGATGACCGACGCCACCGCCGTGCGGCTGAAGATGGAGCCCGAGCAGCTGCGGCAGATGAACGCCGAGGCCAACCCGGTGCGCCGCGTCGGCGAGCCCGCCGACATCGCGGCCGCCGTCACCTTCCTCGCCAGCGACGAGGCGGGCTACGTCACCGGCCAGACGCTCTACGTCGACGGCGGCTCCACGCTCTGACCCCCGCGGGCCCTCGCGCCCGTCGTCCGCTCGAAGGGAATCCTCCGTGCCCTTGCCGCACCGTGCCCGCGCAGCCGGCGCCCTCGTCCTCGTGGGCGCGCTGACCCTCGCCGGATGCTCCCGCGGCGACGAGTCGCCCGCCGCCTCAGGGGCGGCGTCCCCGGCGCCGTCCCAGTCGGTCACCTCGGCGCCGAAGGTCAAGCAGCAGACCTGGCCGCTGACCGGCCTGCGTGTCGCCAAGCAGCAGAGCGCGGCGCAGCACCACCCGGTGATGGTGCTCAAGATGGACAACACCTCCAGCAGTGCACCGCAGAAGGGTCTCGGCTCGGCCGACATGGTCGTCGAGGAGCTCGTGGAGGGCGGGCTCACGCGGCTCGCGGCGTTCTACTACTCGAAGATCCCGGGTGTGGTCGGCCCGGTGCGCTCGATGCGGGCCAGCGACATCGGCATCGTCTCGCCCGTGCACGGCGCGATGGTCACCAGCGGGGCGGCGCCGGTCACGATCCGTCGCATCAGCGGCGCCGGGATCCGGTTCTTCAACGAGGGCTCGAAGGGCTTCTTCCGCGACACCAGCCGTTCGGCGCCGTACAACCTCTTCACCAACCTCTCGCAGACGGCGACGCTGGTGGCGACGAAGAAGGCCGTCCGGCCGCCGAACTACCTGCCGTGGGGCCGCGCCTCGAAGCTGCCGAAGGGAGCGCCCGCGCGGTCGATGCAGGCGACCTTCTCCTATGGGCACACCACGAGCTGGGCCTACGAGGACGGCCACTACCGCAACACCAACACCAATGCGGCTCAGGGCGACCAGTTCCTCGCCGACACCGTGTTGGTGCTGCGGGTGCAGGTGGGAGACGCCGGCTACCTCGACCCCGCCGGCAACCCGGTGCCCGAGACCCACCTCGTCGGCAAGGGCTCGGCCATGCTGCTACACCGTGGCCGGGTCGTGCAGGCGCAGTGGGCGAAGAAGAGCCTCGGCTCACGACTGACGCTGAGCGTGCGCGGCAAGCCGCTGCGGGTGCCGCCCGGTCACACCTGGCTCGAGCTGGTGCCAGCCGCCACGGGAACCGTCACGATCGGACGCTGACCCACGGCCGTCCGGCCCCTCGCGGCCGTCGGTGGGGAGCACTACGCTGCCGCGCATGACACGGTCGGCTCGGGTACTGCTGGTCCTCCCGCTCGCGTGCGCGCTGGCTGCGCTCGGCCTCGGCGGTCCGCGCGCCGAGGCGGGGCCGGTCGTCGCCGGCACCGAGTCGCCCGGTGCCTCCTCGCCCGGTACCGGCCGGCAGATGTTGACGCTCCAGCTCGCCGACGACGGACTCCACGTCCTCGCGTCGTCCCCCGCCGCACGTTACGCCACCACGCCGCGCGGGACGGCTCCGGGCGTGAGCACCGCCGCGGTGGTGGTGGCCGATGACGCCGGGCGCACGGTGCGGCGCACCGCCGCGGTGCCGCTCGTGGTGCGGGCCGAACTCCCGGTGCGCCCGGGCGGGCGGCTCACCGGGCGCACGATGCGGGCCGGTTCCCCGGTGTTCCGCGTGATCGTGCCCGCCGACCTCGAGCCGAGCCGGATCGTGGTCCGCAGTGACGGACGCCGATACGTTGCGGTCGGTGCCGACGCACGACCTTCGCGTCGGGTCGATGCCCGGCGCGGGGTGACCCGCGTCGACCTGCCCGGCTTCCCGCTCGGGCCGATGGCCAACCGGCTCAACGTGGTGATCCTGGGCGACGGCTACACCCAGGGCCAGCACGACGCCTTCGTGCGTGATGCCGCCGACGTGGCCGACTCCCTGTTCGCGACCAAGCCCTATTCCTCCTACCGCGACTCCGTCAACGTGCTGGCTGGATTCGCGGTGTCCGACGAAGCAGGCGCCGATCACCCCGCGTACTCCTCCGGCTGCTCGGACACCTCGCCTTCGCCGACCTGCTGTCCCGACTCCGCCGCGGGCTCGACCGCATCGTTCGTCTCGACCCGCTACGACTCGACCTACTGCTCGTACGGCATCGAGCGGCTGCTCGTGCCGACCGACTCCGAACGACTCGTGAACGACGCCGACCTCGTGCTGCCCGACTGGGACCAGATCCTGGTCGTGGTCAACGACCCCGAGTACGGCGGTTCGGGCGGCGCCTTCGCCACCACGTCTCGCCACGCCTCGGGCGTGGCGGTGATGAAGCACGAACTGGGGCACTCCCTGCTGGGCCTCGACGACGAGTACACGACGTACACGCCGGGCTACCCGCCGTGTTCCGATGAGGTGGGGAGCGCGCGGGAATCCTGTCTGCCCAACATCACCGACGTGACCGACCGGTCCTCCCTGAAGTGGCGGCGCTGGGTCGACGACGCCACGCCCGTCCCGACGTCCTCGCCGCGAGCGGCCTCGGTGGTCGGGCTCTTCCGGGGCGGGCACTACTCGCCCGACACCTGGTATCGCCCCTGCGACGATTGCCTGATGCGGTCGCTGGGGCGGCCGATGGGTGCCGTGGAGTCCGAGCAACTGCCGCTGCGGCTCTTCTCGAGCGAGTCCGAGGGCGGCTTCGGGCTGAGCCTGGTCGATCTCGGCAGCGCCTCGCCCCTCCCGAGCGCCACGGTGGGCAGCGAGGTGGGCAGCCCGACGTCGTTCGCAGCGAAGGTGGTCAGTGAGCAGCCCGGCCCGGCGACGCACCTGACCTGGTCGGTCGACGGGACGCCCGTGGTCGATCGGGTCGTCGACACCGGCACCAAGCGCTTCACCTGGAGCCCGGAGGCAACCGGCACCCACACGGTGAGCCTGACCGCGGTGGCGCAGCCCGGCACGCTGCATGCCGACGACGTCGAGGCAACCGAGAGCGGTCTGACGTGGACAGTCGACGTCTCTGCGGGCGCAGGCGGTACCGGCGAGGCCCTCGGACCGCCGAAGGGGCGAGGCAAGCGGTACGCACGACCCGCCGACGCGCGGGACTGCTCCCGGGGTTCGCTGGCCGTGCGGCTCGGGCGCCCGGCGGGTGCTGCTCGGGCGCGCACGATGATCATGAAGGTCGACGGCACCCGCACGAAGAAGATCACGCGACGCTTCGAGCGGACGGTGCGGTTGCCCCTCCCCGACGCCGCGACGCGCGTCGACGTCGTCGTCCGGCGAGTCTCGGCGAGCGCTTTGACCGTCTCGCGCCGCTACGACGTGTGCTGATTCCTAGCCGCTTCAGCCCCGATCGAGCCCTTGGGCGAGGCGAAGGTCGACGTCGGCGAGCCCGACGTCGGCGTCGGCAAGGGTCTGTAGCCCGGCGATGATGAAGCGCAGGGCGGTCTCGACGCGATCGGCGGCGGCCAGGGGGTCGTCGGCGCCGGCCACCGTGTCGCCCGCCGCGGAGAGGGCGCCGAAGAAGATGCGCGCGAAGGTCTGGAGCATGTCCTCCTCCAGTTCCCACGTGCCGGCGTCGAGGGTGCTGCGCACGATCTCCATGACCAGCGCGAAGGTGGAGCGCTCTTCCTGCTCGCGGTAGCGCTCGTAGCCCAGCACCGCGGGGCCGTCTTGAACCACGATGCGCCGGTAGCGGGGATCCTGCACGACGAGCAGGAAGGCCTGGAGGCCGGCGATGGCCTTCTCCCACGGCTCCTTGGTGGTGCGTAGGGCGGCCTTGATGGCCCGCGTGGCGTCGTCCTCGACGGTCTCGAAGACCGCCTCGAAGAGCGCCTGCTTGCCGGAGAAGTGGTGGTAGAGCGCGCCCTTGGTGACCTCAGCGCCCGCCACGATGCTGTCGAGCGAGGTGGCGGAGTAGCCCTGCTCGGTGAACAGTTGCTCGGCCACGGCGACGAGACCGCGCTTGGTCGAGGCGGAGAAGTCGGGACGGCGCGGCGAGGGCACGCCGGGTACCTTGGGAACCAGCTTCGACACGCTGGCGGACACGCTCGACTTCGCCATGTCACCAGTCTAGTGATCTGCGTCGTAGACCTAGATCACCCACCGTGTCAGGGATCACCGCAACGTTCACCCCGATGAAGTTGTACCGGTCATATCCATCTGCATACCGTAAGTACGTACCGATGGTATGTCCCACTTTCTGGTCCGCAGAAGGAGATCCCCCTCATGCCTGACACCCGCCGATTCGCCCGTGGAGAGATCCTCCGCCAGGCGATGATCGTGGCCGACATCCGCCTCGACGGACGTCTTCCCTGGGACCTCGATGGCGCACGCGAGTGCTTCGCCGACGACCTCGACTTCGTCGGCGCACTCTCGATGCGCTGGCACACGCGTCTGGCCGGTCGTATCGAGCGAGAGATCGGGGAGCACCCGATGCGCCTCGAGCACGGCGTGACCGTCGCCTGGACCGGCATCGCGGAGGAGATGCCCGGTACCCGCCTCGTGCTGGACCGCGCTTTCGCCGAGCCGGTCGACGAGCGCATGGCCACGGCCCTGGCCAAGGCGACGGCCAAGGAGCGGATGCTCCTGGCCGGCATGGCCGGGCAGTCGACCGCTGGCGACCTGCGCGGCGTGAACGTCGGAGCGCGCATCGAGCAGCAGGCCCGCGCTGCCTGGGTCGTCGCCGCCCCGACCAAGCAGCCGTCGTCTCGTTCGCTGTTCTCCCGGCTCCGGGCGGCCCTGGCCGCCTGACCGCGCCCGCGCCCGCGCCACAGTCCCACCGCGGCCCCGTACCCGACGCCTCTCCCTCCCTCCCTGACGTCGGGGCGGGGTCGTGGTGCGTGGAGCACTGTCGACCGGCGGGCAAGATGGGCGTATGAACGCCCTGGCCCCCGGCATGCTGCTGGTGGCGACGGCTGCCCTGACCGACCCGAACTTCGCCGACACCGTGGTGCTGCTGCTCGATGTCGGCGACGACGGCGCCGTGGGTGTCGTGCTGAACCGACCCACGGGGGTGGCGGTCGACGACGTGCTCGACGGCTGGGGGTCGGTGGTCGCCGAGCCCGTCGTGCTCTTCCACGGTGGCCCCGTCGGCCTCGAGGGCGCTCTGGCCGTCGCCCAGGTGCCCTTGACCGGCGACGCCGCGGCCGGCGCCGGGCTGCGGCCGATCTCGCCGGGGCTCGCGCTGGTCGACCTCGACCAGTCGTGCGAGGCGCTCGCCGGGCGCGTCACCGCCCTGCGCATCTTCGCCGGGTACGCCGGCTGGTCGGCCGGCCAACTCGAGGACGAGGTCGAGCAGGGCGCCTGGTACGTCGTCTCGTCGCGGGCGGGCGACCTGGCGCGTGAGGACACCAGCGGTCTGGCGCGTGACGTGCTGCGTCGTCAGCCCGGCGAGCTCGCCTGGGTCGCGACGCGTCCGGTGGACCCGGGGCTGAACTGACTCGGCCGACCCCGGTCCGGCCGGCTCCGGCGACTACAGTGGGAACGGTGAGCGGCTTCGGATTCAGCACGGGCACGGCCCTCGACGAACGCGTCGAGGAAGATCGCCGCGTCGACGAGCTAGAGGAGGGCGACCACGAGCGCTTCTCCCACTACGTCGATAAGGACAAGCTCACCGAGGCCATGGTCATGGGCACCCCCGTCGTCGCCCTGTGCGGCAAGGTGTGGGTGCCCAGCCGGGCTCCTGAGAAGTACCCGGTCTGCCCGGAGTGCAAGGAGGTCTGGGAGCAGATGAACCCCGGCTCCTCCGACTCGGGTTCCGACGAGTGACGGGCGCCTCGCAGCCCGAGGCCAACCCCACGCTGGCGACCGGGCTGACGCCTGCTTGGCCCGACCGGGCCGCGTGGGGTACCGCACCGTCCCTGCGTGCCTGGCAGCAGGCCGCGATGGAGCGGTACTTCTCCGACCTGCCGCGCGACTTCCTCGCCGTGGCCACTCCGGGCGCCGGCAAGACGACGTTCGCGCTCTCGGTGGCCGCCGAGCTGCTCGGACGCCGCCTGGTCGACCGCATCATCGTGGTCGCACCCACCGAGCACCTCAAGCTCCAGTGGGCCGAGGCGGCGGCCCGCGCCGGCATCCCGATCGACCCCACGTTCTCGGCCGGTAAGGGCAAGACCAGCCAGGACTTCGTCGGCGTCGCGGTCACCTACGCCGGCGTGGCAGTGAACCCGCTGGCGATGCGCATCCGCACCGAGCGGTTCAAGACGCTGGTGATCCTCGACGAGGTGCACCACGCCGGCGACGCGCTGTCGTGGGGCGAGGGCGTGCGTGAGGCGTTCGACCCCGCCGCCCGGCGACTGTGCCTGACCGGCACCCCGTTCCGCTCCGATGTGAACCCGATCCCGTTCGTCACCTACGAGCCCGGCCCCGACGGCGTCCCGCGTTCGGCCGCCGACTACACCTACGGCTACGCGCACGCGCTCGCCGACCACGTGGTGCGTCCCGTGCTGTTCCTCGCCTACTCCGGCGACATGACCTGGCGCACGCGCGCCGGTGACGAGGTGGTCGCGCGGCTCGGCGAGCCGCTGACCAAGGACATCACCAACCAGGCCCTGCGTACCGCCCTCGACCCAAACGGCGCGTGGATCCCCTCGGTGCTCGCGGCCGCCGACAAGCGACTCTCCGAGGTGCGCCGGCACGTGCCGGACGCCGGGGCGATGGTCATCGCCACCGATCAGGACGACGCCCGCGCCTACGCGAAGATCCTGCGCCAGATCACCGGCGAGGCGGCATGCGTCGTGCTGTCCGACGACAAGGGCGCCTCGAAGAAGATCACGGCGTTCACCGAGTCGGACTCTCGCTGGATGGTCGCCGTGCGCATGGTCTCCGAGGGCGTCGACGTGCCCAGACTGGCCGTCGGCGTATGGGCCACCACCACCTCGACGCCGCTGTTCTTCGCCCAGGCGGTGGGCCGGTTCGTGCGTGCCCGCACCCGTGGCGAGGTCGCCTCGGTGTTCGTGCCCTCGGTGCCCACCCTGCTCGGCTTCGCCTCGGAGATGGAGGTCGAACGCGACCACGTGCTGGGGCGCAAGGTGTCTGATGAGGACGACATCTTCGCCGCGGAGAACGAGCTGATGGCCCAGGCGAACGCCGACGGATCCGCCTCCGACGAGCTCGAAGGGAGCTTCGAGGCGCTCGGCTCCGAGGCCCGCTTCGACCACGTGCTCTACGACGGCTCCCAGTTCGGCCACGAGGGCGAGGTGCACGTCGGCTCCGAGGAGGAGATGGACTTCCTCGGCATCCCCGGACTGCTCGAGCCCGAGCAGATGCGCGACCTGCTGCGCCAGCGCCAACACGATCGCGCCCGCAAGCGGGGCGCGACGCCGCGGGCGGCGTCCGAGCCGGAGGCGCCGAGCGTGCGCGAGGTGGCCACCCATGAGCAGCTCGCCGTGCTGCGCCGCGAGCTCAACGGACTCGTCGGCGCCTGGTATCACCGCACCGGTCAACCCCACGGCGTCACCCATGCGGCTCTGCGCAAGGAGTGCGGTGGCCCCGCCGCAGCCATCGCCAACGCCGAGCAACTGCGCGCCCGCATCGACGCCGTGCGCGGCTGGGCCGCCCGCAAGTCCGGCTGACCCGCCACGAGTTTTCACGTGACCTGCCACCAGTTTTCGGGTGACCCGTCGCTAGTTTTCACGTGACCTGCCACGAGTTTTCCATGGTGATTGAGGTCACACGGGTGCCCCAGGAGATCTAGCCTGCGACGGTGAGGTCTCTTCGTCGTGTGCTTGCTTCTGCGCTGTTCCTGCCCGCTGCCCTCGCGCCGATGGCGTCGGGCCCGGCCCAGGCCACGGGCTCCGACCACGTGCGCGTCGCACACGGCACCCAGAAGTGGCGCACGATCGAGGCGATGGTGCCGGTGAAGACCGGCCCCGACCGTGACGTCGCGATCGACCTCGACACCACGCTGTACAAGCCGCGTGGCGCGACGGCGAAGCACCCGCAGCCGGCCATCCTCATGACGCACGGGTTCGGGCTCGACAAGGATGCGAACGAGGTCGTGAGCACGGCGCGGTTCCTGGCCGCGCACGGGTACGTCGTGCTCACCTACACGGCGTCCGGCTTCGGCGCCAGCGGCGGGTGCGTCACGCTCCAGTCGCTCGACTACGACGTGCGCAGTGCCCAACAGCTCATGACCCAGGTGCTCCAGACCAAGGCGTATGTGAAGCAGGACCGGCGCGGCGCGGTCGTCGGCACCATCGGCGGCTCGTACGGCGGCGGCATCCAGCTGCCGCTCGCCTCGGTCGACCGGCGGGTGCGCGCGGCAGTGGTCGGCCGCACGTGGAACGACCTGCGCTACTCCCTCGACCCCAACAACCTCTGGACGCCGGGCGACCGTCTCGCAGGCTTCGATCACTCTCGCCCCGACCAGGGCGTCTTCAAGGCGGAGTGGACCTCGCTGTTCTACGCCCTCGGCAACGCCCAGCCGGCGATGGGCAACGGCGGCTGCGCGCAGGCGAAGACCGCGTCCGGCGACCCGACCGAGATCGCCGGCGAGGCCAGCTGCCCCAACTTCTACCTCGCGCTGTGCTCGGTCTACGAGCAGCTCACCGCCACTGGCGACGCGGACGACGCCGCCAAGGCGCTCATCGCGCGCTCGTCGTCCGCGGCGGTGCTCGGGCGCGTGCACGCGGCGACCCTGCTGGTGCAGGGCCAAAGCGACACGCTGTTCAACCTCAACGACGCGACGTCGACGTACCTCGCGCTGCGCACGCTGCACAAGCCGGTCGGCATGATCTGGAACTCCGGGGGTCACGGCGGGTACTCCTCCCAACCGGGGGAGTGCGAGGCCTACGACGGCATCGCGCGGTCGGTGCGCCGGATGGACCACTGCTACCTGCCGTTGCGCGCGCTCGGGTGGTTCGACCACTACCTGCGCCATCGCCCCGGTGGCCGCGGGCCGTCGTTCGCCTACTACCGCGACTGGGTGCGCTACTCCGGGCACGGTCCGGACGACGAGCAGTACGGCACGGCCCGACGGGTGCGGCTCGGCGGGCTCACGCTGACGCTCGGCGGCCAGGGCCGGCTGGCGACACGCCCCGCACGTGCCCAGGTGGCCGACCTGACGATGACGAACCCGCCGGGCGGCTCGCCCGCGGCGTACTCGGAGACCAGCGAGTTCTCCGGACCGGACTCCTCGCCCAACCTGGCCGGTCCGCCCACCGAGGTCGAGGGCCAGCACCTCGACTTCACCAGCAAGAAGATGAAGCGTCCGCTCGTGGTGGCCGGCGTGCCATGGGCGCGGCTGCCGCTGGTCAACACCAACGGCCAAGACATGGTGTTCTTCGCCAAGGTCTACGACGTGGCGCCCGACGGCAGCACCACGCTGGTGCACCGGCTGATCTCGCCGGTGCGGGTGCCGGCGTCCGAGGTCGGTGCACCGGTGCGCATGCGGCTGGCCGGATTCGTGCACCGCTTCGACCGCGGCCACCGGCTGCGGCTGGTGCTCGCCACCACCGACCAGACGTCGTACAACGCCAAGGTGGCCGACGTGCTCACGCTCACCACGGGGCCGGGAGCCACGCTCACGCTGCCGGTGCGCTGAACGCGCATGATGCTGCGATGAGCCGCTACGTCGACCAGATGCCCGCAGAGGAGCCGGTGGGTCGGTGCGTGGTGCTGCCCGGCACCGGCTACGTGCCCGACGCGCCGCTGCTGTTCCTGGTCGGGCAGCTAGCGCTGGCGCACGGATGGGCGGTACGGCAGGTGTGGTGGACTCCGCCCGACATCGAGGACGGCGCCGAGGCGGCGTGGGTGGCCGGCGAGCTCGACGCCGCGCTGGCGGAGCCGTTCGACGGCGTTGGCGATCGCACGCTGGTGGTGGGCAAGTCGCTGGGCACGGCGGGCGCGGCGCGCGCTGCGGAGTTGAAGCTGCCCGCGATCTGGCTGACGCCGTTGCTCACCTACTCCGATCTCGCAGCTCCGTTGCTGAGGTACCCGACCGCCCAGCTCGTCGTCATCGGGGAGGGCGACCGGTACCTCGACCGCGACGTGCTCGGCGTCCTGCCCGGACGACACGCGCTGGTGCCCGGCGATCACGCCATGCTGGTGCCAGGGGAGCCGTTCGCCACGTGGCAGGCGCATCGCGAGGTCATGGCGGCTGTGGACGGGTGGCTGGCGCAGTTGTGAAAACTCGTGGCAGGTCAGCTGAAAACTGGCGACGGATCAGCTGAAAACTCGTGGCAGGTCAGCTGAAAACTGGCGACGGGTCACGTGGGGGTGGGCCGCGGAAGCTGATACCGACCTGGTGACCGACCTGGTGCGATCGCCACACGGCCGCGCCGACGAACACCACCGCCCACAGCCGGATGACGCTGGGCCAGGTCGGCGCGGCGTCGTCCGCCGAGGCGCGGCGTGAGGACGCCGGGCTGGCAGACTGCCGCAGGTGAGCAATACTCCTGCCGGCTGGTACCCCGACCCCACTCCGCCCGCTGGGCACGCACCGGCGCTGCGCTGGTGGGACGGCGAGCGCTGGACAGCGCACACCGCGCCGTCGGCGCCCCCCTCGGCGGGCGCCGCCGCATCGGTGCCGAGCACTCCGGACGGCGTCGCGGTCGCTGGTTGGGGCCGGCGCGTGGGGGCGTATCTGATCGACATGGTGATCCAGCAGGTGCTGGCCGTCGCGATCGGCTTCCCGTTCGTGCGGGCGATGACGTCGGCGTACGTCGACTACATCGATGAGGCGTTCCGCGTCGCTGACACCGGCAGGCAGCCCGACACGCTCGGCTTCTACCGCGACATCCTGCCGTCCATCCTGGGGTTCTATGCCGTGGTGCTGGTCGTGAGCTTCGCCTACACCGTGGCCTTCCTGGCCTGGAAGCAGGCGACGCCCGGCAAGCTCGCCGTCGGTCTGCGGGTGCGGCAGCGTGACGCGGACGGCGGCCTTCCCCTGGGCTGCATCCTCAAGCGCTGGCTCGTCACGGTGGCGTGTCAGATCGCCGGCCCTCTCTTCTACCTCGATGTGCTCTGGCCGCTGTGGGACGACAAGCGGCAGGCGCTGCACGAGAAGTGGGCCGGCACCAACGTCGTGCGTCGTTGACCTCCGGCTGACCGGCGCCTATCGCCGCCTCAACACCTCCACGCCGTCGATCGACGCGACCTGGTCGTAGGGCTGGGCCAGCACCACGTTCGCCGCGGAGCCGACCGCCAACACGACGGCCACCGCGAGTCCAGGGTTCTGCCTCACGGCCTCCCGGGTGCCAGGCTCGGAGTCCTGGTCAGGCCTGGTCGCCCGCCAGCACCGCCTCGGCCTCGAGCTCGGAGCCGGCGGCCGAGTGCGGCGTCCGGCCCTCGATCGTGCCCCGAGCAGCGATCAGCACGCCCGTACCGATCGCGGCCATGATCGCACCGAACCAGAACGGGGCGTGGGCGCCGCTGTGCTCGCCCAGCTTGAGCGCGACGAACGGGCCGACGGCGCCGCCGGTGAACCGCAGGAACGAGTAGGCGGACGACGCGATCGGGCGCTCCACGGGAGCCGCACCCATGACCGCCTCGGTCACGAGGGTGTTGTTGATGCCGATGAACGCACCCGAGAGCACGATACCGACGATCACGACCAACGCGTGCTGGGTCCAGATGGCCATCACCGCGTGGTCGAGTGCGAACAGCGCCAGCATCGTGATGACGGCCGGCACGGTGCCCATCGCCCGCTGGAGCAGCGGGGCCACGAACACCGAGGTGACCGCCACGAGCAGCCCCCAGCCGAAGAAGATCCAGCCGATGGCGCGGATGCCGTAGGTCGGCAGCGCGAACGGGCCGGCCGCCAGGATGGTGAAGAACGCGACGTTGTAGAAGATCGCGGTGATGCCGATGAGCAGCAGCGAGCGGTGCCTGAGCGCCTTGATCGGGTCGGCCAGCGACGTGTGCTGCCCGCTCGGGGGAGTGCTGGGCAGGAGGAACGTGGTGGCGATCAGCGCGATGAGCATGAGCACCGAGACGCCGAAGAAGGGTGCGCGCCAGGAGTGCTCACCGAGCAGTCCGCCGAGCAGGGGGCCGCTGGCGATGCCGATGCCCAGTGCGGCCTCGAAGAGGATGATCGCCTGCGCGGTCGAGCCCTTGGCCGACATCACGATCGTCGACAGTGCGGTGGCCACGAACAGCGCGTTGCCCAGACCCCAGCCGCCGCGGAAGGCGACCACCTCGGCGACGTTGCCCGAGGCGCCGGCCAGCCCGGCGAAGACGATGATCAGCGCCAGGCCCAGCAGCAGGGTGCGCTTGGCGCCGATGCGGCTGGAGATCATGCCGGTCACGAGCATCGCGACGCCCATCACGGCCATGTAGCCGGAGAACATCAGCGACACCTGGCTCGGGCTGGCCTGGAGCTTGGCGGCGATGTCCTTGAGGATCGGGTCGACCAGGCCGATGCCCATGAACGCGATGACGCAGGCGAACGCGACCGCCCACACGGCGCGGGGCTGGCGGAGGAAGGATCCCGACGCCTGGTCGGCTTCGGTGGGTGCGGTGGAGGCTGCGGGTGCGGTGGTCAACTCATCACCTTCTGGTCGGTCGGGGCATCGTGCGTGGAGGAGGTCAGGCTGGTGAGCACCTGGACGGCGACCTCGAGGTCGGCGAGGGAGTGCGGTGAGTTCTCGAGCGTCTCGGCGATCTCGGTGCCGTAGCGCCGGCGTACCTCGCGCAGGGTGGCCCGCCCGAGATCGGTGAGGCTGACCAGGGCGCTGCGGGCGTCGTCCGGGTGGGTCGTCTTGGTGGCCCAGCCACGCTCGACCAGCCCGGCGACGGCGGTCGACATGGTCGGCTGCGTGCAGCCGTCGAGGAGGGCCAGAGCGCTGACGCCCATCGAGCCGTGCTGCTCGAGGGCGGCCATGACCCGGTGCCCCGGGGGCAGGTCGCCGCGGGCGCGCACGCTGCGCACCAGTCGGCCGGCACGCACCACGAGCTCGGTCGCCAGCTCCTCATGTCGCGCGGTGTGGTTGCTCACGACATCTATATTAGATAGGGAGGCTATGTATCGCAACCTGGGGCGGTTGTGATCTGCGACGCTGTCGCCCATGGGGATCTACGTCGCGTTCCTGCGGGCGATCAACCTCGGCGCCACGCGCAAGTTCCCGCAGGCCGACATCGTGACCGCCACCGAGGTCGCCGGCTTCGTCGACGTCGACACGCACATCAACACCGGCAACGTGCGGCTGGCGACCCGCATGCGGTCGGTCGGGCGCATCGAGGCGGCGCTCGAGCGGGCCTACCTCGCCGACCGCGGCTTCGAGGTGCCGACGCTCGTCTACTCCCTGCCCGCGCTCACCGAGGTGATCGAGTCCGTCGACGCGATCGACCACGACGGCCGCCACTACGTGGCGCTGCTACGCGACGCGCCGACCGCCGCCGGGCTCGCCGCACTGCGCGAGCGGCTCTCGGACGGCGAGAGCATCGAGGTCTGCGGGCGCGCCGTCAGTTGGCTCGTCGGCGCCGACGGCGTGCACGGAACCAAGCTCACCAACAACCTCATCGAGAAGTGCCTGGGCACGGTCGCCACCACCCGCAGTCCGACCGTGCTGCGCGCCGTCCGCGACAAGTGGGGCACGGGGGCGTGACGAACAGGTGACGAGACGCGTGTTCGCCTCGACGGCTGTCGGTGCAGCGAGGTAGACAAGGGCTGCCGACCTCGGCTCTCCTCTGTTCCTCCTCGTCCGTCTCTCTCGGAAAGTCCTTCATGCACACCTCTGTGTCCACGCCTGCCACCTCACGCCGCGCCGTCCTCGGCGGAGCCGCCGCCCTCGCCGCGGCCGGTTACGTCGCCACCCCCGCTTCGGCGTCCGCGCGCGGGGGCGCGCACCATCCGCGGGGCCGCATCACCGTGCTCGGCACGACCGACCTGCACGGGCACGTCTACAACTGGGACTACTTCAAGGACGCCGAGTACGACGACCGCAACAGCAACGACGTCGGGCTCGCCAAGGTCAAGACGCTCATCGACGCCGTGCGCGCCGAGCGCACCGGGGCCCGCCAGGCCATGCTGACCCTCGATGCCGGCGACACCATCCAGGGCACACCGCTGGCCTACTACTACGCGCGCATCGACCCCATCGACGACGACACCGAGCACCCCATGGCCACCGCCATGAACCTCGTCGGCTACGACGCCGCGGCGCTGGGCAACCACGAGTTCAACTACGGCATCCCGCTGCTGCGCACCTTCGAGGGGCAGCTGAACTTCCCGCTGCTCGGGGCCAATGCGGTCGACCCCGCCACCAAGAGGCCGGTCTTCAAGCCCTACGTCATCAAGAAGCTGGCGATCGGCAAGAACCGCCACGTCAAGGTGGGCATCCTCGGCCTCACCAACCCCGGCATCGCGATCTGGGACAAGGCCAACGTCGAGGGCAAGGTGGAGTTCCCGGGCCTGGTCGAGCAGGCCAAGATCTTCGTGCCGGAGCTGAAGAAGAAGGGCTGCGACATCGTCATCGTCGCGGCGCACTCCGGCGCCGACACCTCGTCGTCGTACGGCGACGCGCTGCCCTACCCCGAGAACGCCTCGACGCTGCTGGCCGAGCAGGTGCCACACATCGACGCGATCCTCGTGGGGCACGCGCACGTCGAGATCGCCGACCGCAAGGTCACCAACAAGAAGACGGGCCGCGAGGTGCTGCTGTGCGAGCCGCTGTACTGGGGCATGCGGCTGGCCGTGATGGACCTCGAGATCGAGCACGTGCCCACGCACCGGGGTCGCAACGGGCACAAGGTGAAGGCGCACTGGAAGGTCACCGGCGCCACCTCCCAGGTGCTGAACTCCAACACCGTCGACCCCGACCCCGAGATCGCCTCGGCCGTGCAGTCGGCCCACGACACGGTCATCGACTACGTGAACTCGGTGATCGGCACCTCCACCGAGGAGCTCTCGGCCGCGCGGGCCGTCGTCGAGGACGTGCCGATCATCGACTTCGTGAACTTCGTGCAGGCCGACGCGGTGAAGTCCGCGATCGCGGAGACCGGTTCGGCTGCCGACGCCGCGCTGCCGGTGCTCTCGATCGCGGCGCCGTTCAACCGGGAGGCCACCTTCCCGGCCGGCGACGTCACCGTGCGCGACGTCGCGGGGCTCTACATCTACGACAACACCCTGCTCGCGGTGAAGGTCACCGGCGCCGACGTCAAGGCGTACCTGGAGTACTCGGCTCGGTACTTCCAGCAGGTCAGCGGCACGGGACCGTTCACCATGGACGAGGTCACCAATGCCAAGACCGACACCGCCCCGAACGGCACACCGGACTACAACTTCGACTCCGTGGCCGGGCTCGACGCCCCGCTCACGTACGACATCGACCTCGCCCAGCCCGCCGGCTCACGCATCACCGGGTTGGCCTACGGCGGGGTCGAGGTGCTCGATGACATGGAGTTCGCGATGGCGGTCAACAACTACCGCCAGTCCGGCGGTGGCGGCTTCCCGGCCGTCTCCACCGCCGAGGTCGTCTACAACGCCCAGGTCGAGATCCGCCAGCTGATCATCGACTGGGTCACCGACCACGGCACCATCGACCCGGCCGACTTCGCCTCCGTCGACTGGCGCCTGGTCTCCGACGGGGAGCCGATCACCGTCTCCTGAGCCGCCCCTCGCCGCAGCAGCCGCATGTAACGCGGTGTTACCGGGACTGGCCACGCTCTCTACGGGGTGACCAGTCCGCAGGACACCGCGTTACATGCGGCGCCCGCGCCTCACCTCCACAGGTGGGGCACGGGTGCGAGTTGTCCACAGGTCAGCCCGGTCGAGCGCTCGTACCCGCTCCGGACCACGAGCCTGCGAAGCATGGACGACATCTCCGCAGGGCTCTTCGGGCGGCACGGCGGCCTGCTGACGCGCCGACAAGCACTCGACCACGGTCTCCCACCCGAGCACATCGGGCGCATGCTGCGTTCCGGCGCCTGGACGACGGTGTGGCGGGGCGTCTACGCGCTGACAGCCCACTGGGAGTCACTCGACGCCTGGCGGGAGCGACCTCGGCTCGTCTCCCGCGCCGCGAGCCGCCACATGCGGCGAGCCCATGTGGTCTCCCACGACTCAGCCGCGCACGAGCTCGGTCTCGACATCCTGCGCGTCGACCGGCCCCTGGTGCACGTGACCCGGCCTGGGGCGCTGGGCGGCCGGACCGAGCACGGCGTGAAGCACCACAAGGCTCGCTTCGCACGCGCCGACGTCGTCGAGATCGACGGTCGCCGCGTCCTCGGCCCGGCGCGCACCGCCGTCGACATTGCCCGTGAACACGGCTATCTCGCGGGTCTCGTGGCCTGTGACTCCGCGCGGAGGTCGGGGGTGCGCGTCGATCAGCTCGAGCAGGTGGCCGGCCAGATGTGGAGCTGGCCCAACGTCACGATCGTGCGTCGTGCCATCCATGACTCGGACGCCGGCGCCGACTCGGTGCTCGAGACCCTCGGGCGGCAGCTCGTCGAGGATCTCGGGCTGGGTCGCCCCGAGACGCAGTTCGGGCTGCGGCGCGATGGGCGCACCGTCTTCTGCGACCTGCGCATCGGTCGGCACGTCATCGAGATGGACGGCCGTCTCAAGTATCTCCCGTCCGTCGACGGCGGCGTGGCCGTGCGGCCGGTCGAGGATGTGCTGTGGGCGGAGAAGCAGCGCCAGGACTTCGTATCCAGCTTCCGCCTCGGCATCTCTCGGCTCGTCTGGGCCGACTGCTGGGGAGAGCGCCGGGCCGCCACCATCGCGCGCCTGCACCGCGAGGTGGCCCAGACCCGATCGCTGTGGGGCGACGACATCAGCGACCTCGCGCCGTTCCGCGCCGTCCGCGAGCCCCGGCGTCCCTGGGCGGCCTGACCATCCTGACCCCCGATGCGCTCGGCTCGTCCGTCTTGGCGCCTGCACATGTAACGCGGTGTTGCACATGTAACGCGGTGTTACGCGCGCTGGACACGGCTCATAGCGCGTGGCCGGTCGCTGTAACACCGCGTTACATGCGGCGGCGGTGGGCGAGCGGGTCGAGGTCGGTCGGGCCCGCGGTCACTCCCCGCGGAACACCGGACGACGCCGCTCGCCGAAGGCGGCCATGCCCTCGGCGACGTCGGCGGTGCGCATCAGCACCGACTGGCCGGTGAGCTCGCGCTCCAGGGCCTCGTCGAGGTGGGGGAGCGTGGCGGCGGTGATGGCCTTCTTGGTGGCGGCGAACGCCAGGGGTGGTCCGCCGGCCAGGCGACGGGCCAGTCGCGCGGTCTCATCCGCCAGGTCGGCGTCGGGCACGAGGTGCGAGACGAGCCCGGCCGTGAACGCCTCGGAGGCCGGTAGCGGCTCGGCGAGCAGCGCCATCCGCATCGCCCGGGCACGCCCGATCGACGCCGCGACGGTGGCCGAGGTGCCGCCGTCGGGCATGAAGCCGATGCGGGTGAAGGCGAGCAGGAACGAGGCCGACTCCGCGGCGAGCACGAGGTCGCAGGCCAGGGCGATGGAGCAGCCGACTCCGGCCGCGATGCCGTTGACGGCCGCCACGACGGGTCGGTCGCACCGGGTGATGGCGCCGATGAAACGGCTGGTCATCTCCATGGCGCGCACGTCGAACCGCTCGTGCGCGTTCTCGCCGGAGATGTCGGCGCCGGTGCTGAACGCCGCTCCCGTGCCGGTGAGGACCACGACCCGCACGTCGCCGCGCGTCTGCGCGGCCTCGAGGGTCTCGGCCAAGGCGATGCCGACGGTGTCGTCGATCGCGTTGTACACCTCCGGGCGGTCGAACCGCGCGGTCAGTACGCCCTCGGCGAGGGTCACGGCCAGGCCGGGCACGTCGGGTAGCGGGGCGAGATCGGCAGCGAGATCAGGCACCGTGGACCCCCGCGGCGCGCATCTCCTCGAGCGCGGCGGCCGACGACTCCGGCGCCACACCCGCGCACAGGTCGGTGAGCAGCGTCGTCGAGAACCCGGCCGCGACCGCGTCGAGGGCGGTCGCGCGCACGCAGTAGTCGGTGGCGATGCCGCACACGTCGACCTCGGTGACCCCGCGCTCGCGCAGCCAGTCGGCCAGCGCGGTCGCGGGCTGGCCCGCCGCGGCGCCCTCGAACCCGGAGTAGGCCGCCTCGTGCTCGCCCTTGAGGAACACCTCGTCGAACGCGCTGGCGTCGAGGGCGGGGTGGAAGTGCTCGCCTGACGTGCCGACCTTGCAGTGCACGGGCCAGGAGTCCTTGAAGTCCGGTTCGCTCGACCAGTGCGCCCCGGGGTCGATGTGGTGGTCGCGGGTGGCCACCACGTGCGACCAGCCGTGCTCGGCGCGCAGCCGATCGGCGACGGCGGCGGCGACCTGCGCGCCGCCCTCCACGCCGAGGGATCCGCCCTCGCAGAAGTCGTTCTGGACGTCGACCACGATGAGTGCGCGTGTCATGCGCCGACCCTACGGCGGCTTCACTCGGCGCGCACCGTCGCGACCACGGGCTCGCCGCGCGAGAGCGACTGCGCCGCAACCGGCAGCTCGGCGCGTCCTCGCAGGTGCCGCTCCCGTGCGGCCTCGAGCGGCTCGGCGCCCACGACCTCGCCGCCGACGACCAGCGGCACCAGCGGGTCGCGCTCCTTCTCGCCGACCGCCGGCGCGGGACCGGTGCCGATCACCTCGGCCTCGACTCGGCCGTCGGGTCCGAAGCGGCGCCGCACCCACTTGCGCCCGCCCCACGAGACCTTGTCCTTGCTCTTCTTCGCCACGGCCTCCATCTCGCCGGCGGCGTCCTCGCGCGCCACGAGCTTGTAGACCAGCGCGCACGTCGGGTGCCCGCTGCCGGTGACGAGCTGGGTGCCCACGCCGTAGCCGTCGACCGGTGCCGCGGTCAGCGCCGCGATGGCGTACTCGTCGAGGTCGGAGGTCACGAGGATCCGGGTGTCGTGCGCGCCCAGGGAGTCCAACTGGGCGCGCACCTCGTGGGCGAGCACGCCGAGGTCGCCGGAGTCCAGACGCACCGCACCGAGGTCGGGTCCGGTCACCTCCACGGCCAGCGCGACGGCCTCCGCGACGTCGTAGGTGTCGACGAGCAGCGTCGTCCCTCGGCCCAGCGACTCGACCTGGGCGGTGAACGCCTGCCTCTCGGAGTCGTGCAGCAGCGTGAACGCATGTGCCGACGTGCCCGCCGTGGGCACCCCGTAGCGGTGTCGCGCGGCGAGGTTCGACGACGTCGCGAAACCGGCGACGTAGGCGGCGCGCGCGGCTGCGACGGCGGCCTCCTCGTGCGTCCGGCGCGACCCCATCTCGATGCACGGGCGCTCGCCGGCGGCCATGGTCATGCGCGAGGCGGCGGAGGCGATGGCGCTGTCGTGGTTGTAGATCGAGAGCAGCACGGTCTCGAGCAGTACCCCCTGCGCGAACGGCGCCTCGACGACGAGCAGCGGCGAGCCCGGCACATACGTGTCGCCCTCGGCGTAGCCGTGCACGTCGCCGGTGAACGACCAGCCGGCCAGGAACTCCAGCGTCGGTGCGTCGACGACGTCCTCGAGCGCCGCGAGCACCTCGGGGTCGAAGCGGAACGCGCTGATCGCCTCGAGCGCCCTGCCCACGCCGGCGACGACGCCGTAGCGGCGTCCCTCGGGCAGTCGGCGTCCGAACAGCTCGAACACCGAGCGGCGGTGCGCGGTGCCGGAGTGCAGGGCAGCCTGAAGCATCGTGAGCTCGTAGTGGTCGGTCATCAGGGCCGTGGAGGCGGCCTGCGGGGCGGTCACCCGGTCGAGCCTAGGACGGCCTGGCCGGTGTGGAAGCATGGAGGCCGTGTCCACCGCACCGATGGAGGTCGAGCCGGACCTCTCCGCAGACGAGCTCGTCGCCCCCGCGACCCCGTGGGTGACGATCGTGTGGAACGACCCGGTGAACCTCATGTCGTACGTCACCTTCGTGTTCCGCCAGTACTTCGGCTACCCGAAGAAGAAGGCGGAGAAGCTGATGATGGAGGTGCACGAGGACGGCCGCTCCGTGGTGTCGACCGGTACCCGCGAGGAGATGGAGCGCGACGTGCAGGCGATGCACGAGTACGGCCTCTGGGCCACCATGGCCAAGGACGACTGAGGTGTCTCGATGAGTGCCTTCACCCTGCACCGGCGCAGCGGTCGCGCGATCGCGACGTTCTCCGGGTTCGAGGCCGACCTGTTGCGCTCCCTGGCCGGCCAGCTCGTCGAGCTGCTGCGTCACGAGGCCGCCGTGCCCGATGCCGACCGCGACCCGCTCGAGGCGCTGCTCGACTTCAGTGGTCCCACGACGCCGCCAGAGGATCCCGTGCTCCAGCGGCTGCTGCCCGACGCCTACAGCGACGACGACGAGGCCGCCGGCGAGTTCCGCCGGTTCACGGAGGGCTCGCTGCGCGAGGGCAAGGCCGCCGGCGCCGCGTGCATCATCGACACCCTCGAGGAGGCCGGGCTGCCGGCCGAGCTCACCGACGAGAGCCTCGTCATCGACGTCGAGCTCGACCAGCAGGCGGGCCTGATCTGGATGCGCTCCCTCACCGACCTGCGACTCGCGCTCGCGACCCGGCTGGGCATCGAGGACGACGACGAGGACCGGTGGCTCGCGCTGCCCGACGACGACCCGCAGGCTCAGGCCTTCGACATCTATCAGTGGCTCGGCTACCTCCAGGAGACCCTCGTGGGGGCGATGAGCCGATGACCCTGCGCGTCTCGACGTCTCGGCTCGCGACCCTGCTCGCGCTCGCGGCGGTGAGCGGCGGCGTCCTCACCGGCTGCGGCGGGCGGCCCGAGATCATCGAACGAGCGTGCGCCGAGGTCGAGCACATGACCGACCTCGCCCCCGACAGCCGCGAGTACCTCGACCGCCAACGCGAGGGCCTGGCCATGCTCGATCAGTATCTCGTCGACGACGGCACCGACCAGGTCGACACCGCCGACCGGGTGCTGGGCCAGCAGTTGCGCGACGCCCTGGTGGCCGGCGGATCCGATCTCGATCGCGTCGAGCAGAGCTGCGAGGCGGGGTAGTCCGGTTCGGTATCCAGGTGTGACCCACCCTCGAACCCCTCTACGGAACCCGACTACCCCAGCCGCGGCGACCACACCCGAGCCGACGGGTGTCCGGCACGCGGGCAGATGAGGGGCCGGATGGC
Source organism: Nocardioides acrostichi (assembly GCF_015319165.1). Taxonomy (GTDB): domain Bacteria; phylum Actinomycetota; class Actinomycetes; order Propionibacteriales; family Nocardioidaceae; genus Nocardioides; species Nocardioides acrostichi. Next base: position 31,964 of record NZ_JADIVZ010000001.1, read on the forward strand.
GGGTGCCCCTACGCTGGCGTGCGTGCTGACCATCGACCAGGCGACCTACGACGCCATCGTCGCGCACGCCAAGCGGGATCACCCCGACGAGTGCTGCGGCATCGTGGCGGGCCCCGAGGGCTCCGACCGCCCCGAGCGGCTGGTCGAGATGGTCAACGCCGCCGGCAGCCCCACGTTCTACGAGTTCGACTCCGCCGAGCTGCTCGACCTCTACAAGCAGATGTGGGCCAACGACGAGGAGCCGGTGGTCGTCTACCACTCCCACACCGCCACCGAGGCCTACCCCAGCCGCACCGACATCGGCCTGGCCAGCGAGCCGAACGCCCACTACGTGCTGGTGAGCACCCGGCACTGGGCCGAGGCCCGCGACGAGACGGGCGACGGGAATAACGACGCTCCGATCGAGTTCCGGTCCTACAGCATCGTCGACGGTGAGGTCACCGAGGAGGAGATCTCCGTCGTCCCGGCCCGCCCGGCCCCCTGAGCACCGCACGTCCAAGACGCCCGATCAGAACAGATCAAAGGAGCACCATGTCCATCGAGGTCCGGATCCCGACCATCCTGCGCACCTACACCGGTGGCGAGAAGGCCGTCACCGCAGAGGGCGCCAGCCTCGCCGCGCTCATCGACGACCTCGAGGCCAACCACCCGGGCATCAAGGAGCGCCTCATCGAGGACAAGAACGGCGCCGACACGCTGCGCCGGTTCGTGAACGTCTACATCAACGACGAGGACGTCCGCTTCATGGGCAGCCTCGAGGCCGAGCTCTCCGACGGCGACCAGGTCGTGGTCCTGCCCGCCGTTGCGGGCGGCTCGAACTGACCCGATGACCCAGCGCCGCACGTTCGTCCTCCTCGACGGCGAGAACCTCGACGCCACCCTGGGCTCCTCGGTGCTCGGGCGTCGCCCGCACCCCGAGGAGCGGCCGCGCTGGGAGCGTGTGAGCGCGTTCATCGAACAGCAGTGGGAGCAGCCCGTCACCGGGCTGTTCTTCCTCAACGCCTCGCACGGGGCGATGCCGACGTCGTTCGTGCAGGCCCTGCTCGCCCTCGACTACCGGCCGATCCCGCTGTCGGGCAGTGCCGAGGAGAAGGTCGTCGACATCGGCATCCAGCGCACGCTCGACGCGCTGCGCGACCGCCCGGACGCCGACGTCGTGCTCGGCAGCCACGACGCCGACTTCGCCGAGCACATCGCCGCGCTGCTCGACGGACGTCGCGTCGCCCAGCTCGGCTTCAGGGAGTTCACCAGCACCCAGCTGGTGATGGACGGTGTCGAGCAGTTCGACCTCGAGTACGACGTGCGCGCCTTCAACGCCGAGCTGCCGCGGGTGCGCATCATCCCGCTCGCCGACTTCGACCCCGACTACTTCCTGCGCTGACCCGGCACCCATGCGCTACGACTCCCTGCTCTCCTCGGTCGGCAACACGCCCCTCGTGGGCCTGCCCGGCCTCTCCCCGAGTACCGACGTGCGGCTGTGGGCGAAACTCGAGGACCGCAACCCCACGGGCTCGATCAAGGACCGCCCCGCGCTGAAGATGATCGAGGAGGCCGAGAAGGACGGCACCCTGCGGCCGGGCTGCACGATCCTGGAGCCGACGTCGGGCAACACGGGCATCTCCCTGGCGATGGCGGCCAAGCTCAAGGGCTACCGGATCGTGTGCGTCATGCCGGAGAACACCTCCGAGGAGCGCCGCCAGCTGCTTCGGATGTGGGGTGCCGAGATCATCTCCTCGCCTGCCGCGGGCGGCTCGAACGAGGCCGTGCGCGTCGCGAAGCGCGTCTTCGATGAGCACCCCGACTGGGTGATGCTCTACCAGTACGGCAACGCGGCCAACGCGCTCGCGCACGAGGAGGGCACCGGCCCGGAGCTGCTGGCCGACCTGCCCTCGATCACGCACTTCGTGGCCGGCCTCGGCACCACCGGCACGCTCATGGGCGTGAGCCGCTACTTCCGCGCCGCCAAGCCGGAGGTGAAGATCGTGGCCGCCGAGCCGCGTTACGGCGAGCTCGTCTACGGCCTGCGCAACATGGACGAAGGCTTCGTGCCCGAGCTCTACGACCCCGAACTCATCGACTCCCGGTTCTCCGTGGGCCCGCGCGACGCGGTGCGCAGAGTGCGCGAGCTGTTGGATCGCGAGGGCATCTTCGCGGGCATCTCGACCGGCGCGATCCTGCACGCGGCCCTCGGCCAGGCCGCCAAAGCGATCAAGGCCGGTGAGCCGGCTGACATAGCCTTCGTCGTATGCGACGGCGGCTGGAAGTACCTCTCCACGGGTGCCTACGAGGGCACCGTCGACGAGGCCGAGGACAGGCTCGAGGGTCAGCTCTGGGCCTGAGCGCCCTGCTGCTCGTGCTCGCGACGGCCTCCCCGGTGCTCGCCGACGAGCCCACCGCGACACCCAGTCCCACCGCGACGGCCAGCCCGACCGCGACGGCCACGCCCACGGCGGATCCGGACCCCATCGCCAACACCGTCGCCCCGAGTCTCGCGGGCGGTCCGGCGCGCTTCGACGAGCTCCTGCGCGCCAAGCGCGGAGCCTGGACCACCGACGACGGCACCAGCGACGAGCTCACCTTCGCCTACCGCTGGCTGCGCGACGGTGAGCCGATCCGGGGCGCCGGTACTCGCGACGAGACCTATCGGCTGCGTCTCGACGACCTGCGCCACCGGATCTCGGTGCGCGTGATCGCGGCGGACGCCGACGGGCACCACCTGGCCGTCGAGTCGGCGCCGACGAGCGCCGTCCGGCGCTCGCCCATGACCGTGCGCACCGCGCCGCACGTGCGCGGCGACCTCAGGTTCACCCACGCCGTCGACGTCACGCGCGGCCGCTGGGCGACGCCACCGACCCAGGTGACGTTCCGGTGGCTGCGTGACGGCGCGAGGATCCGCGGTCAGCGCGCGCAGCGGCACCCGATCATGGTGCCGGACGTCGGCCACCGGCTGAGCGTGCGGGTCGTCGCCACCGCGCCGGGCTACACCCGGGGCGTGGCGACCACCGAGACGACCGAGCCCGTCAGGCATCGGTACGACGTGAACCGGCACCTCACCTACCGGGTCGAGACGCGCGGCGCCGTCAGCGGGGTGAAGGAGTTCGCGCGGCTCGCGCAGCAGACCATGGACGACCCGCGCGGCTGGCGCGGGGCCGGGGTCGCGACGTCGCGCGTCGCGCAGGGCGGCGACTTCCTTCTGGTGCTGGCCACGCCGGGTCAGGTGGCGGCCTTCTCCTCCGGCTGCTCCGCACAGTGGTCGTGCCGCGTGGGGCGCTACGTGATCATCAACACCGAGCGCTGGAACCACGCCTCCCCGGCCTGGAACGCAGCCGGCCGTTCCCTGCGCGACTACCGCCACATGGTCGTCAACCACGAGCTGGGCCATCGGCTCGGACTCGGTCATGCGGGCTGCTCGGGGCCCGGCCGGCTGGCGCCGGTGATGATGCAGCAGTCGAAGGGTCGCGACGGGTGCCGGTTCAATCCCTGGCCGCTGCGCACCGAGCAGGACCGGGTGCACGGCTAGGCACCCGGCGGCTGCGACGCCGGCCACCTGCCCAGCGGACTCAGGGGCTACTCCAGCACCAGATCCTGGCCGGCGTCGATGCCCGAGCCGTTGATCGAGGAGAGTCCGAGCAGGCCGAGGGAGAGGTTCGCGACGACGCCGTTGCGGATCGGCTGCTTGGTCTTCGCGTAGCCGGGGCGCTGGGTGCCGGGGTCTGCGTAGGCGTCGTTGAGGTCGTAGAGGTCACCGGTGCCCACGCCGTGCCCCCAGACGAAGAACGGGATCTTGTAGTCGGCCAGCTTCGTGGCGTCGGCGTGGCCGTCGCCCGCGCCGCCGTGATCGGCAGTGAGCACGAGCGTGAGGTGCTTGCGCAGCTTCGGCTTGTTCGCGATGGTCTGCTCGATCGCGGTCAGCCAGCCGTCGACCCGCTGCACCGCGTCGAGGTACTCCTGCGAGCCCCAGCCGTGGGCGTGCCCCGCGACGTCGGGCGCGGAGAGGTGCAAGAACGTGAAGCTGCGTGAGGCCTGACGCAGGTCGGCGCGAGCCTTGCGCACGAGCTTGCCGTTGTTCTCCTCGACCGTGTAGCGGTCGATTCCCTTCGGCCAGGAGCGGGAGAACAGCGAGAACTTGGGCTTGGAGGTGAACAGTGCCGTCGTGCCGTCGGCCGCGTGCACGTCGCTGAACACCGACCCCACCGGGTGGCCGGCGGCCTTCTGCACGGTCATCTTCGGCTTGTCGATGTCCCACGTGACGCCGTGACCGCCGTGGTCGGCGTCCACCCGACGGCTCGTGAGCATGCTGGTGTGGTCGGGGAGGGTCAGCGTCTTCTCGTACTCCGTGCGGGCGTTGAGCGTCGACGCGCCGTCCTTGCGTAGGGCGCGGAACCCCGGAAGATCCTTCCACCCGATCTCGCGGAACACCGACGAACGCAACCCGTCGACCGAGATCGCGAGCACCAGCCGCTGGCTGTCGAGCTGGCTGTCGAGCTGGCTGTCGAGCTGGCTGTCGAGTGGGGGGGCCTGCCGACCCGCGTGCCGGGCCGACTGCTGGCCGGCGGACGTCGAAGGTGGCTCGTCCGATCCGGCGCAGGCGGCGCCCGTGCCCAGGACCAGGCCCAGGGCGAGCGCGCCCGCGGCCACGAGGCGGGGGAGCCGGGGACGTAGGGGGAGTCGGGTCACCTCGGCACGGTAACCCGCTCGGGGTCCGGCTGTGGGTAGCCTGAACCCGTGCCCGACGTCTCGACCGCGACCACCTCGGACGTCGACGCGCCGATCGGCATCTTCGACTCCGGCTTCGGCGGACTCACCGTGACGCGGTCGGTCATCGACCAGCTGCCGCACGAGTCGATCCTCTACCTGGGCGACACCGCGCGGCAGCCGTACGGGCCGCGCCCGATCGGCGAGGTGCGCGACTTCGCGCTGGAGTGCCTCGACCACCTCGTCGAGCAGGGCGTCAAGGCGCTGGTCATCGCCTGCAACTCCGCGAGCGCGGCGATGCTGCGCGACGCCCGCGAGCGCTACGACGTGCCGGTGGTCGAGGTGATCTTCCCGGCCACCCGGCGTGCGGTCGCGGCGAGCGCGACGGGCCGCATCGGGGTCATCTGCACCCGCTCCACCGCCGAGTCGATGGCCTACGACGACGCCTTCGCCGCCGCACCGCAGGTCGAGCTCGTCACCAGCGTGTGCCCGCGGTTCGTCGAGTTCGTCGAGGCGGGCGTCACCGGGGGCGACGAACTCCTCGAGGCGGCGCACGCCTACCTCGCCCCGCTGGTCGAGGCGGGTGTCGACACCCTGATCCTCGGCTGCACGCACTACCCGCTGCTCACCGGCGTCATCTCCTACGTCATGGGCGATGCCGTCACGCTGGTCTCCTCGGCCGAGGAGTGCGCGAAGGACGTCTACAAGATGCTGGTGCGCACCGCTCTCATGCGGGCCGACGGCACCCCCACCTACACCTTCCTCACCACCGGTGCACCTGAGGAGTTCACGGCGATCGGGCGACGCTTCCTCGGCCCCGAGATGGTCGCCGCGACCGGACTCATGGCGGTGCGCTGATCATGGGCGCCCCCGGCCTACGGCTGGTCGTCGTCGGCTGCTCCGGCTCCTACCCCGGTCCGGATTCGCCGGCGTCGTGCTACCTGCTCGAGGCCGAGCACGACGACGGCAGCGGATCGCGCACCTGGCGGGTGCTGCTCGACCTGGGGTCCGGGGCACTCGGGGCGCTGCACCACCACGCCGACCCGCGCACGCTCGACGGCATCCTGCTCAGCCACCTGCACGCCGACCACTGCCTCGACCTCTGCGGCCTCTACGTGCTGTTGAAGTACCACCCCGACGGCCCGGCCCCGCGGATCCCGGTGTGGGGCCCGGCCGGCACCGATGACCGGCTGGCCCGGGCCTACGGGCTCGACCCGGCGTCGGGCATGCACGAGGAGATGGCGTTCCGCACCTGGCCGGACCGCCCCGCCTCGCAGCCGGTGCGCATCGGCCCGTTCGAGATCGACGCGATCCCGGTCGACCACCCCGTCGAGGCGTACGGCATCCGGGTCACGGTGGGCGCTCGCACCGTCGCGTACAGCGGTGACACCGGTCCGTGCGAGGGGCTCGACCGGCTCGCCGTCGGCGCCGACGTGCTGCTGTGCGAGGCCTCGTTCCGCGAGGGCGTCGACAACCCGCCCTCGCTGCACTGCACGGGTGCCGACGCCGCCCGCTCGGCGCAGCGCTCGGGCGCGGCCCGGCTGGTGCTCACCCACGTGCCGCCCTGGTACGACCCCGCGGACGCCGTCCGCGAGGCCGAGCCGCACTTCACCGGCGAGATCCTCCGCGCCGTCCCCGGCCTGACCCTCACCCTCTGACGCCGACCTGCCGCCAGTTTTCAACTGACCTGCCGCCAGTTTTCAACTGACCTGCCGCCAGTTTTCAACTGACCTGCCACGTGTGTGCCAGGCAGGCTCAGGTCAGCCCGGCGTCGTGCACGCAGATGGCGATCTGCACGCGGTTGGTGACGCCGAGCTTCTCGAAGACCCGGCTCACGTGCGCCTTGACCGTGGGCACGGAAAGGAACAGCTCACGGGCGATCTCGGCGTTGGAGAGCCCGCGCCCGACAGCGAGCGCGACGTCGCGCTCGCGCTCGGTGAGCCCGGCCAGACGTTCCTCGGCCTGCGCCTGCCGGTCGTCAACGCCGGTCCCGCGCAACCGGTCGAGGACGGCGCGCGTGGCGCTCGCTGAGAGCATCGGGTCGCCGGCGGCCACGGCCCGCACGGCCTCCACGATCTGCTCGGGCGGCGTGTCCTTGAGCAGGAAGCCGTCGGCGCCGGCCGCGATGGCGTCGAGCACGTTGTCGTCGGCGTCGAAGGTGGTGAGCACGATGACCCGCGGCGGGGAAGCCTGCTCGTGGAGCAGGCGGGTCGCCTCGAGTCCGTTGAGCACGGGCATGCGGATGTCCATCAAGACGACGTCGGGGCGCAGGTCGCCGACGCAGCGCAGCGCGGCGTGGCCGTCAGGAGCCTCGCCGACGATCTCCAGGTCGGTCGCGCCACCGAGCATGAGACCCAACGCCGACCGCACCAGCGGGTCGTCGTCGACGACCAGCACCCGCGTCGGGGGGCTCACGCCGCCCACGGAAGCCACCCGCTCAGCACGAACTCGTCGCCGCGCACGCCGTGCTCGAGACGGCCGCCGCGCTGCTCGGCCCGCTCGGTGAGCCCGATCAGCCCCAGTCGGGCTCCAGGGGTCCGGGTGCGCGCGAACCCGAGCGGATTGCGCACCCGCAGCGTCACGCCCCGGTCCACGTCGCCGTCGAGCTCGACGACGACGGTCGCGCCCGGCGCATGCTTGGCGGCGTTGGTGAGTGCCTCCTGCACGACGCGGTAGAGGGCGCGGCCCACGGTGTCGGGTGGTGGGTCGGCATCGACCAGACCGTCGACGAACTCGACGCGGAGACCCGACTCCCTCGCCTGCGCCACCAGGTCGGGCAAATCGGTATACGTCGGCAGAGGTGCGTCGAGCACCGCGCCGTCGGCGTCTCGCAGCACCCCGAGCACGGCTCGCAACTCGGTCAACGCCTCATGGGCTTGGTCCTTGATGACGGCGGTGCCGGCGCGCATCTGCTCCATGTCGAGGTCGTCGCGATAGCCGAGGGCGCCAGCCTGCATGGCGATGCGGCTGATGCGGTGCGCCAGCACGTCGTGCATCTCGCGTGCGATGCGGGCCCGTTCGTTACTGCGCGACTGGGCCGCGCGGAGTTCCTGTTCGGCCTCGGCGCGCTCGGCTCGCTGCCGCAGTGCCCAGACGAGTTCGCGGCGCGAACCGAGGTACATGCCCCAACCGACGGTTGCGCCGGTGGCGAGGGTGTTGAGTCCGAGCAACCCCCACAGCGGAGCGGTCTGCGTCGGCAGGGTCAGCGTCGTCCAAGCGCTCGTCGCGATGACGGTGACGACGCTCAGCTGCGCGATCTCGCGCCACCGCCGGCGGGTCGACATCGACACAGCAGCGAGCACAGCCGGGCCGGCTGCCGTGCCGGAGACGCCCGCCACTGCCGCGGTCAGCAACGCCACCGGAACCGGCCAGCGCCGCCGGTAGTGCACGAGGACGAAACTGGCCACGCCCAGCGCGATGTCGCTGACGGTCCACCACGGATCCTTGGCGAGCTGCCACCGGGCCAGCGAGCCCCAGACGGTCGCGCTGAGTGCGAGCATCACCAGTAGCCGCCACGCGTGACCCCAGCGGGTCAGCGGCGGCGGCTCGACCGGCGGCGTCGTCTGCACGAGTCGCAGCGTACGGCGACGCGAGGATGCGGGGGGAGCGACGCGGGGCTCTGTGGCGCCGTCCGGCCCCCTACCAAGGTCGGGGGTGTCTCGAGCGGTAAGTCCGGTGACCTGTGTGGGTGCTGTGCGGCACAGTGGTGCCCATGATCAGTGTGGAGGGCTTCACGAAGACCTACGGTGGGTTCACCGCCGTCGACGACGTCACGTTCACGGCCCGACCCGGCCAGGTGACCGGTTTCCTCGGTCCCAACGGGGCGGGCAAGACCACGACCATGCGCGCCATGGTCGGGCTCACGCCGGCGAGCCGGGGGCGCATCACCATCGGCGGTCACGACTACCGGGCGATCCCGAACCCCGGCCGACACGTGGGCGTGCTCCTCGACGCCTCGGCCCAGCACGCCGGCCGCACGGGCCGCGAGATCCTGACGCTCGGGGCCAAGACGATGGGTCTGCCGATGTCGCGGGTCGAGGAGATGCTGGCGCTCGTGTCGCTGAGCGAGAGTGAGGCGAAGCGCCGCCTGGGCAAGTACTCGCTCGGCATGAAGCAGCGCCTCGGCATCGCCCACGCACTGCTGGGCGACCCGTCGGTGCTCATCCTCGACGAGCCCGCGAACGGCCTCGACCCCGCCGGCATCCGGTGGATGCGCTCGCTGCTCAAGAGCTATGCCGACCGCGGGGGAACGGTGCTGCTCTCCAGCCACCTGCTCAACGAGGTGGAGCTGATCGCCGACGAGATGATCCTCATCGGTCAGGGGCGCATCGTCGCCCAGGGTGACAAGAAGTCCCTGCTGGCGGGTCAGGCCGCGAGCTCGCTGGTGACCTCGCTCGACAACGACGCCCTGGCCCGGGCCCTCCAGGCCGCCGGCTTCGCCCCGGAACCGGCCGGAGAGGGGATCCGGGTCAACTGCGACACCGCCGCCGTGGGGCGCGCCGCCCTCGACGCCCGTGTCGTGCTCACCGATCTGCGCGAGGGGACGGCGGGCCTCGAGGATCTCTTCCTCGAGCTGACCGCCGACACCCAGCGCGAACAGCCCCGACCGCCTGCTCCGCAGGCCCAGCTCACGAACGGAGCGCAGTGATGACCAGCGCCGCCCCCACGATCGAACTCGCCGGCACCGCGCCCGTGCCGTTCGGCCGGCTCGTCGCCGTCGAGCTGCGCAAGACCTACGACACGCGAGCCGGTTTCTGGCTGCTCGCCACCATCGCGATCCTGGTCACCGTCGCCGAGGTGATCACGCTGCTGGTCGGTGTGTTCAACGACGACGCCGGCCTGAACTTCGGCGCCTTCGTCGGTGTCGCCGCCTTCGTCACCTCGATCCTGCTCCCGGTGCTCGGGATCATGCTCGTCACCGGGGAATGGGGTCAGCGCACGGCGATGGTCACGTTCGCGCTCGAGCCGCGGCGTCCGCTGGTGATCGCAGCCAAAGCGGTGGTCGGCCTCGTGCTGACCCTCGTCACCGCCGGCGTCGCGATCGTCATCGGCGCCGTCTGCAACCTGCTGCTCGGTCTGCTCAACGGGCCCGCCGACTGGGACTTCGGCTGGAACTACTTCTTCGGGTTCATCGTGGTGCAGACCCTGGCGATGCTCAGCGGCTTCGCCTTGGCCACGTTGTTCCTCAGCACGCCCATCTCCATCGTGGTCTTCTTCGTCTACATGTGGGGGATCCCGATCGTGTTCGGCATCGCGTCGTACTACCTCGGCTGGTTCGACTCCGCCAGCCAGTGGATCGACTTCCAGCGGGCCCAGACCCCTCTGCAGGACATGTCGATCCACACGGGGGAGGAATGGGCCCACCTCCTGGTCTCCGGGGTGCTCTGGTTGGTGGTTCCGCTCGCGTTCGGCATCCGCAGGATCCTCCGCGCCGAGGTGAAGTAGCCGCTCCCCGCCCGAGCGTTCATCCACCGCTCACCGACGCGTCAGCCGCACACGACCCCAGCGTTCCCGCAGCAGGGAACCTGGGGTCGTGTCCCGCTACCTGCGTTTCGCGGCCCTCGGCGACTCCACCACCTACGGCATCGGCGACCCCGTGCCGCCATCCCTCTCGCCCACCGGCTGGCGCGGCTGGGCCCGGCTGCTCTCGGATGCATTGGGCAGCACCCACGACGTGTCGTTCTGCAACCTGGCCGTGAGCGGTGCGACGGCCCGGTGCGTCGTCGCCCACCAGCTCGCTGACGGTGTCGCACACCGCCCCGACCTCGCCTCGCTCATCGTGGGCGTCAACGACACGATGCGTTCGACCTGGAGCGCGCAGCGGTTGCGTGACGATCTGATGCTCGCCGCCGAGACGCTCACCGACGCCGGCGCGCTGCTGATGACCGCGCGCTTCCACGACCACGGCCGGGTGCTGGGGCTGCCCGGCGTGCTGCGTCGTCCGCTGCGCGCCCGCCTCGATGCGGTCAACGCCGTCTACGACGAGGTGCACGCGACGTTCGGAGGCCTGCGGGTCGACCTCGCGACCTGGCCGCAGGTCCACGACCGCGCGTTCTGGTCCGTCGACCGGTTGCACCCGGCCGAGACCGGGCACCGGCTCTTCGCGCGCGCCTTCGCCGACCAGCTGCGCGCCGAGGGGCTCGACGTCGAGCCGCCGTCGACCGAGGTGGCCGGCGGGCTACCCACCTCGTGGCGCACCGACCTGCACTGGGTGGTCACCGAAGGCGCGCCGTGGATGGGGCGGCGCGCCCGTGACCTGGGGCCGTGGGCGGTGCGCATGGCCTGGACCGACGTCCGCCCGCGCACCGCGCAGCGGGTGGCCGGTCGGGTCGGGCAGCCGCCCCGCGTAGGGTCGCGCGCATGACTTCTGCACCTGGCACCCCCCGTGAGGACGGCCGCGCCGACGACGAGCTGCGCCCCATCACGATCACCCGCAACTGGCTCGACCACGCCGCCGGCTCGGTGCTGGTGGAGTTCGGCAAGACCAAGGTGCTGTGCGCCGCGTCGGCCTCCGAAGGCGTTCCGCGCTGGCGCAAGGGCTCGGGGCTGGGCTGGGTGACGGCCGAGTACGCCATGCTCCCGGCCTCGACGAACACCCGCTCGGACCGCGAGTCGGTCAAGGGCCGCATCGGCGGCCGCACGCACGAGATCAGCCGGCTCATCGGCCGCTCCCTGCGCGCCGTCATCGACTACAAGGCGCTCGGCGAGAACACCATCCAGCTCGACTGCGACGTGCTGCAGGCCGACGGCGGCACTCGCACCGCCGCCATCACCGGCGCCTACGTGGCGCTGGCCGACGCGGTGGCGCACCTGCGCTCGACGGGCGCGATCAAGGGTGAGCCGCTGACCGGTTCGGTGGCCGCGGTGTCGGTGGGCATCATCGACGGCGTCCCGCGCCTGGACCTGCCCTACGTCGAGGACGTGCGCGCCGAGACCGACATGAACGTCGTGATGACCGGTGACGGCACGTTCGTGGAGGTGCAGGGCACCGCCGAGGGCGCCGCGTTCGACCGCACCGAGCTGAACGCCCTGCTCGACCTCGCGGTCAAGGGCTGCGCCGACCTCACCCGCATGCAGAACGACGCGCTGGGTTCGTGATCCGTGGCTGACCCACGGCTGTTCCTCGCCTCGCGCAACCCCGGCAAGATCGCCGAGATGCAGCGCATCCTCGCCGCGTCCGTGCCGGGCGTGACCGTGCTCGGGCTCGATGACGTGGAGCCCTACGACGAGCCGGTCGAGGACGCGCCCACCTTCGAGGGCAACGCGTTGCTCAAGGCGCGGGCCGGCTTCGCCGAGACGGGCCTGCCGTCGGTCTCGGACGACTCCGGGCTGTGCGTCGACGCCCTCAACGGCATGCCGGGAGTGCTGTCGGCGCGGTGGTCGGGGCGCCCCAAGAGCGACGAGCGCAACAACCAGCTGCTGCTCGACCAGTTGCACGACGTGCCCGACGATCGGCGCGGTGGGTGCTTCGTGTGTGCGGTGGCCGTGGTGACGGGGCCGACGGCCGGCGACGAGTTCGTCGTCCGCGGCGAGATGCCGGGCCGGGTGATCCGCGAGGTGCGCGGCGACGGCGGCTTCGGCTACGACGTGCTCTTCGAGGCCACCGATGCTCCCGGACTCACCACTGCCGAGCTGACTCGTGAGCAGAAGGACGCCATCAGCCACCGCGGCCGCGCCCTGCGGGAGCTCGCCCCGCTGCTGGCCGAACGGCTCGGCTGAGCCGCTCGGGCCTCGTCCGACCGGAGGGGGAGTGCCGAAGGCGGGACTTGAACCCGCACGCCCTGGGGCACAGGTACCTAAAACCTGCGTGTCTGCCTATTCCACCACTTCGGCTCCGGGCGCAGTCTAGGAAGAGCGGGCTGCCACGGGCGAGCCGGCCGGGCGGTGAGTCAGCAGCCGCCCGCCGGTGCGGTTCGGTTGACAGCTCACCGCTCGGTGTCGCCGCCCCTAGGCTCGCCCCATGCCCCTCGTGACCGAGCCCGTGCGCGTCGAGGCGGGGGAGTTCGTGCTGCGCCCCTACCGTGACGACGACGTCGACGACCTGCTGCGCACGTGCCGTGACCCCGAGATCGCTCGGTGGAACCCGCAGGCCAGTGAGCAGGACGCGGTCGAGCGACTGGTCGCCCAACGCAACGACTGGTCGGGCGGCGTCAACCTCTCGTGGGTCGTCGCCGATGCCGCTTCCGACGCCCTGCTGGGTTGGGTGTCGCTGTTCGACATCGACCACCATCACGGCACCGGCATGCTCGGCTACGGGACGGCGCCCTGGGCGCGCCGCCGCGGCGTCGCGGTCGCAGGCGTGCTGGCGGCGTCCCGATTCGGCTGGGAGCAGGTGGGGCTGCACCGAGTGCAGCTCTTCCATGCCGTCGAGAACGAGGCCTCGTGCGCGGTGGCCCGCAAGGCCGGGTTCGTGCTGGAGGGCACGACCCGACAGTCGTGGAAGTACCCCGACGGTTGCCACCACGACGAGCACCTGCACGGCCGGCTCGTCACGGATTGACCCCTCGCGGGACGATTCGCGGCCCCTCGCGGGACGATTCGCGGCCCCTCGCGGGACGATTCGCGGCCCCTCGCGGGACGATTCCCGGCCCCTCGCGGTTTACTCCAGGCCGAGGTCGCGGCGGAGCTTGGCGACGTGGCCGGTGGCCTTCACGTTGTACTGGGCGAGCGTGAGGGTGCCGTCCTCACCCACCACGAAGGTGGAGCGGATGACGCCTTGGACGACCTTGCCATACATCTTCTTCTCGCCGAACGCGCCGTAGGCACCCATGACCGCCTTGTCGGGGTCGGAGAGCAGGGTGATGCCCAGCGTCTCCTTCTCGCGGAACCGCGCGAGCTTCTCCGGCTTGTCCGGCGAGATGCCGAGCACCGTGTAGCCCTCCGCCTCGAACGAGGCGAGGGTCTCGGTGAAGTCGCAGGCCTGCTTGGTGCAGCCCGGGGTCATCGCGGCCGGGTAGAAGTACACGATCACCTTGCCGCCGCGAAGTCCTGCGAGCGACACCTCGGCACCGGCGTCGTCGGTGAGGGTGAAGTCGGGTGCGGTGTCGCCGGGGGAGAGGCGGGCCTGGTCGGTCACGGGTGCTCCTTCTCGAGGGTCTGGGGCTGTCGGTCGGTCGGGGAGGGGTGCCCCCCCCGAACGGGTAGTTGTTGCAATCGACTTGCAACAACGTACGGTGGGCGGATGCACGTACCCAACGGCTTCCTCGACGCTCCCACCTCGGTCGCGACCGGTGTCGTGGCCGCCGGTGCCATCGGGCTCGCACTGCGTGGGGCGCGGCGCGAACTCGACGACCGTACCGCCCCCATGGCCGGACTCGTCGCGGCGTTCGTCTTCGCGACCCAGATGCTGAACTTCCCGGTCGGGGCAGGGACCAGCGGACACCTGCTCGGAGGCGCGATCGCCGCCGTGCTCGTCGGACCGTGGACGGCGATCCTGTGCACCAGCGTGGTGTTCGTCGTCCAGGCACTGCTGTTCGCCGACGGCGGCATCACCGCGCTCGGCACCAACATCGACCTCATGGGGCTCTCCACGGTGCTCGTCGGCTGGTGCGTCTTCCGCGGGCTCCAGGCCGTCATGCCGAAGCGGACCTCACTCGTGCCGGTGCAGGCGGGCCTCGGCGCGTTCGTGTCGGTGCCGGTGGCCGCGCTGCTGTTCACCGCCCTCTACGCGGTCGGCGGCACCGCCGACATCCCGCTCGACAAGCTGGCAGCCGCCATGGTCGGCGTGCACCTGCTCATCGGAATCGGCGAGGGCATCATCACCGCGCTGGCGGTCGGCAGCATCATCGCGGTGCGACCCGACCTCGTCTACGGCGCCCGTCGTATCCTGCGGGCCCGCGAGCTCGAGATCCGACCCGCGGCCACGAGCGGAGCGTCCTCGTGAGCGCCGGACGACGCAGCGGGCTCAGCAACCGGGGCGTCTGGATCGCCATCTTGCTGGTGAGCCTGGTGCTCGCCGGGGTCGTGAGCTTCTATGCCGCCAGCACTCCCGACGGGCTCACCAAGGTCTCCGAGGACCAGGGCTTCGCCCGGACCGAGACCACGCACGAGAGCGACGGCAGCCCACTGGCCGGCTACCAGACCGACGGCGTCGCCAACGGCCGGCTCTCGGGCGGGCTCGCCGGCGTGGCCGGCGTGCTCGTGGTGCTCGCGCTGGGCTCGGGCGTGATGCTGCTGGTGCGCCGACGTCCGCACGGCGGCGAGGCAGACGCCGAGGCCGACGCGCCGGACTCCGAGCGGGTCTGAGCGTGGGCGCCGACCACGGGCACCGGCTGCACTTCCACGCCCACTCGCCGTTGCACTCGGCACCCTCGCACGCCAAGATCCTGGCGCTCGTGGCCTGGGTGCTGCTCGTCGTGGCGACCCCGGCGCACTGGTTCTGGGCCTTCGGCGTGCACGCCGTGGTGCTCGCCCTGGCGATCGGCGTCTCCCGCGTGCCCGTGACCTACCTGCTCAAGCGGGCCGTCGTCGAGACCCCGTTCGTGGTGTTCGCGGTGCTGCTCCCCTTCATCGCGACGGGTGAGCGCATCGACGTGCTCGGTGTGGCCGTCAGCGGCCCCGGACTCCTCGCGGCGTGGGGCCTCCTGGTCAAGGGCACGCTCGGTGTGCTGGCCAGCCTGCTGCTCGCTGCGACCACCGAGCCGCAGGATCTGCTGCTCGGGCTCCAGCGGCTCCGGGTGCCGCAGCAGCTCGTGCAGATCATGGCCTTCATGATCCGCTACCTCGACGTCGTCACCGACGAGCTCCAGCGCATGAGGGTGGCGCGTGAGTCACGCGGTTTCACCGCCCGTGACCCGCGGCAGTGGCCGGTGCTGGCCCGCACCTTCGGCGCACTGTTCATCCGCTCCTACGAGCGCGGCGAGCGGGTGCACCTGGCCATGCTCGCGCGCGGGTACACCGGGTCGATCCCGACCGAGGCCACGCGTCGTCCGGTGACGGCGCACGCGCACATCCACGGGAGTCGCCGATGAGCACACCCGTCCTCGAGGTGTCCGGGCTGGCCTTCGCCTACCCCGACGGCCACCAAGCGCTGTTCGGCGTCGACCTGCACGTGCATCCCGGCGAGAGGGTTGCGCTGCTGGGCCCCAACGGCGCCGGCAAGACCACCCTGGTGCTGCATCTCAACGGCATCCTCGGTCTGGACGACGCCAACGCTGCCGGCTCGGTGCGCGTCAGCGGTCTGCCGGTCGAGAGGGCGAACCTGGCCGAGGTGCGCCGGCGGGTCGGGGTGGTGTTCCAGGATCCCGACGACCAGCTGTTCATGGGCACGGTGCGTGCCGACGTCGCGTTCGGTCCCGCCAACCTCGGCGTCAAGGGCGCCGCTCTCGACCGGCGCGTCGAGCACGCGCTGGAGCAGGTCGGCATGGCCGAGTTCGCCGATCGTCCGCCCCACCACCTCTCGTTCGGGCAGCGCCGCCGCGTGGCGGTGGCCACCGTGCTGGCGATGGAGCCGGAGATCCTGGTGCTCGACGAGCCGTCGTCGAATCTCGACCCGGCCTCGCGGCGCGAACTGGCCGACGTGCTGCGCAGCCTCGACGTGACGGTGCTGATGGTCACCCACGACCTGCCGTACGCCCTGGAGCTGTGCCCTCGCGCGGTGGTGCTGAGTCAGGGGCAGGTGGTGGCCGACGACGCCACGATCGAGATCCTCACCGACGACTCCCTCATGGCCGCGCACCGGCTCGAACTGCCCTGGGGCTTCGACCCGCGGACCGCCGCGGCCCTCGGGGCGGGCACTCGCCCCCTCGGCGGGGCGCGGGGTTGATAGGTTGACCGTGTGAGCACCGACCCGAAGGCGATCGAGCGCGAGATCGAGCAGGCGCGCGAGCGTCTCGCCGCGACCATCGACCAGCTCGCCCACCGGGCGAGCCCGAAGACCATCGCGAACCGGGAGGCGTGGGCGATCAAGGCGCACTACGTCGACCCGGAGACCGGTGAGCCGCGCACCGAGGCCATCCTCAAGACGGTCGGCATCGTCGTCGGCACCGTGGCCGCGCTGGTGATCCTGCGCAAGTTCAGCCGCTGACGCCCGCGCCAGTCGTCATCGAGCCGAGGTCGATCGTGTCAGACAAGACACCCATCAAGATGCTGCACGACCGCGTCATGGTCGAGGTCGACGCCGACGCCGGCGAGCGCCGGTCCTCCGGCGGCATCGTCATCCCTGCCACGGCCGCGATGGGGGCCCGCCGCCTGGCGTGGGCCCGCGTGGTCGCCGTCGGCCCGCACGCTCGGTCGGTGGAGTCCGGTGACCGGGTGCTCTTCGAGCCCGACGACAAGTCGGAGGTCGAGGTACACGGGGAGGTCTACATCGTCATGCGTGAGCGCGACGTGCACGCCGTCGCGGCCGACCGCGTCGGCGGCGACGACACCGGCCTCTATCTCTGAGCGGCGAGAGTCGGCCTCAGTACCAGGTGGCGTAGCGCTCGATCTCGGAGGGGCGCAGGTGGTAGCCGAGGGCGTCGGCGGCCTCGACGAGGCGCTTGGACGCGGCGCTGCGCACCTGCGGCGCGACCGACATGGTGATCATCTCGCGAACGGATCCCTGGCGGAACCGGTAGCCGCCGTAGTCGGCGCGGCGCAGCAGACCGATCTCGGCGCAGGCGCGCATCTGGTCGACGCCGGCCGCGACCTCGAGCAGGTTCGCCGGGACCGTCTCGCCGCCGAGGGCGACGATGGCCAGCGCGATCTGTTGCTCGCCGTCGAGTCGGGCGACCTGGTGCTGTACACGCTCGGGCAGCACGCGAGCGGCCGCCTGCACGATCATGCCGGGGTCGGGCACGCGCATGCCCGACACGGCCTCGCGGACGTCGGGATCGTCGAGGTGGGCCCGCAGGGCCGAGGGGCGGCCGTTCGTGGCCCGGTGGAAGGCGGCGACCAGCGGGTCGCTCGGACCCATCTCGCGTCCGAACGCCTCTGAGACCAGCAGCGCGACGGCGGCGCGGTCGAGGCCGGCCAGCCCGACGTGCTCGTTCTCGGCCCGCTCGAAGAGGCTGCCGGCCTGGCCGTGCGTGCCGACCAGCAACGTGGCACCGAGGTCGGTGAGAGCCATACCCAGCGCGTCGACGGTGGGTGGCTGGAGCCGGTGCACGTCGTCGACGACGACCAGGTCGCTGCCGTCGACCAGGAGCAGCAGCGGCTCGAGCTGGGAGATGTTGGAGCGCGCCCACGCGCTGGCCGCGATCGTCACCACACGGCGTCCAGCCGCGCGGGCGTGGCTCGCGGCCGCACCGAGCGTGGTGGTGACGCCGACTCCGGCGCCGCCACTGACCATGGTCGTGGTTCCCTGGGAGACCGCTCGCTCGATCTGCTCGAGCTCGTAAGCCCGGTTCAGCAGGCGCGCGTCGGCGTCCACGGGCATCTGGACGACGTTCACGATGGATCTCCCCAGGGGTGTCGAGCGAGGTGGTCCCTCTCCTCAGCGGCCGGTTCGCGTGCTACCTGAGCAGATTGTGCTCGTTGGTTCTCCCATTGTCATCGCGGAGCGGGTCCGACATCGAGACAGTTGCCAAAGGATCCCGAGTAAAGATAGAACTCAGCGTCCGCGTCTCTTGCGAAAGTGGTTTCTCGTGCGCATCCTCCTCGGCCTCTGGGTCGCTCTCCTCGGCCTCACCGGCTCCCTGTTCGCCTCGACCCCGGCCTTCGCCGCCGACGACCCGCTGTACGGCGCCCCGGAGGTCGGCCAGTGCTACGACTCGACGGGTGCGACCGCCGGCAAGCCGGCCAACCCCGACGACACGGTCAGCTGCGCCCAGGACCACACCTTGTGGATCCTCGCCGTGCACAAGCTGCCCGCCGACGTGTCGCTCGACCCTGAGGACGGTGAGCTCACGAAGTACTTCTACTCCGTGTGCCATCCCGCGACGAAGGACGCCGTAGGCCACTACGGCGACCCGGCGTACGCCAAGTCCGCCTACCGTGCCTACTTCTTCGTGCCGACCCAGGCGCAGCAGGACCAGGGGGCCCGTTGGATCAGCTGCGAGCTCGGGATCGCTCGGGGCGGCCGCAAGCTCACCACCACCGACAAGCGGCGCCCCGCCAAGGTGAAGGCCTCGATGCCCGACTCCCTCACTCTCTGCGCCAACAGCAAGTACACCGCCACCGCGTGCAGCAACAAGCACGCCTACCGCGTCACCTACGCCCGCGTCCTCACAAAGCGCTACACGGTGTCGCGGGCCCGGAACAAGGCCCAGAAGATCTGCCCGAGCAAGGTGTCCACGCCGAACAACTGGATGTGGTACGTCCACAGCGGAGTCAAGCGCAGCCAGTTCGTGCTGTCCTGCCTCACGCACACCGCGAAGTAGTCCGCGCCAATGGCGAGGGCGGGCGCCCGGTCAGGAGTGAACGTGCTCCTCGTCGGGTGACCCGCCCATCATGTGCATCATGTCCATCCCGCCGGTGCGCCAGAAACGTACGCCGAGCAGGGCGACGCCGACGAGGGCCACGATGTTCAACCAGGTGGTGTAGTTCCACGACAACCCCTGGGCGACGACCTTCGCGTGTCCGGCCTCCGGCACCAGACCGAGGCCACCGAAGATCAGCTCGACGGCGTACCCGCCGATCACCATGGTGGCGTAGAACGCCGCCAGCAGCACCAGCATCATCCGGGTGCCGTAGTAGCGCCGGTAGATGAGCAGGATGGGCAGGATGATCAGGTCGGCGAAGAGGAAGGCGATGACGCCGCCGAAGCTGATGCCACCGTTGTAGAGCACGCCGGCCAGCGGCACGTTGCCGATCGAGCAGACGAAGCTGGCCATCGCGATGAACGGACCGATGATCGGACCCCACAGGGCCGAGAGCACCTGGTGGTCGGTGAGGAAGAGGTGTCGCCAGAACGTGTCGGGCACCCAGGCCGCGACGGCGCCGGCGATGAACAACCCGATGAGGATGTCGCGGAGCACGGCGGCCCACTCCATGAAGAAGATGTGCGACACCGACGTCGCGCCGGCGCCGGAGAACAGCCGACGCACGAGGGGAGCGTCGGAGTCGATGCTCATGTCCATGGCGGCGTGCCCCTCCATCGAGCCGGCCAGCCCCTTCTCGGCCTGCGCGCGGGCGTCGTCGATGAGTCGCCGGCGGACGAACAGCCGGAACACCACGGCCATGAGGACGATGATGATGGGCCCGCCGACGAACTCGGCCAGGGTGAACTGCCAGCCCAGCAGCAGCGCCAGGATGATGCCGAGCTCGAGCACGAGGTTGGTGCTGGCGATCTCGAAGACGATGGCCGAGGTGAAGCTCGCGCCCTTGCGGAACAGCGATCGCGCGAGGGCGACTGCAGCGTAGGAGCACGAAGAGCTGGCCGCGCCGAGGCCCGCGGCCGTGGCCAGTGTGCGTGGTCGGTCGTCGCCGAGCAGCCGGACGACCGCCTCGCGTCGCACGACCGCCTGCACGACGGCCGAGAGCGTGAACCCGAGCACGAGCGACCACAGGATCTGCCAGGCCATCGAGCCGGTCGTGGCGAGGGCGTCGAGCACAGCAAGGAGCAGGGACGACAGCATGAGTGCGTGTCTACGGCAACCGATCCGGATCGACCAGATGCGACCGGGTGAGCGGCCGGTCACCCCGCTGCGGCGGGTTCAGACCAGCGCGTTGCCGTGCACGATCGCCGCACGCAGCGGTGCGATCGTGATGAGCACTCGCTCGACCAGCGCCTCCGGCACGGAGAGTTGCGCGAGCACCGCCTCGAGGTGCGCGGCCGTGCGGTCGAACATCCGGTCGGTGATGTGCAGCCCGGCGTGGGCGTCGCCCATGTCACGACCGGCGTACACGAGATCGGAACCCAGCGCGGCCGCCAGGAACGAGATCATGTGGTTGCGCAGCCGCGGCATGTCGATGCCCTCGAAGACCGGACCGGTCTCGGGGTCGGTGAGCAGCCTCCCGTAGAGGCCGTCGACGGCGGCGCCGATGGCCTCGCGTCCGCCGAGTGCGTCGTACAGCGTCGGATCCATAAAAGTTCCCTCCCCAGGGCTCCTCGGGTTGCATCGAAACACACCCGCGACCCCTACAGAACGGTGGCGAGCAGAGTTCGTCCGAAACGCGTACCGGCCTAGTCCGACATGACTAGGCCCGGCTAGCGGCACTGGGTGGTGGGGGCTGCGGCCGGAACCGGCCGGCAGACGATGGATCTGCCCCAGGATGCGAACACCCCCTGAGCTGCTTTCGTGCAGGTCAGGGGGTGTTTCCGGTACGCCATGTAGGACTTGAACCTACAACCCGCTGATTAAGAGTCAGCTGCTCTGCCAATTGAGCTAATGGCGCTTGCCTCCCAGGGCGTCGCAGACACTACCAGCGCCTCTCGAGGAGTATGAAATCCGAAAGCGAGAGCGGTCACCGGTCGGTGATGAGAAGGTGGGCCCGGGGCACCGAACCGACATGGATGGAGCGAGCTGATGATCCCGGGCCTCCTGGAGCGAGCCCGGCTGGGTTCGGGAACGGTCGGCTCCTTGGCCATGCTCGCCCTGAGCTGGTTTCTCGCGACGGTGACGCTGCCGACCAGCGCCGGTGTGGGTTGGCCCGAAGGGTTCTGGCCGCTCGGGTTGGCTCTCGGCGCCCTCCGCATACAGCCGACTGCCACGGCACGCCTCTTGACGCCTCTGGTCACGCTCATGGTCGGCGTCACGGCCCTGGCGCAGGGCGCCGACTGGGACGTCGCCGTCGTCCTTGCGCTGACGGCGACGGCCGCTGTTGCCGTCACCGAAGCGGCCCTGCGCCACGACGATCCCTCGACGTTCACGCTCAAGGGGACGCACGGCCTGCTGCGCTACGGCCTGGGGTCGCTGGCCGGCGGGGCGGTGTTGCTGCCCGGGGGCCTGCTGGCGGCGACGATGGACGGCGACGTCGATGTTCTCCTCGCCGCCGGGGGATGGACAGTACTGGGCATGTCGTCCTTCGCGGCGTACCTACCGCTCTTCGCTTCGATGCACGATCACCGGCCCGTCGCCCCCGTGGTCGAGCTGTGGTTGCAGCGTGCGCTGCTCTTGGTCTTCCTCGCGATGTTCGCGATCCCCGCCGACTCGCCTCCCCTGATCCTGCTCATCGTCCCGATCCTCGTCTGGGCCGCAGACCGGGCCCGCGCGGGCGAGGCGCTGGCGCAGCTGTATCTGGTGATCGGAGTCGTGGGGCTCTTGACCAGTGCCGGGCGAGGCACGCTGTCGGGTATGGCCAAGGCCTACGGGGTCGACGAGCACTGGGCGGTGATCGTCCAGTCGGTGTTCATCATGGTGTTGGCCGTGGTGACCGTGACGGTGATGGTGCGGATCGGCGAGCAGTCGTTCCTGGTCGACTTCGCGCGCGCCGAGCGCGACCGCCTCGACGCCGTCGTCCAGGCGGCGACCGGCACGGCGATCATCGTGACGGACGAGGACGTGCTCATCTCCGCCTGGAACCCGGGGGCGGAGCGTCTGCTCGGCTACTCCGCGGACGAGGTGATCGGATGCTCGCCGGCGATGCTGCACTCGGCCGAGGCGATCCACGAGAAGGGTGTGGAGCTGGGGCTCGACGACCCCGACGACTTCAACCTGATCTGCGCGACCCTCCTGCGACCGGAGCACCGCGGCACGCTGTACCGCTTTCGCCGCAAGGACGGCGTCGAGCGCTGGCACAGCTTCACCCTCAACGTCGTAGCCGGTGACACCGGTGCGGCCGCCTTCGTGGCGACGTCCGAGGACGTCACCGAGCGCATCGAGAACGAGCACGCCCTGGCGCGCACACTGGAAAGGCTGAAGGAGGTCGACCGGCTCAAGGACACCTTCGTCTCCAGCATCAGCCACGAGCTGCGAACCCCCATGGCCAGCATCGGCGGCTACCTCGAGCTGTTGCTCGAGGGCCACCTCGGCGTGCTGTCCGGCGAGCAGCGTCAGGCACTGGGCCGGGTCCAGGCCAACAACAACCGGCTCGGGTCCTTGGTGGAGGATCTGCTGACCCTCTCGCGCGCGCAGGCGATGCCGACGTGGGGCACGGTCGATGAGCATCAGATGGATCTGCGGGAGGTCGTCGTCGACGGGTTCGAGATGGCGGTGCCGGCCCTGGAGCGCCCCGATCTGAAGCTGGAGCTGCGGATGCCCGAGGAGCGTGTCGACTTCGCCGGCTCGCGTCAGCTGCTCGAGTCGCTCGTGTCGAACCTGGTCGGCAACGCGGTCAAGTTCACGCCGGACGACGGCTCCGTGCTCGCGGAGCTGACCAGCGACGACGCCGAGGTCCAGATCGTGGTGCAGGACTCCGGCATCGGGATCCCGGTCGACGAGCAGGAGCGCCTCTTCGACAACTTCTTCCGCTCCTCGATCAGCGTTCAGCGGGCCATTCCGGGCACGGGGCTCGGGCTGTCGATCGTGCGCGCGGTCGTGCGCGCCTACCAGGGCAGCATCGCGATCGACTCCGCCGAGGGTCGGGGGACGACGGTCCGCGTGCGGCTGCCCTTGGCCCGCGCGGAGAACCCCGGCCCGGAGACCGACGAACCGGTGCACGCGACCGGGGCCCGGCCAGGTGCGGGAGGGTCAGCGCAGGGCGAGTAGGGCATGGGCAGCGTGATGGCCGCCCAGCCCGGAGACTGCCCCACCGCGCCGGGCACCGGAACCGCAGAGCAGCACCCGCGCACAGCTGGTGGCCACGCCCCACGCCCGGGCCGGGGAGTCGAGATCCTCGGAGTCGGTGGCCCAGGGCCAGGCGAGATCGCCGTGGAAGATGTGTCCGCCGGGCATGGCCAGGTCGGCCTCGACGTCTTGGGGGATCTTCGCCTCGATGCACGAGGTGCCGTCCTCGTTGCGGTACAGACAGTCCTCCAGCGGCTCCGCGAGGTGCTCCTGCAGCGCGGCCAGTGCCCGGTCGACGGCGATCTGCTTGCGTTCGGCCGCCTCGGCGGGCGAGCCGTCGAAGAGGCCGGCCGGAGTGTGGAGGCCGAAGTAGGTCAGCGTGTGGGTGCCCTTCGGTGCGTCACCGAGGATGGAGGAATCGGTGAGGCTGTGGCAGTACACCTCGCCCGGCATCCGGCTCGGCAGGTGGCCGGCAGCGGCCTCGGCGTGGGCGCGCTCGATCTCCGAGTAGCTCTCGGCGAGATGCAGGGTGCCCGCGAACGCCTCCGTCGGGTCGGCGCCCGAGCGCAGCGCGGGCAGTCGGCGCAGCAGCAGGTTGATCTTCAGTTGCGAGCCCGCCGGCTTGGCGTCGGCCGGCTCCTCGCCCAGCAGTCCGGCGAGGGTCCACGGGGCGACGCCGGACAGCACGTACCCCGCCTGCACGGTGTGGACGCCGGCCGCGTCTCGCCAGGTGATCTCGGCGCCGTCGTCGTCGGTGTCGATGCCACCCACGTCGGCACCCGTCACGATCTCGGCCCCGGCGCGCACGGCGGTGCGAGCCAAGGCGTCGGTCACCGCACCCATGCCGCCCACGGGCACCCGCCACTCGCCGGTGCCGTTGCCGACGAGGTGGTAGAGGAAGCAACGGTTCTGCACCAGCGAGGCGTCGCGCATGGAGGCGAAGGTGCCGATCAGGCCGTCGGTCGCGACGAGGCCGCGCACGAGGTCGTCGGAGAACCGGCGCTCGACGGCGGCGCCGAGAGGCTCTTCGACGACATCGCGCCAGATGTCGGAGGAGATGCGTGAGCGTAGATCCCTCTCGCGGGGCAGCGGCTGCATCAGGGTCGGCGCCACCACCTCGGCGAGCGTGGCCACCTCGCCGTAGAACTGCTGCCAGGCCGCGTACTCATCGTCGCCGCCGGTGAGGTCGCGAAAGGACGCCGCCGTGGCCGCGGACTCGGGCCGGTGCACGTGCAGGCCGGTGGGTCGCCCACCTCGCATCGTGGGCGTGTAGGAGGCGGTGCTGCGCGAGGCGAGCCGGATGTCGAGGTCGAGGTCGGCGACGAGGGCCTCGGGCATGACCGACACCAGGTAGGAGTAGCGCGACAGCCGGACCGGATGACCGGGGAAGGCGGCCGCGGAGACGGCCGCGCCGCCGGTGTGGTCGAGACGCTCCAGCACCAGCGTGGCCAGCCCCGCGCGGGCCAGGTAGGCCGCCGCGGTGAGTCCGTTGTGACCGCCGCCGACGACGACGACGTCGTAGCGTGCACGAAGCGTGGGACTCGCGGGCGTCGAGGTCATCCCGCCACGTTATCGGGCTCGCCGGACGCCGCGCGGACGGTGTCGGGCAGGGTCTTCTCGAAGAACAGCTCCGCCGCGGCGTTGTCGTTGTAGCGCTCGACCTCGCGGTAGCCGGCGCGTTCGTAGAGGGTCACGGCCTCGGTGAGGTGCCGCTTGGTGTCGAGCAGCACGCGCCGATGCCCCAGGTCGAGGGCGCGCCGCTCGAGGTGGCGCAGCATCCGGGCCCCGAGGCCGGCCCCCCGCCAGTCCTCGGCGACCCACATCCGCTTGACCTCGGCGGTGCTCACCTCGGTGGAGAGCAGCGGCAACGCCCGGACGCCGCCGACCGCCACGGGGCGGCCCTGGCTGACGGCGAGCAGGTAGTGCCCACCGGGGTCGAGGAGGGCGTCCCCGTCGGCCAGCCGGAAGCCACCCGGGGTGCGACGGTCGAGCTCGGCGACGTAGCGCGTCACGCACTCCACGACGTCCGGGTCGTCGTCGGGTCGTCGTTCGATCGAGACGGTCGCGGCGCGCGCGAGCTGGCGAGGCGGCGTCCCCGGGCGGCGGGTCATGTCGTCCGACCCTAGTCAGGCCATGCGGCCCCGAGGCGTGAAGGCGCAGAACCCCTGGCCGGACTGGAGTCCGACCAGGGGTTCCCTGATGCTACGTGGGGTGAGCGACGGGACTTGAACCCGCGACCCTCGCGACCACAACGCGATGCTCTACCAGCTGAGCTACGCCCACCGTGGGCCCGGAGTGCCGGACCGGGGACGAGTGTAGGGCGTGCTCGCCGCCGCCACCGAATCCGGGTCAGTGCTCGTGACCGATGCCCGTGATCGAGCCACCGTGACGCTCGGCGATGTGCCGGCTGGTGCCGGTGTCCGGGCCGGGCGGCGGCACGAAGACCGCCTCGCGGTAGTAGCGCAGCTCCTCGATGCTCTCCTGGATGTCGGCCAGCGCCCGGTGGTTGCCGCGCTTCTCGGGCGAGGCGTAGTAGACGCGCGGGTACCAGCGCCGCGAGAGCTCCTTGATCGAGGAGACGTCGACGATCCGGTAGTGCAGGAAGCCCTCGAGGTCGGGCATGTCGCGGGCGAGGTAGGCGCGATCGGTGGCCACGGTGTTGCCGGCCAGGGGTGGCCGGCTGCCGTCCGCGCAGTGCTGACGCACGTAGTCGAGCACCGTCTGCTCGGCCTCGCCCATGCTCACGCCGTCGGCCAGCGCCTCGAGCAGCCCGGACTTCTCGTGCATCTCCCGCACGAAGGGGACCATCTGCTCCAGCGCCTCCGCGGGGGGCTTGATGATGACGTCGACACCCTCGCCGAGGATGTTGAGGTCGAAGTCGGTGACCAGCGCGGCGACCTCGATCAGGGCATCGTTGCGGAGGTCCAGTCCGGTCATCTCGCAGTCGATCCACACCAGTCGGTCGGTCATGGCTGCACCCTACGCCCCGGCCGGCGTCCCTTTTCGGGGGTCGTTCGGCCGCGGCCACTACGCTCGGCTGCGTGCAGGCGACGACGCGGACGACGACTCTGGCCTGGGTGGGCCTGCTCGTGCGGCTGGTGGTGGGTGGCGTGTGGATCGTGGCGGGTGCGATCAAGCTGCCCGACCCCGATGCGGGGATCGATGCCGTGCGTGCCTACCAACTGCTCCCCGGGGCGGTCGTGCCCGCCGTCGGACTGCTGCTCCCGATCGTCGAGGTGGTCGTCGGGGTCGCGCTCGTGCTGGGCCTGCTCACCCGGTTCGCGGCTGTCGTCTCGTGTCTGCTGTTCGTTGCGTTCATCGCCGGCATCTCCTCGGCCTGGGCGCGCGGCATCACCATCGACTGCGGCTGCTTCGGCGGCGGTGGGTACGACCCCGACGCCGCCGCGAAGTACCCCTGGGAGATCGCTCGCGACGTCGCGCTCTTGGCGGCGTCGGCTTTCCTGGTCTGGCGCGGTCGCCGCACGCGGTGGGCGCTCGACGCGAGACTGTTCCGCACCTGACACGACCCCCCGACACGACCCAGACCCGGAGGACCACGAGGCCATGGCCAAGAAGAAGCCCGTCCACGACCGAGCCGCGAAGGCGCAGGCCGCGCGCGACCAGCAGCAGCGCTCGGAGCGCCGCCGCACGCTGCTCTCGGTCGGCGGCGTGGTGCTCGTCATGGCGCTCATCGTCGGCATCGCCCTCTTCGTCCAGCAGTCACGCACGACCACGGTCGACGCGGCCGCGGCCAGCTCGGAGGGCACCTACGGCGTCGCCGTCGGACCCGACGACGCCCCGCACGAGGTCATCGTCTACGAGGACTTCCTCTGCCCCTACTGCGGCGAGCTCGAGAAGGTCACGCACGAGAAGCTGACCGCCGCCGCAGAGGCCGGCAAGGTGCAGGTCGAGTACCGCCCCTTCGACCTGCTCTCCCAGATCAGTGACTACTCGGCCCGCGCCGCCAACGCGTTCGCGGTCGTGCTCGACGCCTCCGGCCCGGACGTCGCGAAGAAGTTCCACGACCTGCTCTACGAGAACCAGCCGGAGGAGTCGGCGGCCACGTTCCCGAGCAACGAGGATCTGCTGGAGCTGGCCGTCAAGGCCGGGGCGAAGGAGGCCGACGTGTCCGACGGCATCCTCAACGACACCATGAACGACTGGGTCGTCAAGGCCACGAAGGCCGCCGAGGATGCCGGCGTGCGCGGCACCCCGACCGTGCTGCTCGACGGCAAGGTCGTGCAGGCCGGCTCGATCGACGAGATGGCTCAGAAGGTGCTCGACGCCGTCGAGTGAGCCCCGGCGCTCGCGTCGGCGGGTGCCTGGCCGGCCGGCGGCACGAACACGTGCTCGGCGGGGCCGGTGAAGTGGTCGAGCAGGGGGCCGCTGAGCGACTCCGAGCCGGTCGTGCTGAGCGACTCCAGTTGCGAGGCGTGGGCGCGGATCGCGGCCAACTTCGTCGCGTGCTCCTCGTCGTCGAGGTCGATGCTGCGCATCGCCTCCCACGGGGCGTCCGCGGGGCTCGTGGTGCGCCACATCAGCACGGGGTACTCCAGCAACGCCGCGCCGGTGTCGGCCGCCACCCGGGCCGCGGCGCGGCCGGCGGCGTCGTGGTCATCGTGGCCGTCGTGCCGCCACGGGGCCACCAGTACGGTGTGCGACCCGTCTCCGACGATCTCGCCGAGGGCGGTCACGACCTGGTCCTCGACGGCGCTCACGCCGCCGTCCGGTGCGCCGAGGAACACCACCGGCGAGCCGGGTGCGAGCACCTCGATGGCGGCGTCCATCTCGGCGAGCCGTTGCGTGGCCAGGGCGTGGCGGGTCGTCTCGCGGCGGGGCGGGTGTGAGTCCTCACCGGCGGTGAGCAGGACGAGGTAGACCTGGCGACCGCGTCGATGGGCGCCCGCGATGAGCCCGCCCACCCCCAGGCTCTCGTCGTCCGGATGGGCCGACACCACCACCACGCGGTCGCGATCGGCGAGGGCCTCGTCGAGCGTGAGTGTGCGCTGTCGCCAGCACGGATGCTCCTGCCAGGTTCTCGGCACGGTGTTCCCTTCGGCGTCCTGGGTTCGGTGTCCGTGGACGGACGGGTGATCTCGGGACTGCGCCCACCGTAGGCGTCTGGTCCGGTCACGTCATCGTTCTCGTGGGTGAACCCGTAAGAGAGCGCGTCATCTCCTATTCTCGCCCCATGTCAACCCACGGCCCGGTGCGTGTCGCGATCGTCAACGACTACGACGTCGTCGTGGCGGGAGTCGCCGCCCTGCTCAAGGCCTACGGCGACCGCGTGCGCGTCGTCGAGCTCAGCAGTGGCATGAGCGTGCTCACCGACGTCGACATCGTCCTCTACGACACGTTCGGCCGCAGCGAGGGTCTCGCCGAGCTCGAGCGGCTGGTGCGCGACAGCGACGCCGTGGTCGTGGCCTACTCGTGGGACGTGGAGGACGCCCTGGTCGACGCCGTCCTCGCGGCCGGAGCGCGGGGGTACCTGCCCAAGTCCGTCACGGCCGGAGCGCTGGTGGAGGCCCTCGAGCGCGTGCACGCCGGTCAGGTGGTGCGCCCGCGCGCCTCGGGTGTCTCGGCGTCCGACGGGTCGCCCACCTCGGGCGAGCGGGAGTGGCCTGGCCGCGCGCACGGGCTGAGCGAGCGCGAGGGCGAGGTGATCGCTCTCATCACCCAGGGCCTCTCGAACCGCGAGATCGCCGAGCGCAGCTACCTTTCCATCAACTCGGTGAAGACCTACGTGCGCACGGCCTACCGCAAGATCGGTGTGCACTCGCGCACCCAGGCTGCGCTGTGGGGCGTCCGTCACGGGTTCAGCCCGGACCGCAACCGGACGGTGGGCGAAGAGGCTGTCGCGCTCGAGACGGACGCCTAGAAACTGCTGGTGATCTGGCCGAATGGCCGAGGCGCAGGGTAAAGCGCAATACCCTGGAGGAGTGTCTTCCCCTTCTCGGACGCTTCGGTTCCTCGTGGTCGAGGACACCGAGGACATCCGCGCGATCGTGACCTGGATGATCCGGCGTCAGGGTCACGAGGTCGAGGAGGCGGCGGACGGCCTCGAGGCCGTCGAGATCCTGGGTCACAGCGACATCGACATCATGCTGCTCGACCTCTCCATGCCCCGCATGTCGGGCGAGGACGTCGTCCGCTGGATGCGCGCCCACCCCGAGGCGCACAGTGAGCCGTTGGTGGTGGTCATCAGCGCCTGGGCCGGCGACCGACGAGCCGACCTGGCCGAGCTGGGGGTGCAGCACGTGCTGTCCAAGCCGCTGCGACGCCACCACCTCGACGAACTCGTCGAGCTCGGGCTGCGGTATCGGTCTCGGCCGGGTGTTTGACCACGATGAAAAGGGATACCCTCATGGGTATCGGGATCAAGTCGTGGTTCCGAGCCGCGTGCACTCGCGCGGACGTCTCTCGGAGGGAGAACTCTCATGATCAAGCGCATCCAGGCCCGTCGTTCCACCGCTCGCGCGGCTCGTCAGATGGCGACCATCTACAGCTGGCGGCCCGGGCTCTGAGCAGCCCGACGATCACGGACGGCGCCGAGTCGGCGGGACGACTCGGCGCCGTCCTTCGTTGTGTCGGCGAGGCCGCGCCCCAGGCGTTGGGCAAGCACGGGCCGTGGGTGGTGACCACCGCCGAGCAGGCTCGCGAGGTGCTCACCAACCCCCGGACTTTCGCCCCCGCCTCGGACGTGTCGCGAGGCGGCGCCGTCGACGCATCGGCCCGGGCACCGCGGCCGTCGGCCTCCGCGGTGCGTGTCGCGACCGACGTGTTCGCGGCCGAGCTGATCGCGGCCACCGAGGTGTGGCGCCGCGGCGGAGTCGCCGACGCCATGCAGGTGCTCCGGCTGCCCGTCGCCCGGTCGACGGTCCGGGCGCTGCTGCCGGAGGCCGGGCCACGCGTCCGCGACGAGCTCGCCGACCTCACCTTGGCCTGGATCGACGCCCTCGGCCCGGTGATCGCCTCCTCGCGCCCGCCTGGCCGCTGGTCTCGGCTGCGTCGAAGGGAGTCGCGCGCGCGACTCGCCGTCGAGGGGGCGCTGGCCGCACACGTCGACCCGGCGGGCGACCCCCGGCGCCGGCCGCCCGTGCTGGCGGCGTCGTTGGCCGCCGGCGTGCAGGTGCCGATCGCGGCCGGCGCCTGGCTGCTCGTGCTGCTGGCGAAGCACCGCCCGGTCGCCCAGGGCGCCGAGGTGGTGCCGGGGCTGGTGTGGGAGACGCTGCGGCTGCGGCCGCCCACCTGGATCCTGCCCCGGGTGACCACCGGCGAGATCGACCTCGGGGGGGAGCGGCTCCCGGCGTCCGCCGTCGTGCTGGTCAGCCCGCTGTTGCTGGGGCGCGACGCGTCGCTGGTGCCCGGTACCGACCTCGACGCGTTCGTGCCCGGGCGATGGACCGAGCAGGCAGGCACGCCCGGGTCGTGGCTACCGTTCGGCGTCGGGCCGCACGCGTGCCCCGGGCGCAGTCTCGGCCTGGCACAGCTCACGTGCCTGGCCACCTGGGCGAACGCGTTGCGGTGGATTGCCGAAGGCGACTGCGCGCTGGATCAGAGTCGGGGTATCTTCCCGAGGTCGGCTCTTCTCAGGTGCACCGATGCGAGGGACTGAGTGAACCAAGCGCAGCCGCGGGGGTCGGCGGTGGCCCCCCGGACTCCGAAGGACGCCTCTGGGGTACAGCGAACACTCCAGGGCGAACCCGCTGTGTCCGCCCGCGCGGTCGAGTTGGCCGTGCGCATCCTCGACGCCCCGCTCACGATCTCCGAGGCCTGCGACCTCGTCGCGGAGCACTTCCTCGCCGGTGGTGTCGACCTGGTCGGCGCGGTGCTGACCTACGGGCGGCCACCGTTCGCGGGGTG
The DNA here is from genome assembly GCF_015319165.1 of Nocardioides acrostichi. GTDB lineage: Bacteria > Actinomycetota > Actinomycetes > Propionibacteriales > Nocardioidaceae > Nocardioides > Nocardioides acrostichi. The sequence goes on from NZ_JADIVZ010000001.1 coordinate 63,049, forward strand.
GCACTCCCTGGGAGGGCGCGCGATCCTCGGCCAGTGGGTGCGGCCCGGAGCCACCTGTACGGTGCTGCCCAAGGGCTCGGACAGTGCCTCGAGCGCCCTGACGATGCCATGGGTGTCGGTCCAGGCCCGCGACGGCTCGCCGGTCGTCATCTCGGACGTCGAGGATCTACCGCCCGAGGCGGATCAGGACCGGCGGGAGCAGCGGGCCTGCGGAGTCGGCTCGTTCGTCACCAGATCCCTCCAGATCGGGGGAGTGATGTTCGGCAGCTTCTCGCTCGGACGCGAGACGAGTGGGGAGTGGCCGACCATTCAGCTGCGCGACTACCTGCTTCTCACATCCAGTCTCTCGTCACGGTTCGAGGCCGACCGTCAGAGCATGCTGCTCACCGACGCCCTGGCCGTCGGAGACCGGGCACGCCGTGACTCCCAGGAGTTCTTCGGGGCGATGGGACACGAATTGCGCACCCCGCTCTCGGCGATCATGGGCTACGCCGAGGTGCTGGCCGAAGAGGCCCGGTTGGGCACCGAGAATCTCGCGGAGATCGTCGCCAAGGACGCGCCGGTGATCCTGCGCGCGGCCGAGCAGCTGCACGCCGTCGTCGAGGATCTGCTGCGCACCGGCCGTGGTCTGGGGCGCACCGCGACCACCGTGCCGGTCTCCGTCGCCGACGCGGCGGCCGACGTGCTGCACTGGCACGCCGCGACCGCGGAGAAGCACGGCGTCACCATGCACAGCGAGGTGCCGCCCGGCGAACGCGTTCAGGCGCGCGCCGCAGGGCTCCGCCAGGTGCTGACCAATCTGGTGGGCAACGCGGTCGTGCACAACCGCCCGGGCGGCACCGTGCACGTGTACACGCGCCCCTTCATCGGGGAGTCGGGTGAGCCGCGACTGCGCATCATCGTGCGCGACGACGGGCCCGGCCTCGAAGCCGACGACCAGGCGCGGGTCTTCGAGCCGTTCGTGCGGCTCGACCCCGACTCGACCAGCGGCACCGGCCTCGGCCTCGCTCTCGCCCGCACCATCGCCGAGGCCGACGGCGGCAGCGTCGGCGTGCAGTCCGTACCCGGTCGGGGAGCGTCGTTCTGGGTCGAGCTGCGCGCCGTCGACGACTGCTGAGCCCGGACCGGCCACTGCCTGCCCGAACCCGAGTCACGACGCCGACGCCCTCGACACGGCGCCCCCGACAGGACTCGAACCTGTGACCGGCGGATTAGAAGGCCGCTGCTCTATCCAGCTGAGCTACGGAGGCTGGTGACGCGGTCGAACTCTACCGAGCCCCGGGCCTTTCGGGTCATTCGAGCCGGTCGCGACGCGGACCGCCCACGAGCCCGACGGCCACGGCGGTGGTCAGGGGCACGGCCAGCACGAGACCGATCGAGGAGGTCAGCGTGCGCACCACCTCCTCGGCGAGCTGCTCGGAGGAGACGAGGTCGAGCAGGGGCCGGTCGTAGAGGCTCAGCAGCATCAGCACCACGAGCGAGGATCCCGCGTAGGCGAACGCGATCGTGTAGATGGTCGAGGCGATGTGGTCGCGGCCGATGCGCATCGCGCCCCGCCACAGCTGGCGGCGCGACATCTGCGATGACGCTGCGCGCAGCTCCCACACCGCCGAGGCCTGGGTGATGGTGACGTCGTTGAGCACGCCGAGACCCGCCACCACGAAGGCGCAGGCCAGCAGCCCGCGGAAGTCGAGATCGCCCGCCGCGGAGACGAGCAGGCCGCCCGACTCGTCGGACACCCCCGTCAGTCGAGCCTGGCCGGCCCAGAAGAGTGCGATGCCGGCCGTCGCGGCGACGCCGAGCAGGGTGCCCACGAGCGCAGCGCTGGTGCGCAGGCTGAACCCGTGGGTCGTGTAGAGCACCACGACCATGATCAGCGTCGCGGTCACCACGGCCACCGCGAGCCCGTTCTCGCCGTCCAGCAGGGCGGGCAGGGTGAACCGCCAGATCACGACGCCGGCGACGGCCAGCCCGACCATCGCCATGAGGCCCCGGAGCCGCGCGACCACGAGCACCACCACGGCGAACAGCACCACCAGCCAGAGCAGCACGGCGTCGCGGTCGGTGTTGTTGTAGCTCCACGAGGTCTCGCCACCGGCCTGCGCCGGAACCCGCACCAGCTCGACGCGGTCGCCGACCGTGAGTCCCGACGCCGCCACCTCGGGCGGCACCTGCACGCGCACCGTGCTGCCGCGGTCGGTGCCCTCGTCGACCTCGGCGGCGAGGGCGTCGCGGCCCACGTCGGTGACGGTCGCGTGCGGGTAGGTGACGCCGGGGGCGGAGGCCACGATGCCATCGAGGCCGCCGCGCGGGGTCGCGTCGCCGTCGGGCCACAGCAGCACCGTGCCCAGGAGGGCGCCGAGGGTCGCCAGCACGATGACGCCGATGAGGCCGAAGCGCGCCCAGGTCGGTACGGGCGGTGAGTCGAGCCCCACGCCGTGCCCGTGTCCGTGCGCATGGCCGTGCCCGTGCGTATGGCCGGACGCCGAGTGACGCGGTGCTCGGCGGGCGCCACCACGAGAGGCCATGGACGGGTGCGGGTCGTGGGGTCGGTCAGAGGCGACCGGTGGCCATCCACTGCTCGATGCCCTCGACCGAGCGAGGTAGCGCTGCGGAGAGGTTGGCCGAACCGTCGGCGGTGACGAGGATGTCGTCCTCGATGCGGATGCCGATGCCGCGCAGCTCCTCGGGCACGAGCAGGTCGTCGGTCTGGAAGTACAGACCCGGCTCGACGGTGAGCACCATGCTCTCGGCCAGCGTGCCCTTGGCGTAGGCCTCGGGGGCGGCGGCGCCGCAGTCGTGCACGTCCATGCCGAGCATGTGACTGGTGCCGTGCAGGGTCCAGCGCGCGTAGACCCGGTGGTCGGGGTCGAGCGCCTGCTCGGCGGGCACGGGCAGCAGGCCCATGTCGTCGAGGGCGTGGGCCAGCACACTCATCGCGGCCTCGTGCGCTGCAGTGAACGGGACGCCGGGGCGCACGGCGTCGATGCCGGCCTGTTGAGCCTTCAGCACCACCTCGTACAGCTCGCGCTGGAGCGGGGTGAAGGTGCCGTCGACCGGCAGGGTGCGCGTGACGTCGGCGGTGTAGAGGTTGTGGCCCTCGACGCCCATGTCGAGCAGCACCAGCTCGCCCGGGGTGATCGGGCCGGAGTTCTCGGTCCAGTGCAGCGTGGTGGCGTGCGCTCCACCGGCGACGATGGAGTCGTAGCCGAGGTCGTTGCCCATCGTGCGCGCTCGGCGGAAGAACGTGCCCTCGAGCCAGCGCTCGCCGTGGCGCAGCACGTTCTCCCAGTCGGCCACGGAATCGGCGAAACCGAGGGTGGTGGCGTCGCAGGCGGCCTGGAGCTCGGCGACCTCCCAGTCGTCCTTGAGCAGTCGCATCTCCGAGACGACGCGTGCGAGGTCGCCGTCGCGGCTCTCGTCGCCGTCGACGAGCGCGTCGACGCCGGCCGAGATGCCTCGGTGCACCCGGGTCTTGGTGCCACCGGCGAGGGCCGCCGCTAGGTCGTCGACGTGGCGCACCTCCAGGCCGAGGGAGTCGCCCATCTCCTTGAGCGAGGGGCGGCGCCCGGCCCACAGCTCGCCGTACTGGCGGTCGCGGAAGAACTCGTCGGTCTCCCGCGACGACCGGGGCCGGGCGTAGAGCACGGCGTCGCCGCCCTCGACGACGAGCACGGCGTCGGAGGTGAGGTTGCCGGAGAAGTAGGCGTGCGCGGTGTCGGAGCGGAACCGGTAGTCGGTGTCGTTGCTGCGCACCTTGAAGCCGCCGGCCGGCAGCACGAGGCGCTCGCCGGGGAAGGCCTCCGCCAGCGCGGCCCGGCGCCGGGCCGCGGGATCGGCCACGGGGTGGCGGGGCAGGTCGAGCTCGCGGTCGCCCCAGCCGGTACGCATGAAGGCGGCGTATGGCTCGGGCACGGCCGGGTCGTGGGACTCGGTGCCGGCGTCCGGTGCCTCGGTCGGGCTCTGCTGCTCGCTCATGGGCTCACTCTACGTGCGTGCGCGGCCAGGTGACGCGCCCCGCGGGCGCGCGACGATAGGGTTCGCAGCATGGTCCGGATGCCGCGCGACAGCATGGTGTTCACGGTCGTGGTGACCGTGCTCACGGTGCTCGGCGCCGCCGCGATGCTGCTGGTGATCGCCCTCTCGGGTGCACCGCGCACCCTGGCGATCGCGACGGTCTTCGCCGCCCTCCCCGTGGGGCCGCTCGTGGCCTGCTACCTCTGGCTCGACCGCTACGAGCCCGAGCCCCGCAGACTGCTCGCTGCAGGACTGTTGTGGGGCGGGTTCGTCGCCACCGCTGCGGCCCTGCTGCTCCAGGGCATCGGGGGCCTGTTGGTGGGTTTCACCGGTGACGACGGGATCGCGATCGTGGCCCCGATCACCGAGGAGGCCACCAAGGGGGCGTTCTTGGTGCTGCTCTTGTGGTGGCGCCGCGCCGAGCTCGACGGCGTGCTCGACGGCATCGTCTACGCCGGCATGGTCGGCATCGGGTTCGCGTTCGTGGAGAACATCCTCTACCTGGCCGCCGCCTACAACGGCACCGACGGCATGGGGCCGGGTGGCACCACGGCGCTGACTGCCACGTTCGTGGTGCGCTGCCTGGTCAGCCCGTTCGCGCACCCGCTGTTCACGACCTTCACCGGCATCGGCGTCGGCCTCGCGGTCAACGCCCGCAGCGAGACGGTGCGCTGGCTCACCCCGGTCGGCGGCTACCTGTGCGCCGTGCTCGCGCACAGCGCGTGGAACTCCTCGACCGTGTTCGGTGGCAACGGGTTCTGGCTGGTCTACGTGGTGCTGATGCTGCCTGCGTTCGTCGGGGTGGCGGGCATCGCGGTCTGGGCACGTCGCTCGGAGCGCACGATGCTCACCGCGGCGCTCGGAGACGCCGCCGAGCGAGGACTCATCCCCGCGACCGACATCGGCTGGGTGGTCGACCTGGGCGCGCGCCGTGAGGCGCGCCGGCATGCGCGACGCCAGGGCGGACGCCGGGCCGAGGCCGCCATGGAGACCTACCAGCAGGCAGCCATCGAGCTCGGGTTCCTGCACAGCCGCTACCTGCGGGGCACCCCGCCCCCCGACTTCGCCGCGCGCGGGCAGGCCTACTTGGCCCGCATCGACGCCACGCGCCCCTCCGTCGCCTTCCCCGGACAGGTGGTACCCACGCGATGACCGACCACACACCTCCGCCCACCGACTCGGCCGAGCCGGCCGTGGCCGCGGGTGACGTCCGCATGGTCACCGCACTGGTGCGGCTGCGCGGGGCCATGCAGGACGTCGCGCTGCCGCTGGACCTGCCCGGCGTCGAGGAGAGGCGCGCCGACCACCGCAGCATGGTCGACCAGCTCGAGGACTACGTGATCCCGCGGGTGATGACACTCGACGCCCCGCTGCTCGCGGTCGTCGGTGGATCCACCGGGGCCGGCAAGTCCACGCTGGTCAACTCCCTCGTCGGCTCGACGGTCACCACCTCCGGTGTGCTGCGTCCGACCACGCGCTCGCCCGTGCTGGTGCACCACCCCGACGACGCGCACTGGTTCGGCCAGGACCGCCTGCTGCCCGACCTGCACCGTGTCGAGCACACGACCAATGATCCCGACGCACTCCAGCTGGTCGCCTCGGAGTCGGTGCCCACCGGTCTGGCGATCCTCGACGCACCCGACGTCGACTCGGTCGAGGAGCGCAACCGCACCCTGGCCGCGCAGTTGCTGGCCGCTGCCGACCTGTGGCTGTTCGTGACCTCGGCGGCCCGCTACGCCGATCAGGTGCCGTGGACCTTCCTCAAGCAGGCCGCCGATCGCTCCACCGCCGTCGCGGTCGTGCTCGACCGCACCGCGCCCGAGGCCGTCGACACGGTCGCCACGCACCTGGCCCGGATGCTCAGCTCGCGTGGGCTCAAGGACTCTCCGCTGTTCGTGGTCCACGAGGGGCGGGTCGACGACGACGGCCTGCTGCCCGCCGGTCACGTGCGCGAGGTGCGCGCCTGGCTGACGATGCTCGCCGAGGACTCCGGTGCGCGCTCGGCCGTGGTCAAGCAGACCCTCGACGGGGCGATCCGCTCCATCACCCACCACGTGCACCCGCTCGTCGAGGCCGCCTCGCGGCAGGCCGAGGTGGCCGCACGACTGCGCGAGGAGAGCGACCGCGCCTACGAGCTGTCGCGCTCCCAGGCCGTCTCGGCGGTGGGCGACGGCACCATGCTGCGCGGCGAGGTGCTGGCCCGCTGGCAGGAGTTCGTCGGCACCGGCGAGCTGCTGCGCAGTCTCGAGAACCGGGTCGGTTGGCTGCGCGACCGCGTGGTCAACGCCGTCAAGGGCAAGCCGCAGCAGGCCGAGAAGGTGACCGTGGCCGTCGAGTCCGGTCTCGAGCTGCTCATCCTCGAGCACGCCGAGCAGGCGGCCGAGCACGCGCACGACGCCTGGCGCGAGCACGCGGCCGGGGTCGGGCTGCTCAGCCAGGCCGGCCCCGACATCGGACGCGCCTCGCGCGACCTGCGCAGGCGTGCCGAGCGCGCCGTCCGCGAGTGGCAGTCCGACGTGCTCGAACTGGTCAAGGAGGAGGGCGCCGAGAAGCGCAGCACCGCGCGGTTCCTCGCCTTCGGCGTCAACGGACTCTCCGCCGCGCTCATGGTCGTCGTCTTCTCCTCGACCGCGGGCCTGACCGGAGCAGAGGTCGGCATCGCCGGCGGCTCGGCCGTGCTGGGCCAGAAGCTGCTCGAGGCCGTGTTCGGCGACCAAGCCGTGCGCACGCTGGCGCACCGTGCGCACGCGATGCTCGAGCAGCGCATCACCGCGCTGCTCGAGGTCGAGCGCCGCCGCTACTCCGAGCTGGTCGACGGCCTGGGCCTGGTCGACGGCGCCCCGGAGGCCCTGCGTGCCGCCGCGCGGCGTGTCGACGATGTGAGGTTCGCCAACGCGAAGGGGGAGTGACCCCGTTCGCCGCGGACTCCCGGTCGTGCTCGTCTAGGGTTGGCGCGAACGTCACCGACCTGCCGCGCCTGCGCGGCGGGAGAGCCGAGAGAGGGAGCATGACGTCCGTGTTGGAGGGCCCGAAGAAGCTCCTCGCCCGGGGCACCGCGACCGGCGCCCGGATCGAGGGGCTGGCGCGCGCCGTCGAGGCCTCGCGCGGGCGACTCGACGACGCCCTCCTCGGCGATGTCGAGCAGGTCGTGGAGCGGGCCTCGGGCCGGCTCAAGCTCTCGGCCAGCCACACCATCGTGGGCATCGCCGGCGCCACCGGGTCGGGCAAGTCCTCGACCTACAACGCACTCACCGGGCTCGATCTCTCGGCGGTCGGGGTGCGACGTCCGACCACCTCGTGGGCGAGCGCCTGCGTGTGGGGCGCCGAGGGTGCGGGCGAGGTGCTGGAGTGGCTCGGCATCGCGCCGCGGCACCAGACCACGCGTGACTCCATGCTCGACACCCGGCGTGAGTCGCACACGATGGACGGAGTGGTGCTGCTCGACCTGCCCGACCACGACTCCACCGAGGTCAGCCACCACCTCGAGGTCGACCGACTGGTGCCGCTGGTCGACCTGCTCGTGTGGGTGCTCGACCCGCAGAAGTACGCCGACGCCGCCATCCACGACCGCTACCTGGCGCCCCTGAAGAGCCACCAGGGCGTCATGCTCGTGGCGCTCAACCACATCGACACCGTCCCGGAGGCCCGGCGCGAGGCGATGGTCGCCGACGTGCGCCGGCTCCTCGACGCCGACGGACTCGACCAGGTGCCGGTACTGCCGGTCAGCGCCCGGCACGGCATCGGCATCGACGACCTGCGCGCCGAGATCGAGCGCCGGGTCGCCGACAAGCACAGCACCGTCGCGCGCATCGAGGCAGACGTCCGGGCAGCGGCCGAGCGCCTGGCCGAGGCTTCGGGCGAGGCGAAGGCCCGCGAGCTGAGCAGCAAGCGCGTCGCGACTCTCGACGACGCCCTCGCCGAGGCGGCGGGCGTCCCGACTCTGGTGGCCGGCGTCGAGCGGGCCGCTCGGAGTCGCGCCGCCCGCGCGACGGGGTGGCCGCTCGTCACCTGGGTCACCCGGTTGCGACCCGATCCCGCGAAGCGGCTCGAGGTCGACCTCGGCGCCGCCGCACGTGCGCTCAAGGGGTCGGCCGCCGCGGCGCCCGAGGCCACCGCGGTGCAGCGCGCCCGGGTCGACTCCGAGGTGCGCGCCCTCGCCGAGGAGGCCTCCGCCGGGTTCGGGCCGGACTGGTCCGCCGCGGTGCGCGCCGCCTCCGTCGACCGACTGCCGGCCATGGGCGACAAGCTCGACGCGGCCGTCGCCGGCGTCGACCTCGACGCCACCCGCACCCCGGCCTGGGCCTCGCTCGTGCGCGTCGTGCAGTGGCTACTGCTGGTCGCCGGTCTGGGGGGTCTGGCCTGGACCATCCTCGCGGGGCTCTCGGGCTCCTTGCGCGACGCCCCGCAGGTGGGTGGGGTCGCGCTGCCGCTCGTGCTGTTGGTAGGCGGGCTCGCCCTGGGGCTCCTCCTCGCTCTCGCGTGCCGGGGCCTGGTCAGCGGCACCGCACGCTCGCGGGCCGCCAGAGCCGACTCCCAGCTGCGTGCCGCCGTCTCCACGGTGTCGAACGAGCTGGTCGTCGAGCCGGTGCGTGCCGAGCTGGCGGCCCACCAGACGGCGGCCGCCGGGCTCGAGAAGGCCCTCTCCAGCCGCTGAGCCGCACGCGGTTCCCTGCGGTGTGTGGGAGGGTCGGCGCGTGGCCGGTTTCGACGACGTCGAGAGCATCTGGTCGGCTCGCCTGGGCAGCCTGCGCAACACCGTGCGCCAGCACCTCGTGCGCACACAGCTGCACGCTCACCTCGGTGCGGCCCACACCGTGCTCGACGTCGGGTGCGGTCAGGGCACGCAGGCCCTGGAGCTGGCCGCTGACGGGTGCGAGGTGATCGGAGTCGATCCCTCGGCGGACCTGCTGGCCCGGGCCACGGACGACGCACGGCGCCGCGGGCTCGCGCTGACCGTGCTCCCCGGCGTCCTCGACGACCTGGGTGCGCTGCTGCCCGGCCGCTCGTTCGACCTGGTCTGCGCCCACGGACTGCTGATGTACCTGCCGGACGCCGAGCAGGCGGTGGCGAGCCTCACCGCGATGGTGCGCCCGGGCGGTCTGCTGTCGTTCACGTTCCGCAACGTCGACGCGCTGGCGATGCGGCCCGGTCTGCGCGGCGACTGGGACGCCGCCCTGGCCGCCTTCGGCGCTCGCTCCTACGTCAACGAGCTCGGTGCCGATGCCTACGCGCACGGAATCGACGACGTCGCGGCGTGGTGCCAGGCCCTCGGACTGGCCGTCGAGGCCTGGTACGGCGTGCGGGTGCTCACCGACCCGGCGGACGCCGACGTGCCGGCCTCGTCGGTAGCCGACCTCGACGCCTGCCTGCGGGCCGAGGAGGAGGCCGGGCGCCGCGACCCCTACCGCCGACTGGGGTCGATGATCCATGTGGTCGCGCGGCGCTGAGCCCGGGAGGCCGGCATGAGTCAGCGGGTGCGGAACACCCACAGCCTCATGGCCGCGAACCGCAGCACCGTCACGACCAGGTTGGCCGCGGTGAGCACGACGACCTCGGGTCCGCTGCCCCGCACCCCGAGAGCCTCGGCCGACCACAGCGCCGCGGTGGTGAGCCCGAGGCCGAACCCGAAGACCCCCAGCCCCCGCACCTGGTGCCGCCAGGCGTGTCGGCGTCCGCGCACGCCGAAGGTGAGTCGGCGGTTGGCCGCGGTGTTCGCGACGGCTGTGATCAGCAGGGCCAGCAGGTTCGCGGCGAATGCCGTCGTCAGCTGTCTCAAGCCCAGGTAGAGCACGGCGTAACCCAGGGTCGAGAGCACGCCGATGACGACGAACACCGCAAGCTGCGAGCCGAGGCGGCCGCTCCCCGCGGCGGCGCTCGTGCGCCCCAGCCGCTCACCGACCTCCGCCAGCGGCACCTCACCCCGCACCAGGGACCGGCCCAGCCGGGCCATGCCGCGCAGGTCGTCGATCGCCGTGCGCACGACGTCGACGCGGCTGTCGGGGTCATCGACCCAGTCGACGGGAACCTCGTGGATGCGCAACCCGGCCCGCTCGGCCAGCACCAACAGCTCGGTGTCGAAGAACCACGCGTCGTCGCGCACCAGCGGCAGCATCTCACGGGCGACGTCGGCCCGGAGGGCCTTGAACCCGCACTGGGCATCGGAGAACCGGGCACGCAGGGTGCTGCGCAACAGCAGGTTGTAACTGCGCGAGATGACCTCGCGCTTGGGGCCGCGCACGACCCGCGATCCGTGCCCCAGCCGGGTGCCGATCGCCAGGTCCGAGTGGCCACTGACCAGCGGCGCGACCAGGGGCAGCAAGGCGCTGAGATCGGTGGAGAGGTCGACGTCCATGTAGGCGAGCACCGCGGCGTCCGAGCTACGCCACGCCTGCTTGAGCGCCCGCCCACGACCCTTCTGGTCCAGGTGCACGACCCGGACGTCGTCGTACTCGTGCGCCAGCCGGTGCGCCAGTACCGCGGTGCCGTCGGTGCTGGCGTTGTCGGCGATCGTCACCCGCCACGACCACGGCAGCGTGGCCAGGTGGGCCCGCAGCCGCTCGACGCACGGCCCGAGGTCGACCTCCTCGTTGTAGACCGGCACGACCACCTCGAGGGTGACGGTCGCGGTGGAGGAGAAGGCCCGCTCGTGGGTCAGTGCCGCGGTCATGACGCGCTCCCCGTGGTGAGGTCGTAGACGGTGACGCCGTCGACCGTGGTCGAGGTGAAGTTCTGCTCGACCCAGCTCGCGATCTCGCTGCTGGCGTTGCTGCCGCCCATCGACTGACCGAAGCCGCTGCCGCCGATGAAGTAGTGGATCTCACCGGCCGCGACGTAGGCCTTGAACTGCGCCAGTGTGGGGCTGGGGTCGGAGCCGTTGAAGCCGCCGATCGCCATCACCGGGTCGCCCGAGGCCAGCTGGTAGCCCGACGCCGTGTTCGAGCCGACGGCCGCCGCCACCCAGGTGTAGGACGACGCGTCCTGGGTGAGCAGCGAGAGCATCGTGGAGCTCACCTCGCTGGTGCTCAGCAGGCCGCCCATTCCTCCGCCGCCGGTGCCACCGGTCGGTCCGCCGGTCGTGCCGCCGGTCGGTCCGCCGGTCGTGCCGCCGGTCGTGCCGCCGGCCGGTCCGCCGGTCTGCCCGCCCGCCTGACCCATCTGCGCAGGAGGTGTGCCCATGCCGCCTGGGCCGCCGCCCGTGTGACCACCGGGGCCGCCCCTGCTGCTCGACACGGTCGGTCCGGCCGAGGGGATCGAGCCGGTGTGCGGGGTGGCCGCGGTGTCGATCGCGTAGGCGGCCGGGCCGGTCAGCCCGAGGATCAGCGCGGCGGCCAGGGCGCCGGCGGCGAGCCGGCTGGAGAGCCAGGGGAGGGCCACGAGCGCCACGGAGGTGAGGAGTCCGCCCACGAGCACGACCCACGAGAGCCACGGCACGAAGTCGCTGCTGCGCTGGAGGAGCAGGAACGAGGTGACGCAGGTCAGGGCCAGCACGAGCGGTGCGACGACGGAGGCGACCGGGGTGCGACGTCCTCGGGCGAGAAGGTGCACGCCGATGCCGACCAGGCCGGCGATCGCGGGCGCCAGCGCCACCGTGTAGTAGGCGTGGAAGATGCCGGCCATGAAGCTGAAGACGAGTCCGGTGACCAGCAGCCAGCTGCCCCACAGCAGCAAGGCGGCGCGGGTGGTGTCGGTGCGCGGACGCCGCCACGTGACGGCCAGCCCGAAGACCAGCAGCACCAGCGCGGTGGGCAGCAGCCAGGCGATCTGGCCGCCGATCTCGGAGTCGAAGAGGCGGGTGATGCCGGTGCTGCCCCACATGGAGCTCCCACCCCCGCCACCTCCGCCGCCACCGCCGACCGACCCGGTCTCGTCGCCGGTGAGCCGGCCGAAGCCGTTGTAGCCGAGCGTCAGCTCGAGGATCGAGTTGTCCTGCGAGCCGCCGATGTAGGGCCGCGAGTCGGCCGGCCACAGCGACACGATCGCCACCCACCAGCCGCCGGCGAGGACGAGCGCCGCCAGGCTGAGGAAGAGGTGCCCGATCCGTCGACGGAGGCGGGGCGCGCCGCACACGAGGTAGACGAGGGCGAACGCCGGCAACACCAGGAACGCCTGGAGCATCTTGGCGAGGAACGCCAGTCCCACCAGGGCTCCGGCCAGCGACAGCCAGGCGCCCGGACGCCGCTGGTCGGGCTCGCTGGCGCGCAGCACCGAGGCCGCCGAGGCGACCAGGAGCAGCACGAGCATCGCGTCGGGGTTGTCGAAGCGGAACATGAGCACGGCCACGGGTGTCAGAGCCATCACGGCGCCGGAGAGCAGCCCCGCAAGCGTCGATCCGGTCGCCCGGCGGATGCTGGCGGTGAGCACCCAGACGGCCAGCACGCCCTCGATCGCCTGCGGCACGAGGATCGACCACGAGGAGAGTCCGAAGAGGCGCACCGAGAGACCCATCGGCCACAGCGCGAGCGGCGTCTTGTCGACCGTGATGGAGTTCGCTGCGTCGGAGGAGCCGAAGAAGAAGGCCTTCCACGACTCCGACCCCGCCTGGGCGGCAGCGGCGTAGAAGCCGTTGGCCCAGCCCGAGGCGCCGAGGCCCCAGAGGTAGAGCAACGCGGTCGCGGCCAAGAGCCCCACGAGCAGCGGGCGGTAGCGGTCACGCGGCTGAGCCTCGGGCGGCGTACCGCCGGAAGTCGATCCGGAAGTCGACCCGGGGCTCGACCCGGGGCTCGACTCAGGATGAGGTGGGGTCGTCGATCGGGAGGGGGTCAACAGGCTCATGCTCACCAGGTTCGGACGCCGCGTTGGCTGCCGGGTGTGCCATGGCTGTCGATTGCCTGTGCGCCCCGGCGCAGGCGCGCCCCGCCTCCACAGGTGCCGTTCGTGCAGCCGTCGTGCACAGGTCGGTTCCGCGCGGCTCGCCGGGCCGCGAGACGACGGGAGGCTGGGGCGCGTGCCCGGCGGACGGTCCGCCGGCGGTGAGGAGGAGCCGTGCTCAACGAGACGGTGGTGACCCTTCAGGGGTGGGTCGGCAGTCAGGTCGCGCTGCGGCAGGCCGGCGAGGCGGCGGTGGCGAGCTTCCGGGTGGCCTGCACCCCGCGGCGGTTCAACCGACGCACGGGGGAGTGGGTCGACGGGACGACCCAGTGGTACACGGTCAACGCCTGGCGAGGCCTGGCCGACACCTGTGCGGCTTCGCTGCGCAGCGGTGACCCGGTGCTGGTGCACGGCAGGCTGTCGGTGCACACCTGGGTGAACTCCTCGGGGGTCGAGGTCACCGGCTACGAGGTCGAGGCCCAGCTGGTCGGGCATGACCTGAACCGCGGCACCTCGTCCTTCACCCGCACCCAGCGCCAGGAGCAGCCGGCCGGGGTCGGGGACCGACCACGATCCGATGGCGCGGCGGCCTGACGCCACTTCGTCCCTCGGGCGAGCCGGTCGGTAGGCTCGCTGACCATGGCGGAGTATGTGTTCACCCTGCGCAACGTGCGCAAGGCCCACGGTGACAAGGTCGTCCTCGACAACGTCACCTTGTCGTTCCTGCACGGCGCGAAGATCGGCGTCGTCGGACCCAACGGCACGGGCAAGTCCACGTTGATGAAGATCATGGCCGGCCTCGAGCAGGCCAACAACGGCGACGCGATCCTCGACCCCGAGGCGACCGTCGGCATGCTCCAGCAGGAGCCGCCGCTGACCGAGGGCAAGACGGTGCTGGAGAACGTCCAGGAGGCCGTCGGCGACATCAAGACCAAGATGGACCGGTTCAACGAGATCGGTGAGCTCATGGCCGACCCGGACGCCGACTTCGACGCGCTCATGACGGAGATGGGCGACCTGCAGACCGATCTCGACAACGCGAACGCGTGGGATCTCGACTCCCGCCTCGACCAGGCGATGGACGCGCTGCGCTGCCCGCCGCCCGACGTGGTGGTCGACCACCTCTCCGGTGGCGAGCGCCGCCGCGTGGCTCTGTGCAAGCTGCTGCTCCAGCAGCCCGACCTGCTGCTACTCGACGAGCCCACCAACCACCTCGACGCCGAGTCGGTGCAGTGGCTCGAGGGCCATCTGGCCAGCTACCCCGGCGCCGTTCTGGCCGTCACCCACGACCGGTACTTCCTCGACAACGTCGCTCAGTGGATCCTCGAGCTCGACCGCGGCAAGACGCACCCCTACGAGGGCAACTACTCCACCTACCTGGAGACCAAGAAGGACCGCCTCAAGGTCGAGGGGCAAAAGGACGCCAAGCGCGCCAAGATGCTCGAGAAGGAGCTGGAGTGGGTGCGCTCCAACCCCAAGGCGCGCCAGGCCAAGAGCAAGTCACGTCTTGCCCGCTACGAGGAGATGGCGGCCGAGGCCGACCGGATGCGCAAGATCGACACGAGCGAGATCAACATCCCGGCCGGTCCGCGCCTCGGTGACGTCGTGCTCGAGGCGAAGGGCCTGACCAAGGGCTTCGAGGGCCGCACGCTGATGAAGGATCTGTCCTTCTCGCTGCCCCGAGCCGGCATCGTCGGCGTCATCGGACCCAACGGCGTCGGCAAGACCACGCTGTTCCGCATGATCACCGGCGCGGAGGAGCCCGACGAAGGTGCGCTCAACGTCGGCCAGACGGTCAAGATCTCCTACGTCGACCAGAGCCGCGGCGGCATCGACGGGCAGAAGAACGTCTGGGAGGTCGTCTCCGACGGGCTCGACTTCATCAAGGTCGCCAACTTCGAGATGAACAGCCGCGCCTACGTGGCGTCGTTCGGTTTCAAGGGCCCCGACCAGCAGAAGAAGGCCGGGGTGCTCTCCGGCGGAGAGCGCAACCGTCTCAACCTGGCGCTCACGCTGAAGATGGGCGGCAACCTGCTGCTCCTCGACGAGCCCACCAACGACCTCGACGTCGAGACCCTCTCCTCGCTCGAGGACGCCCTGCTCGACTTCCCGGGCTGTGCCGTGGTCACCTCCCACGACCGCTGGTTCCTCGACCGCGTCGCCACGCACATCCTCGCGTGGGAGGGCAGCGAGGACGACCCCGCCAACTGGTTCTGGTTCGAGGGGAACTTCGCTGCCTACGAGGAGAACAAGATCGAGCGCCTCGGCGCCGAGGCTGCCCGGCCCCACCGGGTCACCCACCGTCGCCTCACCCGCGACTGACCACCCGCGCTTCGCTGACCCGTCGCTAGTTTTCAAGTGACCCGTCGCTAGTTTCCGACTGACCTGCCACGAGTTTTCAGCGCCTGAAAAACGTGGCAGGTCACCTGCAAAAACGTGGCAGGTCACCGGAAAACTGGCGACGGCTCACCTGAAAAGACGTGGCAGGTCAGCGGATCTCGGATTCCGGGCAGTCCGGCACGAGCTGATCGGCGACGGCGTCCATCACCTCGCCGAGGGTCTGGAGTTGGGTGGGCGACATCAGGTCGACCAGGTGACGGCGTACGCCCTCGACGTGCACCGGGGCGGCGCGACGCAGCAGGTCGACGCCGTCGACGGTGAGCAGGCAGTCGATGCCGCGGCCGTCATCGCACGACTTCACGCGATCGACCAGGCCGGCCTTCTGGAGCCGGCTCACGGTGTGGGTCACGCGGCTGCGTGAGTGCGCCATGGCGTCGGCGAGCTGGGCCATCCGCAGCCGCAGCCCCTCGGCCTCCGAGAGCCGCACCAAGATCTCGTACTCCGGCATCGAGAGGTCGAAGGCGGCCCGCAGCTCTTCGTCGAGCCGGCCGAAGAGCAGGGTGCTACCCAGCACGAGCGCACGCCAGGCGTGTTGCTCGGTCTCGTCGAGCCAGCGCGGCTCCGCCTCGGGCGGGTCGGGTACGAGTTGCAGCTTCACGCCCCCACGATAGAACGCCCGCGCCGGCCCCGGGTGGGGCCGGCGCGGGCGTCGGTGCTCGAGACGACCAGCGTCAGGCCATGCGCTCCAAGATGAGCGCCATGCCCTGGCCGCCACCGACGCACATGGTGATGAGGCCGGTGGACTTGTCGTGCCAGTCCAGGCTGTTGATCAGCGTGTTCTGGAGCCGGGCGCCGGTCATGCCGAACGGGTGACCGACGGCGATCGCGCCACCGTTGACGTTGAGCCGGTCGAGGTCGATGCCGAGATCCTGGTAGGAGGGCACCACCTGCGCCGCGAATGCCTCGTTGATCTCGACGAGGTCGATGTCGCCGATGCTCATGTTCGCGTGCGCCAGCGCACGCTGGGTGGCCTCGACCGGGCCGAGGCCCATGATCTCGGGCGAGAGCCCGGAGACGCCGGTCGACACGATCCGCGCCAGCGGGGTCAGGCCCAGCTCCTTGGCCTTGGTGTCACTCATGATGACCACCGCGGCGGCGCCGTCGTTGAGGGCGCAGCAGTTGCCGGCAGTCACGACGCCACCGGGGCGGAACACCGGGTCGAGGCCGGCGATCTTCTCGTAGGTGACCCCGGCGCGCGGCCCGTCGTCCGCGGTGACGACCGTGCCGTCGGGCGTCTCGACGGGTGTGATCTCGCGCTCCCAGAAGCCGTTGTCGATGGCCTTCTCGGCGAGGTTCTGCGAACGCACGCCGAACTCGTCGAGCTCCTTGCGGTCGAGCCCACGAAGCGTCGCCACGTTCTCGGCGGTCTGGCCCATCGCGATGTAGACGTCGGGCACCAGACCCTGCTCACGCGGATCGGTCCAAGGGATGTTGCCCTGAGCCGTCTCCTCGGTGCGCTTCTCGGCGTCGGCGAACAGCGGGTTCTTGGTGTCGGGCCAGTGGTCGGAGGTGCCCTTCGCGAACCGCGACACGGTCTCGACCCCGGCCGACACGAACACGTCGCCCTCGCCGGCCTTGATGGCGTGGAAGGCCATCCGGGTCGTCTGCACGGACGACGCGCAGTAACGGGTGGTGGTGGCGCCGGGCACCGAATCGAGGCCCATCAGCGTGGTCACGATCCGTGCCATGTTGTTGCCCGACTCACCGCCGGGCAGCCCGACGCCGAGGTAGAGGTCGTCGATCGTGGCGGGGTCGAGGGCCGGGATCTTGTCGAGGGCGGCCCGCACGATCGTCGCGGTCAGGTCGTCAGGACGCAGATCCTTCAGCGAACCCTTGTTCGCGCGCCCGATGGGGCTCCGGGCGACGGAGACGATGACTGCTTCAGGCATGGCTGACCAACTCTCTTCTCTGGTCTCTTCTCGGGTGGACCGTCACGAACCCTAGCCCCCGAAGACATGTGTCTCGTGGGTGGTCGTGGTCACACCGGCCGGGGATGCGACGATCGACGGCGATGCGACACGTCTACGAGTGCCCGATGAGGTGGGCCGACCTCGATCTGCTGGGGCACGTCAACAACGCGGTGTACGGCGACTACCTCCAGGAAGCACGGATCGACATGATCCGGACCCTGGGGGCGAGCCATGCCACGGAGGCCACGTCGGAGGCCGACGGCCTGGTGGTGGTGCGCACTCGGGTCGACTACCTCAGGCCACTGCTCTTCCGGCTGGGCACGGTGCGGGTCGAGACCTATGTCGAGGAGATCCGACCGGCCACGTTCACCCTGGCCTACGAGGTCGTCGACGACCCCGCCCACGGTGGACCGGGCGATGACCGCATCGTCTACGTGCGCGCCCGCACGGTCCTCACGCCGTTCCGGTTCGCCTCCGAGACCCCGCGCCGGCTCACCGACGAGGAGCGGGCCCGGCTGGAGCCGTACCTCGAGCCGGGCCAGGAGCCGCGCACACCCGCTGTGGCCCCGGCCTCCGGGCAGCGCAGCGCACCGGGACACCTGCGGGTGCCGGTGCGCTTCAGCGACGTCGACGCCTACGGCCACGTCAACAACGTGACCTACCTCGAGTACCTCCAGGAGGGCCGGATCGAGCTGATCGGGCGGTTGTGGGGTGCCGCCCCGGGTGCACCGGCGGAGCAGGGTCGACCCGGCCCGGCGCTGGTGGTGGCGCGCGCCGAGCTCGACTACCGGGTGCCGATGGTCCCGCGCGCCGAGCCGTACGACGTGCACACGACCATCGAGCGCATCGGCCGGACGTCGATGACGTTCGGCACCGAGATCGTCGACGCGACGGGCGAGGCGGAGACCTGCTGCGCGCGTGGCCGCGTGGTGGTGGTGTTCGTCGATCGCGTCACGGGCCGGCCCGTGCAGCCGGACGAGGAGGATCTGCGCCCGCTGCGTGAGCTGGGCAGCTGACCCCTACAGCCCGGCTCAGCCGGCCTCGAGCTGGGTCCGCAACCGCTGGAGCCCGCGGTGGCGGGCGACACGCGCCGTCCCTCGACGGATGCCGAGGGCGCTGGCCGCGCCGTCGATCCCCAGATCGAGCACCTCGGAGACCAACAGCACGTCGCGTTCGCGCTGCGGCAGGCCCTCGAGCCGGGCGAGGGCCGCATCCAACTGCTCGGTGTCGACATGCGCGGCGGGACTCACGCCGTCGGCCTCCGGTCGGTCGGTGGGTGCGGTGCTGCGTCGAGCCGATCGACGGTGCGTGTTGAGCGCGATCTTGCGCGCCACCCCGAACAGCCAGCCGCCGAACTCGTCGTCGTCGCCGTCGAAGTGGGCGATGCGCCGGGCCGCGACCAGCCAGGCCTCGTGGGCGACGTCGTCGGCATCGATCGCGGCGTCGCCCAGCGGGCGGGCGCGCAACCAGAGCAGCAGCCGGCCCGCGTGTCGCGCATACAGTTCGCGCCACGCGGCGGACTCACCACGCGCAGCGGCCGCCACGAGGGCGGCTGGGGCCTCGAGGAGGGCGTCGGTGGGGTCTGTGTGGGGGAGAGTCGGAGGCGGATCCGGCTGATCGGGCCGGTTCTCCTCGGCGTCCGGGATCACCGTCGTCCGGCACCCCCGTGATGTGCCCGAGACTTCTTGGGGGCACCCGCGCCCCCGGACTTTCCGGAGCCCGACGAGCCGGCCCCGATACCCGGGATCGAGGTCGGGGTCGTGCCCGGATCCTGGCCCGGCTCGGTGTGCGTGCCCTGGCCGTCGCCTCGCGCGGACGACTTGCCCTTGCCTTTGCCTTTGCCTTTGCCCTTGCTCTTGCCTTTGCCCTTGTCCTTGCTGCCGTTGTCGTGACCCGGGCCGGCGCCCCGGCCTGGCCCGCGCGTGGGCCCGGTGGAGCCCGGGCCCACGGTGGCGGCATCCTGAGGCTCGGAATTTGGTGCCCCCACCGTGGGAGTCGGAGATGGCGAAGAGGGAACGGTCGAGTCGGTAGCGGGGGAGGTCTGTGACGGCGCCGGGCTCTCGGCCGGTTCGGGCGACAGTGGCGAGTCGACACCGGGCACGACACCGCCCAGCCACGCGGCGACGCCCGCCACCGCCCCTACGGTGACGGCCGCGATCGCAGGGGCCCAGGGGGCCATGGCCGACGGAGCCGTGCTGCTCGAGGCCAAGGAGGCCATCTCGTCAGCGAAGGCATGGTCGGGCTCCAGCCGGGGAGGGGTGATGCGCAGATCGAGCCGGGCATCGGGCATGGCAACTTCTCTGGGCTGGAGTTCGGGACTAGATGACCGCCCCGGCCCAAGGCACGGGGGGCACCACGGCGGCCGGGGCGGTCACCCCTTACCTGTCATGAGCAGGACGACGCGTTACACGGTCGCAGAAAAACTTCGTCGCGTCGTTCAGTCGTCGAAAGTGTTGACCATGAACTGAGCGGCGTGCGTCACGTACTCCCAGAACTGGGCGTCCTGCTCCGGGGTCAGCGCCGCCTCGTCGAGCGCTGCGCGAAAGCAGGTCAGCCAGTGGTCGCGCGCCTCCGGATTCACCTTGAACGGAGCGTGCCGCATGCGCAGTCGCGGGTGACCTCGACGCTCCGAGTACGTGGTCGGACCGCCCCAGTACTGCATGAGGAACAGCCGGAACCGCTCCTCCGCCGGGCCCAGGTCGGCCTCCGGGTAGAGCGGACGCAGCACCTCGTCGTCGGCCACCCCCGCGTAGAAGCGCGCCACGATGCGGGTGATGGTCGGTTCGCCACCGATCTCGTCGTAGAACGACATGGGGCCTAGTGCATCACTCCTGCCCCGACCGTGCCCGAGGTGGCCCCCCGTCGACTCCGCCGACCCGCCCCGTGGCCGGTTCGAGTCCGAGCTCGCTGCGCCGGGCCGGCGAGCGGGTGGTCGGTTGCCTGCTCACCGCTCGGACGGTCGGGCTGCCCGCGGGCGGGGCTGCATGCGAGAGTGCGGAGGTACCCACCACTCAGGAGGAATCTCAGACCATGCCTACGACTCGCACCGCCACGACCACCTGGAACGGCTCGCTGACCGACGGCTCGGGCTCCGTTGCCCTGGAGTCCTCCGGAGTCGGCACCTTCGACGTGTCGTGGCCCTCGCGCGCCGAAGAGGCCAACGGCAAGACGAGCCCCGAGGAGTTGATCGCCGCCGCGCACTCGTCGTGCTTCTCGATGGCGCTCTCCGCGGGCCTCTCGAAGGCCGGCACGCCCCCGACCACGTTGAGGACCTCGGCCGACGTCGAGCTCACGCCGGGTACCGGCATCACCGGCATCACCCTCACGGTGGTCGGCACCGTCGAGGGGATCTCCGAAGAGCAGTTCGTCGAGGCCGCCGAGGGCGCCAAGGCGAACTGTCCGGTCAGCAAGGCCCTCGCGGGGGTCGAGATCGGGCTCAAGGCCTCCCTGGGCTGACGATCCGACCGGACCGAACCGGCTTTAGACAGCGGCCTCGTCACCGTCCGCGGTGGCGGGGCCGTCGTCGCTGCCTTCTTGGCGGTGCCACACCACACGCTGGGCGAACGGGATCTCGATGCCCTCTGCGTCGAATCGGGCCTTGATCCGGCGGCGCAGCTCCCGCGCCACCTTCCAGTTCTGCAGAGGTGCCGTCTTGGCCATCAGCCGCAGGTCGATGCTGTCGGCGCCGAGCCCCTCGACGCCCGTGACCTCGGGCTGCTCGATGAGCAGCTCGCGCCACGCCTCGTCCTCCCACAACTCGGTGCCGATCAGGGTGAGGACGTCGACCGCCTGATCGATGTCGGAGTCATAGGCCACTCCCACGTCGATGACGGCGCGTGACCAGTTCTGCGAGAGGTTGCCGACGCGCAGGATCTGGCCGTTCGGCACGTACCAGACCGTGCCGTCGAGCGACCTGAGTCGAGTGACGCGCAAGGTGACGGCCTCGACGGTGCCGGTGGCCTCGCCGACGTTGATGATGTCGCCCACCCCGAACTGGTCCTCGAGGATCATGAAGATGCCGGAGAGGAAGTCCTTCACCAGCGACTGGGCGCCGAAGCCGAGCGCGACTCCCACGATGCCGGCACTGGCGATGATCGGCGCGATGTTGACGCCCACCTCGCTGAGCACCATCGTGCCGACGATCGCCACCACGATGCCCGTGACGATGCTCTTGAGCAGGCTCCCGAGCGTCTTGGCGCGCTGCACTCGACGCGCTTGGGCCAGCGCGTCGGCGGCCCGGGTGCTCTGGTTGCCCTCCTTGCTGAACGCCATGCGCGAGACCCGGCTCGGCAGCGTGCCTTCCTCGGCCTGCGCGACGAGGCGGTCGACGAGTCGGTGCAGCAGCCACCTCACGACGAAGCCGCCGAGCACGAGGAGCAGCACGGCCAAGGGCTTGCCGATGAAGACGTCGGCGGCGTTGGCGAGGGTCTGGTTGCCCGTCGCGTCCATGACCGCGTTGCACACGGTCTCGCCGTCGGCGCAGGCTCCCTGGGAGAAGTTCAAAGCCGTGGGAAGAAGCATGCAGACCAGTAAACCGATGCCCTCGGTCGAACCCCACCGTTTCGGCCGGCGCGTTGGTGTCAGTCGGCTCACGTGCTGCGCGTCACGTCGAGGCGGCCGTGCCGTGCACCCGGGCGGGAGCCGCGTCGTCGTGTTCTACGCTGGGCGCGTGCATGTCACTGACGCCGCCGGTCCTGCCCGAGTCGCTTCGCGCGTGGCGCGTGGCGTCGCCGCCACGCTGACGTTGGGTGTCGCCGGGCTCGGCACCGCGGTGCTGCTGGCCGGTCCGGCCGCGGCAGACGTGCCGAGCGGGTGGTCCGACCCGTCCGCCGTGCACCCGCTGCACGTGCTGCTGGTGCTGATCGGCATCCCCGCGCTCGTCGCGGTCGTGCTCGTCGCGCTGGTCTACGGGCCGCCGTTGGCGCGCGGCGAGCGGGTGGCGCCGGGCGCCCCGCCGGTGGAGAACCAGTGGCTGGGCGGTCCGCGCGGCGCGGCCGGCGAGCTCGGCAGCTCCTCTGACGACGCCGACACCTCGACCACCGGTGGCGGCAGTGGCGGCTGGTGACCCGCTCTCCTCGCGACAGCGAGCCACGCTCGACGCCGCCATCCGGCGCGCCGAGCAAAGCTGCCGCTACGAGTTCTCCGTCTTCGTCGGCACCGTCGACGGGGCCGATGCTCGCACCTTCGCGCGACGCCTGCACGCATCGTTGACTCTGCCGGCGCGCAGCGTGCTGGTCATGGTCGACCCCACACGACGCGCCATCGAGATCGTCACCGGCGAGCAGGTGCGCAGCACCCTCTCCGACCGTGAGGTCGACCTCATCGTGCTGCACATGCAGTCCGACTTCGCCTCCGGTGACCTCGCCGGCGGGCTGCGTCGGGGCGTCGAACAACTGGCCGAGCACGCCCGGGCCCCCCGCACCCTCCACGCCTGAGCGTCCCGCCCACCGCTGGTTGAGCCGGTCGAGCCGCAAGGCCGAGATCGTGCCCGTCTGGTGGTTGAGCCGGTCGAGGCGCTAGCCGAGATCGTTCCCGTCCGGTGGTTGGGCCGGTCGCGGCGCTAGCCGAGACCGTTCCCGTCTGGTGGTTGAGCCGGTCGAGGCGCTAGCCGAGATCGTGTCGAAACCCGGTGAGACGGAAGTCGGCGTTGCTTGGAGGGGCGCCGGGTTTCGACGCGCTCGTCGCTGGCGCTCCTCGCGGCTCAACCACCGGAGGGCGTTGCGGTGGTTGAGCCGGTCGAGGCGCAAGGCCGCGACCGTGCCCGTCCGGTGGTTGAGCCGGTCGAGGCGCTAGCCGAGATCGTGTCGAAACCCGGTGAGCTGGGAGGCGGCGTTGTTTGAGGGGCGCCGGGTTTCGACGCGCTCGTCGCTGGCGCTCCTCGCGGCTCAACCACCGCAGGGCGTTGCGGTGGTTGAGCCGGTCGAGGCGCTAGCCGAGATCGTGCCCGTCTGGTGGTTGAGCCGGTCGAGGCGCTAGCCGAGATCGTGTCGAAACCCGGTGAGACGAGAGTCGGCGTTGTTTGGAGGGGCGCCGGGTTTCGACGCGCTCGTCGCTGGTGCTCCTCGCGGCTCAACCACCGGAGGGGGCGCGGGTCAGCCGGCGTCGCAGGCCTGGGCGGCCAGTGCCCGTTGCACGTCGTCGAGGGCCTCGCGCACGTAGCGCTGGGCCGGGGCCGGAGCCTCGGTCGAGGCCAGCCACGACTCCAGGCGCTGCGCCACGTCGGCGGAGGCGAGGACGACCGGGAACACGTAGCCGAGCACGACCGACGCCCGGTGGCTACCGAGGGTCTCCCAGGCGTGCTCCGCAGCCTCGAGGTAGGCGTCGACGTACGGCGCCAGCACGTCGTCCTGACCGGCACGGGGGAACGAGGTGACGATGGATCGACCGGTCTCGTTCGGTGTGGAGGCGTCGAGGACGCCGAGCCGCCAGGCCTCCTGCTTCGCGTCGGCGTCCGGTTGGGCGGCACGGGCGGCGGCAGCGTGCTCCTGACCGCTGATGGTGGGGTCGCGGGTGAGTTCGTCGGCGATGCGCGAACCGACGCGACCGGCGGCGGCCAACGAGGTGATGAGCGACCAGCGCAGATCCTGGTCGACGGCGAGACCCTCGAGCACGACCTCGCCGTCGAGCACGCCCGCCACCCAAGCCAGGGCGTCGTCCGAGCGCGCCGCCAGGGCGTAGGAGCGCACGAAGGTCAGCTGCTGGTCGGTGCCCGGCTCGGCCTGCTCCGCGAGCCCCCGGAGCCCCTGCTCCCATTGTGTGCGCACCGCTGGGCGGTGTTCGGGCGCGGTGTAGAGGTTGACCGCCTGGGCGCCCGTGGTCGGGATCCGCGAGACGCCCCAGGCGTCGGTCTCGGAGCCGATGTTGGCCAGCACGAGGGCGACGTAGTCGCTGGCGGGCATCTCGGCGTCGCGGGTCATGTCCCACGTCGCGCCCCACACCAAGGCCCGCGGCAGCGAGTCGTCGATGGCCGACAGTGAGGCGACCGCAGTGGCCAGGGACCGCTCGTCGAGACGGACCTTGGCGTAGGTGAGGTCGTCGTCGTTGAGCAGCAGCAGGTCGGGCTGCGGCTCGCCGGCCAGCTCGGGGATCTCGGTGAGCTCGCCCTCGACGTCGGTCTCGACGAACCGGGTGCGCACCAACTGCCCGGCGTCGTCGTAGGAGTAGCAGCCGACGCCGATGCGGTGACGCCGCAGGGTCGGCCAGTCCGGGTGCGCGCTTTGTCGGACGGCGAGACGCGCGTAGCTGCCGTCGTCGGCGAGGTCGAACTCAGGGCTGAGGGTGTTGACCCCCGCGGTCTGGAGCCACTCCTTGGCCCAGCCCGCGAGCTCGCGGCCCGACGCCCGCTCGAGGGAGGCGAGCAGGTCGGTGAACTCGGTGTTGCCGTAGGCGAAGTCCTTGAAGTACTGGCGCAGCCCGGCCATGAAGTCGTCGAGGCCGACCCAGGCGACGAGCTGCTTGAGCACCGACGCGCCCTTGGCGTAGGTGATCATGTCGAAGTTGACCTCGACGGCGTGCAGGTCGTGGTTGTCGGCGGCGATCGGGTGCGTCGAGGGCATCTGGTCTTGGCGGTAGCCGGTCTGCTTGCGGGCGTTGGCGAAGCCGGTCCAAGACTCCACGAAGTCGGTGGCCTCCGCCTCGGCGTGGTAGCAGGCCCACTCGGCGAACGACTCGTTGAGCCAGAGGTCGTCCCACCACTTCATGGTGACGAGGTCGCCGAACCACATGTGCGCCATCTCGTGCAGGATCACCGAGCAGCGGAACTCGTAGAAGGAGCGCGGCTGCCGCGAGCGCGGCAGGTACTCGTCGCGCAGGGTCACGCAGCCGGCGTTCTCCATGGCCCCGTTGTTGAACTCCGGCACGTAGAGCTGGTCGTACTTGCCGAAGGGGTAGGGGTAGTCGAAGGCCTCCTCGAAGAACTCAAAACCCTGCTTGGTGAGCTTCACGATCTCGTCGCGGTCGAGGTGCTCGACCAGCGACTGACGGCAATAGTGGCCCAGCGGGATGCTGCCGTGCTTGCCCTCGTAGGTGTCGTGCACGGCGTGGTACTCGCCGGCGACGATGGCGGTGACGTAGGTCGAGAGGCGCGGCGTGGGCTCGAAGGTCCAGCGCGCCACCCCGTCGCGGACGGGCTCCGGAGCGGGCGTGGGGGAGACCGACACCACGGCCCAGTCCTCCGGCGCGGTGACCCGGAAGGTGAACTCCGACTTCAGGTCGGGTTGCTCGAAGGTGGTGAACACGCGGCGGGCGTCGGGCACCTCGAACTGGGAGTAGCAGTACACGCGCTGGTCGGCCGGGTCGACGAAGCGGTGCAGGCCCTCGCCGGAGTGGGAGTAGGCGCAGTCGGCGCGCACGACGAGGGTGTTCTCGGCCGTCAGGCCGGTGAGCGTAATGCGGCTGTCGGCGTAGGCCGTCGCGGGGTCGAGCGAGTCGCCGTTGAGGGTGATCTCGTGCACGGTGGCGCCCACGAGGTCCGCGAAGGTCTCGGCGCCGGGCTCGGTGCACGTGAAGTCGATGGTGGTGGTCGAGCCGAACGTCTTCTCGCCGGTGGTGAGGTCGAGGTCGATCGTGTAGGCGGTGACGTCGAGGAGGGCGGCGCGCGTGGCTGCCTCGTCGCGGGTCAGGTTGGTTCCGGGCATGCCGCGATCATGTCACCGCGCTCCCCGAGACCGCTCTCGGGTGTGATCTGTGACGGATGTGACGACTGAGGCACACGAGAAAACTGAGATTTTTGGGATTTCACGGCGTGTCGGTCCTTGACGTGGTGTTGACTCTCGCCCCGTGACTCGAATTCGGACGATTCTCGGCGTGTCGTTCACCGCTGCAGTGGTGACGATGGGCGTACCCTTCCTCGCTCCCTCGCCGGCCCAGGCCGATCAGGTGGCTCTGTGCAACGGCTACGACGGCTGTGCGGCAGCGGGCTACGGCAACTCTGGCTATGCCCAGCACAACGGCACGATGTACTGGAACATGTACGCGGGTCACAACTGCACCAACTACGTGGCCTACCGCATGTACCAGGCCGGCATCACCTCGCGGCCACAGCCGTGGAACGGGAGTGGCAACGGCTACAACTGGGGTCACGTGCTCTCGAAGTACACCGACCAGACGCCCCAGGTCGGCGCCGTCGCCTGGTTCGACAAGTACCACGGGTACGCCGGCAGCAACGGCCACGTGGCCTACGTCGAGAAGGTCATCTCGTCCACCGAGATCCTGGTGTCCGAGGACATGTGGAACGGCACGTTCCACTGGCGACGCCTCACCAAGTCGGGTACCGGCTGGCCCTCGGGGTTCATCCACCTCGGCGACCGCTCCGCCCAGGTCGTCGAGCGGCCCAGCGTCAGCGGAACGAACGCGGTCGGCGGCACCATGACCGCGGACGTCGGCAGTTACGACCCCAAGGGCGCCGTCGCCCTGCAGTGGTACGCGGCCGGTAAGCCGATCGGTGGCGCCACCGACGCCACCTACACCCTGACCCCGGGCGAGGTGCGCAAGCGCGTGTGGGTGCAGGTCACCTCCACCGCCGACGGCTACGGGTCGGTCTCGGCCCGCTCGAACCGCTCCCGCAAGATCCAGCCCGGCACGCTCGAGACGGTCAACGCCCCGCGCGTCGAGGGCACCGCCCAGGTCGACAAGACCCTGCGCGTACGCCGGGGCTCCTACTCCCCGGTGCCGTCGGCCAGCTCCGTGCAGTGGTACGCGGACGGCACGGCCATCGACGGCGCGACCCGCAGCCGGCTCCCGGTCACGCCCGACCTGGTGGGCAAGGCGCTGACGCCGGTCGTCACCGCGACCCTCGACGGCTACCGCGACCTGCCGGCGTCCGGCCCCGCGACCGACGCGGTGCTGCCGGGGCCGATGCGGGCCAAGACCACTCCGACGTTGACCGGCAAGCCCATGTTCGGCGAGACCCTCGTGGTGCACCCCGGCAGCTACAGCCGCGACACCGCGCAGGAGACCTACACCTGGACCCGCGACGGCCAGGAGGTCACCGGGGACGCCGTCCGCGACGGCGGCCTGCGCTACAAGCTGGGCAGCGCCGACATCGGCCACACCATCAGCGTGCAGGTGTCCGGTGCCGAGCTCGGCTACGAGACCGTGACCACGGACCTCGCCGCCGACCAGGTGCGCCCGGCCCCGATGCAGGCGACGCAGCAGCCGACCCTCACCGGGACCGAGCGCTACGGCAAGCGGCTGGTCGTGCACCCGGGCAGCTACGACCGCCAGGGAGCCAAGGAGACCTACACCTGGCTGCGCGACGGCAAGCCGGTCACGGGCGACGCGGTCCGGGGCGACGGCCTGGTCTACAGGTTCGGACCAGCCGACATCGGTCACTCGGTGACCGTGCGGGTCGCCGGCGTGAAGGAGGGGTACGACACCGTCACCACCGACCTGGGTGACGACGACCTGGTCACCACCTCCTCGGAGCTCACGGCCGACGTCGTGGGCAAGGCGTTGCACCGCGGCGTGAAGAAGAAGTCGACGAAGAGGCACATCGTGCGCAAGATCGTCGTGCACGCCGCCGTCGACGCTCCGGGTGTCGCCACCCCCGACGGCCCCGTGACGGTGAAGATCGACGGTGGCGGCGAGGGCCTGGAGACCACCGGGCAGCTCGTGGACGGTGTGATCCGGCTCGGCGTCCGCGGTCTGGAGCCGGGGGAGCACCGCGTGCGCGTGCTCTACGCCGGCACCGACGCCATCGATGCCGACCGGCTGGCGCGGCGGGTGACGGTGCCGAAGCGCTGAGCGGATCAGGGAATAGCGGATCAGGGAATAGCGGACCAGGGAATAGTCGTCGGCCGGCACGGCTTGGTCCTGTCATGGACAAGGCTGACTTCTGGTTCGACCCGATCTGCCCGTTCGCCTGGATCACCTCGCGGTGGATCCTCGAGGTGAAGAAGGTGCGTGACGTCGAGGTGGAGTTTCACCAGATGTCACTGGCCTACCTCAACGAGGACAAGGACATCTCCGAGGACTACCGCGAGAAGCTCGGCGATGCCTGGGGCCCGGCCCGCGTCGTGCGCGCCGCGATCGAGCTGAAGGGCGACGAGATCGCCCTGCCGCTCTACACCGCGATGGGCACCCGCATCCACCACGACAAGCGCGGCCCCGAGCGTGACGTCATCGCCGAGGCGCTGGCCGAGCTCGACCTGCCGGCAGACCTGATGGACGCCTGGGACGACTCCTCGCGCGACGACGCCATCAAGAAGTCGCACCACGCCGGCATGGACCAGGTGGGCGACGAGGTGGGCACCCCGACGATCGCCGTCAACGGCTCGGCGTTCTTCGGCCCCGTGATGACCGCCATCCCACGCGGCGAGGACGCCGGGAGGATGTGGGACGGCGCCGTGCTGCTCGCGGCCAACCCCGATTTCTGCGAGCTCAAGCGCTCCCGCAGCCGGGATCTCGACTTCAGCTGACCGCACCGCCCCGCTCGTCGCGCGCCAGCTCGACCTGCTTGGCGCGCACCGCGTCGCGATGTGCGGGGATGGCTGCCGCCTCGAGTTCGTCGAGCATCGCGGTCAGGCGCCGCGGGATCTGGATGCTGTCGCGCCCCCAGTGCGCCACCTCGTCGACCGCCAGGTCGAGGTAGTCGCCGAAGGAGAACGGGCGGGTGACCAGCCGCAGCACACCGTCCTCGTCGTGCAGGTGCGGGCTGGTGGGGTCGACCACCGCCATGCGTCGCAGCAGGTCGTGCAGCTGGTCGATGGCCTGGACCGCGGTCGTGGGGTCGTTGACCCCCGGCGAGAGAGCGCGCTCCGCGATGTCGACGAGGCGACGCAGGCCGAACGAGACGTCCTGCCGCAAGGTGCGCTCCTGCGCCAGCTCGAGGGCACTGCACACGGAGCGGTCGACCTGGTCCCGTGCCTCGGCCTCGAGCTCCGGGGCGTGCACGAGCGCGACGGGGCTCCCCTCGACGACGAACGTGCCGAGCGGGTGCAGCACGTCGACCCGGCCCTCGTGGCGGTGCGCGACGCGCACCAGGTGGTGCACGTCGACGAGGTCGAGGTATCCGCTGTGGTCGGCGACCACGACGTGCGGGCGGATCGACGGTGCCGCGTCGTCGTCCCAGGCCTCGGACGCCGGCGAGGGTCGGGCCTCGTCCTGGGTCCGGGCCAGCAGGTCGCGGGTCTCGTTCGCGGTGCGCTGAAGCACATTGGTGACCCCGACCGCCTGCGTGATGTGGTGGATGAAGGCCAAGAACATGCCCACGGCGGCCAGCACGAGCAGGTAGGCGAGCACCAGCCCGACCTGCGGCACCGGGTCGCCGTTGCCGCCGCCGAGCGAGCGCATGAGGGTCAGGGCATAGACGAAGCTACCGGTGAAGAGCCCCAGGGTGTGCTGGGTCACCCGGTCGTCGAGGAAGCTGCGCAGCACTCGCGGCGAGTACTGGCTGCTGGCGAGCTGGAGCACGACCATCGTGTTGGAGAAGACCAGGCCGGTCACCGAGATCATGGCGCTGGCGATCGCCCCGAGGACGCTGCGCGCGCCCTCGACATCGGAGGGGAAGAGGAAGAAGAGATGGTCGGAGAGGCCTGCCGTCTCGAGTCGGGGCATCGCCAGGCCGACCACGCCCACGGCCACGCACCAGGTCACGGGGACGACCCAGAAGGGGCCGGTGACTCGATGCCACCACCGCGCCAGGGGAGAGATCGCGGGCTCGACGCCGGTGAGGGGGGTCGGCGTGCGCCGGGCTCGGGTGCTCACCGCTGGCTTATACCCCACGCAGCGGCGCCAGAGCAGCATCGACTCGCCGGAACCGGTCGACAGATGTGACTGATGTGACGCAAGATGTGCGTGATGTCTGGACAGCTTCCCCTCCCCGACCCGAACGCCGAGCGACGCACGGCCCCCGCCGTGACCCGTCGGAGCGTGCTGGCGACCGCCGGCGTCGTGCCCGTGCTGGCCGGTGGCACGGTCCTGCGCGCGGGCTCTGCCGACGCCCTCATCGCGGGGCGGCGCACCCGAGACGCCCGCCGGCTACCGGCCTCCGAGACGCCGCTGCGCGGCCTGCTGCACGCTGACGGCGACCAGCGGTGGACCACGGGCCAGTGCCGGGCCGAGACGTTCTCCGTCGCCGCGCTCACGTGGGACGGTGACACCGCCGCCGCCCTCTCGGTACGCACGCGCACCGGCCAGAAGTGGAGCGGTTGGACCACCCTGCGGCACCTCGACGACGCCCCCGACGTCGACCCCGGCACCCAGGGCGAGACCGCGGGCGAGGTGCGTTCGGGCACCGAGCCGTTGTGGGTGGGCCGCGCGCAGGCGATCGACGTGCGCGTCGAGGGCGAGAAGCCCTCGCGACTGCACCTGGTGCTCATCGACGCCGACCCGCGGGAGAGCGATCGGAACGTGCGGCCCTCGATCCCGGCCGAGAAGCCCGACGAGGCCGTGGCCGACGGCGCCGACGGTCGCACGCGTCGTCGCACCCCGCGCCCCGCCCTGCGCGACCGCAAGGACTGGGGTGCCAACGAGAAGTGGGCCGAGCACGACCCGGTCATCTGCCGGACCATCCAGCAGGTGCACATCCACCACAGCGCCAGCAGCAACGGCTACGCGAGACGCGACGTGCCGGGCATGATCCGCAGCTTCTACGCCTACCACACCCAGTCACTGGGCTGGTCCGACATCGGCTACAACTTCCTGGTCGACCGGTTCGGCCGGATCTGGGTCGGTCGCGCCGGCGGGCCGAACCGCCCGATCCGTGGGGCGCACACCCTCGGCTTCAACGACACCTCGGTCGGCATCTGCGTCATCGGCAACTACGAGCAGGTCAAACCCTCGGCGAAGGCGATCACCGCCATCGTGAAGCTGGCCTCGTGGAAGCTGCACATGTACCACCGCCGCCCTGGCGGCAGCGCCCGCGTGTGGAGCCACAGCAGCGACAAGTACCCGAAGCGGGAGTGGGTGAGGCTGCGCGTCATCGACGGGCACCGCGACACCAACGACACCGCCTGCCCGGGCATCAAGCTCTACCGCAAGCTGCCACGGATCCGGAAGCGCACGCGACGCCGCATCAAGCGGCACGGCGGCCTGGTGAAGTAGCGCTCCTGCGGAGCGGGCGCGAGGCGGGTGGCAGGCCCTCCCTAGGATCGGCCCATGAGCACCGTCCTCTCCGCAGTCGCCTGGCCCTACGCCAACGGTCCGCGCCACATCGGCCACGTGGCCGGGTTCGGCGTGCCCTCCGACGTCTTCAGCCGGTACATGCGGATGGCCGGCCACGACGTGCTCATGGTCTCCGGCTCCGACGAGCACGGCACGCCGATCCTCATCGCGGCAGACGAGGCGGGCCTGACCCCGCAGGAGCTCGCCGACCGCAACCACCGGCTCATCGCCGAGGATCTGGTCGCGCTCGGGTGCTCCTACGACCTCTACACCCGCACCACCACACGCAACCACCACGCCGTGGTGCAGGAGCTGTTCCGCGGTGTCTACGACAACGGCTACTTCGTCGAGCGCACGACGTACGGCGCCATCTCGCCGTCCACCGGTCGCACCCTGCCCGACCGCTACATCGAGGGCACCTGCCCGATCTGCAAGACCCCGGGCGCGCGCGGCGACCAGTGCGACGCGTGCGGCAACCAGCTCGACCCGGCCGACCTCATCGACCCGGTCAGCAAGATCAACGGCGAGACGCCGGAGTTCATCGAGACCCAGCACTTCTTCCTCGACCTGCCGGCGCTGGCCGAGGCGCTCGGCGCGTGGCTCGACGAACGCGAGGCGACGGGGCTCTGGCGCCCCAACGTCATCCGGTTCAGCCAGAACATCCTCAAGGAGATCCGGCCCCGCTCGATGACGCGCGACATCGACTGGGGCATCGCGGTGCCGCTGGAGGGCTGGGCCGAGAACCCCACCAAGAAGTTCTACGTGTGGTTCGACGCCGTGGTCGGCTACCTCTCGGCGTCCATCGAGTGGGCTCGGCGCACCGAGGATCCCGAGGCGTGGCGCCGCTGGTGGAACCCTGCGCCGCACGGGGAGGACGAGGCGTTGTCGTACTACTTCATGGGCAAGGACAACATCACCTTCCACAGCCAGATCTGGCCTGCGGAGCTGCTGGCCTACTCGGGCAAGGGCGCGCACGGCGGCACGCTGCACTCCTACGGCGACCTCAACCTGCCCACCGAGGTGGTCAGCTCGGAGTTCCTCACCATGGAGGGCAAGAAGTTCTCCTCCTCCAAGCGCGTCGTGATCTACGTACGCGACCTGCTGGCGCGCTACCAGCCCGACGCCTTCCGCTACTTCGTGGCCGCCGCCGGCCCCGAGGCGCAGGACGCCGACTTCACGTGGTCGGAGTTCGTGCGCCGCACCAACGACGAGCTCGTCGCCGGCTGGGGCAACCTGGTCAGCCGCACCGCCACGCTGGTGGCGAAGAACTTCGGTGAGATCCCCGCCGCCGGCGACCTCGAGCCCATCGACGAGGCCGTGCTCGCCACCTGCGAGCAGGCCTTCGCGAGGGTGGGCGACCTGCTGGGGCACCACCGCCTCAAGGCCGGCATCAACGAGGCGATGCGCGCGGTGGGTGAGGTGAACAAGTACGTCACCGACACCGCGCCGTGGACCCTCAAGGACGAGTCGCAACGCGAGCGGCTGGCCACGGTGCTGCACGTCATGACCCAGTGCGTGGCCGACCTCAACCTCGTGCTCAGCCCGTTCCTGCCGCTCTCGGCCAACGAGGTCGACCGCGCGCTGGGCGGCACCGGTGAGATCGCACCCATGCCGCGCATCGACGAGGTCGAGGATCTCGACGGTGGCGCCGGCTACCCGGTCATCACCGGTGACTACTCGGGAGCGCCGTCGTGGGGCCGACACCCCGTGGTCGTCGGCACGCCGGTGAGCAAGCCCGCGCCCGTGTTCCGCAAGCTCGACGTCGCGCTGATCGACGAGGAGCTCGAGCGGCTGGGAGGCTGAGCGCGTGCCGCCGGCTCCGGTGCCTCGGGTGCACGTGCACTTCCACCCCGAGCGGCGTTTCGGCGACACCACGGTGCTCGGCGCGATCGCGGATCGGGGCCGGTACGTGTCGCAGTTCGTCACCGGCACGTCCAACGGCGGACTGACGGCGCACCCGGGCGGCAGTCGGTGGCGATGGGAGTCGCGCCTCTTCGAGGGCCGCTACGACGACG
This sequence comes from Nocardioides acrostichi, assembly GCF_015319165.1. Taxonomy (GTDB): domain Bacteria; phylum Actinomycetota; class Actinomycetes; order Propionibacteriales; family Nocardioidaceae; genus Nocardioides; species Nocardioides acrostichi. The sequence goes on from NZ_JADIVZ010000001.1 coordinate 96,302, forward strand.
GCGACGCGCTCGACCGCCCGGTGTACGGCGCCTGGGACCGGCTCGGCTCGCCGTGGGGGGCCGCGCCGCGGTTCGGGTCGGCCCACTTCGTGATCGGGCCCGAGGTCGGTCGCCGGAGCACGTTCTGCTTCCCCGACTCCTACCTCGAGCCGACCCACGTGGGCGGGCCCGCGCTGCTGCCCGTGCTGCGGAGCCTGGCCGACGAGGCCGCGGTCGCGCCGGGTGCGGAGCCGCTGGACGACTACGTCGAGGCGCACGTGCACGGCGGCCTGGCCGTGCCCGCCGACGTCGAGTGCGTCGTCCTCGACCCGTCGTTCCGGGGCGGTGAGGTGGAGGAGGCCGCGGGGCGCCTCGGGTGCGAGGTGCGCTGGCACCCCGGCTTCGTCGTCGACGTGTCGACGCTCGACCCCTCCTTCCGGACGCCGGAGTCGGTGGCGCTGGCTCACGAGATCGCCGATGCCCACGGGCGGCTCACGCCCGCCCTGCTGGGCGCCGCAGCCCCGCTCCACGATCCGCAGGTGGTCAAGCACGTGTGGCATCACCTGGCCGCCTTCGGACGCGGCTGACACCGGTCCCAGGGTGCGCGGGCCACGAGGATTCGTGGTCCAGACCACATTTCCTTTACCCTGACGTGCCGTGTCATGGGGGCCGGTCATGGTCGTTCTTGGAGTCTCTTGTGGTCGCTCGCCGGCTTCTGTCCCTGCTCGCCTTCAGCGCAGGTTCCGCGCTCTGTCTCACGGCGCTCACGGGCCCCTCGGTGGCCGCCGACGTCACCGGTCAGTTGCGGGTCGCGATCACCGTCGACGGCGAGCCGTCGGATGCGCTGCTCGAGCTCTTCGCGGTGGATCCCGAGGCCACGCCGCTGCCTGAGCAGTTGTGGTACGACACCGACTCCGCCGGGATGCGCAGTATCACGCTCGAGCCCGGCCGGTACTGGCTCAAGGCCTCCGCATTCGAACAAGCGTCCCAGTGGGCCGGCCAGACCCCCGACCGAGCCTCCTCTCAGGTACTCACCGTGACCGAGGGCGGTGCGACCGACGTCGCCGTCGACCTCGCCGACGGGTCGACGATCAGCGGCACGGTGGCCGACCGGAGCGCGGCGCGCACCTTCGTCGACGTCTGGGTGCCCGACGCCAGCTACCCGGCGGGCCGCCAGCGCGTCGGCGTGGGAGCGGTGGTGGCCGACGACGGCAGCTTCGAGGTCTACGACGTGCCCACGGCGTCCGTGTTGGTGCACACGTGGTCCGCCGACGGTCGCGAGAGCTGGTACGGCGGCCCGGACGCCGCGAGCGCCGAGCCGGTCGACGTCTCGGCCCCGCAGCCCGTCGACGGCATCGTGCTCGACGGCACCGGGCTCTCCGGCGCGATCGAGGGCACGCTCACGACGACACGCGGGCTGCCCGTCGGTCACGGATACGTGCAGGTGCTGACCGAGGTCGACCGCGGGAGGTGGCGATCCACGACCGGGTACCAGTCGGCGACCGCCGACGAGCAGGGCCACTTCCGCCTGCCGCTCCCCGAGGGCACCTACCGGCTGCTCGTGCAGGCGCACGACCGGGTCGCCCCGGAGTGGTACGCCGACGCCGACAGCGTCCTCGCGGCGCGTGACCTCGTCGTCGCGCCTGGCCACAACGCAGCGGTCGACGCCGCGCTCACCCCGCGCCGCATCCAGACGCTGCGCGACCCGGTGGTGTCCGGCTTTCGACGCACCGTGCGCGTGGGCGACCGTCTCAACGTGGGCAACGCCTTCCTGGCCGACGACACCGCCCGCTACACCTGTCGCTGGTTCCGTGACGACCGGCTGATCCGGCGCGACACCGAGCGGTGCGTCTACACCGCGCAGCCGGCCGACCGCGGCCACCGGCTGTCGGCGAAGCTGCGCGTCACCCACCGCTTCTTCCGGTCGATCCGGGCCGAGACGGCGCCCACCCCGGTGGTGCGCCGCCGACGCTGACGGGCGGCTAGCGGGTCTCCAGCAGGAACGGGAAAGACTCGCTCACCGGTCCGTCGAGCACCTCGGTGCTGCCGTCGAGGTCGTGTCGCACGACGGTGGTGGGCGCGCCCTCCGAGGCGGTGTCGACGGTGAGCCACGAGGTCGACGTCGACCAGGCCTGACCGGTGAACCCGCCGTCGATCGTGTCGAGCACGCCTCCGTCGAGGTCGAGCAGGTACTCGGTGAAGAACCCGAACCCGTCGGTGGTGGGAGGCGTGGCCAGAAGCCGGCTGCCGTCGGGGGAGAAGGTCAGGTTGCCCTGCTCGCACGTGCGCCACTCCAACCGGTTGCGCTCGAGGTCGAGCAGGCCCCAGCAGAGCTTCTCCTCGTTACCCGGAAGCAGCCCCGTGGCCAGCCGGCCGTCGGGCGAGACGTCGGTGACCTGGCTGAGCCACTCGCCGTGCCAGCCGGAAGCGCCGTCAGCCGTGACGAGGTAGGGGGTCATGGTGAACTCGAACGGTTCGTTGACCACCACGCCGCACTCATCGGGGCAGCCCACCACCTCCACCGGCTTGCTGCCGTCGGGCACCTCGCCCCAGTCCTCGGGGCGCTCATCGCCCCGGTTGAGGACGACGACGTGATGCTTGCTGTCCAGCCAGGCGACGGCCAGCTCGTCGTCGGAGCCGGCGAGTCCCATGTTCGAGTCCATCGCCTGCCGCATCACGACCGTGCCGGTGTCGTCGATCAGCACCGCTTCGGCGCTCCTGCCCTGGTCGTCGCTCACCTGGAGCAGCCAGCGGTCGTCGCCGGCCGCGGCGAACGACAACAGCTGGCCGTCGACCTGGGGTCTGAGTGTCGAGCCGTCATCGGTGTGGATCACGGGCGGCCCGGTCAGGTCGGCCCAGGCCAGAGGGCCGCGGGGCTGCGGGTTCGCGGTGTCGATCGCCGACGGCGTGTGGCTGGGGCCGGCGGGGTCGACGGAGTCGGCGCGCAGGTCGCCTCGCACCAGCATCGCCGTCGGCACGACGAGCGCCACGACGGCCAGCGCCGCGGCCGTCGTGGCGCCGGCGACGCGCCGTCGGTGGATGGTGCGCGCACGGCCGCGCACGACGTCGAGTCCGAAGCGAGTGTGCGCGACGTCGTCCGCACGCTCGCGCAGCAGCAGGTGGAGTGTCTCCTGCAGGGGGTCGTGCTCAGGCATGGCCGCCTCCTCGGGGGTGTAGATGGGCCGGCGCGCGCTCGCGCAACGTCGCCATCGCCCGTGAGGCCTGGGACTTCACCGTCCCGACACTGATCCCGAGTGCGTCAGCTGTCTCGGCCTCGGAGAGCTGTTCGTAGTAGCGCAGGACGATCACCGCGCGAGCTCGTCGCGGCAGCGACTGCACCAGCGCCCAGAGCTCGTCATCCGTGCCGTCGTCATACCGGTCGTGGTGGGGCGAACCCTCGGGCACGTCGTCGGTGGCGCGCTCCTTGCGGTGCCAGGCGCGCCGCCACAGCGATGTCGCCTCGTTGGCGATGATCCGACGCAGGTAGGCGTCGACCGCGTGCTTGTCGTGCACCTTGTCCCACGCCAGGTACAGCTTCGCGAGGGCCGTCTGGAGCACGTCCTCGGCCTGGTGCTGGTCGCCGCAGATGAGGTAGGCGGTGCGCAGCATCGCACCTTGACGCGCCGCGAGGTAGTCGGTGAACTCGACGTCGCGCGCGCTGGCGTCCACGACTGGTGTCATCGCTCCTCCTCCCACGCGGGGTGTGGTGGCCTCTCAGTGCTCCAGACGCAGCCGGGGGCGTAGAGGTTGCATCGACATCACGGCGTGGGCAGGGGGTGGCCGGAGGTGACTGCTTGGGCTTGGGTAGAACTGCTACGTCCGGCATCACCCACCGAGGAAGAGGAAGCCGCCCATGCAGAAGGTCAAGGCCGTCGTCGCGAAGTCGAAGGGCGCGCCCGTCGAGGTCGTCACCATCCATGTGCCCGACCCGGGTCCGGGTGAGGCCGTGGTCGCGGTGCAGGCCTGCGGGGTCTGCCACACCGACCTGCACTACCGCGAGGGCGGCATCAACGACGAGTTCCCGTTCCTGCTCGGCCATGAGGCCGCGGGCGTGGTCGAGGCCGTCGGCGAGGGCGTCACCGAGGTCGCGCCCGGCGACTTCGTGGTGCTCAACTGGCGCGCGGTGTGCGGTGAGTGCCGTGCCTGCAAGCGCGGCGACCTCCAGTACTGCTTCGCCACCCACAACGCCACGCAGAAGATGACGCTGGAGGACGGCACGGAGCTCTCGCCCGCACTGGGCATCGGCGCGTTCGCCGAGAAGACGCTCGTCGCCGCCGGTCAGTGCACCAAGGTCGACGCCGATGCGCGGCCGGCCGCGGTGGGCCTGCTGGGCTGTGGCGTCATGGCCGGTCTGGGCGCGGCGATCAACACCGGCGGCGCGACGCGCGGCCGCTCGGTCGCCGTCATCGGCTGCGGCGGTGTGGGTGTGGCCGCCATCGCCGGTGCGGCCCTCGCCGGCTCGAGCCCGATCATCGCGGTCGACATCGACCCGAAGAAGCTCGAGCAGGCCAAGGCGATGGGTGCCACCCACACGGTGGACTCCTCGAAGGCCGACCCCGAGATCGAGATCGCCAAGATCTGCTCGGCCGTCTACGAGGGTGCCATGGGTGCCGACATCGTCGTCGAGGCGGTCGGCCGCCCCGAGACCTGGAAGCAGGCGTTCTACTCCCGCGACCTCGCCGGCACCGTGGTGCTCGTCGGAGTGCCGACGCCCGACATGGTGGTGCCCGACCTGCCGCTCATCGACGTGTTCGGCCGCGGCGGGTCGCTGAAGTCGAGCTGGTACGGCGACTGCCTGCCCGACCGTGACTTCCCGATGCTCGTCGACCTCTACCGGCAGGGCCGGCTCGACCTCGACGCGTTCGTGAGCGAGGAGATCGGGATCGACGACATCGAGGCCGCGTTCGAGAAGATGCACCACGGCGAGGTGCTGCGCTCGGTGGTGGTCTTGTGAGTGCGCGGGTCGACCACGCCGTCGTCTCGGGCACCTTCTCCCTCGACGGGGAGACCTTCGAGGTCGACAACAACATCTGGGTCGTCGGCGACGACAACGAGTGCGTGGTGATCGACGCTCCGCACGATGTCGACGCGATCATGGAGGTCGTCGGCACCCGGGCGGTGCGCGCGATCCTGCTCACCCACGCCCACGACGACCACTGCCGCGTGGCTCCTGCCCTGCGCCAGCGCACCACCGCGCCGATCATGCTGCACCCCGACGAGCGCCCGCTGTGGTCCCTGACCCACCTCACCGACGGCGCCGACGGCCCCGAGGGCGAGTTGTGGGACGTCGACCTCGGTGACGGCTTCGAGGTGCAGGTCGGCGGCGTCACGCTCACGGCGCTGCACACCCCCGGGCATGCCCCGGGCGCCGTGTGCTTCTACGCCCCGGCGCTGGGTTGCCTCTTCAGCGGCGACACGCTGTTCAACGGCGGTCCGGGAGCCACCGGTCGCTCCTACAGCGACCGCCCCACGCTGGAGGGAGCGATCAAGGAGAAGCTGTTCGGGCTGCCCGACGACACCGTCGTGCACACCGGCCACGGCGACGACACCACCATCGGTGCGGAGAAGGCGGCGTCGGCCGACTGGTGACCCGGCCCGTCGAGGCCACGTGACGACTCGGTGAGGATGCGGGGGTCAGAACGGCTCGACGAGCAGGGCCGTGCCCTGTCCGGCGACGCGCGTCAGCACCAGCGTGGCCTCGGCGTCACCGCTCAGCGCCAGCCTCTTGCGCAGTTGCTCGGGTACCACGTCGACCCCACGCTTCTTGATGGTGAGTCGGCCGATGCCCCGCTCGCGCAACGCTGCGCGCAGCTGCTTCTCCCGGTAGGGCAGTTGCTCGCGCACCCGATAGCCGCGTGCGAAGGGGGTGCGGAACGCGGCGTCGGAGGTGACGTAGGCGATGTGCTGGTCGAGCAGTCCGCCGTCGACCCCGGCGGCCACGGCGGTGACCAGCCCCGCCCGGATGACGGCGCCGTCGGGTTCGTAGAGGAACGCGCCGGTCGCGCGCACCGGGGCGCCGGGGTCGTCGTCCTCGGTGAGGGTCGCGAGTCCGCCGTCGCCGATCACGGTGGCGCGGCGCGCGGTGGTGGCCAAACCGCCCGACCACAGCGCGGCCTCCTTCACCTCGCCGTGGTCGCTGACCCACTCCGCCTCGACATCGGCAGGTACCAGGTCGTGCGGGATGCCGGGGGCGACCTTCACGCAGGCGTCGCGGCGCAGCAGCGACTCGACGAACGACCAGGGCGGGGTCCAGTCGTCGACGTCGAAGCTGCGACCGCGCGCCGAACGACGGGCGGGGTCGGCGAAGGTGACGGCGAAGGGGGAGTGGTCGACCTCAGTCGCGTCGGCCACGCTCACCGCGCCCGGCAGGCCGAGGGCGTCGAGGTTGGCGCGAGCGACCGCCACCCGCACGGGGTCGAGGTCGACGCCGGCGCACACGAGGCCGGCCTCGGCGGCGGCGATGAGGTCGCCGCCGATGCTGCACCCCAGGTCGACCAGGCTCGCTGCCTCGTAGGCCGCCAGTCGCGCGGCCCGATGCCGGGCCACGCTCGGCCGGGTGGCCTGCTCGAGCCCGTCGGGGGTGAAGTAGAGGCGCGCGGCGAGATCGCCGAACTTCGGGGCGGCTCGACGGCGCAGGGTGGCCTGGGTCAGCGCTGCGGCTGCCTGCTCTGGTGTCGCGCGACGCCGCAGCGCGGTCTGGGCGGCCAGCGGGTCGGCGTCCGCGACCTCCTCGGCCTCGCGCAGCAAGCCTTGACCGTCGTCGGTGAGCAGCCAGGCGAAGGCGTCGAGATCCATGGGTCGATCCTGCCTGGTGGCGGCCTGCTGAGGTGCCGGGGTGTCGGATCGGTGCGAGGTGGGCAGAACCAGCGCATGAAGCGTCGAGCTGTGCCTCTTGCCGCGGCCGTTGCCGTCGTGGCGCTCGTGGTGGCCGTCGGTGTGGGGTGGCGCGCCTCGCGCAGGCCCGGTGGTCCGCGGACCGTGGCCGGCGAGGTGACCGCGCCGACCTCGCTCGACGACACCCCGGGCACTGCCAGCACCTTCCAGGTGCCCGAGGCGATCTGGACCGTCGAGGTGAGCGACCCGTTCGATGAGTTCGAGGGCCGCAACGCAGACGACGACTTCCCGCTGGCGACCCACGCGCCCGACGGCCTCGACTACGTGGTCGTGCGGGCACAGAAGACGCCGGTGCTCGGGGATGCGTCGATCATGAAGGCGGACGACGACGCCGTCACCCTCTCGCTCCTGGTCGACGGTGAGCCCAGCACGCTGCGCTCACCGGGTGACGTGGCGCCGATGACCTGGTACGTGACGGTGCCGACGGGTGCGCCGCTCGGTCTCTCGCTCGACTTCGACGGTCGCGATCAGGTCGTCGAGGCCGCGCTGCGACCCAGCGACGTCCAGAACGCGCCGGCTCTGCTGGCCGAGCCGACCCTGCACAACGGCACGAACTGCCCGGACTCCTGGCACGACGGCGCGCTCGACTCGTCGGCCGTCTGCACCGTTCTCGCGACGCGGGTTCCCTACCGCGAGGAGTTGGGCTGGAGCAAGGACGGCCAGGACTGGGTCATCGTCGAGTCGTCCTGGGAGTCCGCCGACACCGCCTACTGGGACGGCGAGGGCGGCCGGTCGGTGAGCTACGACGCCACCGTCGGTGACCTCACCGGCCGGCTGGGGGGCGTCGACCTCGACGATCCGGGGGTGCTCGACAGCGACACCTCGGAACACCCGGTCGACCAGGTGCTGGCCTTCGCCGTACCGGACGACGCACGTGGCCGACTCGTGCTGCGGCGCTCCGTCGACGCCCGGGCCCGCTCCGTGGCGCGTGCTCGTGCACTCGGTGCTCCGACCGCGTGGCGGGGTCAGCAGACCGTCTCGATGGTGCTCTCGTGAACGCCCGGCGGACCAGGCGGGCCCTGGCTGGGGCTGTGCTCCTGGTGGTGCCCATGACGGCCGCCTCGTGCAGCAACCCCCTCGACCAGCCCGACCGTCAGGTGTCGGCGGGAGAGGTGGTGCCCGCTCTGGGCAACCCCGATGGCCAGTTGATCAGTGTGGAGACCCCGGCCGGTCGTCTCGACTTCCTGGTGGGTACCGCGCGACCCGATGAGACGCCCTACTCCAGTGACGACTCCCCGGGGTCGCCTGAGTCGCTGGGCGCCAGCGACGGCAACACGCTCGTTGGAGTGAGCTACTCCCTGGCCATCGGCACGGGGTGGGCCGCCATGCTCGATGCCGACCGCCCCGTCACGCCCGTGGTGCAGCTCGTCGTCGACCCGGGTCAGGAGTCCGAGCACGCCTACGACCTCTCCGACATCGTCATCGACGAGGCCGACTCCGCGGGCTACCCGACGACGCTCGGTGTCTCCGGTTCGGCCTGGGTCGCGGTACCCGGTGACGGCAGCGACCTGGCGATCGCGGTCGACTACGACGGCCTGCGCCAGGTCAAGGAGGTCGACGACCTCGACCAGTCCGAAGGCGCGGCGGCCATGCTCTACTCCCGACGCAGCGAGCTGGGCACCAGCTACATCGACTGCGGTGCCCCGGCGACCCGGGGTCAGGTGCTCGACGACCTCAACGGCCAGTGCCTGGTGCAGGTCAGCAAGACGCCCTACGTGCCCGGTCTGGGCTGGGTGTCGAGCCGTGATCGAGCCTGGCTGGTCGTGGAGTCGACCGTGCGGCCCGACGAGCCGACCGCCGATGGCGGTCGCGTCCGGGTCGGGTGCTCGGGCACGGGTGAGATGGGTCCGGTGACCTATCGCTTCGAGGGTGCGAAGCCCGAGGACGTCGAGCAGGTGGGCCCGGACACCGAGACGCATGGCCGCGACCGCGTGGTCTGGGAGACCGACTCGTTGGCACGTGGCGAGCTCACGCTGCGTGCCGACTTCGCGCGCGACGCGTGCGTGGTGCCGTTGACCTGGTCGCTCCAGGTCTACTGAGGCCCCGACTCTGGCACTCCACTCAGGTGAGTGCTAGTTTCTGGATTGGCACTCTCCCGGTGAGTGTGCCAGCTCGCCTGCTCCCGGAGCGACCCCCGCGACGGCGCCCCGGCCACCCGCAGGCAACCAGACGTGAACCACTCAATCTGAGAAAGTGGAGGTCGACGTACATGTCGGTCAACATCAAGCCCCTCGAGGACCGGATCGTCGTCAAGCCGCTCGACGCCGAGCAGACCACCGCCTCCGGCCTGGTCATCCCGGACACCGCCAAGGAGAAGCCCCAGGAGGGCGAGGTCCTCTCGATCGGTCCCGGCCGCATCGACGACAACGGCAACCGCGTCCCGCTCGACGTCGCCATCGGCGACAAGGTCATCTACAGCAAGTACGGCGGCACCGAGGTCAAGTACGCCGGCGAGGAGTACCTGATCCTCTCCGCCCGCGACGTCCTCGCCGTCGTCTCCTGACGCACCTGGCATCCCGGCTGGCGGCGTTGCCGCTGCTCGACGACCGCTCAGCCTTCTAGGTCGCCTTCGCAGCGGCGCCTTGCCAGCCGGGCGCCAGGCACGTCAGGACTTTTGTCTTTTCAAAGGAGAGAGATGCCCAAGATCCTGGAATTCGACGAGAACGCCCGCCGCGCCCTCGAGCGCGGCGTCGACGCCCTCGCCAACACCGTCAAGGTGACCCTCGGCCCCAAGGGCCGCTATGTGGTGCTCGACAAGCAGTGGGGCGCCCCGACCATCACCAACGACGGTGTGACCGTCGCCCGTGAGGTCGAGCTCGACGACCCGTTCGAGAACCTCGGTGCGCAGCTCACCAAGGAGGTCGCCACCAAGACCAACGACGTCGCCGGCGACGGCACCACCACCGCCACCGTGCTGGCCCAGGCGATGGTCCACGAGGGCCTGCGCGCCGTGGCCGCCGGTGCCAACCCGATGGGTCTCAAGCGGGGCATGGACGCAGCCACCGAGGCCGTCGGCAACGCCCTGCGCGACGCCGCCCGCGACGTCGACTCGGTCGAGGACATGGCCTCGGTCGCCACGATCTCGAGCCGCGACCCGCACATCGGCGACCTGCTCAGCCAGGCCTTCGACAAGGTCGGCAAGGACGGCGTCATCACCGTCGAGGAAGCCTCGACCATGGGCACCGACCTCGAGTTCACCGAGGGCATGCAGTTCGACAAGGGCTACCTGAGCCAGTACTTCGTCACCGACGCCGAGCGCATGGAAGCCGTGCTCGACGACTGCTACATCCTGCTGCACCAGGGCAAGATCAGCTCGGTGCAGGAGCTGCTGCCGGTGCTCGAGAAGGTCATGGCGTCGGGCAAGCCGCTGTTCATCCTCGCCGAGGACGTCGAGGGCGAGGCGCTCTCGACCCTGGTGGTCAACAAGATCCGCGGCACCTTCAACGCCGTCGCGGTGAAGAGCCCCGCCTTCGGCGACCGTCGCAAGGCGATGATGCAGGACATCGCGACGCTGACCGGCGGCCAGGTCGTCGCCCCCGAGGTCGGCCTCAAGCTCGACCAGGTCGGGCTCGAGGTGCTGGGCCAGGCGCGCCGCGTGGTCGTCACCAAGGACAACACCACGATCGTCGACGGAGCCGGTGACTCGGCGGCCGTCGAGGGCCGCGTCAACCAGATCAAGGCGGAGATCGAGAACTCCGACTCCGACTGGGACCGCGAGAAGCTCCAGGAGCGCCTGGCCAAGCTGGCCGGCGGCGTCTGCGTCATCAAGGTCGGCGCCGCCACCGAGGTGGAGCTGAAGGAGAAGAAGCACCGGATCGAGGACGCCGTCTCCGCGACGCGTGCCGCGATCGAGGAGGGCATCGTGCCCGGCGGTGGTTCGGCTCTCATCCACGCTGTCTCCGTCCTCGAGGACGGTCTCGGCCTCTCCGGCGACGAGGCGGTGGGCGTGAGGATCGTGCGGCGCGCCGCCGACGAGCCGCTGCGCTGGATCGCCGAGAACGGTGGCGAGAACGGCTACGTCATCACCACCAAGGTGCGCGAGATGGGCGTCGGCAACGGGTACAACGCCGCCACCGGCGAGTACGGCGACCTGGTCGCCCAGGGCGTGCTCGACCCGGTCAAGGTCACCCGCTCCGCGCTGGTCAACGCCACCTCGATCGCGGGCATGCTGCTCACGACCGAGACCCTGGTCGTCGACAAGCCCGAGGAAGAGGACGACGCTCCCGCGGCCGGCCACGGCCACGGGCACGGTCACTGATCCACGGCTCCTCCGACGGCCCGTCCACCGCGAGGTGGGCGGGCCGTCGCGTTTCCCGCGAGGGGTCGCGAAATGTCCCGCGAGGGGTCGCGAAATGTCCCGCGAGGGGTCGCGAAATGTCCCGCGAGGGGTCGCGAAATGTCGCGCGAGGGGTCGCGAAATGTCGCGCGAGGGGTCGCGAAATGTCGCGCGAGGGGTCGCGAGGGGTCGCGAAATGTCGCGTGAGGGGTCGATGCCCTCAGCTGCCGAGGTCGGCGTTCCCGCTGCACACGGGGTCGATCTCTGGTCGGTCCAGCCCCCGAACGACCCACACGGGGTGGCCGTCGCAGGCGGTGCCGCGCGGCTCGTAATAGCGCGCCAGCACCGCCTCGAGTCGCGTGCCGATGGCTGGATCCCAGGAGCTGAGCGGGATCCAGCCGACGAACCAGGTCGGACGCCGCGACGACGAGAGCAGGCCGATCAACTGGTCGCGGTCGGGGTCGAGCACCCGCATGGGCAGCGTCCAGAGATAGGGGTAGGGCGAGGGGAGCCCGGACATCTGCTGGATCTCGGCGTGGCCCCCGTAGACCACCAGGGTGTCGCCGGGTTGGGAGGCGTCTCGCAGCGCGTTCGCCGTGTCCGACTCGGGAAAGGGCTGGATGCCCGCGAGCTGGAGGCCGGCCCACCCCGCGAGTGAGACCAGGGACGACACCACGCCGAGCCCCACCATCGTGCGCATCGCCCTCCCACGCTTCGACGGACGACGCCGTGCGAGCAGCGCGCAGGCCAGCACGGCGGAGGGGAGCAGGGCGAAGAGGTAGTCGCGCCAGTAGCTGCCCGAGAGCACCAGGCCGGTCGTGTCGACCGCGAGCATGGCCGCGACCGCGGCGGTCAACGGCGGGTCGTCGCGCCACTCGTCGGGTGCGTGCACGACGAAGCCGCCGACGACGAGCACGAGCCCCGAGGCGAGTGCGACGCCCGCCAGCACGGCCGCCCGCTCGAGCGGCGCGGTCGACGACGAGTCGGCCAGCACCTGCGAGGCGTCGCCGCGGAACCCGACCGCGGCGTACCAGAGCGCGTGCAGGTCGACGCCGTTCACGAGGGCCCAGCCCCACGTCACCGCCACGGGGACGGCCGCGCCGACGATCAGACCGGTCGTCAGGCCGGAGGCCCGGGGGAGCGTGAGTCGCCGGGTCGCGAACGCGACGAGGACGAGCACGCCGGCGAACACGAGCCCGCCGGCCAGGTTCTGCTTGAAGCCGACCGCGAGTGACCCGCACAGCCCTGAGGCGAGCGCCAGCGCCACGCCTCGTTGCCAGGACGCCGTCCGGAGGGCGTGCACGGCCAGCAGCGCCCCGCCGAGCACCAGGGGGATGCCCAGCACTTCGCCCTTGACCCCGACGACATCGATGGCGGGTGTCGTGAGGGTCGCGGCGGCGAGCAGGGCCGCCCACCCGCCGGCGCGTCGTCCGGCCTGCTCGTCACTCACCACCAGGCGACCGCCGTGGGCGGCGAGCAGCACCACCACCGCGCACGCGACCGCCCCGACGACTCGCACGAACAGCGGCCCGCCGATCAGGTCGGTCAGGCCGAAGAAGGCGATCACCTGGGGTGGTCGGTCGACGAAATACGGACCGTAGACCGAATGCACCAGCGTGCTGCCGAGCGGGTCGCCCGGCTGCCAGTTCTTCGCCACGAGGAGGAACCCGGCTTCGTCGGAGCGGATCGGCTGGAGCAGCCCGAGCAGGCGCACGAGCAGGGTGAGGGCGGCCATGACGACGACGGCGCGCGGACGCTCGACCCAGGCGACGACCCGCCGCAGAGAGCCCTGCATGCCGTCAGCCTCTCAGAACCCTTCTGCAGCTCACCTGACCGACCCGAGGCCCGGCAATGTCCAGGTAACGACGCGGTAACGAAGCGAGCGCGAACGGGGGCACAATGAGCCCTATGAGCATGCTGTGGAGGGTTCGCGCCAGTCTCCCAGACCGCCCCGGTGGCCTCGCTGCGCTAGCGCAACGCTGCGCCGAGGCGGGGGTCGACATCCGGGGCCTCCAGATCTTTCCCGACACCGACGCCGTCACCGACGAACTGGTGCTGGAGACGCCCTCGGCATGGGCTGAGCCCGACCTCGACGCGCTGGTCGCGGGGGCGGGCTGGACGTTCCTCACCGCGCGGGAGTGCACAGCCGCCGCGCTCACCGATCAGCCGACCCGCTACGTCGAGGCGGCGCGTTCGATCCTCGCCCGGCCGGCGAGCTTCCCGGAGGTGGTCGCCGCGCTCTTCGACGCCGAGCCCGGCGAGGGCGACGCCTCAGGGCACGACCTGATCGAGATGACAGTCGGCGACGTGGGCGTGCAGGTGCGTCGCGCCGCGCCGTTCACCGACATCGAGCGGTCCCGCGGAGCGGCGATGGCGCGCCTGGTCGACGACGTCATGCGGCGCAGCCGTGAGTCCGTCGCCCTCGGCGGTGGTCACGGCTCGGGCGGCAGGATGGGCCAAGGCGCCGAGCCGGACTTCGTCATCGCCGGGCTCACGGTCGCGGCCATGGTCGACGACGTGCTCGTCGGTCAGGCGGCGGTGCTCGCCCCCGAGGACGACGATCCCGAGGTGCGACCGGTCAGCCTCCAGGTCGACCCGGGCTGGCGGCGTCGGGGCATCGGCACCCGGTTGCTCAGTGACATCGTGCGGCTCGCGCACGCCGAGGGGGTGCAGGAGATCGTGCTGAGCGCGAGCTCGGACAACCAGGCCGTCATGCCGATGGTGCTCGGCGCGGGATTGCGGGGTCGTATCCGCGTCGCCGGCGGTCAGCTGACCGTGCGCATCGCGCTGCGTCAGATGTCGTGGCGCTGATCCTGCCCGACCATGGTCGAGATCCGGCCGTCCGTTGCGTGGCCCGCACTCAGGCTGCGCCGATGTCCTGCTGATCGGGCCCTGCTGACCGGGCCCTGCTGATCGGGCCCTGCTGACGCCGCATGCCGGTGGGCGCGTCAGGTGAGGTGTTCGGTGCCGTCGGGGTCGACGAGGAAGTGGCGCCCGTGGGGGCTGGTCCAGAGGTAGAGCCCGGGGCGGATGCGGCGGTAGCGCCAGCGTTTCTCGGATCGGCCTGGTTGGTGGCTGGGGCTGGGGTGGGTCTTGGCGCGGTGGTGGGTGCGGCACAGCGGGGCGAGGGTGTCGGTGCTGGTCTGGCCGGGTGGCCCGCCTTCTGATGGTGGGACGTATTCGTCGATGTGGTCGAGGTCGGCGCGCATCGCTGTCCTGGTGCAGAAGGGGAAGGTGCAGGTCTGGCGCTGCTCGGTGACTCGGTAGGCGATGCGGTCGGGGATCTCGTAGGCGTCCACGCTGATGGTCTCGGCCAGATCGACGACCGGCTTCACGATGACTTTCGTGTCGGGGTTGCCGGCCCAGGTGGCGACCTGGGCGGCGGTCACCGTGGCGCGGTGTGCACCGGTGGCGGTGGACACGCGGGCGAGGTGGAGGCCCAGGGCGCCGGTGGCGGGGTCGATGCTCGGTGTGCCGGTGCCAGTGATGGCCTCGCTGGAGAGGTGCACGTGGAGGACGAGTTGGCGGGCGGGCACGCTTGCGGGGACCGTGGTGGGGAGCGTGGTGGGTGGGGGTGGTTTCGACACGCCTTCGCCTTCGGCATCCGGCGGCTCAACCACCGGCAGGGCCGGTGGTTGAGCCGTGAGGCCGTCCACCACCGGTGAGCCTGGTGGTTGAGCCGTGAGGCCGTCCACCACCGGTGAGCCTGGTGGTTGAGCCGTGAGGCCGTTCACGGCCGAGCGCGTCGAAACCACACCAGCGCTCACCTGACCACCGAGGTCGAGCATGGTCTGGTTCCGGGCGAGCTGCCCCAGGGCGGCGGCACGTCGTTCGCCGAGGTCCAGCGGTGAGCCGAGCGCGGACTGCTCGGCGGCGAGGTGGCGGAGGGCGTGGTCGAGGTCTTCGGCATCGGCACGGTCCAGGAGCCCGTCGAGCCGCACGAGACCGTCGAACGCGCAGATGGCACCCTGGGTAGTCGATCGGCCGGACTGGTCGAGCTCGATCGTCACGTGCCGCGACGCGTGGGCGTCGGCGAGATCGGCCTCAGCGGTTTCGGGTTCGTAGCGGGCGATCGCGTCGGCGACGAGCCCGTCCAGGGCCCGCAGGCCGGTCTTGTGCGCGATGGGGGTGATCATCCGGTCCACGAACCCCGCAGCCTCAGGCCCGAGGCGCATGGTCTCTTCGGCGATGCGGCGTACCCGCCACGGCGGCACGCGCCCGGAGGTCATGGCCTCCCACAGCAGTGGGAGGCGGAACCGGGTCTCCATCACCGCACCCACGAACGCCCGACCCGACGCATCCGAGCGACCCAGGGCGGTGGCGAGCTCGATGATCGCGAACTCCGCCACCAACGGCGTCCCCGGGCCACCGGCGCCCACGAGGCGGTCGCCGCCCTCGACCTCATAGGCGGCCAGCAACTCATCGGTCACGACGCCCAGCGGGCCACCGGCGACACAGTCCGGCACGTGGCCCTCGGCGTGGGCGGCACACCACTCCGCGGCCGCCTCCCACAGACGGGCCTCGGCGGACTGGGCTTCGCGCTGCGCCGACACCGCACATGCCAGCAGTCCTGCGGGCTGGGGTGCGGGCGCCGGGGTCATGACCCGATTCTAGTCGAACACCTGTTCTATCTGAAGGTCTGGCGGGGAACTGTGGAGGAGATGTTGCCTTGACCGTTGCGGGGTTTCGACGCGCTCGTCGCTGACGCTCCTCACGGCTCAACCACCGGTGCGTCAGCGCCGCGCGGGGTTTCGACGCGCTCGGCCGTGGACGGCCTCACGGCTCAACCACCGGACGACGCGCTCGTGGCTGGTGCTTCTCACGGCTCGACCACCGGTGCGTCAGCGTTGTGTGGGGTTTCGACGCGCTCGGCCGTGGACGGCCTCACGGCTCAACCACCGGACGACGGGCTCGTGGCTGGCGCTGCTCACGGCTTCACCCAGCGGCGGGACACCGGGCTCGCTGGCGCTCGCTGCCCGACCACCGGCGGCTCGTAGGGTGGACGCATGCGGTGGTCGGCGCCCGGACGGGTCAATCTGATCGGGGAGCACACCGACTACAACGGCGGGCTGGTGCTGCCGATCGCGATCCCTCAGCGCACCACGGTGACCGCCACGAGGCGCGACGACGACCTGATCATCGCGCGCTCGAGCCACGGCGATCCTGCCGAGGTCGAGCTGGCCGATGTCGGCCCCGGCTCGCCCTCGGGCTGGACGGCGTACGTCGCCGGCGTGCTGTGGGCGCTGCGCCGCGACGGGCTCGCCGCGGGCGGGCTGGAGGTGTCGGTCGACAGTGACGTGCCCGTGGGCGCAGGGCTGTCGAGTTCGGCCGCGCTCGAGTGCGCCGTGGCGCTGGCGGCCGACGACCTCTTCGACCTCGGGCTGGGTGACTCCGACGAGGGCCGTGCACGCCTGGCGGCGGCCTGCGTGCGGGCCGAGAACGAAGTGGCGCAGGCGCCGACCGGGGGCATGGACCAGGCGGCGTCCCTGCGCTGCCGCGAGGGCCACGCGTTGCTGCTCGACTGCCGCAGCGGTGCCACCGAGGACGTCCCGTTCGCCCTGGGCGCCCACGGACTCACCCTGCTCGTGGTCGACACCCGGGTGCAGCACGCCCTGGGCGACGGCCAGTACGGCTCGCGACGAGCCGCCTGCGAACGCGCCGTCGAGACGCTCGGGCTCGACTCGCTGCGTGACCTCGAACCCGCCGACCTCGCCGCCGTCGAGGTCAGGCTCGACGAGGAGACCTTCCGTCGGGTCCGTCATGTCGTCACCGAGACCGACCGGGTGCGCCGCTGCGCCGAGCGGCTGCGCGACGAGGACTTCGCTGCCGTGGGTGATCTCTTCGTGGCGTCGCACGCGAGCATGCGCGACGACTACGAGATCAGCTGCGACGAACTCGACGTCGTCGTCGAAGCCGCGGTCGAGCGCGGGGCGCTGGGAGCGCGCATGACCGGCGGCGGCTTCGGTGGCTCGGCGATCGTGCTGGTCGGCGCCGACCACGCGGACGGCGTCCGCGAGGCCGTCGAGCGCGGGTTCGCCGAGCGCGGGTGGGGCGCGCCTGGTGTCTTCGAGGTCACGGCGTCGGCACCGGCCCGGAACGAACCCTGAGCCGGCTCAGCCTCTAGACTCGCTGCGTGGAGCTACCGGAGAAGTTCGCGGCCCTCGGCCTCACCTACGACGACGTCCTGCTGCTGCCCGGTCACTCCGACCTGGCGCCGTCCGACATCGACACCACCGCGCGGCTGACCCGCGAGATCTCGCTCGAGGTGCCGCTGTGCTCGGCCGCGATGGACACCGTCACCGAGTCGCGCATGGCCATCGCGATGGCCCGCCAGGGCGGCATCGGCGTGTTGCACCGCAACCTCTCGATCGCCGACCAGGCCTACCAGGTCGACCTGGTCAAGCGCACCCAGACCGGCATCATCTCCAACCCCGTGACGATCGGTCCCGACGCGACCCTGGAGGAGCTCGACCGCATCTGCGGCGAGTACCGCGTCTCGGGTCTGCCCGTCGTCGACACCGACAATCACCTCATCGGCATCATCACCAACCGCGACCTGCGCTTCACCCCCGTCGCGGAGTGGGCCACCACCAAGGTCGACGAGATGATGACGCCGATGCCGCTGATCACCGGCCGCGCCGGCATCACCCGCGAGGAGGCCACCGCGCTGCTGCGCAAGCACAAGCGCGAGCGGCTGCCGCTGGTCGACGACGACGGTCGCCTGGCCGGGCTCATCACCGTGAAGGACTTCGTCAAGGGCGAGCAGTTCCCCAAGGCGTCCTACGACTCCGACGGCCGACTCCTCGTCGGCGCCGCGATCGGCTACTTCGGCGACGCGTGGGAGCGCGCCACCACCCTCATCGAGGCCGGCGTCGACGTGCTCGTCGCCGACACCGCTCACGGCAACGTGCGCATGCTCCTCGACATGGTGGCGCGCCTGAAGGGCGACCCCGCCACGCGGCACGTGCAGGTCATCGGCGGCAACGTCGCCACCCGGGAGGGCGCGCAGGCGTTCGTCGACGCCGGTGCGGACGCCGTCAAGGTCGGCGTCGGGCCCGGCTCGATCTGCACCACGCGCGTGGTCACCGGGGTCGGCGTGCCGCAGGTCACCGCCGTCTACGAGGCCTCGCTCGCCACCAAGCCAGCGGGCGTGCCGTTGATCGCCGACGGCGGGATGAAGCACTCCGGTGAGATCGCCAAGGCGCTGGTGGCGGGGGCCGACACCGTCATGCTGGGCTCCCTGCTCGCCGGCTGCGAGGAGAGTCCGGGCGACCTGGTGTTCGTCAACGGCAAGCAGTACAAGTCCTACCGCGGCATGGGCTCGCTGGGCGCGATGAGCAGCCGGGGCAAGAAGTCCTACTCCAAGGACCGCTACTTCCAGGCCGAGGTCACCAGCGACGACCAGATCGTGCCCGAGGGCATCGAGGGCCAGGTCGCCTACCGTGGTCCGCTGGCCGCCGTGGCCCACCAGCTCATCGGCGGGCTCAACCAGTCGATGTTCTACGTGGGCGCGCGCACCGTGTCCGAGCTCCAGGAGAAGGGCCGGTTCGTGCGCATCACCCAGGCCTCGCTGAGCGAGAGCCACCCGCACGGTGTGCAGATGACCGTCGAGGCGCCCAACTACTCCGGTCGCTGACGTCGGGGCTCGGCCCACGGGTCAGCCGAGGCGTGTGAGCGCCTCGCGCCGCGACAGCCCCGAGAGCCTGCCGGCGTGGGCGTCGACGAAGGCGCGCACCCAGTCGGGATCGGTGCCGGAGAGGTCACGCAGGGCCCAGCCGATGGCCTTGCGCAGCCAGAACGTGGTGTCGTCGAGGTTGGCCTCGAGCGCATGCCCGAGCAGGTCGAGATCGATGCGCTCTCGGCGTCCGACCTGGCAGATCACGGCCGTACGCCGCACCCAGGGATCGTCGTCGCGGGCCCATGCCAGCAGGATGGGCGTGACCTCGGCCGGGTCGGCGTCCAGCGCATCGCGGACGACGTGCGTGGCGATGTCGTCGACGACGTCCCACCAGGCGCCGGTGGTGATCAGGTGGCGGGCCAGCGGCAGGCAGTCGGCATCGCGCCACGGCCGAGCCGCTCGCACCTTCGCCACGGCGAGGGCGGCGTACCACTCCTCGCGGTGGGTGGCGGCGTCCCACAGGTCGCGGACGTCGCCCTCCCACTGCCCACGTGACTGCGGCCGGTAGGCCCTCAGCACGGGTCGCAGCGCGGTGGTGAGTTCAGGGGAGGTGAGGCCGCGATAGGGCATCGCGGACTTCATGTAGGCCCGCTGCTTGGCCGCCCGCTCGCGGTCACCGGCGCCGTCGAGCAACGACCGGACATCGTCCGCGATCGTCATGGGGTGAGCATGCCCGACGTAGGTTCGAGAGGTGGAGCGACGACGCTACGAGGACGTCCCGGTGATCACCCGAGCGCGGGCCGGTCTGCGCGCCACGCAGCGGGTGCGGATGCGCCGCTACGCCTGGGTGATGGGCACCTGCCTCACCCTGTGGCTCCTGGCCATCTTCGTGGTGCGTCTCTACTCCATCCCGGCCGCGGTGGTGATGTGCGCCGTGGCCTGCGTGCTGCCGCCGATCGCCGCCGTCGTCGCGAACGCCGGGTCCAGCGGCGGCTGAGCCCGGCGCGCGTCCGCAGTGTCTGCGGTGCGTGACACACTGAGCGCCGTGACCGAGATCCAGATCGGCCAGGCCAAGCGCGCCCGGCGTGCCTACTCCTTCGACGACATCGCCATCGTGCCCTCACGGCGCACCCGCGACCCCGAGGAGGTCAGCACGCACTGGCAGATCGACGCCTACCGCTTCGACCTACCGGTCATCGCCGCGCCGATGGACTCCGTCATGTCTCCGGCCACGGCCATCGCCCTGGGGCGACACGGGGGTCTGGGCGTGCTGAACCTCGAGGGTCTGTGGACCCGCTACGAGGATCCCGAGCCGCTGCTCGAGGAGGTGGCCGGGCTCCAGGGCACCGAGGCGACGGCCAAGATGCAGGAGATCTACACCGAGCCGATCAAGCCGGCGCTCATCACCGAGCGGCTGCGCGAGATCCGCGACTCCGGTGTGACCGTGGCGGGCTCGCTGAGCCCTCAGCGCACCAAGGAGTTCGCCAAGACGGTCGTCGACGCCGGCGTCGACATGTTCGTCATCCGCGGTACCACCGTGTCGGCCGAGCACGTGAGCAGCCAGGCCGAGCCGCTGAACCTCAAGGAGTTCATCTACGAGCTCGACGTGCCGGTCATCGTCGGGGGTTGCGCGACCCACCAGGCCGCCCTGCACCTCATGCGCACCGGTGCGGCCGGTGTCCTCGTCGGTTTCGGCGGGGGAGCGGCGCACACCACCCGCACCGTGCTCGGTGTCGCGGTGCCGATGGCCTCCGCGGTGGCCGACGTCGCCGCGGCCCGCCGCGACTATCTCGACGAGTCCGGTGGTCGCTACGTGCACGTCATCGCCGACGGGTCGATCGGCACGTCCGGCGACATCGCCAAGGCCATCGCCTGCGGCGCGGACGCCGTCATGGTCGGCTCACCCTTCGCCCGCGCCAGCGATGCGCCGGGCCGGGGCTTCCACTGGGGCACCGAGGCGCACCACGCCGACCTGCCTCGCGGCCAGCGTGTGCAGTTCGAGTCTGTCGGCACGATGGAGGAGATCCTCTTCGGTCCCTCCCGCGTGGCCGACGGCACCATGAACCTCATCGGTGCGCTGCGGCGGTCGATGGCCACCACCGGCTACACCGACTGCAAGGAGTTCCAGCGCGTCGAGATCGTCGGGGCCTAGGAAGCGTCGACGGGCCACGACTCAGGGCACCGACGATCCCGGTCGGGCCGGGGGCCGGCGAGAAGTTGCCGCCGGGTCGTGATCCGGCCAGACGCGTCCGGCCAGACGCGTCCGGCCAGACGCGTCCGGCCAGACGCGTCCGGCCAGCTGAGTACCGAGACTCACGACCTCGCGGGTCGAGGAGGGTCAGAGTCGACCCGTGAACACGACCCCCTCCGCATCCGTGTCATCCTCCCGGTCGAGCCGGGTCTGGCAGACCCTGCTCGCGGTCCCGCAGGTCATCGCCGTCCTGGTCGCGATCCCGGCGGTGCCGCTCGGCGCCTACCTCTGCTGGGACGACGCGCAGACGCACAGCGACGAGTGGGACGGCTTCGGCCTCTTCCTCGGTCTGGCCCTCGGTGGCTCCACGGGGCTGCTGGCCCTGCTCGCCGTCGTGACGCTCTGGCTGCTGGCGCGTGGTCGGTCCCGCGGGGCCGCGGCCGTCGTGGCGTGCGAG
The DNA here is from genome assembly GCF_015319165.1 of Nocardioides acrostichi. Lineage (GTDB taxonomy): Bacteria > Actinomycetota > Actinomycetes > Propionibacteriales > Nocardioidaceae > Nocardioides > Nocardioides acrostichi. The sequence goes on from NZ_JADIVZ010000001.1 coordinate 117,717, forward strand.
GGATCGGCGATCGTGGCCCTGGTGCTCTGGGCGGCCGCCGGCGTCGGTCGCGACGTCCTGCTGGTCGGCGTGGTGGCGGCGACCCTGCTGCTCGGTCCCGCTGCCGCACTGCTGGCCGAGCCGCGGCGCCCGCTGGCATCCTGACGTCATGACGTTACGGGTCGCGGTCGGCCAGGCCGAGCCCGCGGTGGCCGACATCGCCACCAACGTGGGTCTCGCGGCAGACCTCACGGCGCGGGCCGGGGCGCAGGGAGCGCGCTTGCTCGTGCTGCCCGAGGCATTCCTCACCGGGTACCACCCCGACGCCTTCGACGCGGTTGTGGCCGGCGGTTCGCCGACTCACAGAGACCTCGATGGCCCACTCCTCGCGCCCCTGCGCGAGGCGTGCGCCGACAGCGGCTGCACCGTGCTCGTGAGCACGCCACTGGTCACGGACGACGGCCGCCTGCGGTTGGCGATGGTGCGCGTCGACCCCGAGGGCCGGGGCGCGGCGGTGTACGCCAAGCAGCACGTCGACCGCTCCGAGCGGGCGTGGTTCTCACCCGGCGACCCGGCCCCCGTCGTCCTCGCGATTCAGGGCGTGCGGGTGGGTCTCGCGATCTGCTACGACACGCGATTTCCTGAGCACGCCGCGGCGGCCGCACGAGCGGGTGCCGAGGTGTATGCCGTGTCGGCGGCCTACCTGGAGGGATCGACTCGCGGGCGCGAGGTGTCGCTGCCCGCCCGCGCCCTGGATCACGGCATGTACGTCGTAGCCGCGGCGGCCCTGGGCCCGACCGGCACGGTGGGCGCCACGGGTGGCTCGTGTGTGCTCGACCCGGAGGGGCGGGAGCTGGCGACCCTCGGCGCGGAGCCCGGTATCGCCGTGGCGGAGGTCGACCTCGACGCGCTCGCCGAGGTGAGGTCGCGCCAGACCATGCACGCCGACCGCATGCTCTGACCCGGCACCGGCCACAATGGGCCCACCATGGAATCCGTGAGCGAGCCCGCCGAGCAGTCCGAGGCTTCTGAGGTCGTCGTCATCCACACCGACGGAGCGTGTGTGCCGAACCCCGGTCCGGGCGGTTGGGGCGCCGTGCTGCGAGCGGGTTCGCGCGAGCTCGAGCTGTGCGGCGGCGAGGCCGGCACCACCACGAACAACCGGATGGAGCTCACCGCCCCGATCAAGGCACTCGAGGCGCTCACCCGGCCCGTGACCGTGGAGCTGTACACCGACAGCACCTACGTGCGTTCCGGCATCACGTCGTGGATGCACTCGTGGAAGAGGAACGGCTGGCGCACCTCGGCCAAGCAGCCGGTGAAGAACGTCGACCTCTGGCAGGAGCTCGACGCCGCCTGCCAGCGCCACGAGGTGCACTGGCACTGGGTCAAGGGTCACGCGGGCGACGAGTACAACGAGCGCGCCGACCGGCTCGCCGCCCGCGGACTCACCGAGGCCGTGGAGGCCGCCCGCGACTGACGTCGACGGCACCGGGCACCCACGGCAGGGCCTGCTGCGACATCAGTCGCGGCTCGCGGCCCCGATGCCAGGGATTCGCGGAGTGCACCAGCAGCGGATGTGCCAACCAGACGTCGCCGGCACGGCCGGTGACCGCCATCTCGGTGCGGCCGGTCGAGGCCGGGACGACGTCGGCACACACGTCGGCCCAGGGACGGCCGGCCTCCCCGGCATCGCGCAGGAACGGTGCGACGTCGTGGTGCGAGCCGAGCCGCACGAGGGTCGGTGCGTCGTCCTCCCCGACCTCGGAGAAGAGGTGCAGCAACAGGAGTGCGCGAGTGGGGGAGGCCAGCGAGCAGCGCATCACGCCGGACTCGTCGACCCAGCCGCCCTCGATGTGCCATCCGGCGTCCGGCTGCGGGTCACGGTGTGGGAACCGCACCGGGATCGTGCCCAGTCCGTACAACCGCTGCCATCTTCCGGGCCCCACCAGCCGGTCGTAGGCGGCGACCAGCGCGGGCGTGTGGCCGGCCTCAGCGAAGGCCGGCGTGGCGAGCCCGGCGATGCGCACCATCGGCTCGGTCCACGTCGCAGGAGCCCCGCGGACCTGCCCCGACTCCTCCTCCACCGCGCGCCACAGGTCGTCCGCGCAGGCGACGGCCAGTGCCGGGGGCAGCGCGCCCCGGATCACGACGACCCCGTCGCGCTCGAAGTCGAGGTCGGCATCGGTGCGGTCGTCCACGGTGTCGAACCTCCCTTCTGGGGAGGCGAGCGTCAAGCCGGTCGAAACCCGCGCGCAACGCGAGGTCTGGGAGAGTGGACGCATGAGTCGGCCCGGCGTCTTGAACCCCGAAGCCCGCGACACCGCCCTGGCGGCGATGGCGGGGGTGAGTGGTGAGCACGAGCTCGACGTGCTGGTCGTCGGCGGAGGAGTCACCGGCGCCGGCACGGCCCTGGACGCCGTCACGCGCGGTCTCTCGGTCGGCCTGCTGGAGCAGCGCGACCTGGCCAGCGGCACCTCGAGCCGTAGCAGCAAGCTGATCCACGGCGGCCTGCGGTATCTCGAGATGCTCGACTTCGGTCTGGTGCGCGAGGCGTTGCAGGAGCGCGGCCTGCTGCTCACCCGGCTCGCCCCCCACCTGGTGCGGCCCGTGCCCTTCCTCTACCCGCTGACGCACAAGGGCTGGGAGCGGCCCTATGTCGGTGCCGGGCTGATGCTGTACGACGCCATGGCCAAGGCCGGCAAGTACGAGATGGGCGTGCCCATGCACCGGCACCTGCTGAGGCGCCAGGTGGCCCGCATCGCCCCCGACTTCAAGGCCGACGACCTCGCGGGCGCCATCCGCTACTACGACTGCCAGGTCGACGACGCCCGACTGGTCACGGCCATCGCGCGCACGGCCGCGCGGCACGGCGCCCACGTCGCCACCCGCGTGAAGGTCACGGGGTTCCTGCGCGAGGGGGAGCGCGTGGTGGGCGTGACCGCGCGCGACCTGGAGCACGGTCGAGACATCGAGGTGCGTGCCCGGGTCGTCGTGAACGCCGCCGGGGTCTGGACCGACGAGATCCAGGCCATGGTCGGGGGGCGGGGTGCTCTGCACGTGCAGGCCTCCAAGGGCGTGCACATCGTGGTGCCCCGCGACCGGATCCGCTCCGAAGCGGGATTCATCGTGCGCACGTCAGTGTCGGTGCTGTTCGTCATCCCGTGGGGCCGGCACTGGATCATCGGCACCACCGACACCGCCTGGGATCTCGACAAGGCGCACCCCGCGGCGAGCCGCGCCGACATCGACTACATCCTCGAGCACGTCAACGCGATCCTGCGCGAACCGCTCGACCACACCGACGTCGAGGGCGTGTACGCCGGTCTGCGCCCGCTGCTCTCGGGCGAGTCCGAGCCCACGAGCAAGATCTCCCGCGAGCACACGGTGGTCACCCCCGTGCCCGGTCTGGTGATGATCGCGGGCGGCAAGTACACGACGTACCGGGTGATGGCGCGCGACGCCATCGATGCCGCGGCGCACTCCCTGGAGACCACCGGCACCGGCATGGTGCGGCCCTCGATCACCGACCGGGTGCCGCTGGCCGGTGCCGAGGGCTACGAGACCCGGGTCAACCAACGGGTGCTGCTTGCGCGGCGCGCCGGTCTGCACGTCGCTCGTGTCGACCACCTGCTGGGTCGCTACGGCGGACTCGTCGACGACCTGCTCGACCTCATCGCCTCTCGCCGTCAGCTCGGGCTCCCGCTCGAGGGTGCCGAGGACTATCTCGCGGCCGAGGTCGTCTACGCGGTCACCCACGAGGGCGCCCGGCACCTCGACGACGTGCTCGCCCGCCGCACCCGCATCTCCATCGAGACATTCGACCGTGGCGTCGCCGCCGCCCCGGCGGCCGCCGCACTGATGGCCGCCGAACTCGGCTGGAGCGAGGAGCGCACGGCCGAGGAGGTCGACCACTACCTGCGCCGGGTCGAGGCCGAGCGGCAGAGCCAGGCCAAGCTCACCGACCAGGAGGCCGACGAGGCCAGGGTCAGCGTGCCCGACATCGTCTGACGAGCCCGGTGGTTGAGCCGGGCGAGGCGCCAGCCGAGTCCCGGGTCGAAACCGGGTGAGGTGGGAAGCGGCGTTGCTTGTCGCTCACCGGGTCTCGACGACGCTCGCTGGCGCTCGCTGCTCGACCACCGCTACTTCGGGGGCGCAGCGGTCAGCCGCTCGCGCAGGTACGACGTCGCACCGTCGCGCTCCAGCGCCCGCTCGGAGCGAGAGATGGGGCCCTCGCCCGGCAGCACGTGCAGCACCATGAGGCCCAGGGAGATGACGGCGCCGAGCAGGTAGAGCGACAGCCCGCCCTCGCTGACGACGAAGGCCAGGGCCAGCGCGACGATCGCCACGGCGTCGCACAGCGCGATGCGCAGCATCATCGCGGCCTGGAATCGTTGCCCGGACTCCCGACCGGCCCGGGTCGGGTCGGTGCCGGGGGCGATCGGAGGCAGCCGGTAGCCGAGCGCACCCACGAGTGCGGCCACGGCCACGCCGAGCACCACGATGCCCAGGAGCCAGGCGGTGGGAGCGATCGTGCTCTCGCCGTCCGCCGGGGCGAGGACGAAGAACATCGCGACGCCGATCACGACCAGCGAGCTCATCATGGTCATCGACAGCATCCGCAAGGTCTGAAGCATGCCTCGAGCCTAGGGGGAGCATCCGGCGCCGATGTCGCGAACGGCGACCAGCAACCCCTCGAAGTCGCGGCGGCAGGCGCCGCACTCGCGCAGGTGCACGTGCGCGCCGGGTAGGTGTGCCTCCGGATCCTCGCCCGCCAGCACCAGGTCGACGTAGAGGTCGATGAGCTCCAGGGCATGCGAGCAGTCGGTGTCGGCGGGGTCGGTGCGCAGGATCGCCAGGATCCGCTCCCGTGCGGTCATCGGGTCACCTCTCCTTCACTCACGAGCCCCTCCGCGAGCAGGTGCTTGCGCAGTTTCGCGCGGACGTCGTACTCGGCCTTGTAGAGCGCGTTGCGGGTGCTGCCGAGCTCGAGCGCGAGCACGTCGATCGGCACCCCGCTGACGAAGAGCGCCTCGAACACGTGCCGCTGGCGGGGCGTCAGCTCCGTGGCGACCACGCGTCGGATCGCCTCGACGAGGATCCGCGCCTCGGCGACCTGCTCGGGCGCGGTCGAGATGCGTGCGGGCATCTGCTCCCACGCCTCGGGATCGAGGGCGGCACCGTCGCGCCGCCAGCGGTGCCGGGCGATCTTCTGGCCCACCTCGAGGATCGCGAACCGGCACGCCCACGTGGTGAACCGGCTGCGCCCCTCGAAGTCCGGCAGTCGACGCAGCACGGAGACGCAGGCGTCGTCTGCCGCCTGCTCGGCCACGTCGTCGAGCTCTCGGCCGTACAGGCCGTTCGTGCCCGCGCGCCGCGCCGCCTCGGCCGCCGTCACCCGGCGCAGCAGGGCGAGCAACCGCGCCACGGTGGCGTCGTGCTCGGGGGAGCCGGGGGTGAGCCCCCCGACCCACGCGGCGGACTCGGGGTCGGGGTCTGGCACACGCGGCAGCGTAGTGCGGCACGCGTCAGCTCCGTCGTGCACGCACGCGGTCGAGCAGCACCAGCGCGGCGCTCACGACCACCACGAGGGCCACGATCACCAGCCACCCGGTCACGTAGTCGCGCGGCAGCAGCGTCGGATTGTCGGGCTTGGCTCCGGGCCGGTCGAAGAGCGGCAGCGCCTGGGTCGCCGTCGTGCCGATGACGATCGCCGCTGCCGCCACGCGGGCGCGCACCGACGACGGTACGACGCGCAGCGCCAGGGCTGCGACCACGATGGAGAGCGGCGCCACGACCCCGTCGTGCAGCAGCACACCGCCGGCCAGCCACTCGACCGCGGCGACGATGTTGCTCCAGCCGGTGCCGAGCAGCAGCCAGGCTCCGTAGGCGAGCCCCGCCAGGCCCACCGCGCCGAGCGAGAGACGCGTGATCATGCGATCACCTCCAGCCGGTGCACCCATTTCGTCTGGAGCACGCCGGGTCGGTTCGGGGCGATGAGGCGGCACGGGAAGCCGTGGTCGAGGTCGAGATCCTCGCCGTCGACCTGGAGGGCCAGCAGCGTGTCGGGGTCGTCGCTGAAGCTGCCCTGGAGCGTGGTGCGTGCGAACGCGCCACGAGTCTGCAGGCTCTGCACCGAGATGTCGGACGACGCGGGCGCGTCGACGAGGTCGAGCAGGTCGCGCACCGGCACGCCGGTCCAGGTCGCCGAGGCACTCCATCCCTCCACGCACGCGATGGGCAGGGTGCGGGTCTGCTGCGGCAGCGCCGCGAGGTCGTCTCGGGAGAGCTCGACCGTGCGGTCGCCGTGCGCGATCGTGAGGCGGAAGGCGGGATCCTGGGCGGCGTCCGTCGCCCCGGCGGCCTCGGCGGAGCGGTTGACGGGCAGGCCCTGCGGGCCTTTCCCGTTGCGCACCGCCAGCAGCGAGATCCGGCGAAGCGGAGTGACGGTGGCGCCGGCCGTGGCGAGCACGGCCACCCCGGTGGCGACCCACGTGGTGCGTAGCAGGCCGCGGCGGGTGAGCCCGGCGGACGTCGCCTGGGTGCCGGGGCGGTTGAGCGCGTCGTCCTCGACATCGGAGCCGAGCGCCTGGCGGATCACGGGCAGCTTGACCGCCACGTGCAGCGCGAGGGCGCCGATCGCGAGCCAGGCCACGGCGTAGTGCGTGGGGCGGAAGCTGAACCCCCACGGGTACCACTGGGCGCTGTTCGACAGCCCGCTGGCGAGCTGGAAGATCGCGGCCGCGACGAGCACCGCGATCGAGCCTCGTTCCAGCACGGTGAGCACGCCCTCGCGTGAGAACGGCTTGGGCATGGCTTGGAACAGCTTCGGGAAGACGGTCCACAGCTTGACCAGCAGCAGCGGTACGCACGCGGTGCCGGAGACCAGGTGCAGGCCCTGGGTGAGCCGGTAGCCCCACGAGGGCGCCGTCGGGTAGGGGATCCACCATGTCTGCGCCTGCGCCCAGTGGCTCACCAGGCCGGTGAGGAAGGCGATGGTGAACGCGATGCCGAGCCAGCGCCCGATCCGCGCCGAGACGGCCGGGGTGCGCAGGCGGGAGGTGAACGAGCTCTCGCGGGGGATGGGCAGGGCCACCGTCACTCCTCGCTTCGTCGGGTGGGGGTCACGACGTTTTGGTGCCGGGATCGAGTCGAGTCTTACCTCACAGCTGGTGGGCAATGCCGGATCCGTTGACAAATTAGAACGTGTTCCACCACTGTGCTGCCATGGTGACCAGCGCCACACCCGGCACGCCGGACAAGTCCCCGCCCCCGGCCGACCTGGTGATGCAGCGCTCCAGCCGCGACGCCGCCGAGGTGGGTCGGCTGCTCACCGCCTGGCTGGCGAACGAACTGCCGGCGGGTGCGGATCCGTCGGTCGACGTGCTCGCCGGCGTCGACGCCAACGGCATGAGCAGCGAGACGCTGGTCTTCGACGCCACCTGGACGACGGATGCCGGCCGATTCACGCACCCGTTCGTCGCCCGGGTCGAGCCGGCCGCCGCCGACGTGCCGGTCTTCCCGCGCTACGACCTCGACGCGCAGTACGACGCGATCCGGCTGGTGGGCGAGCTCTCCGACGTGCCCGTGCCCGGCGTCGGGCTGCGCGAACAGACCGGGTCGGTGCTCGGCACCCCGTTCTTCCTGATGGACCGCGTCGAAGGCCAGGTGCCCCCCGACGTGCTGCCCTACAACTTCGGCGACAACTGGTTCTTCGACCTCGGAGCCGAGGGTCACCAGGCCGTGCAGGACGCCACGGTCGACGTGCTCGCGCGACTGCACGCCATCGCGGATCCGACCGAGCGCTTCGGATTCCTCGACCCGGTGCTGCACGGGTTCGAGGGCCGCACCCCGCTCGCCCGGCTGCTGGCCGAGCGTCGGGACTGGTACGAGTTCGCGAAGGCCGACCTCGGGCCGTCCCCGCTGATCGAACGATCGCTGGCCTGGCTCGAGGCGAACCTGCCCGACACCGACGAGGCCGTGCTCAGCTGGGGCGACTCCCGCATCGGCAACATGATGTGGCGCGGCACGGAGCCGGTGGCCGTCCTCGACTGGGAGATGGCCTCCCTCGGGCCTCGTGAGCTCGACGTCGCGTGGACGATCTACTGCCACCAGGTCTTCGAGTCCATCGCCACCTCGATGGGCCTGCCCGGCATGCCCGACTTCATGCGCGAAGCCGATGTCAAGGTCGCCTACGCCGCGCGCACCGGCGTCCAGCTCGGGGATCTCGCCTGGTACCACGTGCTGCACGGAGTGTCGTGGTGCACCGTCTTCATGCGCACCGGGCAGCGTCAGGTGCGCTTCGGCGAGATCGAGCAACCCGACGACATCGAGCAGCTCTTCCACTGTCGTGCGCTGGTCGAGCAGACCCTCGACGAGGTGGGCGCATGATCACCGGACTCGACGAGTACCCGATCCACCAGCTGCCGCAGCCGCTGATGCTGCCGGGCTCGAGCGATCGCAACTTCTACGATCGCAGCTACTTCAACGGCTTCGATCGGTCCGGCGCGGTGTTCTTCATCAGCGGCATCGGGTACTACCCCAACCTCGGCACCAAGGACGCCTACTTCATGGTGCACCGGGTCGGGGCCGATGGTGACATCGCGGGCGGGACCAATACCGCCGTCCACCTCGGCGAGGCCATCGACCACGATCGGATGAACCAGCGCGTGGGTGGCTTCTCGCTGGAGATCCTCGAGCCGCTCCAGAAGCTGCGCTTGGTCATCGACGACGTCGAGGGCATCAGCGCCGATCTCACCTGGAACGGCCTCTTCCCGGTAGCCCAGGAGGAGCACCACCTGATGCTCTCGGCCAAGGTGCGACCCATCATCGACGCCCAGCGGTTCGCCCAGGTCGGCTCCTGGACCGGCGCCTTGGCCATCGACGGCGACGAGTACGACGTCCGCCCCGACGAGTGGATGGGCAGTCGCGACCGGTCGTGGGGCATCCGGCCGGTGGGGGAGTCCGAGCCCCCGGGCAAGCCTGCCGACCCGCCCTTCGACGGCATGTGGTGGCTCTACTGTCCAGTGGCCTTCGACGAGTTCTTCATGGTGTTCATCGTGCAGGAGGAGCCCGACGGCTTCCGCACCCTCAATGACGTCACCCGCATCTGGCGCGACGGCCGGGTCGAGCAGATGGGCTGGCCGCGCATCGCGATCGACTACCGCTCCGGCACCCGGCTGCCCACGGGCGGCGTCATCACCTGCGCCACGCCCGAGGGCGCCGAGGTGCGCGTCGACATCGAGGCCGTGATGAACACCGCCACGCACATCGGTGCCGGCTACGGCGGCGACTCCGGCTGGACTCACGGTGTGTGGAGGGGCGAGGGCTTCGTCGAGCGGATCACCCACGACCTGGCCGACCCCGAGGTGGCCGGCCGGCTGCCGTTCGGGCTCATCGACTCGACCGGCCGGTTCACCTGGCACGAAGGCGGTTCCGCCCGCACCGGCTGGGGTCTCTTCGAGCACGGCGTGCTGGGTCAGCACCGCCCCAGCGGCTTCACCGACTGGTTCGTCCACGCGCCCTGATCCACCTCACCCACACCCACGAGGACTCCCACCGTGACCTTGGACCGCAACTCCTTCTTCATCGACGGCGACTGGCGGGAACCGACCACCGGCGACCTGCTGGAGGTGATCTCGCCGCACTCCGAGCAGGTCGTCGCCACCGTGCCGGCCGGCAGCCCCGCCGACATCGACGCTGCTGTCGAGGCGGCCCGCCGGGCGTTCGACCAGGGTCCGTGGCCGCGCATGACGCCGGCCGAGCGGATCGCGGTGATCGAGGCGTTCTCCGGTCTCTACGCCGCCAACCTCGCGGAGATGGCCGAGCTGATCACCGTCGAGATGGGCTCGCCGACCTCCTTCAGCAACCTCGCCCAGTCGCCCGCGCCGTGGATGCAGATCGAGGCCTTCCTCGCCATCGCCCGCGACTTCTCGTGGGAGGGCACGCGCCCGGGCGCGCTCGGCGCCGACATCATCGTGCGCCACGAGCCGGTCGGTGTGGTCGCGGCCATCCCGCCGTGGAACGTGCCTCAGTTCACCGTGATGTCGAAGGTGATCCCGGCACTCCTCGCCGGCTGCACGGTGGTGGTCAAGCCGGCGCCGGAGAGCCCGCTCGACACCTATCTGATGGCCGAGCTGTTCGCCGAGGCCGGTGTGCCCGCCGGCGTCGTCAACTTCGTCGCGGGCGGCCGCGAGACCGGCGAGCACCTGGTGCGCCACCCCGGCATCGACAAGGTCGCCTTCACCGGATCGACGGCCGCCGGCCGCCGGATCGGCGCCATCTGCGGTGAGCAACTCAAGCGGTGCAGCCTCGAGCTGGGCGGCAAGTCGGCCGCGATCATCCTCGACGACGCCGACCTCGCGACCACCGTCGAGGGCCTGAAGTTCACCTCGGTGATGAACTCCGGCCAGGCGTGTGTGGCGCAGACCCGCGTGCTCGCGCCGCGCAGTCGCTACGACGAGGTCGTCGCCGCGCTCGCCGAGGGCATCGGCTCCATGCTGGTCGGCGACCCGGCCGACCCCGCCACCGAGATCGGGCCCATGGTGGCCCGCCGCCAGCAGGAGCGGGTGCGCGGCTACATCGAGATCGGGCAGTCCGAGGGCGCCCGCCTCGTGACCGGGGGTGTCGGCATGCCCGACGGCCTCGACCACGGCTGGTACGTGCGTCCCACGGTCTTCGCCGATGTCGACAACCGCATGCGCATCGCGCAGGAGGAGATCTTCGGGCCCGTCGTCTCCGTCATCGCCTACGACGCCCCCGCCGACGCCGTGCGCATCGCCAACGACTCCGAGTACGGCCCGGCCGGCACGGTCTGGACGGCCGACCTCGAGGCCGGCCTCGACGTCGCCCGCGGCGTGCGCACCGGCACCTACGGCGTGAACACCTACACGATGGACTTCGCCGGCCCGTTCGGCGGCTTCAAGGCATCGGGTGTCGGTCGCGAGTTCGGCCCCGAGGGGCTCAGCCAGTACACCGAGCTCAAGTCGATCTACCTGCCGCTGCCGCAGTGACGTCGCCTGCGGGGTGGGCGGTGCGTCAACCCTGCGCGAGGCCGATGGGGTTGCCCGCTCACCGCTCAGCGCGCAACGGACCGTGATCCACGGCGCCCTTGTTGACAAATAAGGTCATTGTGTCAAATCCGGCCGGGGCTTAGAGTCTTACTCATGAGTACGACTCCTGGTTCCGGTGGCCCGCTCGTCGACGGTCCGGCCGATCCCGAGCACGACCCGGCCGCCGTCTACGCCCTCGAGCCCGACGACGTCGCCGCGCTCACGGCGCGTCTCGTGTCGACCACGGGCCAGACCGCCCAGGTGAACACGCCGCTCACAGGCGCGCCGTTGGCGCACATCCCGCAGTCGAGCGGCCACGACGTGGCCGAGGCGTTCGCCCGCGCCCGTCGTGCACAGCGCGCGTGGTCGCGCACGAGCCTGGAGCACCGGGCCGCCATCATGCTGCGACTGCACGACCTCATCCTCGAGCGGCAGGGCGAGATTCTCGACCTGATCGTGTGGGAGTCCGGCAAGGCTCGCAAGCACGCCTTCGACGAGCCACTGCACGTGGCACTCACCGCCCGCTACTACGCCCGCACCGCGCACCAGCACCTCGACGCGCGGCGCGTGCGCGGCGTCGTCCCGGCGCTGACCCGGGTCGAGGTCAACCGGGTGCCCAAGGGCGTCGTCGGCATCATCTCGCCGTGGAACTACCCGTTCACCATGGCGCTGTGCGACGGCCTGCCGGCGCTCATGGCCGGCAACGCCGTGGTCGCCAAGCCCGACGCGCAGACCATGCTCTCGGCCCTCTACGGCGCTCAACTGCTCGAGGAGGCCGGATTCCCGCGCGAACTCTGGCAGGTCGTCGCCGGTCCCGGCTCCCAGATCGGCCCGGAGGTCGTCGACCGCGCCGACTACATCTGCTTCACCGGCTCCACGGCCACCGGCAAGCGCGTCGCCGCGGGCTGCGCCGAGCGCCTCATCGGCTGCTCGCTCGAACTCGGTGGCAAGAACCCGCTGCTCGTGCTGCGCGACGCCGACGTCGAGCGGGCCGCCGAGGGCGCGGTTCGGGCGTCGTTCTCCAACGCCGGCCAACTGTGCGTCTCGACCGAGCGGCTGTTCGTGGCCGACCAGGTCTACGACCGGTTCGTGGAGCGCTTCGTGGCGCGCACCCAGGCGATGTCGCTGGGGGCGACGCTGGAGTGGGGCACCGACATGGGCTCGCTCATCTCGGCCGACCAGCTCGCGACCGTCGAGCGGCACGTCGACGACGCCGTCGCGCAGGGCGCACGGGTGCTCGCCGGCGGCAGGCACCGCCCCGACCTCGGCCCGTTCTTCTACGAGCCGACCATCCTCGAGGGCGTCACGCCGGGCATGACCTGCTTCGGTGAGGAGACCTTCGGTCCGGTCGTCTCCCTCTACCGCTTCCACGACGAGGCGGACGCCGTCGCGCGCGCCAACGAGGGTGAGTACGGCCTCAACGGCTCGATCTACAGCCGCGACGTGAAGCGCGCCCGCGGGCTCGCGGCCGAGATCAAGTGCGGCACCGTCAACATCAACGAGGCCTTCGGCGCCACCTTCGCCAGCGTCGAGTCGCCGATGGGCGGCATGCGCGAGTCCGGCATGGGGCGCCGCCAGGGCGCCGAGGGCATCCACCGCTACACCGAGGCCCAGTCGGTGGGCGACCAGCGCCTGCTGCGATTCGCCCCGATGCTCGGCATGAGCGACGAGCAGTACGCCCGGATGATGACCGCGAACCTGAAGCTGATGAAGAAGTTGAGGAGGGCCTGATGCCCGGAACCCACGCCGCCGCGGACTACGACGTCCTCGTCATCGGATCCGGCTTCGGTGGGTCCGTCAGCGCGCTGCGACTGACCGAGAAGGGCTACCGGGTCGGTGTCATCGAGGCCGGAGCCCGGTTCGAGGACTCCGACTTCTCCTCGGGCACCACCGACGTCAAGCGCTACCTCTGGGCGCCGTGGCTCGGCTGCTACGGGATCCAGCGCGTCGACGCCGTGCGCGACACCATGATCGTGGCCGGCGCCGGTGTGGGCGGTGGCTCGCTGGTGTACGCCAACACCCTCTACGAGCCGCTCGCGCCGTTCTACCGCGACCCGCAGTGGAGCCACATCACCGACTGGAAGTCCGAGCTGGCGCCGTACTACGACCAGGCCAAGCGCATGCTCGGCGTGGTCGAGAACCCGGTGCGCACCCCGGCCGACGACGTGATGGAGAAGGTCGCCGGCGACATGGGCGTGGCCGAGACCTTCCACCCCACGCCCGTGGGCGTGTTCTTCGGCGGCCCGGAGGCGAACCCCGACGAGGTGGTCGCCGACCCGTTCTTCGGCGGTGAGGGGCCCGACCGCAACCCGTGCCGCAACTGTGGCGAGTGCATGTCGGGCTGTCGCCACAACGCGAAGAACACCCTGGTCAAGAACTACCTCTATCTCGCCGAGAAGAACGGCGCGAAGGTCATGCCGATGACCACCGTCACCCGGGTGAAGCCCCGCAAGGGCGGCGGCTACGAGGTGCACGTGAAGTGGACCGGGTCGCGCCCGTGGGCGAAGGCTTCGCGCGTGCTCACCGCCGACCAGGTCGTGTTCGCCGCGGCCTCGTTGGGCACCCAGAAGCTGCTGCACCGCATGAAGGACGAGGGGCACCTGCCTGGTCTCAGTGACCGGCTCGGGTATCTCTCGCGCACCAACTCCGAGTCGATCCTGGGTGCCATCGCGCCGTCGTCCGACACCACGGACTACACCTTCGGCACCGCGATCACCTCCAGCTTCCACCCCGACGACGACACCCACATCGAGCCGTGCCGCTACGGCAAGGGCTTCAACACGATGGCGCTCATGCAGACGGTGCTCACCGACGGGGACGGCGACCAGCCGCGGTGGCGGGAATGGTTGCGGGAGTGCTGGAAGCAGCGCGGCAACCTGCGCGAGCTCTACGACCTCAAGCACTGGTCGGAGCGCACCGTGATCGCGCTGGTGATGCAGAGCCTCGACAACTCCATCACCACCTACGGCAAGAGGGGGCCCTTCGGCACCTGGCGCATGACGTCACGCCAGGGCCACGGTGCGCCGAACCCGACCTGGATTCCGGTCGCCAACGAGGCCGTGCGTCGGATCGCCGACGTACTCGGCGGCACCGCGGGCGGCAACATCGGCGAGCCGTTCAACATGCCGCTCACCGCGCACTTCATCGGGGGCTGCGCGATCGGGGAGTCCATCGAGACCGGTGTCATCGACCCTTACCAGCGCGTCTACGGCTACCCCGGCCTGCACGTGGCCGACGGCTCGGCCATCACGGCCAACCTGGGCGTCAACCCGTCGCTGACGATCACCGCCCAGGCCGAGCGCGCCATGGCGTTCTGGCCCAACAAGGGCGAGGCCGACCCGCGCCCGGGGCTGGACGCCGAGTACCAGCGCCTCGAGCCCGTGGCGCCGCGTTCACCGGCGGTGCCGGACGCCGCCCCGGGGGCGTTGCGGCTGCCCATCGTGGGCGTCTCCTGACGCCTTCCTGCAGGCTCCGCAGCGGTGTCTCGTCGGCTGGTCTGGTCCGGTGAGACACCGCTGAGAACTTTTTTGGGATCGGCCGTAACCGACCTGTGGAGCCGTCGTTGTGAAGTGTGATCCGGCACTCATGCTCCCTCCCGAAATCGCCGGATCGTGTCCAGGCGGAATCGACTGGACGACCAGGGCCCAGCCACCCTCCCTCCCCGGCCGGGCCCTGGTCCGCTTTTCGGATGTTCCCGCTTCGGGCATGTAACGCGGTGTTGCGCATGCAACGCGGTGTTCGGGTGACTGGACACCCCGCACAGCGCCGCACCAGTCCGGGTAACACCGCGTTACATGCGAGCCTCAGGTCTGGCATCGTCTGCCTGCCGGGTGCCGGAGAGGCGCCGATAGGCTGCGGCCATGAGCGATGCGCTTGCGAGCACCCCCGATCACGACCTGGTGCTGGTGGTCGACTTCGGTGCCCAGTACGCCCAGCTGATCGCCCGGCGGGTGCGCGAGGCGAAGGTGTACTCCGAGATCGTGCCGCACCACCTGCCGGTGGCCGAGATGCTGGCCAAGCGGCCGGCCGCCATCGTGCTCTCGGGCGGTCCGTCGTCGGTGTACGCCGAGGGCGCTCCGGGCATCGACGAGGCCATCTTCGAGGCCGGGGTGCCCGTGTTCGGCATGTGCTACGGATTCCAGCTCATGGCCAAGGGCCTGGGCGGGGAGGTGGCCGCGACCGGTGCGCGCGAGTACGGCCGCACGCCGGTGTCGGTGACCAGTGGCGGGACGCTGCTGGCGGGCGTGCCCGAGCAGCACAAGGTCTGGATGAGCCACGGCGACTCGGTGACGGGCGCCCCGGCCGGCTTCGACGTCCTCGCCTCGACGACGGTGACCCCGGTCGCGGCGTTCGAGTCGGTGGCGAAGCGCATGGCGGGCGTGCAGTGGCACCCCGAGGTCATGCACACCGAGCACGGGCAGGCCGTGCTCGAACACTTCCTGCTCGAGATCGCCGGGTGCCGACCCACGTGGACGATGGTCAACATCGTCGAGGAGCAGGTCGAGCGCATCCGCGAGCAGGTCGGCGACGCCCGCGTCATCTCTGCGCTCTCGGGCGGCGTCGACTCGGCGGTCTCGACCGCGCTCGTGCAGCGCGCCATCGGCGACCAGCTCACGGCCGTCTTCGTCGATCACGGCCTGCTGCGCCAGGGCGAGGCCGAGCAGGTCGAGCGCGACTACGTCGCGGCGACCGGCGTCAACCTCAAGGTCGTCGACGCCGCCGACCAGTTCCTCGGCTTCCTCGAGGACGTCACCGACCCCGAGACCAAGCGCAAGATCATCGGCCGCGAGTTCATCCGCACCTTCGAGGCCGCCGAGCGCGAAGTGCTCGCCACGCCGGGCGCGCCGGTGAAGTTCCTGGTGCAGGGCACGCTCTACCCCGACGTCGTGGAGTCCGGCGGGGGAGCGGGCGCCTCGAACATCAAGAGCCACCACAACGTCGGCGGTCTGCCCGAGGACCTGGAGTTCTCGCTCATCGAGCCGCTGCGCACGCTGTTCAAGGACGAAGTGCGCGAGGTCGGCCGCCAGCTCGGC
The DNA here is from genome assembly GCF_015319165.1 of Nocardioides acrostichi. Classification (GTDB taxonomy): domain Bacteria; phylum Actinomycetota; class Actinomycetes; order Propionibacteriales; family Nocardioidaceae; genus Nocardioides; species Nocardioides acrostichi. The sequence continues at coordinate 133,780 of NZ_JADIVZ010000001.1, forward strand.
ATCCCCGAGGCCATCGTGGGCCGCCACCCGTTCCCCGGCCCCGGCCTGGCGATCCGGATCATCGGCGCGGTCAGCAAGGAGCGTCTCGACATCCTGCGCGCGGCCGATGCCATCGTGCGCGAGGAGACCACGGCCGCCGGCATGGACGCCGAGATCTGGCAGTTCCCGGTCGTGCTGCTCGCCGACGTCCGCTCGGTCGGAGTGCAGGGAGACGGTCGCACCTACGGTCACCCGATCGTGCTGCGCCCGGTCACCTCCGAGGACGCCATGACCGCCGACTGGGCCCGGCTGCCCTACGAGCTGCTCGAGCGCATCTCGACCCGGATCACCAACGAGGTGCCCGAGGTCAACCGCGTCACCGTCGACATCACCTCCAAGCCCCCCGGCACCATCGAGTGGGAGTGAGCCGCCTCGCGGCGGCGGGATGCGCGGGAGACCGATCGCCTGATAGGCCATTCCCAGGCTCGGACGTCGCCAGCGTGTGCCTGCTGGAGCGGACGCGAATTGCACTGCAGCGTCGAGGGATAGCAGGAGATCCTCGTCCACCGGATGCGCCGAACGAGGCGCGAGACGGCCGTGGCTCAGGTCGAGGCGGTCGCTGCGGCCGTGGTCCTCGACTCCCTCGGCCTCGAGGTCATCTCGCCGTAGGAACGTCTACCAGGGCGTCTCGTCGTCGGCCTCCAGGAAGTAGCCGTACCGGTCTTCGCCGGCCCCGCCGCGAACTCACGGTCCACCGACCGGGCAACACCTTGCTCGCGGCAACCGAGGGGAGTAGAGACGGGCTCAGGAGGCTCTCTTGAACTCATCTCGGACTCGAGCCGTCGGCATCATCGGCGCGATCGCCCTGGCGGTGGGCGCCCTCGCGATGTCACCGGTCACCGCGGCGGCCGTCTCACCGACCCGGTCCGACTCGGGCTCGGTCAGCTATCTCGACCCCGGTCTGGTCGGTACGGCGACGCACGTGGTGCGTGGCCGGCTCGACATCGCGACCCGGGACACTGCCTCAGGCGCCGGGAGGGTGGTGTACGGCATCGAGCGCGGCCCTGGGCACTACCGCACTCTCCGCTTCGATGCGGCCGTACCCGCGGTGACCGCGGGCACCCCTGTGCGGGCGGAGGTCACGGACGACGGCACCGTGGCGCGGGCGACCTTCTCGCCGTCGGTTCGTGAGAGCGCGGCGCCGCGTACCGTACCCACGTCACCACAGACCCCGGGGCCGCAGCACCTCTACATCGCCGAAGTGACCAACGTCGGCACGTACGACTACGGCGACGCCGAGATAGCCACCCGTGTCGACCGCACGCTCGCCCGCTGGGTGACCGAGTCCGACGGCATGATCACCTCCTTCGACCGGGTCGGCGCCATCGAGCACTATGCGACCCAGGTCGACTGCTCGAACGGCAGCGCCCTCTACAACGAGGCGGCCGGCCAGTTCCCCGACGTGTCCTTCGCGCACAGCGGGCCCAACCATCTGCTCGTCGTCGTACCGGCGGGCGTCGGGTGTGAGTACGCCTTGGGCAGCAACGGATCGCCCGATGCGCCCTTCGGCGGCGGCCGCGCCACCGTGGCGGCGTCCTCGTCGTTCAGCCAGGCCCTGATGCACGAGCTGGGGCACAACTTCAGCCTGGCCCATGCGGGTCGCGAGGTGTGCGACCCCACGTGCTCGGTGTCGACCTACGCCGACCACTACAACTTCATGGGCTCCTCGTTCCCCGACGACTGGGGCATCATCGCGCTCAGCTCCGTTCAGCGGCGCCAGCTCGGCATCACCCAGCACTGCGAGGTGCCCGAGCTCGACCTGCCCGAAGGGCAGGGCACCTCGACGCGCACCTACGATCTCCTGGGTCGGGGCACAGACTCCGGCACCCGCGGCGTGCTCGTGACGGATCCTTCGACCGGCGACGTCTACGGACTCGACTGGCGCAACCGTCTCGGCCGCGACGACCATGCGATCTACGGCACCTATGGCGCATCGAACGACAAATCCGGGCTGGTGGTCGAGCGCTACCAAACCGACCGCAGGCTGATCCTGCAGACGTACGCGCCCCGCGACCCGAGCGACGACTACGACACGTCTCGCCTCGCGGGTGAGAGCGCCGTACGCGGCGGCATGAGCGTGCACGTCGACCGCTACGTGGGTGCGGCCGACCCGGCAGTGTCCGGGTCGCTACCCCCGGCCGTGCAGGTGACCGTCACGCTGACCGATCCCGGCGTCGACACAGCGCCGGCCCTCCCGGCGCAGCAGGGGACGGCCGAGGTCGTCGGCGACGTGGTATCGGGGGCGACGGTGAGGGCCCGGGCGGCCGACTGGACCTCCGGCTCCTGCTACACCTACCAGTGGAACGTCGACGGTCGGCCCGTCGACGGCGCGATCTCGCCGACCTTCGCGATCCCGGACGACTGGCAGGGCCGCGACCTCTCCGTCACCATCACCGGGCAGCAGTCCGCCCGCGCGACACGCACCAGCACCTCGACGCCGGTCACGGTGGGCCGCCAGGCCTTCACCACCTCGCCGCGCCCGGTGATCCGGGGTGTCAAGCGGGTCGGCAAGGTGCTCCGGGCCCGTCACCGCACCTGGGAGCCGACGCCGACGACGTTCCGCTACCGATGGTCAGCGAACGGTCGGCGCCTCCAGGGTCGCACCGCGTCGACGTTGCGCCTGGGGCGGACGTTGAAGGGCAAACGGATCACGGTGAGGGTGATCGCGCTGCGCGACGGCTACCAGACGACGCGTCGTGTCTCGAAGCCGACCTCGCGCATCCGCTGACCCAGGCGGTGATCCACGCGCCGCACGTCACCTACCAGGGTGCCTTCTCGTAGTCCTTGAGGAAGCAGCCGTACAGGTCTTCGCCGGCCTCGCCGCGCACGATGGGGTCGTAGACGCGGGCGGCGCCGTCGACGAGGTCGAGCGGGGCGTGCCAGCCCTCGGCGGCGATGCGCAGCTTCTCTTGATGGGGCCGCTCGTCGGTGATCCAGCCGGTGTCGACCGAGGTCATCAGGATCTGGTCGGTCTCGAACATCTCGGTGGCCGAGGTGCGGGTCATCATGTTGAGCGAGGCCTTGGCCATGTTGGTGTGGGGGTGGCCGGCGCCCTTGTAGCGGCGTCCGCCGAACTGACCCTCCATGGCACTGACGTTGACGACATACGCCCGGCGCGCGCCCGCGCTCACCGCGGCTCGCATGGCCGGCCGTAGGCGGGAGATGAGCAGGAACGGCGCGATGGCGTTGCAGAACTGCACCTCGAGCAGCTCGAGCGGGTCGACCTGGTCGATGACCTGGGTCCAGGAGTTGGTGGTCTGGAGGTCGGGCAGCAGCCCGCCCGCGTCGACGGCGGTGCCGTCGAGGTGGGCCTCCAGCGAGGCGCTACCGGCCTTGAGCGCCAGCGCGGTGAGCGTGGCCGCGTTGTGCGCAGCGAGCGCGTGGTCGGCCGTCTCGCCCTCGTGATGGGCCACGGAGTGCTCGCGCAGAGCGCCGGTGATCGCAGCGGGGTGCGCCTCGGAGATGCGGTCGAAGGTGACCATCTCGGGGCTGAGGTCGAGCTGGGGGAGGGGAGCGGACTCCAGCTCGACCAGCTGCGCGTAGGCGCCCGGCGAGCGGCGCACGGTCTGGCAGGCGTTGTTGACGAGGATGTCGAGCGGGCCGTCGGCGGTGACGTCGTCGGTGAGCGCCACGACCTGGGTGGGGTCGCGCAGGTCGATGCCGACGACCTTGAGCCGGTGCAGCCAGTCGGCGGAGTCCTCCATGGCTGCGAACCGGCGGACGGCGTCCTTCGGGAATCGGGTGGTGATGGTGGTGTGGGCGCCGTCGCGCAGCAGCCGCAGCGCGATGTACATGCCGATCTTGGCGCGGCCGCCGGTGAGCAGGGCTCGACGTCCGGTGAGGTCGGTGCGCTGGTCGCGCTTGGCGTGCGAGAACGCTGCGCAGGTGGGGCAGAGGCCGTGGTAGAAGGCGTCGACGAGGGTGTAGTCCTGCTTGCAGATGTAGCAGCCTCGCGCCGTGATCAGCTCGCCGGCGAAGGCTCCCGTGGCCGTCGAGACGAGCGGCAGGCCCGCGGTCTCGTCGTCGATGCGCAGCGCCGAGCCGGTCGCCGTCCGTTCGATGACGGCGCGATCGGCCGCGGCACGCTCCTGACGCAGGGCCGCACGGCGGGTCTTCTTGATGAGCTTCCACATGTGCCCGGTGGCGTGCTTGACGGTGCGGACATCCGCGTGCTCGGGGTCGAGCCGGTGCAGCTCGCCCAACACCTTCAAGGTGGTGGCGAGCTCGTCGGGGTCGACTCGCTCGAGGTACGGCTCGCCGTCGGGTGTGGGCACGCCGAGACTCTAGGAGATTGTTCGAGCCTTGGTAGGAACCGTCTACCTCAATGCGAAGGTGTAGTTCTACACGTGGGCCTCAACATCAAGAACGAACGGGTGCATGCGTTGGCGCGCGAGGCCGCGCGTCTCACCGGTCGGACGCAGACGGGTGCCATCGAGGAGGCTCTCGAACTGCTGCTGCGTGAGTTCGGGGCGGACCCGGCAGGTGCGGCGGTGAGGAAGCGCGTCGAAGCAGTCCATGGCATCGCCCTGGAGTACGCCGCCGATCCCGGAAACGCGAAGCCCGAGGTCCGGGCCATCGACGATCTCTACGACGGCCAGGTGCTGCCGCTGTGATCGTCGACAGCTCAGCGGTCATGGCCGTGTTGGAGACGGAACCCGGGTGGCAGCAGGTAGCAGACATCGCTGCCCGGCACCCATGCCATATGTCGACCGCCACCTGGGTGGAATTGGGCATCGTCGCGGACGCCCGATCGGCCCGGCACGGTGCCCGCTTGGATCGCCTTCTGGCGACGCTCGACGTGGGACTCGTCGAAGTGTCGGCGTCACACGCCCGCATCGCACGCGACGCCGACCGGCGTTATGGGCGAGGTTCCGGATCGCCCGCCAGACTCAACTTCGGCGACTGCTACTCCTATGCCTTGGCTACCAGTCTGGGCGAGCCGCTGCTGTTCGTCGGAAACGACTTCACGCACACCGACGTGCTCGTGGCTGCACCGTGATGATCACGGCACGACAGTGCGTGTGATCGGACCGTCACCCGCACACGCGATCTCCCAGCGGTAGCCGTCGGGGTCGAGCACGTAGCCGGAGTACCCGCCCCACACACGCCGGGTGCCGGCCTCGCCGAGCGTGCCGCCGGCGGCGACCATCGTGGTGATGACGTCGTCGACCTCGGCGTCGGTGGCGAGGTTGTGGGCCAGGGTGACGGGCGCGATGCCGCCGGCCATCGGTGCGCCCACCTCGGCGGTGAATCCCTCGCGCGTCCAGAGACTGAGCAGCAGGTGTTTTCCGGTACGGACCATCAGCACGTCGTCGGCCTCGAGGAACGGCTCCCACCCCAGACCGTCGATGTAGAAGGCGCGGCTGGCGGCGAGGTCGGCCACGGCGAGGGTGATGAGGCTGAGGCGTTGGTCCATGGATTCGTTCTACCCGGCGGCGCCGACAGCGGCGGGTGCGTGGTCAGCAGCCCACGTGGTCGATGTCGAGGTCGACCCGCGGGCGCCCGTCGTCGGCCAGCGAGTACGCCGAGCAGTAGCGCTTCGAGAGCAGGTCGTCGCGCTTCAGCGTGATCGGCTTCCACACGCCGTCGCCCTGCGGCTCCAGGTAGGTGAACGACGAGGCCAGCAGAGCCCGGGTGTTGTGGCGGTGCTTGAGGTAGCGGTCGAGCCACAGCTGGATGTAGGTGCTGTCGAGATCCTGGCCGTAGCGGCTGGCCGGTAGCACGAGCGGGATGTCGGTGTAGTCCAGATGCGTCGAGGCGTGCGGCACGACGAGCATCGAGTCGATGCCGGCGCGGTGCCAGCCGTCGAAGCCCGTGGCACGCTCGCGCATCGGGTCCGGCCCCGCGGGGCTGGGCTGGGGCTGGAGCGAGCTGCCGCCGCTCAACCACCACGGGGTGACGGTGAAGCCGTACTCCGACTGCAGGGCCAGCGCCGGGATCGTGGGTGTGTTCTGCACGCCCGGTGTGCTGCCGGTGAGATCGCCGGTCGCGAGCTTGTCCATGGCCACGACGGTCATGGCCCGCTGGTCGATCTGCTGCACCTTCGACACGGCCTGGGCGCCGAGGGAGTGGCCGATGATCGCGATGCGCGTCGTGCGTCCAGGGGTGTCGGTGCGCCTGTCCTTCGAGCGGTCGAAGAGTCGCCAGAACGGGTTGAAGTCGTTCACGTCGGCACCCGCGGCGCCCGCGTTCGGGTAGTGCCGGCGTGGGGTGGAGGTGAAGAAGCCGAGCGCGTTGCGGGTGCCGACCACGAAGTTCGACAGCTGCTGGAACGGGACGCCGGGGCACCCGGTCATCTCGCCGGGCGCCGGGTCACTCGTGGGGTCGCAGAACGGGAAGACCTGCCCGCTCTCGTGCGGCAGCGTCTCACTGGTGCCCTGGCCCTGCACGTCGTAGGTGAGGACCACGTAGCCGCGTTCGGCGAGATCCTGCGCCAGCCACTCGTACATGCCCTGCGAGCCCTGCACCGAGCCGGTCGTGATGACGACCCCCGGGTAGGGGCCGTGGAGACGCCGGCCGGTGTAGGGGTCGCGCGCGTGCTTCAGCGGTGCCCACACCTTGCCACGCAGCAGTGCGCCGTACTTGTTGGTGAAGGTCACCTTGCGCACGCGTCCGCGAGTGCCGGCCCAACCGGCGCGCAGCGGGTTGCCGACGTTCCACCCCGGCACCAAGAACCCGGGACTCACTGCCGGCCGGGTCGGGGTGGCCATCTGATCGAGCAGCTGGTCGACGCTTCGCTGGCCGTTCGCCTGCACCAGTGCCGGGAGGTAGGCGGGGTTGCGCAGTTGCCCGTTCTCGCCGGTGATGCGGCCGTAGGCATCGGCCATGCTCTGGGCGTCGGCGACCTGGTACTCAGGCGTGGTCGGGTCGGTCGGCTCGGCCTGGGCTCCAGGCGTCAGCAGGGCGGTGAGCAGGGCTCCGGCCGTGGCCGTGGCGAGCGCAAGGCGCCGGCCGGCGGCCCGTGCCGAGTGGCGATGTCGGTGCACGTGTGTCCTCCCTCTGCGTCGTGGGATCAACGCGGTGATGTCGCCGGGGTTATGCCGCCGTAACGCATCGACACATCCAGGGTGGAGGCGGGCACACGCTCGCGTCGCCGACCCAGGAGAGGATCTCGACCGTGACACGAACCGACAACGCATGGCCCGCGGAGCACGCTCGGCTCGTGGCACAGACAGCGCCCCAGGTCATCGAGGCCGACAGTTCCGAACTCGACCGGGTGTGGATGCGTATCGAGCAGTCCATGATGGACCACGCGCCGCGTCCGCGTCGGCGACGCTCGTTGCGGCTCGCGGCCACGGCCGGTATTGCGACGGCTCTCATCGGCGCCGGTGGATGGGCCGCGGCAGGGGTGTACTCGGCCCACACGGGCAGGGGGCCCGTCGACGCGGAGGATCTGCGGCTGGGAGGCCCCGGCGAGCGGTTGGATCCCTCGGCTGCCGACTACGCCGACGTGGTGGCCGACGTGGTGGCCGACGTCCCGTTCCCCGACGCTGAGTCGCGGGAGCGCTGGGTCGAGGTCGAGGTCCGCCTCGACCAGCGGGGCGCTGTGCCAGGGGAGGCGTCCACGGGAACCGGCGCGCTGCGCTTCTGGGCTGCACGGGCTTCGGTGTGCGCGTGGTCGGACCAGTGGGCCGGAGCACTGGCCGCGGGCGATGTCGACACGCTCGATCGGTCGGCGCACATGCTCATGGACGCACCGCACTGGCCGGCCGTGACCGATGTCGACCCCGAACAGGACATCGCGTGGGAGCACCGGGACGTGACGGACCCACGCTCGGGTGAGGTGTCGGTGCGCCGGGTGGCGTTCGACAGCACGCCTGCCGGCTACTTTCCCCTCGTCGCCGAGGCAGTCGAGGCCGAGAACGTGGATCGTCTCGGTGCGGTTCTCGCTCGCTGGGGGGTCTGCGGGATGACCTACCAGATGCGATCGCTCCCGCAGGCTGCACGGTGACGACTCCTGGTGGGCGGCTCGACGTACCCGAGTTCGAGGCGCTCTACCGCGCCACGGCGCCACACTTGTTCGGCTATCTGCGCCGACGTGGCGTGGCCGAGGCCGAAGACGTGGTGGCCGAGGTGTTCGCCGTCGCCTGGCGTCGTCGCGCCGAACTTCCGGACGCCGATCTGCGACGTGCCTGGCTCTTCGGCGCCGCAAGACGGGTCGTGCTCCAGCAATCTCGGCGAGAGCAGCGTGCTGGGAGGGCGGCCGAGGCGGCGGCGATGCTCGCGTCCTCCACGACTGGTGCGTCCGCGACGAGATCTTCGCCCGTTCGGGAGAACGCGGTGGCGCGAGCCCTGGCCCGACTCGACCCCGCCGCACGCGAGATCGTGCGGTTGGCGGAGTGGGAAGGTCTCTCGCCGGCCGAGATCGCGGTGGTCATCGGCGTGCGACCCGGCACGGCCAGAGTGCGCCTGCATCGGGCCCGACGTGCGCTGGCTGCCGACCCCGAACTGCGAGGCGTGCTCCAGGACGGCGACCACACGACTCGGCTGGAGGCGTCTACCCTGCCGAGGTGACCGTCGACACACCGGCACCCGACCCGCTCGCCCCCGCCGAGCTGGGCCCGGTGCGGCTGCGCAACCGGGTGATCAAGGCGGCCACCTACGAGGGACTGAGTCATCGCGGGCGGGTCACACGGGATCTGCTCGACTTCCACCTGGCTTACGCGCGCGGCGGCGTCGGCATGACGACGGTGGCGTACTGCGCGGTGAGCGCCGACGGGCGCACCGACAAGCACCAGATCCATTGGACCGACGAGGCGCTGCCCGGCCTGCGCACGCTCACCGAGGCGGTGCACGCGGAGGGGGCGGCGGTGTCGGCGCAGATCGGGCACGCCGGACCCGTCGCCGACCCGCGCTCGGCCGGACGCCACGCGCTCGCGCCGAGCAGTCGCCTCACCGCCACGATGACGCGCACCCACGCGATCGACCGCGCCGGCATCGAGCGCGTCGTCCGGGCTCACGCGCAGGCGGCACGACGTGCGATCGAGTGCGGCTTCGACGCCGTCGAGGTGCACCTGGGGCACAACTACCTGCTCAGCTCGTTCCTCAGCCCGCGGCTGAACCGCCGCGACGACGAGTACGGCGGATCGCTGGAGAACCGAGCGCGCTTCCCACGTCAGGTGCTCCGCGCGGTGCGCGAGGCCGTGGGCGACCGGATCGCGGTGCTGGTGAAGCTCAACATGGACGACGGGGTGCCCGGAGGCTTCTGGCTCGACGAGGCGATCGGTGTAGCGCAGTGGCTCGAGGCCGACGGCACCTGCGACGCGCTGGAGATGACGGCCGGTTCGTCGCTGGAGAACCCGATGTACCTCTTCAAGGGCGACGCGCCGCTGGAGGAGTTCGCCGCGGTGATGCCGCAACCGATAAGACTCGGCGTGAAGCTGGTCGGCAGGAGGTTCATCCGCGCCTACCCCTACCGCGACGCCTACCTGCTCCAGCACGCGCGCCAGGTACGGGCCGCCGTCGACCTGCCGATGGTGCTGCTCGGCGGCATCGTCGACCGGGCCTCGATGGACCTCGCGATGAGCACGGGCTTCGACTACGTCGCCATGGGGCGAGCGCTGCTGCGCAAGCCCGACCTGGTGAACCGGATCGCCGCCGACGCGAGCACGCCGAGCCTGTGCATCCACTGCAACAAGTGCATGCCCACCAACTTCACCGGCACCCGGTGCGTGCTCGTTGACCGGGGCACCACGCGGCGAGACACCTGGGGAACCCCAGCGGGCTACGTGGGCTGACTCTGAGTCCACGCTGAGTCGACGCTGAGAGCACGGGCCGGGACTTCTCAGCGCTTTCTCGGGCGCCGGCCCGTGACCCCGCTGGCGGGCGCGACGTTGCACTGGTCAACCACCCGAGACGCCTCGGCGTCCCCCACCTCTTGGAGCTCTCGTGTACCCCACCTCTCCCCGCCGTTGGAAAGCCGCCGCCACCGCGGCCCTCGCTGCCGGTGCCCTGCTGGTCACCCCCGCGGCCGGTGCCGCAGTCGCGCACACGGCCTCCCGCCGCGCCGACACCCAGAAACTCACCCGGGACTTCACCTACAACCTGCTGCCGGGCCTGTCCCAGGCCACGGACCTCGGTGCGGCGCCTGCGGCGACCCCGATGCACCTCGTGGTGAGCCTCGACCGCCCGCACCTGGCCGCCGAGCGCCGCCTCATCACCGCGATGAACACGCCGGGCAACGCCCACTACGGGCACTTCCTGACGCCGGCGCGGTTCGCGCGCCGGTTCGGGGTGCCGGCCGCTCAGCAGGCGCGAGTCACCCAGTACTTCACCGACGCCGGCCTGAGCGTCGACCACGTCTCCCGAGCGGGCGACGTGCTGAGTCTCAGCGGCACGTCGTCCGCGGTGTCCTCTGCCTTCCACACCCCCATCGACCGGTTCCGCACCGATGGCACCACGTTCCTCGCCAACACCGCCGCCCCCTCGTACGCGAAAGGCCTCGGCATCAGCAACGTCGTCGGCCTGAACACCCTCCAGGCCTACCGCACCACCACCGGGCCGCACACCCACTCGGGCACGGCGGCCACCACCAGCCAGGACTCCTGCCTGCCCACGGGCGACTGCATCGGCTCCACCACTCCGCAGGATCTCTGGAAGGCCTACCAGCAGCCGGCCCGCTGGAAGGGCCAGAAGCAGGGTGTCGCGGTCTTCGGCGAGGGCCAGAGCAAGGACGTCATCGCCGACCTGCGCGACTTCGAGACGGCCAACAAGCTGCCGCGGGTGCCGGTGCGGGTGAAGCACCCGAAGGGTGACAGCGGATTCTCCGACGACTCCGGTCGCGTCGAGTGGAACATCGACACCCAGGCCTCGACCGGGATGGCGCCGAAGGTCGGCAAGCTCACCCTCTACTTCGGCAAGGATCTCAGCGACGCCGACGTCGATGCGGTGTTCAGTCAGTTCGCGGACGACGCGAAGGGGCCGTTGCAGGCCTCCGCGAGCTACGGCGAGTGTGAGTCGATCCCGTACGTGAGCGACGCCGTGGCGCCGGTGCTCAACGACCCCACGGTCTACAACCTCCCGGCGGGCATCGGCATCGGCAACGCCAGTGACGCGACCCTCACACCGATCACCCAGCAGATCGCGCTCGAGGGCAAGACCGTGTTCGTCTCGACCGGTGACACCGGCTCCTCGTGCCCGGTGGCCTATGCCGCGGTGATCGGAGCCGGAAACGGTGTGCTGAACCAGGGGGTGCCGATCACCAACTCCCCGGCGTCGCTGCCCTACGTGACCGCCGTGGGCGGCACCGTGCTCTACACCGACGGCCAGGGCCGGCGCACCCACGAGTACGGCTGGGCGTTCGGCGGCGGCGGCTCGACGCTGTTCATCGACCGTCCGGACTACCAGAAGGGCGTCGCGAACAACGCGATCCCGTGTGTCACGACCGGCAACCCGTGCCGCGGCATCGCCGATGTGGCGGCCCAGTCCGGTGACGCTCTCTCGAACGGCTACCTCATCAAGTCCGCCGGTCAGGACAGCTACGGCGGAGGAACGTCGCTCTCGGCTCCGCTGATGCAGGGCATGTGGGCGCGCATCCAGTCGGCCTCCAAGAAGTCCCGCGGCAACGGATTCGCCAACTACGGCCTCTACCGGGCCGGCACGAGCAACGCCGCCGCGAAGGACTACTTCGACGTCACCTCGACCGACACCAGCACCGGGGTGCCGGCCACCAACGGCCTCTACCCGACGACGCCCGGCTGGGACTACGTCACGGGGTGGGGCACTCCCAAGGTCAAGGGGCTCATCTGCACACTCGATCGACGTTGCTGACGGGGTGCTTGCCGGGGTGTTGAGCACCCACTGACTCCCTCCCGGGGCCTCGATCTCATGGGGGATCCAGGCCCCGGGAGGGCTGCCCCGCCGGCGGTGGCACGGATCACGTGTCCGTCGGTTGGGGTGCTCCTGGGCGGCGCTGTCACCATCGCGACATGACCGACGAGCGCGAGGTGAACCTGACGCTGGACCTGTGCCTGCGCATGGGTGAGCTGCTGCTCTCGACCGGGGTCGGTGCGGCCGACGTGACGGCCACGATGCTCTCGGTCAGCCGATCGCTGGGCCTACGCAACGTCGACGTCGACATCATCTTCACCTCGCTCACGATGAGCTACCAAGACACCGCCGAGCGGCAGGCGATCACCGCCCGCCGCCAGGTCCAGCAGCGCGCGATCGACTACGAGCAGCTCACCCGGGCCGACCATCTCATCCGCGCCATCCTCAACGGCGAGACCGACTTGCGCGGGGCCCGCACCGAACTGGGTCGGATCACCTCCAGCGGACGCCGCCGCCCGCGCACGGCCATCACCTTCGGGTGGGGGGTCATGGCGGCCGGTGTCGGGCTCCAGCTCGGGGGCAACGGCTGGGTGCTGCTCACGGCGTTCGTGTCGGCCATGCTCATCGACCGGCTCCAGTTGCGCATGTCGCGGCGCCGGATGCCCGGCTTCTACCAGCAGGTGCTCGGCGGCGGCGTGGCGTCGCTGCTGGCCATCGGCGTCGGGGCGACCCCGCTGCACGTCAACGTCTCGGCGGTCATCACCGCCAACATCGTGCTGCTGCTGGCGGGCATCGGGTTCATGAGCGCGCTCCAAGATGCCCTCACCAGCTTCTACATCACCGCGGGGGCCCGCCTGACCGAGGCGCTGCTGGCGACGGCCGGCATCATCGCCGGCGTCTCCGGCGGGCTCGGCGTGGCGCAGGTCGCGGGCCTGCGGATACCGTCGATCAACCCGGGCCGGTACAGCCTCCAGACGTTCGGCATGCTCGTGCTGGGTGCTGCAGTCGCGGCGGCGGCCTTCGCCTACGCCTCACGGGCGCCGCACCGGATCCTCGCGCCGATCGCTCTGGTCGCCGGCGTCGCGATCGCCGTCAGCCGGATGCTCGACCAACTCGGGGTCGGGCGCGCCTGGTCGGTGGCCTGGGCCGCCCTGCTGGTGGGCGTGGTGGCCTACGCGATCGCGGGGCGCTTCTCCGTGCCTCCGTTGGTGGTCGTCGTGCCGGCCCTGGTGCCGATGCTCCCCGGTATCTCCATCTACACCGGCTTGAGCCTGCTGGCCATGGACGACAGCCAGGTGCCGGCCGGTCTGCTCGCCCTCGGCACCGCGGTGTCGGTCGCGATCGCTCTCGCTGCCGGCGTCCTGCTCGGCCAGTACCTCTCCCAGCCGCTCAAGCGCGAGGCGCGCCGGCTCGAGGCCCGATTGTCGGGTCCGCGGCTGGTGGGTCCGGTGCGACAGGTGACGCGGCGTCGGGAGTCGCGCCGCGTCGGCTGACCCGCTCCGCCCGGACTCGGGGTCACTGGGGCACGAGGTCGAGCCAGCGACGGTGGCTGCCGTCGAACGGCGTTCGGCGCGCCTGCATCGCCGCATGGACGGCGGCGCACTCAGCACGCGCCTGGGTCACGACGTCGTCGGGGTAGCCGAGGGCGAGACGGTGCTCCTCGAACTCATCCTCGTCGTCGACGAAGAGCCGCCCCGTGCGCTCGCGGACCACGTCGAGGTCGAGGTCGGTGCTGCGCAGTACCCAGGTGTCGTCGTGCTCGCCCACCCACGCGAGGGCCGGGGGAGTGGCGATGTCGACATAGGTGTCGCACCACCAGTGGTCGGGTGCGTGCCAGGTGGGCAGGTACCAGCCTTTCCGCGGTGCCAGGGTCACCGTCGGCACGTCGCTGACGAACTCCATGCCCGGGCGCGAGTGGCGGGTGCCCGCCGGCACCCCGAGCCAGTGACCGTGCTCGTCCTCGCCCAGCCAGATCGCCGCGAACTCCCAGTGCGCACGGTTGCCCCACTTGGTCATCACGATCCGGCCGGGGGTCATGGCGCCGACCCTAGCGACGTGCGCGAGGTGCACGTTTGGTACCAAACCACAGTAAAATCCCCGGTCTTTACCGTCGTTTGGTACCAAACGACGGCCTCTAACGCCCCAATCACACTGCCTTGGCGGGGAGCACCTTCTTGCTGATCCGGGCGACGACGTCTTGGTACCGAGAGCCGGAGAACTTGGCGAAGGTGTGCAGGGCGTGGGCGTCGAGGCCGACGAGCACGCGGGCCTGGTTCCTCTCGATGCCGCGCACGATGATCTGGGCCGCCTTCTCGGGCGTGGTCTTGGCGAGCTTCTTGTCGAAGAACTCGGCCGTGGCCTTCTGGTCCTCCTTGGAGGAGACGCGGGAGTTGCGGGCGATGGCGGTCTTGATGCCGCCGGGGTGCACGCTGGTGACGCCGACGGGGTGCCCGGCGATGAGCATCTCCTCGCGCACGGCCTCGGTCATGCCGCGTACGGCGTACTTGGCGGCGTTGTACATCGACTGGCCGGGCATCGAGAGCAGACCGAACAGCGAGGAGATGTTGACCAGGTGGCCGTCGCCGGAGGCGATGAGGTGCGGCAGGAACGCCTTGGTGCCGGTGATCACCCCCCCGAGGTTGATGCCGAGGATCCAGTCGATGTCGGGCCAGTCGAGGTCGACCAGGTCACCGGCCAGCGCCACGCCGGCGTTGTTGACGACGACGTTCACGCGGCCGAAGTGGGCGGCCACCTCGTCGGCGTAGGCGAGGAAGGCGTCCCGATCGGCGACGTCGAGCCGCTGGCCGACGACCTCGGGGGAGCCGGCTGCCTCGGCCAGGCGCACGGTCTCGGCGAGGCCGGCCTCGTCGACGTCCGAGAGCGCGAGGCGCGAGCCCTTGGCGGCGAGGTCGAGGGCGAGGGCGCGACCGATGCCGGATCCGGCTCCGGTGATGACGACGACCTTGTCGTGGAGCGACTTCATGCGGAAACGACCTCCTGGGTCGGGGTGGTGGTGTGCTCGGGGCTCAAGACGTACTGCTCGGCGTCGAAACGGGCGAGCAGCCGCCGGAAGGTGAAGGTGGTGCGCGGCCACAGCGTCGTGTTGCGGCCGTGCTCGTCGAGGTACCAGCTGGCGCAGCCGCCGCTGTTCCATACCGTGCGGCGCATGCGGCGGTGCAGGTCGTCGTTCCAGTCGGACGTCGCCTGCTCGGTCGGCTCGACGGCGCCGAGGCCCTGGGCCCGCATGGTGCGGATCGCGTCGCGCAGGTACGCGACCTGGCTCTCGATGATGAACACCATGCTCGAGTGCCCCAACCCGGTGTTGGGTCCGACGATGGTGAACAGGTTGGGGAACTCCGGGACCGTGGTGCCCTTGTAGGCGGCCATGCCACTCTCGGTCCAGCGCTCGGCGAGTGTCTCGCCGGTCCGGCCCGTGACGAGGTGGGCGATCGGCAGATCGGTGGTCGCGAACCCGGTGGCGACGACGAGCACGTCGACCTCGCGCCGGGTGCCGTCGCGGGTGAGGATCGCGTTGCCGTCGATCCGGGCTATGCCGTCGGTGACGAGCTCGACGTTGTCGCTGGCGACGGCGGGGTAGTAGGTGTTCGAGATGAGGATGCGCTTGCAGCCGATCTGGAAGTCCGGGGTGAGCGCGGCGCGCAGGTCCGGGTCGGCCACGGCGTCGGCGAGGTTCTTCAGCGCCATCTTCTGGGCCGGCATCGCCAACGCAGGGTTCCAGGTGAAGCCGGGCACGTAGGTCTCGCGACCCCAGTAGATGGCGGTGCGGTAGAGCTTCTGGAGACCTGGCACGTGCCGCAGCGCCGCCCTCTCGAGTCGGGAGTAGGTGCGGTCGTGGCGCGGCATCACGTACGGCGCGGTGCGCTGGTAGAGGTCGAGGTGGGCCACCTGCTCCTGGAGCTTCGGCACGATCTGGATCGCCGAGGCGCCGGTGCCGATGACCGCGACGCGCTTGCCGGCGAGGTCGGCGTCGGCGTCCCACTGGGCGCTGTGGAACAACTCGCCGGTGAAGCCGTCGATGCCCTCGATCTCGGGCAGCTTGGGCTCCGAGAGAGCTCCGGTGCCGGTGATCAGGGTGCGCGAGACGTAGGTCTGCTCGCCCTCCGGGCCTCGCGCGGTGACGTGCCAGCGCTGCGTGGCGCCGTCCCACGTGGCGGCCGTGACCTCGGTGTCGAACCGGAACCGCTCGAGCACGCCGGACTCGCGGGCCACTCGTTCGATGTAGGCCTGGATCTCGGGCTGCGGCGAGAACGACATCGACCAGTCGGGGTTGGGTGCGAACGAGAAGGAGTACAGCTGGCTGGGCACGTCGCAGGCGGCGCCGGGGTAGGTGTTGTCGCGCCACGTGCCGCCGACGTCGTGACCCTTCTCCAGGACGACGACGTCGCGCTCGCCGTCCTCGTCGAGCTTGATGGCGGCGGCGATCCCGGCGAACCCGGCACCCACGATCACGTGGTCGACAGCGAGAGAGCGAGGCATGTCGGTGAGAATACTGGCGCTATTGAAAAAACGTCAATAGAATGGCGGGTGTGACGACGCGCACGAGACTGAGCCCCGACCAACGCCGCACCCAACTGCTCGACCTGGGCGTGCGGTTGCTCTCGACCCGCTCGGTCGATGAGCTCTCGATCGACCTGCTGGCCGAGGAGGCCGGCATCTCACGGGGTCTGCTCTACCACTACTTCGGCAACAAGGCCGCCTTTCACGAGGCGGTCGTGCGGCACGCGGCCGACGACCTCATCGCGCAGACGGCGCCGCCGACCTCCGGTGACGCCTTCGAGCGCCTGCACGCCTCGATGGCCGCCTACCTCGCCTACGTCGAGCAGAACCTCGCCGGCTACCTCTCCCTGGTCCGCGGATCGGCGGGCGGCAGCGAGGCCATGCGCGAGATCTACGACGAGGCTCGCGCGGCTCTGACCGACCGGGTCTTCGACGACGAGCACGATGGCTTCCGGGTGCCAGACACCCCGCTGGCCCGCTTGGTGGTGCGTGGCTGGGCAGCCATGGCCGAAGACGCCGTGCTGTCGTGGGTGCTCGACCCGACGGGCGTGTCGCGCGAGCAGTTGCTCGACATGCTCACCGCCGCCCTGCCCTCGCTCGTCGCGACCGTGCCGGAGCAGTAGAAGCCCGCGAGCAAAGCGAACGCCGCCGACCGCGGGGGAGTCTCAGAACCCCGGGTCGACGGCGCACGCAGTACTCAGAGTACGCCCCGGGGAGTGCTTGTCACCATAATGAGGGACACCGCGACGCCTGGTCTCAGAGTGCTCTCAGATTCAGTCCTGATCGGACGCGCCGTGCACGACCTCGGCCAGCTGGTCGAGACCCCAGGCGAGATCGTCGGCCTCGATGACCAGGGGTGGTGCCAGGCGGATCGTCGAGCCGTGGGTGTCCTTGGCGAGCACGCCGCGCGCCATGAGCGCCTCACAGATCTCGCGCCCGGTGCCGATGGCGGGGTCGATGTCGACGCCGGCCCACAGGCCGCGGGTACGCACGGCGACGACGCCGTTGCCGACCAGCGCCTCGAGCCTCTCGCGCATCATCACACCGAGCTCGGCGGCCCGCTCTTGGTGCTGGTTGGTCGCCAGCATGCGTACGACCTCGAGCCCGACAGCGCAGGCGAGCGGGTTGCCCCCGAACGTGGAGCCGTGCTGACCCGGACGCAGCACCCCGAGGATCTCCCGGTCGGCCACGACGGCCGAGACCGGCACGATGCCGCCGCCGAGCGCTTTGCCGAGCACGTAGAGGTCGGGCACGACGCCCTCGTGGTCGCACGCGAACGTCTTGCCGGTGCGGCCGAGGCCGGCCTGGATCTCGTCGGCCGCCCAGAGCACGTTGCGCTCGGTGCACAGCCGGCGCAGGCCCTCCAGGAAGCCGTCGGGGGGCAGCACGACGCCGCCCTCTCCTTGGATCGGCTCCATGAGCACGCCCACCGTGTTCTCGTCGATGGCCGCCGAGACGGCGTCGAGGTCGCCGAACGGGACCAGCCGGAAGCCGGGCGCGAACGGGCCGAAACCGTTGTGGGCGTCGGGGTCGTCCGAGAAGCCGACGATGGTGGTCGTGCGACCGTGGAAGTTACCGCCCGCGACGACGATGTTCGCCTCGTTCGGGGTGACTCCCTTGATCTCGTAGCCCCACTTGCGCATGACCTTGATGGCGGTCTCGACGGCCTCGGCGCCGGTGTTCATCGGCAGCACGAGATCCTTGCCGCACAGGTCGCCCAGTTCGGAGCAGAAGTCGGCGAACTGGTCGTGCACGAAGGCGCGGCTGGTCAACGTGAGCTTGTCGAGCTGCTCGTGCGCGGTGCGCAGCAGACCCGGGTGGCCGTGGCCGAAGTTGAGCGCGGAGTACCCGGCGAGCAGGTCGAGGTAGCGGGTGCCGTCGACATCGGTCATCCAGGCGCCCTCGGCGTGCTCGATGACCACCGGCAGCGGCTTGTAGTTGCGCGCCGTGCGCGACTCCGCGCGCTGGAACAGCTCGCTCGAGCGCTGCTGGGTACCGGACACGACGGCGGTCATGCTCGCCTCCTGGGCTGGTCGTCAGGGCCATCGGAGGAGCCGACGGCTAGGGCCCAGCCCAACAGATCAACGCAGAAAACCCAAGATGGTCGAGTCGGGCAGATTCACTCGTCGGTCTCCGCGGCGGCGACGCGCACCTCGAAACGGGTGTCGCCGGGGGTGGAGCTCAGGGTGACCAGGCCCCCGTGCGCAGCCACGATGGCCTGCACCAGCGACAACCCCAGCCCCGCTCCGCTCGGCCGGGTGTCGTCGCCGCGGGTGCGCGCGACGTCGCCGCGCGAGAAGCGCTCGAAGGCGTGCGGCACCAGGTCGGGCGGGAACCCCGGCCCGTCGTCGCGCACCACGAAGCCGTCGCGCAGCGCCGTGACGGTCACGGTCGAGCCCTCGGGTGTGTACTTGCGGGCGTTGGTGAGCAGGTTGGTCACCACCTGGTGCAGTCGATGCTCGTCGCCGATCACCTCGACGCCGTCCTCGACGGCCGCCTCGGGCAGCTCCAGCCGCCAGCGGTGGCCCGGGGCCAGCACCCGGGCATCGGACACGGCCTCCACGAGCAGCCGCACCAGGTCGACCGGACGTTGCTCGAGAGGACGGCCGGAGTCCAGGCGCGCGAGCAGCAGCAGATCCTCGACGAGCGCCGTCATCCGCGCGGACTCCTCCTCGACCTTGCCCAGTGCCGTTTGCTGCGCCGAGGCGTCGTCGGGACGCCGTCGCGCCAGCTCGGCATAGCCCGCGATGGTCGCTAGCGGGGTGCGCAGCTCG
This sequence comes from Nocardioides acrostichi, assembly GCF_015319165.1. Lineage (GTDB taxonomy): Bacteria > Actinomycetota > Actinomycetes > Propionibacteriales > Nocardioidaceae > Nocardioides > Nocardioides acrostichi. The sequence goes on from NZ_JADIVZ010000001.1 coordinate 152,880, forward strand.
TGGGAGGCGTCGGCGACGAACTGGCGCACCTGCTGCTCGCTGCGGTGCCGCGCCGAGAGGGAGTCCTCGACGTGCGCGAGGAGCGTGTTGAGAGCGGCTCCCACCTGCCCGACCTCGGTGTGCTCGTCGGTGAGCCTCGCGGGAACCCGCTGCTCGAGGCTGATCTCGCCCTCGGCCAGGGGCAGCGCGGCGACCGCGTGCGCGGTGGCCGAGACCTCGCGCAGCGGGCGCATCTGCCGGCGCACGAGCACCAGGCCCGCGAGGCCGGCCAGTCCGGTGCCCGCCAGCACGAGCAGCCCCTCCCACACGACCAGCCGCGTCACCACGCCGTCGACGCCGTCGGTGGGCAGGCCGGTGACGACCTTGCCGTACACCGTCGTGGTGGCCTGGACGCGGTAGTGGCCCACGCCGGGCACCTCGAGGGTCGTGGGCGACCCCGTCGGCACGGTCTCGAGCTCGTCGAGTGCCTTGGCCGAGAGGGAGCGCACCGAGTTGTCGCGGTCGTAGTCGACGACATTGCCCACCGGGTCGCCGTCGTAGCCGGAGACGTCGGCGTAGTAGGCGCTCAGCGTGCCGTTGCCGCCCGGCAGGCGGCGGCCGTCGTCGTCCTGGTCGCCCCGGCTGGGCGGTGGGGTGAAGGATCCCGACACGTAGAGCTGGGCCGGCGCCCTCTCGGACTGTCGGGCGGCGTCGGCGAGGTCGTCGTCGAGGCGTTGCATCAGGTAGGAGCGGACGGCGAGGGTGGCGACCGCGCCGACGACCAGCGAGGTGGTGAGCACGAGGGCGGCCGCCGTCAGCACCAGCCTCCAGGTGAGCGAAGGGCGGTGCCAGCGAGCGCGGGGGAGCCGGGGCACGCGTCAGCCCGCCGGCTTGAGCACGTACCCGGCGCCCCGCATCGTGTGGATCATCGGCTCACGGCCGGCATCGACCTTCTTGCGCAGGTAGGAGATGTACAGCTCGACCACGTTGGCCTGGCCGCCGAAGTCGTAGTTCCACACCCGGTCGAGGATCTGCGCCTTGCTGAGCACCCGGCGTGGGTTGCGCATGAGGAAGCGCAGCAGCTCGAACTCCGTGGCGGTGAGAGTGATCTCGTCGTCCCCGCGGAAGACCTCGTGACTGTCCTCGTCGAGGGTGAGGTCGCCGACGCTGAGCACGTTGGACTCGGTGATCTGCTGGGCCCCGGCACGTCGCATCAGCCCGCGCAGGCGTGCCACCAGCTCCTCGAGAGAGAACGGCTTGGTGACGTAGTCGTCGCCGCCGGCCGTGAGGCCGGCGATGCGGTCCTCCACGGCGTCGCGAGCGGTGAGGAAGACGACCGGCAGGTGCGGGTCGGACCCCCGCATGCGCCGCAGCACCTCGAGCCCGTCGAGATCGGGGAGCATGACGTCGAGCACCACGGCGTCGGGGTCGGTGTCCTTCGCGGCCTGCACCGCCCGATTGCCCGTGTGTGCGGTCGTGACGTCGAACCCCTCGTAGCGCAGGGCCATCGAGATGAGCTCGGCGATGTTCACCTCGTCGTCGACCACCAGTACGCGCAGGGGGGATCCATCGGGGCGGGTGAGCTCGGAGGTGGCCATGGCAGCACCATGATGACTGATCCTGTGCGCTTGCTGTGAACTCCGTATGCCCCGTCTCAGGGTTGGGTGCGGGTGGCCGGCGCCGCGCTCGGCACCGCGCAGCGACCCGAGCCGGCGAGAGATCCTGGGGTCAGTCGACCAGGTCTCGCACGGCGAGACTCGCGAAGACCATCGCGGTGCCCAGGGGCGCGCCGGGGCCGGGGTAGTACGGGCCGGTCATCGGCGCGGCAGCGTTCCCGCACGCGTAGAGGCGTGGCACCGCGCTGCCGTCGGGGCGCAGTGCGCGGCCGCTCGTGTCGGTCACGACGCCGCCCTTGGTGCCGAGATCGGAGAGCACGAACCGGGCGGCATAGAACGGCGCCTGCTCGACGCCCGTGAGCGCCTTGTTCGGGCCCTCGCCGGCGGTGAAGAAGGTGTCGTACTCGTCCGAGCCACGGCCGAAGTCCTCATCGACACCGGTGGCGCAGAAGCCGTTGAACCGTGCCACGCTGGTCACCAGTGCGGACGCCGGCACGCCGGTCTGCTCGGCCAGCTCCTCGAGCGTGTCGGCGCGCACCCACGTCCCTGCCTCCAGGTGCGCGGCGGGGTCACCCTCGGGCATCGCGATACCGGGCAGGCGGCCGCCCTCGCGGGAGTCGAAGACGAACCACGACGGGATGCGCGCAGGATCGGCCGCCATCAACCGGCCGAACTGGTCGTAGGGCAGCGACTCGTTGCCGTAGCGCCGTCCCGAGCCGTCGACCATGAGGCCGCTGCGGAAGCCGAGGGTGAACGAGCCGCCGCCATCGGGCTGCTCGAGCCCGGGACAGAACCAGCCGAGCCCGGTCCAGTCGACGGCAGCGCCCGCGTCGAGCGCGGCGGAGATGGGTTCGCCGCGGTTCGTGCCGCGGGGCGCCATGCTCCACTCGACCCGGCCCGGGGTGTCGTGGGAGTCGCGTCGGGCCTCGCTGCCCTCGAACCCGCCCGAGCCGAGCAGCACGCCGCGCCGCGCGCGCACCTCGACCGCGCCGTGCTCGGTCAGCGCCCACACGCCCACCACCTTGTCGCCCGAGACGTCGGTCTCGGTGAGCAGGTCGCGCACGGTGTGCCCCGTGCAGATCTGGCCGCCGGCACCGAGGAAGGCCGCGGCCAACCGAGCGATGAGCGCTTGGCCGCCGGTGAGGGTGTTGCGCCCCTCCTCACCGACGCGATCGCGCTCCACGGGGGGCCGGACGACGGCAGCGACGTCGCGCGGCAGCGCCGCGCGCTTGATGCTCGTCGGCTGGATCGATCGCCCCATCGGGCAGCGTCCCGGGGCGTCGTAGTACTCGGGGAACGGCAACCACTCGAAGTCGATGCCGGCGGCCTCGAGCTCGGCCACCACCACGGGCGCGTGCGCCAAGAACGCCTCGACCTTCGCCCCGTCGGGCGTCCACCCGTCGTCGGGTTGCAACACGGCCTCGAGGTAGGTGCGGGCTCCCTCGGTGGAGTCGGCGATGCCGGCCCGCTGCTGCACCGCGCTGCCCGGCAGCCAGCAGGCGCCGCCGGAGTAGGCCGAGGTGCCGCCGACGCGGTCGGTGCGTTCGAGCACCACGACGCTGAGGCCGGCACGCTGGGCGAGCAGAGCGCCGGTCATGGCACCGCCTCCCGACCCGACGACGATCAGGTCGACCTCCACGGGAGCCGGGTGGGTGAACGCGGACGCGGGCATGGGCCCTCCAGGGTGTGCCGGGGCGAGTGAGGGAGCAGGCCGAGGCTAGGGCATCGGCGACCGCGTCGTCTGTTGCTGTCTCGTTGGTGGGGGTTGGGAGGGTGAGGCCGCGGTCGGCCTGACACGGACCGACCGCGCCAAGCCGTCGGGACGCGAAGGGGAGGCGCATGGGCCTGCGTGCACGGGTGGGGATGGTGCTGGCAGTGCTGCTGGTCGTGCCGGCGGTGATCGCGACGTCGGCCGGGGCCGTGGCCACCTACGAGGCACCCGGGTGCGGGTCGACGCTCGCCGACCCGGCGATCGGCGATCTCTGTCCGGCCACGGGCTACCTCGACTACGACGTCTTCGTCTCGGGCGACATCGGATCCGGGGCCCTGGTCTCGATCGACACCTCGATCCCGGCGTGCCAGGAGCAGGACACCCTGACCGGCGTCTTCACGCCGTCGGTCTGCTATTACGGCATCTCCTACGACGTCGACTACGACACCTGCGCCTACCTCGACTCCTACGACTCCGGCACCGACCGGACCCCGACGTGGCTGGGGCGCGCCTCGTGGAGCTGCGACTACCCCGCGGCCACCGGCCAGGGCGACCCCGGCAGCCTGCTGTGGACGGCGCTGGGCAACGCCGGCTACCAGCTCGGCATGCACGACTGCCACGGGAGGTTCGACGGGCAGTACGTCTACGGCGGCGCCGCCGGGACCGATCAGGTCTGGGCCGAGCGTGGACCAAGGCTCGAGGAGTGCCTCTACCAACGCGCGGACACCGCGCCCAACGGCGTCGAGAACCGCCCTGACGGACTCTTCGGACCCACCTGGATCCAGGGCGCCGCGAGCCTTCTGGTGCAGGAGGAGGACGGTTCGGACGGCGCTCGCACGGCCCGCTTCTGGCTGCCGGTCGATGGCGAGGAGCGCGACCGCGCCCCCGTCGCCGGATTCGACCAGTCCCGGGCCGAGGACGGCGTCACCGTGACCTACGACGACACCAGCCGGGCGCAGTGGGGCCATCGGCTCACCTACGACTGGACCTTCCAGGTCGTCGACGCAGGCGGTTCGGAGTACCGGGACTACGCCACCAGCCACGAGGCCGAGCCGGTCGTCTCCTACGACGAGGGTGACTACGCCCTGGCGTCTCTCACCGTCACCGATCAGACCAACGGATCCAGGCATGCGATCGAGCACTCGATGAGGCTCTACCGCGGCAGCGGAGGCGGTGGCGGCGGAGATCTGCCGATCGTGACCGTCGAGGCCACCGACCCGACCGCACGCGAGCCTTCCGACACCGGCACCTGGACCCTCTCGCGCACCACCACGATCGGCGGCGAGCTGGCGGTGAACGTCTCCTCGAGCGGCACGGGCCGCCCGGGCACCGACTACGCGACGCTGCCGACCACGGTCACGTTCCCCGCGCAGGAGAAGACGGTCGACGTGCTGCTCATCCCGATCGACGACCACGAGGCGGAGAGGGCGCAGCGCGTCACCCTCACGGTGGAGCAGGGCAACGGCTATGCGGTCGGCCAGCCCGAGGCCGACGACGTCCGCCTCCTCAGCGACGACCGCGTGCCGGGCCCGCCCGGCATCGACCGCGTGGTCACGAAGAAGAAGGGGCATCGGGCGGTGCTCACGCTGGCGCCGGGCCGCGCGGGCAGTGCGCCCACCACGCGGTACCAGGCCACGTGCACCTCGCCGTCCGGACCGCACCGCACGTCGTCCTCGAAGCGGCCCACGGTGGTCGTCGCGACGTTGAAGAAGGGGGCCCGGTACCGCTGCACCGCGTGGGCCCGCAACCTGGTCGGCCGGAGCGCCGAGTCCAAGCAGAGCCGGAGGTTCACCGCCCGATGAGACGCCTTCTCGCTGCACTGTGTTGCGCACCGCTCCTCGCGGCCGGCTGGTCGGCCACGCCGAGTTCGGCGGCCTCCGACACCGTGAGGTCTGCACCGGCAGCCAGTCCCGGTCTGGCAGCCAAGCGCTCCACGGGCCCGGCGTGCGCGGGGCTCCCGGCCACCATCGTGGGCACGAACAAGTCCGAGACGATCCGTGGCACGGAGGCCGACGATGTGATCGTCGCCCTCGGCGGCAACGACAAGGTGCTCGCCGGCGCCGGTAACGACGTCGTGTGCACCGGTCGCGGAAACGACGTCGTGAAGGGTGGCGCGGGTCGAGACTTCGTCTGGGGCGGCCCCGGCAAGGACAAGCTCGTCGGCCAGGCCGGTAAGGACAGGCTCTACGGGCAGGGCGGCCCGGACCGTCTCGTCGGGGGCGGAGACGCCGACTACCTCGACGGCGGCCCGGCGCGCGACGTTCTCGTGGGTGGGCCGAGTCGCGATGGCTGTCGGGGCGAGAAACGGCGCGGCTGCGAGACGAAGAGGACGCCGAACCCGCACGCCGTCGACCTCGACGCGGCCTCGTGGCGCGGTGCGACCCTCGAGGTGTCCGGACTCAGCGACCCCGCGGGCGGGGTCCAGATCGACGGCGGTCTGGTGCCGGTCACCGCCGCGCCCGACCCGCTGGGCCGGTTCAGCGCGCGGGTCGACGTCGCGCCCGGCACCTCCACGGTGCGGGTGGTCTCGGCCGCCAGCGGACGGCGCGCCTCGCTGACCGTGCGTCGGCCCGATGTCGCGAACGACGGCGTCCTGACCGGCCGGGTCGTCGACGCGGTGACGAAGGAGGCGATCGCCGGCGCGGAGGTCGAGGTGGGGGGCCTGACCACGACCGCCGCCGACGACGGCACCTTCACCATCGCCGCGCCTGCCGACGGGCTCGTGCTCGTGCACGCGCGCGCCGAGGGCTACCTCGCGGGTCTCGCGCACGCGGGGATGAGGGAGGGCGCCGGAGCGGTCGACGGCGACCTCCCGCTCGTCGGCGTGGCCGACGAGCAGAGCATCGGTCCCGAGGGGGGCACGCTCACCGGAGACGGCTGGAGCCTGGAGGTGCCCGCGGGCGCGGTAGCCGAGCCGACCGGCATCTCGGTGACACCCCTGCCGTTCACCGGCACGAAGGACGTCGCGTACGGCATCCCGCTCTTCGACGTCTCGCCCACGGGGCTGACATTCGCGAAGCCCGTCACGCTCTCCTTCGAGGCGCCGATCCCGGGCGTGGACGACGGTCTCGTCGACGTCTTGGGGCTCGACCCCGACACGCTGGCCGAGCGGCATCACGACGCCACGCTGCGCGACGGTGTCATCAGCGTCTCGCTCACCTCGTTCCAGGGTGAGGAGACCCGCATCCGGCCCACCGACCAGGCCGACCCGAGCTGGCTCGGCGAGACGGCCTCGGAGCTGTGGGGCGGACTCGACGCCTTCTGCACCCCGTTCTCGTCGCAGACCGCCGCCGGACTGGCGCTGGCCTACGTCAACGACACCATCATCCCGTTCATCCGGGTCTACATCGGCTCGTGGAACGCCGCGCTGTGGATGAAGTACATCGGCGGTGGCAGCACCGGCATCGTGCGCGATCTGCCGCTGGAGCCGACGTACAGCTTCGTCGACGACTCCCGGTTCGGCACCACGGTGCAGCAGGCCGTGCAGCGACTCCTGACCAACCGCGTCGCCGAGGAGTGGATCGGTGACGGCGGCCCGCGAGCGCTGCCCAGCGGTGAGTCGGGCAGCCTGGAGTACACGATCAAGGAACTCGACCCGGGCGAGACCTACGTCGAGAACGGGCGCGAGCCGCTCGACCTGGCGCCCGGCTTCATGGTGCTCGACTACGAGGGCACGCTGACGCCGCCCGGCAACGCGGCCGGAGGTACCGGCAGCTACGTCGTGGGCGACGTCGAGTACCCCGACGAGCGCGAGGTCACCGGCACCCTGCGACTCGAGAGCGACATCGACTCCCGGGGGGTGGTGCGCGCCGCCGACCTGGTCACCGAGGGGCTCTCCTACCGCGTGCGCGACGCCATCGACTTCTGCCCCGGCAACCCTGGAACCGGACAGGAGATCGCCTTCACGGTGCCGTTCAGCCGATTGGAGGTGACCCCCTACGGCGACACCGACCAGACCTTCGCGGCGGCCGTGCCGTTCGAGGTGGACGTCGATCTCAAGGACGCCGACTTCGACGGCCTCAAGGCGCGGGTGCTGCCGGCGCACAACAACGACGAGGACAAGGACGGTTGGCCGAACTTCCAGCCCTACGTCGGCGCCGACTACGAGCTCGACAACTGCGTGCTCGAGCCGAACCCGCGGCAGCAGGACTCCGACGACGACGGTCTCGGCGACGCGTGCGACCCCTACACGTGCGACGACATCACCGGCCGGAAGGCCATTTGCAAGCTGCCCGTGCTGACCAGTGAGTGGACGCGGATCAACGCCAGCGGCGCCTTCGGCGCGAAGGGCTCGAAGGTCACCGCCAAGCTGGCGCCGTCCGTGCCCGCCTGCGACAAGTGGCCGGGCCGGGACAACTGGTCGCCGACGCCGTGCTACTACGAGACCGACGTGTTCGCCTCGGGGCAGTGCGTCTACCTCGACCCGGAGACCAAGGAGTTCAAGGAGATCGCCTGTTCGGCGCTCTACACCGAGCCGCCGGGCTGGTCGACGCCGCCGATCACCGAGCAGGCCGACACCTACCACTACAACCAGTCCGGACCGGTCAACTCCTGTGGCGCGGCCGGCAACTTCTGGACCTACATCTACGGCGGTGACGCCCGCTATGAGAAGTGGGCCCAGGTGGGTCCGACCTCCCTGGAGTGCCGGCTGCGCTGGGAGGCCGAGAGGCCCGATGCGCTGCCCGGCAAGACGTTCATGCAGATCTACGGCACCCTGCGCGGGCCGGAGAACCCCGACGATGGGTACAGCAAGGGCTTCGTCGCCCGGGTGAGCACCTGGATCCCCGTACGCGGCACCGAGCTCTCGGACTGATCGACCGGCCCACCCAACCGATCCCGCGTCGGGCCCGTCTTCGCCTCAGGAGAGCCCGCACCCGGGGGCCGGGCGAGGAGGATGGGCGGCATGGGCGAGCGGAGCCGCGAGCGCGACGCGGCGTTCACCGAGTTCGTGGCGCAGCGGCGCGACCGCCTCTTCCGCACCGCCTACCTGATCTGCGGCGACCCGCACCGCGCGGAGGACGTCGTGCAGCACGCGCTGCGCTCCTCGTGTACGCCGGACCCAGCCGTACCGTCAGCGTCACCGTCGACGGCTCCGACTCCGGCCACACGCCCGGGTTGGGCGAGGTAGACCTCGACGCGGTGCTCGCCTTCGTCACCGACCCGCAGTGGCAACAGTGAGCCGTCCGGTGGTTGAGCCGGGCGAGGCGCTAGCCGAGTCCCGTGCCCACCGGTGGTTGAGCCGGTCGAGCCGCTAGGCGAGACCGTGTCGAAACCCGGTGAGACGAAAGCTGGCGTTGCCTTCACAGTTGCTGGGTTTCGACGCGCTCGTCGCTGGCGCTCCTCGCGGCTCAACCACCGGCGGGGGCGCTCGTCGATTTCGACACGCCTTCGCCTTCGGCATCCGGCGGCTCAATCCACCGGCTGGCGCTCCTCACGGCTCAACCACCGGGGCCATGACGGTGGTTGAGCCGGGCGAGGCGCTAGCCGAGGTTCCCCACCGGTGGTTGAGCCGGGCGAGGCGCTAGCCGAGTCCCGTGTCGAAACCCGGTGAGACGAAGGCTGGCGTTGCCTTCACAGTTGCTGGGTTTCGACGCGCTCGTCGCTGGCGCTCCTCGCGGCTCAACCACCGGCGGGGGCGCTCGTCGATTTCGACACGCCTTCGCCTTCGGCATCCGACGGCTCAATCCACCGGCTGGCGCTCCTCACGGCTCAACCACCGGGGCCATGACGGTGGTTGAGCCGGGCGAGGCGCTAGCCGAGTCCCGTGCCCACCGGTGGTTGAGCCGGGCGAGGCGCTAGCCGAGTCCCGTGTCGAAACCCGGTGAGACGAAAGCTGGCGTTGCCTTCACAGTTGCTGGGTTTCGACGCGCTCGTCGCCGGCGCTCCTCGCGGCTCAACCACCGGGGGCGGCTACTTCGCGAACCGCTGCTGGGTCGTGGCGGGCTGGTAGGCCTTGTCGCCGGTGTAGGAGACGTGCACGATCTTGACGCCGGGCTTGAGGCCGCGTCGTCCGCCCAGCACGACGGCCTTGCCGAGCTTGGCCAACGGCACGGTCTTGGAGCGGTTGCCGGCCTTCACGGTGACCTGACCGTGCGGGTCGCGGTCGATGCCCTGCGGCGATGTCACCGAGACCTTCACGCGCAGCTTGCCGGTGCGGTCGTGGTAGTGGGTGACGACGTCGAGCACGGGCTCGGTCTTGACCCGGCCGGCGTCGAGCACCTGCACCGTGTCGGAGCGGCCCTGGGCCGAGGTGGTCACCCGTACCGAGAGGTCGTGGCCGAGGTCGGCCTGGGTGCACTGGTGCTTCCAGATCGTCTCGCCTCGGAGGGGTTGCCCGTCGCGCAGCCACTGGTAGGCCGTGCGCACCTTCTGGGGGTCATAGGTGCCCCGGCGCGCCTTGAGCATCGTGCCCAGCGCGGCGGAGCCCTCGAGGTGGGCGGGCTTGGTGACGCCGACCGGCTGTGGCGCAGGAGCCGGGCCGTTCATCGCAGCGTAGGTGAGCGAGCGGATGGTCGGCAGCTTCTGGTAGAGCAGGGTGCCGGGGCAGGAGGTGTCGTTGGTGTCGCGGTGGCCGTCGATCACCCGCAGCGTGGCCATCGCGCCCGCGGCGTACTTGTCGCTGCCCTCCGAGCGCACCGTGGTCTTGCCGCGAGGGCGGCGGTGGTACATGTCGAGCTTCCACGCGGCGACCGACGCCACCGAACGCAGCAGCGCCTTCGGGGGTGCCACCTGGTCGAAGTTGCCGATGCAGGAGACGCCGGTCGAGGTGTTGTTGAACCCCAGGGTGTGCGCCCCTCGCACCGGTCGGGTGACGCCGCCGTAGCGGCCCTCCCAGATGCGGCCGAAGCGATCGACCAGGAAGTTGTAGCCGATGTCGGACCAGCCCAGGCTCTTGGTGTGATAGCGGTAGAACGCCCGGATCAACCCGGGCACGTCGGACTTGGAGTAGTCGTTGCCGCTGGCGGTGTGGTGCACGTGCACCTGCTCGATGGTGCTGTTGTAGCGCGGTGATCCGTCGCGCCAGGACTCGTCGGCGCCCCACTGCGCGCGAGTGGCGATCTTCGGCTGCGACACCGGCTGGTCCGTGGAGCTCGGGCGCGCGTCGAGGTGGTTCTCGGAGAGGAAGGCGGCGTCGGCCTCACGCGAGGCCGGGTGCAGCAGCACCAGGTGCAGATCCTTCGGCACCGGGCCGACCGAGCGCACCTGCACCGACCGGCTGGGCCCCACCCACCAGGCGGCGGTGCCCTGGCGGACGACGCGGCCGGCGTCCTCGTCGGGCATGTCGTCGAGCTCGGGCAGACGCACCCAGTCGGTCCAACCGCTCTTGCGGTGGGCGCGGGCCTCGAGGTGTGGGTGCGCATCGGCGTTGCGCCAGGTGAGCGCGAGCATGGAGTACGTCGAAGTGCGCAGCGCTGCGCTGCGCACCTGGCCGTCGCGGTGGCGCAAGGCGATCGGGACGTCGAGGGCGGCGACATCGGAGCCGTCGTCGGCCGAGAGCGTGAGGACGTCGCCGCGTGAGGGTTCGGCGTCCTGCTGGTCGTGCGTGAGTCGGATGCCCGCACCGACGCCGCCGACGGCGACGGCGGCGAGTGCGGAGGCTTTCAGGAGGGAGCGGCGGTTCGTGGGGGAAGACACGGGCTCCATCGTGACACCGAGATTTACTCCGATTCGGGAGGCGCGCCCTGGGTCGGCTCCTCGCTGACCCGTCGCCAATTTTCACGTGACCCGTCACGAGTTTTCGTCTGACCTGCCACGACTTTCGCGCAGTGACCCCTCGAGCAGCGATATGTGACCCCTCGTGCGCACGACCGGTAGCGTCGGGGCGGTGAGTAGGCCCCGTCCCGTCCGTGCTGCCCGGCGTCGTGCCCGCGAGGGTCGCGAGCGGGTGAGCGGGCTGTGGCAGCAGCGATTCCCGACCGTCGCCGTCACCGGCATGACCGGCGTCGGCAAGACCGAGCTGGTCGATGCCCTCGCCGGCCGCCCGGGCGCCTCCACCACCGGTGAGGTCGGGTCGGCGGTGATGGAGCGGCGCGTCGCCCGCGGACGCCGTCTCACCGGCTTCCGCTTCCGGGTCGTGCCCGGCGAGAACGCCGCGACGCGTCTCGGGGCCCTCGATGAGGTGTTCCACGACGTACCCGTCGCGGGTGTGCTGCACGTGGTGGCCGACGGTCTGGCCACCGGACGTCGCCCGGCCGGCACCAGCGGCACCGTCGAGGTCGACCGTGACGAGCAGCGGCAGCGCGAGGTCGACGACTGGGCCGTCACCGCGCACCTGATCGCGGCGATGGCGGTGCGTCGTCCGCGCCCCATCTGGTTGGTCGTCGCGGTCACCAAGGCCGACCTGCTCGAGGATCCCGCCGACGCCGTGCGCCGGTACTCACCCGGCAGCGGTACGCCGTTCGGCGACCGGCTCGACGAGCTGCGCGCGCTGGCCGGCGGAGCGTCGCTCTCGATCGACGTGCTGCCCGTCTGCGCTCGACTGGACGACGACAGCCACGTCGGCGCCGAGCAGCGCGACGCCTGGCTCGAGGCCCTGGAGCGGCGGATGGCACAGCTGTCCGGACACCTGTGAGCCGCGTGGCGTCCGGGGCGGAGCCGTCAGAAACGGAGCCGTCGCCGCTGGAGATCACCTATCCGGATCTGCCGGTCAGCCAGCGCAAGGACGACATCGCCGAGGCGATCCGCGACCACCAGGTCGTCGTCGTCGCAGGTGAGACGGGGTCGGGCAAGACCACGCAGCTGCCGAAGATCTGTCTGGAGCTCGGCCGCGGGCGCCAGACCTGGCACCGCGCCCGCGACGGCAAGAAGCGCCCGCGCGGCGGCCTCATCGGGCACACCCAGCCGCGGCGGATCGCCGCGCGCTCGGTGGCCGAGCGCATCGCCGACGAGCTCGAGCAACCGTCGGGTGACGCAAGCGTCGTCGGCTACCAGGTGCGGTTCACCGACCGCACCAGCGCTGCGACCCGCGTGAAGCTGATGACCGACGGCATCCTGCTCGCCGAGCTCCAGCGCGACCGGATGCTGTGGAAGTACGACACGCTCATCATCGACGAGGCACACGAGCGCAGCCTCAACATCGACTTCCTGCTCGGCTACCTCAAGCAGCTGCTGCCGCGTCGCCCCGACCTCAAGCTCATCATCACCTCGGCCACCATCGACGTCGAGCGGTTCGCCCAGCACTTCGCCGACAGCGACGGCCGGCCCGCCCCGATCGTGGAAGTGTCGGGGCGCACCTACCCGGTCGAGGTGCGCTACCGACCGCTCCTGGAGCTGCCCGAGGACGACGACGAGGGCGAGCCCGTGCAGCGCGACCAGACCGAAGCCGTGGTCGAGGCGGTGCGTGAGCTGGCTGCCGAGGGCCCGGGCGACGTGCTGGTGTTCCTGCCCGGCGAGCGGGAGATCCGGGACACGGCCGAGGCGGTGGAGGAGGCCGCCGCCTCGATGCGCGGCGCCGGCGGCGGGCTCGAGGTGGTGCCGCTCTACAGCCGGCTCTCCGCCGCCGAGCAGCACCGTGTCTTCGCACCCCACACCGGGCGGCGCGTCGTCCTCGCGACCAACGTGGCCGAGACGTCGCTCACCGTGCCCGGAATCCGCTACGTCGTCGACTCCGGCGTCGCGCGCATCTCGCGCTACAGCCTGCGCACGAAGGTGCAGCGACTCCCGATCGAAGCCGTGAGCCAGGCCTCGGCGAACCAGCGCGCCGGCCGGTGCGGCCGGCTCGGGCCCGGCATCTGCGTCCGGCTCTACTCAGAGGAGGACTTCGAGGCCCGTCCGGAGTTCACCGACCCCGAGATCCTGCGCACCAACCTGGCCAGCGTGATCCTCCAGATGCGTTCACTGCGGCTCGGCGACATCGCGCGGTTCCCCTTCGTCGAGCCGCCGGACCGGCGTCAGATCGCCAACGGCGTCCAGCTGCTCGAGGAGTTGGGCGCGATCACGCCGGAGCAGAGCCTCATTCGCTCACACGTGGGGCGAGGACGCAGCGACGACGGCCTGACCAAGACCGGACGACGCCTCGCGCGGCTGCCGATCGACCCGCGGCTGGGCCGGATGATCCTCGAGGCCGACCGGCTCGGCTGCGTGCGCGAGGTGCTGGTGATCGTGGCCGCACTGAGCCTCCAGGATCCACGCGAGCGTCCGGCCGAGCAGCGCGCCCAGGCCGACCAGCAGCACGCCCGGTTCAAGGTCGACGGCTCGGACTTCCTCGCGTGGCTGGAGCTGTGGCGGTATGTGAGGAAGCAGCAACGCGAGCTGTCGTCGTCCGCCTTCCGCCGCCTGTGCAAGCGCGAGTACCTCAACTACCTGCGCATCCGCGAGTGGCAGGACTACGAGTCGCAGCTGCGCACCGTGTGCAAGGAGATGGACGTTCTTGCAGGCCGCCCCGCGGACACCCCCGACGCCGACGGCATCCACCAGGCGCTGCTCTCGGGGCTGCTGTCGCACATCGGCGCGCTGGAGGAGCGGGAGAAGCCGCCGCCGGGGGCCAGGCGCGACAAGAGACCCGGCCCGCGGGAGTACCTGGGCGCCCGCGGCACCCGGTTCGCGATCTTCCCGGGATCGGGCCTGCACCGGGCGAACCCGGGCTTCCTGATGGCCGGCGAGCTCGTCGAGACCTCGCGGCTGTGGGCGCGGCAGAACGCGGCCATCGACCCGGACTGGGTGGAGCGCCTGGCCGGCGACCTGGTCAAGCGGCAGTACTCCGAGCCGCACTGGTCGCGCAAGCGCGCCGCGGTGATGGCGCACGAGCGGGTCACGCTGTACGGCGTGCCGCTGGTGGCCGACCGGCTCGTCGGTTACGGGCAGGTCGACCCGGCTCTCGCCCGCGAGCTGTTCATCCGGCACGGACTCGTCGAGGGCGACTGGGCCGAGCTGGAGTCGGGGCGGCAGAAGTTCTACGCCCACAACACCGCGCTGCTCCAGGAGGCCGCCGAGCTCGAGCACCGGGCACGGCGGCGCGACATCGTGGTCAGCCAGGAGACGCTCTTCGACTTCTACGACGCGCGGCTGCCGACCGAGGTCGTGAGCGGCACGCACTTCCTCACCTGGTGGAAGAAGGAGCGGAGCAAGCGGCCGCGACTGCTCGACTTCGACCCCGACATGCTCACCCACGAGACCGCCGGCCAGGTGAGCGCGGCCGACTTCCCGGAGAGCTGGCAGGGCCCGGACGGCGGGCTCACCTTCTCGATCGGCTACCACTTCGAGCCCGGCGCCGCCGACGACGGCCTCACGATCGACGTCCCCGTGGCGACACTGAACCGAGTCGGCGCCGACGACTTCTCCTGGAACGTGCCGGGGCTGCGCGAGGAGCTGGTGACGGCGCTGATCCGCTCGTTGCCGAAGAACCTGAGGGTCTCGTTCGTGCCCGCGCCCGACCAGGCGCGCACGTTCCTGCGCGACGTGCCGCCCGGGGAGGAGTCGTTGCTGACGGCGCTGGAGCGGTGGTGTCGCTCGACCAAGGGCGTGGTGGTGCCACGTGAGGCGTGGGACTTCTCGAAGATCCCCGCGCACCTGCAGCCGACGTACCGCGTGGTCGACGAGCACGGCCGCGAGCAGGCGCGCGGCAAGGATCTCGAGGCGCTCAAGGCGCCTCTGCGCGGTGAGTTCGACCGGGCGATGACCGACGTGGCCACCGACTCCGGCCTCGCGCGCACCGGCGAGACGACGTGGGTGTTCGCAGAGATCCCGGCCGAGATCACCCAGACCCGCGCCGGCCACGAGGTCACCGCGCACCCGGCGCTGGTCGACGAGGGGGCGAGCGTCGGGCTCGAGGTGGTCGGGTCGGCCGAGGAGGCCGCGGCGCTGCACCGGCTCGGCGTCCGACGCCTCGTGCTGCTCGCGCTCGACGCGGACGGTGACCGGACGACGCGCGCCGTGCTCGACTCCCTCAGCAACGCCCAGAAGCTCGGCCTGGCCGGCTCGCCCTACCCCTCGGTCGCCGCGCTGCTCGACGACTGCCGCACAGCGGTCGCGGGCGAGGCCGTCGACACGCGGCCTCCGGTGCGTGACCAGGCCGGCTTCGAGGCGGTCGTGACCGAGGTCCGCCGCGATCTGGAGGCGCGGGTTCGGGGCGTGCTCGCCGACGTGGTGCGGGTGCTGGAGGCCTGGCGCGGCGCGGATCGGGCGCTCACCGGGCGCACCGACATGGCGATGCTGCCGGCGATGACCGACCTGCGCGCTCAGCTCGATCGGCTGGTGCATGCGGGCTTCGCGGGTGAGGCCGGCCCGACCCGGCTGCGCCGCTACCCGACCTACCTCGCCGCGCTCGTCGTCCGACGGGAGCGATTGGCCGAGGGCGGGGGAGCAGTGGGCCGAGATCGTCAGCTCATGGCGCAGATCGGCGACCTCCAGGACTCTTGGCAGCACGCCGTCGACGCCTTGCCCCCCGGTCGCCCGATGACCGACCGGCTGCGGCAGGTGCGCTGGATGCTCGAGGAGTACCGGATCTCGTTGTGGGCCCAACACCTGGGCACCGCCCATCCGGTCTCGGACCAGCGGATCAGGAAGGTGCTGGGGTGAACTCCCACGAGACCCTCGAGGACGCCGTGAGCCGGCATGTCTCGTAAGTGATCGACGCGGTGCTGGAGGAGGGCGAGCTTCGACGGCTGGAGTCGCGGCTGGGCGCCATCGCGAGGCTTGCTTGGAGAGGAGGAACTCTCCTTGCCGGCGCGGGTGACAGTGAGTGGTGAGACCCCCGTCGGATTCGTTGCGCATCGCGGGGTGGGGGTGGAGTCGCCACTCGACGTCTGCACCGACGGCCTCCAGGTCTTCTGTGGCTGAACTGTTGCCCGGCGTCTCACCCGCACTCGACGACGAGCGATGGCGCGCGCTGCCCCACCACCGGTCCGTCCTCTAGCCTGCCGCCATGGTGACGGCGACCACGGTGGCGCTTCCGCGCGGCGTCCGTGCGGGGTACGGAGCGGGGTCGGTGGCGACGGGTGCCTTCGGCACGGTGCCGGGTCTGATGCTGCTGCCGTACCTCACCGACGAACTGGGGGTGGCTGCGCTGCTGGCCGGCGTCATCGTGTTCGCGCCGAAGGCGTGGGACGTCGTGCTGAACCCCGTCGCGGGCCGCATCAGTGACCGGTCGAGCGATCCGCGCGGGCCGCGGCGCCCGTTCCTGCTCCGCGCCGGTCTCGCGCTGGCCGCTGGGTTCGCGCTGCTGTTCGCGGCGCCGCCCATGCCCCTCGCGGCCGAGACCACCTGGGTGCTGCTGTGCTTCTTGACCTGCGCCACCGCGTACGCGTTCTTCCAGGTGCCGTACGTGGCCATGCCGGCCGAGATCACCGGCTCCTACGACGAGCGCACCCGCCTGATGACCTGGCGGGTCGCGACCTTGGCGTTCACGATCATGCTGGCGGGAGCGACGGCGCCGCTGATCCGAGACGCGGTCGGCGGCCGCGACGGCTACCGGGTGATGGGCCTGGTGATGGCGCTGCTCATCGCGGCCGGTGCCGTCGGCGCCTACCGCGGTACCCGATCGGCCCCCGTCGGCACCATCGAGCCCGGCCCGGGGAGCCTGCGCGACCAACTGCGCGTCATCGCCGGCGCGCGCGACTTCCGATTGCTGCTCGCCACCTTCGTCGTGCAGGCGCTCGCCACCGGCTGCATGCTCGCCGGGGTCGACTACCTGGCCACGAACGTGCTCGACTCGAAAGCTGCCTCGACAACCCTCTTCGTCTGCTTCGTCGGCCCGGCCCTGCTGCTCACCGGCTCCTGGTCGGCGCTCGGCGCCCGCATCGGTAAGCGGCGCGGCTACCTGGGTGCCTCGCTGGTGCTCGCGGTGGGCGCCGCGCTCGCCGTCCTGGCTCGCAGCGCTCCGTCCGGCGTGGTGTTCGCGGCCGTGGCGCTGGTCGGAGTCGGGTACGCCGGCTGCCAGGTGTTCCCGCTCGCGATGCTGCCGGACGCCGCCGCGGTCGACGCCCGACGCACCGGCACGAGCCGCATCGGCGTGTACACCGGCGTCTGGACCGCCGGCGAGACGCTCGGCCTGGCCCTCGGCCCCGGCCTCTTCGCCGTCGTGCTGGCACTCGGCGGCTACCGCTCCAGTGCCGGCGGCGACGTAGCGCAACCCGACTCCGCGCTCACCGCCATCACCCTCGGCTTCTCACTGCTGCCCGCCCTGCTCGTGCTGATCAGTCTGGTCTGGCTGGTCCGCTACTCACTCGACGCATCGGAGGTCGACGCCTCGTGAACACCGACGGCCTGCCAGGAGAACTGCCAGGCGAACTCCACCGCCTACGCGCCCACGACCTGCCGGTGCACACCGGTCACACGCTGGCCTACGTCTTCGACTCCGGACTGCCAGACGTCGACCGAGCGGCCGCCCAGGCGGTGGCGGCGTTCGCGAGCAGCAACGCACTCGACCCCACCGCGTTCCCGAGCCTGCTGGAGATGGAGAACGACCTCGTCGGCTTCGGCCTCTCGCTGGTCGACGCCCCGGAGGGCGCCGTCGGCACCGTCACCTCGGGAGGCACGGAGTCGTGCCTGCTCGCCGTCCAGGGCGCGCGAGACGCGCGCCCTGGCATCACCCACCCCAACATGGTGGTCGCCGAGACCGCTCATCCAGCCTTCCACAAGGCGGCGCACTACTTCGGTGTCGAGGCACGGGTCGTGCCGGTGCGCGAGGACTGCCGGGCCGACCCCGACGCCATGGCCGCGGTCGTGGACGACGACACGGTGCTGCTGGTGGCCAGCGCGCCGTCCTATGCGCACGGTGTGATCGACCCCGTGCCCGAGGTGGCAGCGATCGCGGTCGGGCACGGCATCCGCTGTCACGTCGACGCCTGCATCGGCGGACTCGTGCTGCCCTTCGCCGCTCGCCTCGGCCGGCCGGTGCCGCCCTGGACCTTCGCCATCGAGGGCGTCACGTCGATCTCGGCCGACCTGCACAAGTACGGCTACGCGCCGAAGGGCACCTCGCTGCTGCTGCACCGCAGCGCCGAGGTGCGGCGTCCGCAGCTGTTCACCTGGGCGCGCTGGCACGGCTACCCGATGCTGAACTCCACGATGCAGTCGACCCGCTCGGGCGGCCCGCCCGCGGGAGCGTGGACGGTCGTGCGCGCGTTGGGTGCCGACGGCCTGGAGCGGCTCACCGAGACGACCTTCACCGCCGTCGACCGCATCGTGGCCGAGGTGACGGCGACTCCTGGCGTCCACGTGGTCGCGCCGCCGGACTCCACCCTGGTGGCCATCGGCACCGACGACACCTGCGACCCGTTCACGATCTGCGACGCGATGACTCGCCGCGGGTGGCACGTGCAGCCGCAGTTCTCGTGGGGCGGGCGGCCGCCGACCATCCACCTCTCCGTCAGCGCGGCCACCGCCGCGCACCTCGACGACTTCGCGCAGGCGTGGAGGGCGTCCGTCGCCGAGGCGGTCGCGGCGGGTCCTGTGCAGGTCGACCCCGGCATCGCCGCCTACCTGGGCACGCTCGACCCCGGCACGCTCACGCCGGAGGAGTTCGAGGCACTGCTCGCGGCGGCGGGTATGGGTGCGGACGACGACAGCGTCGGTGCGCCGCTCCCGGAGGACCGCGCCGCGGTCAACGCGCTCATCGAGGTGGCGCCGCCGGCGTTGCGCGAGGCCGTGCTGAAGGCCTTCCTCGATCGGCTCTCACGACCCAGCGGCGGCCTTCTCTAGGTGAAAACTCGTGACGGGTCACGTGAAAACTCGTGACGGGTCACTTGAAAACTCGTGGCGGGTCAGGCGAGGCGGCCGGCCAGCTCGGCGTGACCGGCGGCCTCGAGCTGCTCGGCGAGGTCGAGCATGCGCACGACATCGGCCCCGGCACGCTCGGAGTGCCCGGCCCGGCCGGCGCTGACGACGCGGGCGAAGGCCGCGGCGCGGAGGAGCACGTCGGCGAAGTCGGAGCCGGCGATGCCGCGCAACACCTCGTCGACCATCGTGCGCAGCTGCTCCGGTCCGGGTGGGTCGGCCACGCCCGCCACGACGGTGGCGACATCGGCGCGACCACGGCCCGCCTCGTAGTCTCGGGCGATGCCGACAGGGTCGGCGTGCACGCCCTGGCGCAGCACGAACAGCCGCCACAGCGACCCCGCCAGGGAGTCCGGGGGCGAGCCGGACCACACCTCGGCGATGGCCTCGATGCCCTCGGTGTCGGCCAGGTGCAGCAGCCGGTCCGCGACCTCGTCGTCGGAGGACGCGCGTGCCCCACGCACCAGAAGTGCCGCCGCCCGATCCGCGGCCTCGGACACCAGGGCGGGATCGGTGCCGCCCTCGACGGAGTCGAAGAACGCGACCTCCTTGCGCATCGGCCGGTGGTGCTGACGAGTCACCGGCTCAACGTACGCCCCGGGCAGGGACGCCCGAGGCCCGGCAAGCCGTTACGCCGCTGAAACAGCACGCGCCGTCGTCCGAAACGCTGGTTTCTTAGGTTCTCCACGACTCGGGATGCCGCGAGCCGCCATGGCCCGGCGCGACCCATTCCAGGAGGGAACCCCACATGCGCTTGTCCACCCGCGGCCCACACCGCCGCTCCCTGGCGATCGCCGCCTGCGTCGCGTCGGCCGGCCTCGTGCTCGCCGGCTGCGGCTCGTCGTCCGACGACTCCGACGCCGCCTCGAGCGACTCCTCCGCGAGCAGCGGGTCCGCGGACTTCGGCGAGATCAGCGTGCAGTTCAGCTGGATCAAGAACGCCGAGTTCGCCGGCGAGTTCCTCGCCGACGACAAGGGCTACTACTCCGACGCCGGCTTCTCGAAGGTGAACTTCCTCGCCGGCCCCGTCGCCCAGGAGGAGATCGTGGCCACCGGCAAGGCCGAGTTCGGTCTGAGCAACGCGGTCTCCACCGCCTCTGCCATCGCGAACTCCGGCTTCCCGCTCAAGATCGTCGGCGCGACGTACCAGAAGAACCCGTTCTCCATCCTCTCCCTCAAGGACAAGGGCGACATCGAGACCCCGCAGGATCTTTGCGGCAAGAAGATCGGTGTGCAGGACCCGAACCTCAGCCTCTTCAAGGCGTTCCTGGCGGCCAACGACGTCGACGAGAGCTGCCTGACGATCGTGCCGAACTCCTTCGACGTCTCCCCGCTGGAGGACAAGAAGATCGACGGCCTGGTCGCCTACCTGACCAACGAGTCGCTGCTGGTCAAGGGCCACGGCTTCGACACCGTCGACCTGCCCTTCGCCGACAACAACCTGCCCTTCGTGGCCGAGACCGTCATCACGACCGACGACATGATCGCCGAGCACCCCGACGAGGTGGAGGCGTTCCTCAAGGCCGAGGTCGAGGGCTGGAACGACGCCTGCGACGGCGAGGCGGGCTACAAGGCCGGGGCCGAGCTGGCCGTCGACACCTACGGCAAGGACATCGACCCGCCGCTGGAGCTGAAGAAGGAGGTCGAGCAGGCCCAGCAGCAGTGCGAGCTGCTCGTGAAGACCCCGGAGACCGACGAGAACGGCATCTTCACCATGAGCGACTCGATGATCCAGGACAACCTCACGTCGCTGAAGGCCGCCGGCATCGACATCTCCGCCGACGACCTCTTCGACACCTCGTTCATCGACAAGGTCTACGAGGACGACCCGTCGCTCAAGGGCTGACGGCACTCCCGACGGAGGACTGATCTCGGCTCATGACTGAGACGACAACGCAGACGCCGGTCCCGGATGACTCCGGCAGCACCGGGACCGGCGTCCGTATCGAACATCTGGGCAAGACCTTCAAGGTAGGTCGCAAGAGCGTCACCGCGCTCGACGACGCCACCTTGTTCACCGACCAGGGCAGCTTCCTCTCCCTGCTCGGGCCGTCGGGCTGCGGCAAGTCGACCATCCTGCGCATCCTCGCCGGCCTCGAGAAGCCGTCGGCAGGCACCGCGCTCGTCGACGGCAAGACGCCGGAGGAGCTGCGTCGCGACCACGAGCTCGGCATCGCGTTCCAAGACTCCGCCCTGCTGCCGTGGCGCAGCGTGGAGTCCAACATCCGACTGCCGTTCCAGGTCTCCGGTGAGAAGCCGGACGACGCACTCGTCGCCGAGCTGATCGCGCTCGTCGGCCTCCAGGGTTTCGAGAAGGCCAAGCCGGGCCAGCTCTCCGGCGGCATGCGACAGCGGGTGAGCATCGCCCGGTCGCTGGTCGTGAAGCCGAGCGTGCTGCTGCTCGACGAGCCGTTCGGCGCGCTCGACGACATGACCCGTCAGCGGCTGAACCTGGAACTGCTGCGCATCTGGACCGAGAAGCCGGCGACCACCCTCATGGTCACCCACGGCATCTCGGAGGCGATCTTCCTCTCCGACCAGGTCGCGGTGATGAGTCCGCGACCGGGGCGCATCAAGGAGGTCATCACGGTCGACCTGCCGCGCCCGCGCACCCCGGAGATGATGCGCACCCCGGAGTTCCACGCCCTGCACGACCACGCCTCCGACCTGCTCTTCGGTGCGGGCGGCGCCGCGGTGGGTGAGGACTGATGGCGCTCACCTTGAGCCCCGAGCGCGCCCGCACGGTCGGCACCGGTGCCGCCGCGATCGTCGTCGTGGTCACGGCGTGGTGGGTGCTCGCGGCGACCGTGCTGGCGCCGTACCAGATCCCGACGCCGGGGGAGATCCTCGCCAAGGCCCACGACCGTGGCTTCGGGTACTACCGCTCCACGTTCGCCGTCACGCTGCACGAGGCGAGCAGGGGCTATCTCTACGGCGTCGCGATCGCCCTCGGCCTGGCGGTGCTGGTGCTGCTGGTGCCGTGGCTGGAGCCGCTGGTCATGCAGTTCGCGGTGGTCACCTACTGCCTGCCGATCGTGGTGCTCGCGCCGATCCTCATCATCCTGCTCGAGACGGCGACGAGCACCTCGCCGACCGCCACCGCCCTGGCCGGGCTGTCGGTGGTGTTCACGACCGTGGTCGGTGCGATCCTCGGGTTCCGCTCCGCCGACAAGGCCAGCCTCGACGTCGTGTCGGTGTACGGCGGTGGCCCCTGGCAGCAGTTCCGGCGAGTGCGTCTGGTCGCGTCGTTGCCCGCCCTCTTCACCACCCTCCAGATCGCCGCACCCGCGGCGTTCCTCGGCGCGCTGCTCGGCGAGTGGTTCGACCGCCACCTCGAGGTCGGCGTCGGCCCCTCGCTGTACCTGGCGATGAACAACCGTGAGACGGCGCTCGCCTGGTCGCTGGGGCTCGGCTGCGCCCTGGTCTCCGGTGTGGCCTACGCCGCCATCGGGCTGGTCGCCAAGCTGCTGGCCCCCTGGTCGAGCGGGGTCGCGCGATGAGGGCCGTGGCACTGCTGCGGCCGGTGCTGACACTCGTGGTCGCGGCGCTCTGCCTGCTCGTGGGGTGGGCCGTGCTGCTGCACGTCAGCCAGGCCGCCGACTTCACCGTGCGTCGTCCGCAGCAGGTGCTCGACCTGCTGGTGCACAACAGCGAGGTGCGCAACGTCGACGGCGACGAGGTGCACGTGTGGTCGGCCGTCCTGCCGCCACTGCTGCGCACGCTCTACGACGCCGGCATCGGTTTCGCGGCCGGTCTCCTCGCCGCCACGGCCATCGCCACCGCGACCTATCTCTCCAAGGGGGTCGAGGCGGCCACCATGCCGGTCGCGATGATCGTGCGCACGGTGCCGCTCGTCGCCCTCGCCCCCGTCATCACCCTGGTCTTCGGCAACGGTTTCGCCACCGTGGCCGTCATGAGCGGCATCGTGGTGCTGTTCCCGGCGCTGGTGAACATCTCGTTCGGACTGCGCTCGGTCTCGGCCCAGATGCAAGACGTCGTGACCGTGTACGGCGGGAGCCGGCTCGACGTGCTGCGGCGGGTGGCCTACCCCTCGGCGCTGCCGGCGGCCTTCGCCGCGATCCGGATCTCGGTGCCGGGCGCCATCACCGGCGCGCTGATCGCGGAGTTCTACACGACCACCGACTCGGTGGGCAAGACGGTCAACCAGGCCCTCGCGCTCTACCTCTACGACCTGGTGTGGTGCCTGCTCGTGGTGACGACGCTGGCCTCGGTGCTGCTGTTCGTGGCGGCCCAGCTCGCGGAGCGGATGGTGCTCACCGCGTTCGGCATGGACAAGGCCCTGAGCTGACCCGCATCCCGACCGAGCGGTGGTCGACGCAAGGTGTGAACCACCGCACGGCACCCTTGAGCTGACGCCTCCCGGGCCTAGACTCATACGGGTGCGCCGGGTCGTGGCAGCCCCGGGTCCCAACATCAGCCGCTACGAGCGGCCACGCGCCGTGAGGCGCTCCCGGCCCGGCGCACCTCCACCCCGGGCGAGCCGCGGGTGACCCCGGTCACGCCCTACCCTGGCGAGGTGGTGGTAGGAGAGGGCCGGGTCGCTCGTCGGCTGCGTCGACGCGTGGGCCAGGCGGCCGCACGCGTCACCCGCGGGCTGCGCGTCAGCTACAACCCGCGCACCGACGGCAAGCCCGACCCCGGCGAGGTCGTGTGGGCCTGGGTGCCCTACGAGGAGGACGCCGGCCGGGGCAAGGACCGCCCCGTGCTCGTCATCGCCCGCGATCGCAAGAATCTCTACGGCCTCATGCTCACCAGCCAGGACCACGACCGCGACGCGGCCCAAGAGGCGCACTGGGGCCGGTACTGGCTCGACATCGGCTCGGGTGGTTGGGACCGTGAGGGGCGGCCCAGTGAGGTGCGGCTGGACCGACTGATCCGGCTGGCCCCCGACGACGTGCGACGCGAGGGGGCAGCGCTCGACCGGCCACGTTTCGACCGGGTCGTGGGCGCCGCGAGCCGCCACCTCGACCTCGAACGACCCCGGTAGGGTGGCGCGGGCGCACGCGACGGGTCGTGCGCGACCCGACCAGGAGGAATGGGCGTGAGAACGTCGATGCGCGCGGTGGCCGCAACCGCGGCCTTGCTGCTGGTCGCCGGGCTCGGCGCCTGCTCCGACGAGGGCAACGGCTCCACGCAGCCCAGTGCGTCGCCGTCCACCTCGGCCCCGCCGGCCGAACCCGTCGACCTCACCCTCGGGATGTTCGGTTCGAAGGCCGAGCTGGCGCCCTACCGTGACCTGGTCGAGCAGTACAACGCCATGACACCCGGCGTCACCGTCACGCTGCGCACCTGGCGCACGCCGACGGCCGCCGAGAAGGCGCTGAGCGGCAACGACGCACCCGACGTCTACCTCGCCGCCCGACGCGACCTGCCGCGACTCATCGAGGACAACCTCAGCCGCCCGGTCGACGAGCTGCTCGACGAGCGCTTCGTCGACTTCGGCGACGACTACTCCCGGGCCGCCCTCGAGGCGTTCTCGGAGAGCGCCCGGCTCCAGTGCATGCCCTACGGCGTCGAGCCGCAGGTCATCTACTACAACACCGACCTCATCGACTTCGACCGCATGAACAAGCGCGGGCTCGACGCTCCGAGCGACCACAAGCGCTGGTCGTTCGAGCAGTTCGCGGCCGCCGCGCAGTTCGCCACGCGTCCGCGGCGCGACACGCGCGGCGTGTACGTGAGTCCCACGATCGAGGGTCTGGCCCCGTTCATCTACTCCGGTAGCGGGCAGCTGTTCGACTCCACCGACGACCCGACCTCGCTCGCGTTCTCCTCCGGCGGCACCCAGAGCGCCTTGGAGCGGACCCTGCCGCTGTTGCGCAACGGGGCTCTGACCCTCACCGAACGGCAGCTGTCTCGAGCGAGTCCGCTCACGTGGTTCGAGCGCGGTCGCCTCGGGATGATCGCCGGCGACCGCTCGCTGGTGCCGCAGCTGCGCAAGGTCGAGGGGCTGCGCTTCGACGTCATGCCGATGCCCACTCTCGACTCCTTCACCACCACCGGCGACCTCACCGGGCTGTGCCTCAACCCCGCTGCGCCCTCGATCGGTGCGGCGGCCGACCTGCTGGTGTACCTGATCTCCGACGACGCTGTGAGCACCGTGGTGCGCACCGGCTACCTCCAACCGGCCAACCAGAAGGTGGCGCTCAGCGACGCCTTCCTCCAGGTGAACCGTGAGCCCCTCAACGCCCAGGTGTTCACCGGGTCGGTGCGCTACCTCAAGCTGCCGCCGCTGCTGAGCACGTGGAACCGGCTGCACCGCGCCGTCGACACCGAGGTGGCAGACCTCGTGAACGACCCAGGCTCGATCGACCTCGACGCCGTGACGAGCCGCATCGACGAAGAGTCGCAGCGGGTGCTGTCGCCCGAGAGCGCCAGCGAGAGCCCCTCGCCGAGCGCCTCCGGCGAGTAGCGACTCCGGCGAGTGCCGCCGGGGTCAGCTCGTGGTCTCCTCGCCGGGCTCGCGCTCGGAGGCCAGGATCGCGGCGGTGATGATCGGCGCCGTGATCTCGATCTGCCACGGGCGCGCGCCGTACTCGGCCAACCGCTCGGCGACGGCCGCGGGCAGTCGCTCGGGATCCCGGGTGCTTGGCGGCTTCCACAGCACGCGGCGCAGGTAGTCGGGGGTGAGCACGTTCTCCACCGGCAGGTGGTGCTGCTCGGCGTACGCGGCGACCTCGGGGCGCGCACGCTCGAGACGGCGCGCGGCCAGGGGATCCTTGTCGGCCCACGCTCGTGGTGCCGGCGGCGCGTCGGTGCGCGGAGTGCGGGTGGGCAGGTCGTCCTCGGGCAGATCGGCCACGGCACGCAGTGCGGAGACCCAGGTGGAGGCGTAGCGCTCGGCGCCGCGACCGTGGAATCCCTTGAGTCCCAGCAGGGCGTTGCGGTCCGTGGGCATCGCGCCCGCGGCGGCCGTGATCGCGGAATCGGGGATGATCCGGCTCGGGGTCACGTCACGCTTCTGAGCGAGGGAGTCGCGCGCCTCCCACAAGGCCCGGACGGCGCCCAGCCCGCGGCGTCCGCGCACCCGATGCAGCCCGGACGTGCGACGCCACGCCTCGGCTCGTTCGGCCGGCACGAAGTGGCACAGCGCGGCGAATTCCTGCTCGGCCCACTCCTGCTTGCCGGCCTCGACGAGCTCGGCGGCCAGGATGTCGCGCAGCTCGACGAGCACCTCGACGTCGAGGGCGGCGTACTCCAGCCAGGGCCGGGGCAGCGGCCGGGTCGACCAGTCGACGGCCGAGTGCTCCTTCTTCAGGCGGCGCCCCAGGAGCTCCTCGACCAAGGTGGCGAGGCCGACCTTGGGATATCCGAGCAGGCGACCGGCCAGCTCGGTGTCGAAGAGTCGGTGCGGGGTCAGGCCCTCGGCGCCCAGACAGGGGAGATCCTGGGTGGCGGCGTGCAGGATCCACTCGGTCTCGCCGAGAGCCTCCTGGAGCGGTGCCAGGTTCTCGAAGGGCACCGGGTCGAGCAGCCAGGTGCCCGCACCCTCGCGGCGCATCTGGATGAGGTAGGCCCGGTTGGAGTAGCGGTAACCCGAGGCCCGCTCGGCGTCGAGGGCGAGCGGGCCGGACCCAGCGGCGATCGCGGTACACAGGCGCGCGAGGCCCTGGTCGGTGTCGATGACCTCGGGCAGCGGGTCGCGGAGCTCGAGCAGGGGCGCGGGCTCGGGCTCGGGCGTGGTCTCGCCGGGCTCCTCGGGTGAGGCGGGCGCGGTGTCCTGGGACATCGGCGGGTCAGTGTCCGCGCTGGCCGCGTCGGCTGGGCATCATCGCCACGCCGTCGGGCACCGGTGACAGTCCGCCGGTCATGCAGAGCAGGTCGGCCCAGGCGCCCACGTGGGGTTCGAGGTCGGGTGTGCCGAGGCCGTCGGCGGCGAGGGGGGTCCACGAGGCGCGGATCTCGACCTGCACGGTGAGCGGCTCGTCGTCCATGCCACCGAAGCTCTCGGTCGTGATGCGCGTGACGGTGCCGGACTCGGCGGTCCAGGCGGCGCCATGGCTCTCGAGGTGCTCGGTGAGGATGCTCCAGGTGGCCGAGCCGACCATGTCGTCGCCTGCGAGCTCGGACTCGACCTCGGCCCGGGCGTAGGCCACGCAGCGGAACGTGCCCTCCCAGGTGTCGTTGCCCGCCGGGTCGTGGAGCAGGATCAACCGCCCGGTCGCGAGCTCGTCGTGCTCGACCACGACGTCGGCCGACACGGCGTAGGACCACGGGGCGATGCGCTGGGGGGCGGGCATCTGCTCGCACACGATCTCGGGTCGCAGCCGGGCGCGCTGCATGGCGGTGACAGCCTCCCGGAACTCCGCAGGCGGAGTCGGGGCGCCCGCGGAGGGGCGCATCTCCTGGCGCGCGACCATGGGGCCACCCTAGGCGTCGGCGTGTCGCGCAGATGTGCGAACACGCCGACCGACCTGCAACCCTGTGCCCCGTGGAGCCATCGGACGCCGCCCCCTCACCTGCTGCGCGCACGGCCGGCAGCGCGTTCCTGCGGGCCGCGCGCGGTGAGTCGGTGCCGCACACGCCGGTGTGGTTCATGCGCCAGGCGGGCCGTTCGCTGCCGGAGTACCTCGCGATCCGCGAGGGCGTCGGCATGCTCGAGTCGTGCATGGATCCCGAGATGGTCGTCGAGATCACCATGCAGCCGGTGCGCCGCTACGGCGTCGACGCCGCGATCTTCTTCTCCGACATCGTGCTGCCGCTCAAGGCCGTCGGTGTCGACCTCGACATCAAGCCGGGCATCGGGCCGGTCGTGGCCCACCCGGTGCGCACGCTGGCCGACGTCGAGGCCATCCCCGACCTGACGCCCGACCACGTCGGGTTCATCACCGAGGCCGTGCGGGGGCTGGTGGGCGAGCTCGGCGCCACCCCGCTCATCGGCTTCGCCGGCGCGCCGTTCACCGTGGCCTCCTACCTGGTCGAGGGCGGTCCGTCGAAGGAGCACGCCAAGACCAAGGCGATGATGTTCGGCGCTCCCGACGTGTGGGCCGCGCTCATGGCCAAGATCGCGGGCATCGCCGGCGCCTACCTGGAGGTGCAGGTCGCGGCCGGTGCCGGCGCCGTCCAGCTCTTCGACTCCTGGGCCGGCGCGTTGACCCCCCGTGACTACGCCGAGCACGTGCAGCCGTGGTCGCGCCAGGTGCTCGAGCGGGCCGGTTCGCTGGGTGTGCCGCGCATCCACTTCGGCGTGGGCACCTCGAACCTGCTGGACCTCATGGGCGAGGCCGGCGCCGACGTCGTGGGCGTCGACTGGCGCACGCCGTTGGAGCGCGCGATCCCGGTCGTCGGCGACCGCGCCGTGCAGGGCAACCTCGACCCGACCCTGGTCTTCGCCCCCACCGAGGTGATGACCGCCCGCGCCGCGGAGATCCTCGACGCCGGCCGTGCCGCCCGCGGCCATGTCTTCAACCTCGGCCACGGCGTCATCCCGAGCACCGACCCCGACCAGCTCGCCCGCCTCGTCGACTTCGTGCACTCCTACCCGCTCGACTGATTCCTCATCCAGGCTCAGTCGGCGGCCGGGGCAGGGCCTGCGAGGCGCGGCCGACGGCGTCGCACGATGACCCAGGCAGGCACGCCGAGCAGCAGGGCGAGCACGCCGAAGGGCAGCACCGCGCCGGCCACGGTGGCCAGCCCGATCGCCAGCCCGGTGAACGCGTGCCAGCCGGAGTCCAGACCGGCCAGGAACCCGGACTCGTCGGTCTCGACCGGCATCGGTTTCGCGGCACCGATGCGCTCGAGGTGCACCGTGATCGTCGACATCGAGGTCTGGTCGGCGAGATAGGCCCGGTGGCGCAGCAGGGTGTTGAGCTTGGCCTCGCGCTGGGTCAGCTCGTTCTCCACCGACACCACGTCACGGATCGAGCCGGCCCGGTCGAGGAGGGTCTCGATGCGGTCGATGCTGGCCCGCTGCACCCGGATCCGCACGCCGGTGTCGACGACCTGGCCCGTGACGTCCTCCGACGTACTCGTCGAAGACTCCAGCGTGGCGACCTTCTCCAGAGCGTCCATCGCCTCGGTGAAGTCCTTGCTCGGGATCCGCAGCACCAGCCGGGAGCGCCGCACCTGGCCGTCGTCGTCGGTCTCGGTGTCGCTGTCGGTCACGCTGCCGGCGAAGCGGTCGACGATCTTCTGCACCTCGAACCGGGCGTCGCCGACGTCCTTGGCGCGCAGACCCACCGTTCCCGTCGAGATGATGGCCGGCTGCAGGGCTGTGCTCGCGGCCTGGGCGCTCGTCGTGTCGGCGTCGAGGGTGTCGGACGTCGAAGCGGCGGCCGATCCGGCGACCGAGCCGTTGGCGCGAGCCTGCTCGAGGGAGTTCGCGGGCGCCTGAGCCAGATCGCGCGAGGCGCGTGCGTCGGAGCTGTTCACCGACGAGTCGGATGCCGCGGAGTCGGCGCTCTGGTCGCTGCTGCACGCGGCACCGCAGAGTGCGAGAACGGCGGTGGTGGCGGCGCCGAGGAGCAGACGCCGAGTGCGGGTTGAGCCGGGGCGGGAGGTCGGGTTCATGCGGCTGTGACGGGCGGCTCGTCCTTCCGGTTCCGCGCCTCGCGCACCAAGAGGCCGGCCAGCGCACTCACGGGTGCTGACGTGGGGGCTCCCGCCCGGTGGCGCATCGTGAGTCGCACCTCCGGGGCGGACGATCCGGCCAGGGGCCGCGTGACGATGTGGCCAGCGCGGTGCATGGGGTCGCCCAGCACGCTGAAGTCCGGCAGCAGCGCTCTGCCCAGTCCGCCGCCGACCATCACCTTGCCCATCTCCGCACCGTCCGCGTGGTGACACACCGCGGGCAGACGGCCGCCGAGGAGCGACAGCGCGACCCGGTGCATCAGATAGCCCTGGCGCATGGCGACGAACGGTGCGTCGTGCAGCGCGTCGAGCTCGACGTCGGGCTGCGCGGCGAGGGGGTCCTCGCCGGCGAGTACCGCGACCGTCGCGCCGCGCACCAGGACGGTCTCGGCCAGGCGGTGGGGGAGGCGTGCTTCGTCGGCGACGGTGACCAGACCCATGTCGAGGGATCCGTCGAGGAGCGCCTCGTCGATCTCCTCCTGCTGGAGGGCACAGATCTCCACCGTCGTCTCGGGGGTGGCCTCCTGGAAGGAGCGGACGGCGGGGGCGAGGAGAGTACCCGTCGCCACGCCCACGGTGCCCACTCGTAGGGTGCGCAGGGTGGCGGTGGCGTCGCCCGCCGCGCACCGCATGCGCTCGACCGCGTCGAGCACCTCGAGCAGGTGGGGCATGAGCTCCTGGCCCTGGCGGCTGATCCTGCTGCCGGAGCGACGGCGGTCGACCAGGGTCACGCCGAGTTCGCGCTCCAGCTTGGTCAGCGCCTCGCTCAGCGCGGGCTGGGAGAGATGCAGTTGCTCGCCGGCGCGGCGCAGCGATCCGTGACGGGCGACGGCCTCGACGTACTCCAGTTGTTCCATGCGCACTGGGTGTCCTGGTCCTCTCCGGGTGGTGATCGGTCGTGCCTGGCGGCTCTGGTCGGCAACGGGCCGTGACGCAGCACCGCGACCGGCGACAAAAGACGACTATATCTATAGACATACAAGACTTTTGCGTCCAGGGAAGAGAACTCCATGACCACCAGTACTGCTTTCCTCCGACCCGGCCGGGGGTGCTGCCTCGGCCGGGTCGGGTGAGGTGTGGGGCGAGGTCGCACGCGAGGTTGCCACCCGGCTCGCTGCGGACGCCCTCGTGCGCGATCGCGCCAATCGGCCGCCGCACGCCGAGGTGCAGCTGCTCAAGGAGAGTGGGCTCGCCACCCTGCTCGGCCCTGTCGAGCACGGCGGAGCCGGCCAGCCGTGGAGTGTCGCACTGCGCGTCGCTTGGCCCTGGATCGGCACTGGCGCAACGCCCGCACGGTCGCCTCGCATAACCCGCGCATCCTCAAGGCGCGCGTGGTGGGGGCCGACCTCGTGAACGGCACCGCGCCGCCGCTCGCGTGGGCGGTCGGGGCCACTCGTCGATGACGCCGACCCACGAGAGGTGTGGTTCCGAGAGGGGGTGATCGGTGTTGCCGATCACCCCCTCGGCCGGTCCGCGCGTGCCCGATGCGGAGGAGGGGTCGGCGTCGCGCTAAAGTCGTTTAAGTCAAGTAAGTTAGTCGTGTTTGACCCTCCCCTCACGAAAGGCACCACGAGTCATGACCGCCTCCTTCGCGCCGTCCTCGCGCGAGCCGCAACCCCTCCGCTTCGCCTACTGGGTTCCCAACGTCAGCGGCGGCCTGGTCGTCAGCACCATCGAGCAGCGCACCGACTGGTCCTTCGAGTACAACCGCACCCTGGCCAGACTGGCCGAGGACAACGGCTTCGACTACGCCCTGACCCAGGTGCGCTACATGGCCTCCTACGGCGCGGCCTACCAGCACGAGTCCACCGCGTTCTCGCTCGGCCTGCTGCTGGCCACCGAGCGGCTGAAGGTCATCTCGGCGATCCACCCGGGTCTGTGGCACCCGGGCGTGCTCGCCAAGTGGATCGCCACGGCCGACCACCTCTCCGGCGGCCGCGCCGCCATCAACGTCGTGAGCGGCTGGTTCAAGGACGAGTTCACCAAACTCGGCGAGCCCTGGCTCGAGCACGCGGAGCGCTACCGCCGCGCGGAGGAGTTCATCCGCTACGTGCGCGAACTCTGGACCAGCGAGCACGCCGAGCTGTCCGGCGACTTCTACCGGCTGCACGACTTCGACCTCAAGCCCAAGCCCCTCGCCGGGCCGGGCCGGCCCCATCCCGAGATCTTCCAGGGCGGCAACTCCACCGACGCCCGCGGCATGGCCGGCCGCGTGAGCGACTGGTACTTCGCCAACGGCAACACGCCCGAGGGCATCGCCGAGCAGATCCACGACGTCAACGACGTGGCCGCGGTGCACGGCCGGGTCGGCGCCGTCCGCTTCGGCGTCAACGGGTTCATGGTGGCGCGCGACACCGAGGCCGAGGCGCGCGAGGTGCTGCGCGAGATCGTCGACAAGGCCGACCGCGAGGCCGTCGAGGGCTTCGGCTCGGCGGTCACCCAGGCCGGCCGCTCCACCGCAGACGGCAAGGGCATGTGGGCCGACTCCGACTTCTCCGACATGGTGCAGTACAACGACGGGTTCCGGACCGGCCTGATCGGCACGCCCGAGCAGGTGGCCGAGCGGCTGCTCACCTACAAGCGCCTCGGTGTCGACCTCATGCTGCTCGGCTTCTTGCACTACCACGAGGAGGTCGAGTACTTCGGCCGCGAGGTGCTGCCGATCGTGCGCGAGATGGAGGCCGCGGAGCTGGAGCGTGTCGGATGAGCGCCGTCACCGTCTTCGAGAGCACCGACACCGTGCCCGTGCTCACCGCGGACGACGCCGTTCGTGCCGCGCAGCGGCTCTCGGCCGAGCTGGCCACCGGCGCCGCTCTGCGTGATGCCGAGCGACTGCTCCCCGCCCGCGAGATCGACCTCCTGCGTCGCTCCGGCCTGCTGGCGATCACGGTGCCGGCCTCGCTCGGTGGGGCGGACCTGCCCACCGAGGTGGTGGCGGAGGTGTTCCGGCTGCTCGCGGAGGGCGACCCCAGCGTCGCGCAGATCCCCCACAGTCACTTCGTCTACGTCAACCTCCTGCGAGTCAACGGCACCCCGGCGCAGCGCGAGACGGTGCTCGGCGACGTGCTGTGCGGGGCCCTGATCGGCAACGCGCAGTCGGAGCTGCGCAGCAAGCACGCGCGCGACCACGCCACGACCCTCCACCCGCGCCCCGACGGCGACTGGACGCTGTCGGGCGAGAAGGCGTACTGCACCGGTGCCCTGTTCGCCGACTGGGTTCCCGTGCTCGCACACAAGGGGCCGGGTGGTCCGAAGCAGGCGGCGTGGGTGCGGCGCGACGACCACGGCGTCCGGGTGGTCGACGACTGGGACGGCATGGGGCAACGCACCACCGCCTCGGGGCGGGTGCTGCTCGACTCGGTGCGCGTGGACGAAGCCCTCCTGACGCCCTACCCGACGTTCGAGGGCCCGCAGACCTACGGCGCGTTCGCGCAGGTGCTGCACGCCGCCCTGGACGCCGGCATCGCCCGCGCCGCTCTCGGCGAGGCGGCCCGCTTCGTCACGACGAAGAGCCGGCCCTACCCCGACGCCGGGGTCGAGCGCCACGCCGACGACCCGCTCGTCGTGCACGCGTTCGGGGAGATGGAGGTCGCCGTCCGCGGCGCCGAGGCGCTGGTCGCGGAGGCCGCCCGCGCCGTCGACCGGGCCAACGCCCGCCTCACCGCCGACACGGCGGGCGAAGCGTCCCTGGCGGTCGCCGCGGCACGCGCGGCCACGACGACGGCATCGGTCGACGTCTCCTCACGCCTCTTCGAGGTGGCCGGAACCCGAGCGGCGCTGGACCGGCTCAACCTGCACCGGCACTGGCGCAACGCCCGCACCCACACCCTGCACGACCCCGCCTCGTGGAAGGTGCAGCACCTGGGCCGCTGGGCGGTCGACGGCGTGCTGCCACCGAGCCACGGCCAACTCTGACCCTTCCCCCTCACGAGAGGAGCTCGTCATGAGCCACCCACTCACGTTCCACTGGTTCCTGCCCACCAACGGCGGCGACGGCCGTCATGTCGTCGGCGGCGGCCACGGTCTCGCGGCCGGAGCCGCTGGGCGCCCCGCCGACGTGCCCTACCTCGGCCAGGTCGCCCGGGCCGCCGAGACGATGGGCTTCGAGGCCGCGCTGACCCCCACCGGCGCCTGGTGCGAGGATGCCTGGCTCTCGACCGCCATGCTCAGCCAGGTCTCCGAGCGGCTGAAGTTCCTGGTCGCCTTCCGGCCGGGTCTGGTCTCGCCGTTCCTGGCCGCCCAGATGGCCGGCACGTTCCAGCAGCTCTCCGGCGGCCGGCTGCTGCTCAACGTCGTCACCGGAGGCGAGGACCACGAGCAGCGCATGTTCGGCGACTTCGACGACAAGGAGGCACGCTACGAGCGGTGTGCGGAATTCCTCGAGATCGTCACGCGGCTGTGGCGCGGTGAGACCGTCGACTTCGAGGGCCAGCACCTGCGGGTCGAGGCCGCCACGCTGAACCAGCGCCCCGACCCCCGCCCCGACATCTACTTCGGGGGCTCCTCACCGGCCGCCGGGCGGGTGGCCGCGAAGTACGCCGACGTCTACCTCACCTGGGGCGAGCCCCCGGCCGCGGTGGCCGAGAAGATCGCCTGGATCCGCGAGCTCGCTCGCGAGGAGGGCCGCGAGGAGCAGGTGCGCTTCGGCATCCGCATGCACACCATCACCCGCGACACCTCCGAGGAGGCCTGGGCCGAGGCCGACCGGCTGCTGGCAGGCATCTCCGACGACGACATCGCCCGGGTGCGCAGCGGCCTGCTGCGCAGCGGGTCGGTGGGACAGCAGCGGATGCTCGAGCTCAGCGGTGGCACCCGCTCCGACCTCGAGATCCACCCCAACGTGTGGGCCGGCGTGGGGCTGGTCCGCGGGGGCGCCGGCACGGCGCTCGTGGGGAGCCACGAGGAGGTCGCCGATCGCATCGAGGAGTACGCCGACCTCGGCATCGAGGAGTTCGTGCTCTCGGCCTACCCGCACCTCGAGGGCGCCTACTGGTTCGGGGAGGGCGTGTTGCCGATCCTGGCCGAGCGCGGTCGCTGGCAGCACCCCGCGCCCTCCGTCGGGCGCGAGCACAGCGTGCCCTTCGGCGAGGCCGGACGGCGGGCCGCGTCGTGAGCGGCGCCGGCACGATGGGCAGCGTCGCCGTGGTCTGCGGCAACCCCCGCCCGGAATCGCGCACCCTGACGGCGGCCCGCTACCTCGCCACCTCGCTCACGGGTGGCGACTGCGAGTGCGTCGTCGACCTCGCCACCTTCGGTCAGCGACTGCTCGACCCCGACGACCCCGACGTGGCGCACGCCGTGCACCGCGTCGGCGCGGCCGAGCTGGTGATCGTCGCCTCGCCGACCTACAAGGCCACCTACACCGGGCTGCTCAAGGTGTTCCTCGACCGGTTCGCCGGCGGCACGGGGCTGGCTGGCGTGGCCGTGCCGCTCATGCTGGGCGGATCGCCGCACCACGCCCTGGCGCCCGAGCTGCACCTACGGCCGCTCCTGGTCGAGCTCGGCGCCCCATGCGTCACGCCCGCCCTCTTCGTGCTCGACGACGCATACGACGACCCCGCGAGCTACCGCGACTGGCTCGACCGCACCGCGCCCGTCGTCCGCCCCCTGCTCGACCGCCTGCCCCGACCCACAGGAGTTCCCGCATGACCACCCAGACGACCGAACAGACCCCCGCGCTCGACGCCCGCGCCCTGCGTGACGCCTTCGGCACCTACCCCAGCGGAGTCGTCGCGGTGGCCGGCCGCGCCCAGGGCCGCCTCGTCGGCATTGCGGCCAGCTCCTTCACCTCCGTCTCGATCGACCCGCCGCTGGTCTCGGTCTCGGTGGCCGCCGAGAGCAACACCTGGCCGCTGCTGCGCCAGTCGGATCAGATCGGGGTCAGCGTGCTGGCGGCGCACCACGACGCACTGTGCCGCCAGCTCGCGGGGCCCGCCGACGAGCGGTTCGACGATCTGGCCGTGCACACGACGCGCGGGGGTGCGGTGCTGCTCGACGAGGCCGTCGCCCACTTCACCTGCACCGTGCACGACGAGGTCGAAGCCGGTGACCACGTCGTGGTGCTCTTGGCCATCGAGGGCGTCCACGTCGAGGACGAGCGGCAGCCACTGGTCTTCCACCGCAGCTCCTTCCAGCGGCTGCACCGCGACGACCTCGACCCCCGCCGTCTCGACGGTCGCATCAACGGCGAGCCCGTCGCGGCCGAGACCTCGGGCGGCCAGGAGAGCGCCGCGTGAGTCGGCACCGCACCACATCAGCGTCCAGCGGCCCGCCGTCGCCGCGTCGGGTGGCGGTGGCGGCCGCGGTCGGCGCCACGATCGAGTGGTACGACTTCTTTCTCTACGGCACCGCGGCCGCCGTGGTGTTCGACAAGCTGTACTTCAACGGTCTCGACGGTCCGGCCGCCCAGTTCGCCGCGTTCGCGACGTTCGCCGTCGGCTTCTTGGCCCGGCCCGTCGGCGGACTCGTGTTCGGACACTTCGGTGACCGGGTCGGTCGCAAGACCATGCTGCTGCTGACGCTGGTGATCATGGGCGTGGGCACCGCGCTGGTGGGCCTGCTGCCGACGTACGACCAGATCGGTGTGTGGGCGCCCATCGCGCTGGTGGTGCTGCGGGTGCTCCAGGGCATCGGCGTCGGTGGCGAGTACGGCGGCGCCGTCCTGCTGGCGGTGGAGTACGCACCCGCCGAGCGGCGTGGCTTCCTGGGCAGCTTCGCGCACATCGGTGTGCCGGGCGGGCTGCTGCTCGCCGCGGCGTCCTTCTCGCTGGCCGGCCTGCTGCCCGACGAGGCGTTCCTCGCCTGGGGCTGGCGAGCCTGCTTCCTGGCCAGCGTGGTGTTGCTCGGCATCGGCGCCTACATCCGGCTCTCGGTCACCGAGACCCCGGCGTTCGCCAAGGTGCAGGCCGAGCACGAGGTGTCGCGGCTGCCCCTCGGCGACCTGCTACGTCACCAGTCCAAGCCGCTGCTGCTCGGCATGGGCACCCGCTTCATCGAGGGCCTGACCTTCAACCTCTTCAGCGTCTACCTGCTCGCCTACGTCGTCACGAACCTGGAGCTGCCGCGCAGTTGGGCGCTCTCCGGCATCCTCGTCGGAGCCGGGCTCGGCGTCGTCCTGGTGCCGTTGACCGGTGCGCTCTCGGATCGCATCGGTCGCTTGCCCGTGTACCGCGCCGGCACCTGGCTCGGCCTGCTGGTGGCGTTCCCGGCCGCTGCGCTGGTGAGCAGTGGTGAGCGCTGGCTGATCTTCGCGGCGTTCGTGCTCGGGCTGGGCCTGGTCTACGGGGTGGTCTACGGGCCCCTCGCCGCCTTCTGGTCCGAGCAGTTCGAGACGCGCTACCGGTACACGGCCCTGAGCACGCTCTACCAGGTCTCGGGAGTGGTGGCCTCCGGGCTGACGCCGCTCATCGCGGCCTGGCTCGTCGCCCGCGGTCACGGCACGCTGTGGTGGGTGGCCGGTTACAACGTCGTGGTCGCCGCCGTCTCCTTGACCTGTGCGCGGTTCCTGCCCGAGACCCGAGGCATCGACCTCGACGCCGTCGGTCGGCCCGCGGCCACGGCGGTCGAGACCAAGGTGCCCGTGCCCGCCTGAACTCCGCGGGGCCGTGGCAGGCTGGCCTTCGTGGGTGCTCGCGTCGCGGTGGTCGGTGGGGGAGTCGCCGGTCTGGTTGCGGCCCGGGATCTCGTCGGGGCCGGCCACGACGTGCTGCTGCTCGAGGCGGGCGACGAGACCGGGGGCAAGCTTCGCCGTCGCCCCGTCGGTGGCGTGCTCGTCGACGTCGGCGCCGAGGCGATGCTCAACCGGCGCCCCGAGGGTGTCGAGGTGGCTCGCTCCGCCGGGCTCGAGGTCGAGCACCCGGCCGTCGTCAGCTCACGGATCTTCTCTCGCGGCGCGCTGCGTCGGCTGCCGCGCTCGCTCATGGGTGTGCCGCTCGACCTCGACGACCTCGCTGCGAGCGGCGTGCTCGACGACGCCGAGCTCGCCCGGGTGCGCGAGGAGCCGTCCCTGCCGCCCCTGGAGCTCGATCCGGACGACGACCTCACCGTCGGCGACCTCGTCGACGCCCGCCTCGGCCCGGCGGTGACCGACCGGCTGGTCGAGCCGCTGCTCGGCGGCGTCTATGCCGGGCAGGCGCGTCGCATCAGCGCGCGCGCCGCGGTGCCGCAGCTCGTGGCGATGGCGCAGTCGGGCTCACTGCTCGAGGCAGGTGCGGCGATGGCTGCCCCCGCCACCTACTCGACCCCCGTCTTCGCCGGGTTGTCCGGTGGCATGGGCGGGCTGAGCGACGCCCTCGCCGAGCGCCTGCGGGAGGCCGGCGTCGAGGTTCGCACCGGTGCGACCGTGCGCGAGCTGGCCCGCACCTCCTCCGGCTTCCGGCTGGCGGTAGGCCCCGCCACGTCACCCGAGCGGCTCGAGGTCGATGCGGTGGTGCTCGCCACCCCGCCCGCCGCCACCGCGCGGCTGCTCGCCGACGTAGCGCCTGCGGCGTCCGCCCTGCTCGGGCGGGTCGAGAGCGCCTCGGTGGTGGTCGTGAGCTTCGCGTTCCGTACGGCCGAGGTCGGGGCGCTGGCCGACACCGACTGCTCGGGACTGCTGGTGCCCCCGGTGGAGGGCCGCGACATCAAGGCCTCGACGTTCTCGTTCGCCAAGTGGGGCTGGGTGCGCGAGGCGGGTGCGGGTGAGGGACTGGTGCACCT
This sequence comes from Nocardioides acrostichi, assembly GCF_015319165.1. Classification (GTDB taxonomy): domain Bacteria; phylum Actinomycetota; class Actinomycetes; order Propionibacteriales; family Nocardioidaceae; genus Nocardioides; species Nocardioides acrostichi. The sequence continues at coordinate 191,187 of NZ_JADIVZ010000001.1, forward strand.
GCGCACCTCGCTCGGCCGGCACGGCGACGAGACCACGCTGCAGGTGCCCGACGCCGAACTGGTCGCGCGCTCGCGGCGCGACCTCGCGGTGCTGGCCGGCGTCGCTGCCGACCCGGTCGACGCCCACGTGCAGCGATGGGGCGGCGGGTTGCCGCAGTACGCGCCGGGTCACGTGGCGCTGGTGGCCGGTGTACGCGACGCCGTGGCCGCCGTGCCCGGGCTGGCGGTGTGCGGCGCGGCGTACGACGGCGTGGGCATCCCGGCGGTCCTCGCCTCCGCGCACCGGGCCGCCGCCGGGCTGCTGTCCGATCGTGGACGGGCAGGGGAGACAATGGCGCCATGAGCGACAGCGCGACCGAATCGCAGTCACACGCCGCCCGCATCCGCGAGATCAACGACGGCATCCGCTACACGATGTGGTCGGTGTTCCGGCTGCGCGACGTGCTGGGTGCGGCCGACCGGGCAGCCGAGGGTGCCGAGGTCGAGAAGCTGTTCGCCGAGCTCGCGGAGGCCGGGGTCGTCGTCCGCGGCGTCTACGACGTGAGCGGGCTGCGCGCCGACGCCGACGTGATGGTCTGGCTGCACGCCGCCACGAGCGAGGAGCTCCAGGCCGCCTACCACCGCTTCCGGCGTACCGCCTTCGGCGCCCGGTTGGAGCCGGTGTGGTCGCAGATGGCGCTGCACCGTCCGGCCGAGTTCAACAAGTCGCACGTACCGGCGTTCCTCGCCGACGAGGCGCCCAAGAAGCACGTGTGCGTCTACCCGTTCGTGCGCTCCTATGAGTGGTACCTGCTCGAGGACGACGAGCGCCGCGCGATGCTCGCCGAGCACGGCAAGATGGCGCGCGACTACAAGGACGTGCGCGCCAACACCGTCTCGAGCTTCGCCCTCGGTGACTACGAGTGGCTGTTGGCCTTCGAGGCCGACGACCTCTACCGCATCGTCGACCTCATGCGGCACCTGCGCGGCTCCGAGGCCCGTCGCCATGTGCGCGAGGAGGTGCCGTTCTACACCGGCGCCCTCACCCCCATCGCCGACCTGGTCGACCGCCTGCCGTAGGTGTGTGGGAGGGCGCCGCGCCCGGGGAATTCACCGGCCGGCCGGTGAACTTGCCCCCGGGACGGTGAAATTCCACCGTCCCAGGGGCGAAATCACCGGCCGTCCGGTGAATTCTGGGGCTGGAGTGACTAGCCCTCCACCCGGCCCGACCCGTCGGCGGGCTCGAGGGTGAGGCTGATGGAGTTGATGCAGTAGCGGTCGCCCGTGGGGGTGCCGTAGCCGTCGGGGAACACATGTCCCAGGTGCGAGCCGCAGTTCTTGCACAGCACCTCGACGCGGCGCATGCCCAGCGAGTTGTCGGCGCGCTCCTCGACCGTGTCGGGCATCGACTGGTAGAACGACGGCCACCCGCAGCCGGAGTGGAACTTCGTCTCGGACTCGAAGAGCTTGGCGTCGCATGCCTTACAGCGGTAGACGCCGATCGTCTCGGCGTCGGTCAGCTTGCCCTTGAATGCGCGCTCGGTGCCCGCCTTGCGCAGCACCGCGAACTCGTCGGGCGAGAGCTGCTCGCGCCACTGCTCATCGGACTTCTCGACCTCGTATGCCATACACCCGACTGTAGGGCCCCGCGGAAGCCCGAACGGTGACAGAGTGTGACCTAGGCCTCACCCGGGGAGGCGCTTGACCATTCCAGAGAACAACTGTTCACTGTGGCACACGTGTCACAAGAACGTTGCCGTCACGAAGGAGCGCCGATGGCCTCGACCATCCCCTGGGCGAGGGTGCGTCAGGCGGGGGAGAAGCTCACCACCCCGTTGCACCCCGACGACTACCTCTCGTTGCTCAACCCGCTGTGGAGCCAGCGCGAGCTGCGCGGCCGGGTCGAGAAGGTCGTCCCCGAGACCGACGACGCCGCGACTTTGGTGATCCGGCCGGGCTGGGGTTGGCGCTTCGACCACAAGCCCGGCCAGTACGTCGGCATCGGCATCCAGGTCGACGGCAAGTTCCAGTGGCGCTCGTACTCGATCTCCTCGCCGCCCAAGCGCTCGGGCCGGCACATCGCCATCACCGTGCGCGCCATGCCCGAGGGTCAGATCTCGGGTCACCTCGTCAAGGGGCTGGCCACGGGCACGATCGTGCGGTTGGCCAAGCCCGAGGGCGACTTCGTGCTCCCGGACCCGCCACCCGCCAAGATGCTGTTCCTCGTGGGCGGGTCGGGCGTCACACCGGTCATGTCGATGCTGCGCACCCTCGACCGCCGCGGCACCCTGCCCGACGTCGTCATGCACTACTCCAGCCCGACCCCGGAACGGATGATCTTCCGCGACGAGATCGACGCGCTCCAGGCCAAGCACGACGACTTCGAGTTCATCCGGCTGCACACCGACACCGAGGGCATGCTCGACCTCGCCGACGCCACCAAGGGGCTCGATGGCTTCTGCTCCGATTGGCGCGATCGCGAGACCTACGCGTGTGGCCCGGGCCCGATGCTCGACGCCATCTCGGAGTTCTTCGAGAACCAGGACGCCTCCGACCGGCTGCACCTGGAGCGCTTCACACTCCAGCTCGGCGGAGACGGCGGCGAGGGCGGCAACCTCACCTTCCGCAACTCCAACAAGACCATCGAGGCGGACGGCGCCACCACGGTGCTCGAGGCGGGCGAGAAGGCCGGTGTCGGCATGCCCTACGGCTGCCGCATGGGCATCTGCCACACCTGCACCGTGACCATGGTCGAGGGCAAGGTGCGCGACCTGCGCAACGGCGACGAGTACGACCAGAAGAACGAACAGGTGCAGACCTGCGTCACCGCCGCCGTCGGCGACTGCACCTTCGACATCTGACCCCCGAGCACCACCACCCACCACCACCACCAGAAGGGACGGCCCATGGCGATCAGCGACGTGGCCGAGTACACGCACCTCACCGACGAGCAGGTCGAGGCGCTCGGAGCCGAGCTCGACAAGGTCCGCGAGGAGATCGAGGCCTCGCGCAACGCCGACGACGCCGCCTACATCCGGCGGATGATCAAGATCCAGCGGGGTCTCGCCACCGCGGGTCGCGTGGTTCTCATGGCGACCCCGCACTCGAAGAGAACCCGTGTGCCCGGTGCCATCGCCGGCGGCGCGCTGCTGGGCGTGGCCAAAATCCTCGAGAACATGGAGATCGGCCACAACGTCATGCACGGCCAGTGGGACTGGATGAACGACCCCGAGATCCACTCCTCCAACTGGGAGTGGGACACCGCGCAGCCGGCCGAGCAGTGGAAGCACTCGCACAACTACGTGCACCACCAGTTCACGAACGTGCTCGGCTACGACAACGACATCGGGTACGGCATCCTGCGCATGGCGCGGGAGCAGAAGTGGCACCCGGCCAACCTCGGCCAGCCGGTCTACAACGCCCTGCTGGCCTCGCTGTTCCAGTGGGGCGTGGCTCTCCACGACCTCGACATCGAGAAGATCCGCAAGCAGGAGAAGGATCCGAAGGAGATGATGCGCCAGCTCAAGCAGATCTGGCGCAAGGGCCGCAACCAGGTCATCAAGGACTACGTCGTCTACCCGGCGCTGTCTGGGCCGCACTGGAAGACGACGCTCAAGGCCAACGCCGCGGCGAACCTGACCCGCAATCTCTGGGCCTACATGATCATCTTCTGCGGCCACTTCCCCGACGGGGCCCTGCATTTCACCGAGGACGAGATCGAGGACGAGACCCGCGCGGAGTGGTACCTGCGCCAGATGCTCGGCTCGGCCAACTTCGAGGGCGGCAAGCTGCTGCACGTGATGTCGGGCCAGCTCGGCTACCAGATCGAGCACCACCTCTTCCCCGACCTGCCGAGCAACCGGTACGCCGAGATCTCGGTGCGGGTTAGGGAGCTGTGCGAGGAGTACAACATCCCGTACACCACCGGACCGCTGCACCAGCAGTACGGGCAGGCGCTGCGCACGATCATGAAGCTGTCGCTGCCCAACAAGATGACCAGCGACAACAAGCCCACCCCGCCGGACCCGACCCGCGAGCCGGTCGAGCGGCGTCGCAAGAGCGATGCCGAGCGCCCGTCGCGTCGGGCCGAGTTGGGTCAGTGGTCGCGCAACCTGCGCAGCGCGTGAGCCTGGGCAGGTCCAGGCCATGATCAGAGGCCTCTCGCGTCCGGTCGACCCCGTCTCCGCTCCCTTCGCCTGGGAGCCGGACGACGAGGGTCGGCCGGCGCTGGTCGCACCCCGTGTCACGCAGTGCGCGCTGAGTCGCATCTGCGGGGCGTGCGGTGAGTCGCTCGGGCGACCCGTCGCGTTCCTGGGTGACGATCTGGAGACCCGCCGCAACGCCTTCCACGCGCCCCCGCTGCACGAGCAGTGCGCGCACGGGCTGCTCGATCGTCATCCCGGCACGCACATCGTGCTCACCAGCGGCTTCGACTTCATCCGGCCGCACAAGGACGACACCGACCGCCGTCCGGTCTTCGTGCCCAACTCACCGCTTTGAGCCGACCTGCCACCAGTTTTCGCGTGACCCGTCGCGAGTTCTCGCGTGACCTGCCACCAGTTTTCCGATGATCTGGCACGACGTGTGAAAACTCGTGGCAGGTGGGTTGAAAACTAGCGACAGGTCAGTTGGGACTCGACTGGATCCGTCGCGGCCCCGCACGCTCGGCCGCGGTCGCCCCTCGACCTCCGAACATCACTCCGGCTGCTGGCTGAGCGATCAAAAACCGGTGCGGCAGTAGGGGCTCGGGCCGGCGTGGTCGGCCATGGCGGCGAAGGTGTCGACGCCGGTGCCGGTGAGGCGTCCGGCGGCGGCCACCGTGTGCACGGGCACGTCGCCGAGGTACAGCGTGCCGAGGGTCTCGACGTCGGTGTGGACGTCGGCCGTCTCGGTGCTGGGCTCGAGGGTGCCGATGCCCTTCGCAGTGGTCAGCCGCCAGCGTCCGGACACGTGACCGAGCGGGTCGGCGACGTCGAGCACCACGGAGCCGTCCTCCCGCCATGGGCGTGCGCCGAGGGTCCGGGGCAGGTCGAGCAGACGCACCCAGAGCATGTCGCGCACCAGGGTGGTCTTGACGCAGCGCGGGTCGACCACGGCGTGATCGAGCGGGTCGTCGTGCAGCAGCCGAGCCCGGGCCACCGAGAGCAGGTCGACGCCGGCCAGGTACTCCCAAAGGCGCAGCTCCGCGGCGGGCGTCAGGGCGATGAGGTCGCCGATGTCGATGCGGTGATGGTCGTGGTCATCGCCCTCCTTGGGCGTGTAGAGCACGTATCCGTCAGGAGTGCCGTCGACATCGAGGTGGACGATCGCGACGAGCCGTCGGTTGATGCCGCCGGTCTCCCAGTCGAAGTCTCCGGACTGGAACTGCCGGTAGAAGGCCGGGCGGCTCACCTCGCCGCGGGTACGACGCAGATGTTCGGCCTTGACCCGCTGCACGAGCGGCCAGGCGTCGCCGGGCAACAGCTGCTCCAACGAGCCGTCGTCGGCGAACCCGGGTCGCAACCTCAGGCGGCCCGGTCGGATGTCGACCTCGACCTGCCGGTAGCGGGTGGCCGGACCGAAGCCGAACCGACCGTAGATCGACCCCTCCGAGACGGTGAGCGCCGCGATGGGGGCGCCATCGGCCGCAGCCACCGCGAGATCCTCGGTCATGAGGCGGGAGAGGATGCCGCGCCGACGGTGCGTGGGGGCGACCGTCACGTCGCTGATCATGTGCAGCGGCACAAGCTCCGGGCCGCCCACGTTCAGCTCGCCGCGCCACGAGCTGAAGGTGGCGACGGGCCTCGGGGTCGCGCCGACGGCACTGTGTGTCGGCGTCGCGTGACGCAGAGTGACGTCGTCCTCGCGGCTGTGCTCGAGCCAGCGGCCGAACTTCTCGTCGTCGAGCCGGCCCTCGATGAAGGCGCTGCTCCAGGCGTCGGCATAGGCGTGCAACCGGCTCCGCGAGTCCGCGTCGTCCGCGTGCACGTCGAGGGTGCCGAAGGTCAGGTCGTCGTGCGTGCTCACGATCGCCACCGTAGGGGAGCGGTCGGCAACGGGGCCACGCGGTTTCTCCGCTGGCCTAGGGTCGGCGCATGGCGTCGAAGGCTGCCGAGGTGCAGGCGGGTGGGCGAGCGGTGCGGGTGAGCAGTCCGGATCGCGTGATCTACGAGGCCACCGACCACACGCCCGACATCACGAAGCTGATGGTCGCCGAGTACGTCGCCTCGGTCGAGGACGGCCTGATGCGTGCGCTGCGCGACCGACCGACGGCCCTGGAGCGCTGGCCCTCCGGCGTGCGTGAGGGCATGAAGCTGGCGACCGGGCAGGCCGATCGCAACGCCGATGCGTTCTACCAGAAGCGGGTGCCCCGAGGTGCGCCCGACTACCTCGAGACGGCACGCATCACGTTCCCCTCCGGTCGCGCCGCCGACGAGATCTGCCCGACCGAGATCGCGGTGCCCGTGTGGTGCGCGCACATGGGCACCCTCACGTTCCACCCGTGGCCGGTGCGTCGCACCGCCGATCCCGACAGTCTCGATCGTCCCGACGAGCTGCGCATCGACCTCGACCCGCAGCCCGGAACGAGCTTCACGGACGCCGTCCGCGTGGCCGGCGTCGCACTCGACCTGCTCGGAGAGCTGGGGCTGCGTGGGTTCGTGAAGACCTCCGGCAACCGCGGCGTGCACATCTACGTGCGCATCGCACCCCGGTGGGCGTTCGCCGAGGTGCGTCATGCCGCCATCGCCTTCGGGCGGGCACTGGAGGGGCGCGACGACCAGGTCACGACGGCGTGGTGGAAGGAGGAGCGGGGGGAACGGGTCTTCGTCGACTTCAACCAGAACTGCCGCGACCGGACCATCGCGTCGGCGTACTCGCTGCGACCGCTACCGGGCGCCCCGGTCTCGACGCCACTGCCCTACGCGCAGCTGCGCGAGCTCACGGACCCCCGCGAGCTGAACCTGACCACCGTGCCGGCGCTGCTCGCCGATCAGGGTGATGCCTGGGCCGAGATCGACGACGTGGCGCACTCCCTCGAGCCGCTGCTGGAGCTGTGGGAGGCAGACCCGCGTGAGCTGAACTTCCCGCCCGACCACCCGAAGATGCCCGGCGAGCCGCCGCGCGTGCAGCCCTCGAAGAAGGTGGCCGAGCACTGGGACCAGGACGGCAATCGGGTGGACGGTCCGAAATGACGAGAACCGCTCGGGGCCGTCCCTGACTCGGCCTCGAGCGGTTCTCGTTGTCGTGAGTTCCCCCCGGAACTCCCAAGAACCCGAGATGCTTCCGCGCTCCCCCCAGAACCGCGGACGCTTAGATCCTTGTCGCCGATTCACCCCCCGGTGTCTCGACGCCCCAACCCTAGAGAGGTTGCTGTGCTGCGGCGACCTAGCCACGTCCACAGCTCTTCTAGACTTTGGTAACACCGTCGGGGGGTATCGACGACGTGCGCTTTCTGGCCACGCGGAACGGCCCTGATGAGCATTGCGGCCGCGCTCTTCGGGTACTTTGCGGGCCATGATGGTCTCCCACGAGCGTCGGATGCTCTTCGTGCACGTGCAGAAGACCGGCGGCTCGACCATCGACACGATGCTCGAGCAGGCGATCCCCGACGCCGAGTATCTGCAGGGGCTGCGCGGTGGGCGTCACGCGCGGCTCGCGCCGGCGCTGAAGCAGTACCCCGAGCTCGGCGACTACTTCATCTTCGGCTTCGTGCGGAACCCGTGGGCGCGGATGTACTCGTGGTACGCCATGATCCAGCGGGCGCAGGAGAACGCCGACGCCGGCGTCGAGAAGGCGGCCAAGCAGTTGCGCAAGAACCGGCTGTGGAAGAAGGTGCTCGCCGATCATCCGGACTTCGAGACCTTCATCATGCGGGGGCCGGAGGACCACCGCGAGCTGCGTCGTCCGCAGATCAGCTACCTGCGCACCACGGGCCGCCGCGCCGACTTCATCGGTCGCCAGGAGCGGTTCGACAAGGATCTGCAGAAGGTCTGGGGTCGGATGGGGCTCGAGTGGCCGGGGGAGTCGTTGAAGGTGAACACCGGGCCCAGCACCGACTACCGCGAGCACTACACGCCGCAGATGCGCGACAAGGTCGCCGAGGTGTTCGCCAAGGACGTCAAGCGGTTCAAGTACGAGTTCTGATCGTGCGCCGCGTCGGGGCCCTCAGATGAGGGACGCACCCTCGCCGCCGCCGGCGGACTGCTCGTCGATGGTCTCGTGCTCGAGCAGGTGCAGCACGGGCAGGTCGAGCTTGCGGCGCGCCTGGCTGGTCCAGTCGAGATGGAACAGCTCCGAGACCAGATGTGGCCGGGTGAGCACGATGGCCTCGCGGGCGTCGACGGCGCGCACCTGCTCGACCAGGGCATCGATCGGCGACGTCGTGGCGAGCGCTCCGGTGGCCTCCACGCCCTGAGCGGTCAGGGCTGCGACGCTGGCGGCCAGCGCCTCCTCGGAGCGTTTGCGGGCTTCCTCCTCGATCTCTTGGAGGTCCAGCTCGGGCAGCAGCGCGGCCGGCGACGCCAGGACGTCGCCGCCCGTGACGCCGCCCATGGCGGCCTCGACGCGGGCCGCGGCGTCGTCGGCTGGCAGCAGCACGTGATAGGCGACCTGCTCGCCCTCCTCGCGCAGCTCACTGTGCAGCGAGCTGATCTGCTGCGCGTCTGCCGCGCTCAGAGCCTGCTCGACGAGAAGGACGACGTCATAGGTGGCCATTGCTCGAATCTATCTCTCGACGGTGCGGCCGCTCACGCACCCGAGAGGATGTCGCCCAGGTCGTAGCCGACCACCTGCTCCAACTGGTCATACCCACACGACGCCGGGTCGCGGTCGGGGCGCCAGCGCTTGAAGTGCGCCGTGTGCCGGAACCGACGGCCCTCCATGTTGTCGTACTTGACCTCCAGCACGCGGTCGGGCCGCAACGGGGTGAAGGAGAGATCCTTTCCCTGGCTCCAGCGGCTCTGCGTGCCCGGCACGCGGTCGGGGTTCGCGATCGCCCACTCCTGCCAGGCGCCCCACGGGTGCTCCTCGATGGGGCAGACGAGCTCTTGGAGCTCGACCCAGAGTTCGGCTCGACGCGCCGCGGTGAAGCTGGCGCTCACACCCACGTGCTGGAGGGTTTCTCCGGAGTAGAGCCCCAGCAGCATGCTGCCGAGCAGTGGCTTCTCGGGCGTGGAGGTCTTGTGCTCGCGGTAGCCGCACAGCACGACGTCGGCGGTGCGCTCGTGCTTGATCTTGAGCATCGTGCGCGCGTTGGGGGAGTAGGGCTCGCCCAACGGTTTGGCCACGACTCCGTCGAGTCCCGCGCCCTCGAACTGCGAGAACCACTGTTGCGCGACGGCGGGATCCTCGGTGGTGCGGGTCAGGTGGCACGGCCCGCCCGCGAGGTGCCCGAGCGCCTGCTCGAGCGCTGCCCGCCTCTCGGCAAAGGGGAGCGCCGTCAGGTCGTCAGCCCCGAGCGCGAGGACGTCGAACGCGACGAACTCGGCGGGCGTCTCGCCGCTGAGCTTCTCGACGCGGGACGCCGCGGGGTGGATGCGCTCCTGGAGCACCTCGAACTCCAGCTTGCGGGCGCCGGTGTCGGTGGGCAGCGCCACGAACACCTCCCCGTCGAGCACGCAGCGCTCGGGCAGTTGGGCGCGGGCCGCCTCGACGATCTCCGGGAAGTAACGGGTCAGCGGCTTGGTGTTGCGACTGGCCAACTCGACCTCGTCGCCGTCTTTGAAGAGCAGGCACCGGAAGCCATCCCACTTCGGCTCGAACGACAGCCCGCCGAACTTCGCAGGATCGGGGACGCCCTTGACCGCCTTCGCGAGCATCGGCTGGACAGGCGGCATCACGGGCAGGTCCACGCCGGCGACTCTACGGCGCAGTGCCGACAAGCGGCCCGGACGTCATCCCTCGTGACGACACGGGCGTCCCGCATGAAGGACGACGGCCGCAACGGCCTAACCTTGGGCACCTATCCCCGGTTGGTCTGCCGGCAGGGCCCGCCTGACTTTGAATCAGGACTAGCGACGTAGGTTCGACTCCTACCCGGGGAGCCGATCGTCTCGGTGGTAGGTCTCGCACCGGTCAGCGCGATCTGAGACGGCTCCGGTCGTGTGCCGACTGGTTCAGGCGTGGAAGCGCGCCGCCATCCGTGCGGTGAACAGGTCGCGCCCCTTGCGGTCCACCACCATATCGAGGGGTGCCGGGCGGCTGGCGCCGTCCGGGCCGGGGATCTGTCCGACTCCGCCGGTGGAGCCGAGCGGAAGGAAGATGCGCCGCGTCTGCGCGGTGGAGGGGACGTAGGTGCTCTGAGCGGGGCGCCCCTCGATCCTCGCCGTCAGGTTCTCCACGACGGTGAGCGCCTGGGTCTGGGCCCACGTCGCCATCTTCGGGTCGGGCAGGTTCGTGATGTCGCCGACCGCGTACACGTGGTCGTGACCCGCGACGGTCAGGGAGGCGGTGACCGGCACCAGTCCGTGGTCGAGCGCCACGAGGGCGCCGTCCTCGAGGTAGGCGGTGTTGACCCGGGAGCCGAAGCTCCGAAACCAGATGTCCGCGGCGATCTCCTCGCCGGCCTCGGTGACGGCCGCGAACGTCTGGGCCACGCCCTCGGCGACCGGCGGGAGGCCGTCGATCCTCACGCCGAGCCTGACGTCGATGTCGAGGGACTGGAGCTGTCGCCTGAGCTCGTCTCGGACCTCGGGCAGGTAGCCGCGGAGGAGTTCGTCGTCAGGGTCGACGACCACAATGCGCTTGTGCGGCCACACCTCGCGGATCTCCCCGGCCAGCTCGAGCCCGACCGGGCCAGCGCCGAGGATGAGGACCCGCTCGGCCTGCGCGAGCTGCCCGTGGGTCGCGCGCAGGTCGTCGAGCGCCTCGTCGATCGAGGAGTCGTGCCGGTGCGGGCGCGCCGGGTAGGAGTAGGAGGAGCCGGTGGCGAGGACCGTGAAGTCCGTCTCGACCCGGCCACCGCCGCGTAGCGTCACCCCGGTGGCGTCGACCGAGGCTGCATAGTCCTGGACCTGGCGTCCGCGACGCAGCAGCGAGCCGTACCTGAAGAACGCACGCGGGGCGAAGTCGGGCTGGGTGAGAGCGCGCAGCGAGGCGGACACGTTGACGAACGCCTCGCGCGGGTCGATGAGAACGATGTCCGCCTTCTCGTCGAGGGCCTCGACGAGAAGGGTGCCGGCGAAGCCACCACCGACGATCGCAACGGAGGGCATGAGTCATCCTTCGATAGATTGGTTCGGATCACGAACGGTAGTTCGGGTTCCGAACATACGAGTTCGGGAACCGAACGACAAGTGGTGAAAGGAAGGACATGGAGCCGCACCCTGAGGGCGTCGGGTCGGTCACGGCACTCATCCGCATCGCGTTCCTCGTCAACGCCGCCTACGCCGAGTCCGGCCGCGAGTTCGGCGTGACGCCCCAGCAGGGTCAGGTGTTGAGCATCCTGCGGGCGAGGGCGTACGCGATGGGCGACCTACGGGCGAAGCTCGGCCTGGCGAAGTCCACGACGACCGGGATCGTCGAGATCCTGGAGCGCGACGGCAAGGTGGTCCGGCGGTCGGGCGTCCCGACCGCGCGCTCGGTCCAAGTCTCGTTGACGCAGGACGGGCGCTTCCTCGCCGATCGGTTCTACACGGCGACGCACCGTCGCGTGGAGCTCTTGTTGGAGCCGCTCTCACGTGCCGAGCAGGCGACGCTCCGGCCGCTGCTCGCTGCGATGGTCGACCGTGACGACGTCGCCGTCATCTTCCCGACGGGCGCGCCGTCCGGACCGAAGGAGGGCGCGGGCTAGCCCGCTCACCGACAACCGGCCCTCGGACCTGCGCTGCTGGGGCTCTGGTCGCTCGCCCGCAGATGCCGCACGGATCGCCGGCACGCCGCACGCGACGCCGTACGGCCCGTCGTGCCCGGCGCGCATCACGTGCGTCGCTTGGCGGCCCTGGCCTGGGCTCGACGTCGCCGCTCCTCGGCGTACGCCGCTGCGGCCTCCTCGATCGTGGGTGCCGACCCGCCGTACTGCTGGGGTAGCCACCAGGCACCCTCGGGTCGCTCCGAGGCAGGTGCGGCGAGGATGCAGCGCTCGAGCATCTCCTGCATCCGGGTGCGTAACGCAACCGTCTCGGCGGCGGGATCATCGCCGGACGGGTGCATCGGCTCGCCCACCTCGATGTCGATGCGCTGGTGGCGAGAGAGGTCGAGCTTGCGCCCCTTGGCCAGGATGCGCTGGGTGCCCCACACGACGACGGGGATGAGCGGCACGCCCGCGTCGGCCGCGATCCGCACGGCGCCGGACTTGAGCTCCTTGATGAGGAAGCTCTGCGAGATGGTGGCCTCGGGGAAGATGCCGACGAGCTCTCCCTCACGCAGTGCCTTCACGGCCGTGAGCATCGAGGCGGCGCCGGACTCGCGGTCCACCTCCAGGTGTCCGAAGCTGCGCATGAGCGGCCCACCGACGCCGTGGTCGAAGATCTCCTTCTTCGCCATGAACCGCGTGTACCGGCCGCGCTCGACTCCAGGGAGGCCGCCCATCACGTAGTCGACGTAGGAGACGTGGTTGACGGCGATCAGGGCGCCACCGGAGGTGGGGATGTGCTCGGTCCCGGACATGTGGATGTCCATCGACGACAACCGGAACCAGCTCTTGGCCGCCGCTACGACGACGGGATAGGTGAGATCCACGCGCACACCCCACCATCTGGTGTCGTGTTCGGTCCAGTGCCGGAGCGTGCAGCCGAGCCTCGACGCGCTCGAAGACGTGCGAGCGGTGCGGTGGGCCGTCAGGAACCGGTGCCCGCCTGCACCCAGCGCTCGAGGGCGGTGCGCAGCTCTCCGGGGCGTACCGGCTTGGCCACGAAGTCGTCCATTCCCGCGTCGGCGCAACGCTCGCGCTCGCCTTCGGTGACGCTGGCGGTCATCGCGACGACCGGCGTGCGCCGGCCGGTGGGGTCGGTGGCCTCCCGCTCGCGCAGGACGCGGGTGGCGGCGTAACCGTCGAGCACGGGCATCTGGCAGTCCATGAGCACCACGTCGACCGCCTGGTCCGCGAGCAGGTCGAGGGCCTGCTGCCCGTCGTCGCGCAGCAGTACGTCGAACCCGAGGGCGCGCAGGATGCCCTCGGCGACGATCTGGTTGACCTCGTTGTCCTCGACCACGAGCGCCAGCAGCGGCTGCGCGGGGGAGGGGTCGGACGCGCGCTCTGCCCCATCGGGCGACGCCACCCAGGCCCCGTCCTCGCGGGGTGCGGTACCCAGAACCTCCTGGAGGATCAGGGCGCGCAGACGCGACATCTGTAGCGGTTTGGTCAGCACGGCGCGGATGCCGGCGCTCGTGGACTCGACGGCGTCGACGTCGGGGTCGGAGGTGAGCAGCAGCATCGGCACGGGAGCGAGGTCGGGGTCGTCGCGGACCGCGCGAGCCAGCTCGAGCCCGTCCATCCCGGGCATGCACAGGTCGAGCAGCAGCACGTCGACCTGGGCACCGGCGCGCAGACGCGCGAGCGCGTCGTGACCGGAGCCGGCGGTCGCCACCTCCATGCCCCAGGCGCCGAGCTGGCCGTCGAGCACCATCAGGTTGGTGGTGTTGTCGTCGACGACGAGTGCACGGCGACCGAGCAGCGCCTCGCCGGCGGGCTCGGCCGCGGCGACCGCCCCGCCGGACGTCTCCAGCGGCAGCACGAACGAGAACGTGCTGCCGGCTCCTGGTTCGCTGTCGACGCCGATGCGCCCGCCCATCGCCTCGGTGAGCCGCGTACTGATGGCGAGCCCCAGGCCGGTGCCGCCGTACTTGCGTGTGGTGGAGGAGTCGGCCTGGGTGAAGGCCTCGAAGAGTCGCTCGACATGATCTGGCGCGATGCCGATGCCGGTGTCGCGCACCTCGAACCGCACCGCCGTGGTGGTGGCGTCGACCTGCCCATCGAGGTGCACGGAGACGACCACGTCGCCGGAGTGCGTGAACTTCACGGCGTTCGAGGCGAGGTTGAGCAGCACCTGCCGGATCCGGGTGGGGTCGCCTCGCAGAGTGGACGGGACGTCGGGGGCGACGTAGGCGAGCAGCTCCAGATCGCGGGCGCGCGCGGCGCCGGCTACCAGGGCGGCGACGTCCTCGATGAGCTGGACGACGTCGAAGTCGACGACCTCGATCTCGACGGCCCCGGCCTCGACCTTCGAGAAGTCCAGGACGTCGTTGATGATCCCGAGCAGCGTCTCCCCGGCTGCCTGGAGGCCGGCGACGTACTCCTCCTGGCGGGGGTCGAGCTCGGTGGAGCGCAGCAGTCCGGTCAGGCCGATCACGCCGTTCATCGGCGTCCGGATCTCGTGACTCATCGTGGCCAGGAACGCCGACTTGGCCCGTGAGGCCTCGAGGGCGCCATCGCGCGCGTGCTCCAGTTCGACCCGGGTGCGCTCCTGCTCACGCAGCAGCGCCCGCGTGCGCACGAAGGCGAACACCACCAGCACGACCATCGCCACCGCGGTGGCGACCACGTCGCTGCGGTCACCGGTGGGGTGCGCGGCGAGGATCAGGGTCGGGATCAGGAGCGGCACGATGGCGACGACGACCCGCACCTCGAGGGCGGCCGGCGACGGAGCGCGTGCCGAGCGGGCGGCGGGGTCTACCGCGGCGCGCGTGAGACCCCACGCCATGAGCAGCGATCCCGCCATCCAACCGACGTCCATCGCCGCGTCGGAGAGGGTGCCGCCCGGGAGGAGCAGATACCCGAGGTCTGATCCCATCCAGGCGCCGACGCCCACCGCGAGGGGAACGCCGAGGGACGAGCGGGCCGGTTCGACGGTCAGGACGCGGAGCGCGAGCCCGATCAGGACGGCGTCGAGCATCGGGTAGGCGGCCCACACCAGGCGGGTGGCGAGGCCGAGGCTGTCGTCCTGCACGATGCCCCGCACCGAGAGCTCCCAGACGACGAGCACCGAGACCACGACGATCGTGGCGGAGTCGAGCAGGCTGTCGAGCCGCACGAGGCCGCGTTCGGCCTCGCGGAGCACCCGCCAGAGGGCGGCGCCGACGAGCGGGTAGGCGAGCAGGTAGGCGGCGTCGGCGATGGAGATGTCGGGCTCGCCGGAGGTCCAGTAGTAGCAGTACCAGATCAGCTCACCGAGGGCGTCGCTGAACAGTCCAGCCGTGATGAGCCATCCGAGGGGTCGCAGCGGACCCCGCATCGACCGCGTGTGCGAGAGGGCTACGAGTCCGGCCCCGGCGACGACGGTGAGATAGGCGGCGTCGTACCCGTAGCCGGCCCGCCCGGTCGCGGAGTCGACGAAGGCCACGACGGTGAGCACGCCGAGGGCGGAGGTCGCCACCGCGGCCCGCGAGGCTTGCCGCCACGAGGAGAGCCCGCCTGTGCCGTCCATCCTGCACCTCGTCTCGCGTTCTTGAACGTGATTGGATCTTGACGCACGCGGCGGCCGATGTCAGACACTTCCTAAGGCCAGCAGGTCGTGGCGCGATGAGTCCCTCCACAGGCGGCGGTCTGACCACGCACCTGATCGATGAGGAGCAGACATGTCCCGCCTCCGCGTGCACAACCTGTGTGTCTCGCTCGACGGCTACGCCGCCGGCACCCACGTGACCCTGGAGAAACCCATCGGCGACGCCAGGGCCTTGTTCTCCTTGGTGCGTCACGGCTCCATCCACGGGATCGGCGGGTCCGACGACCCCGTCGGGCTGGACGACGTGCTCACGAGCACCTGGGCGCAGAACATCGGGGCCGAGATCATGGGGCGCCGCAAGTTCGGCCCGCAAGCGGGTCCGTGGAAGCCGGACGACGACTGGCGTGGCTGGTGGGGTGAGGAGCCGCCGTTCCTCACCCCGGTCGTGGTGCTGACCCACCACCCGCGTGAACCGTTGGAGTTCGAGAACGGCACCGTGTTCCACTTCGTCGATGCCGACGCGCCGACCGCGCTGGGGATGGCGCGCGAGCTCGCCGGCGGGCTCGACGTGCGCCGGGGCGGCGGGCCGAGCACCGTGCGGCAGTTCCTCGAGGCCGACCTCGTCGACTTCCTGCACATCGCGGTCGTGCCGGTCACGGTGGGGCAGGGAGGGTCGTTGCTCGGGGGCATCGAGCACGTGCGCGAGCTGTTCGACATCGAGACGGTGCCCTCGGCCAGCGGGGTCGAGCACCAGCTGTGGAACCGTCGCGCCCGCGAGTCGTCGGCGTCCACGCCGAGGTAGCGCCCGGCCCGGTGTCTCCCGCCGCCGCCTCGGGAGGCGGCTGCCGCAGGTGCACTCCAGCAGTCGCCATCTCGAACCGGCATCACCGAGGCTGGAGTCGGTGGCGACCGGCGCACTACGGTGACGAGCGTGACAGCGCCCCAGGCCGGAACCCTGGCCGGCCGGACCGTGCTCGTGACCGGCGCCTCGTCGGGGCTCGGCGCTGCCTGTGTGCGCCGGTTCGCCGCCTTGGGGGCGCACGTCTACGCCGCGGCCCGCCGCACCGACCTGCTCGAAGCCCTCGCCGCGGAGTGCGCCGACCGGTCGGGCGCCGTGCAGGTCGTGCACCTCGACGTCACCGACCCCGCCTCGTGCAATGCCGCGGTCGACGCGGCCGTGCAGGGCACCGGCCGGCTCGACGTGCTGGTCAACAACGCCGGGCGCCACGACTTCCGCATCACCACCGAGGTCACCGACGAGCAGTGGACCCGCGACATCGCCCTCAACCTCAGTGGGCCGTTCTGGATGTGCCGAGCCGCGATCCCGCACCTGCTCGAGGCCGACGGCGGGCACGGCAACATCGTCAACGTCTCGTCCGTCGCCGGCGTCGTGGGCGAGGCCTACTCGGCCGCCTACACCGCCGCCAAACACGGGGTCGTCGGGCTCACCCGGGCCCTCGCCGTCGAGTACCTCAACCAGCCCCTGAGGGTGAACTGCGTCTGTCCGGGCGGCATGGACACCGCGCAGGTGCACACGATCGAGGTGCCCGAGAGCGCCGACTGGGATCTGATCATGCGGGTGTCCGCGGCGCGTGGGCTGATGTCGGACGACGCGGTCGCGGCCATGGTCGCCTTCCTGGCCTCGCCCGAGGCCGTGGCGGTGCACGGCAGCGTGCAGATGGTCGATCACGGGCACCTGGCGGGCTGAGGGATGCCCGCGGGATCGCCGACTCGCCGAGGTGAGGGCACTGCTGCCCAGAGCGTCGCTGCGTCGCCCGCGAGCTCGAAGCAGCCGACCGAGCGGCCCCGGTGGCCGGCGCCGGATCCCGGGCGCAGGATCCGGCTGGGTCGTGCCGATGCCCTGGGCGGTGGAGCGCCGAGAGCCTCACGTGCTGTGGTGTGCCGAGCCCTCACCCTCTCGATGACGCTGCTCGCGTTCTGCTGTTCAGGTCTTCTCATGCCCCTGGCGGGAGCGCAGGGGAGTCCGGCCGCGGCCGGAGCGCGTCGCGACTCGGCCGGCGCCGCGGCGCGCCCGCCCGGTACGGGTGCGGGTGCCGGTGCGGGTGTCGGCGTCTGGCAGGAGCGGGGTGTCACCCAGGCGCTGCGTCGCTCGCACGCGACCTGGTACCACGCCTGGACCGCCGAGCCGCCCGGGTACATCGGCACCACGAAGGCGCGGTTCGTGCCGATGATGTGGGGCGCAGGCTCGCTCACCGACGACGAGCTCGCGGCCGCAGCCGAGCACGGCCCGTGGCTGCTCGGGTTCAACGAGCCCGACCTCGCCTCACAGTCGAACCTGAGCGTGGGGGAGGCCCTCGACCTCTGGCCGCGGCTGGAGTCGACGGGGCTGCGGCTCGTGAGCCCCGCCGTCGCCTACGGCGGCGCCGACCCCGACGGCTGGCTGGACCGCTTCATGCAGGGCGCCGCCGATCGAGGGCTGGAGGTCGACGCCGTGGCGCTGCACTGGTACGGCGGCGACTGGCATCCCCGGGCTGCCGTGCGCCAGCTCACGGGCTATCTCGACGCCGTGCACGAGCGCTACGGCAAGCCCGTGTGGCTGACCGAGTTCGCGCTGATGCGCTTCGGTGTCGATCCGTCGGTGCCGGCGGCTCGCACGCAGGCCCGGTTCCTGCGACTCGCCGCCGAGGCGCTGGCGGAGCGGCGCTGGGTGCGGCGCTGGGCCTGGTTCGGCCTACCGGCTGCGGCCACGGGGCGCAGCAGCGGTCTCTACCGTCCGGGCGCGGAGGTCACGCGCGTGGGCCGCGCCTTCGCGGGTCTGCCGGCTCTGGCGGCGGCCGCCGACGCCCGGAGCGACCCATGAGCGGTGACCAGTGGGGCGGTGTCGTCTTCGGCGTCGTCATGGCGACCATGGGTGTCTGGCAGTTGGTGCGGGCGCGGGCCATCACGGAGGCGGCCATGCGCCGTCATGAGCACGCGGTACGCCGCCACGGGCACCGGTCGCCATGGCTCCGGCCATCCAGCGCCCATCACCGCCCGAGCGTGACGGGCACGCGATGGCGCGGAGGGTTCTTCTGCGTCCTGGCGCTCATCGCCTTCGCCGCGGCTGCTGGGGACGGCATCAGCTCGCCGACCAGATGACGGCTGACGGGCCGTCCGCGTCGGGGGCGCGGGCTCTCGTGGGACCCCGTATGCGCGCCACTAGAGTCACCGGGTGACCACCGCCCGCACCGTGCCGGTCACCGTCGAGATGGACGGCGACGAACTGGAGGCCGGCGACGCCTGGCACCTCGTGCGACGCTACGGCGTCCGCCGGGTGCTGTGGGACGCGTTCGTGCGGTTCCGGTACGGCGACGGGTTCACCAACAGCCGGGCTCTCGCGCTGCAAGCGTGCCTGGCGGTCGTGCCGTTCCTCGTCGCGGCCACCGGCCTGGCCGCCGGGCTCGACCGTGAGAGGCCCGCGCGGGTCGTGGCCCAGACCATCACCGCGGTGTCGCCCGGGGGCAGCGACGCGCTCGCCGACGCGGTGCGGGAGGCCACGGAGTCCTCGGGAGAGCTGGCGCTCACCATGGGCCTGCTCTTCGCCCTGGTCTCGATGACGACGGCGATGGCGCAGGTCGAGCGAGGCGCCAACCGCATCTACGGGATCCGCCGCGACCGGCCCGCGCTGCACAAGTACGGGCGAGCGGCGGTGCTCACCGCGATCCTCGCGGTGCCGGTCGGCCTCGGATTCTTCCTGCTCGTCGCCGGCGGTGCCTTCGGTCGGGCCATGGAGGAGGTGTACGGGTGGGATGAGCGCGCCGACCTGGTGTGGGATCTGACCCGCTGGCCGGTCGGCGTCCTGCTGCTGGTGCTCACGATCGCCGTGCTGCTCGACCACTCGCCACGACGCCGCCAGCCGGCGCTGTCGTGGCTGGCGCTCGGCTCGGGCATCGCCGTCCTGCTGACGCTGGCGGCGGCCGGAGGCCTGGCGCTCTACGTGCGCGTCAGTGCCAGCTTCGACGACACCTACGGCCCGCTCGGCGGGTTCGTGGCGCTGCTGCTGTGGGCGCTGATGTCGAGCATCGCGCTGTTCTACGGCACGGCGGTCTGCGCCCAGCTCGAGGCCATGCGCACGGAGGTGATGGAGCCGGCGATGCAGGATCCGGGCCGGCCGCGGCGCGAGCAGGTGTGAGGCGCCTGGCCTGGGGCGCTGGGCTCAGGTCCGGTCGTGCCGCGAGGCCTCACCCAGGTCGGACTCGAACCGGGCGAGCAGGGGGCCGAGCGGGGGAGCGAGGAGGTTCTCGAGCCTGGCCGGGCGTCCGCGTCGAGCACCGCGAGCAGGTCGGCCTCCTTCGCGGTCCGGCAAGCAATTCCCGCGTGCCACGCGGCCAGCCCCCAGGAGTCAGTGCCGTGCGGCGCACGCGGCCGTCGTCGGCGTCCGGCGCGGCCGGCTCGACGAGACCCGCCACCTCCAGTCGCCGCAACCGCGTGCTCGTCGTGCCCGAGGTCAGGATCGGCACGCGTCGTCCGCACGCTCGCGATGGCGCGGTGGGAGCCGCCTTCGAAGTGAGGAGGTTGGGCGGTCTCGGCGCAGGGCAGGATGCGCGCCATGACGCCCTACCTCATCGGCTCAGCGGTGGCCCTGGCCTTCGCTGCCTACATGTTCTGGGAGAGCCGGCGCTCCACCGACCAGGTCGCCCGGTTCGTCGGCACCGAGACCAGCACCGCCGCCGACGTGCACGCCCTCGCCCAGGCGGCTGCCGCCGCGGCCGGCCCCGGTGTGTTCGCGCACCGTGTCGAGCTGACCGGGGCTGCGGTCCCGGGCCGGGAGGGGCCGCTGGTCTCGGAGTTCACCGACACCGAGTGCCTCTGGTATCGGCACAAGGTCACCCACCACTACGAGGAGACCTACCGCAACAGCGACGGCGACCGGCGCACCCGGCGCAAGGAGGACGTCATCTCCGACGTCTCGAGCAAGCAGCCGTTCCTGCTGCGCGACGACTCCGGCGACATCCGGCTCGTGCCCACCGCGCGGGTAGACCACCCCCGCAAGGTGGCCAGCGAGTTCCGTCAGGCCGACGGCGGCGGTGGCACCACGGTCGAGATAGGCCGCTTCTCGCTCACGTTGCCCACGAGCGGTGACCGCACCATCGGCTACGAGTACGAGGAGTGGGTGCTGACTCCCGGAACCCGCGTCTTCGTCTCCGGCGAGGCCTTCGACGACCGTGGCGAGCTGGAGGTGCGAGGGCCCAAGGGTCCGGACAAGATGCTCATCTCCACGCGATCCGAGGACGAGTTGCTCGAGCACCACCGAGGAGAGCGGCTCAAGCAGGTCGGTCTGGCAGCTGCCGGGCTGGTGGGCTCGATCGTGTTACTGGTGCTGGCTTTCGTGCTGGGCTGAGTCGGTGGCCCGCGGAGGCGCTCAGCGGACCTCAGCGGAGCTCAGTGCAGCTCAGTGCAGCTCAGTGCAGCTCAGCTCCCCACGGGGCGCCGCGCCACGGTGAGCACGTGGGTCTCGGGCCACTCGAGCCGGTGCCCGTCGGGGTCGGTGAGCTCGGCGACCGGGTCGAAGCGGTGCTCGACCAGCCAGTCGTTGCGCACCGGCTGGGAGGCGGCGTCGAGCTCGAAGCCGGCGTCGGTGAGCAGTCGTCGCCACCCGGCGTAGGTGAGGTCGCAGAACCGCTCGTGGCACTCCGAGAGCCAGTTGTCGGTGTAGTCCTTGCGGGTCATGAACTCCATGGCCCAGCGCAGCGGCAGCTCCCAGGTGGCCGAGCTGCGGTCGACGTCGAGCAGTCGTGACTCGAAGGCGGCACCCGAGAGCCGCGGGAAGTCGTGGCCGAACTGCACCAGGCGGGCGTGCGTCGAGAGGGCGGCGACGCGTTCGGTGGCCTCGCGGGCGTCGTCCAGGTCGAGAGGTGCGTCGAGGTTCTCGCCGTCGTCGGCGCGCAGCCGCAGCCGGACGACGCGCTCGGGGTCGGCGGGCCCCAGCACGTCGGAGTTGACCCAGACGCCGCCGGGACGGGTGTGGGCGTGGATGCGACGCGCGAACGTCTCGAGGTCGGCCACGCCGTCGCCGTAGGAGCAGATCTCGTGGGTCAGTGCGACCGTGACGGTCGAGTCGACGCTGCGCGGCGCCATGACCTCGGTGGTCAGCACGTTGGCGTGCAGGAACCAGATGTTCGGGTTCGCGAAGACGCCCGCCTCCTTGCGGTGCTCGGCCTCGGCGAGCAGCGGGCGCGCGACGTCGATGCCGAAGAGGTCGGACTCGAAGAAGGCGGGATCCTGCGCGGCCTGCTCCAGCAGCCCGCCGGTGGCGCACCCGATGTCGACGACGCGGCCGGGCCGCAGATGGCCGCCCACGATGCCCCACTTGCGCTCGGAGGCGGACTCGAAGCTCGTGGCGTAGGTGCGGTAGTCGCGGGTCGTGGTCAGGTCGCCCTCGTCGGAGACGACCGGGTCGGCGAACAGCGCGGCGATGTCGTCGGCGAGGCGGTAGCGGTCGAAGTAGGCCACCGTCTCGGGGTGGGCGAGCTCGCGCCACGTCTGGTCGCCGCGCGCGCAGGCCTCGACGACGTCCCAGGGCCGGGCGTTGGACTCCTCCCCGTGCCAGGCCGGGTCCGCCTCGACGGCGGCGATGCGGTAGCCGAGCGCGGCGTACTCGGCGGCCACGGTAAGGGTGGAGCAGGCCACGATGGTGGTGGCCGGGTCCAGCGACGCCGCCAGTTCGGTCGCCGCGCTGGTCACCACCAGCTCAGCGAACCGCGGGTGCGCCGGCACGTCGGGCACCGCCACGACCCAGCCGGGCAGGCTCTCGACGGCGCAGACCCGCTCGACCAGGCCCTGGCGGCGCGAGCCGGGGATCGGGTTGCGGCGGGTGTGGGCGTGGGAGGCCGAGGTGATCGCCCACACCACGCCCGCGTCGTCCGCCGCCGAGAGCGGCTCGCCGTCGATGTCGCGGCACTCGCCCGCGAGCAGGGCACGCAGGTAGTCGACCTGGAAGCGCGTCACGCAGTGGTGGCGCCCGGGGAACAGCACGTGGGTGAAGGCTGGCACGCCCCGATCCTGCCCTCCCGGCGATGCCGTTGACGATGCCCCGCCGCACTGGTCACGATGCGGCGTGCCCTCGACGCCCAAGCTGGTCTACGCCCTCTGGTCGCCCGACGCCTCGGTGATGCACTCCGCCGCGTGGCGGGCCGAGCTCGCCGCAGCGGGTGCTCGGCGGGTGCAGGTGAACGTCTGCGACGGGCCGGTCGCCGGCGCTCTGCGGCTCGACGCCGGCGCGACGGCTGTCGGCGGCTTCGTGTCCCTGTGGGACGTCGCCGCCGACGCGGTGACGCCGGTCGTCGCCCGCGCGGCGAGGGTCGTGTGCGGGTGGGAGGTCGAGGAGCGACGACCCCTCGAGCCGCCCGAGGTGTGGGACGGCTCGCGCGCCGACGCGCTGGCGAACGTCGCGATGCTGCGCCGCCCCCAGGAACTCTCGGTGGAGGAGTACCGGCACCGCTGGCTGGTCGACCACACGCCGGTGGCCATCGCCACCCAGGGCACGTTCGGCTACGTGCAGAACGTCGTGCAACGGGCCGTCACGGCGCTGCCGGACGGCGTCGAGCCGGTCGCGGCGATCGTCGAGGAGCTGTTCTCGATGGCGGCCGTGACCGACATGCACGCCTTCTACGGCACCGACGGGACGCCGCAGGATCTCGCCGAGCGGATGCAGCAGATGATGGCGAGCGTCGCCCGGTTCGGGGCCGACACGGGGCTCGACCTGGTGCCGACCAGTCGCTCGTGCCACGCTCTTGACGAAAGTGCGCCCGAGGCCGTCCGTCAGGCGAGCAGGCTCGCCACCTCGGGTGAGGTGAAGAACGGCTCGAGCCGGGAGCGCAGCAGATCCTCGAGGTGACCGTTCTGCTGGGCCGCAGCGAGGGCGGGCGGCACCACGGCGAGCGCCAGGCCGGCGAGGGTGTCGCGGTCGAGGTCGAGCTCGGCCAGCACCTGCGTGACCGGGGTGTCGTGCCACTGCTCCAGCACGCCGTCGACCAGGGCCGAGACGAGGTCGTGCATGGCCGGCGTCGGGGCGGCCGCGATGACGATGTCGTGCACCAGGTCGGCGACGCGGCGGACGTCATCGGGTGAGGCGTGCTGCGAGAGGGGCGGCAGCGGCTGGTCGGCGTAGAGGTCGAAGACCTCGAGAACCGCGTCGCGGGTGGTGGGGTCGGCGAGCAGGTCGACGATGATCTTGTTCAGCCGCCTCATGGCGAACGCGGCGCCCTTGGCGGTGTTGTCGCCCAGCAGCTGGTCGAGCTGCTTGCCGGCGCCGAGCACCTTGCCGGCCGCACTCGTGCCTACGGCCATCGAGCCCGAGATCAGGCCGCCGACGCCTGGCACCTTGCGCGCCAACGCCTGGTTGCCGGCCAGCACGTCGGTGACCAGACGCGTCACGAACCGCGAGGCCAGACCCGCCACGAGCGGGCTGCGCGTCAGGTCGTCGAGCGCGGCAGCCACCAGCGGCGTGGCAGCGTGCAGCTCGTCGGCGATCCGCTCGACGTTCTCGCGGTCGATCAGGTCGGCGGGGGTCACGGGCTCGCCCGGTCCGGCGTGCAGCACGTCGGCCACGACCCCGACCACGGTCGAGGCGCCCGCGCTGGCCGGCACGGCGGTGAACAGCGTGGTGGCCGCCTCGACCACCGCCGCGGGGTCCACGAGGGAGCCGAAAGTGACCTGCTCGCCGAGCTCGAGGAGCGCGTCGACCTCGCTCGGGATCTCCCCGGCCAGGTTCCCGGCTAGGTTCTCGGCCGACAGCTGCTCCAGCAGCCAGGACACCTGGGCGTCGAGGAGCCGGGAGGCCACGGGGTGCAGGGACGGGGCAGGGGCGTCGGGCACGGGGCCACCCTAGAGTGGGTCACCCCGACCAGACTGGAGTGCTTCGTGCCCGAGCCCGTCCTGCACGACCTGACCGTGGTGGTCCTCGCCGCCGGCGCAGGAACGCGCATGAAGTCCCGCAGGCCCAAGGTGCTGCACGAGATCGGCGGGCGTTCGCTCATCGGCCACGTGCTCGCCGCGGTCGAGGTGGCGGGGCCACGACAGGTGGTGACGGTCGTGGGCCACGAGCGCGAGCAGGTCGCGGCGCACGTGACCGCGGTGGCTCCGCACGCCGTCCTCGCCGTGCAGGAGCAGCAGCTCGGCACGGGGCACGCCGTGCACGTCGGGCTGGGCGCCGTCAGCGTGGAGCGCGGCACCGTGCTCGTGGCCTACGGCGACACCCCGCTGCTCACCGGTGAGAGCCTGCGTGACTTCGTCGCGGAGCACGAGGCGGCGCAGCGGGCGGTGAGCGTGCTCTCGGGCGTCGTGGAGAACCCGTTCGGGTACGGCCGGATCCTGCGCGACGAGGACGGCGAGGTACTCGGCATCCGCGAGCAGAAGGACACCCTCGGCGACGAGGCCGACATCCGCGAGATCAACTCGGGGATCATGGCGTTCGAGGCCGGGTTCCTGCTCGACGCGCTGCCCCGCCTGGGCAACGACAACCACAAGGGCGAGTACTACCTCACCGACCTGCTCGGCATGGCCCGCGACGCCGGCCTGATGGTCGGTGCCCACGTGCTCGACGACGTCGACCAGACCGAGGGCATCAACGACCGGGTGCAGCTCGCGCAACGGGCCCGGCTGCTCAACGACCGCATCCTCGACCACTGGATGCGCGAGGGGGTCACGATCGTCGACCCTCGCAACACCTGGATCGACGCGACCGTCGAGCTGGCGTGCGACGTCACCCTGATGCCCGGTGTGCAACTGCTGGGGGCGACCCGGGTGGCCTCGGACGCTCTCATCGGCCCCGACTGCACCCTCAAGGACACCGAGGTCGCAGCGGGGGCCACGGTGGTGCGCACGCACGCCGAGCTCGCGGTCATCGGGGCGGACGCCCAGGTCGGACCCTTCTCGTACCTGCGCCCGGGCACGCAGCTGGGTGCGGGCGGCAAGATCGGTGGGTTCGTCGAGACCAAGAACGCCCAGATCGCCGACGGCGCCAAGGTGCCGCACCTCTCCTACGTGGGCGACGCCGAGATCGGGGAGGGCGCCAACATCGGTGCGGGCACGATCTTCGCCAACTACGACGGCGTCGCGAAGCACCGCAGTCGGGTCGGCCGGCACGCCAAGACCGGCTCCAACAACACCTTCGTGGCGCCCGTCGACATCGGTGACGGCGCCTCGACCGGCGGCGGCACCGTCGTCCGCGGCCAGGTGCCTCCCGGCGCACTGGCCGTGAGCGCGGGCCGGATGCGCATCATCGAGGGCTGGGCCCTGGCCAAGCGCGACGGCACCCCCCAGGCCGACGCGGCACGCGACGCCGAGTAACCCGCGAGGGGTCGCGAATTGACCTCCGAGGGGTCGTGAATCGTTGCTCGAGGGGTCGTGAATCGTCGCTCGAGGGGTCGATCGAGTGGTGCGCGTCCCAGCCCTCGACCCCGGGGTTGGGCCTGGCGGCGTGGAGGGGCAGAATCCGTAGCGCCCATCCACCTCCGATCCTTCAGGAGCGGCGCCGTCGTGACCGGTTACAAGAAGACCACCGAGAAGAACCTGATGGTCTTCAGCGGTCGGGCCCACCCCGAGCTGGCCGAGGAGGTCGCCGGGATCCTGGGCACCGATCTCGTGCCGACGTCGGCCTACGAGTTCGCGAACTCCGAGATCTACGTGCGCTACGAGGAGTCGGTGCGCGGCTGCGACGCGTTCGTGATCCAGAGCCACACCGCTCCGATCAACGAGTGGATCATGGAGCACCTGATCATGGTCGATGCCCTCAAGCGGGCCTCGGCCAAGCGGATCACGGTGGTGATGCCGTTCTACGGCTACGCCCGTCAGGACAAGAAGCACCGCGGCCGCGAGCCGATCTCGGCTCGCCTGGTCGCTGACCTGTTCAAGACCGCGGGCGCCGACCGGCTGATCTGCGTCGACCTGCACGCCGACCAGATCCAGGGCTACTTCGACGGCCCCGTCGACCACCTGATGGCGCTGCCGATCCTCACCGACTACGTGCTCCAGAAGTACGGCGGCCAGCCGCTGTGCGTCGTGTCGCCGGACGCCGGTCGGATCAAGGTGGCCGAGCGCTGGTCGGCCAAGCTCGGCGGCGTCCCCCTGGCGTTCATCCACAAGACTCGCCGCACCGACCGGCCCAACGAGACCGTCGCCAACCGGGTCGTGGGTGAGGTCGAGGGCAAGATCTGCGTGCTCACCGACGACATGATCGACACCGGCGGCACGATCGTGAAGGCGGCCGAAGCGCTCATGGCGGACGGCGCGGCCGGCGTCACCATCGCGGCCACGCACGCGATCCTCTCCGACCCCGCGGTCGACCGGCTGAAAAACTGCTCGGCCGTCGAGGTCATCGTCACCAACACCTTGCCGATCGACCCCGAGCGCGAGTTCGACAAGCTCACGGTGCTCTCGATCGCTCCGCTCGTGGCTCGCGCCATCCGCGAGGTCTTCGAGGACGGCTCGGTCACGTCGATGTTCGACGGTCAGGCCTGATCGGGCGGGTCCGACCCCGCATCAGCTCCCACCCGCCCGGCGAGCGGCAGGGTGAGCCGGAAGCGCGCACCCTCTCCGGCTCCGGGTTGCACCCAGCGCACGTCGCCCCCGTGCGCCCGAGCGATGCCCCGCGCGATGGCCAGACCCAGACCGGAGCCGCCAGAGGCGCCGTCGCGTGCCGCGTCGAGGCGGACCAGCCGCTCGAAGACGTACTCGGCGTTGGCCCGCGAGACCCCGGGGCCGGAGTCGACGACGTCGAGCCGCGCCCACGATCCTCGGGCGGAGATCTCGCACACCACCCTTCCCCGGGGCCCGGCGGCGCGCTCGGCGTTGGAGAGGAGGTTGTGCAGCACCTGGGCGACGCGGTCGGCGTCGGCGTGCACCGCCAGTGCCGCAGGTGCGCGGTCGTCGACGGTGGTGGTCGCACCGCCACGACTGGCGCGGGCCGTGACGACGCCGTCGACCAGCGCGGCTACGTCGACCTCGTGCAGGTCGAGCGTGAGGCCGGTGTCGATGCGTGACATGAGCAGCATGTCGTCGACGAGGCGGCCGGCGCGGCGGGCCTCGCGGATGAGGGCCAGCGTGGTCGCCTCGCGCTCGTGCCGGTCGGGGTCGTCGCGTAGGAGGTGCTCCGCGGCGGCCTGCACGCTCGTTGCCGGCGTGCGCAGCTCGTGGGCGACGTCGGAGAGGAACGTGCGCAGACGCTGCTCCGACTCCGTGGCCCGCTGCTCGGCGCCCGTGATGGCGTCGAGCATCTCGTCGAAGGCGGTCGCCGTGCGGCCGAGCTCGGTGTCGCCGCGGGAGGGGTGCAGCCGTCGTCGCCGGTCGCCGTCGGTGATCGACCGGGCGACGGTGGTGATCTGGTCGAGGGGCCGCAGGCTGCGACCGACCACGACCGGCGCGACGACGGCGGCGGCCGCGAGGACCAGGAGTGCGGCGATCACCAGGGCCAGGCGCACCTGGGCCATGGTGCGGTCGACCTCCGAGGCGTCGGCCAGCAGCGTGAGGCGCGATCCGTCGTCGAGGGTGCGCTCGACCGTGAGCAGATCTCCGTGGCTGACCACTTGGCCCGGACCGGGCGGCCCGCCCGGTCCGGGCGCGTCGGCGCCCGGTCCGGGCGCGTCCCCGAGGGAGGCCGAATCGGCGAGATCCCCCTGCTCGTCGGTGGCCAGCGGGCCCTGGTCGTAGCTCTCGCCGTCGGAGGTCGACAGCCGCACCGAGATGCCGTCGCCCTCCAGCCGGCGCGCCAGGTCGGCGGAGTCGACCTGGCCCACGAGGGCCTGGGCCGTCGTGGCACGGTCGACCAGGCGCTGACGCAGCTGGGTGTCGAGCCGGTTGCCGAGCACCAGGTCGGTGCCCACGACCAGCAGCACCAGCATGGTGCCCACCAGGGCGAGCACGACCAGCGTCGTGCGGCGCCGCAGCGACGGGGTGCGCAGGCCGGTGGGTGGGTCGTCGCTCATGACGACGGCGCCTGCAGCACGTAGCCGAGACCGCGGCGGGTGTGGATCAGCCGTGGACCGTGCGCCTCGATCTTGCGACGCAGTGCACTCACGTGCACCTGCACGAGGTTGTCGGCGTACTCGTCGTAGCCCCACACCTGGCTCAGGATCTGCGTCGTGCTCAGCACCCGGTCGCGGTGTCGCGCCAGGTAGCCGAGCAGGCGCAGCTCGGTCGCGGTCATCGCGATCTCCTGGCCGCCGCGGGTCACCAGCCCGGCCTCCTCGTCGACGACCAGGTCGTCGACCTCGACCACGGTCGGCAGCCTGCCCAGCCGCCGCAGGACCGCCCGGATGCGGGCGATCAGCTCCTCGGTGGCGAACGGCTTCGGCACGTAGTCGTCGGCGCCGAGGTCGAAGGCGCGGATCCGGTCGGCCACCCCCTCGCGTGCCGTCAGCATCACCACCGCGGCCCCGCTGCGTCGACGCACCACCTGCGCCAACTCGGGGCCGTCGCGCCCGGGCAGCATCCAGTCCAGCAGCACCAGGTCGGGACGCTGCGTGCCCAGGTGCTGCTCGAGTTCCGAGCCGTGCGCGAGGGCGCTGACGACGAAGCCTGCCGCGCGCAGGGAGGCCGCGAGGCTGGTGCGCAGCACCTCGTCGTCCTCGACGAGCAGGAGGCGGGCCGAACCGGTCATGCCCCGAGTATCCGGTGCCGCCCCTGAAGGAGACCTGAAGAACAGTCGTCGCCGGCCGGTTCTTGAGGTGGGCTTCAGGTAGCCCCCGTTCTCTGAGGACGTCGGACCCGACCGGGCCGACGGAACCGAGGAGGACGACGTGCTCGAGGCAACGACACTGCCCCAGACAGTTCCGGAGAGACTGCCCGTGGGCGGGCTCGGTCTGGTCGACCTGGTGGTGGCACTGCTGGTGCTGTTCTCGGTGCTCGGCGCCTTGCGCCGACGGGCCGGACTGCTGGCGGCCGTCGCCTCGGGGGCGGTGACGCTGGTGGTGGCCTGGCTCGTCTGCTGGGGCCTCGCCACCTGGGGCCCCGTCGACGTCGTGCACCAGGTGCGCGAGAGCCGTCTGGTCGCCGTCGCCCCGTTCCCGCATCAGGCAGCCCGCGACCTCGGCAGCTGGGGCTGAGCAGCCTCCCGCCGCCACGGCCTCACACCGACCATCCCACTGCGTCCGTACGCACACGAGAAGAGGACACGACCATGACCAACCCCTACAACCCCTACGGCAACTCCGGCCCCCAGGACTCCGGCGACGGATCCGGTGCTGGAGAGCCGTCCTGGCGCTCGCACGACACCCAGCCCATCGCCGCGTGGTCTCCGGGCGCCGGTCAGGATCCCCAGACCGAGCACCTGCCCGAACCGGCCGCCGCGCGGGGCTCACGTCGCGCCGTGGCGGGCATCGGAGCCGGCGTGCTCACCGCCTCACTGCTCGGCCTCGGCGTCGTCGCGCTGGGTCACCAGGGCAGCGACCAGGTCGACCTCTCGACCGCCTCGAGCGGTGCGCTGCGCCAGGGAGGCGGCTCGGGGACGACGCCCTCGGCCGACGCCGACAGCCAGGCGTCGGCAGGCGCCGACGCCGACACCTCCGGGGGCTCGGAGGGGTCCGCGTCGACCGGGCAGGACGTCACGGGCGACGACGCCGGCCCCGCCGACCGCGGCGCAGCCGCGCCGGGCTGCGGCACCCCGCCGGCGCCGCCGGCGGCCGGGGGAGAGCTACCCGCACCGCCTGCTCTGGATGGCGACGCGCCGACCCCGCCCGCTGCGGGTGACGCGCCCGAGCCGCCTGCCGACGGCGAGGCACCGACTCCGCCCACGGCCGGTGACGCGCCCGCCCCGCCCGCGGCCGGTGACGCGCCGGCGCTGCCCGGCGGTGAGCAGGCGCCGAGCGCGCCGGCGACCTCGGGCAGCTGAGCCGGGCGAACCAGCTGTGACCCGGGATCCGGCGCACGTCGCCGGAGGCCCGGGCCCACAGCGCACGACGGGGTCGGCGACCCCGGACGACCTCTCGGCCATGACACCGGTCGAGAGGTCGTCGAGCCGGGGTGCGCGATCAAGCCGCGTGCCGCAACGCGGGATCCGGCGAACTGCCCGTGCACCACGCCCGCTGATCGACCCTCGCGGGGATCAGGCGCCGCGGTGGGCGGCGTCGGTGTAGGAGGCGAAGCGGTGCAGGAGCGAGGTGGCGCGGGAGGCCTGGCCCTGCGAGGCGCCCAGAGGTCCGCCGAGCTGCCGCTCGAGTTCGGGCAGGGCGCCCTCGGTGGACTGCAGCAGCAGGCGGGCGGCGTGCCTGGCGGCCTCGGGTTCGAGGGTGAGCACCGCCTCGAAGACGCGGTCCGCGCCGGGGCGACGCGGCTGCTCCCAGGCGCAGAGGACGGCGCTCATCTCGGGGTCGAGCACCACGATCGCCCACTCGTTGAGCAGGGCGGAGTCCGAGGGAAGGGCCACCCGGGCCGGTGTGCTGTCGGCGTCGGTGCGCTCGAAGTCGCTGAAGACGGCCGAGTAGCGGCCGGTCCGGCCCAGCTCGCGCCACCGATTGCCGGCGACCTCGAAGCTGCGAGAGGTCTGGAAGCAGCCGAGGAGCAGGGGGCGACTGGCGTGGGCCATGCTCTCGTCCTCGATCGACCAGGTCATCGAGAGCATGGTGCGGACGCCGAGCCGGAGCACGTCGAGTTGGGGGAAGGCGCGGCGCAGGCCGGCGTAGAGCGAGCCGTCGCCCACCTCGGCCGCGGCGTGCACGGCGGCGACCGCATCGGCCAGGCTGAGCCCCCGCTGCCGCTCGGTCTGCACACGGCCGACCTGCTCGACGGTGACGATCGGATAACGCCGCTGACCACCGGTCGTCCGGGCGGCGGCGGGGAATCCGGTGGCCCGCTCCCACGCGCGCAGCGTCGAGATGCCCACTCCGGTGCGAGCGGAGAGTTCGCCGATGCTCAGGGCCTGCACCGCGGTCACCGACTCCGGGTCGGGACGTCGTGGACCGGCCTCGTCATGGCGCCAGGATAGGGCGAACCCGTCTCACCCTCGTCGTCGTGAGGCACGACGCTCAGGCCGGGTCGTCCATCGGGAGGCCGTGCTCGATCGTGGCGCGAGCGTCGGCCCCCTCCGAGCCCGTCGGGCCGAAACCGTGCCGCAACGCCCAGAGGATGGCCTCGCCCCGGTTGCGAGCGCCGACCTTGGAGTACACGTTGCGCAGGTGACTCTTGACCGTGTAGAGGCTGATGAACGCGGCGTCGGCGACCTCCTGGTTGCGTAGCCCGCGCACCGTGAGGGCGAGCACCTCGGACTCCCGTGCGGTCAGCCCCGCGGCAGCTCCGGGGAAGGGCTCGCCGACCCGGGCGTCGTCGTCCCACGCCCGCAGCACCACGGTCTCTCCGGCGGCCACGCGCAGGATGGCGTCGGCCAACCGGTCGCCCGTCGCCTGCTTGGCCACCCAGCCGCTGGCCCCTGCGGCGAGGGCCGCGGCGGCGTCCATGCCGGAGTCCGAGAAGCTGTAGACCACGACGTCGTAGCTGAGGGTGTCGACGACGTCTGCCAGTCGTGTCCACGCGTCACCGCGCTGGGCGTAGGCGTCGAAGAGCACGACGTCGACCTCCTCGACGGGGAGCCCGCCGCACTGCACGACCGAGACCCGGTCGGGATGCGCTGCCAGGATGCCGGCGACGCCGGCCACCACCAGCTCGAAGTCGTTGACGACTGCCACCCGCACCGGCAGCGATGCCTCGGCGCGCTGGTACACCCCGGCACCCTGTTCGTCGTCGCTTCTACAGCTTGTATGCAGCATCAGGAGTCAAAGCTACACCCAATCTCCAGGTTTACCGAGGGTTCCATGGTCAGCACCACCCAGCCGGGCCTCGAGGACAGCGATCGGGCCGGCGATCCAAGGAGCCGGCACGTCCCGCGATCACGGCCCGCCCTGGCCCGGAGCGCTGCGTAGTCCCTTGGAACGATTTGACCTCCCAGAGGTCCGGGACACCCCTAGGTATGACGTCCTCGGGCATGCCCGACGGGCACCGTCGGCGACGTGACCCCGGCCGATGGCCCTGGCCGATCTCGCCTCACCGCCGAGCGGTCGGTACCGCGCCGACGGGTCACCACCCCCGCCCACGAACCGCTCGACCCCGATCGGGGCAGAAGAAGCGAACCGAAGGAAATCACCATGACCGCATTGCTGCTGGGCAGCATCAGCACCCTCATCGACACCTCGGAGCTGCAGCGCCAGGCGTTCAACGACGCCTTCGCCGAGCACGGCCTGGAGTGGTCCTGGTCGCAGGAGGAGTACCGCAGCCTGCTCGACAGCAATGGCGGTCGCGACCGCATCGCCGCCTTCGCCGAGGCTCGCGGCGAGGAGGTGGACGCCGACGCGGTGCACGCCACGAAGTCCGCGAAGTTCCGCGAGGCGCTCACCGGCTCGCCACTCGCCCCGCGGGCCGGCGTCGTCGAGACCGTGGCGGCCGCACGGGAGGCGGGCGCCAAGGTCGCACTGGTCACCACCACCTCGCCCGACAACGTCGCCGCGGTGCTCCAGGCCCTCGACGGTGCCATCGAGTTCGACACCACCGTCGACTCCGGCCAGGTCGAGGCGGGCAAGCCCGACCCGGCCGCCTACGCCCTGGCGCTCGAGCGGCTCGAGGAGTCTCCCGAGGCCTGCGTGGCCGTGGAGGACAACCCGGGCGGCGCGGCGTCCGCGGCAGCCGCGGGCGTGCGCTGCCTCGGCTTCCCCAACGAGAACACCGCCGGTCTCGACCTCGGCGACGTCGTGGACGTGGTCGACCGGCTCGATCCCGCCCGGACCACCGAGCTGCTCGGCGCCTGAGCCACCTCGCCCTGCCGACGTCCCGTCTCACCCACCTTCCCCCAGCATCCCCAGGAGGACGACCATGACCGTCGTCGAGTCACGCCTGACCGCCACCGAGCGGTCCTTCCACGTCGAGGCCTACGAGAAGATCGAGTACACGCTCGACTACGTCGACGGGGTCTTCGACCCCGCCAACCCCCAGCTCGCCGACGCCTTCTCCGCGTGGGGTCGCTGCCTCGCGGTGGTCGACCGCAACGTGCTGGCGATGCGCGGCGAGGAACTACGTGCCTACTTCGAGCACCACGGCATCGACCTGCGCGTGCAGGAGGTGCGCATCGCCGAGGTGCACAAGTCACTGCGCACGGTGGAGCAGCTCGTCGACGCGTTCGCCGACTTCGGGCTGATCCGCAAGGAGCCGGTGCTCGTGGTCGGCGGCGGGCTGACCACCGACGTCGCCGGCTTCGCCTGCGCCGCCTACAAGCGCAGCACCGACTACGTGCGCATCCCGACCACGCTCATCGGACTCATCGACGCCTCGGTGAGCATCAAGGTCGGGGCCAACCACGGCCACCTGAAGAACCGGTTGGGCGCCTATCACGCCTCCAAGCAGGTGCTCCTGGACTTCTCCTTCCTGGGCACGTTGCCCACCGACCAGCTGCGCAACGGCATCGCGGAGATCATCAAGATCGCCACCGTCGGCGACGCGGATCTGTTCGGCCGGCTGGAGAAGTACGCCGAGGAGCTGCTCGAGCACTCCTTCGGCTTCGGTCCCGAGGGCGGGCACGTGCGCGAGGCCGGCGGCGCCATCACCTACGACGCCATCAAGCGCATGCTCGAGCTCGAGGTGCCCAACCTGCACGAGCTCGACCTCGATCGCGTCATCGCCTTCGGGCACACGTGGAGCCCCACGCTCGAGCTGGCGCCCGAGCGGCCGCTGTTCCACGGCCACGCGATCGCCGTGGACATGGCCTACTCGGCGACGCTGGCGGCCCGGTGCGGCTACATCACCGAGGCCGACCGCGACCGCGTGCACAGTCTCTTCACCCGGCTCGGGCTGTCGGTCGACAGCCCCTACCTCACGCCCGAGCTGATCGAGCAGGCGACGGCGTCGATCCTCCAGACCCGTGACGGCCGGCTGCGAGCCGCGTTGCCGCGACCGATCGGCACCTGCCACTTCGACAGCGACCTGCACGTCTCCGACCTCGTCGACGCCCTCGCCGACCACCGTGCGTTGTGCTCGGGTCTCGAGCGCGGCGGCGTCGGACTGGACGCCTTCACCCCCGCGGAGGTCGAGGCGCCCGTGCAGAGGACGTCGTGACGCGGGCCCGAACCCTCGCACCCCGCCCGGTCACGCCGGTGACCCTGGCGGCCGCGCTCGTGGACGACGCCGTGCGCGACCTCGACGCCGGGACACCGACCGCCGTGGTGCGCGCGGCGCTGGTCCGGGCGCAGGGTCTGCTCGCGGGGCATGACGCCTACCCGCGCACGATGAGCGGACCGCCCTCCGAGGCGCTCGCCCGGCTCGCGGAGCGCACGGCGTCGCACGACTGGGCCGCGCACGACGGGGTCGTCCCCCTGGAGCAGGAGATGCTCTCGGGCCATCTCGAGGGCTCCCTGCTCGCCCTGCTCGTGGCGCTCGGCGGGGCGCGGCGCGTGCTCGAGGTGGGTCTCTTCACCGGCTACTCGGCCCTGGCGATGGCCGAGGCGCTGCCCTCGGACGGTGAGGTGGTGGCGTGCGAGATCGACCCCGGCGTGGCCGCTCTCGCCCGGGAGTCACTCGACTCCTCCGAGGCCGGGCGCCGGGTGCGCGTCGAGGTCGGGCCGGCCGCGGAGACCCTGGGCATGCTGGCCGGCAGGGGGGAGGTCTTCGACCTCGTCTTCGTCGACGCCGACAAGACCGGCTACCCGGGCTACGTGGCGCAGGTGCTCGACGCCGGGCTGCTGCGCGTGGGCGGTCTGCTCTGCGTCGACAACACGATGCTGCAGGGCGAGCCGTGGTCCGAGCACCCCACCGAGGCCGGCGCCGCCGTGCACGCGGCGAGCCGGCTGCTCGCCGAGGATCCGCGGGTCGCGCCGGTGCTGGTTCCGCTACGCGACGGACTGACCCTGGCCCGGAGGCTCGCGTGAGCCCCGAGGCCGCGCCGCGCGGCTCGCGGATCCGTACGGCCGCAGTGCTCGGGCTCCTCGCCCTGGCCGCCCCCCTCGACCTCGCCCTGGTGGGCGCCGCCTCGGTGGCCGGCCGGGTGCGCGGTGCCGGGACCGACCACACCCGGCAGGCCGCCCGGCGCCGCACGGTCCTGCTCACCGGCGGCAAGATGACCAAGGCCCTGCACCTGGCGCGGGCCTTCCACCGGGCAGGACACCGGGTGGTGCTCGTCGAGACCCCCAGCTACCGCTGGACCGCGCACCGCTTCTCACGCTGCGTCGACGCCTTCCACCTCGTCGAGCCGCCCGACTCGCCCGGCTACGCGGCATCCCTGCTGCGGGTGGTCGAGGCCGAGGGCGTCGACGTCGTGGTGCCGGTCTGCGCGCCCGCCTCCAGCATCCCGGACGCCGAGGCGCGCGCGCTGCTCGACGAGCACTGCGAGGTGGTGCACCCGCACGCCGACGACGTCCGCCGCGTCGACGACAAGGCGGCCTTCGCGGCCCTCGCCGCCGAGCTGGGCCTGGCCGTACCGGACACCCACCGCGTCGCCAGCCGGGCCGAGGCGGTCGAGGTCGTCGACTCCCTGGCCCGCAGCGCGCCCGGAGTGCGCTACGTGCTGAAGTCGATCGTCTACGACCCCGTGCGGCGGCTGGACCTGACGCCCCTGCCCCGGCCGACCCGGGCCGAGACCGAGACGTTCGTGGCTGGTCTGCCCATCGACGCCGAGCACCCCTGGATCGTGCAGGAGTGGGTCGCAGGCACCGAGTTCTGCACCCACGGCACGGTGCGCGAGGGACGGCTGCGCGCCTACGTGTGCTGCCGCTCCTCGGCCTTCCAGCTCTCCTACGAAGCGGTCGAGCACCCCGGCGTCCGCGACTGGGTGGAGCGGTTCGTGGCCGCGACCGACCTGACCGGCCAGCTCTCCTTCGACCTCATGGAACGGCCGGACGGCACGGTGGTCGGCATCGAGTGCAACCCTCGCCCGCACTCGGCCGTCACCCTCCTGCGCGAACCCCGCGCGCTCGCCGCCGCCTACCTCGACCAGGGACACGACCAGGAACGCGACCAGGAACGCGACCAGGGAGGCCAGGAACACGACCAGGGACACGACCAGGAACGCGACCAGGGAGGCCAGGAACGCGCGTGGCCCATCGAGCCGGCCCTGGGCGACCGGCCGACCTACTGGCTGCACCACGAGATCTGGCAGGTGCTGCGCCACCCGCGCTCCGCGGGTCCGCACCTGCGGCTGCTGCGCCGGGGGCGCGATGCCGTGCTCGACGCCCACGACCCGTGGCCGTTCTGGCTGCTGTACCACCTGCAGCTGCCCTCGCTCCTGGTCGACGCCTGGCGTCGCGGACGCCCGTGGCTGCGGCTGGACCCGAACATCGGCAAGCTCGTGGCGCCGGCGGGTGACTGAGATGATCAGGGGCTCGAGATCCGCCCCGCGCACGGTGCTGCACATCGCAGGGTCGCCCACCAGCCACGCCTTCGCCGACCTCTCTCGGCTCTACGCCCGCGCTGCCCTCGCGACTCTGCGCGAGAGGACGCCGCACCGGCACGAGGTGATCTGGGTCGACCCGGACGGCTCGTGGCGACCGGTCGCCGACCTCGAGCCGGGGACACTGGCCGTCGCGCCGCAGCTCAGCCTGCTCGAGGGACTCGCGCACGTCGCCGACCTCGCGCCGGACGCCGCGCTGCCGCAGCTGTTCTGCCGGGCCGGCATGACCACTGTGAGAGCGGTCCTCGAGGCCATCGGCGTGCCGATCGTGGGCAACGATGCCGTCACCATGTCGCTGGGGGCCGACAAGGACCGGGCCCGGGCTCTCGTCGCGGCCGAGGGAGTGGCCGTGCCCGAGGCCACCCTCCTGCGGCCTGGCGACGAGGCGGTGCCGGGCACCGCGATGTCACCCGTCGTGGTCAAGCCCGCCGACGCCGACAACTCCGACGGCGTCACCCTCGTGCGCAGTGGGGGCGACCTGGCCGGTGCCGTGGCCCGGGCGCGCCGTCATGCCACCGGGCACGCCGGGGCTCGCGTGCTGGTGGAGCGCTACGTCCCGCTGGGCCGAGAGGTGCGGTGCGGGGTGCTGGAGATCGACGGCGAGCTGGTCACGCTGCCGCTGGAGGAGTATGCGGTCGACGAGACCTCCAAGCCGGTGCGCGACCGCGCCGACAAGTTGCGCGGCAGTGGCGCCGACCTCGCGCTCGTCGCGAAGGATGCAGAGCACGCGTGGGTCGTGGACCCCGCCGACCCGGTGACGGCGCCGGTGCATGCGGCCGCGCTCGCCTGCTACCGCGCCCTCGGGTGCCGGCACTACGGCCTCTTCGACTTCCGTGTCGACCCCGAGGGGCGGCCGTGGTTCCTCGAAGCCGGCCTCTACTGCTCCTTCTCGCCCAGCAGCGTCCTGGTCGTCATGGCCGCCGCGGCCGGGATCGGTCTCGCGACGCAGTTCGAGGCGGCCCTCACCGCGGCGCTCGGCCCCCGGCACCGATCCCGACCCCACTCACCACGCCTCAGGAGCAGCCCGTGACCGACTGGTCCTACGGCGTCGCCGTCGAACCCCTGCGCCCCCTCGGTGCCCAGGTGATGGGCCTGCGCGTGGAGTCGCTGAGCCCGGCGCAGGCCGACCTCGTGAAGGATGCGCTGGCCGACCACGGCGTCGTCGTGTTCCCTGGGCAGACGGTCGGCGACGAGGCTTTCCTCGCCTTCTTGACCTCGCTGGGCGAGCCGGTGTTCACCGTCGGCGAGACGCCCGTGCCCGGGTGGCCCGATCTCAACGTCATCTCGAACGTGGGTCGCGACCGGCCACCGCGCAGCGCCTGGCACGTCGACACCAGCTACGTCGACAGCCCACCCGCCTACACCGCTCTGCGTGCCGTGTCGGTGCCGGCGCAGGGAGGCGCCACCTTGTTCAGCGACCAGTACGCCGCGCTCGACACGCTGGCGCCCGACCTGCGCGCGGCGGTCGAGGGCCGCACGGCGACCCACGTGGTCACCGGGGTCGACCCCGGTCCCGGCGAGCAGCGCTCGGCCGAGCACCCGCTCGTGCGTCCGCACCCCCGCACCGGCCGCCCCGCGCTGTACCTCACCAGTCCGGCGCGCATGGCGCGCGTGGAAGGGCTGAGCGACGACGAGGCCGCTGACCTGGTCGTCCGGCTCCACGAGCACTCCACCGCCTCCGAGCGCGTGCTCGAGCACTCCTGGGAGCAGGGCGACGTGGTGGTCTGGGACAACGCCTGCGTCATGCACCGCGCCGACCACAGCGCCGTGGTCGGCGACCGGGTCATGCACCGCGGGATGGTCCGGTGACCCGCCACGAGGCTCGCGGCGACCCACTCCTCATCTCCCGTCGTCGGGGGTTGCGGGCAGCGTGACCTCGGTCTACACCTGGGCCGTGCTGCTGCGGACCTTCACGAGCCGACTCGAGTCCGAGG
This sequence comes from Nocardioides acrostichi, assembly GCF_015319165.1. Taxonomy (GTDB): domain Bacteria; phylum Actinomycetota; class Actinomycetes; order Propionibacteriales; family Nocardioidaceae; genus Nocardioides; species Nocardioides acrostichi. The sequence goes on from NZ_JADIVZ010000001.1 coordinate 229,814, forward strand.
CCGAGGTGGCGCACGCGTGCGAGCGGGTGTTCGCCGTCGTCTCCGACCCCGACTTCATCTCCCGGAGCACCCCGTTCATCCGGCGGGTCACCGATCTCGGGGACGGGCGGTGGCGTTGGCACGTGGTCGACATCCCGACACCGCAGGGGAGTTTCGGCGCCGTGCTGACCCAGCGCACGGAGCTGGACCCGCCGCAACGGGTGCGCTTCCGTCACGAGCCGCAGGGAGCCGAGCTCGCGGGCGCCGACGGCACCTTCACCCTGACGCCGGTGGCCGCGCCCGACGGCCCGCGGACCCGGCTGCGGATCGATATGACGGTGCGCGCCCGGGTGCCCGCACCGCGGGTGACCGCACCCGTGGTGGAGCAGGCGATGCGCGGCGTCCTGGCCCTGATGCGGCAGCGGTTCGTCGCGGCGCTCACCGAGGAACTGGCGGACTGACGGTGCTCGGGTGCTGGCTACGCATCGCGTGGTTCGAGATGCTGTCGGGCCCACCGGACTGCCTGGGAGCGGTGGTCGACCCCGATCTTGCGATAGGCCGTGCGCACGTAGGTCTTGACGGAGTTGATGGAGAGCTCCGCGACCTCGCCGATCTCGGTGTTGGTCAGGCCGGCAGAGATCAGGTGCAACACCTGCTCCTCGCGCCGGGTCAGCACGACGCCGTCACCGAAGGCCCCGTCGCCGGGGAACGCGGCCCGCACGGGCTCGGGATCGCGGGCGATCGCAAGGACCAAGGCGGCCACCGAGTCGACCGGGTGGTGCTTGAGCACCTCGCCGTCGTAGCTGATCGGCAGCCGATGGTCGTCGGGCGCCCAGCTCCACCGCACGATCACGGGCGACCATGTGCGTACGACATCGCCCAGCACCATCTGGTGGGAGGGCCCGAGCCGCTGCGGTTCGACGAGCACGACATCGCAGGGTTCGTCGACCTGGTCCGTGCGACGGACGACGATGGCCGGATGCGCCCGCAGCGCCTGCTCGACGATGCGACGGCTGCTCTCGTAGGCGTCGAGAACGGTGACGTGCACCGTGGCCTTGTCGTGCATGACGCACCTCCTGAGAGCGTGGGGGAGACGACGAGGGTCGTTCGGACGACCCCACCCAACATGGCAGCAAAGGGGCACCCACCGCGTCGTTCCAAGGGACTAGGAGCGCCGGAGCGTGGCGTGACGGGTCTCACGCGCCCCCGACGCGGTCGACGCGCTCGAACTGCACCGCTCCTCACCCCTGGTTCCTTCGGACGGGCCCGTTCGGGGGTTGCCCCGGGTCGCCCGGCCGGGCAGCGTGCGCTCCATGGTCCGCGCCTTCGACGACCAGACTGACGACCTCGTCGTGCTGGTCGACGCCGAGGGCCGTGCGATCGGCACGGCCGACCGCACGGGAGTGCACACGCCGCACACCCCACGTCACCTGGCGTTCTCTCTCTACGTGCTCGACGACGCCGGGCGGCTGCTGCTCACCCGCCGGGCGCTGACCAAGCGAGCGTGGCCAGGGGTGTGGACCAACTCCTGTTGCGGCCACCCCCGCCCCGGGGAGGAGATGTCGACCGCGGTCCGGCGCCGAGTGGCCGAGGAGCTCGGCCTGGACATCGAGGAGCCGCGGGTGGTGCTGCCGGACTTCGGCTACCGGGCCGTCGACGCCTCGGGCGTCGTCGAGCACGAGCTCTGCCCGGTACACGTCGTCACCGTCCCGGCCGGCACCGAGCCGCGAGCCGACCCGGCCGAGGTGGTCGAGCACGCCTGGGTGGCCTGGCCCGACGTCGTCCGGCTGGTGGCCGCGGCCCCGGCGCTGGTGAGCCCCTGGATGGCCGAGCAGGTGCCCCTGCTGGCTGCGGGCGCCCTGAGCCGTCTGGAGTCGGATGAGGAGCGGGGGGTCTCGTGACGCTCGCCGACCGCGCCGGGGCACAACCGGCGCCCGACCCGGCCGCTGCGATGGAGGCGGTCGAGCGACTGCTGGCCGCGCGCTTGGAGAGGCTGGCGCAGGAGTGGTCGGTGGGCGCGTCCGAGGATCCCGTGCTGGGCGGCCACGACCTCCCGCGACTGCTGGCCGATCTGGTGCTCGGCGGTGGCAAGCGGCTGCGGCCGCTGCTGTGCCACTGGGGCTGGGTGGCCGCCGGGGGCGCGACGCGTGACGAGGATCCCGGGATCCCGGTGCGCCTGGGTGCCGCGCTGGAGCTGCTGCACGCCTTCGGTCTCGTCCAGGACGACGTCATGGACGCCTCGGTCACCCGACGCGGCCGACCCGCCGTGCACGTCGCTGCCGCGGCCCGGCACCGGGCTGTGGGGGCCTTCGACGACGCCACTCGGTATGGCGAGAGCGTCGCCGTGCTCGTGGGGGATCTCGCGCACGCCGAGGCCGACGCCCTGGTCGGTGGCCTGGCGCCCGCCGTCCGACACCTGTGGTGGCGCACCTCGGTGGAGTTGGTGCGGGGGCAGGCCCGTGACCTCTCCGGTGCCGCCCTCGGCGGAGGTGCGGACCCCGTGGCCCTGGCCTGGGAGGTGGCACGCGCCAAGTCCGGCGCCTACACCGTGCAGCGGCCCGTCGAGCTCGGCGCCGTCGCCGCCGAGGCGCCGCCGGAGGCCAGCGGCGTGCTCACCGCCTTCGGGAGAACCCTGGGCGAGGTGTTCGCGCTGCGCGACGACCTGCTCGGCGTGTTCGGCGACCCGGCACGCACCGGCAAGCCCGTGGGCGACGACCTGCGCTCGGGCAAGCCGACCGTGCTGCTGGCCTGGACCGAGCAGCGCTGCGCCGACGAGGCGGCCGCCGCGGTACGGCGGCTGCGTACGCACACCCACGACGAGTCCGACGTCGACCGGGTCGTGACCGCGATGATCGGTAGCGGCGTCCGCGCCGAGGCCGAGGAGCGGGTGCGCCGCGGCCACGCCGCGGCCGTGGCCCTGCTCGCCTCGCCGGCCCTCGACCGCGACGGCGCGGCCGGGCTGCGCGAGGTCGCCGACCTGGTCGCCTGGAGGGACCGGTGAACCGCGTCGTCGTCGTGGGTGCCGGCCTGGCCGGGCTCGCCACCGCGTGCCACCTCTCCCGCAGCGGTCACGAGGTCGTGGTCGTGGAGTCGCAGGACCAGGTGGGCGGCCGCGGGGCGCGGCTCGAGCGGGGCGGGTATGCCTTCGATCTCGGTCCCACCGTGCTCACGATGCGCGGCCTGCTGGCCGACGTCGTGGGTGCCGCCGGCGGGGATCTCGACGCGCTGCTGCCCATGGAGCTGCTCGACCCTGCCTACCGTGCGCGCTTCCACGACGGCAGCGAGATCGAGGTGCGGCACGGGCACGACGCCATGCGCAAGGAGATCGAGCTCGCCTGCGGCCCCGACGATGCCGACGCCTTCGACGCGTTCGTGCCATGGCTGCGGCGCCTCTACGAGGTCGAGATGCCGCACTTCATCGACCGCAACCTCGACGGTCCGCTCTCCCTGGTCTCGCGACCCGGGCCGGCTGCGCGGCTGCTGGCCATGGGCGGGTTCGGGCGGCTGGGCCGCGCCGTCGAACGTCGCTTCACCGACGAGCGACTGCACCGGCTGTTCACCTTCCAGGCGATGTACGCCGGGCTGGCCCCGCGTGAGGCCCTCGCGATCTACGCGGTCATCACCTACATGGACTGCATCGAGGGCGTCTGGTTTCCCGAGGGCGGCATGGCGGCGGTGCCCCGTGCCCTGGCCCGCGCCGCCACCGACGCCGGCGTCGCCGTGCACACCGGACGCCGTGTCACGCGCGTGCTGCGCCGGTCCGACGGTGCGGTGGCCGGGGTCGAGCTGGACGGCGGGCCGGGTAGCGGTTCGGACGGGCGCGAGGCGGTGTGGGCGGACGCGGTCGTGTGCACCCCGGACCTGCCGGTCGTCTACGACCGTCTCCTCCCCGACCTGCGCCCACCGCGGGCGACGCGCCGGGGTCGCTACTCGCCGTCCGCGGTGGTGTGGCACGTGGGAGTGCGTGGCGACCTGCCGGCTGGTGTGCGGCACCACAACATCCACTTCGCTCGGGCGTGGGACTCCTCGTTCGAGGCGCTGATCGGGCGCGGCGAGATGATGCCGGACCCCTCGCGGCTGGTGACCGTGCCCTCGCTGACCGACCCGTCGTTGGCGCCCGAGGGCGGGCACGTGCTGTACGTGCTCGAGCCGGCGCCCAACCTCGATGGTCGCGTCGACTGGTCACGGCAGCGCGGTCGCACCCGCGACGAGCTCGCCGCATTCTTGGCCCGCGAGGGCTACCCCACCGACATCGTCACCGAGGAGCTCGTCGACCCCCAGGACTGGCAGCGTCAGGGCATGGCCCGCGGCACGCCGTTCGCGCTCGCCCACACCTTCGGCCAGACCGGTCCGTTCCGACCGCGCAACCACGAGCCTCGGGTGCCGGGGCTCTTCTTCGCAGGCTCCGGCACCGTGCCGGGCGTCGGCGTACCGATGGTGCTCGTCTCCGGTCGCCTCGCGGCCGAGCGGGTGCTCGCCTACCTGCCCGGGAGCAGCCGATGACCACCCCGACTCCGACGTCCGCCGCCCGCGCCGACCGGGTCGCCGAGGGGTATCGCCGTTGCGCCGAGCTCACCCGGCGCCACGGCACCACCTATTTCTGGGGGGCCGCGGTGCTGCCGCGCGAGCAACGGCGCCACGTGCACGCCGTCTACGCGCTGTGCCGGCTGGCCGACGACCTCGTCGACGAGCCGGGGGCGGCGTGCTCGCCTGAGCGCACCGCGACGGAGCTGGCCGCGATGCGGGCCCGCTTCGAGCGGGCCGTGGCCGAGGGCGACAGCGACGACCCCGTGCTGGCGGCGGTCGCATCGACGGTCCGCGACACCGGCATCGACCCCGAGTGCTTCGAGCGCTTCTTCGGTGCGATGACGCAGGATCTCACCGTCACGCGCTACGAGACGTGGCCGGACCTGCTCGGGTACATGGAGGGCTCCGCGGCCGTCATCGGCGAGATGATGCTGCCGGTGCTCCAGCCCACCGACGACGCCGCGCGCGAGCCCGCCCGGGCGCTGGGCCAGGCCTTCCAGCTCACCAACTTCCTGCGCGACGTCGCCGAGGACCTCGACCGCGGCCGGGTCTACCTACCGCAGGAGGATCTGCGCCGCTTCGGCGCCGACCCGCGTCGCCGCGTCGCCGACGACGCCTGGCGAGACCTGATGGCCTTCGAGGTCGAGCGCAATCGCGAGCTCTACGACCTCGCCGACGTCGGTCTGGGCCTGCTGCCGCCCGCGTCACGACGATGTGTGAGCACCGCGCGGCGCCTCTACGCCGGCATCCTCGACCGCATCGAGGCGGCCGACTACGACGTGTTCACCGCCCGCGCCCGGGTGCCCACGTGGCGCAAGGCGGCCCTGGCCGGGCTGGCGCTCGGCGCGGGTCTGACCACTCCCGTCTCGGGCCCGGGTAGAGGGTCGCTCCCCAGCCGGGGGCCGGGCGGGGGCCGGATCCCGCTGGCGCTCAAGCCCATGCCCCGCCGCGACCGGCTCGAGCCGACCTGGCGCGACGCGCGCCCCGAGCGCATCCGACGCTCGCTCGACGCCGCACTGGCCCGCGACCCGGGCGGCTGGTACTGCGTCGGCGACCGGCGTGCGCTCCGCGAGCGTTCGGTGGTGCGGGTCGTGGGCGGTCGGGAGGTGGTGCTCTGGCGCACCTCCGACGGCGTCGCCGCTGGATCCGGCTCGTGTCCGCACCTCGGCGCGCTACTCGACGACTGCGAGGTGCACGGCGACCGGCTGCGCTGCCGCTGGCACGGTCTCGCCCTCCAGCCCGGCGGACAGCCCGGGTGGCCAGGGTTCGAGGCGCTCGACGACGGCGTGCTGCTGTGGGTGCGCCTGCCCACGGCCGGCGAGGCCGATCTACCCGCTCCGCGGCTGACCCGGCGTCCGGACCCGGCCCGATCGGTGGCCGCGGTCGTGGAGGTCGCGGGCGCCTGCGAGCCCCGCGACGTCGTCGCCAACCGCCTCGACCCGTGGCACGGCTCGTGGTTCCACCCCTACGCCTTCAGCCACCTCGAGGTCGACGAGCAGGCCAGCGACGACGACCTCCTCACCGTCGACGTCACCTACCGGCTCTCGCGCCGATGGGGAGTGCCCGTGCGTGCGGAGTTCGCCTGCCCCGACGCGCGCACGATCGTCATGACCATCACCGAGGGGGAGGGCGCCGGCAGCGTCGTCGAGACGCACGCGACGCCGCTCGGCCCCGGCCCCGACGGCAGGGGCCGCACGATGGTGGTCGAGGCCACCATCGCGACCTCGGACCGGCCCGGCTTCCAGGTGGCTCGCCGGGCCGCGGGGCTGATGCGCCCCGGCATGCGCGTTGCCGCCCGCCGCTTGTGGGTCGACGACATGACCTACGCCGAGCGCTCCGCTCTTCTCCGCATCCGCGGCGAGGACCACGGCATCTGAGCCACTAGGTCCGGACCAGCCGGCGCAGGCGGTGCACCCCCGGGAGGCGCGTGGAGGTCGGGACGCTCCAGGTGCCGTGGCCGGCGACGTCCCATCCGGCGAGCAGGGCGTCGGCGGCCTGGGTGCCGGTGGTGGCCGCCCGCTCCATGAGCGCCACCGGCAGCTCGCAGCGCACGCCGTCGCCGGCGAGCACGACCCGCGGGTCGGGCGTGCGGACGCCGGGCCGCGTGGCCCACGGGTCGGTGCCGACCAGCGGGCAGTCGCGCCGCACCAGCCACTCCTCGCCGAGCACCCCGGCACCCCCGAGCTCGGGGTGCAGGCGCAGCAGCTCGAACCACAGTCCGTCGCGCAGCGCCGCCCCGGCCGCCTCGTCGCCGAACACGTCGCCGAACACGTCGCCGAACACTTCGTCAGGCAGCGCGTACGCGTGCAGTTCGACGACGGACCCGCCGGTCGCCTGCGCCCACCGGCGGGCGCCGTCCTCGAGCCGGTCGACGAACGAGACGTTGTCGAGGCGACCGAAGCCGCTGGTGCCGAGGAACGGTGCCGCACCCTCGGCGGGCGCGCGGTCGAGCCAGCGCCGCCACACCGCGAAGGGCGGCGCCGCCCGCAACCCGGCGAGCCGGTCGCGCCACGCGGGGTCGCCGAGCCACGGGGAGGCCGCCACGAGATCCTGCAGCGGTCCGCGGTCGGTGGCCAGCACGACCGCGTCGGCCGGCACGTCACCGTCGCTCGTGGCGACCACCAGCGACCCGTCGTCGCGCTGCTCGACACCGCTCGCGCGGACGCCGGTGCGCACCTGCGCCCCGAGCCGGGCCAGGTGCCGCCCGAGGGGGGCCCAGATCGCGGTGTCGAAGTCGTCGTCGGCGACGTCGAAGAGCAGACCCTCGGCCGAGCCGAGGAAGTAGCTGTGGAACATGCCGACGAGCTCGCCGGCGGAGAAGTCGCGCGGGTGGGCGAAGAAGCTGCGCGCGAACACCTCGAGCGCGAGGTGCCGGGCGGCGTCGGGGAAGCGGAGCCGGTCGAGCAGGTCGGCGGCGCTGGTGGCGTCGAGGTCGCTGAACGTGGCCGGGAAGTCGACGTCGAGCAGGCCGAGCGCCTCGCCGACGTCGACGCGCGCCAGGTCGCGCAGGGTGAACGACGGTGACTGCGCCACGAACCCCACCAGCCCCCACGGCGGCGTGCGCGGGATGCCGGTGAAGGAGTCGCGCAGCCCGGAGCCGGCGACCAGGGGGTAGTCCTCCACCGGGCGGAGCCGCTCGAGGGACGGGTCGGCGCGGCGCAGCAGCGCGCGCAGGTTGTAGTACTGCCGGAAGAACGCGTGGAAGCCCCGGCTCATGGCCGTGGTGCGGCCCTCGACCGTGACCGGCCAGGCCGAGACCCGGCCCCCGAGCCGGTCGGTGGCCTCGAGCAGCGTGACCCGCACGCCGCGCTCGGCCAGCAGCACGGCGGCCGTGACCCCGGCGATGCCGCCGCCGACCACGACCACCCGGTGCCGGCCGTCGTCGGAGGAGAGCTGGCCGGGAGCCGGCGGCTGGTGCTCGGCCCGGACGTCGCGCCCGGGGCGCCATGCCCTCACGGCCGTCGCGCCCGCCACGCGTGCACGACGCCGTGCTGCCACCCGGGGACGGTGCGGCTCTCGACGTCGGCGAAGCCGGCCTCGCCCAGCCGCCGGCCGAACCCGCGCACGCCATCGAAGTCGAGCACGCTGCGCCAGAGGTAGCGATAGATGCCGCTGCGGGGGGCGGTGAGCAGGCCGGCGGGGATGATGACGCCCCAGCACACCCCGTGCCAGACCCAGCGGGCGAGCGTGCTCTCGCGCACGCTGTAGTCGTGCACCACGAGCACGCCGTCGGTGGTGAGCACGTCGTGCACCGCGGCGACGAGTCGGTCGCGGGCGGCCACGTTACGGAAGAGGTACGCCGCCAAGACGCCGTCGGCGGGTCCGCCCAGCGACGCCGTCACGTCGGTGTCGGCCCCCGCGCCGGTGAGCCGTTCGGCGTCGGCCTGCACGAAGGTGACGCCGGCGAGGTCGCGCTTGCGCCGGGCCTGCGCGAGCATCCCGGCCGAGCCGTCGACGCCCACCACGTCGGCCTCCCTGCCGGCCCCTCGCAGGGCTGCCAGCAGGGCCCTGGTCGAGGCGCCGGAGCCGCAGCCGAGGTCGAGCAGGCGCGGGCGGCGTCCGGGGGTCGGCGGCAGGGCGGCGACGAGGTCGCGCGCCGAGGCCCGTAGCTGGGCGTGGTACCCGGGACTGAGGGCGACCATGAGGTCGTAGCTGCGTGCGACGCCGTCGAAGGCGTCGGGCACGGTCGAGGTGTGCGCCGTCATGAGGGATCCTCTCCGGCCCGGCGGCCGAGCCGCACCCAGACCAGGATGGTGAGCGTGACCATGCCGAAGCCGAAGGCGAAGTCCTCGACCGGGATGTCCCACGGGAAGCGCCAACCGGTCATGTCGGCCGGCGCGTAGCGCACCACGGGGTGCGACAGCTTGGTGAGCCACCCGTCGACGGGCACCTGGAAGGCCAGCACGATGATCATGGCCAGCCAGAACCGGGCCGTGCGCAGCACGCCCGTGCGCAGCCACAGCAGCTCCACGGTGAGCACCACGACCACCGAGAGCACGGCGGTGAGCGTGTAGACCATCGCCTCAGACCCCCCGTGGCAGGTCGCGCAGCACGGCCGGGACCGCCTCGCCGGAGCGGATGCGGCGCACGGCGCGCAGCACGTTGCCGACCGCCTCGTAGGTGAGCAGCCCGCAGATCGGGACGACGACGAAGAAGACCAGCTCCTCCAGGGGCACCTGCAGCGGCAGCAGGATCCCCGTGGTGGTCTCGGGGTCGTAGCCCCACGAGCCGCGCGCGATCATCGCGGCGTCCCAGGCCGTGTAGACGACGACGACCGGCAGCAGGGTCAGCAGCAGACGGCGCGGGCGACGATAGACCCGCGCGCCGAGCACCAGCTCCAACGGCAGGGTGATCAGCAGGCACGCGCCCATGAGCGCGAGGTACTGGACGTGGCTCACGACAGCATCTTCGGTGCGCATCGCCTGCGCCCGGCGGTAGGTGTCGTGGGCGGCGCGCCCGATGTGGCACGGGCCGCCGGACTGCGCGGGCCGGACGTCGAGACGGGACCACTGCTCGGCACGACACTCATCGTGCGTGGCGTTCGGCTGCCCACATTCATCCTTTCGGGGGTCGATCCGCACAGTTCACGACCCCTCGAGGGACGATTCACGACCCCTCGAGGGACGATTCACGACCCCTCGGGGGACGATTCACGACCCCTCGCGGGTCAGGCGGGGAGGTCGTCGAGGTGGTCGTTCCAGAGTCGGGCGAGCACGGAGGGCACCTGATCCGACTCCAGGGAGTCGGCGAGTCGATGGCGCTGGGCCGTGCTCAGCTGCACCCCCGGGAAGGCGCGGCCCACGACGAGGGAGAAGCCCTGCCCCCGGCGTCCGACGATGGCCGGCGCCTGCTCGAGGTAGGCGTCGACGTAGGGCGAGCAGAGGTCGGGGCGCTCGGCGTCCCAGAGCCCCGAGGCCAGGGCCTCGAAGAGGCGGTTCGAGACCTCGGGTGAGGCCATCTCCTCCCACGCCGAGGACTTCGCCTCGGCCGTGGGGCGCGCGGCGCGGGCGCGGGCGGCGCCGAGATCCCCGGCGAAGGAGCCGTCGGCGGCACGCTCGGCCTCGAGAGCCGAGTCGTCCAGCGCGTCGAGTCGCGCCAGCCGCACGACGACCGCCCAGCGCAACGACGGGTCCAGGTCGACCTCGTCGGCGCGACCGGCGGCGAGCCAGGCGCGCAGCAGGTCGACGTCGCGGGTGGTCGAGGCGAGACCGCGTACCAGGGCGTGTGCCACCTCCGGCTCGGGGCGGCGGTGCTCCGGACCACTCGCCAGGCCCTCGACGCACGCGGCCGCGACCAGGTCGCCGACGTCGGCGGCACGGACGGCCGGCGCGCGCCGGGCACGCACCCACCCCAGGGTCCGGTCGAGCACGGTCGTCACCAGCGCCGGGTGCGTCTCCCGGGCCAGGTGACGGCCTACCAGTGCGAGGTAGTCGTCGAGGTCGAGGGCACCCGTGCGCACGTCGTCGAAGGCGCGGGCCCAGAGCACCGAGCGGGTGACGGGGTCGGCGAACCACGACAACCGCCGGGCCACCACACCGGCGGAGACCGCGTCCAGCCGCAGTCGCGCGAACGTCTCGCCCAAGGCGTTCGGCACGACGACCAACCCACGCCACTCGGCGAGCGGGACGGGCTCGGCGTCGACGTCGACGAGGCGTCGGGCCACCTCGACGCCGCGCGCGTCGTAGGCCGCCACGGTGAACCGGTGCGGCCGGTCGCCCTCGCGCACGAGCACGGGTACGCCGTCCTCGCCCCGCTGCACCGAGATGGTGTCGAAACCCGGACGGCGCAGCCAGGCCTCGGCCCACGCCGCGACATCGCGCTCGGAGGCGGCGTCGAGGGAGCCGACGAGATCGTCGAGCGAGGCGTTGTCGAAGCGGTGTCGGGTGAGGTGGGCGTTGACCCCGGCGAGGAAGGCGTCGTCACCGAGCCAGGTGACCAGCTGGCGGAGGCAGGAGTTGCCCTTGGCGTAGGAGATCGAGTCGAAGTTGCCGAAGGCCGCGTCGACGTCGGGCACGTCGTCGGGCAGGGGGGCGACGGGGTGGGTGGAGCGGCGCAGGTCGGCGTCGTAGGCGCCGGGCTTGCGCGAGGCCTCGTGGGCCACGAGGGTGTGCGCGAAGCCGGCGCCGGCTCCGGCGACGCGGTAGCCCATGTAGTCGGCGAAGGACTCGTTGAGCCAGGTGTCCTCCCACCAGCGCATGGTCACGAGGTTGCCGAACCACATGTGCGCCATCTCGTGGGCGATGATCGTGGCGCGGCGGGTGCGCTGGTCGTCGGTGACGCGGCCGCGGGGGAGCAGTTCGTCGCGATAGGTCACACAGCCCGGCGTCTCCATCGCTCCCCAGTTGTGCCCGGGCCCGAAGAGCTGGTCGTAGGAGTCGAAGGGGTAGGGCTCGTCGAAGATCTCGGCGTAGTGGTCGTAGCAGTCGACCGTCGTGTGCTTGAGCTCCTCGATGTCGCGGTCGAGCTCGGCGGCCAGCGAGGCACGCGCGTGCCAGCCGAACGGAAGCCCCGCGTGCTCCCAGGTCACCGAGTGCCACGGGCCGGCACAGACCACGAGCAGCGAGGGGCAGATGCGCGGGGTGGTGGCGAAGGCCCAGCGGCCCGGCTCCTGCGAGAGAACCCGCCCGTTGCCGATCACGGTCCAGGCCTCGGGGGCACTGACCGACACCGACACCTCTGCCTTGAGGTCGGGCTGGTCGAAGCACGCGAAGACCCGCTGGGCGATGTCGAGTGAGAGGTAGGCGCTGACATAGGTCTCGCCGTCGGCCGGGTCGGTCATCCGGTGCATGCCGTCGCCGTCGCTGACGTAGGGCACCGAGGCGGTGACCTCGACCCGCACCGGGACGCCGGTGGGCAGCCCCGTGAGGTGGAGGCGCCGCCCGTCGTAGGACGCCGGCACCTCGGCGCCGTCGACGAGCACGACGAGGTCGGTGGCATCGGTGAGCTCGAGAAAGGTGTCGGGGGAGTCGGTCGTGAACGTCACGACCGTCCGGCACCCGAACGTGGCGCCGGCGTGGTCGCGCAGGTCGAGGTCGATCTCGTAGGACTCCACCTCGAGGGCGGCGGCCCGGGCGCGGGCCTCGGCGAGCGTCAGGGACATGGGCCCACCGTAGGCGGGCCGGCCAGACCGACCGAGACCGACCGAGGATTGGCCCGCCCGGCCCGCCCGGGGCTAGCATCGTCAGGTTGCCTCGGCGAGGGAGCCGGCCCGAGGGCCGGCTCCGTGATCGACAGGGTGGCTGCCGCTGCGCCGCGCCCCGTCGTCCCGTGCCCGAGCAGCCACCGACCTGAACGAACCAGACCGGCTCCCAACGGCGCCGAACGGCTTCGTTCCCCGCACGTACCCGAGCCAGCATCCGAGGAGTTCCCCATGGCCGCCGAGAAGATCCGCGCCGAGATCCGCACCGAGTTCGGCAAGGGCGCCGCCCGCCGCATCCGTCGCGAGGACAAGATCCCCGCTGTCGTCTACGGCCATGGTGCCGAGCCGCGCCACCTGACCCTGCCCGGCCACGACACCATGATGGCGATCAAGCACGGCGGTTCGAACGCCCTGCTCGACCTCGACATCGACGGCGAGGCGCAGCTCGCGCTCACCAAGGACGTGCAGGTCGACCCGATCCGCCGGGTCATCGAGCACGTCGACCTGATCGCGGTCAAGCGCGGCGAGAAGGTCACCGTCGACGTCGAGATCCACGTCGTGGGCGAGGCCGCCGCCGAGACCCTGGTCGTCACCGAGAACGCCGTCGTCTCCGTCGAGGCCGAGGCCACTCACATCCCCGAGTCCTTCGAGGTCTCCGTCGAGGGCGCCGAGGCCGGCACCCTCGTCTACGCCTCCGAGCTCACCCTGCCCTCGGGCGTGGAGCTGCTCTCCGACCCCGAGCTCCTGCTCGTCAACGTCACGCAGCAGCAGAGCCAGGAGGAGCTCGACGCCGAGCTCGAGGCCGCCGAGGAAGAGGCCGGCATCGAGCACGAGGAGAGCGACGAGGAGGCTGCCGAGGGCGACGCCGCCGAGGGCGACGCCGCTGCGGCCGAGGGCTCCGACGACGAGTGACCGCACCCGTCTGGCTGGTGGTGGGGCTCGGCAACCCGGGCCCCACCTACGCCGGCCACCGGCACAACATCGGCTACCTGGTGGCCGACGAGTTGGCGTCTCGCGCCGGCTCGGCGTTCCGGGCCCACAAGTCCGGTCGTGCCGAGGTCGTCGAGACTCGGCTCGGCCCCGTCGGCCCTGAGGCACCGCGGGTGGTGCTGGCCCGACCGCGCTGCTACATGAACGAGAGCGGTGGGCCGGTCAAGGCGCTCACCACTTTCTACAAGGTGGCCCCCGAGTTCGTCGTGGCGGTCCACGACGAGCTCGACATCGACTTCGACACGATGCGGGTCAAGCTCGGCGGCGGCGACAACGGCCACAACGGCCTGAAGTCGATGCGCTCCTCGCTCGGCACCGGCGACTTCCACCGGGTGCGAGTCGGCATCGGCCGGCCTCCGGGCCGGCAGGAGGTGGCCGACTTCGTGCTGTCGAACTTCTCCGGCACCGAGCGCAAGACGCTGCCCTTCGTCGTCGACACCGCCGCCGACGCCGTCGAGTCACTCGTGACCCAGGGCCTGGAGCGCACCCAGCAGCGGTTCAACTCCTGACGACACCCGAGCACCCGAGAACCCGCTCCGGTCTCCCTCGGTGCCCCTCTCGAAGGGGGTTCAATCATCGGTGATCGGGCGGTCCGGACCGGCTTCGGTGAAGTGTGGGCGCAAGTAAAGTTGCTGGGGTACTCTCTCCTCGCTCTGCACCGTTCTCGGACCGCCTCGGCACATCCCGCCCCTCGGCGTCGTCCGCCTGCTCCAGTGAGGACTCGAACCACATGGGGATCGGCCACCACCCGCGTCGTGCTCAGCGCACGACCCGGCGTCACACCCTGCGCACGCCGGCGTTCCTGACCAGCCACCGGTTCTGGCGCGTGCCCCTCGTCGGCACCGTCGCGGGCATGCTCGTCATCGTCGGCACCACGGCCCAGGCCTCCCCGGAGCGGCTGCTCCAGTCGGTGAGCGTGCAGCTCGACGACGGCGGCGCGATCTCGGGCATCGACAGCACCACCGTCCACGCGGGATCCACCGGTGGCAGCACCGACTCGACCGCGCTGGACCCCTCGAAGACCGCCGACCAGCTGCCCGTGCGGGTGCTGACGTCGTGGCAGCTCGGCGACAAGGCCGGCACCGACCTCTCCGACATCGAGGGCAAGAGCGGCCGGGTGACGGTACAGGTGACGGTGCAGAACACCACCGTGCGCCCGCAGAAGCTCGAGTACGACACCCCCGGAGCCCAGAAGTCGGCCTACGCCCTGGTCGGCGCGCCGCTCACCGTCATCGCCTCGGCGGGCGTGGGCGACAACGGCCTGGCCCAGGTCATCACCGACGGCGACGACGGCGACGCCGTGACCAACGGCCTCCTCAGCAGCGACTCCTCCGGCGACGCCCAGGTGCAGTGGGCCGCGCTGCTCGCGCCGCCGCGGCTCGCGCCCACGGCCACGTTCACCCTGGTCGAGGACACCACCTCCTTCCAGGTTCCCGCCATCGACATCTCGGTGCAGCCCGGCCTGGTCACCGACGCCTCCGTGCAGCAGCTGCTCACCTCGGCGTTCGACGGAGACAGCGCCTCGACACTGGCGCTGGAGACCCGCACGATCGATCTCCTCGGCGACGTCAACCGGGTGCTGGCGCAAGCCGGCGGAGCGCTGGGCGACGTGCAGCAGAGCCTCTCCGGCACCGCCTCCAGCCTGGGGCAGCAGACCATCAGCGACCTCAACGGCTCGCTGTCGTCGGTCACCAGCTCGCTCCAGAGCGTGTCGGGCAGCATCGACTCCCTCGACGGTGAGATCGGCAGCGAGCTGAACTCCACCACGAGCACCCTGACCGGCCAGCTCGGCGACACCCTCGACTCCGTGCGAGTGCTGCTCGGTGACCCGTCGTCGCAGAAGCCACCGAAGGACGCCAAGAACCGCACCTGCACCTCCGAGAACCTGCCCGGCTACCCGGACAAGATGCAGGACAAGCTCAGCATCTACCAGCAGATCCTCCAGGTGCAGACCCGTCTCAAGGCGTTGCGCGGCTCCTCGCACGCCTGCGCGGACGTCGTGGCCGAGGGCCTGCTCAAGAGCATCGGCACCAGCGACGTGACCGCCTGCCCCATGGCCGACGACCCCGACGCTCCGCGCACCACGGTGACCTGCGCCATCCACCGTGCCCAGAGCGACCTCGAGACCCAGGCGCAGGGCCTGGGCGCGTTCAAGTCCGGCCTGTTGAGTCTCTACAACAGCCCCGAGCTCACCGAGCTCGCGACCGACGTGGCCGCGCTGCGCACGAGCGTGCTCGACGCCAAGACGACCGCCGCCGATCTCAAGCCGGGCAACGGTCACGACGACGACACCAGCCTCACCGAGCTGATCACCAGCCTGTTGACGCTCAACACCCAGCTGTTCGCGGTGCAGGGCAACCTCCAGAAGATCGACTTCGGGGCCGCCGCGAAGGTGGTGAGCAGCGTCGAGCAGATCAAGCGGATCGCCGATCAGCAGGTCGCAGCGCTCAACGGCCTGCTCTCGGCCGACGCCTTGAGCGCCTCGAGTGGGCGGGTGGCGGGCCTCCTCACGACGCTGTGCACCGACGTGCCGAACAGCACCAGCGACGCCTCGGTGCAGACCTACCTCGACCAGGCCACGTCCACCTGCAAGGACGCCACCCAGGCCGTCGCGGGCCTGACCGGTGACGTGACGGCGGCCAAGCAGGCCCTCACCACCAGCCGCGACCAGTGGCAGGCCGTCCAGACCGCGGCCTCGGCCCCGCTCGACGACGACGGCAGGCCGATCGACATCGGCGGCCTGGTCGGCGGGCTCAACGCTCTCGACGGCGTGGGCACGACCGTCCAGCAGATCCAGAGCTCGGTGAGCCAGGTGCTGACCCTGCTCGGTGGAGACAAGGTCAACGGCAAGGTGAAGGGTCTGGTCGACCAGATCGACGCCCTCTACGACCCCACCATCGACCAGACGCCCGACCCGAACGACCCGGACGCCCCCGCGGTGAAGTGCCCGGTCGTGTTCGACCCGCCGAATCCCGACGAGACGACCGAACCGGCGTTGAACCAGGTGCGTCGGGCATTGCTCAACGTGCAGTGTCTCCAAGACACCGTCGGCGGCCAGTTCGACGCCGGTTTCGAGGGCCTGCTCGACTCCTTCGCGGGTTTCGACACCCAGCTCGGGACGCGCATCGGCCAGGCCGACGCCGCACGGCAGAACGCCGAGGACAACGTGCGTGCCCTGACCACGGGCCTCGGCCGGGCGATCGTGCAGACGGGCCGCTCGGTGAAGTTCCAGACGCGTGGCTCGGTCAAGCGCAGCCGCGCCTCGATCGACCGCGGTGAGACCACCTTCACCACCAAGCTCGGCAAGAGCGTCGACACCGTCATCGACAACATCGGCACGACCGTCGGCGCGGCGACCCGCGACCTCGACGGCGCGAACCAGCAGTTGCGCGCAGACCTCCAGTCGGTGCTGATCGACCTCGGTGACCCGAGCAAGGGCGACACCGGTCTCCTGGGTGCCCTGCGTTCCAACGCCACGGCCACCGAGGGCGCCACCACGAGCATCGTCGATGCCAACGGTCGCGCCTCGAGCTTCGCTGCGGTCCGCACGGCGGCCCTCGGCGACGTGTACCTCCAGCGCGAGCAGCTCAAGCAGGCGCTCACGATCCAGCAGGAGTTGCCCGCCTTCGGCATCGATGTCGCTCCCGAGGACACCGTACTGACCGTCTACTCCTTCCACCTCGGAGGCTGACCCGATGCGCATCGCCCTCACCGGTGCGGCCCTGGCGCTGGCCCTGACCGCTGCGGCCTGCTCGTCGTCCTCCAGCGACGACGAGAAGCCGTCGTCCACTGGGGCGCAGGCCGGCCAGCCCGCGGCCGTCGCGCTCGCCGTCGAGACCGACGGCGCCGGTGACGGCGCGAGCCTCGAGCCGAGCATCGGGGTGGTGCTCACCCTCAGCTCACGCCCGGGGCAGGGTGAGGACTGGCGGCTGGGCGCCGCGGGCGCCCAGGTCGCGGCCTATCGCCTCGGCCTCGGCGGCACTCCGGTGACCCTCGACGTCGTCGACGACGGCGGCACCAGCCGCGGCGCGTCGAAGGCCGTCTCGCAGCTCGTCGACGACGGTGTGTCGGGCATCGTGGTGGCCTCCGAGGGCGATCACCTAGAGCGCGCGCTCGCCAACGCCTCGCGGGCCGGCGTGCCGGTGCTGCTCCCGTACGCCGAGCTGGGTTCGCTGCCCAGCGGGGTCTGGGAGACCGGACCCTCGCAGTCGGGCGTGGCTCGGGCGCTCGTGGCGGCGATGAAGGACGCCGGCGACTCCGCCCCGTTCGTCATCCGCGCCGACGACGAGAACCTGCCGGGGGTCGGGTCGGCCGATGTCGCCGTCTACCGCAAGGGCAAGGGCGGCGCCGTGGTCAAGCAGGCCGTCGCCGCGGTCCGCCGGGGTTCCGCCGACTCCGTGGTCGTCACCGGATCGGCGTCCTCGCTGGCCGCCGTGGTCAGCCGGCTGGCCGGTACCGGTCAAGACGTTCCCGTCTACCTCGACCACTCGGCGCTCTCGGCGTTCTTCGCCCGCGATCTCGTCGACGACTCCGGCACGCTGCTCAGCGGTCTGACCAGTGCGGGGGCCGACGCGGCCGACACCACCACCCTGCAGCGCAGCGACCGCGGCGACGCGGCCAGCGCCTTCTTCGCCGCACTGCGGCTGGCGGCGGGCGATCCCGACCTCAAGGATCTGCTCGGCAGCGGTCCCTTCTCCGACGTCGCGGCCGACGCCGACACCGCCAGCCACGACGCCGTGATCGCACTGGTGCGCGCGGTCCAGGCGGCCAGGTCGACCGACCCGGCCAAGGTGTCCGACGCCCTCGGCGGGCTGACCCTGGACTCCTCCGACGGTCTCGCCGGCCCGGCGCTCGACTTCTCCTCGATTCACGCCCTGGCCGGCTCCGACGTCGTTACGCTGGTCTCCACGACGCAAGATCCCGGCGTCCGACCGACCAGTCCCGACAACGCCCCACGCTTCTACTGGTTCTCCAGCACGGCCGACGGCGCTGCCTCGCAGACCACGGACGGGTGAGCGCGCCGCCTGATCGAGGGGCGCGCTGCGGTGGATCCCACTCGGGCACGGAGGTGAGATGACGCTGGAGAGCCGTCGAGCGCTCGGCAGCCGCTACGAGCTGGCCGAGCGGCTGGGCAGTGGCGCCATGGGCGAGGTGTGGCGCACCTGGGACCGCACCGGTGAGACGTGGGTGGCCGCCAAGCGGCTGCGCACCGAGCTGACGCAGGACCCCGAGATCGTCACCCGCTTCGTGCAGGAGCGGTCCATCCTCATCAGCCTGGACCACCCCAACATCCTCTCCGTGCGTGACCTGGTGGTCGAGGGCGACGACCTCGCCATCGTCATGGACCTCGTCGAGGGTCCGAGCCTCGGCGACTACCTGCGCCAGCGCGGCACGCTCGCGGCCCGCGAGGCCGTCGAGGTGGCGTGTGCCGTGCTCGACGCCCTCGTGGCCGCCCACGCGAGCGGCTGCCTGCACCGCGACGTGAAGCCCGACAACGTGCTGCTCCCGAGCACGACCGATCTCACCACCGCGAAGTTGAGCGACTTCGGCATCGCGCGCCTGGCCCAGGAGTCCACCGTGCAGGCGACCGGCCTGCTCGGCACCCCCGGCTACATGCCGCCCGAGTTGTTCTCGGCCGGCTCCTTCGGCGCGGCCTCCGACGTGTACGCCGCCGGCGTCCTGCTCTACGAGCTGCTCGGCGGCCGCACCCCGTTCAGCGGCAGCGGCACCGCCCACACCGTCGGCTTCCGGCACGTCACGGCCGCGCCGCCGCCGCTGCCGGTGCCCACCCCGTTGTGGAACCTGATCGCCGGCATGCTGGCGAAGGATCCCGCCTCCCGGCTCTCGGCCGCCGCGACCGCTCGCGGGCTGCGCGAGCTTCCCGAGTCCGCTCTCGGCGGGGAGCCGCTGGCGGTGCAGACCGCGCCCGCGACCTTCGAGACGGTCGCGTCCGCCGCCTCGGGTGCCGCAGCCGGTGAGGCCGTGCGGGTCTCGGTCCAGCCGGCCGACGTCGACCCTGGCGCCACCAACCTGCGCGGCGTGCCGGTCGAGGCGCCCCCCATGGCCGACGTCGGCGAGGTGCGCGCGTTCGTGCCCGGCGCCGCCGCCCCCTCGGCCGACGAGACGAACCTCGGCCGCCCCGAACGCACCCACGAGGCCCCCCGGCTGCGCGCCGAGGTGGTCGCTCCCCAGGAGCGCAAGCGCCGCCTCTGGCCGTGGGTCGCGGGCACGGTCGCCGCGCTCCTGGTCATCACCGGCGGGTTGTTCTTCGCCGGCGTCATCGGCGGTGGCAAGGACGACCCGGTCGCCGAGGAGCAGGCGACCCAGACGGGGGAGCAGCCCACGGCCGCGGAGGGGCAGGACGTCGACTACGACTCGGGGCTGCGTGCGCAGGTGAGCGCCGACTACGCCAGCGACGGCGACGGCGTCGCCCTCACCTGGAACCTCGACTCGGGTCGCGACGTGCTCGACGGCGACCTCATGCTGGTGCTACCGGGCTTCGGCGCGGAGGGCTCCGGCTCCGACTGCCCGAACGTGACGTGGTCCGGCGATCTCGTCGACCAGCCCTCCCGGATCAGTGCCATGACCGACGGCTACGACGCGGGCTGCGCCTGGGGCATCGACCCGGGCAGGCTCGACGGCCAGGCCGATATCGACGCCACGGTCTACGTCGACCTCTCCGGCGCCGACGACCCCGCCGGCGCGCTGAGCGACTACGTCGGCCAGGTCGACGACGCCACGCAGGCCGGGCTCGAGTCGGTCGACCAGGGCTTCGACTTCGCGATCCAGCGCCTCCAGGGCATCAGCATCTCGGCACCGAACGTCACCCGGGACGCCTCCACGGTGCCCGTCCGCTACCAGGTGAGTGCCTCGTGGGTCGGCAACAAGGCCCGCGGCGACACCCTGCTGATGAAGAGTCCCTCCGCGGAGGATCCCACCCGGGCCGTCGAGGCGGTGGCAGGGAGCCTGGACGACGTCAAGGTCGAGGTGTGCTCGGCCGGACGCGTCAGCGGCTTCAACGTGGTGGTCTTCCAACCCAACACCGGTTGCGAGCTGTCCATCCAGATGGGCGAGTTCACCGCGGAGACCTCGTTCGACGTGTTGACGACCGGAAGCTGATCGGTTCGAGGAGAGCCCATGCGCATCACCTTCACCATCGATTCGCCCCAGGGCGCTCAAGACGTCCTGCTCGAGTGCGACGACGCGACGCCCGCCGCCGACGTCGAGCGACTCGTGCTCGCCACGACGGGCGACACCGGCGATCTCGCCGTGCCGACGAAGGTCACCGACGACGCGCCTGCGCCGACGTCCCTGCAGAAGGCAGTGGTCGCCACGCTCGGCCTGCGCGAGGGGGTGCGGGTCCGCGTCGGCGACACCGCAGCGCGCTGCGAGACGCCGTCGCAGACCGGCCTCCAGCTGCACGTCGTGGGCGGCCCGGACGCCGGACAGGTCTTCTCGCTACCCGTCGGCAGCCACGACCTCGGGCGCAGCGGCACCCCGTCGTGGGCCGACCACTCGTTGTCTCGGCGGCACTGTCGGATCGAGGTCGGTGCCGACAAGGCCACGGTCGTCGACCTCGGATCCAGCAACGGCACCCGTGTCGACGGCGAGGTGGTCGGGACAGAGGATCCGGTCGAGCTGACGCCCGGGGCCCTGCTCGAGATCGGCGACTCACTGGTGGAGCTGCGGCCCGCGCGCGGCCGCGACGCCACGGTCGAGGCCGGCGAGCCCGGCTGGATCAACTTCCTGCGCCCCCCGCGGATCGCCCCGTGGCACCTGGGCCCCAGCGTCGAGGTGCCCAAGGCCCCCAAGGAGCGGGAGAGCCGCAAGTTCCCGGTCGTCGCCATGATCGTGCCGCTCGTGTTCGGTGTCGCGATGGCGCTCGTCTTGAAGCGGCCGACGTTCCTGATGTTCGCGTTGATGAGCCCGATCATGCTGGGCGCCAACTTCATCCAGGACCGCCGCGGCTCGGCCAGGGAGCACAAGCAGGCCGTTGCCGACTACGAGGAGGCGCTGGCCAAGGCGCAGCAGGAGCTCGACGACGCGGTGGAGTCCGAGCAGCAGCGCTTCCGCGCCGAGATGCCCGATCCGGCCGACACGTTCCTCACCTGCGTGCTGCCCGGCAAGCGCCTCTGGGAGCGCCGCCGCCACGACCCCGACCTGCTCGCCCTGCGCCTGGGGTCGGCCGATCTGCCGTCGACCGTGACGGTGACCGGCGCCGAGGACGGCAAGGACCACGAGCTGCACCAGGTGCCGACCGGCGTGTGGCTCACGAAGTCGCGCATCGTCGGGCTGGCCGGCCCCGACGAGGTCGTCGACGGGCTGCTGCGCTGGGTCATGGCGCAGATGGCCGCCTACCACGCGCCTCGCGACCTCTCGCTCAGCTTCCTCACCACCCGCGGCGGTGAGGAGTGGTCGTGGCTGCGCTGGCTCCCGCACCTGCGCGGCGACGACCCCGACGGCGCCCTGGCGATGGTCTGCCACGACGACGAGACGCGGCAGGCGGGCATCGCCGGCTTGGCCTCGATGGTCAAACAGCGTCAGGAGGCGGCGTCGGAGGCGGGCTCGAAGGTCACCGCCGAGAGCTTCCCGGCCCACGTGGTCGTGCTGCACGGCTACCGCGCCATGCGTGAGGTCCAGGGCCTCGGCACGCTCCTCGAGGACGGCCCGTCCGTCGCCGTGTACTTCGTGTGCGTCGAGGACACCGAGCGCTCCTTGCCCGAGCGATGCACCGCCACCCTGGTCGTCGACCCCCAGAACCCGTCGTTTGCCACCCTGCGGCGTAGCGGCGAGGCCCCGATCACCGATCTGCTGCTGGACCGGGTGTCGCCCTCGTGGTGCGAACAGGCGGCCAGAGAGCTGGCGCCCCTGCGCGACGTCGGCGCCTCCCAGGAGGGCGGCAGCCTGCCCGAGAGTGCCCGGCTGCTCGACGTCATGAGGATGGATCCGCCCACCTCCGAGGGCGTGCGCGCACGCTGGACCATGGAGCCGCGCAGCACCACGATGACGATCGGCGTCGGCATCGAGGGCCCCTTCAGCCTCGACCTCAAGAGCGACGGCCCGCACGGCCTGGTCGCCGGCATGACCGGCTCGGGCAAGACCGAGCTGTTGCAGACGATCATCGCCTCGCTCGCCCTGGCGAACCGGCCGGAGTGGCTCAACTTCGTGCTCATCGACTACAAGGGCGACAGCGCGTTCAAGGACTGCGTGAACCTGCCGCACACCGTCGGCAAGGTCAACGACCTCGACCCGTACCTCGTCGAGCGGGCGCTCGCCTCGCTGGAGGCCGAGCTCGACGTGCGCAAGAACATCCTCGCCGAGGCTGCGGTGAAGGACATCGAGGACTACCAGGATCTCTACGACCGCGAGCCGTACCGCGACCCGCTGCCGCGCCTGGTGCTGGTCATCGACGAGTTCGCCGAGCTCGCCAAGGAGCTCCCGGACTTCATGGCCGGCCTGGTGAGCATCGCGGCCGTCGGGCGTTCGCTCGGCGTGCACCTGTTGCTCGCGACCCAGCGCCCCAGCGGTGTGGTCTCGCCGGCGATCCGCGCCAACACGAACATGCGCATCGCCCTGCGGGTCGCCGACACCTCCGACTCCACCGACGTCATCAACTCACCCGACTCCGCGCGCATCCCCAAGAGCGCTCCGGGTCGCGGCCACGCCCGGCTCGGCGCCGGTGCACTCCTCTCCTTCCAGTCCGGTCGGGTCGGCGGACGACGCCCGGGTGCGGTGTCGGTCGACCTGCCACCGCCGTTCATCGCGCCGTTGACCTGGCAGGCGATCGGGTATGCCGCTCCGCGGCCGCAGCGTGGTGGCGGCAGTGCCGACCAGGACGTCTCCGACACCGATCTCGCCGCGCTGGTGCAGGCCGTCCGCGAGGCCGCCACGATCGAGGAGGTGCCGGCGCAGCGACAGCCGTGGCTCCAGCCGATCGACACGCGCATCCAGTGGTCGGACTTCGTCGAGGAGAAGGCGGTGCGCGGCGTGGTGCCGTCGCTGCCGTTCGCCCGCGTCGACCTGCCCGCGAAGCAGCAGCAGGAGACCCACGGCTTCGACCTCGACCGCGACGGGCACCTCTACGTCGTCGGCTCGGCGCGGTCGGGCCGCTCCCAGGTGCTCCGCACCCTCGCGGCCTCGATCGGGGCGCTCGCCGACCCCTCCGACGTGCACCTCTACGGCATCGACTGCGGCAGTGGCGCGCTCAACGCGCTGATCGCGCTGCCGCACGTCGGCGCCGTCGTGAGCCGCAGCGAGGGGGAGCGGGCCGCCCGGCTGATGAACCGGCTCACCCAGATCCTCGACGAGCGGCAGCGTCTGCTGGCCGAGAACGCGTTCGCCGACATCAAGGAGCAGCGGGCCAGCGGCGCTGACCCACTGCCGCACGTCGTGGTCATGATCGACCGCTGGGAGGGGTTCACCTCCACCCTCGGCGAAGTCGACTCGATCAGCGATGCCGTGCTCCGCGTGCTCCGCGAGGGCGCAAGCGTGGGCGTGCACATGGTCATCACGGGCGACCGCACCCTCATCAGCACCTCGCGCATGTCGACGCTCACCGAGAACAAGCTCGGCCTGCGCATGGCCGACAAGGGCGACTGGACCTTCCTCTCCATCCCCGCCAAGGGCGTGCCGGACAAGCTCCCACCGGGGCGCGGCTTCCTGCCCGGGGTCGTCGAGACCCAGGTCATGCTGCTGGCGCCCGAGGACTCCGGCAAGGCGCAGGCAGACGTCATCGCCCGCATCGGCCGGGAGGCGCGCGAGCGGCTCGACGACTCGACCGTGAAGCCGTTCCGCGTCGATGTGCTGCCCAGCCGGCTCACGCTGGAGCAGGGCCTCGCGATGGTGCCCGCCGACTCGCCCCAGCCGTACTGCCTCTTCGGCGTGGGGGGCGACGAGCTCACCACGTTCGGCCTGCACGTCGGTGCCGAGACCGCGTTCATCGTGGCCGGTCCCGGGAAGTCCGGGCGCACCTCGGTGTTGCTCGGCGCTGCCCGCTCCACCCTCGCCACCGGCGGCACAGTGCTCGCCATCGCCCCTCGAGCCGGTGGCCTGCGCGACCTGGAGGGCACCGCGGGCGTGCTCGCGGTCTTCCACGACGGCTCGGCGACCGAGGAGGAGGTCGAGGCGCTGGTCTCGGGTGCCGACGCGCCCGTACTCGTCGTCATCGACGACGGCGAGGGCCTGCGCGACGCTGCGTGCGGCCCGTTCCTGGCGAAGATCGTCAAGGGCCAGGTGCCCGACTGCACCCTGGTGCTGGGCGGCAACGCCGACGGTGTCGGGGCCGGTCTGTCCGGCTGGCAGGTCGAGGCCAAGAAGGCGCGTCAAGGGCTCCTGCTCTCGCCGCAGGGCATCAGCGACGGCGACCTCATCGGCATCCGGGTGCCGCGCAACCTCATCGGCGGCCCGGTGCAGCCCGGTCGCGGGCTGCTCAACCTCGGCGCCGGCTCGCTCATGCAGGTGGCGACCCTGCTCTCCTGAGGTCGTTCGGCCGAGAACCGACCGACACGCCGAAGGCCCCCGGACCACTGGTCCGGGGGCCTTCGTGAGGTCTGGGGGCGGTCAGCCCGCGATCACCTCGATGATCAGCCGAGAGCCTTGGCGAGCTCGGAGTCGACGTTCTTGAACGCGTCGGCGGCCTTGTTCAGGTAGTCGGCCATGCCGTCGAGGCCCTCGAGCACCTTGGAGACACCCTTGGTGAACTCCTCGTAGCTGCTGTTGAAGGCCTGCGAGGCGGTGTCGGTGACGAAGCCGCCCGCGACCAGGTCCTGGACCTGGCTCTGCAGCGTGTGCAGCTGGGTCTCGATCTCGGTGCGACCGTTGGTGAGCTTGCCGGCCTGCGCCGACATCTCCTCATAGGTCACGTTCACATTCGCCACGGGGTTCTCCTCGGGAGGTTGGGGGGCGGCCGGAACCTCCGGTCGCGGGTGTGTAACTGAGATCTCAGATTGCCGCGACGACCGCGGTTCAAACATCCCAAAGCAAAGTTAAGCCCAAAAGGCGCCGGGTGGGAGGGGTTCGGCCCTGCTGGTCCATTCCGGTCGGCGCTACCTCTACGCTCTCGCACGTGACCACCACCGCCATGACGCCGCCCGAGAACGCCGACGACCACGCGCTGGCCACTTGGCTCGCCGAGGCTGCCGGACGACGCCTGCTGCAGGTGCGCGAGGAGGGGCTCGAGGGCAAGGCCCTCAAGGACGCCGGCGACGCCGCCGCCCACGAGCTGCTGATGCGGCTGGTCGCCGAGCACCGCCCCGACGACGCCGTGCTCTCGGAGGAGGGCAAGGACGACAAGGCGCGTCTCGACGCCGACCGGGTGTGGATCATCGATCCACTCGACGGCACCCGCGAGTTCTCCGAGCCGCCCCGCGACGACTGGGCCGTGCACGTGGCGCTCTGGTCGGGCGGTGACCTGATCGCCGGAGCGGTCGCCCAGCCGGTGATCGGCGAGACGTTCAACACCGGCACCCCGCCGGTCGTCCCGCCCTCGACCAGCGAGCGTCCGCGCATCGCCGTGTCGCGCAGCCGGCCGCCGGCGTTCGTCGAGAAGCTGGCCGAGAGCCTCGACGCCGAACTGGTGCCGATGGGTTCGGCGGGCGTGAAGATGATGTCGGTGGTGCGCGATGTCGCCGACGCCTACGTGCACGCGGGCGGTCAGTACGAGTGGGACTCCGCCGCGCCCGTGGCCGTGGCCCGCGCCGCCGGGCTGTTCACCTCGCGCGTCGACGGCAGCGAGCTGGTCTACAACCAAGACGACGTGTACCTGCCCGACCTCATCGTGTGCCGCCCCGAGCTCTCGGAGCGCATCTTGGCGTTCATCGCCGAGCACGGCACCGAGTGAGGGTGCGTCTCGTGACCCGTCTGCCGTCGTGACCGTCCGGCACGTCCTGCTCGACGCCGACGGCGTCCTCCAGCTCTCACCGCGCGACCCGCTGGGCGTCATCGCCGCGTGGGTGGGTGGTCGCGAGCGCGCCGAGGAGCTGGGCCGGCAGCTGTGGGCGGGGGAGAAGCCGTCGCTGCGCGGCGAGGGCGACTTCCTCGACGTCGTGGGTGAGGTCGTGCCGCGCTACGGCGAGGTCGACCCCCAGGAGTTCTACGACGCGCTGTGGGGTCGCATCGAGGTGGACGAGGACTCCCTGACGCTGGCTCGTCGCCTCAAGGACGCCGGCTACGGCGTGCACCTCGGCACCAACCAGCACCGCCAGCGCGGCACCCGCATGCGCACCGAGCTCGGCTACGACGACCTCTTCGACGTCTCCTGTTACTCCTGGGAGCTCGGGGTGGCCAAGCCCGAGCCCGCCTACTTCGACCTGGCCGTCGAGCGCATCGGTGCCGAGCCGCACGAGGTCGTGTTCGTGGACGACGTGGAGGCCAACGTCGAGGCGGCTCGGAGCGTCGGACTCCTGGGCGTGCACTGGCACCTCGACCGGGGCCACCACGCGCTGCGGACGGCGCTCGCCGCACTGGGCGTCGAGGCGGCCGGAGTCACCTCGTGAGCTTCTCGTGATCCGCGGTCCCCGAGCCATCGCAGTGTTCGCGAGCCTGCTGTTGGCGCTCTCGCTCGCCGCGGTCGGCGTCTCGCACCTCTACCGGCCCGAGCGCACGCTCGACCTCACCCCACCACAGGCCTACATGCCCGCGCCGCAGCCGGCGTCCGGGCTGGCCGGGCGCGGTCACCGTGACGGCCGGCGCGGCCAACTGGTGTCGCAACGGTGGGTCGAGACGATCGCGGCCCGCACCGGTATCCCGAAGCCCGCACTGCGCGCCTATGCCGACGCGCAGCTCGGCGAGACCGACGGGTGCGACATCGGCTGGACGACCTTGGCCGGCATCGGGTGGGTCGAATCGCAGCACGGCACGATCGGCGGACGCCGGCTGCGTGCCGACGGCACGTCGTCGCGGCCGGTCATCGGCCCGGCGCTCGACGGGTCGGGCGACTTCGCCGCCATCCGGTCGACCGCGCAGTCGACGGCCTGGCACGGCGACCCCACCTGGGAGCACGCCGTCGGGCCGATGCAGTTCCTGCGGTCGTCGTTCGACCCCTGGGCCACCGACGGCGACGGTGACGGGACCGCCGACCCCCTCGACCTCGACGACGCAGCGGCGACGGCCGCGTCGTACCTGTGCGCCTCGGGCGCCGACCTCGACACCGGCGCCGGCTGGTCGGGCGCGGTGCTCAGCTACAACCGGTCGGGCGAGTACGTCGATCTCGTGCGCCGCACGGCCGACACCTACGCCCGGCGTGCCGAGCGGCACTGATCTACCCTCGGCCTCGTGCTGCTGACCTTCGACACCGCGACCCCACTGGTCTCGGCCGCGCTGTACGACGACGGCCGGGTCGTGGCCGAGCGGTCCGCGCAGGCGCCGATGAAGCACGGGGAGCAACTGGCCCCGCTCATCGAGGGCGTGCTCACCGACGCCGGCGCGTTGCGCATCGACGTCACCGCGATCGGGGTCGGGGTGGGTCCTGGGCCCTTCACCGGCCTCCGGGTCGGTCTCGTCACCGCCCGCACGTTGGCCCTCGCTCTCGAGATCCCCGTGTACGGCGTGTGCTCGCTCGACGTGCTCGCGGTCGAGGCCGCTGACACCGGCGTCGTGCCGGGGCAGTTCGTGGTGGCCACCGACGCACGCCGCAAGGAGGTCTACCTGGCCGCCTACGACGAGTCCGGCGTCCGGCTGTCGGGGCCGGTCGTGGCGAAGCCTGCGGAGGTGGCCACCGAGCTGCCGGTCGTGGGCGAGGGCGCGGTGCTCTACCCCGAGGCGTTCGGCCGGGCCGCGGGTCCGACGCAGCCGAGCGCCGGCTGGCTGGCCCGCGTCGTGGCCGAGGAGCGTGCCGAGCTGCTCGACCCCGAGCCGCTCTACCTGCGGCGCCCGGACGCCCAGGCGCCCGGTGTGCCCAAGGCGGTGTCGTGAGTTCTGTCGTGGTCGTCGTCCGCGACGCGGATGTCGGTGACGCCGACGCCGTCGCGGCCTCGGAAGCCGAGAACCTCGGCGCCGACGCCTGGTCGCCGGGGTTGATCGAGGCCGGTCTGAGCGGCGACGTGCCCACCGTGCGCTACCTCGTCGCCGAGCGGGTCGGGCCCGAGGGTCCGGTGGTCGTGGGGCACGCGGTGATCAGCGTGGTGCCCGACATCGCCGAGCTCCAACGCATCGCGGTCGACGCCGGTGCCCGCCGTGGCGGGGCTGCTACGGCCCTGCTCGACGCGGCCCTCTCGGCAGCGCGCGAGGGCCGGGCGGACCGGGTGCTGCTCGAAGTGCGCGAGGACAACTCCGCGGCGCTCTCGTTCTACGCCGCCCGCGGCTTCATCGAGATCGACCGCCGCCCCCGCTACTACCGCGACGGCACCACCGCCGTGGTCATGCGCCGCGGCATCGGCCCCTCCTGCGGCTGACCCGCTCGGTGGTCGAGCCGCCGGATGCCGGAGGCGGAGGCGTGTCGACCCCCGGCGACTCCGAAGGCAGCCTCGCCTGCCATCTCACCTGCCATCTCGCCTGCCATCTCACCGGGTTTCGACACGCTCGTCGCTGGCGCTCCTCACGGCTCAACCACCGGCGGAGTCGTGAAGCGACCCCGACCTGAAGGTGTGATGGGTGCGGTAGCCCAGCCGCTCGTAGACGGTCAGCGCCGGAGCGTTGTCGACGTACACGCCGAGCGTGGCCGCGCCCGAGGCGCCACCCAGGGCAACCCGGGTCAGGGCGGCGCTGACGGCGGTCGCGAGGCCGAGGCCTCGGTGGTCGGGGTGGGTGGTGACGCTGCGCAGGTGGCCGGTGCCGTCGGGGTCGCGGTAGAGCGTGCCGGCGCAGGCCAGGACGCCACCGGCCGCGCGCACGCCGAGCCACGTCTCCTCGCCAGGATCGCCCGGGCGTAGGAACGCCGCGGGGTTCGCGGCGTCGAGCAGGGTCGTCACCGCGTCGGGGTCGTCGATCACGCCGACGACGTCCTCGCCGGGCTGGGGCGGGGGAGCAGCCCGGGTGAGCATCCAGTGCCAGTGCCCGCGGACCTCGACGCGCCACGGACTCGGCAGGGCGTCGTACGAGGTGGCCTCGATGCTGATCCGGTCGGGCCGATCGAACACGTCGACCGCATGGGCCAGCAGCGGGTCGAGATCGCCCGGCGGCCCGAGGCACCACAGTGTCGGCCGCCCGGGGTCGGGGCCGGTGCGATCGCGGTTGGCGTCGGCCACGGCGGCGCGTCCGCGCACCAGCACCCGGTGGGAGCGGTGCACGTGCACCTGGTGCCGCACGAACGGATCCGCACTCGTGGCCACCCAGGCAGCAGCGTCGAGCTCCGCGATGCCGTCCACGGTCCTCATCCTGCCCGCCGACGTGTGAAGCGGGTTGTTGCCGGCATCGGCTAGGCATGGGTCATGCGGATCTTCTTCACCGGTGGCAGCGGCAAGGCCGGGCAACACGTGGCGCCCTACCTCGCGGGTCTCGGCCACCAGGTCACCAACGCCGACCTCCAGCCCCTCGGTCACGCCGACGTCGAGGATCTGGCGGTCGACCTCACGGACGCGGGGCAGACCTACTCGGCGATGGCCGGCGCAGCGTCGATGGCCGAGCTCGACCTGCCCGCCCTACCGTCGTACGACGCGGTGGTGCACTTCGCGGCCATCCCGCGGATCCTGCTCCGGCCCGACGCGACGACGTATGCGACCAACGTCCTGAGCACCTACCACGTGCTGGAGGCTGCCACCCGGCTCGGGATCCGCAAGGTCGTGTTCGCCTCCTCGGAGACCACGTACGGCATCTGCTTCGCCCAGGGTGAACGCCGCCCGCTCTACGTCCCGGTCGACGAGGAGCACCCCACGGTCCCCGAGGACTCCTACGCCATGTCGAAGGTCGCCGGCGAGGTCACGGCGCGGGCCTTCCAGGCGCGCACGGGGGCCGACGTCTACGGGTTGCGCATCAACAACGTCATCGAGCCGCACGAGTACGAGCGCGACTTCCCGGCGTACCTGGCCGATGCCTCCCTGCGCCGGCGCAACATCTTCGCCTACATCGACGTGCGCGACCTCGGCCTGATGGTGCGGCGCTGCCTGGAGACCGACGGGCTGGGGTATGAGGTGTTCAACGTCGCCAACGCCGACTCCTCGGTCTCCGACGACGCGGACGAACTCCTCGCGCGCTTCTACGACGACGTCGAGGTGCGTCGTCCGCTGTCGGGGCACGAGACGTTCTACTCCATCGAGAAGGCCCGCTGCATGGTGGGCTTCGAGCCGGAGCACTCCTGGCGCGAGGCGCTGTCGGTCTGACGCCGGCGCACCGGGTGGCACGATGGCCGATGTGAGCGACATGAGCGACGGCCCCCTGGTGCTCGGCATCGAGACCTCGTGCGACGAGACCGGCGTCGGCCTCGTGCGTGGCCAGACCCTGCTGGCGGACGCCGTGGCCAGCAGCGTCGAGGAGCACGCGCGCTTCGGCGGGGTCGTGCCCGAGGTCGCGAGCCGTGCCCACCTCGAGGCGATGGTGCCGACGCTCGAGCGAGCCTGCGAGACCGCCGGCGTCCGGCTGCACGACGTCGACGCGATCGCGGTGACCAACGGCCCCGGCCTCGCCGGTGCCCTGCTGGTCGGTGTGGCCGCCGCGAAGGCTCTGGCGCTGGGCCTGGGCAAGCCGTTGTACGGCGTGAACCATCTCGCCTCGCACGTGGCCGTCGACCAACTCGAGCACGGCGCCCTGCCCGAGCCGTGCATCGCGATGCTCGTCAGTGGGGGGCACTCCAGTCTGCTGCGCGTCTCCGACGTGACCGGTGCGAACGACGGGGTGGTGCCGCTCGGCGCCACCATCGACGACGCCGCGGGCGAGGCCTTCGACAAGGTCGCGCGTGTGCTCGGCCTCCCGTTCCCCGGTGGCCCGCACATCGACCGGGCCGCCCGCGAGGGCACGATCACCATCGACTTCCCGCGCGGACTCACCTCGCGTCGCGACCTCGAGCGGCACCGCTTCGACTTCTCCTTCTCCGGCCTGAAGACGGCCGTGGCCCGATGGGTCGAGGCGCGCCAGGCGACGGGTGAGCCGGTGCCGGTGGTCGACGTGGCGGCGTCGTTCCAGGAGGCGGTGTGCGACGTGCTGGTTCGCAAGGCGCTCGACGCCGCGGCCAGCGAGGGCATCGAGGATCTGCTCATCGGCGGTGGCGTCGCGGCCAACTCGCGACTGCGGGCGATGGCCGAGGAGCGGGCCACTGGCCTGGGCATCCGGGTGCGGGTGCCGCGGCCCGGGCTGTGCACCGACAACGGCGCCATGGTCGCCGCGCTCGGCAGTGAGATGGTGCGCCGCGGCCGCATCCCGTCGTCCCTCGACCTGCCCGCCGACTCCAGCCTGTCGGTCACCGATGTCCTCGCTGGGTGAAACTCGCGGCAGGTCGGTTGAAAACTGGCGGCGGGTCACGCGAAAATTGGCGGCGGGTCACGCGAAAACTGGCGGCGGGTCAGCGATTGACGCGGGGCAGGCTGGGTAGGTTGCGGGCGTGACCGAGAACACCACCCCGCAACCGCCGTCCGACCAGATGTACCTGCCGCGCTTCTTCGTCAAGCAGAAGTTCGCGATGACCACGAACCGCTACGACATCGTCGAGGCGACGCCCGACGGTGGCGAGGGCAAGCTGATGGCGCTGGCCCAGCAGAAGCGGCTGGCCTTCAAGGAGGAGGTCACCTTCTACACCGACGACACCAAGGTGCGTCCGGTGTTCAGCTTCAAGGCCCGCAAGCGCATCGACCTCAACTCCGGCTACGACATCTACGACGAGTCTCGTCAGCAGATCGGCTTCTTCCGCAAGGACTTCGGGGCCAGCCTGTTGCGCTCGACCTTCCACGTGGAGGGCCCGGGCTTCACCGGCACCGGCCAGGAGCGCAGCCAACTGGTGGCGATCCTGCGGCGGTTCACCGACCTGCCGTTCCTCTCGGTGCACTTCGACTTCCTCTCCGCCGAGGGCACGCCGCTGATGAGCGTCGACCGGCAGTTCAAGCTGCGTGACCGCTACACCGTCGAGGTGCCCGACTCCCGGGTCGACTTCCGAGTCGCTGCGGCGATCGCCGTGGGTCTCGACGCCCTGATGCAGCGGTAGTCCACCGGTCTCGCAGCGCCCTGGCCGACCGACCCGCGTCCGCGGTACGGCGAGCCTCTGGGAGGATCCACCCATGCGCGTGCACCTCGGTTCGGACCATGCCGGACTCGACCTGAAGAACCACCTGGTCAGCTGGCTCACCGAGCACGGCTACGAGCCGGTCGACCACGGACCGTTCGTCTTCGACGCGCTCGACGACTACCCGGTCTTCTGCCTGCGCGCGGCTCGGGGAGTGGCCACCGACCGGGCCGCCGGACTCGACTCGCTCGGCGTGGTCGTCGGCGGCTCGGGCAACGGCGAGCAGATGGCGGCCAACAAGGTCGAGGGCATCCGCTGCGCGCTGGTGTGGTCCGAGGCCACCGCGAAGCTGGCTCGCGAGCACAACGACGCCCAGGTGGTGAGCGTGGGCGGCCGCATGCACACCCTCGCGGAGATGACCCACTTCGTCGAGCTGTTCCTGGCCGAGCCGTTCAGCGGCGACGAGCGGCACCTGCGCCGCATCGGCATGCTCGGCGACTACGAGCGCACCCACGAGCTGCCGGCCCTCCCGGAGTCCGCCGTCGGTCTCGGCCCCGACGCGTGACTGTGCGCAGCTGATGCCCGAGGGGCACACCCTCCACCGGCTCGCCCTCGACCTCGGTGACGCCTTCGCGGGTCGGCAGGTGCGGGTCACCAGTCCTCAGGGCCGGTTCGCCGAGTCGGCGGCGCAGATCGACGGCACGGTCGTCACGGCCGCCCAGGCCTGGGGCAAGCACCTCTTCCTCGACCTCTCCGACGGCCACCACGTGCACGTGCACCTGGGGCTGTACGGCACGTGGGCGGTGCACCGTCACGTGCCAGCGGTGCCCGAGCCGGTGGGTCAGGTGCGCATGCGCCTCGTGACCGGCGACGGCGCGGGCACGTTCGCGCTGGCCGACCTGCGCGGCGCCACCGCCTGCGACCTGATCACCACCGAGCAGCGCGACAGCGTCGTCGAACGGCTCGGGCCGGACCCCTTGCGCACGCAGGCCCTGCCGCCGTCCGACCCCGACGCAGCCTGGGCGCGCATCCGTCGCAGCCGGACGTCGATCGCAGCGCTGCTCATGGACCAGTCCGTGCTCGCAGGGGTCGGCAACGTCTACCGCGCGGAGATCCTCTTCCGGCACCGGGTCGACCCCTTCCGGCCGGGGTCGAGCATGCGGATCGGTCGGTGGCAGCAGATGTGGGACGACCTCGTCGTGCTCATGCACGAGGGGGTGCGCACGAACCGTATCGACACCGTGCGCCCCGAGCACACGCCGGAGGCGATGGGGCGTGATCCGCGCCGGGACGACCACGGGGGAGAGGTCTACGTCTACCGCCGCGACGGTCAGCCGTGCCTGGTGTGCGGAGCCCGCGTCCGTACCCGAGAACTCGCCCACCGCAACCTCTTCTGGTGCCCGCGCTGCCAACCCCGTTTCCGGTCGCGGGCCGAGGCGGCGCGCCGACTACGATGAGCGCGGGTCGACCGCGAGGAGGACGAATGAGCGACTCCTCACGTGGGCCGCTGCGCGCCTGGGACCGGATGCTCTCGGGCGACTTGCGCACCCCGCGCCTCATCGGCCTGCTGATGACCCTCTCGGCGTTGATCGTGGCACTCGTCGCGGCGTTCCCCGGCTACACGCCCTTCACCTCCCTGATGGTGCCGCTGCTCATCGGGAGCATGCTTCTCTACCCGCGCCAGCTGCCCTGGTTCGTGAGCTGGATCCTCGGGATGATCCTCATCTCGCTCCTGCTCCAGGACCAGATCACGGTGCGGGTCGCCGGTGCGGCCGGCGTGCAGATGCTGATGTGCGCGATCGTGCTCGCCACGGCGTTTCGTCGCTCCCGCCTGGGCGTGGGCGGCATGACGGGCGAGTCGATGTTCGTCGACCTGCGCGACCGGTTGCTCAGCCAGGGCTCGATCCCCGAGCTGAGACGCCCGTGGCACTGCGAGTCGGCCCTGCGCTCGGCGTCCGGCACCCTCTTCGCCGGGGACTTCGTGGTCGCGACCCTGCTCGAAGACGGACACCGCCTCGAGGTGGTGCTCGTCGACGTCTCGGGCAAGGGCGACGACGCCGGCACCCGAGCGCTCCAGCTCTCCGGCGCCTTCGGCGGCCTGCTCGGCGCGAGCGACTCGGGCGACTTCCTGCGCGCCGCCAACGCCTACCTGCTGCGCCAGGAGTGGGACGAAGGCTTCGCGACCGCCATCCATCTCTCGGTCGACCTGGTGTCGGGTCGCTTCGAGGTGCGGACGGCGGGGCACCCACCCGGCGCCCGCCGCGCGGCAGGCTCGGGGCGGTGGGAGTTGCTGCGCTCCTCAGGGCCGGTGCTCGGATTGATGGCGGACGCCGAGTACCTCGCGGTGGGCGGCGAGTTGCGTCCCGGCGATGCGTTGCTGCTCTACACCGACGGCATGATCGAACGGCCGCGCCGCGACATCGAGCTCGGCCTGGACCGCATGCTGGGGGAGGCCGAGTCGCTGATGAGGGGCCGGTTCGAGGGCTCGGCCCGGCGCTTGGTCGAGGAGCTCGGCAACCGTCAGGACGACCGCGCGATGGTCGTGCTCACGCGCACCTGACACCAGCCCGTTTGGGCCTCGAGCGCCGGTGGTGAGTACAGTTCGGGGGTCCGCGGGGGCTAGCCCCCGGGGCCACGCGGGGCAAGCCCGGCGTGTGGGGATGTAGCTCAATGGTAGAGCCCCAGTCTTCCAAACTGGCTACGCGGGTTCGATTCCCGTCATCCCCTCCAAGAGGCCCTCCGAGCCTGCCCTCGCGCAGGTCCGGGAGACCACTTGGCGGGGCGTAGCGTAGTGGCTAGCGCGCCTGCTTTGGGAGCAGGAGACCGCAGGTTCGAGTCCTGTCGCCCCGACACCCACCGAACCATTCACAGACCCCGAGGAGAACCTACGTGAAGAGCGCCGTCGAGACCTTGACCCCGACCCGGGCCAAGCTGACCGTCGAGGTGCCCTTCGAGGAGCTCAAGCCGAGCCTCGACGCGGCGTACCAGGCCATCGCCCAGCAGATCAACGTGCCCGGCTTCCGTCGCGGCAAGGTGCCGCCGATGGTCATCGACCGTCAGGTCGGCCGCGGTGCGGTGCTCGACCAGGCCATCAACGAGGCGCTGCCGCAGATGTACATCGAGGCCCTGCGCGAGAACGACCTCGAGCCCTTGGCGCAGCCCGAGGTCGAGGTGACCAAGATCGAGGACAACGAGCTCCTCGAGTTCACCGCCGAGGTCGACGTGAAGCCGCAGTTCGACCTGCCCGACTACGAGGGCGTCGCGGCCTCCGTCGAGGATCTCGAGGTCTCCGACGACGACGTCGAGGAGCAGCTCCAGGCCCTGCGCGAGCGCTTCGGAACCCTGCTCGACGTCGAGCGCGCGGCGGCCGACGGCGACTTCGTGACCATCGATCTCGTCGCCCTCCAAGACGGTGAGCCCGTCGAGGGTGCCGAGATCTCGGGTACCTCCTACCAGGTCGGCCGCGGCGGCATGATCGACGGCCTCGACGAGGCGCTCGTCGGCATGGGTGTCGACGAGGAGAAGACGTTCGCCTCGCAGCTGGTCGGCGGCGGCCTCGTCGGCGAGGACGTCGAGGTCAAGGTCAAGGTGACCGGCGTGCAGGAGCAGGAGCTGCCGGAGGTCGACGACGAGTTCGCGCAGATGGCCTCGGAGTTCGACACCGTCGAGGAGCTCAAGGACGACGTGCGCGGCCGGCTCACCAACGGCAAGCGCCTCGAGCAGGCCGCGGCCGCCCGTGACGCCGTACTCGAGACGCTGCTCGACCAGGTCTCGATCCCCCTGCCGGAGACGCTGGTCACCGACGAGCTCAACGGGCGCCGCCAGAACATCGAGCAGCAGCTGATGATGAGCGGCATCACGATGGAGAAGTACCTCGAGGACGAGGGCCAGACCCAAGACGAGTTCGAGGCCGAGCTCGAGCGGCGCGTGCGCGACGCCGTCGCCGCGCAGTTCGTCCTTGACGCCATCGCCAAGAAGGAGGAGCTCGGGGTCGACCAGTCCGAGCTCTCCCAGCACCTCGTGCGGCGCGCCCAGCAGTCCGGGCAGGATCCGCAGGAGTTCGCGAACCACATGTTCGAGCACAACCACATCCCCGACCTGGTGCAGGAGATCCTGCGGGGCAAGGCGCTCGCCCAGATCGTGGAGTCGGCGACGGTCACGGACGCCTCCGGTGCGGTCGTCGACCTCAAGAACCTCCAGCCCGACGGCACCCTGGCGGACCCCGCCGAGGCCTCGGAGGCCGCGGAAGCCGAGGCCACGGCCGACGGCGGGGAGCCTGCGGAGCAGGACTGAGGTCACGTCACGACCGGTAGCCGCTTGGGTGTACATATGTTCACCCAAGCGGCTACGGTGGCGTCATGACCACCACGTCCACCCCCGGGCCGACGATGCTCGACGCCGCCTCCCTCCTGTGCGAGGTGGCCGACGAGCTGGTCGTGCGCAGCGCGCGTGACACGCACACCGCCTGGCTCGACCGCCTCTACGGCGTCCAGCGCACGGTCAGCGGTGCCACCCGCCCGGCTGTGCACGAGTCGCTGCACCGTGGCATCGCCACCGCCGTCTACGCCGGCGTGGGCGGCGGGCTGCGCGCGGCGTCGACGGGGCTCGACAAGCTGGCGGCCACCGGCGTCGGCCCGCACCTGGAGCAGGGGCGTCGGGGGCGCTTCGTCTCCTCGGCCGTCAACGGCCTCATCGGCGACCGACTCCTGCGCGAGCGGCCGCAGATGGCGATCCCGATGGCAGTGCGCCACCACGGCGCCGACGTCGTGCCCGATGGCCCCGGCCTGGCGGAGGCGTTCCCCGACGCCACCGGTCGGCTGGTCGTCTTCCTCCACGGCCTGTGCGAGAACGAGTCGTACTGGAACCACCGGCGCGAGCGGCTCGGCACGACCTACCCCGAAGCCCTGGCCGAGGCCGGCTGGACCCCACTCATGCTGCGGGCCAACACCGGGCTCCCGCTGCGCGAGAACGGCGCGGCCCTGACCGGGCTGCTCCAGCAGGTCGTGGAGTCCTGGCCCGTGCCGGTCGAGCGGATCGCGCTGGTCGGGCACTCCATGGGCGGACTCGTCCTGCGGGCGGCCGGCGCGGTCGCCTCCGACATCGACGAGCCCTGGACGGCGTTGGTCAGCGACGTCGTCTCGCTCGGCACGCCGCACCTCGGCGCTCCCGTGGCCACCGGTGTCGGGCACGGCAGCACCGGGCTCTCCTGGCTGCCCGAGACGGCCGCCTTCGGGCGGATCCTGGAGCAGCGCTCGGCCGGAGTCCGCGATCTCGTGCGCGGCCTGGCCGAGGACGTCCCGCCGCTGCCCCACGCGCGCTATCACCTGGTCGCGGCCACGCTCACGTCCTCGCGCCGTCACCCCGTCGGCGCCACGGTCGGCGACCTCCTCGTCTCGCCGTCCTCCGCCTGGGGCCGCGACCGGCGGGGGCGCGAGCTGTTCCCGGGCGCCGACGTACTGCATGTCGGACGCACCGACCACTTCGGTCTGCTGTGCCATCCCAGGGTGCTCGAGTCGCTGCTCACCTGGCTGGCCTGAGCGATCCCCGCCGAGCCCCCGTCGCTCGTAGCACGGGGGAGGATGAGCCCATGAGTGAGCGAGCCGAGCGCGAGCTGCGCGCCGAGGGACGCACGACGGCCAGTCCTGCGCACGTGTGGGCGGTGCTGTCGGACCTCGACCGGATGCCCGCCTGGAGTCCCGAACTGCTGCGCATGGTGCCGCTGGGGGGCGGCGGGCTGCGCGAGCGGCAGACCTACCTGGGCATCAACCGGCGCAAGGCGGTGGTCTGGCCGACGCGCAACGTCGTGGCCGCGATCGTGCCCGAGCGACTGCTCGTCTGGGACACGCCCAGCAGTGGGGCCCGGTGGATCTGGGAGCTCGTCCCGACCGGCGACGCAGGCACCACGGTCGTGCACCGACGCCCCGTGCCCGCAGGGCTGCCTCTCGCGGCCAGGGTGGTGGCCGGGCTGCTGATGGGCGGCGCCGAAGCCCACGCCGACGAGCTCGAGGAAGGCATGGCCTGCACGGTGGAGCGGATGCTCGCCGCGGTCGTGGCCGGCTGAGCCCGGGCTGGGCGATCGCCGGGCGGCGAAATCTGCTCTCGGCGAACAGAGCCCCTGGCGCCGTGGAACTGTCTGTGGCGGCGGCTAGGGTCTCACGTGTGAACGAGATCTCCAGTCCCGCAGGCGTCGAGGCGTCCATGGGTTCGACCATGGGCGGCGGCGCCGGGCTCAACGTGCTCGACGACCACATCTACCAGCGGCTGCTCCGTGAGCGCATCGTGTTCCTCGGCTCCGAGGTGCGCGACAGCAACGCGAACGCCATCTGCGCCCAGCTGCTGCTGCTCTCGGCCGAGGATCCCGAGGCCGACATCTTCTTGCACATCAACTCGCCGGGCGGCTCGGTCGACGCGGGCATGGCCATCTACGACACGATGAACTACATCCCGAACGATGTCGCCACCGTCGGCATGGGGCTGGCGGCGTCGATGGGTCAGTTCCTGCTGTGCGCCGGCACCAAGGGCAAGCGCTACGCGCTCCCGCACGCGCGGATCATGATGCACCAGCCGTCGTCCGGCATGGGCGGCTCGGCCTCCGACATCAAGATCCAGGCACAGCAGTCGCTGCACATCAAGAAGGTGCTGCTCGACCTGATCGCCGAGCACACCGGCCAGCCGATCGAGCAGGTCATCGCCGACGCCGACCGCGACCGCTGGTTCACCGCCGACCAGGCGCTCGAGTACGGGCTGGTCGACGCGGTCATCCGCAGCAGCCGCGAGGCCGCCGACCAGGGCCGCCCGGCCCACCACGACTGAGAGCCGAGGAGAACGCGCGATGAGCTATTACATCCCGCAGTGGGAGGAGCGCACCTCCTACGGCGTGCGCCGGATCGACCCGTACGCGAAGCTGTTCGAGGAACGCATCATCTACCTCGGCACCCCCATCTCCGACGATGTCGCCAACGCGATCATCGCCCAGTTGCTGTGCCTGCAGTCGATGAACCCCGACCAGGAGATCAGCATCTACATCAACAGTCCCGGCGGCTCGTTCACCGCGCTGACCGCGATCTACGACACGATGAACTTCATCAAGCCCGACGTGCGCACCGTGTGCGTCGGCCAGGCCGCCTCGGCCGCCGCGATCCTGCTGGCCGCCGGCACGGCCGGCAAGCGGATGGCGCTGCCGAACAGCCGCATCCTGATCCACCAGCCCTACACCGAGGGCACCTTCGGCCAGACCTCCGACATCGAGATCCAGGCCAACGAGATCATCCGGATGCGCGAGCTGCTGGAGAAGATGATCTCCGACCACTCGGGCAAGTCGATCGAAGAGGTCAGCCGCGACATCGAGCGCGACAAGATCCTCACCGCCCCGCAGGCGGTCGAGTACGGCCTCATCGACTCGATCTTCGAGTCCCTCAAGACCCCCGCGCTGGCCTGACGCAGCGCGGTCGTTCCACACAACTGCACACGACGATCCGCTGATGCCCTCACGGCCTCGGCACGGTCTCACCGGCGTTGTCACCCCCCATGGGTGGCGCTCGAGGAGTACCGTCATGCGGGTCGCACCCGCCCCCGGCACACGCCGGGCGCGGGCGCACAGAACGTCTAGGGTGGCCGCCTCGGTGGTCGCAGAGGGAGGAAGGCCACGTGGCACGCATCGGTGACGGTGGCGACCTGCTGAAGTGCTCGTTTTGCGGTAAGTCGCAAAAGCAGGTCAAGAAGCTCATCGCAGGTCCGGGTGTCTACATCTGCGACGAGTGCATCGACCTCTGCAACGAGATCATCGAGGAGGAGCTGAACGAAGGCAGCGAGGTCAGCCTCGACGAGCTGCCCAAGCCCCAGGAGATCTTCGAGTTCCTCAACTCCTACGTGATCGGCCAGGAGCAGGCCAAGAAGTCGCTGGCGGTCGCGGTCTACAACCACTACAAGCGGGTGCAGGCCGGCGTCACTGCGCAGGGCGGCAAGCACGCCAAGGACGAAGCGGTCGAGGTCGCCAAGTCCAACATCCTCGTCATCGGACCCACGGGCTGCGGCAAGACCTACCTGGCCCAGACGCTCGCGCGCATGCTCAACGTGCCGTTCGCGATCGCCGACGCCACGGCCCTCACCGAGGCCGGCTACGTCGGCGAGGACGTCGAGAACATCCTGCTCAAGCTGATCCAGGCCGCCGACTACGACGTCAAGAAGGCCGAGACCGGCATCATCTACATCGACGAGATCGACAAGGTGGCGCGCAAGGCCGAGAACCCGTCGATCACCCGCGACGTCTCCGGTGAGGGCGTGCAGCAGGCGCTCCTCAAGATCATCGAGGGCACCACCGCCTCGGTGCCGCCCCAGGGCGGACGCAAGCACCCGCACCAGGAGTTCATCCAGATCGACACCACCAACATCCTCTTCGTGGTGGGCGGTGCGTTCGCGGGGCTCGAGCACATCATCGAGCAGCGGGTGGGCAAGAAGACCCTCGGCTTCACCGCTGAGGTCAAGAGCTCGGCCGAGCGGTCCGAGGAGGATCTGCTCGCCATGGTGCGCCCCGAGGACCTCACCAAGTTCGGACTCATCCCGGAGTTCATCGGTCGGCTGCCGCTCATCGCGAGCGTCGCCAAGCTCGACCGCGAGGCCCTCGTGCAGATCCTCACCGAGCCCCG
The DNA here is from genome assembly GCF_015319165.1 of Nocardioides acrostichi. Taxonomy (GTDB): domain Bacteria; phylum Actinomycetota; class Actinomycetes; order Propionibacteriales; family Nocardioidaceae; genus Nocardioides; species Nocardioides acrostichi. Next base: position 270,675 of record NZ_JADIVZ010000001.1, read on the forward strand.
CAACGCGCTGGTCAAGCAGTACCGCAAGCTCTTCGAGCTCGACGGCGTCGAGCTCGAGTTCAGCGACGACGCGATCGAGGCCATCGCCGACAAGGCGATGGAACGCGGCACGGGTGCGCGCGGGCTGCGCGCGATCATCGAGGAGGTGCTCCTCCACGTGATGTTCGACGTGCCCTCGCGAGGCGACGTGGCCAAGGTGATCATCACCGGCGCGGTGGTCACCGGCGACGAGGCGCCCACGCTGGTGCCACGTGAGGCGGAGTCGAAGAAGCGCAAGTCCGCCTGATCGCGCATACCCCGGGCCGTGTGCCCGGCTTGATCTGACATCTAGACCGATGTCGTGATCATTGCGCGCGGGTGCGCATCGTCGGTCAGAGTTGACCTCCACCTGGAGACGTCTGGGGACGGAGGAATCGTGGCCGTGACGCCATTCGTCGACGAGCGGCACATCACGGTCGAGAAGCGGCTGGCGCTCTCGGCGTTCGTGTTCCTCTCCCTGCTGTGTGTCGCGGTCATCGTCGGCGGGATCCGTTCGGACGTCGTGCCGAGCAGTCTGCTCGCCGGGGTGCAGCGAGCGCTTGCGGGCACGACGAGCACGCCGATGCCCGTCATCGAGCGCGTGACGTGGGTGCCCGGCTCGAACACAGCTCGCCCCGTGGCGCCCTCCCCGTTCGACCTGCCGGCCTCGACCTCGATGGTGACCGGCAACGCGACCGTGAGGGAACAGGCCGCTGCTGTGCTGGGCAAGGCTCCGGTGCGGGCCGCGACGCCCGCTTCGAGCACCGCGAAGTCGGGGAACGGCGCGGGGGCGAGTCACCCCTCCCGGGCCGAGCACGCAGCCGGGTCCGCCGCCGGACACGCAAGCGGCACCACCGGCTCCACCGGCTCCCCGACGCACGGAGGCAGCCACGGTCCGGGCGGTGCCTCTGGACCCGGCTCGCCTGCCGGCCAAGGGCCGCCCTCGCCGGAGCCCCCGGCAGGTCCGGGCCCGGACAAGGCGAAGGGGCAGGGCCCGGGCAAGGCGAAGGGGAGGGGCCCGGGCAAGGCGAAGGGACCGGGTCCGGCCAAGGCGAAAGGGAAGGGGAGCGCCTCCTCCGCCTCGAAGAGCGGCCATACGAAGGGCCACAAGAAGGGCCACAAGCAGGGCCGCGAGAAGGGCCGCGAGAAGGCACCAGGCCCGTAGTCGGCTCCTGAATCGGCATCCCTCGACGGGGTGTGGCACACCGAGACGAGGAGTCTGCGTGAGCTTTTCTGCTCATTGTGGCGATTCGGCCTCAGAATCCGGCCACGTCAGCCACGCTGGTGCCCTAGGGAGTATCTCGGGGGTGACAGATGGTCCAGCGACGTCGGGATTCGCGGGAGTGTCAGTTCGATCGTGAGAAGCGTCTTGCGCTCTCGGCCTTCGTGATCTTGACCCTGCTGTGCGCCTTGGTCGTGGCGAACGGGATCCGGTCCGAGGCCATGCCCGCGACGCTGGTCGCGCGCAGTGACTCAGGCTCTCTGCGGACGCCGTCGCCGCAGGGGCGTGCGTGGCCCTCGGCCACCCGTCCCGCGCTGCCGGCCACGCAGTCCGACCCCGCGCAGGCCGAACGACAAGCAGGATCCTCGAGGCCGGGCGCCGCCACCGGCTCCGCTCGTGAGGGCGGTCGGGCCAGCGAGACCATTACCGTCGCCAACCAGGCGGCCGCGTCGAGCTCCCTGGACGCCATCGCGGCCAGTGCCCTCGCCGGCACCCAGATGCACGTGACGTCGGGCTCGTCGCACGCCTCGGCGCAGACCTCCGCCGCCAGCGCCCAGGCCCAGCACACCGGTGCCGTGACGCTACCGGCCGCACCGCCGGTCTCCGGCTTCTCCGCGGGCACCTCGCCGGGCAGCTCCGGCTCCGCGCCCGGAGGCCCGGGGCAGGGCGACGCCGGCCACGACCACGAGAACGGTGCCCGCGGTGGTCCCGGTGCGAGCGATCAGAGCAACGGTCAACAGCCTGCCCCGGGGGACAATCCCGACGACGACGCCGACCCGGACCGTGGCGAGGCCGATCTGATCCTGCGCGACCCGGAGCTGCCGTCCGTGCCTCTGCTCGATCCGGAGGGCTGATCCGCTGCCTCTCGGCGGTGCGGCAGACCGGGTCAGGCGAGCTCGGCCTCCACGGCCAGCTCGTCGAGGCCACTGTCGGGCTCGAAGGTCAACGTGCCCACGACCCGACCGCTGCGGCGCAGGTCGTCGGCTGCCTTCTCGGCACTGACGACCAGCCTCTCGGGCCCGCGCACCACGACCTGGGCGAGCTCGGCCTTCATGCTGACCTTCGCCTTGGACTTCGCCCCGCGAATGCCGATGAGGGCGGTCGCGACGGCCTCCAGCACTGCCGGCTGCGTCGCCGCGGCCGCACCCAGGTCGAGCTCGGTCGGCCAGGGCGCGCGGTGCACCGAACCCTCCTGCCACCACGACCAGACCTCGTCGGTCACGTAGGGCAGGAACGGGGCCAGCAACCGCAGTTGCACCTGGAGCGCGATGGCGAGCGCAGCGCGCGCCGACTCCGTGGCCGGCCCACCGGCCTCGTCGTAGGCGCGCTCCTTGACCAGCTCGAGGTAGTCGTCGCAGAACTCCCAGAAGAAGCGCTCGGTCACCTCGAGAGCAGAGGTGTAGTCGTAGTCGTCGAACGCCGCCGTCGCCTCGCGGACGACGAGGGCCAGGCGTCCGAGGAGGGCGCAGTCGACGGGCTCGGAGACGGCGAAGGTGTCCAGGCGGGTGGCGCCCACGCTGCCGAGCACGAACTTCGAGGCGTTGAGCACCTTCATCGCCAGGCGCCTGCCGACCTTCATCTGGGACTCGTCGAAGGGCGAGTCCATGCCGGGGCGCACGCACGCGGCGCGCCAGCGCACGGCGTCTGCGCCGTACTTGTCGAGGATCTCGGTCGGCACGACCACGTTGCCCTTCGACTTCGACATCTTCTTGCGGTCGGGGTCGAGGATCCAGCCCGAGAGCATGGCGTGGCTCCACGGCGTGACGCCCTGCTCGTAGTGAGCGCGCACGACACGAGAGAACAGCCAGGTGCGGATGATCTCGTGCGCCTGGGTGCAGAGGTCCATCGGGAACACGCGGCCGAAGAGGTCGTCGTCGATGCTCCACTGGCCGGCGATCTGGGGGGTGAGCGACGACGTCGCCCAGGTGTCCATCACATCGGGGTCGCCCACGAAGCCCCCGGGGACGCCGCGCTGGGACTCGTCCATGCCGCGCGGGGTGTCGGTCGAGGGATCGACCGGCAGCTCGGCGTCCGAGGGCACCAGGGGGTGGGCGTAGTCGGGCTCGCCCTCGTCGTCGAGGGGGTACCAGACCGGGAAGGGGATACCGAAGAACCGTTGGCGGGAGATCAGCCAGTCGCCGGTGAGACCGCTGACCCAGTTGTCGTAGCGGTGCCGCATGTGGGCAGGCAACCAGGTGATCTCGCGGCCGTGGTCGAGCATCTGCGTGCGCAGGCCCGCGTCGCGGCCGCCGTTGCGGATGTACCACTGGCGGGTCGAGACGATCTCGAGCGGCTTGTCGCCGCGCTCGTAGAAGTTCGCCATGCGCGTGGTGGGCGTCGGCTCGCCGTCGAGGTCGCCGCTCTCGCGCAGCATCGAGACCATCTCCTCGCGCGCGGAGAAGATCGTCTTGCCGGCCAGGCGCTGGTAACTCTCGTCGGCCGCCTGGAGCCACGGCGGGGTGTCGCGGGTCAGTCGGCCGTCGCGGCCCACCACCGTGCGCACGGGCAGGTCGAGCTCGCGCCACCAGGTGACGTCGGTGAGGTCGCCGAACGTGCAGCACATGACCAGGCCGGAGCCCTTGTCCATCTCGGCGGCGGCGTGCGCCACGACCGGAACCTCCACGCCGAAGACCGGCGACGTCACCGTGGTGCCGAACAGCGGCTGGTAGCGCTCGTCGTCGGGGTGGGCGATGAGCGCGACAACGCTCGGGATGAGCTCGGGCCGCGTGGTCTCGACGTGCACCAGGCTGCCGTCGGGCCGGTGATACCCGACGCGGTGGTAGTGACCGGGGTACTCACGCGCCTCGATCTCCGCCTGGGCCACGGCCGTGCGGTCGGTGACGTCCCAGACCGTCGGGGCCTCCGCGAGGTAGGCCTCGCCGCGGGCGAAGTTGCGCAGGAAGGCGCGCTGGCTGATCTCGCGTGCCCGGGAGCCCGCGGTGGTGTAGGTCTGGGTCCAGTCGACGGAGAGACCGAGCACCCGCCACAGCTCCTCGAAGACCTTCTCGTCCTCGACCACGAGCTCCTCGCACAGCTCGACGAAGTTCGGCCGGCTGATCGGCAGCTGCCTCTTCGGGTCCGGCTTCTCCGGGGGGGTGAAGGCGGGGTCGTAGGGGAGGGAGGGGTCGCAGCGCACGCCGTAGTAGTTCTGCACCCGGCGCTCGGTCGGCAGGCCGTTGTCGTCCCAGCCCATCGGGTAGAAGACCGACTTGCCGCGCATCCGGTGGTAGCGGGCGACGAGGTCGGTGTGGGTGTAGGAGAAGACGTGGCCCACGTGCAGGCTGCCGCTCACCGTCGGCGGTGGGGTGTCGATGGCGAAGACGTTCTCCCGCGGCTGGGTGCGGTCGAAGGCGTACGTCGCGTCGGCCGCCCAGCGGGCCGACCACTTCTCCTCGAGGCCTTCCAGCGCGGCCTTGTCCGGTACGACGACGGCGGGCGTGGTGCCGGTCGTCGTGTCGGTGGGCGGCGTGGGGCTCTGGGTCATGGTCTCGATCCTAGGTTGGGCCGTCCGCCCCGGCCGAACCGGTTCTCGAGCAGCGCTGTCGCCCCCTCGTCGGGGGGACAGTCCTGCGAACCTGCTGTGAGACTGCGCACAGACCTCTACAGTCACAGGAGGACCATCGTGCGGGTGGTCTTGACCAGTCCCGCCCTACGGCCGCGCTTTTACTACAGTCGTCGGGCGCAAGCTCACGGGGGAGAGGCGATGCACGTGCAGGTTCGCGACGCCGCCAGAACAGGGTGTGACGTGCAGGGTGTTCCTGCCGTCACGCAGGCGCGCGAGCGCTTCGGTGCCCGCTACCTCGACCACGTGTTCACGGCCCACGAGCAACAGACCTGCCGGGCCCGCGGCGCCGGCTGCGACGCCTCGCTCGCGGCGCGCTTCGCCGCCAAGGAGGCGGTGCTCAAGCTCCTCGGTGCCCCCGACGAGATCGCGCTGCGCGAGATCGAGGTCCGCAGCGACGACCGCGGTGCACCGACCGTCCGGTTGCACGGTGCCGCGCTCGCCGCGGCGAGGACGCTCGACGTGCGCGACCGCGACATCGCCCTCAGCCTCAGCCACGATGCCGAGGTCGCGATGGCGACCGCGGTGACGGGCGCTCTCCTCCCAGTGCGCGCTCCCGCGCGCACCTCCCACGATCCGCACGGACGGATCTCGACTCTGCAAGGAGCCACCGCATGAGTACGTCGACCGACCAGCTCGACTCCGCTGTCGAGGAGGAGGTGCGCCGGGTGCTGGTCGAGTTCGGCAAGCTCTCCGTCGACGCGACCACCCCGGACTCGCTGCCCAGTGACGCCAGCCTCTGGTCGCACGGTCTCACCTCGCACGCCTCGGTGACGGTGATGCTCGGATGCGAGGACGCCTTCGACGTCGAGTTCCCGCAGCGGCTGCTCACCAAGCAGACCTTCTCGTCGGTCGCCTCGATCGTGGCGGCCGTCCGCGAGGTGCAGGAGTGAGCGCGCTCGTCGCGACCGAGGCGTCGACCCCGACCGAGCTGCGCGACCTCGCTCGCACCATCGGGCGCGACGTCGCCGCGGTGCATGCCGCCGACGTCGACCGGCAGGCCCGGTTCCCGAAGGAGACCATCGACGCGCTGCGTGAGGCCCGGCTGCTCGGCGCGCTGGTGCCGGTGGAGCTCGGCGGCCTCGGCCACGACGTACGGCAGATGGCGGCCGTCGTGCGCGAGCTCGGTCGCCACTGCGCGTCGTCGGCCATGATCCTGGCGATGCACGACAGCCAGGCGGCCTGTCTGACCCGCCACGGCGACACCGAGCCGTTACGGGCCTTCCAGCGCCGGATGGCCACCGAGCAGCTGCTCATCGCCTCGGCGACCACCGAGATCGGCATCGGCGGCAACACCCGCTCCTCCTCGTGTGCCGTCGAGCGCAGCGGCGGGAGGTTCACGCTCACCAAGCAGGCGCCCGTCATCTCCTACGGCGAGTACGCCGACGCCGTGCTGGTCACCGCGCGCCGGGCCGACGACGCGGCCGACTCCGACCAGGTGCTCGTGGTCTGCGAGCGCAGCGACGACTCCACCCTCGGGCTCGAGCCGATCTCGGGCTGGGACACCCTGGGCTTCCGCGGCACCTGCTCGCGCGGGTTCACCCTCACCGCCACCGGCCCCGAGTCGTCGGTGTGCGAGGTGCCCTTCGGCGACATCTCGGCCGCGACCATGCTGCCGGTCTCGCACCTGCTGTGGTCGTCGCTGTGGCGGGGGCTCGCCGACGAGGCAGCCGACCGGGCCCGCCGCTTCGTGCAGAAGGCCGCGCGTCGCGACCTCAGCACGATCCCGCCGGGGGCGCAGCGCCTGGCCGAGCTCCAGGTCGAGCTCCAACAGCTCGGGGCCTCCGTGGAGCACCTGCTCGGTCGCTACACGGCAGTGCAGGACGATCCCGAGGCCACGTCGTCGCTCGACTTCATGATCTCGATCAACACCTTGAAGGTGAATGCGTCGACCGCCGTGGTCGACGTCCTCAACCGGGCCATAATCATCTGCGGCATCGCGGGCTACCGCGAGGACTCCGAGTTCAGTCTGGGCCGGCTGCTGCGCGATGCGCACGGCGCGGCCGTCATGGTCAACAACGACCGGATCATGGGCAACACCGCCCGACTCACGTTGATGCTGCGGGGGGAGCAGTGATGACGAGCCCGACCACCGAGACTGCCGGGAGCCCGAGAGCCCCGGGCACCTGCTATGCCGACGCCGCCGCGTTCCGCTCCGCCCTGCTCGACGCCGGGCTGCTCGTGCCGACAGCTGCCACGGGTCTCTACCAGCGCTCCGGCGACTTCGAGGACGCCGTCCGGGCCGTCGAGGCCTGGGCCGGATCGCTTCGGCTCGACGCCTACCCGCGCCGCTCGCTGCCGCCGATCCTGCCGCGGGCGGACTTCCTCCAGACCGACTACCTGCGCTCGTTCCCCGACCTGGCCGGCATCGTCAGTGTGTTCACCGGGGGCGACGCCGAGCACCGGGCACTGCTGGAGGATCTCGACGCCGGTGGCAACGGGTCCACCGTGCTCGAGCCCGCCGAGACGGTGCTCAGCTCCGCGGTGTGCCACTCCGTCTACCCGACCCTCGACCCGGCCATCCCCGACGAGGGCCTCCGCCTGGAGGCCAGCGGATTCGCCTTCCGGCACGAGCCGAGCCTGGACCCGGTGCGCATGCAGTCGTTCCGGATGCTCGAGCACGTGTGCGTCGGCACCCCGGCGCAGGCCGAGGCGCACCGTGACGTCTGGCTGCCGCGGATGGCCGAGGGGCTGGGGTCGCTCGGGCTCGACGTGCGCATCGAGGCCGCCAACGACCCGTTCTTCGGTCGGGTCGGCCGGATGCTGGCGGCGAACCAGCAGCAGGCCTCGCTCAAGCACGAGCTCGTCGTCGACATCCACGACGAGAAGCCGACCGCGATCGGCTCGACCAACTACCACGAGGACCACTTCAGCGTGCTCTTCGACCTCACGACTCCCGACGGGAATCTCGCGCACTCCGGGTGTGCCGCCTTCGGTCTGGAGCGGATCGCGTTGGCGCTGCTGTCCCGGCACGGGCTCGAGCCGGGGCATTGGCCCACCGAGGTGCGCCGGGAGCTCGGCTGATGGGCCCGGCGACCACAGCCCAGGCCGGCTCCACGGAGGTGGGCGGGAGCGAACCGATGCACCGAGAGGCGATGATGCCCGCCCTGCGCGCCGCGGCCTCCGTGCGCTACCCCGTGCCCGGCGGGAAGGACGGCGACGCGGCCCCGGCGACGGTGCCCACCCATCAGCAGGTCTGGTTCGGTGAGTCCGGCCGACCCTGGTACGGCTGGCTCTCGCTGCCGGCGAGGGGCCAGATGCGTGCGGCGGTCGTGCTGTGCTCGCCGATGGGCGAGGAGGGACGTTCGTCGCACCGCACGTTCCGTCGCCTCGCGGAGTCGCTGGCCGAGGCCGGCATCGCGTCCCTTCGGTTCGACTACGACGGCACCGGCGACTCCGCCGGTCAGATGACCGACCCCGACCGGGTGCGGGGGTGGCTCGACACGGTGGTCGCCGCGCGCGACTACCTCGCCGACCTCGGCGTCACCGAGGTCTCGGCGGTCGGGATGCGCCTCGGTGCGACGATCGCGGCCCGTGCCGCCGCCGAGCACGCCGACACCGGCGCGCCGCTGTTCGAGCACTTCGTCTTGTGGGATCCCTGCGTCAGCGGCAAGGCGTTCCTGCGGCAGGGAGAGGCTCTCTACGGGTTCGGCGAGGAGGGCCGCTCGCCGCAGGACGGCCTGCGGCACACTCCGGGGTTCCAGTACACCGAGGACACCGCCCGCGAGATGCGGAGCCTGGATCTCTCGCGGCTGGCCGTCGACGCCCCGCTGCTCGGCGGGCGCGCGCTGGTGCTGCTGCGTGACGACCGCCCCCTCCAGCCCGGCATGGGTCGCGCCCTCGACCTGCTCGAAGCCGCCGTGCACGGTGCCGTGGACCGCCTGGACGCTCTCGACCAGGCCGACCTGCTCGAGACCCCGCCCAGTGACTGCGTGGTGCCGGAGCGGAGCCTGGCCGACGTCGTGACCTGGCTCTCCGACCACAGCGGCACCGAGCGCACCGTGGTCGCCGCCCCCGAGCCCGACCGCGGGGTCGTGATCTCCCGGCCGGGGCGCGGCGACGTGATCGAGCAGTCGACGCTGCTCGGCGCGGGCGAGGGGCGTCCCGGGCTGTACGGCGTCGTGAGCGAACCCGTGGTGGTGCCGGAGAGCGACGGGCCGCGCCCCTGGGTCGTGCTGGTGAACGTGACGGTGGAGCACCACATCGGTCCGGGGCGGCAGTGGGTCGAGCTGGCCCGCGACTGGGCCTCGCGCGGGTTCCGCGTCGTCCGGCTCGATCAGTCCGGTGTGGGCGACGGTCCCTCGCGGGTCGACCTCTCAGACGACATCAACTTCGACGAGAGCTGGCTCGACGACGTGCCGGCCGCCGTGCGCGAGCTCGGGGCCGACGGTTCGCCGGTCGCGATGATGGGCCTCTGCTCGGGCGTCTACTCCGCCCTCGAGGCGGCGGTGCGCTCCGAGGTCGACGCGATCTACGGCGTCAACCTGCGCCTGACCCTCTACGAGGCCGCGCGCGGCACCTCGGCCTACTCCAAGCAGCGCCGCGCCGCGATCGTGCCGCCGCGACCGATCGCCCGGCTCGCGGCCCGGCACCGGGTTCTCGCCGGTGGCATCTGGCGGCTCTACCGGCAGTTCGCCTTCTGGAACGCGCCGGCGGCCGTGCTGTGGCGGGTGGCCCGCCGCGGCACCCACATCGAGGCCGTGGCGAACCCTCAGGACGCCCGGCACTTCCGCGAGGTGCTGGTCTGGCTGCCGTGCATGTGGTGGCTCCGGGCGCGCGGCCGGGTGCGGCTGGCTGCCTCGCGCAACGTCGACCACGCCATGCTGGCCCGGCGGGCCCAGCTCGAGGTGCGGCACCGGATGACGCGCTTCCTGCTGCGCCGCTACCCCACCCGCGCCGGCCACCTGCTGCCGCCGTCCTGACCCGCGAGGGGTCGCGAATCGTCCCTCGAGGGGTCGGGAATGGTCCCTCGAGGGGTCGGGAAATGCTGACCGACGCGCGACGGCCTAGGCTGGCGAGAACATGACTGACACACCTCTGGACGCCGGCGTCCCGCGCCTGGCCGAGACCGTCTCCGAGGTCGAGGACGCCCTGCTCTCGCGGTGGCCCGAGACACGTATGGAGCCCTCTCTCGATCGCATCGGCGCGCTGATGGAGCTGCTCGGCGACCCACAACGCTCGTTCCGGGCGGTGCACCTGACCGGCACCAACGGCAAGACGTCGACGTCGCGCATGGTCGATGCCCTGCTGCGTGCCGTCGAGCTGCGCACCGGCCGGTTCACGAGCCCGCACGTGGAGCGCATGGCCGAGCGCATCGGCATCGACGGCGAGCCGCTCGACGACGAGGCGTTCGTGCGGGCCTTCAACGACATCGCGCCGTATCTCGCCATGGTCGACGACGACCAGCCGCACCCGCTGTCGTTCTTCGAGACCATGGTCGGCACGGCCTACGCCGCCTTCGCCGACGCACCCGTCGACGTCGCCGTCGTCGAGGTGGGCCTGGGGGGCGCGTGGGACGCCACCAACGTGATCGACGCCGACGTGGCGGTGCTGCTGCCCGTGGCGGTCGACCACGCGCGCTACCTGGGCGAGACGCCCGAAGCGATCGCGCAGGAGAAGGTCGGCATCGTCAAGCCGGGCTCGGTGGTGGTCTCGGCGCAGCAGACGCCCGAGGTCGCGGCGGTGGTGGCGGCGCGCGCGGCCGAGGTGGGCGCGACCGTGCTGACCGAGGGAGTCGACTTCGGCGTCGTCGCCCGCACGCCGGCCGTGGGCGGGCAGCTGGTCACCCTGCGGGGCGCTCGTGCCACCTACGAGGATCTCTTCGTGCCGCTCTACGGCGCCCACCAGGCGCAGAACGCCGCGGTCGCGCTGGCCGCCGTCGAGGCGTTCGTCGGTGGCCGGGAGCCACTCGACGGCGAACTCGTGAGTGCCGCCTTCGCCGAGGTCACCTCGCCCGCGCGGCTCGAGGTCGTGCGCCGCAGCCCGACCGTCATCCTCGACGCCGCCCACAACCCGCACGGCGCCGAGGCCACCGCCGCCGCGCTCGAGGACTCCTTCACCTTCGACCCGCTCATCGGCGTGGTCGGCGTCATGGGCGACAAGGACGCCGAGGGCCTGCTCGCCGCCCTGGAGCCGGCCCTGGCCCACGTGGTGGTCACGCAGAACTCCACCGCACGGGCGGTGCCGGCCGAGCAGCTCGCGGTGGTGGCGCGCGAGGTGTTCGGCGACGACCGCGTGAGCGTCGTCTCGAGGCTGGACGACGCCATCGCCGCGGCGGCCACGCTCGCGGAGGCCGGCGACAGCGTCGGATCCTCGATCGGGGCGGGAGCCGTCGTGGTCACCGGGTCGGTCGTCACCGCGGGGGAGGCCCGGACCCTGCTGGCGCGGCCCGAGCGTCGTCCGGCAGCGGGTGAGGAGGCGTGAACCGGTCGCCCCGTCGCGGCATGTGCGCCGCGATGCTGACCCTCGAGGCCATCACGCTGGGCCTCTCGACCCCGGTGATGATCGCGCTGACCGACGTGGGCACGGGAGCGGCGCTGGGCATCGGTCTGGGGCTGGCCGCGGTGTGCCTGGTGCTGGCCGGTCTGCTGCGCGCGGAATGGGCCTACCTGGCGGGCTGGATCGTGCAGGCGGCCGCGATCGCCCTCGGCTTCGTCGTGCCGGCCATGTTCTTCCTCGGCATCGTCTTCGGCCTGCTGTGGGGCACCGCCGACCTGCTCGGCCGGCGCATCGACCGCGAGCGCGCCGAGGCCTACGCCGCCCACGCCGCCGGGAGTGAGTGAGACCGAGGCGCTGCGTCCGCCGCGACGAGTGCCTCAGAGCACCCTCGCCAACGCGTCGAGCACCCGCTCGAGCTCGTCGTCGGTGCACGCGCCGAAGCCGAGCACCAGCCCTTCGAGACCGGCACTGCGGCAGTAGTCGCTCAGCGCGGGGATCTCGAAGCCCGCCCGGCGGGCCTCGGCGCGGGCCGCGTCGGCCAGCTCGCGCGGCAGCTCGACGGCGGCGTACATGCCAGCCACCGGGCCGGTCAGGCGTCCGCGGAAGGCCTCGGCGACGCGGGCGGCACGCGCGGCGTAGACCCGGCGCGCGGAGCGCACGACGCGATCGACGTACCCCTCTCGCAGCAAGGCCAGATAGGCACGCTGCACCGGCCAGGGCGCGGTGTCGTGGGTCAGGGCTCGGTGTCGGTCGAGCTCCGGCGTCAGGGCGGGTGGCGCCACCAGCCAGCCCAGGCGCAGGCTCGGCGCCACCGACTTCGAAGCCGTACCCAGGTAGGCCACCCGCTCACGGTCGAGGCTCGCCAACGCGGGCACCGGGGCCACGTCGTAGCGGAACTCGGAGTCGTAGTCGTCCTCGATCACCCACGAGCCGGACTCGCGGACGGTCGCGAGCAACCGCAGCCGCGTCGCGCCCGGCATCGTCGCGCCCAGCGGGTGCTGGTGGGCCGGCGTGACGTAGGCGGCGGCCGTGCCCGCGAGGTCGACGTCGGCGGCCAGCGCAGGGAGGTCGCGCACGGTGCGTCCGGCGGAGCGCACCGTCTCGACCGCGGCCCGGTAGCCGGGATCCTCGATCCCGATGGGGCCCGGGGGGAGGGCCACGAGCAGATGGCGCAGCCCATCGGTGGTGCCGCAGCACACGCGCACCTCGTCGGGGTCGACGTCTAGACCGCGCAGACGGGCCAGCCGCTCGGCCAGGGCGATGCGCAGTTCGAGGAGCCCGCGCGGGTCGTCGTAGCCGCGCGGCGGCGTGCTGGCCGCGACCTCGCGCCAGGCGCGTCGCCACGACGCGGCATGGCGCGGATCGATCCAGGGGGTGCCCGTGTCGAGGCGCACCAGGCCGCCGGCGGCGGCCTCAGGCGCCCGCCGGCGAGGACGCGCTGCGGGCGCGGCTCGCCCCGCTGCCACGAACGTGCCCGAGCCGTGGCGGCCCTCCAGCCACCCCTCGGCCACCAACTGGGCGTAGGCCTGCTCCACGATCGAGCGGGCCACCCCGAGGTCGCGCGCGAGCGCGCGACTGGAGGGCAGGGCGTCACCGGGGCGCAGGCGTCCGTCGGTCACCTGGGTGCGGATGCCGCTGCTCAGCTGCACCCCCAGGGGGCGGGTGAGGGAGCGGTCGAGGGCGACCGTGAGGGTGCGCAACGAAGTGGCCTGTCGAGATAGTCGAAGAGTGGCACTTTCTACCAGGCCACCGAGTCGACACGATGATCGCATGACCTCCTCGCCGTGCGCTCCGCACTCCACCTCCCTGCCGCCGCTCTCGCCCACCGCTCGCACCACGCCCACCCGAGGCCGCATCCGCCAGGTGGTCGAGCGCGAGCGACTCCACGAGGTGCTGCGCGAGGCGCTGGTCGCCCACCTGGGATTCGTGCGTGACGCGGGGACCGGCGACGCCTCGACCGTCCGGCCGGTGGTGCTGCCGGTCGCCATCGCCGTCGACCCCGAGGGGCCCGATGAGGGGGGCACGCTCTACGTGCACGGATCGGTGGCGGCCGGGTGGGCCGAGTCCGTGATCGGTCAGGAGGTGTGTGTCAGCGTCACCCTCCTCGACGGCCTGGTCGCGGCGCGGTCGGGCTTCCACCACTCCATGAACTACCGCAGCGCTGTGGTGCTGGGCACGGCGCGGCGGGTCGACGACGAGGAGGAGCGCCTCCGGGCACTCGCCGCGGTGGTCGACCACATGGTGCCCGGCCGCTCCGCCACCCTGCGCCCGGTGAGCCGCAAGGAACTCGCGGCGACGCTGGTGCTCGCCGTCCCGCTCGCGGAGGCCTCGCTCAAGGTGCGCGCGGGAGGCCCGGTCGACGACGAGGCCGACGTCGCCTCCGGGGTGTGGGGAGGTCACGTGCCGATCCGGCTGGTCGCGGGTGAGGCGGTGCCGGCCGCCGACGCCGACGGCCCGGTACCCGATGACGTCGCCGCCCGGATCGCCGCGCTGCGCTGACCGGCCCACGCCGCGGTGCCCTCGGCCCGCCGACCGGCGAGCGGTCGATGCCCGGGCCTCGATAGGGTCGCCCCCATGACGCAGCAGAGCCTTGTCCTGGTGAAGCCCGATGGAGTGAAGCGGGGTCTGACCGGAGAGATCGTGCGCCGCATCGAGGCGAAGGGCTACACACTGGCCCGGCTCGAGCTGCGCACCGCCACTCGCGACCTGCTCGCGCAGCACTACGCCGAGCACGAGGGCAAGCCGTTCTACGAGCCGCTCGTGGAGTTCATGCTCTCGGGTCCGGTGGTGGCCATGGTCGTCGAGGGCCATCAGTGCATCCCCGGCTTCCGCTCGCTGGCCGGAGCCACCGACCCCACGGCTGCCGCCCCGGGCACCATCCGCGGCGACCTCGGCCGCGACTGGGGGCTCGCCGTGCAGCAGAACCTCGTGCACGGCTCGGACTCCGAGGAGTCCGCCGCCCGCGAGATCGGGATCTGGTTCCCCGCCTGATCCACCCTCGACGTCTCATCCGAGCCTCACGTTTGGTCGAGAACTGCACCCCAAAGCGCGTTTTTACCCTCGTTTGGGACCAAACGACGCCCCGGCCCTGCGCGACCGCGGCTCCGGGTGACTCCCTCGGCGTGCCTCCCGGCTCCGGGGGACGTCGCTCCCTACCCTGACCAGCAGGGTCGCTCGAGTGTGCGCGCGGGGTGACCCACCTTCCCCAAGGCCCCAAGGTCAGCCGCGCACAGAGACCCTGCGGAGCGACCCGGCATGGCGAACAGCATCTTCGGCCGCGACATGGCCGTCGACCTCGGCACCGCCAACACCCTCGTCTACGCCCGCGGCAAGGGCGTGCTGCTCGACGAGCCGAGCGTGGTGGCGTTGAACGCGACCACGGGCGAGATCCTCGCCGTCGGCCACGAGGCGAAGCGCATGATCGGCCGCACGCCCGAGGGCATCACCGCCATCCGCCCGTTGAAGGACGGCGTGATCGCCGACTTCGAGGCGACCGAGCAGATGCTGCGCTGGTTCATCACCCAGGTGCACCGTCGGCGCGCCTACGCCAAGCCGCGCATGGTGATCTGCGTGCCGAGCGGCATCACGGCCGTCGAGCAGCGAGCGGTCAAGGAGGCCGGCTACCAGGCCGGCGCTCGCCGCGTCTACATCGTCGAGGAGCCGATGGCCGCCGCGATCGGTGCCGGCCTGCCGGTGCACCAGGCCACCGGCAACATGGTCGTCGACGTCGGCGGCGGCACCACCGAGGTGGCCGTCATCAGCCTCGGGGGCATCGTCACCAGTCTCTCCATCCGTACCGCGGGCGACGACCTCGACGCCGCGATCATCGCGTGGATGAAGAAGGAGTACTCCCTCATGCTCGGCGAGCGCACCGCCGAGGAGGTCAAGATGACCCTCGGCTCGGCGTTCCCCCTGCCCGACGAGCCGGAGGCCGAGATCCGCGGCCGCGACATGATCTCGGGCCTGCCGCGCACCGTGCTGGTCTCGAGCGCCGAGGTGCGCCAGGCCCTCGAGGAACCACTGCACGCGATCGTCGACGCGGTGCGCAGCACCCTCGACCAGACTCCGCCCGAGCTCGCGGGCGACATCATGGACCGCGGCATCGTGCTCACCGGCGGCGGCGCCCTGCTGCGCGGCCTCGACGAGCGGCTGCGCCACGAGACCGGCATGCCGGTGCACGTCGCCGAGGATCCGCTCACCTCGGTGGCCCTCGGCGCCGGTAAGTGCGTCGAGGAGTTCGAGGCCCTCCAGCAGGTGCTCGTCACCGGCCCGCGGCGGTTCTGATGACCGACCTGCTCGAGCGTCCGTCGTCGGCCACCCCGCCCTCCCGCCCTCCGCGCGGATCGGGCCGAGGACGCCGCTCCCGTCTCGCGCGCGCCGAGCGTCGTGAGCGGCGCTGGCACCTGGGCGGTCTGGGATCCTCCGGTGAACGGCCGCAGCCCAGCCGTTCACTGCTGGTCGCGCTGGTCCTGGCCAGCGCGACGCTGGCCACGCTCGACCTCTCCACCGGTTCGCACAGTCCGCTGGAGCCGGTGCGTGGTGCGGTCGCCGACGTCGTCGGGCCGTTCGAGTCGGGCACCTCGACGATCGTCCGGCCGCTCGCGGGGGTGCCGGACTGGTTCCGCTCCCGCTCGACGCTGTCCGACCAGGTCGACGCGCTCACGCAGGAGAACCAGCAGCTGCGCTCCGAGCTCAACGCGGCGCCCTACGACGCCAACCGGCTTGCGGAGTACGACAAGCTCACCGCTGCGGCCTCCGACCTGGGCACCTCGTTGCTGCCGGCGCGCGTGATCGGCTACGGGCCGGCCCAGTCGTTCTCGAGCACCGTCACCCTCGACGCCGGTTCGGATGCCGGCCTGCGCCCCGACATGACCGTCGTCAACGGCGATGGCCTGGTCGGCCGGATCCTGCGCACGAGCCGCTCGACCAGCACGGTGCTGCTCATCACCGACCCCGACTCCACCGTGGGTGCCCGGGTCGGCGACACCCTCGCCATGGGCTTCCTGCGCGGTCGCGGGGTGCTCGGCGACGACGGTCGCCTCGACCTCGAGCTCGTCGACGACTCCGCGGTGCCTGCCCGCGCCGACACGGTCGTGACCTGGGGCAGCACCGGGGGAGCCCCCTATGTCGCCGGAGTGCCGATCGGCCGGGTCACGCACGTGTACTCCTCGGTGCGCGAGACCTCCCAGCGCATCGTGGTCGACCCGTACGTCGACTTCGGCGCCCTCGACGTCGTCGGGGTCGTCGTACCGACAGGCACCCAGAGTGATCGTGCGCTCATCGGTGCCGACGGCGAGCTCGGCGGCCAGTCCGCTGCTGGAGAGGCACGATGACGGCGCTGCGAGCCGCGGCGGCCGCGGGCGCCGTCGTCCTGGCGATGGTGCTCCAGGTCTCGCTCTTCCCGCACCTGGCCTGGCAGGGTGTGGTGCCCAACCTCGTGCTGCTGGTGGTCGTCGCGGTGGCGCTCACCCGCGACCCGCAGCTGGCGCTCGTCACGGGCTTCCTCGCCGGGGCGCTGCTCGACCTGGCCCCACCCGCCGATCACGTCGCCGGGCGCTGGGCGCTGGCGCTGACCGTGGTCGCCTACGTCGCCTGCCGCGTGCGCCCCGAGACCCGTGCCTCGGCGCTGACGGTCGTCTCGACGGTCGCTGCGTGCTCGTTCGTCGGCACGTCGCTCTACGCGCTCACCGGGCTGGTGCTCGGCGACGGTGTCGGCAGTGCCGGGGAACTGTTGCAGGTGGTCGCGCTGTCGCTGGTCTGGGACGTCGTGCTCACGCCGTTCGTGCTGCCGCCGCTGCTGGCGCTGTTCACGCGGCTCGAGCCCGCGCGGATGGGCTGAGCACATGGGCAACCCGCTCGCGCGCGACTCCGAGGCGGCCGCCAGTCGCACCTCGCGGCTGCGCATCGTCGTCATCCAGGCGCTCGTCTTCAGCCTGTTCGCCACGCTGCTGGTGCGGCTGTACTACCTCCAGGTCGTCTCCGGGGAGGCCTACCACGCCCAGGCGGCCTCGCAGTCGGTGCGCGACATCGTGGAGCAGCCGCAGCGCGGCCTCGTCGTCGACGACCAGGGAAGGCCGCTGGTCGCGAATCGGCTGGCGTGGGTGATCTCGGTCGACCGCACCCTGCTGGGCAAGCTGGGCGGTCGCGACCGCCGCGAGGTGCTCGACCGCGTCGCGGCACTCACCCACTCCACGCGCGCAGCGATCGAGAAGAAGCTCATCACGTGCGGCGAGTCCGGCGCGGTCACGGGCACCTGCTGGAACGGCTCGCCGTTCCAGCCCGTTCCGGTGGCCTCCGACGTCGCCCGCGGGGTCGCGCTCAAGGTGCTCGAGCAGCCCGAGCAGTACCCCTCGGTGCTCGCCGAGCAGCAGAGCGTGCGCGCCTATCCGCAGCCGTACGGCGTCAACCTGGCCCACGTGCTCGGCTACCTCAGCCCCATCACCGGCGACGAGCTGACCGCGGCGGAGAAGGACGGCGACGACTCGGTCAACGGAGCCAGCGTCGTGGGCCGCGCCGGTGTCGAGAAGGAGTACGACTCCTGGCTGCGCGGTGTGCCCGGATCCCGCTCGGTCACCGTCGACTCGATGGGCCGCGTGCTCGGTGACTCCGGTGAGATCGCCGCCCGCCCGGGAGACACCCTGGTCACCTCCATCGACGCCAAGGTGCAGTCGGTGGTCGAGAAGCAGCTGGCCGAGACCATCAAGACCGCCCGCGCCACGTACGACCCCGTCACGCACAAGAACTACGTGGCCGACTCCGGCGCCGCGGTGGTGCTCGAGGCGAAGACCGGCCGCGTCGTCGCGATGGCCAGCCAGCCCACCTACGACCCCTCGGTGTGGGTCGGCGGCATCACCGACAGCCAGCTCGCCCGCCTCTACTCCGAGGCCGCGGGGACGCCGCTGCTGGCCCGCGCCACCCAGGGGCAGTTCGCGCCCGGCTCGACCTGGAAGCCGTTCATGACCGCGGGGGCGCTGACCCACGGGTTCTCGGAGAACACCCTGCTGAACTGCTCGAACTCGTTTCGCGTGGGCAACCGGGACTTCAAGAACTATGAGTCCGAGGCGTTCGGCATGATCACGTTCGCCCGTGCCCTCGAGGTCTCGTGCAACACCTTCTTCTACCGGGTGGGCTACCACTTCTGGCAGCAGTCCGGTGGCAACGCCGACGACGTGAACGCCGAGGATCCACTGGTCGACGAGGCCAAGACCTTCGGGTTCGGCCAGCGCACCGGCATCGACCTGCCGGGCGAGGCCTCGGGCCGCATCGCCGACCGCAAGTGGAAGCTGGCCTACTACAAGTCGATGAAGAGCTACTACTGCGGCATCGCCCACAAGCCGCAGACCGACGACACCTCCGACTTCGTCTACCAGTTCGCCCGGGAGTTCTGCGTCGACGGCTACGCCTATCGCGCCGGTGACGCCGCCAACTTCGCCATCGGCCAGGGCGACACCCTCGTCACCCCGCTCCAGTTGGCGCGCGCGTACGCCGCATTGTCCAACGGCGGCACCCTGTATGCCCCGCGTGTCGGCAAGGCTATCGTCGGCTCCGACGGCAAGGTCATCGAGCGGATCCCACCCAAGAAGGTGGGCTCGGTCGACCTGCCCGCCGACACCCTCGCCTACATCGACAACGCCCTGCAGGGCGTGACCCGCGAGGGCACGATGTCCTGGCGCATGATCGGCTTCCCGCTCGACCAGGTGGCGATCCGCTCGAAGACCGGCTCGGCGGAGGTCTACGGCAAGCAGTCGACCTCGTGGGTCGCCTCGTACTCCAAGGACTACGTCGTGGTGATGATGGTCAGCCAGGGCGGTACCGGCTCGGGGACGTCGGGCCCCGCCGTCCGCAAGATCTGGGAGTCGCTCTACGGCATCGACGGCGAGAGCGTCGACCCGAAGCGCTCGGCGATCCCCGGAACGCTCGAGCCGGAACGGCTGCCCACCTTCGCCGCCGACGGGACGATCCTGCCGCCGTCCACCGAGCCGCGTGACCAGAGCACCCGGAAGGGCGACAACTGATGGCCGTGCTCGCACCCGAGACGCGCGCACGCACCGCAGGCGTGCGCCCGACATCGGCGCTGGGAACGCGCCCGCAGCTGCGCTGGGCCGCCCTCGACTGGTGGCTGATGGGCGCCGTGCTCGGTCTGCTCGTGCTCGGCACGCTGCTGGTGTGGTCGGCCACGGCGGGTCGCGCCGACCTCACCGGGGGTGACCCGCGCGCCTACCTGGGCAAGCAGTTGACCAACATCGCCATCGGCGGCGTGCTCATGCTGGGCGTGCTCGTGGCCGATCACCGCTGGGTGCGGATCGCGGCCCCGGTGGCCTACCTCGCCTCGATCGTCGGCTTGGTCCTGGTGCTGGTGGCGGGCTCGACCATCAACGGCTCGCGTTCGTGGCTGATGCTGGGCGGTCTGTCGATCCAGCCGGCCGAGTTCGCCAAGCTGGCGGTGGTCATCGGGATGGCGCTCGTGCTCGCGCAGCGGGCCGCGGGGCGCTGGCGCGCACGGGTGGGTCTGGTCGACGTCGTCCTCATGCTCGCGATCGCGGGCGTGCCGGCGCTGCTGATCCTGCTCCAGCCCGACCTCGGCACCATGTTGGTGCTCACCGCCACCGTGCTGGGCGTGCTGGCCGTCTCAGGAGCGCCGCGCCGCTGGCTCGCGCTGCTCGGCCTCGGCGGCATCACCGCGGCCGTCGTCGCCGTCGTCGGCGGGGTGCTCAAGCCCTACCAGATCGACCGGTTCATGGCGTTCACGAATCCCGACCTCGACCCACGCGGCGCCGGCTACAACGTCGAGCAGGCGCGTATCGCGGTCGGTAACGGGGGCCTCTTCGGCGAGGGGCTCTTCCACGGTTCCCAGACCAACTCCGGCTTCGTGCCCGAACAGCACACCGACTTCGTCTTCACCGTGGCCGGTGAGGAACTGGGTCTGGTGGGGGCCGGACTCCTCATCGCCTTGCTCGGGGTGGTGCTGTGGCGCGCCTTGCACATCGCCACGCACACCGACGACGTCTTCGGTCGTGTCGCGGCCGCCGGCATCGCCTGCTGGTTCGGCTTCCAGGCCTTCCAGAACATCGGCATGTGTCTGGGCATCATGCCGGTCACCGGCGTGCCACTGCCGTTCGTCTCCTACGGAGGCTCCTCGATGTTCGCCGGGCTGCTAGCGGTCGGGCTGCTCCAGAACATCCACCTCCGAGCGACGGCGGCCGTGCCGAACCGCTACCGCGCGCCGGCGGCGCGCGTCAGGGGCTGACGGAGAAGAACACGAACGTGGCCAGCAGCACCAGGTGCACCAGGCCCTGGAGCGCCTTAGCGCGACCCTGCACGACCGTCAGCGTGGAGACGACCACGGTGATGACCAGCAGCGTGATCTGCATCGGCTCCAGGCCCAGCACCAACGGGCCGTCGAGCCAGACCGTGGCCAGGGCGATGGTCGGGATGGTGAGGCCGATGGAGGCCATCGCCGAGCCGTAGGCCAGGTTGAGTGAGATCTGCACCCGGTCGCCCCGCGCGTTGCGCACCGCGGCGATCGACTCCGGGGCCAACACCAGCAGCGCGATCACGACACCCACGACGGCGTAGGGGAACCCCAAGGCGTCGACGCCGCTCTCGATGGTGGGGGAGAGCAGCTTGGCCAGCCCGACCACGGCCACGAGTGAGACGACCAGCAGGCCCAGGCTCGTCCAGGCCGCCGACGTGGACGGCGCGGGCGCGTGCACGCTCTCGTCGTCCGCCCCCGGCCCGACGGGCACGAAGAAGTCGCGGTGCTGCACGGTCTGGGTGAAGAGGAACGATCCGTAGAGCACGAGCGAGGCGATCGCGGCGAAGGCGAGCTGGGAGCCCGAGTACTCCAGGCCTGCGGCCGACACCGTGAAGCCCGGCAGCACCAGGCACACCGAGGCCAGGGCGACGACGGTGGAGAGGGCGGAGCCGGTGCCGGCGGCGTTGAAGCTCACCAGGTGGTGTCGCCAGGCGCCGATGAGCAGGGAGAGGCCCGCGATGCCGTTGAGGGTGATCATCAGGGCCGCGAACACCGTGTCGCGGGCGTAGGTCGAGGCGCCGTCGCCGCCTCCGGCCATGAGCATCACGATGAGGCCGACCTCGATGGCGGTCACCGCGACCGCGAGCACCAGCGAGCCGAAGGGCTCGCCGACCTTGTGAGCCACCACCTCCGCGTGGTGCACGGCCGCCAGCACCGAGCCGCCCACGCCGAGCGCGATCAGCACGAGCACGATCGGATGCTCGTGGTGTGCCCAGGTGGCGATCAGGAGAACCAGCGAAGCGAGGGGGACGAGCGTGGTCGGATGCTTGAGGAGGTCGACTCCGGAGGGTGCACTCGCCATGGTGCGCAGAGTAGGGGGGTGAGCATCATGACCCGGCAGGGGACTGCCCTTGGCGGCGCCAGCGCCTAGCATCGTTGCTGATGACAACCGCGAACCCCGCGCCAGCGACGTCTGGCGAGTACACCCACCGCCAGATCCTCACGATCTTGTCGGGCCTGATGCTCGGCATGTTCCTGGCTGCGCTCGACCAGACGATCGTCAGCACCTCGATCCGCACCATCGCCGACGACCTGCAAGGGCTCTCGATCCAGGCGTGGGTGACGACGGCCTACCTGATCACCTCGACGATCACGACGCCGATCTACGGCAAGCTGGGTGACAACTACGGTCGCAAGAAGCTCTTCATGTTCGCGATCTCGTTGTTCATCGTGGGCTCGGCGCTGTGCTCGTTCGCCGGCTCGATGTACCAGCTCGCAGCCTTCCGAGCCGTGCAGGGCCTGGGCGCCGGTGGCGTCATGTCGCTGGTGCTCGCGATCATCGGCGACATCGTCAGTCCGCGCGAGCGGGCCAAGTACACCGGCTACTTCATGGCGGTCTTCGGCACCTCCTCGGTGGTGGGGCCGGTCATCGGTGGCTTCCTGGCCGGCCGCGACACGCTGCTGTTCATGTCGGGGTGGCGCTGGGTGTTCCTGGTGAACGTGCCCATCGGCATAGCCGCCCTGGCTGTGGTGTTCAAGACCCTGCACGTCTCCTCAGAGCGCCGCAACCTGCGCGTGGACTGGTGGGGCGCGCTGACCCTCACCGTCGGCCTGGTGCCGTTGCTGCTGGTGGCCGAGCAGGGTCGCGATTGGGGCTGGCTCTCCGGGCGCTCACTGGCCTGCTACGTGATCGGCGCGGTCGGCATCGTGGCGTTCGTGTTCGCCGAGAGGGTGATGGGCGAGGCCGCTTTGATCCCGCTGCGCATCTTCCGCAGCAGGGCCGTCTCCGTCACGATCGCGGCCAGCGTGATCGTGGGCATGGCGATGTTCGGCGGCATCATGATCCTGCCGCTCTACATGCAGATCGTGCACGGGGCGACGCCCACCGAGTCCGGCTTCCTCATGTTGCCGATGGTCACCGGCATGATGCTCACCTCGATCGTCTCGGGGCGCATGATCTCCAGGACCGGCCACGTGCGCACGTTCCCGATCGTCGGCACGGCCATCGTGGCCGTCTCGCTCTTCGCGCTCTCGTTCTCGTCGGCCGACTCCGCGCTCTGGCTGGTCGGTCTCGGCATGTTCGTGTTGGGCATCGGGCTCGGCAACTGCATGCAGCCGCTCATGCTCGTGGTGCAGAGTGCGGTCGCGCCCACCGAGATCGGTGTGGCCACCAGTTCCGCCACCTTCTTCCGCCAGACCGGCGGCACCCTGGGCGTGGCGATCTTCCTCTCGATCCTGTTCTCCACGGTCGGCGGCAACATCTCCACCGAGGTGCAGCAGTCCAGTCAGGATCCCGCCTTCCAGCAGGCGGTGCAGCGCTCGGTCGGCACCGACCCCTCGGCCCTGGCCGGGCTCGGCGCCAAGGTCCAAGACGACTCCTCGGTGCTCACGACGCTGCCCGATGTCGTCGCGCACCCCTTCAAGGCGGGCTTCGCCGAGTCGATGGACGTCGTGTTCCTGACCGCCTCGCTCGTCGCGCTGCTCGGATTCCTCATCCTGCTGCTCCTCCCAGCCGTGGAACTGCGCTCCACCTCGGCCATGGCCGAACGCGCCGCCGCGGCCGGAACTGCCGCCACCCAGCCCGCCTCCGAACGACCCTGACCCGTCGCCAGTTTTCCGCTGACCCGTCGCCAGTTTTCGACTGACCTGCCACGAGTTTTCTCCGCCGAGGGTTCGGGGAGGAGGGAACGCGCCACGTAGGCTGGGCCGCTGACCTGCCTGCCCCCATCACCGTGAGGTACCCCGCATGCCTGCGTCCGCCGTCCGTGCTCGCGGCGAGTCCGTCTTCGAGCGGCTCGAGCCGCACCTGCCGTCCGTCTCCAAGCCGATCCAGTACGTCGGCGGCGAGCTGAACTCGACGGTCAAGGAGTGGCGCGCGGCTCCCGAGGGCCCCACGGTGCGCTGGGCGCTGATGTACCCCGACGCCTACGAGGTCGGCCTGCCCAACCAGGGCGTGCAGATCCTCTACGAGGTGCTCAACGAGCGCGACTGGATCGTCGCCGAGCGCACCTACGCCGTGTGGCCCGACATGGAGCAGGTGCTGCGCACCCACGGCATCCCGCAGTTCACCGTCGACGCGCACCGACCGGTCGGTGACTTCGACGTGTTCGGGCTCAGCTTCTCCACCGAGCTCGGCTACACGAACATGATCAACGCGATCGACCTCGCCGGCTTCCCGCTGCACGCGGTCGACCGCGACGAGTCGCATCCCGTCGTGCTCGCAGGCGGGCACGCGGCGTTCAATCCCGAGCCGATCTCCGACTTCATCGACGCCGCCGTGCTCGGCGACGGCGAGGAGGTCGTGCTCGCCATCTCCGAGGTCGTGCGCGAGTGGAAGGCCGAGGACCGCCCCGGCGGCCGCGACGAGCTGCTGCGTCGCCTCGCGGTGACCGGCAACGTCTACGTGCCGCGCTTCTACGACGTGACCTACGCCCACGACGGCCAGATCGAGGCCGTGGTGCCGAATCGCCCCGGCATCCCGTTCTCGGTGCGCAAGCACACGCTGATGGACCTCGACGCCTGGCCCTACCCGGCCAAGCCGCTGGTGCCGCTGGCCGAGACCGTGCACGAGCGGTTCAGCGTCGAGATCTTCCGCGGCTGCACCCGCGGCTGCCGGTTCTGCCAGGCCGGCATGATCACCCGCCCCGTGCGCGAGCGCTCGATCAACACCATCGGCGACATGGTCGAGAACGGCATCCGCAGGTCCGGCTTCGAGGAGGTCGGCCTGCTCTCGCTCTCCAGCGCCGACCACACCGAGATCGGCGACATCGCCACCGGCCTGGCCGACCGCTACGAGGGCTCCAACGTGTCGCTCTCGCTGCCCTCGACCCGCGTCGACGCCTTCAACATCACCCTGGCCAACGAGTTCTCCCGCAACGGACGCCGCTCCGGGCTCACCTTCGCCCCCGAGGGCGGCAGCGAGCGGATGCGCAAGGTCATCAACAAGATGGTGACCGAGGAGGACCTCATCCGCACCGTGGCCGCCGCCTACAGCCACGGCTGGCGCCAGGTGAAGCTCTACTTCATGTGCGGTCTGCCCACCGAGACCGACGACGACGTGCTGCAGATCGCCGACCTCGCCAAGAAGGTCATCGCCAAGGGCCGCGAGGTGTCGGGGCGCAACGACGTGCGCTGCACCGTCTCGATCGGCGGGTTCGTGCCCAAGCCGCACACGCCGTTCCAGTGGGCCGCCCAGCTCGACCCCGAGACCACCGACGCCCGACTCGCCAAGCTGCGCGACGCCGTCCGCTCGGACAAGAAGTACGGGCGTGCCATCGGTTTCCGGTACCACGACGGCCAGCCCGGCATGATCGAGGGACTCCTCTCCCGCGGCGACCGCCGCGTCGGGCGCGTCATCGAGCAGGTCTGGCGCGACGGCGGCCGCTTCGACGGCTGGAGCGAGCACTTCAGCTTCGAGCGCTGGGTCGCCGCCGCCGAGCAGGCGCTCGCCGGCACCGACGTCGATCTGGAGTGGTTCACCACCCGCGAGCGCGACTACGACGAGGTACTGCCCTGGGACCACCTCGACTCCGGCCTCGACAAGGACTGGCTGTGGGGTGACTGGGAGGACGCCCTCGCGGTCGCCGACGGCTCGGCCGACATCGAGATCGAGGACTGCCGTTGGACGCCGTGCTACGACTGCGGCGTGTGCCCCGAGATGGGCACCGAGATCCAGGTCGGCCCCACCGGGCAGAAGCTGCTGCCGCTCAGCGTGGTGTGAGCGGCAGCCAGGCCGTCCGTCGTGCCGGGCCCGGGGACGACGCCGCACTGGCCGCCCTGCGGCGAACCTGGGTGGAGGAGATCCGACACCAGCCGGTCGACGACCCCACCTTCCCCGAGCGGTTCGCCGCCTGGCTCGAGGCGGAGCGGCACCAGCGGCTGACCTGGGTCGTCGAGCATGCGGGCGAGGTGGTCGGCATGCTCAACGTGCTGGTGTTCACCCGGATGCCCAAGCCGGGAGCACCGACCAGCCGGTGGGGCTACCTGGCGAACTTCTACGTGCTCTCAGACCATCGCAACGGCGGACTGGGAGCGCTGATGCTCACCCAAGCGCTGGCGGAGTGCGACGCCGAGGGCTTCGTACGGGTCGTGCTCAGCCCGAGCTCCCGGTCGCGCTCGCTCTACACCCGCGCCGGGTTCGGCCCAGCCGACGGTCTGCTCGTGCGTCCCGGGGGCAAGACCGAGGAGTTGGCCTGACGGCACGCCTCTTCTAGACGGACGTAGTGAAGAGACGTCGTACGGCGCGGTGGCCCAGGTGGGTGGAGAGAAAGACTCGTTGGCTACGTTCGGTTACGAGACGTCGAGCGCCAAGGCGCCGGCGAAGCCGAGCATCACCACGCCGGTCACGCCGTCGACCCCTCGGCGGAAGCCGGACCGGTCGAACACCGCCGCCGCACGCCGGGCCAGCCACACGATCGCCAGCTGCACCACCGCGCCGATGGCGGTGAGGGTCAGCGCGTAGGCGAGCAGCGTGGGCACCCCGGCGTCGGAGCCGACGAACTGTGGCAGCACCGCGAGGTTGAACGCCAGCACCTTCGGGTTGGTGATGTTGCAGACGAAACCCTGCCGGAAGGCCCGCACGGCGCCGACGCGTGCGCCGGGTGTGCCGAGCGTCCACCCCTCGCCGCCGCGCCACGCACCGAGGAGCGCCGAGACACCGAGCCACGCCAGGTACGCCACGCCGATCCAGCGCACCACCGCGAACACGTGCTCGGACGACGCCAGCAGCGCTCCCAGACCCGTCGCGGCGAGCGTGCCCTGCACGGCACCGGCGACCGAGACCCCGAAGGTCGTGGCCAGCCCGCGCCGGTGCCCACCGACGACCGAGGCGCGCAGCACCAAGAACGTGTCCGGGCCGGGCGCCACCGCGAGCAGCGTGCAGAACGCCACGAACGAGAGGTAGGTCTCCACGGGCGCGAGGTTACTGCCGGTGCCGGGTCACGACGTACACGCCGGTCACACGCCGGTGGTCGGTCCGCTGGAGTCGCCGTCGCGCACCGAGCCGGTGCTCGGGTGTGCGGGGTCGCCCACGACGCAGAGGGCGGTGCGGTCCTCGAACCGGGTCCAGGAGTCGGCCGTGGGGGCGATGGTCCAGAGCATGTCCAGGGTCAGGCTGCGCGAGCTGTCGAGACGCCGCAAGTGCGGTACGCACTTGCGTGTCGCCATCCGCTGCACCCGGTTGGTGCCGGGGAAGTCCTTCGTGCCGATCCGCACCACCGCTGCCACCTCGAACTGGTGCAGGTCGGAGCAGGGCTTGGCGTCGACCTGCACGATCTGCGGTGATTCGGCGGCGAGTTCGGCGCTGTCGAAGCAGTCGTGCTCGCGCAGGTCGAGGGTGGAGAGCCGGCCCTCCGCCTCGATCTGGCCGTCGGATCCGCGACCGGGGCCGGCGCCGGTGGTGCTCAGGGCGTCGAGGAACGCCGCGGGTGGGGCGATGGCGAGCCAGGCGGTCACGCCGACGACCCAGACCAGGCAGACGCCGAGCGCCGTCCAGGCCAGGCCGACGCCGCGGCGATCCCTGGCGGAACTGCCGGCGAGCACGATCAGGGCCAGGACCACGGCGCCGACCCAGGTCAGCACCAGGAAACCGAGTACCGCGAGCACCAGCGCCGCGACGGCCAGACCACGAGCCGCGCCTCGCCCGGGCGGCGGTGCCCCGCGCCAATCCTCGCCCGGAGCTCGCGGAGCCGGCTGCGCCGGGTACGAAGGCAACGGGCTGCTCATGGGCCCACTGTGTCACTGGCTGCGTCTTCGGTTGCGTCACCCGCGGTCGCACACCGTGTGGCGACCTGCTCCTCGATCGTCGCCGGCCGCACGACGTACGGCACGAGCACGAGCAGGGGCACGCACAGAGCCAGGAGGAACACGAGCGGCAGGCTCCACCCGTCGGAGGCGCCGTGCAGCACGCCCACGACGAACGGGCCGGCTGCCGCTATGAGGTAGCCCGTCGACTGCACGAACGCCGAGAGGGAGGCCGTGCCCTCGGCCGTGTCGGCGCGCAGGCCGATGAGGGTGAGCACGAGCGGGAAGCTCGTGGTGCCGATGCCGGCCAGCACGGCCCACAGCACGGCCAGCGATGCCGGCGCCACCAGCAGACCCGTGAAGGCGAACGGGAAGCACAGACACACGGCGCCGAGCACCAGTCCTGGACGACGACTACGCGCCAGGACGCCCGGTAGCCAGGCCGAGAGCGGGATGCTGGTGCCGGTGACCACGCCGACCAGCACCCCGGCCGTCGCCGCGGAGAAGCCGCTGTCGCGCCACAGCGTCGCGAACCAGCCGAAGATGACGTAGGCCTGCACCGACTGGAGACCGAAGAACCCGGCGAGGCCCAGCGCAAGGGGCGTGCGCGCCACGTCGCCGAGAGGCAGCGAGCCCCGGGCGCGGACGGCGGGCCGGTCGTGACGGGCGAGCACGCCCCAGGCGGCGACTCCCATCAGGGCGGGTGCGGCCCAGAAGCCGAGGCCCCAGCGCCACCCCTCGTCCCCGGGGGAGAGGGCCGCCCCCAGCGGCACCGTGGACACGAGGGCGAGCGTGAGTCCGACGGCGAGCAGTGTCGAGTAGAGCGCGGTCATGGCGCCCACGCGGTCGGGGGCGTGCCGCTTCACCAGTGACGGCAGCAGCACGTTGGCCAATGCGGTGCCTGCGAGCGCGAGCCCGCTGAGCAGCAGGAACGAGGGGGCGGAGCCGACCAGGGCGCGGCCCGCCAGCCCGGCCGTGACGGCGACCAGGGCGAGCAGCATCGCTCGGTGGAGTCCGAGTCGGGCGGCCACCCACGACGCTGCGGCACCCACGCACGCGAAGCACAGCACCGGCAGCGAGGTCAGGAGTCCCGCCTCCGGCCCCGAGAGGCCGACGCCGCGCTGCACCTCGTCGAGCACCGGCCCGATGCTCACCACGCCGGGGCGCAGGTTGACAGCGGTCAGCACCAGACCGATCAGGAACCACCAGCCCGAGCGCCTCACGCGGGTGATGGTGGCACCGGTCGTCGAGAGGCCCCGAATCGTCGAAGCCGTCGGCGGGTTGTGGCAGGTTGACCTCATGCGCTCGGTGACCGACGACGAACGCCGCGCGCGCCTGGCCCGGCGGCACGCGGTCGCACCGGTCCACCGGGTCGCCGATGCCGTGGCCGCGACCCGCGCGATGACGGTCCTGCACGCCACCGAGCCGGCCACCGTGCACCTCTCGGTGCACGCACGGGTCGACGACTTCCTCCGCGAGGATCTCGACACCGCGCTGGAGACAGAGCGCTCCCTGGTGCGCCAGCTGGCGATGCGCCGCACCATGTTCGTGTTCCCGCGCGACCTGCTGCCCGCCACGTGGGCCAGCGCCGCCGCCCGCACCGGCTCCGCCGAGCGGGCTCGGCTCGCCAAAGACGTCGAGCGCGCCGGCGTGGCCGACGACGGCCTCGCCTGGCTCGCGGCGGCCGAGCGCGGCGTCCTCGAGGCTCTCAACGCCGCGCCCGAGGGCCTCACCATGGTCGAGCTGCGCGCCGCCGTACCGTTGATCGACGTACGCGTCACTCTGCCGTCGTCGCAGGTCCAGCCCGGCCGGGTGCTCACGGTGCTGGGCGCCGAGGGCACGGTGGTACGCGGTGCGAACACGCAGCACTGGCGGGTGTTCCGCCCCCGCTGGACCACGATGTCCTCCTGGTTGGGCGAGGCGCCCGCACGACCCGGCGCTGCCGAGGGCTACGCCGAGCTGGTGCGTCGCTGGTTGGCCACGTTCGGCCCGGGCACCGAGACCGACCTGGTGTGGTGGCTGGGGGCCACCAAGGGCGCCGTACGGGCGGCCCTGGCGCAGGTCGGCGCCGTGCAGGTGCGTCTCGACGGCGGCGAGGCCGGGTATGTGCTGCCCGGCGACCCGATCGTGGCCGATCCCGAGCCGGCTGGGGAACCGTGGGCGGCCCTGCTGCCCGTGCTCGACCCCACGGTCATGGGCTGGAAGGAGCGCGGCTTCTACCTCAGCGAGCACGCCGCTCGCCTCTTCGATCGCAACGGCAACGCGGGCACCACCGCCTGGTGGTGCGGCCGGGTCGTCGGCTGCTGGGTGCAGAGCGACGACGGCGCGGTCGAGGTGCGACTGCTCGACGATGTCGGTGCGGCGGCCCGTGCTGCCCTCTCGGTCGAGGCGGCTCGTCTGGAGCGCTGGCTCGCCGGGGAGCGGGTGGGCACCGTCTACCCCTCGTCGGCGATGAGGGACGCCCCCGGTGACCTCCCGTACCCTGCCGTGCGTGCCTGAGCAGCCCGAGCAGCAAGCCCCACCCGTGCAGCGGCTGCGCGTGCGCTACGCCAAGCGCGGCCGACTCCGGTTCACCAGCCACCGCGACTTCTCGCGCGCGTTCGAGCGGGCGCTGTTCCGGGCCCGGGTGCCGATGGCCTACTCCTCGGGCTTCAACCCGCACCCGCGCATCTCCTATGCGGGGGCGGCGCCCACCGGGTCGGCGAGCGAAGCCGAGTACCTCGAGATCGCGCTGGCGCAGGTGTGCGAGCCGACCGCCATCCACGCGCTTCTCGACGAGGCCCTGCCCCCCGGCCTCGACGTGATCGAGGTCGTCGAATCGCCCGGCGGCTCGCTGGCCGATCGGCTCGAGGTGAGCCGGTGGCGCCTCGACCTCGCCGTGAGCCGAGACGCCGCCGCGGCCGCCGTCGAGCGCTTCCTCGCCGAGGAGCAGGTGCTGGTGGAGCGGATGACCAAGAAGGGCCTGCGAGAGTTCGACTGCCGTGCCGCCGTCCTGACGCTCTGCGTCGACGCGAGTGAGCGGGGAGCGGCGCTCGACCTGCTCCTGCGCCACGGCACCCCCGCCGTGCGCCCCGACGACGTGCTCCGCGGACTCGCCGAGGTGTCCGATCTCGATGCCGGCCCCGCGCCCTTGCTGACACGGCTCGCCCAAGGTTCGCTCGACGGAATCTCCCAGGAGCTGACCGACCCGTTGCGGTGAGGTTCGCAGACGCGCTGAGCGTGATCGGACCGCTGTCGGAAGAGGTGTGCGATACTCGCCACGGTGCCGGCCCGCGGCTCGTCCGGGGGCAGGCACCCGACGAGGTTCTCGCCGGCTCGCATGGGTCGGCACGCCGAGGACAGCTCGTCACCAGACCGCGACGCGGCTACCGGCTTCGTGAGAGGAAGTCGAGCGGGCTCTGTGACAGAGAGCCTGCGGCTCAGTGAGAGTGAGCCGCCCGAGCCAAGCGACCGCGGTAGGTGACGCAGGTGGCCGAGGTGACGCAGCGGCGGAGGACATCGCCGCCATCCACCCACAGACTTGGCGCGGCCTCGGTTCGAGTGTCGCGGACGACAAGCCCGGAGTATCCGCATGGTGCCGCCCGGGCCAGGAGCATTACATGCCCGACCAGGACGACCAGCAGCCCACGCTCCCCGAGGTTCCCGTCGCCGACGCGACTGCGACGGCAGACCCCGAGACCGCGCCGGCCGAGCAGAGCGCTGCGAAGAAGGCGGCGGCCAAGAAGGCGCCGGCGAAGAAGACCGCTGCGAAGAAGACGGCGGCGAAGAAGACGGCGGCGAAGAAGACGGCGGCGAAGAAGGCGCCGGCGAAGAAGAGTGCCACCGAGCAGACCACCGAGCAGACCACCGAGCAGGCCACCGAGCAGGCCACCGAGCAGACCACCGAGCAGGCCACCGAGCAGACCACCGAGCAGACCACCGAGCAGACCACCGAGCAGGCCACCGAGCAGGCCACGGCGAAGAAGGCCACGGCGAAGAAGGCCACCGCCAAGAGGGCCACCGCGAAGAAGGCCACCGCCAAGAGGGCCACCGCGAAGAAGGCCACCGCGGAGACGCCGGTCGAGCCCGAGGCCACACCCGTGGCGGTGCCCGACGTCGCTCCGGAGACGGCCGAGCAGCCGCCGGTCGAGACGGCCAGCGAGGCCCCGGCGGCCGCGGTGCTCTTCCAGGCTCCGGACACCTCGAAGGCGACCAGGGCAGCCTCGACCGCGAAGAAGGCTGCGAAGAGGTCGACGGCCAAGAAGGCCACCCCGGCGGAGGACGCGGCCGCCCCGGCGCAGGACGCGGATACCGGGGCCGAGGACGTCACGACCGACCAGCAGTCCGACGAGCCGAACCGGGCGTCCCAGGACGCCGACGCGGCCGGGTCGGAGGGCCCGGAGGAGTCGTCTGCTCCGCGTCGTCGCCGTCGACGCGGGGGGCGTCGCCGTCGCAAGGGTGGCGGCTCTGGTCAGGACCAGAGCGACGACAACGGCTCCGACGAGGACTCCGACGACGACTCGTCGTCCCAGAACGACGCCGGAGGCCAGGACGAGTCGTCGCAGAAGGGCGACCAGAACGGCGACCAGAACGGCGAGAGCCAGTCCGGCGACCAGGGCAACGGCGACTCCGAGGGAGGCTCGCGCTCCTCGCGGCGTCGGCGTCGCCGGCGCCGTGCGGGCGAGGACGGCGGCGACAACTCCGACGACCCGGCCAACACCGTGACCCGGGTCCGGTCAGCGAAGTCGGCCGAGGACCAGATCACCGCCTTGTCGGGCTCGACTCGCCTGGAGGCCAAGAAGCAGCGCCGTCGCGAGGGGCGTGAGGCCGGACGCCGGCGCGCGCCGATCGTCTCGGAGGCCGAGTTCCTGGCCCGCCGTGAGGCCGTCGAGCGCACGATGGTGATCCGCGAGCGTGCGGACCTGACCCAGATCGCGGTGCTCGAGGACAAGGTGCTCGTGGAGCACTACGTGGCGCGGGAGTCCCAGACCTCCCTCATCGGCAACATCTACCTCGGCCGTGTGCAGAACGTGCTGCCGTCGATGGAGGCCGCCTTCATCGACATCGGCAAGGGCCGCAACGCGGTGCTCTACGCGGGCGAGGTCAACTGGTCGGCGCTGGGCCATAAGGAGGGAGCGCCGCGCAAGATCGAGTCGGTGCTCTCCTCGGGCCAGTCGGTGCTGGTGCAGGTGACCAAGGATCCCATCGGCCACAAGGGCGCCCGCCTGACCAGCCAGATCAGCCTGGCCGGCCGGTTCCTGGTCTACGTGCCCGACGGCAACAACTCCGGGATCTCTCGCAAGCTGCCCGACACCGAGCGCAGCCGCCTCAAGGCGCTGCTCAAGGAGATCGTGCCCGACACTGCCGGCGTCATCGTGCGCACGGCCGCGGAAGGTGCCAGCGAGGAGGAGCTGACCCGCGACGTCGAGCGGCTCAAGGCCCGCTGGGAGGACGTCGAGAAGAAGGCCAAGGGCAGCTCGCCGCAGCTGCTGTACGGCGAGCCCGACCTCACGCTCAAGGTGGTGCGCGACCTCTTCACCGAGGACTTCGCCAGCCTGGTCATCGAGGGCGACGACGCCTGGGACACCGTCAAGGGCTACGTCGACCACGTGGCGCCCGACCTG
This sequence comes from Nocardioides acrostichi, assembly GCF_015319165.1. Classification (GTDB taxonomy): domain Bacteria; phylum Actinomycetota; class Actinomycetes; order Propionibacteriales; family Nocardioidaceae; genus Nocardioides; species Nocardioides acrostichi. The sequence goes on from NZ_JADIVZ010000001.1 coordinate 303,734, forward strand.
GTCGAGCGCGTGCAGCGCTTCGAGCCGGCCGAGGACGGCAAGAACGCCGGCAAGGACGTCTTCGGCGTCCACCGCATCGACGAGCAGATCGCCAAGGGCACCGACCGCAAGGTGTGGCTGCCCTCGGGCGGCTCGCTCGTCATCGACCGCACCGAGGCCATGACGGTCGTCGACGTCAACACCGGCAAGTTCACCGGCTCCGGCGGCAACCTCGAGGAGACCGTCACCAAGAACAACCTCGAGGCGGCCGAGGAGATCGTGCGCCAGCTGCGGCTGCGCGACATCGGCGGGATCATCGTCGTCGACTTCATCGACATGGTGCTCGAGAGCAACCGCGACCTCGTGCTGCGCCGTCTGGTCGAGTGCCTCGGGCGCGACCGCACCCGCCACCAGGTCGCCGAGGTCACCTCGCTCGGCCTCGTGCAGATGACCCGCAAGCGCATCGGCACCGGCCTGCTCGAGGCGTTCAGCGAGAACTGCGAGCACTGTCAGGGCCGCGGCGTCGTCGTGCACGACATGCCCGTCGAGCAGAAGAGCGACGACGAATCCAAGCGCGGACGCCGCTCGCGCGGCGGCCGGGGGCGCGGTGACTCCGAGGGCGGCAGCAACAACGGCGGAAACGGGGGCGGCAACGGGAGGCCGTCGAAGAAGGACGCCGAGAAGCAGTCCGGCGTGGCCAAGGACGAGCACCACCGACCCAGTCCGCAGGAGTTCGCGGCGATGGCGCGCAAGGACGCCGACGACGCCAAGCCGGCCGATCAGCCCGCAGCCGATCGGCCCCCGGTCGAGGCGCCCGCTGCCGAGGCCTCGGTCCTGGAGGCGCCGACGGTCGAGTCGCCGTCCAGTGTGGTGGAGCCCGAGCCGGCGCCTCAGACGGCCCGTCAGCCGGCGCCCGAACCTGCGCCCGAGCCGGAACCCACACCGGAACCCGCACCGGAGCCGGTGAGGCCGACCACCTCGGTCGTGTCGACCTCGCGTCGCCGCTCGTCGAGTCGCACCGGCACGGTGCGCACCGGCGAGGCCGCGGCCGTGGTGGTGTCGGCCCCCGCCGCGACGGAGGCCGTCCAGGCGCCGTCGACTCCGGCGCCCAAGGTGATGACCCGCACGCGTGGCCGCAGGGCCGCGACCCCGGCCGCCGAACTGCCCGAGGCGGGCGACGTGCCGCCGATGGGCGGGGTGGGCCAGCCGCCGTCCGACGGACTGGTCGAGCCTGGCACGGCCGACACCGAGCCGGGCTCGATCTGAACCAGCCGACGTCAGCCGGTGGCCAGGGCCTGGAGGCGGCTGTAGGAGCCGTTGAAGGAGTCCTGGTCCACCGGCGTGTCGGTGTACTGCCAGAACGTGCGGTAGCTCCAGCCCGCCGGCATGGTCCCCGGTGTGGAGGCCCAGCGGGCGATCCACAGCGGGTTGGTGGAGCCGAACGCGGTGCTGCTGCCCGTGCACTGGTTCCACCAGCTCGTGGTGGTGTAGATGACCGCGTCGCGGCCCGTCAGCGACTCGTACGTGGTGGTGAAGTCCCGGATCCACGCCACCATCGCCGCGGTCGAGAGGCCGTAGCAGGTGCCGCCCGAGTACGGGTTGTACTCGATGTCGAGCGCACCCGGCAGGGTCTTGCCGTCGCCTGACCAGCCGCCGCCGTGCTGCACGAAGTACTCCGCCTGGCTCGCGCCGCTGGAGTCGCTGGGGTTCGCGAAGTGGTAACTGCCCCGGATGAACCCGGTGTCGTAGGAGCCGTTGTACTGCGAGGCGAAGGTGTCGCTGGTGTAGTAGGTGCCCTCGGTCGCCTTCACGTAGGCGAACCGCTTGCCCTGGCCGTAGTAGCCGGCCCAGTCGACGCTCCCCTGGTAGTGGGACACGTCGAGGCCGTCGACACCGCCGTCCGGCGTGGCGTCGGACGTCGCGGTGCTGCGCGCGGACGTCGGAGCGGCGTCGTCCGGCCCGACGCCGGAGCGCCACCCCATCGTGCCGCCACCCCCACGGGTGACGCCGGCCTGGTGGGCGCGGGGGTTGATGTGCTCCGAGGACGGCACGCTGTGCGGACCCTCGCCCGGTGGGGCTGCAGTCGCGGCACCGGTGAGCGTCGCCGTGAGCGCCAAGGCTGCGAGAGCGCCGATCATCGGCAGGCGGGTAGGGGTACGAGGGCGTGTGAGAACCATGGGCGAGCCTTCCCGAGATGGAGGTTCCTGTCCGCTGACGACGCTAGACCCAGGGCGGGGCGGCGTCGACCTCTGTGGAGGAGAAGTTCACGCGTCCGTCGCGCGGGCCGCTGCAGTTTTGGCGGCTGCGTGGCCCGTGCGTACTATTGACCCTCGGCGTGTTCGGCACGCCCACTCTGCTGGCACCCCGGCCCCGGGGTCCCGGGACCGAGCGCGTGAGCGCTGGAGTGCCGCAGCAACGGACGTGACAATCATGGAGGAGACCGCGGTGTACGCGATCGTGCGCACTGGCGCCAAGCAGGAGAAGGTCGCCGTCGGCGACGTCATCGAGATCGACAAGGTGGCCACGCCTGTCGGTGAGACCCTCACGCTGCCGGTCCTCATGGCCGTCGACGGTGAGAGCGTCACCTCCAGCGGCCTGGACAAGGCCGCAGTGACCGTCGAGGTTCTCGGCGCCACCAAGGGCCCCAAGATCATCATCCAGAAGTACAAGAACAAGACCGGCTACAAGAAGCGCCAGGGTCACCGCCAGAAGTACACCCAGGTCAAGGTCACCGACATCTCGATCTGAGCCTCGGCCCCCGCGGGGCGCATCCGGCTCGACCAGCGACAACCAGCGACAGAACTCGAAGGATTCCTCATGGCACACAAGAAGGGCGCGGCGTCCACCAAGAACGGCCGCGACTCCAACGCTCAGCGCCTCGGTGTCAAGCGCTACGGCGGTCAGCTGGTCAACGCCGGCGAGATCATCGTGCGCCAGCGCGGCACCCACTTCCACCCCGGTAGCGGCGTCGGCCGCGGCGGCGACGACACCCTGTTCGCTCTCCAGGCCGGTGCGGTCGAGTTCGGTACCCGTCGTGGTCGCCGGGTCGTCAACATCGTCCCGTCGGAGTGACCTGACGCTTCGCGTTCCAGTACTTCTCAGGCGAAGGGCGTCCCGCTGACGGGGCGCCCTTCGTGCTGTTCCAGCCCGCACGCACCCCCAGGAGATCCCATGGCCGTCCCGAGCTTCGTCGACCGGGTCTCGCTACACGTCAGCGCCGGTCGCGGCGGGCACGGCGTGGCCTCGGTGCACCGCGAGAAGTTCAAGCCGCTGGGTGGGCCGGATGGCGGTAACGGCGGCCCCGGAGGGTCGGTGATCCTGCGGGTCGACTCCGACGTCACGACCCTCATCGACTACCACCACAGCCCCAAGCGCAGCGCCGAGAACGGCGGCCAGGGCGCGGGTGGTCTGCGCAGCGGCGCCCATGGCGCCGACCTGGTGCTTCCCGTGCCCGAGGGCACGGTCGTCACCGACATGGACGGCACGGTGTTGGCCGACCTCACCGGTGCAGGCACCGAGATGGTGTTGGCCGAGGGCGGCCGCGGCGGGCTCGGCAACGCCGCGCTGGCGTCGTCCAAGCGCAAGGCGCCGGGCTTTGCCCTGCTCGGTGAGCCGGGCGAGGAGATCCAGGTGCGCCTGGAACTCAAGATCGTCGCCGACATCGGGCTCGTGGGCTTCCCGAGTGCGGGCAAGTCCAGCCTGATCGCCGCGATCTCCCGGGCGCGGCCCAAGGTGGCCGACTACCCGTTCACGACCCTGGTGCCGAACCTCGGCGTGGTGACCGCGGGCGAGACCGTGTTCACGGTCGCCGACGTACCCGGGCTCATCGAGGGCGCCAGCGAGGGACGCGGACTGGGGCACGACTTCCTCCGGCACGTCGAGCGGTGCGCGGCCATCGTGCACGTCATCGACACCGCCACCCTCGAACCGGGGCGCAACCCGCTCGACGACCTCGACGTCATCGAGAACGAACTGGCCCGCTACGGCGGCCTCGAGGGGCGGCCGCGGTTGGTCGCGCTGAACAAGGTCGACGTGCCCGACGGCCGCGGCATCGCCGAGATCGTCCTCGACGACCTGCGCGAGCGCGGGCTGCGGGTCTTCACGGTCTCGGCCGCCTCGACCGAGGGGCTGCGCGAGCTCACGTTCGCCATGGCCGAGATCGTGCTGGCGGCGCGCGCCGAGAAGCCGGCGGCCGCCGCCGAACGCATCGTGCTGCGCCCGCCGAGTGCCGACGGGGCCGCAGACTTCACCATCAAGCAGACCAGGGATCCCGCCGGTGAGGTCGCCTGGCGGGTGCGGGGCACCAAGCCCGAGCGCTGGGTGCGCCAGACCGACTTCAGCAACGAGGAGGCCGTCGGCTTCCTCGCCGACCGCCTCAACCGCCTCGGCATCGAGGACCGTCTCGTGCAGCTGGGCGCGGTCGAGGGCGACGCCGTGCTCATCGGGCACCCCGACAACGCGGTGGTCTTCGACTTCCGGCCCAGCATCGAGGCCGGCGCCGAGATGCTCGGACGCCGCGGCGAGGACCAGCGCTTCGACGAACGGCGTCCGGCCCGCGACCGCCGTCGCGCCATCGACGCCGCCATGGGCGACCGTGGCGAGGGGGAGACCCGCGCCGATGTCGCCCGCCGGTTCGACGACGAGCGCCGAGGTGGCTCGCAGCAGCAGGGCCCCTCGGCGTACGAGATCGGTGGCGACGACGACCCCGACGCCGTTGCGGCGTCGTCCTGGCAGGACGACGACGAGTGAGCCTGCGCGCGGAGGTCACCGGCGCGCGACGCGTCGTCGTCAAAGTCGGCTCCTCCTCGCTGACCACCGCCGCGGGCGGCATCGATCCCGACCGCGTGCGGAACCTGGTCGACGCCGTCGCCATGCTGCGAGAGCGGGGTGCCGAGGTCGTGCTCGTGAGCTCGGGTGCCATCGCGGCCGGATTGGCGCCGTTGGGCCTGAAGCGTCGTCCGAGTGCCCTGGCCGCGCAACAGGCCGCCGCCTCGGTGGGCCAGGGACTCCTCGTGCACCGCTACACCGAGGAGCTCGCCCGGCACGGGCTCACGGCCGGCCAGGTGCTGCTCACCGTCGACGACGTGACCCGCCGCTCGCACTACCGCAACGCCTACCAGACCTTCGCCACGCTGCTCGAGCTCGGCGTGCTGCCCATCGTCAACGAGAACGACACGGTGGCGACCTCCGAGATCCGGTTCGGCGACAACGACCGGCTGGCCGCGCTGGTGGCACACCTGGTGCACGCCGACCTGCTGGTGCTGCTCTCCGACGTCGACGCGCTCTACGACGGACCGCCCGGCGCGCCCGGTGTGCGGCGGCTCGCGGACGTTCGCGGAGAAGCCGACCTCGCCGGCGTGCGGATCGGGTCGACCGGCGCCGCCGGCATCGGCACCGGCGGCATGGTCACCAAGGTGGAGGCCGCGCGCATCGCCACGGGCGCCGGCATCCCGGTCGTGCTCGCCGCGGCGCCGTCGGCCGCCGACGCTCTCGCCGGAGCGCCTCTCGGCACCCTCTTCCACGCCACGGGACGCCGCCGCTCCACCCGGCTGCTCTGGCTCGAACACGCCACCGAGCCGCTCGGCCACCTCGAGCTGGATGCCGGCGCCGTACGCGCGGTCGTCGAGCGCGGCGCCTCCCTGCTCGCGGCCGGCGTCACCGGGGTGCGCGGCAGCTTCCACGCCGGCGATCCGGTCGAGCTGGTCAGCCCCGACGGCGCGGTCGTCGCCCGCGGACTCGTCGGCTACGACGCCGACGAGCTGCCCGATCTGCTCGGCCGCTCCAGCGGCGAGCTCCAACGCGAGCTCGGTGCCGGCTACGGCCGCGAGGTCGTGCACCGAGACGCGATGGTCGTCCTCCCGCGCTGACCTGCCGCGAGTTTTCGGGTGACCTGCCGCGAGTTTTCGTGAGCCCCGATGCTGCATCAGGACCGCATGACGGGCGGACTCGGCCGGGCGGGCCTGATGGGCCGACGGGTGGTGCTCGGATCCTCGGGTGGGGAGCTCTGGTCGGCTGCGCGGCGCGCCAGGCAAGGCCATCGGCCCCAGACTCGCCGGGCGCTTCCGGCCGGCGCGCCGCGAGGGCCCGAGGCCGTCAGCCCAGCCGACTGAGACCCCCAGTGCGTCCGCCCGCTCGCGCAGCCGTCAAGGCCCAGGCGACCCGCCATCGACTGCGGGCCCCTTCCGGTCGGACCCGGGTGGCCTGCTGGATCTGCCCGCAGGGTTCTCCCGCACCGTGCTCGCCGTGTCCGGTGGTGCGGCCGCCCCACGTCGTCGGATCGTTCTCGACGACGGCGGGGAGTCCAGCCCGGCGTGTTACGACGAAGCAGCGTGCGCCGAGAAGCCGGACGGCGGGTACGTGCTGGCGACCAACCACGAGATGAATGACGCCGCGAGCGCTCCCGTGCCGCATCGCCCGTGGGTCGGCCGGCCACGGGTACGTGTTCGAGGCCGCACGCTCACGCTGAGCATGCCTGGGGTCGCCCTTCTGGGCGTGCTGGGCGGTGGCGCCGGCTCAGTCGGTTTCGGTGCCTCGGAAGGCGACGACCCGCTGGACGAGGTCGAGTGGGGAGGAGGTTCCGCGTGGGGGAGTTGCACCGACCCCCGACCTTGCTCGTACGACGCGACGTCAGCCGCGAAGGCCTTGCGGGCGACCGGCAGCGCGTAGAGCCCAGTGTGTGCGGCGAACCCGCCCACGTACACCAGCGGTCGGCCGTGCAGCTGGTACCCGACCATCTGGTAGGTGAACGACTCCACGGAGTCCGGCGCCAACCGGTGCACCACGTCGCGCACCGACTGCACCCGCTCGCGTGCGGTGTCGTCGAGGGCCGCCAGGCAGGCGGCCACCTCGGGTGACGTGGCGTCGTCCATGGTGGGGAGCGTAAGAACGTCCAGGGACATTGAAAATGGTGGCAGGTCACCTGAAAACTGGCGCCGGGTCACGTGAAAACTGGCGCCGGGTCACGTGAAAACTGGTGACGGGTCAGCGGTCAGTAGGCTCGGCGCGTGCAGCGGTGGGGTGGGGCGATCCGAGGGTTGCTGCTGGGCATGGCAACCGTGCTGACCCTGGTCGCGGGCACGCTGACCGCGGTGCGGATCGCGGGCTCCGAGGATGGGCCGTGGGTGCAGGCGGTGGCGCTGGTGCCGTGGGCGATCCCGGCCTGCGCGGCGGCGCTGGGGCTGCTGCTCCTCGCGATCGCCCTGCCCGGACGACGGCACGTGCGCTCGCTGTCCTTCTGGGCCGCCGCCGTGGTCGGCGTCCTCGCGCTGCACCTGGTCTGGTGGGGTCCGATGCTGGTCGACGACGCGCCCGAGGCCGACGGGTCCGGCCTGAGCGTCATGACCGTGAACCTCTTCCAGGGCGAGGGCGACAGTGTGCAGGCGTTCGCCGCGGCCCGCGCCCACGACGTCGACGTGCTGGTGCTGGAGGAGGTGACGGTCGGCGACGTCGTCCGGATGGATCTCGACGGACTCGCCGACACCTACCCCTACAGCATCGGCACCGCCCGACCGGACGGCCTCACCGACGGCACCGTCGTCTTCTCGCGCATCCCGCTCGGACCCGCCACCCGAGTGCCGACGATCATGCAGAGCTGGCTCGTCGACGTCGGCACCGGCGACGACGCCGTCACTCTGCTGGCCGTGCACCCGGCGGCGCCGGTCGACCCGCCCACGTGGCGGCGCGAGCACGCGCTGATCCGCGCCGTGGTGGCCGATCGGCACCCCGATCTCGTGGTCGGCGACTTCAACGCGACCCTGGACCACCTGCCGATGCGCCGCCTGCTCGCCCTCGGCTACGCCGACGCCACCGAGCAGTCGGGTGGCGGGTGGCAGCCCACCTGGCCCTCGAACGGCCTCGGGCCGGCGTCGTGGCTGCCGCCGTTCGCCCAGATCGACCACGTGCTCGTGGCGAGTTCGCTGGCTGCACGGCACACGCAGGCGGTCGAGATCACCGGCACCGACCACCGGGGTCTCGTCGCGTACCTGACGCACACGTCGTGAGCGCGCCGTCCACACCCGTCGGGGCATCACCCGAAAGGCCCCTGGAAAGCAGCGCGCGACGCGACACAGTGGGGGGATGAGCGATCAGAGCATCACTGTCAGCCGCACGATCGACGCCTCCACGCAGGCCATCTTCGACGTGTTGTCGAACCCCGAGAAGCACACTCAGCTCGATGGGTCCGGCTTCGTCGTCAGCGACGAGAAGACCGACCGCATCACCGGTACCGGCCAGGTGTTCCGGATGAACATGACCGGCGACCACATGGGTGGCGACTACCAGACCGACAACACAGTCACCGGCTTCGACCCCAACCACCTCATCTCGTGGCAGACCGCGCCAGCCGACACCGAGCCTCCGGGCTGGGAGTGGGTCTGGGAGCTCGCGGCCCAAGGCTCCGAATCCACCGAGGTGACCCTCACCTACGACTGGAGCAAGGTGACCGATCAGGATCTGCTCTCCAAGATCTCCTTCCCGCTCGTCGAGCAGCGTCAGCTCGAGGACAGCCTGGGCAACCTGGCGGCCGCGGTCTCGAGCTGAGGCCGACCCTGGCCGGCGCCGTTCGACCCCGCCCCGCGACGGGCATGGCCGGGTCGGTCGGACGGCGCCGTAGGCTGGGCGCGTCATGTCCGAGAAGCGCATCGTCTACCTCGACCACGCGGCCACGACCCCCATGGTCGACGCCGCGATCGAGGCCGTGACCGCGCACCTGCGCGACGGCGCCAACGCCTCCTCGCTGCACGCGTCCGGACGACGGGCCCGACGCGTCGTCGAGGAGTCGCGCGAGCGCGTGGCGCAGGCGTTGGACTGCCGCCCCGGTGAGGTGGTGTTCACCTCGGGTGGCACCGAGGCCGACAACCTCGCGATGAAGGGCATCTACTGCGCTCGGCACGCCGCCGACCCGCGTCGCGCCCGCATCCTCACCACCGCGGTCGAGCACCACGCCGTGCTCGACCCGCTCGAGTGTCTCGCCGAGAAGCACGGTGCGAACGTCGAACTGCTGCCGGTCGACGCCGACGGCCGGCTCGACCTCGCGGTCCTGCGGGCCTCGGTCGAGCGCGATCCGTCGTCGATAGCCCTGGTCAGCGTTATGTGGGCCAACAACGAGGTGGGTACGCTCCAGCCGGTCGACGAGGTGGTGGCCGTCGCGGCCGAGCACGGCATCCCCGTGCACAGCGATGCCGTGCAAGCGGTGGGCGCCGTGCCGGTGTCGTTCGCCCGCTCGGGAGTCGACGCCCTCACCGTCTCCGCGCACAAGGTCGGTGGCCCCCTCGGGGTGGGGGCGCTGGTGGTGCGCCGTGAAACCGATCTCCAGCCGCTCCTGCACGGCGGCGGCCAGGAGCGCGACCTGCGCAGCGGCACGCTCGACGTGCCCGGAGTGGCGGGCTTCGCCGCGGCCCTCGAGCTGGCCGTCAAGCAGCGCAGCGAGGCGGCCGAGCAGCGGGCCTCCCTGCGTCAGCGCCTCGTCGCCGGCGTGCAGGCGGCCGTGCCCGACGCCGTCCTCAACGGGCCGGGTCCGGACTCCTGGCACGAGCAGCGGCTGCCGGGCAACGTGCACCTCTCCTTCCCCGGCTGCGAGGGCGACTCGCTGCTCATGCTCCTCGACGCCCGGGGCATCGAGTGCTCCACGGGCTCGGCATGCTCCGCGGGCGTGCCTCAGGCCTCGCACGTGCTGCTGGCGATGGGCCGCGACGACGACGCCGCGCGCAGTTCGCTGCGGTTCACGCTCGGCCACACCAGCACCGAGGCCGACGTCGACGCGCTGTCGGCCGCGATCGCCGGCTGCGTGGAGCGAGCGCGGGCGGCCAAGCTGTGACCATCGTGTTCCTCGTTCTGGCGCTCCTCGGAGCCCTGCTCGCGCTGTGAGGATCCACTCATGAGAGTCCTGGCTGCCATGTCCGGCGGTGTCGACTCCGCGGTCGCCGCAGCGCGTGCCGTCGATGCCGGCCACGACGTCACCGGGGTGCACCTCGCGCTCTCGCGCAACCCGGCGTCCTACCGCTCCGGCGCGCGCGGCTGCTGCACGATCGAGGACAGCAACGACGCGCGGCGGGCGGCCGACGTGATCGGCATCCCGTTCTACGTGTGGGATCTCTCCGAGCGGTTCCACGAGGACGTCGTGGAGAACTTCCTCGACACCTACGCCGCCGGCCAGACGCCCAACCCGTGCCTGCGCTGCAACGAGAAGATCAAGTTCGCCGCGGTGCTCGAGCGCGGCCTCGCGCTGGGCTTCGACGCTGTGGCCACCGGGCACTACGCGGTGCTGCGTGAGGGCGCGGACGGCGTCGAGATGCACCGCTCGGTCGATGCCGCCAAGGACCAGTCCTACGTGCTCGGTGTGCTCGACCAGCACCAACTGCGGCACTCGCTGTTCCCCCTCGGCGGCTCGGAGAAGACAGACGTGCGGGCCGAGGCCGCCGAGCGCGGACTGCTCGTGGCCGACAAGCCGGACTCCCACGACATCTGCTTCATCGCCGACGGTGACACCGGCGGCTGGCTGCGCGAGAAGCTGGGGGAGCGGGCCACCCACGAGCGCGGCGAGATCGTCGACGACGCCACCGGCGAGGTGCTCGGTCAGCACGCGGGCAGCTACGGGTTCACGATCGGGCAGCGCAAGGGCCTGCGCCTCGGCACCCCCGCGCCCGACGGCAAGCCCCGCTTCGTGCTCGACATCGAGCCGGTCAGCGGCACGGTGCGCGTGGGCCCACGCGAGCGGCTCGCGGTGCAGCGGCTGACCGCTGACAAGCCGCGCTGGTGCGGTGCCGCGCCGTCCGGGCCGTTGGAGTGCACCGTGCAGTTGCGTGCGCATGGGGAGGAGCACCGGGCCGTCGTACGCGTCGAGGGCGAGCGGGTCGACGTCGAGCTTCTCGACCACGCCTCCGGCATCGCGCCGGGTCAGGCCGTCGTGGTCTACGACGCCACGCGCGTCGTCGGCTCCGCCACGATCACGGCTACCGAGCGCGTGGAGGCGAGCGCGTGAGCGTGCTCGCCACGGGCGTCGGGTCGATGCCCGGCGGAGGTGGCTCCCAGGCCGACGACGCCCGCGCCTTCCGCGAGGCCGTGCGTGTGGTGCTCGGTGAGCTCGGACCCTCCGACCGAGCCGGCCAGGGCCTCCCGTTCCTGCCCGAGCTGCCCGGGCGCGGTGCCACCGCCTCGATGACCGGCCGCTCGCTCGCCGTGCTCGAGGGCCTGGACGTCGACCTCCAGCCCGCCGGCTGGCGACTCACCGGCACCTCGGGCACCCCCGGGCTCGACCACCGTCGCACCCGGTCGCTGCTCGCCCAGGATCTCGACACCCTCGAGGAGCTCGCCGACGGCTACGAGGGTGCGTTCAAGATCCAGGTGGCCGGGCCGTGGACCCTGGCCGCCACGGTCGAGAAGCCGCGCGGGGAGAAGGTGCTCTCCGACCACGGTGCCCGTCGCGAGCTGGCCGAGTCGCTCGCGGAGGGGTTGGCCGACCATGTGGCCGACGTGCGCCGCCGGCTGCCGAACCTCGACCGGCTCGTGGTGCAGGTCGACGAGCCGGCGCTGGCCGCCGTGCTGGGCGGCGCGGTGCCGAACGCCAGCGGGTTCCACCGGCTGCGCTCGGTCGACCGGTCGGAGGCGTCGGCGCTGCTCGGGCAGGTGCTGGATGTCGTGAGCGGTGCCGGCGCGGAACCGTGGGTGCACGCCTGCGCCGCGGGTACGCCGTGGGCGCTGGTGCGTGGCGCCGGCGCACGTGGCCTCGTGGTCGACCTCGGAGTGCTCGGGGCTGCCGACCACGACGTGCTCGCCGAGGCCTTCGAGGCGGAGGAGACCGTGGTGCTCGGCGTCGTGCCGGGCACCGATCCGGGCGTCTTGCCGACCGAGGCCGGCGTCGTCGCGCGGGTCGAACGGTGGCTGGACATGCTCGGCCTCGACCCGGCGTCGGGTCACCTCGGCCTGGCGCCCGCCTGCGGCCTCGCGGGTGCGTCGGCCCACGACGCGCGCGAGGCGCTGACCCTGCTGCGGGCCAGCGCCTCCCGGTTGAGCTGAGCCTGCGGCCGGTCAGACGCCGGCGGTGACCGGCTCGGGTCCGTCGGTGGCGAGCTCGGAGTGCTTGACGCCGAGCAGAGCCCAGATGATCACCGAGACACCCCAGATCATGAAGGCGCCGGTGAGGAACGCGGTGGTCGCGCCGTGGGCGAACCCGAGGGCCGCCGCCTGCTGCGGGTCGGTGCCGCCCGCGACGAGCTCGCCGGCTCGCTGTGTCGCGTAGTGGGAGGCCACCGTCGAGAGGATGGCCAGACCCAGGGCGCCGCCGACCTGCTGCATGGTGGTCAGCACGCCGGACCCGATGCCGGCGTCCTGCGCCGGGATGCCGTGCACCGCGGTGAGCGTCATCGGGATGAAGGTCAGACCCATGCCCAACGACATCGTGACGATGAAAGGCATGACGTCGGTCCAGTAGTGGACGGAGCCGACCTCGAGCCGGCTGAACATGAAGAGGCTGAACCCGGAGAGGAGGGTGCCGCTGCCGGAGATGAAGCGCGGGTCGATCCGTGCGATGAGCTTCGAGGCCGAGGTGGCGCCGAAGATCATGCCGAACGCGAACGGCAGGAAGGCGAAGCCGGCGCGTAGCGGCGAGTAGCCCATCACGTTCTGGATGTAGAGCGAGAGGAAGTAGAACATCGCGAACATCGCCGCCGGGGTGAGGAGCATCGAGAAGAACGCCACCGAGCGGTAGCGGCTGGCGAAGATGCGCAGCGGCAGCAGCGGGTGCTGGACCCGTCGCTCGAGCAGCACGAAGCCGACCAGCAGCACGACGCCCACGATCATGGTGACGATCGCGACGGGGTCGCCCCAGCCGTACGGCGTGCCGGCCTGCGGGTTGCCCGCCGGCACCGTGGAGGGGTCGATGTTGCCGGTGCGGGTGATGCCGAAGACGACCGCGAGCAGGCCCACGGTGGCGAGGATCGCGCCGGGGACGTCGAGCCAGCCCTCGTGGTGGTCGGAGTCGGGCAGCAGGCGGGGGGCCAAGAACGCGGCGCCCAGGCCGATCGGCACGTTGATGAGGAAGGTCAGCCGCCAGCCCCACTCGGGGTCGAGGTCGGTGAGCCAGCCTCCGAGCACCAGGCCGATCGCGGCACCGATGCCGGCCATCGCGGCGAACACCGAGAAGGCACGGTTGCGCTGCGGTCCGGCCGGGAAGGTGGTGGTGATCAGGGCCAGGGCGGACGGCGAGGCCAACGCCGCCGCGAGACCCTGCACGCCGCGTGAGCCGAGCAGCATGCCCTCGTTCTGGGCGAGCCCGCCCACCGCGGAGGCGATCGCGAACAGCGCCACGCCGATCATGAAGATGCGCCGGCGACCGTAGAGGTCGCCCAGACGGCCGCCGAGCAGCAGCAGACCGCCGAAGGCGAGCGCGTAGCCGGTGACGATCCAGCTGAGGTTGGCGAAGGTGATGTCGAGGCTGGCCTGGATCTTCGGCAGCGCGATGTTGGCGATGGTGCTGTCGAGCACCACCATGAGCTGGGCGACGCAGATCAACACCAGCGCCCACGCGGCGTGGCGCGGGGGGCGGGTCGCTTCGTCGGCGGCGGGGACGACCGGCTCGTCGGCCGGCGCTTTCGTGAGGTCGGTCATGGCTGTCTCTCGGGTGCGAGCGGAGTGGGTCAGGCGCCGCGGGTCGCGGCGGGGAGGATGACGTGGTCGACGATGCGCGCGACGCATGCCTCGTCGGGTGGATCGCCGAGCACGAACGCGCGGTGCAGCACGATGCCGGGCAGGGCGGGGGCCAGGAGGTCGATGTCGAGGTCGTCGGCGACCTCGCCCCGGAGCCGGGCCCGCTCCCAGATCTCCCGCGTGCGCGCGACCCTGGGCGCGATGACCTCGGCGTGGAACCGCGCCGCGAACGTCGGGTTCGTGGCCACGGTGGTGAGGAGGGCGGCCAGCCGCTCGCGCTGCTCGGGCGCCTGGTGGCCACAGTGACTGGCGATGAGATCGCCGCGCAGCGAGCCGGTGTCGGGCACCTCGAACGGCCCCTTGGAATGAGCCAGCGCCGAGACGACGAGCTCCTCCTTGCCCTCCCACCGCCGGTAGAGCGTCGCCTTGGAGGCACGCGCCCTCATGGCGACGGCGTCCATCGTGAGTCGGTCGTAGCCGACCTCGACCAGCACTTCGAGGCACGCGTCGAGGATCTCGGTCTCGCGGTCGCCCTCGACCCGCGGACGGGACGGAGCGTCGTCGGTGAGGGTCACCCTGCCTCCGATGGAACGGAACGGTTTCGTTTCATCGAACGATAGCGCAGGGTCGCGGCGATCTATTCCATCGACGAGGAGAAGACCTGGATCACATGCGGGTCAGGCGCGGCGGGCGACATCGAGCACCGCGTCGGCAGCGAACGCGTTCCACGTGGCGATGCGACGCATCATGTAGTGACCCACGCGGCCCATGTCGGTGAACGACACGGACGCCGCGAGGGGCTCGGCGCGGCGCACGAACGCGCGGGTCATCTTCGCCGAGGTGATCTTGTCGGTGCGACCGTGCGCCGCGAGCAGGTGCCGGCCGGCGAGCGCCGTGACGGGGTCGTCGGGCTGCCACCACGGGGCCATCCCGACGACGCCCTGCACGCTGCGGTCATCGGCCACGTAGGCGGCGGTACGGGCGCCCATGGAGTGGCCGAGGAGCACCACCGGCACCTCACCGTGCGCCTCCCGCACCTGGTCGAGCGCCCAGCGGGCGTCGTCCTGCGCCGAGGTGCCGTCGCCGTTCCAGCCTCGCAGCCGATAGCGCAGCAGCCAGGTCGCCACACCGTGCTCGTGCAGATCGGGCGTGATCGCCCGCTGGACGGCGCTCATGCGGCGCCACGAAGCGCTGCGGCCATCGACGGCGTCGTGCGAGCGCTGAGTGCCCCCGTGCAGCATGAGCACCAGGGCGAGCGGGGCGGTCTCGGGCTCCAGGCGGGTCAGGGTGGGTTCGGGCGCAGACGTCGAGGCAGGGGTGGACAGGGAACTCACGCTCCGTTCTTCGGCGCCCCGAGTCTCGCGGATGGGTGGGCGGGCGCGGCGGTGGGTGCTGATGGGTGTCCGCGGGTGTCGGTGGGGCGCGGCAAGATGTGCGGCATGAGTGATGCCGGCCGGCCCGCCCCGCCCGAGGCGCGCGAGGAGCACCAGCGACTGGTCGAGGAGGTCACCGACGCACGCTGGCGCTACTACGTGCTCGACGACCCCACGCTCGACGACGCCGACTTCGACCGGCGTCTGCGGCGGCTCGAGGCGCTGGAGGAGGCCCACCCCGAGCTGCGCACCCCCGACAGCCCGACCCAGAAGGTCGGGGGCGCGGTGTCGACCGAGTTCACGGCGATCGACCACCTCCAGCGCATGGAGAGCCTCGACAATGCCTTCTCGGCCGAGGAGCTCGAAGCGTGGTATGCCCGGCTCGGGCGCGACGGTGTCGAGTCACCCGCGCTCTTGTGCGAGCTCAAGGTCGACGGGCTGGCCATCAACCTGCTCTACGAGGACGGCCGCCTCGTGCGGGCGCTCACGCGTGGCGACGGCACCACCGGCGAAGACGTCACCCCCAACGTCAAGACCCTCGGCTCCGTCCCACACCGGCTCGCCGGGACCGAGGAGTTCTCGGTGCCAGCGCTGGTCGAGGTGCGGGGCGAGGTGTTCTTGCCGGTCGAGGCCTTCGAGCGGCTGAACGAGCAGATGACCGACGCCGGCAAGCCGATGTTCGCCAACCCCCGTAACGCCGCGGCCGGCTCGCTGCGGCAGAAGGATCCCCGGGTCACCGCCACGCGCGCGCTCGGGATGGTCTGCCACGGCATCGGGGCGCGCGAGGGGTTCGAGCCGGCGTCGCAGTCGGAGGGCTACGCGGCACTCGAGGCCTGGGGCCTGCCCACCTCGTCGCGCGCGAAGGTGGTCGCGTCCCTGACCGAGGTCAGTGAGCTCATCGCGTTCTACGGCGAGCACCGGCACGAGGTCGAGCACGAGATCGACGGGCTCGTGATCAAGGTCGATGACGTCTCGCTGCAGCGTCGGCTCGGTTCGACCAGCCGGGCCCCACGCTGGGCGATCGCCTACAAGTACCCCCCCGAGGAGGTCAACGCGAAGCTGCTCGACATCGGCGTCGACGTCGGCCGCACCGGCCGGGTGACGCCGTTCGGCGTCATGGAGCCGACCCGTGTCGCGGGCTCCACGGTCGAGCGGGCCACCTTGCACAATGCGCACGAGGTGAAGCGCAAGGACGTCCGCCCCGGCGACACCGTGATCCTGCGCAAGGCGGGCGACGTCATCCCCGAGATCCTGGGGCCGGTGCTCGCCTTGCGTCCCGAAGACCTGGCCGAGTGGGTCATGCCCACGCACTGCCCCGCCTGCAGCACCGAGCTGGTGCAGCAGAAGGAGGGCGACAAGGACCTGCGCTGCCCCAACCACGAGCGGTGCCCCGCGCAGGTGCTCGACCGCGTCTTCCACGTCGCCGGCCGCGGCGTCTTCGACATCGAAGGGCTCGGCAGCGAGGCGGCGGCCGCGCTGCTCGACGCGGGCGTGATCGCCAACGAGGGCGACGTGTTCGGCCTCGACGCCGACGCGCTCATGAGCACCGAGCTGTTCACCCGGGCGGCCAAGAAGACCGAGGCCGACGACGCCGTCGACGGCCGCGTGCTCAACGCGAACGCGCTGCGCCTGCTCGACCACCTGGCCACCCGCAAGCAGGTGCCGCTGTGGCGGGTACTGGTCGGACTCTCCATCCGTCATGTCGGGCCCAAGGCCGGCCGCGCGCTCGCCCAGGAGTTCGGCTCCATGGAGTCCATCCGCGCCGCGAGCGAGGAGCAACTCGCGGCCGCCGAGGGCGTGGGCCCCACCATCGCGGAGGCCGTCATCGCCTGGTTCGAGGTGCCGTGGCACGTCGAGATCGTCGAGAAGTGGGCGGCGGCCGGCGTGACGATGGTCGAGGAGCGCGACGAGTCCACCCCGCGCACGCTCGAAGGCCTCACGATCGTCGTCACGGGGTCGCTGGAAGGCTTCTCGCGTGACTCCGCCAAGGAGGCGATCCTGCAGCGTGGCGGCAAGGCCTCGGGGTCGGTGTCGAAGAAGACGGACTTCGTCGTCGTCGGCGAGAACGCCGGCTCCAAGGCCGACAAGGCCGAGCAGCTGGGGGTTCCCGTGCTCGACGAGGCCGGCTTCGTGCGGCTGCTCGCCGACGGCCCGGGCGACGCCGACCCCGCCGACCCCGCCGACGACACTGACGGCTCCGACGGCTCCTGAGCACGCCCACGTCGCGCCGACGACACCTGTCGGTACCGCGCGAGGGTGGTCTAGATTGCTGCCGTGTCGTCGTCAGCACCCACCGGTCCACGTCTGCGCGTAGGCGCCGAGACCGGCCTCCTGCTGGCCAGCGGGGTGGCTGGTGCGTGGATGCTGTGTGCGTCCGTGCTCGGCCTTCCCTCGGCGGTGTCGGTCACGGCGGGGGTCGTGCTGGTGGTCGCAGTCCTGGCGTTCATCGCCCATCCCGTACGTCGGGTGGGCACGGTGATGCTGGGTGCGGGGCTGCTCTTCGCGGCCGCCGTCACGGTGGTCTCGCCGCGCGACGGTGCGGAGTCCGCGACGAGCCGGGAGGCGGCCACCGCCCACCGGTCCGGTACCGGCGAGCATCGCCGGACCGCCCGCTCGGGGATCGATCGCAGCCACGGCTCCTCGGTCACGCCGACGATGGTCGTGCACCGGGGCGAGCGGCTCACGCCGATCGTGCCGCCCGTGCCGGGAGGGGTCCCTGCCTCCGGTGGGTCCACCGGGGGGTCGCCCGTCGACGCCGCAGAGGGGCACGTGGGGGACTCCGGGCACCCGGCCTCCAGCCACCAGACCGGTCAGGCGGGTCATCAGCCCACTCATCAGCCCGGTCATCAGCCCGGTCATCAGCCCGGTCATCAGCCCGGTCATCAGGGACACGGTGCGGGGCAGGGCGAAGGTCAGCAGCTGCCGCCGGGTTCCGGTGCCGGGGGCCCGTCGACCGGCTCCGACTCGGGTCAGGGGGGTCAGGGCGGTCAGGGTGGTCAGGATCCCGCCACCGGGCCTAGCGGGCCAGGAAACGGCAACGGCCCCGGCAACGGTCCGGGCAACGGCCCCGGCAACGGTCCGGGCAACGGCCCCGGCAACGGTCCGGGCAACGGCCCCGGCAACGGCCCCGGCAACGGCCCGGGCAACGGCAGTGGTCCCGGCCATGGCCCGGGCCACGGCCACGGGGGCGGCAAGCCGCCGAAGAAGAAGTAGCGGCGCCGAAGCCACGACGCCGAGCAGTTCCACTGGCTGGCCGCAGTGCTGCGCCAGGCCCGACGCCGCGCCGTGCCGTGGGTGATCGGGCAGGGGCACACGCAGATCCTCGGGCCCCGGCGCACCCGGTTCGCCGCCGGCACCAAGCCGTGGTCGGCCACCGACGGCGCCGAACCGCACCGGGTGAGCTATCCGGAGCCGCCGCGCATCGTCGGCACCGATGTGCTCGCGCGGCGGGCGAAGCACCCGGAGAGCAATCGGGTGGTCTCGAAGTCCGGCATCTCGGCGAGGCCCTACCGACCGTGACGCGGGTGGGCGCGTGCTCGGACACACGACCCGAACCCCGCGCCGAATGGCGCGCTCCTAGGATGGCGGGCATGCCCGAGAAGTCCCCTGAGATCACGCGCGAGGAGCTGGCCCACCTGGCCACACTGGCGCGCATCGACCTCACCGATGCCGAGCTCGACCACCTCGCGCCGCAGCTGTCGGTGATCCTGGAGTCCGTGGCCTCGATCAGCGGTGTGGCCGGCGACGACGTGCCGCCCACCTCGCACCCGGTGCCGCTGACCAACGTGTTCCGCGACGACGTCGTCGAGCCCGGCCTCACCGCCGAGCAGGCGCTCGCCATGGCGCCGGACGCCGAGCAGCAGCGGTTCGCCGTGCCGAGGATCCTGGGGGACGAGCAGTGAGCGACCGCATCCACAGCACCGCAGCCGAGCTCGCCGAGGCACTCGCTGCCGGCAGCGTCACCTCGGTCGACCTGACCCAGGCCCACCTCGACCGCATCGCGGCCGTCGACGGCGACGTGCACGCCTACCTGCACGTCGACGCCGAGGGCGCGCTCGAGCAGGCCGTGGCCTCCGACGAGCGCCGCGCCGCCGGCACACCCCTGCACGCGCTCGACGGCGTGCCGATCGCGGTCAAGGACGTGCTGGCCACCGCCGGCCTACCCACCACCTGCGGCTCGAAGATCCTCGAGGGCTGGATCCCGCCGTACGACGCCACGGTCGTGGCGCGGCTCAAGGCGGCCGGTCTGCCGATCCTCGGCAAGACCAACATGGACGAGTTCGCGATGGGCTCCTCCACCGAGCACTCGGCCTACGGCCCTACCCGCAACCCGTGGGATCTCGACCGCATCCCCGGCGGCTCCGGAGGTGGCTCGGCCGCGGCCGTGGCGGCGCACATGGCGCCGCTCGCGCTCGGCACCGACACCGGCGGCTCGATCCGCCAGCCCGGTGCGGTCACCGGCACGGTCGGTGTGAAGCCGACCTACGGCGGCGTGTCGCGCTACGGCCTCGTGGCACTGGCCAACAGTCTCGACCAGGTGGGGCCGGTCACCCGCACCGTGCTCGACTCCGCCTTGCTGCACGAACTGATCGGCGGCCACGACCCGCGCGACTCCACCTCCATCGACCAGCCGCTGCCCGGCCTGGTGGCTGCCGCCCGCCAGGGCGCCGCGGGAGACCTCGCCGGCGTCCGCGTCGGCGTCATCACCGAACTGGCCGGCGACGGCTGGCAGCCCGGTGTCATGGCCCGCTTCGAGGAGTCGCTGGAGCTGCTGGTCAAGGCGGGCGCCGAGGTGGTCGAGGTGTCGTGCCCGCACTTCGTGCACGCGCTGGCCGCCTACTACCTGATCCTGCCGGCCGAGGCGTCGTCGAACCTCGCCAAGTTCGACGCCATGCGCTACGGCCTGCGGGTCATGCCGCAGGGCATCGACTCGCCGTCCGCCGAGGAGGTCATGCGCGCCACCCGCGAGGCCGGGTTCGGCGACGAGGTCAAGCGCCGCATCGTCCTGGGCACCTATGCGCTCTCCAGCGGCTACTACGACGCCTACTACGGTCAGGCGCAGAAGGTGCGCACGCTCATCGGGCGCGACTTCGCCGCGGCGTTCGAGCAGGTCGACGTGCTGGTCAGCCCCACCGCGCCGACCACGGCGTTCAAGCTGGGGGAGAAGCTCGACGACCCGATCGCGATGTATCTCAACGACCTCGCCACGATCCCGGCCAACCTCGCCGGCGTGCCCGGCGTCTCGGTGCCCAGCGGTCTGGCCGACGAGGACGCTCTGCCCGCCGGCTTCCAGGTGCTCGCACCCGCCTTGGCCGACGAGCGCGTCTACCGGGTCGGGGCCGCTCTCGAGACGGCGCTGACCGAGAAGTGGGGCGGTCCGCTGCTGGCCCAGGCCCCATCTCTTGAGTCCACCCAGAACGGAGCTCTCGCATGAGTGACACCCTGGTCGCCTTCGACGAGGTGCTGACCCGCTACGAGCCGGCGCTGGGTCTCGAGGTGCATGTCGAGCTGAACACGAACACCAAGATGTTCTGCGGCTGCCCGACCGCCTTCGGGGCCGAGCCGAACACGCAGGTCTGCCCGACCTGCCTGGGCCTGCCCGGCGCGATGCCGGTGGTCAACCAGGTGGGCGTGGAGTCCGCGATCCGCATCGGGCTGGCGCTGAACTGCTCGATCGCCGAGTGGTGCCGGTTCGCGCGCAAGAACTACTTCTACCCCGACATGCCGAAGAACTTCCAGACCTCCCAGTACGACGAGCCCATCGCGTTCGACGGCTGGATGGACGTCGAGATCACCGGCGACGACGGCCCCGAGACGTTCCGCGTCGAGATCGAGCGCGCGCACATGGAGGAGGACACCGGCAAGTCGACCCACATCGGCTCGTCCGGCCGCATCCACGGCGCCGACTACTCACTCGTCGACTACAACCGCGCCGGCATCCCGCTCATCGAGATCGTCACCAAGCCGATCACGGGCGCGGGGGAGAAGGCGCCGCTCGTGGCCCGCGCCTACGTGCAGCAGCTGCGCGAGCTCATCGTGGCGCTCGGTGTCTCCGAGGCCCGCATGGATCAGGGCAACCTGCGCGCCGACGTGAACCTCTCGCTCGCGGCGTCCGGCTCCGGCGTCCTGGGCACGCGCACCGAGACCAAGAACGTCAACTCCTTCCGTTCCGTGGAGCGGGCCGTGCGTTTCGAGATGCAGCGGCACGCGGGCGTGCTCGACGCCGGCGGGTCGATCCTCCAGGAGACCCGGCACTGGCACGAGGACACCGGCATCACCACCAGCGGCCGGGAGAAGTCCGACGCCGAGGACTACCGCTACTTCCCCGAGCCCGACCTCGTGCCCGTCGCGGCCTCGCGGGAGTGGGTCGAGGAGCTGCGCGGCACCCTGCCCGAGAACCCGACCGCCCGGCGGGCCAGGCTCCAAGCCGACTGGGGCTTCACCGAGCCCGAGATGCGCGACACCGTCAACGCCGGGGCACTCGACCTCGTCGAGCAGACCATCGGCGCGGGCGTCTCGGCGTCCGCGGCGAAGAAGTGGTGGCTGGGCGAGCTGGCGCGCAGCGCCAAGGAGTCCGACGTCGAGCTGAGCGACCTGCCCGTCACCCCGGCGCTGGTCGCCGAGGTGCAGGGGCTGGTCGACGCCGGCACCCTCAACGACAAGCTGGCCCGCCAGGTGTTCGAGGGTCTGCTGGCCGGCGAGGGCACACCCGCCGAGATCGTCGAGGCCCGCGGCCTGGCCATGGTCTCCGACGACGGCGCCCTCTCGGCCGCCGTCGACGAGGCCATCGCCGCCAACCCCGAGGTGGCCGAGAAGATCCGCGACGGCAAGGTGCAGGCAGCCGGCGCCCTCATCGGCTCGGTGATGAAGGCCATGCGAGGTCAGGCCGACGCCGCCCGGGTGCGCGAGCTGATCCTCGAGAAGCTCACCTGACCGCGAGGGGTCGCGGATCGTCCCGCGAGGGGTCGCGAATCGTCCTGCGAGGGGTCGCGAATCGTCCTGCGAGGGGTCGTTGGTGGACACCCACAGTGGCCCCTCGAGCAGTCGGTTGTGACTCCTCGTGGCCGCGGGGATACGCTGCGGCCACACATCCAACACGCGCGACGTGGGGAAAGCCGGTCCGAGTCCGGCGCTGACCCGCAACCGTAGGCCGCTCCCGCGAGGGGTGGCGAGCCGGAACGCCCACGGCGTCGCGTCCCTATGAACGCTGTCGAGGAACGCAGCGGTAGGCCCCCGGAACGTCCGGTCACGACCTCGCCGCCGAGCAGCGGAGAGGACCAGCCGTGAAGCAGCCCTTCACCCGCACCGTGCGGCGTCTCGCCATCGCCACCACCGCCGTCACCGCCGCCACCGGCATGGCGCTTGCCCTGGCCGCACCGGCCCAGGCGGCCCGGCCGACGGCGGCGGAGAAGCAGTCCGTGCGCTGGCTCGGCGGCCAGCTCACCGACGGCGTCATGCACAACGACCAGTACGACTTCGACGACATCGGCCTGACCCTCGACGCCGGGCTGGCCCTGGCGGCGCTCGACAAGCGCCCGGCCGATGTCGAGGCCATCCAATCCGCCCTGGGCGACGACATCGAGGGCTACACCACCTACAACGGGGACGTGTATGCCGGGTCCGTGGCCAAGGCGCTGGCCTTCACCACCGTCTCGGGCGGCGACTACACCGATGTCGGTGGCGTGAACCTGCGCCACCGCCTGCACCAGCTCGTGATCCGCGAGGGTTCCTCGACCGGCCGCATCGCCGACCACAGCGACGGCACGGACTACGCCAACACGATCGGGCAGGCCTTCGCGGTGCAGGGTCTCTCGCTGAGCGACTCCGGCCAGGCCAAGAAGGTCATCCGGTTCCTGCTCAAGCAGCAGTGCGACACCGGCTACTTCCGCCTCCAGTTCAACGACGACAAGGACGCCAAGAACCAGGGCTGCGGGGGTCCGGGAACCAACACGCCCAGCGTCGATGTCACCGCACTGGCCGTGATCGCGCTCCAAGACACCCACCAGATGGGCAAGCAGGTGCGCTCCGCCCAGCAGCACGCCGTGGCGTGGCTGCTCAGCCAGCAGGGCAGCGACGGCAGCTTCGCCGGTGCCCCGCCGACCGACTCCGCCAACACCAACAGCACCGGGCTCGCCTCGTGGGCGCTCGGCAGCTCCGGCGTGTGCCGCCCGGCCCGCCAGGCGGCGGTCTGGGTGCGCGGCCTCGAGGTGCCTCCGAACGACGACAGCGCGCTCGCCGACGAGACCGGCGCGATCGCCTACGACGCGGCCGCCTACCAGGCCGGCGAGAGCGACGGCATCACGACCGCGACCCGCGACCAGTGGCGTCGTGCGTCGGCCCAGGCCGCCCCGGCGCTGCGCTACCTGCGCCGCTCCAACTGCGCCTGACGTGCCCGCACGTCTGGCTCGTCTCGGTGCCGCTCTCGCCCTCACGGCGGGGGCGGCACCGGTGCTGGTGCTCGCGGCGACGCCCCCGGCCTCGGCGGCGACCTGCTCGTCGTCCGGTGGGGTCAGCGTCGTGGTGAACTTCTGGGATCTGCCCGGTCAGGACGTCGCGTCGTGCGCGTCCGGCGCCGGTGGTGAGTCCGCCTCCGACATCTTCGCCGCTGCTGGCGTCGACCTCGCCCGCGCCCAGCGTG
Source organism: Nocardioides acrostichi (assembly GCF_015319165.1). Classification (GTDB taxonomy): domain Bacteria; phylum Actinomycetota; class Actinomycetes; order Propionibacteriales; family Nocardioidaceae; genus Nocardioides; species Nocardioides acrostichi. The sequence continues at coordinate 327,365 of NZ_JADIVZ010000001.1, forward strand.
AGCCGGGGTTCGTGTGCCGGGTCGAGGGCGTGCCCGAGTCCGACCCCTGTCAGAACGCCTCGCCGGCCGACGCCTACTGGGGCCTGTGGGTCTCCGACGGCACGGGCGGGTCGTGGACCTACTCCAGCCTCGGCGTGGACTCCCTCACGGTGCCTGACGGCGGGTCGGTCGCGTTCAGCTGGGACGACGTCAACGGCAACCGCAGGCCGTCGACCGCGCCCCCGGTGACGCAGGGGGCCTCGGCCTCGCCGTCTCCCTCGGGCGGATCCTCCGGTGGCTCGTCGAGTGGCTCCTCGGGTGGCTCGACCGGTGGCTCGACGGGTGGTTCTGCCGGCGGGTCCACCAGCAGTTCGACCACGGGTGCCTCGGGCAGCACGGCGTCGCCGAGTGGGGGAGCCACGGCCTCGGGATCGCCCTCGAGCGGATCCAGTGCCTCCGGTGCCGCGAAGCGCAGGAGGTCCGGCGCGCAGGGCGAGGGCGATGGGCGCCATGCCCGCAAGGCCCGGCACGAGCGCCGCCACTCCTCGGGAGCCTCGGACTCGGCGTCGTCCACGGTGCAGGCCTCGGAGGGGGCCACCGACGACACCGCGGCACAGCCGACGTCCGCCCAGAGCTCGGACGACGCGGGCGGGCTCCCCGTCTGGGTGGGTCCGATCGCCGTCGTGCTGGTGCTGGCCGCGGCGGGTGTCACGGCCTTCTGGCGACGGCGGGCCTAGCGACGTGATCGGTGGCGCCGCCCGGCTCCCTCGCGACCTGCACCCCGTGGCCTGGTGGGTGTGGGCGCTGGGGCTCGCCGCGGCGGCGTCGTCGACCACCAACCCCTTCTCGTTGCTGGTGCTCGCCGGCGTGGCCGTGCAGGTCGCCCTCACCCGGCGCTCCGACCAGCCGTGGGGCGCCTCGTTGCGGCTCTATCTGTGGCTCGGGGTCTTCATCGTCATGATGCGGGTCGTCTCGCGGGTGCTGCTCGGCGGCGCGTTCCCGGGAGGCCGGGTGCTCGTGGGTCTGCCCGAGATCCCGCTGCCGGACATCGCGGCCGGCATCGTGCTGCTCGGCCCGGTCACCTCCGACGCCGTGCTGGCCGGCCTCTACGACGGCCTGCGGCTCGCGACGATCGTCGTGTGCGTGGGAGCCGCGAACAGCCTGGCGAACCCCAAGCGGCTGCTGCGCTCGGTGCCGCCGGCGCTCTACGAGGTCGGCACGGCCCTGGTCGTGGCGGTCACCGTGCTGCCCCAGTTGGCCGACTCCGTACGCCGGGTGCATGCGGCTCAGGGGCTGCGGGCCGGCGCACGCGGACGCACCGGGCGGCTGCGGCGGCTGCTCGTGCCGGTGCTCGAGGACGCCCTGGACCGGTCGCTATCGATGGCCGCGGGCATGGACGCCCGCGGCTATGGCCGCGCCGGTGCCCAGACGCCCGCCCAACGGCGGCGCACCGGAGCGCTCATGCTGGCCGGGCTCTGCGGCCTGGTCGTCGGCACCTACGCCGTGCTCGACACCACCGCACCCCGGCTGCTGGCCCTGCCCATGCTGGCCGTGGGCACGCTGCTCGCGGCGGTGGCGCTGCGCTCGGCCGGACGCCGCGTCGAGCGCAGCCGCTACCGGCCCGACCGGTGGCGCTGGCCCGAGCTCGCGGTGGCGGGGTCCGGACTGGTCGTCGCTTTCTGCGGCTGGTGGGTCAACCAGCACGACCTGGTGCGCGCCTACCCCGCGCTCGACATCGTGCCGGCCATCGACCTCTGGATGCTCGTGGGCGGCGTGGTGGCCTGGGTCGGTGGGCTCTGCGCACCAGACCAGCGACGCCGCGTGCGTCGTCGAAGCGTCGTGGCCGGCCCGGTGCCGGCCGGGCGAGAGTGGGAGGTGGCGTCGTGACGGAGGCGCTGCTGGAGCTGCGCGGCATCGGCTTCGCCCACGAGGGCCACGCCCCGGTGCTGCGCGACGTCACCCTCGAGGTGCTCGAGAGCGAGCTGGTGCTGGTGAGCGGGCCGACGGGGGTGGGCAAGTCGACGCTCCTGGGCGTGGTGGGCGGCCAGGTGCCGAGGTTCTCGGGCGGAGTGCTGAGCGGCAGCGTGCTGGTGGACGGTCGAGACGTCACGCTGCGGCCGCCGCGCGAGCGCGCAGCCGACATCGGCTACGTAGGGCAGGATCCCGCGCGCGGCTTCGTGACCGACACGGTCGAGGAGGAGCTCGCCTACGGCATGGAGCAGCTCGGGCTCGACCCCACCACGATGCGCCGTCGGGTCGAGGAGACGCTCGATCTGCTCGGCATCGCCGATCTGCGCGACCGCGACCTGCGCACCCTCTCCGGCGGGCAGCAGCAGCGCGCCGCGATCGGGGCTGTGCTCACGATGCATCCGCGACTCCTCGTCCTCGACGAACCCACCTCCGCCCTCGACCCCACCGCCGCAGAGGAGGTGCTCGCCACGCTCACGCGGCTCGTCGCCGACGTCGGCACCTCCGTGCTGGTCGCCGAGCACCGGCTCGAGCGGGTCGTGCCCTTCGCCGACGCGATGTGGCTGCTGCCCGGCGGCGGCACCGTGCTGGCCGGGTCGCCTCGCGACCTGCTCGCGACCTCACCCGTCGTCCCGCCGTTGGTCGCGCTCGGCCGAGAACTCGGCTGGACGCCGCTCCCGCTCAGCGTGCGCGAGGCCCGCCGGCATGCCCGGGAGGTGGCGCTCGGACCGGCGGCGCAGCCGCTGCCCGCGTCGCCCTCCGAGCCGGTGCTGAGCGCCCGTGGCGTGACGGTCGTGCACGATGACCAGGTGGCGGTGCGCGAGGTCGACCTGACCCTGCCTGCGGGCACGGTCACGGCATTGATGGGCCGCAACGGCTCCGGCAAGTCCTCGTTGCTGTGGGCGCTCCAGGGCAGTGGGGGGAGGGCGTCGGGCTCGGTCTCGGTCGGTGGCGCGGACCCGGTCTCGGCCAGTGCCGCCGTCCGGCGCGGCTTGGTGGCGCTGCTGCCGCAGGAGGCCGACGACCTGCTCTACCTCGAGACCGTGGCCGAGGAGCTCGACGCCGCCGACGAGGGGCGTGGCACGGGCCGGCCGATGCTCGACCGGCTGGTGCCCGGGGTGCCGGACGACGCGCACCCGCGCGATCTCTCCGAGGGGCAGCGTCTCGGCGTCGCGCTGGCCGTCGTGCTCGCCGGCGACCCGCCTGCGGTACTGCTCGACGAGCCCACCCGTGGCCTCGACTACGGGGCCAAGGCCGCGCTCGCGACCGTGCTGCGTGAGCTCGCGGACGACGGTCGTGCGGTCCTGGTCTCGACCCACGATGTCGAGTTCGTGGTGCAGGTCGCCGACCGGCCCGGTGACACCGTGGCGGTGCTGGCCGAGGGCGAGCTCATCGCGCACGGGCCGGTGGCCGACGTCGTCGCGCAGTCGCCTGCCTTCGCCCCCCAGGTGCACAAGGTGCTCGGCGCGCCGTGGCTGCGCGTCGGCGACGTCGTGCGCGCCGTCGAGGTGGCGGGCGCGGCCGGGTCGGCCGGGTCGGCCGGGTCGGCCGGGTCGGGGAGTGGCGTGTGAGCACGGTGACGGCTTCCCGGCGAGGGGCGATCCCGGTCTCGCGCCGCTCGGCGCTGGTCCTGACGCTGGCCTCGGTGGTCGGGCTGCTGATGCTGATGTGGCCGCTGGTGCTCCAGGTCGAGCCGGGTCAGACCCGCGTCGACCCGCCGTTCCTCTTCCTCGGCCTGCTGCCGGTCGTGATCGCCGTCGTGCTGGCCGAGCTGAGCGAGGGCGGTCTGGATGCCCGCGTGCTCGCGGTGCTCGGTGTGCTCTCGGCCCTCGTGGCGCTCTCGCGGGCCCTGTCTCCGGGGTTGGCCGGCATCGAGCTGGTCTTCTTCCTGCTCATCCTGGGCGGGCGCGTCTTCGGCCCCGGGTTCGGCTTCGCGCTGGGGTGCACCGGACTGTTCGCCTCGGCACTGATGACCGCCGGGGTGGGCCCCTGGTTGCCGTTCCAGATGATCTGCTCGGCCTGGGTCGGCATGGGCGCCGGGCTGCTGCCCCGGACCCTGCGCGGGCGCGCCGAGATCGGCGTCCTGGTGGTCTACGGGATCGTGGCCAGCTACGCCTACGGGCTCTTGATGAACCTCTCGGGCTGGCCGTTCCTGCTCGGGGTGGGGCTGCCGGGCCGCGACACCTCCGGCCTGACCTATCTGCCGGGTGCCCCGGTGTGGGAGAACCTGCACCGGTTCGCGGTGTACACGCTGCTGACCTCGACCGGTGGCTGGGACACCCTGCGTGCTCTCACCACCGGCGTCGCCCTCGTCGCGCTGGGCCCCACCGTGCTCGCCGTCCTGCGACGCGCCGCCCGTCGCGCGACCGTCACCGGCTCCCACGCCGACCCGTCGCCAGTTTCCACCTGACCCGTCGCCAGTTTTCAACCCACCTGCCGCGAGTTTTCACATACAGGAAAGTTGCGGCAGGTCACCTGCACAAACGTGGCAGGTCACGTGAAAACTAGCGACGGGTCACCCGAAAACTGGTGGCAGGTCAGCGTCAGGGAGAGGGAGTGGCGCTGGGGGAGTCGGTCGTGTCGACGATGGTGACGGTGCTGGAGTTGCCCTCACGCAGGCAGCCGCCCAGGCCGACCACCAGGCCGACCCCCAGGACGCCGGCGAGCACGACCGCGACCGCGCGCGGCGTCGTCCGGCCCCGGGAGTGAGGGGTCACTCGACCCGCCCCAGGAACTCCAGCAGCAGCTCGTGCACGAGCTCGGGCTGCTCGAGGCTGAGGAAGTGACTGCCGGGGAGCTCGGTGTAGCAGGAGCCAGGGATGCGCTCGGCCGCACTGGCCATGTCACGCGCGCCGGCGAGGACGTCCCAGGTGCCGGCGACGAAAGCCACCGGGACACGCAGTGTGCTGAGGGAGACGCGGCCGTGCTCGGAGCTCTTGAGAGCGAGGTGGAAGTACCAGTCCATCGGGGTGGTGAGGAACTCGCCTACCGCGCGCGCGGTGATGTCGAGATCGGCGACGGGCAGCATGAACCCGGAGTGGGAGAGCACCTCGACGAAGCGGCGACCCACGGACAGTCGGCTGGTGATCGGCGTGATCGCCTTGCCGGTCAGCTTGCCGAGGCGGGCGACGTTGACCGTGAGGGTGCGGGCCAGGACGTGTGGTAGGTGCAGCGGGCCGAGCATCGTGGCGAACGTGTCGCCCGGTACGCCGGCGACCGCGAAGACGCCGCGCACCCGCTCGGGGTTGCGGGCGGCGAGCTCGAAGGCGGTGTTGACCCCCATCGACCAACCCATGAGCACGGTCCGATCGACACCGAAGTGGTCCATCACCGAGAGGGCGTCCTCGACGAACTCCGCGATGCCGCACCGCTCGGGGTCGGCCGGTCGCTGCGAGCCGCCGGTGCCCCGGTGGTTCCACGAGAGGACCCGCACCCCGCTGGCGGGGTCGAGCAGTGCGGGCCAGGCCCACGGATTGGTGCCGAGCCCGTTGCACAGCAAGACGGTCGGGCCGGTGCGCGTGCCGTCGGGATCGTTGGTCCAGGCGCGCAGCACGGTGCCGTCGTCGGAGAGCACCTCGTGGAAGGCGAGGACCGGCGCGCCGGTGGCGGGAGCGGCGGAGGTCGGCATGGGTCCAGTGTGCCCCAGAACCGAGTGCCGCCGCTGTGGCTCAGGCCTCCCTGGTCCGGGCGGCCGTGCCCGTCGTACGGCGCTCGGGTCGGGAGTGGGGGGTCTCGTCGTCGGCGGTGTGGTGGCGCAGGAAGTCCTCGACGTCCTCGCGCTCCGCACGTCGCTCGGCGAGACGGGTGGAGGCTGCCATCGCGTTGCGACGGGCACCGAGCTGGGACTGGACCGACCAGTCGTGGACGCGTCGCGCCACGGCCTGCCAGGCGGCGCCCGGCATCGAGCGCGAGGGCGGGACGAGAGCGAGGTTCGGCCGAGACATGTCGTGACTCCAGGAGGTGCCGGTTCGTGGCTGGTGGGAGTGGTGCCAGTGGTGGGGGAACCATCGGCGTGGAGCGCACTCCCAGACTAGAACGACCTCACCGACGGTCAAGGCCGCCGGGCGTGTCGCCTCACACGTGCCGGCTACGCGGCCGCCAGGGCCGACGCCGGCGGACGCCGGCTGCGCGTCGCGCCGATGCTGGCGACGACGACGCAGGCGATGGCGACGTACTGGGCGGGGCCGAGGAACTCACCGACCACGACGAGTCCTGCCAGCGCGGCGGCCGCGGGCTCCAGGCTCATCAAGATCCCGAAGACGGATGGCGCCAGCCGGCGCAACGCGACCAGCTCGCAGCTGTAGGGCACGACCGAGGAGAGCACCCCGACCAGGGCACCCAGGAGCAGCACGTGGGGAGTGAGCAGGTCGCCGCCGCCCGTGACGAGAGCCGCCGGCGCGAGCAGGGCCGTGGCGATGGCGCTGGCCACGGCGAGGCCGTCGAGGCCGGCCCAGGTGCGCCCGGTGCGCGCGCTGAGCAGGATGTACCCCGCCCAGGCGACGCCGGCCAGCAGCGCGAAGGCGACGCCGGCGAGCGTCATCCCGCCGCCGTCGAGACCCAGCAGGGCCACGCCGAGACCTGCGAGACCCACCCAGGCGAGGTCGAGCAGCCGGCGCGACCCCGCGACCGCGAGCGTCAGGGGGCCGATGAACTCGATGGTGACCGCCAGGCCGATCGGGATGCGGGCGAAGGACTGGTAGATCGACCAGTTCATCAGCGCCAGGCTGAGGCCGAACCCGATCACCACGAGCCAGTCCGAGCGGCTGCGGCCGCGTAGGCGGGGTCTCAGCGCCAGCATCAACACCAACGCGCTCGTGACCAGTCGCAGCCACACGATCGTGGTGGGAGCGACGTCGTCGAACAGCGTCTTGGCGACGCCGGCGCCGAACTGCACCGACACGATGCCTACGAGCACCAGCCACACCGGTGACACGCCGTGCGCGAGGCGCGACGATGAGTTCTCGGCGGTCACCGGGTCCACCCTAGAGACCGCCCCAGAGCGTCCGCCGGTCGGTGGCCGCCGGATGAGGAGACGCTTGTGAGCGCACGCACCGTGTTGATGGTCGGAACCCGCAAAGGGCTGTGGATCGGGACATCGGACGAGTTCCGTCGTGAGTGGGACTTCACGGGGCCCCATCACGACATGGAGGAGGTCTACTCCTGTCTGATCGACACGCGGGGCGAGCGGCCGCGTCTGCTCGCCGGGGCCAGCTCGCCGTGGTTGGGAGCCCTGGTGCGGCGCAGCGACGATCTGGGGGAGACGTGGGTGGAGTCCTCGTCAGGTCCGGTCGCGTTCCCCGACGACGTCGACGCCTCGGTCGAGCGCATCTGGCAGCTCGCGGCGGGCACCGAGGCGGGTGTCGTGCACGCCGGCACCGAGCCGGGCGCGATCTTCACCTCCACCGACGGCGGCGAGACCTTCGGCCTGGAGCGGGCGCTGTGGGACCACCCGCACCGCACGCAATGGAACGCCGGCTTCGGCGGCCAGGCGTTCCACACGATCCTGCCGCACCCCACCGACTCCACCTCACTGACCGCGGCGATCTCGACCGGTGGCGTCTACCAGACCACCGACCAGGGCTGTTCGTGGTCACCGGCCAACCAGGGGTTGCGCGCCGTGTTCTTGCCCGAGGGGCAGCAGTTCCCCGAGTTCGGGCAGTGCGTGCACAAGGTGGCCCGACACCCCGCCCGCCCGGAGCGCATGTACCTCCAGAACCATGGCGGCGTCTACCGCACCGATGACGAGGGTGTCTCGTGGACGTCGATCGCCGACGGCCTGCCCTCGGACTTCGGCTTCCCGATGGTGGTGCACCCGCACGACCCCGACACGATCTTCTGCTTCCCCCTCAGCGGCGGTGAAGGCCGCTACCCGGTCGACGCGGAGGCGCGGGTGTGGCGTTCGCGCGACGCCGGCGACACCTGGGAGGCGCTGGGCGCCGGCGACCTACCCGACTCCTTCCACGTCGCCGTGATGCGAGACGCGATGGACGCCGACTCCCACGACGTGCCCGGTCTCTACTTCGGCGCCCGCAACGGCGCCGTCTGGGGCTCGGCCGACACCGGAGAGACCTGGTCGTGCCTCGTGCGCGACCTGCCCGACGTCATGTGCGTGCGCGCCGCGGCGATCTGAGCCGCCCGCCGGGGTGCCCCACGACCGCCGGCGGGTCCTAGGACTGCGGCACGTGCGGGCCGAGCGCGACGCCGTCGGCACCGAAGCCGGTCTCCTGGAGCGAGATCGGTTCGGGTACGCCGGCGGTGATCTTGGAGCCGTCGCCGCGGGTGCCGCCGAGCTGCGGGCGCTCGGTGATGGCGCCGGCGAGACGGCGTCCGCGGGCGTCGAGCTCGACGACGACCGGGGCGTCGATCTCGACCACGTGCTCCTCGCCGCGCACCGTGACCGGCACCCCGCCCGGGCCCTCGGCGATGGTGAGGGAGAGTCGCTTCGGCGTGAGCTCGACCTTGAGCTGCGAGCCGCGCCACCGCACCGAGCACATCAGCCGCGGGAACGCGTCGGGGAGCCGAGGGTCGAACGACAGCCGGCCGCCCCGATCGCGCATGCCGGCGAACCCGAACACCAGCGCCGTCCACACGCCGCCGGTCGAGGCGATGTGCATGCCGTCGACGGTGTTGCCGTGCAGGTTGGCGAGATCGACGTAGAGGCCCTGCCGGAAGTACTGCCACGCCACGTCCGCGTATCCGACCTCGGCGGCGATGACCGACTGGACGACGGCCGAGAGCGTGGAGTCACCGGTGGTGATCGGGTCGTAGTACTCGAAGTCCTTGCGCTTCTGCTCGTCGGTGAAGCGATCACCCTGGAGGAAGAGCGCGAGCACGACGTCGGCCTGCTTGAGCACCTGGAACCGGTAGATCACGAGCGGGTGGTAGTGCAGCAGCAGCGGCCGTAGCTCGTCGGGGGTCTGGGAGAGATCCCACACCTCGCGGTCGAGGAAGAAGTCGTCCTGCGGGTGGATGCCGAGGCCGTCGTCGAACGGGATGTGCATGCCGGCGGCGCAGCGTGCCCACTCCTCGACCTCGTCGTCGGTGACGCCGAGGCGTGCCACCACGCGGGCGTGCTCCTCGGAGAACTCGGTGCGCAGCAGCTCCATGGCGGCCACGGCCTGCTCGAGGTTGAAGCGCGCCATGACGTTGGTGAACAGGTTGTTGTTCACGACCGTCGTGTACTCGTCGGGCCCGGTGACGCCGTGGATGTGGAAGCTGGGCTCGCCGTTGGTGCGCCAGAACCCGAGGTCGGCGTACATGCGTGAGGTCTCGACCAGGATGTCGATGCCGTCACGGATGAGGAAGCCGACGTCGCCGCTGGCGGCGACGTACTGCATGAGCGCGTAGACGACATCGGCGTCGATGTGCACCTGCGCGGTGCCGGCGGCGTAGTAGGCCGAGGCCTCTTCGCCGTTGATGGTGCGCCACGGGAACAGCGCACCGTGCTGGGCCATCTCCTTCGCGCGATGGCGTGCTGAGTCGAGCATCCGGCGGCGGAAGTGCATGAGGTTCCGCGCCAGGTAGGGCTGGGTGTAGGTGAGGAACGGGGCGACGTAGACCTCGGAGTCCCAGAAGTAGTGGCCCTCGTAGCCCGACCCGGTCACGCCCTTGGCCGGCACGCCCCACTGGTCGGCGCGGGCGCTGGCCTGGGCCAGGCTGAACAGGTTGAACCTGATCGCCTGCTGGAGCGCCACCAGTTCGGCGCCCTCCGGTGTGCCCGGATCGGTCTGCGCGTCGGTGACGGCGACGTCGGCGGATCCCCAGAAGTCGTCGAACCAGCCACGCTGCTGGGCGACGTAGAAGCTGGTGGGGTGGTGCGCGGCGCGGTCGAGCGTGCGGTCGCAGCGGTCGGCCAGTTCGCGCACCGGCACGCCGCGCGAGGAGTGGTAGGCCACGACCTTCTCCAGGCGCACGGGCTTGCCCCGGGTGGCCTCGACGCGGAACACGGCCTTGGCGAGGTCGTCGTCGTGCCGGACGACGACCTCGGGGCCCTCGTCGTCGGTGGTCGCCGGGTCGAGCAGGACGCCGCCCACGGTGAGCCGGTGGTCGGCGGCGACCGCGAGGGTCATGCCGGAGTTGGCGCACTGGTAGCCGAGCATCATCCGCTCGGGCGTGGCTGTGCTGAGACGCGGCACCAGCACCCGCTCGTCGAACCTCGCCGCCTTGCGCGGGTCGACGCCCTCGCCCATCGCGGCGCTGGGGTCGTGGTACTCGTCCTTGCCGTCTTGGCGGTTGAGCAGCTGCGAGGAGATCACCAGCGGCGCGTCGCCGTCGAGCATCGTGACCTCGAGGCTCAGCAGCGCGAGGTGTCGCTGGGTCATCGAGACCATGCGCGTCGATTCCACGCGCACCCGCTTGCCCGAGGGGGTGCGCCAGACCAGGGAGCGTCGCAGCACGCCGTCGCGCAGGTCGAGCACCCGCTCGTAGTGCTCGAGGTCGGCGGTGCCCAAGATGAGCGGCTCGTCGTCGACGTAGAGCTTCATCAGCTTCGCGTCGGGAACGTTGACGATCGTCTGGCCGGTGCGAGCGAACCCGAACGCGCTCTCGGCGTGCCGGATCTCCCAGGTCTCGTGGAAGCCGTTGAGGAACGTGCCGTGCGCGTAGGCGTCGCGGCCCTCCTCGGGGTTGCCGCGCAGGCCGAGGTAGCCGTTGGCGACGCTGAACAGCGTCTCGGTGACACCCAGGTCGCTGCTGTCGTAGGCACGCTCGATCAGCCGCCACGGGTCGGCGGGGAACCGGCTGCGGTCCAGCGGCTGGTCGTCGAGCTCGAGGCGGGTCATGCGGGGGATCCGTCCGAGCCTGCCGCGGGCACCAGGTCGGCCAGGTCTGGCACGACCACGTGCGCCCCGGCGTCGGTGAGCACGTCGTGGCCGGCGCCACGGTCGACGCCCACGACCAGCCCGAAGCCGCCCGCAGCCCCGGCGCGGACGCCGCTCACGGCGTCCTCGACCACGACGGCCCGCCCGGGGCTCGCCCCGCAGATCTCGCCGGCGCGCAGGAACGTGTCGGGGGCCGGCTTGCCGGGGAGCCCTTGCTCGCTGGCGACGCGGCCGTCGACGACGGTCTCGAACCGGTCGGCGAGCCCGGCCGCCTCGAGCACGGCCGGCGCGTTGGCGGACGACGACACGACGGCCAGGCGGGTGCCGAGGCCGCGCAGGTGGTCGAGGAGTGCCACCGAGCCGGGGAAGGGCGCGACGCCGTCGCGCTCGAGCACGGCGTTGAAGGCGTCGTTCTTGCGGTTGCCGAGACCGCACACGGTGTCGGCCTCGGGGGCGTCGTCGGGGGAGCCCTCGGGCAGGTCGATGCCGCGGGAGGCCAGGAAGTCGCGCACGCCGTCGTAGCGGGGCTTGCCGTCGACGTGATCGAAGTAGTCGCGCTCGGTGTAGGCCGAGGTGTCGCCACCCCCGTGACCGGAGAGGAAGTCGTCGAACATGTCGGCCCAGGCGCGCATGTGCACCTCGGCCGTAGGCGTGAGCACGCCGTCGAGGTCGAAGAGCACGGCGTCGTAGGCGGCCCAGTCGACCCGATCGGGCGCGTGCGCAGCGTCAGGGGAGGAGTTCACCCGAAAAGGCTAAGGGCAGCCGGCGACTTCCGTGCACCGGCCGGGGTGAGACACCTCCCACGTGCGTCGGCAGCCGGTCGTAGTCTTGCCCGCATGAGTGACGCTCCCGACCTCAAGCCCCGCTCCCGCGATGTGACCGACGGTCTCGAGCGGGCGGCGTCTCGCGGCATGCTGCGCGCGGTCGGCATGGGCGACGACGACTGGGAGAAGCCCCAGATCGGGGTGGCCTCGAGCTGGAACGAGATCACCCCGTGCAACCTCAGCCTCGACCGACTGGCCAAGGCCGTGAAGAACGGCGTGCACGCCGCCCAGGGCTACCCGCTGGAGTTCGGCACGATCTCGGTCTCCGACGGCATCTCGATGGGCCACGAGGGCATGCACTTCTCACTCGTCAGCCGCGAGGTGATCGCCGACTCGGTCGAGGTCGTGATGAACGCCGAGCGGCTCGACGGCTCGGTGCTGCTGGCCGGCTGCGACAAGTCGCTGCCGGGCATGTTGATGGCCGCAGCGCGACTCGACCTCGCCTCGGTGTTCCTCTACGCCGGTTCCATCATGCCCGGGCAGGTCGACGGCAAGGACGTCACCATCATCGACGCCTTCGAGGCCGTCGGCGCCTGCTTGGCCGGCAAGATCGACCGCTCCGAGGTCGACCGCATCGAGCGTGCCATCTGCCCGGGCGAGGGTGCCTGCGGCGGCATGTACACCGCCAACACCATGGCCGCGGTGGGCGAGGCGCTGGGCATGTCGCTGCCCGGCTCGGCCGCGCCACCGGCCGTCGACCGGCGCCGCGACGGGTTCGCGCACCGCTCCGGCGAGGCCGTGGTCAACCTCATCGCCCAAGGCATCACCGCGCGGCAGATCATGACGATGGAGGCGTTCGAGAACGCCATCACCGTGGTCATGGCGCTGGGTGGCTCCACCAACGCCGTGCTGCACCTGCTGGCCATCGCCCGCGAGGCCGAGGTGCCGCTCACCATCGACGACTTCAACCGCGTCGGCGACAAGGTCCCGCACCTCGGCGACCTCAAGCCGTTCGGCCGGTACGTCATGAACGACGTCGACAAGATCGGCGGCATCCCGGTCGTGATGAAGGCCCTGCTCGACGCCGGCCTCATGCACGGCGACGCCCTCACCGTCACCGGCAAGACGCTGGCCGAGAACCTCGCCGACCTGAACCCCCCGGCCCTCGACGACGACGTCATCCGCTCGATGTCGCGGCCCATCCACGCCACCGGCGGCCTGACCATCCTCAAGGGCTCGCTGGCACCCGACGGTGCCGTCGTGAAGTCGGCCGGCTTCGACGAGACCGTCTTCACCGCCCGGGCCCGGGTGTTCGACGGCGAGCGGGCAGCCATGGACGCGCTCGCGCGCGGCGAGATCGTCGCCGGCGACGCGGTCGTCATCCGCTACGAGGGCCCGAAGGGTGGCCCCGGGATGCGCGAGATGCTGGCTATCACCGGCGCCATCAAGGGCGCCGGCCTCGGCAAGGACGTCCTGCTGCTCACCGACGGCCGCTTCTCCGGCGGCACCACCGGCCTGTGCGTCGGGCACGTCGCCCCCGAGGCGGTCGACGGCGGACCCATCGCGTTCGTGCGCGACGGCGACACCATCACCCTCGACGTGCTCAACCGCTCCCTCGAGGTCGAGCAGGGAGACGACACCCCCGACTGGGAGTCGCGCAAGGAGGGCTGGGAGCCCAACCCGCCGAAGTACACCAAGGGCGTGCTCGGCAAGTACGCCCGCACCGTCTCCTCCGCCGCCCACGGGGCCGTCACCGGCTAGAGGCGCTGCGTCCCGGGGGGCGAATTCGCCGGACGTCCGGTGAATTCGCCCCTGGGACGGTGAAATACGGCCGTCCCAGGGGCAAAAACGCCGTCCCACCCCGCCACTCGACGCGCTCGGCCCTGGGGGACGGGCGCACCGCCACGGCTGTGCGCCCCGCCCACAGCGGGCGGCTTGCGCTCTCGCTCGCGAGGCCGGCTGCCCGCTCCGACGCCTCTCCTCCGACCCGTCGAACGACGCTCGCGAGGCGAGGTGCCGTTTGGCGCCAGCGTCAGAGACCGGTGCGGTCCAGCGACATCAGCCCGCCGAGGGCCGCGATGCCCGAGGAGACGACCATGGCGACGGTCTCGGTGCCCGTGTCGGCGGTGAGTCCGTAGACGAGTCCCAGCGCGGCGGCGCCCAGGGCGAGCAGGCTGACCGCCCACGAGGCACGGCACACCGCGATCACCATGCCGAGTGCGACGAAGGCCAAGGAGAAGAGTCCGGCGATGACGTCGGGCCAGTGTGCCGCGGCCGTCTGGGGGAAGGCCCAGCTCTGCGAGACGAGCAGGAACACCCCGCCGGCGACGACGAGGGCGCCGCCGGGCTGCCCGAGATCCGTGCGGACGGCGGGGGGCGTGGCCCGCGCTTCGAGGGTGCGGCGCTGCTCGTCGGCGGCACGTGAGAACTCATGCGCCCGGCGAGCCGCCTCGGCGGAGGGGAGGTCGGAGTCCTGGACGAGGTGATGCGAGGTCATGGTGCCTCCGGTGGCAGTGGTTTCCTCCACTTCAGCACGCGATCCTGAGGTTCGGTCACACCCCTTTTCAGGTCGCTCTTCGGGTGGGTGGCAGGCCGGCCCGTCTCACCGCACGACGTCGAGCACCAGCTTCTGTACGCCGTTGGCATAGGTCTCGCTCTCGAGGACGCTCAGCCCGGTGATGCCGCCGGTCGGGGTATCGGTGGAGAACAGCCGCTTGCCGGTGCCGAGGAGCAGCGGGAAGACGAGCAGGTGGTAGCGGTCGACCAGCCCGGCGGTGGCGAGCCCCTGGGCGAGGGTGGCCGAGCCGTGCACGATGATCGACCCCGGCTCGTCGGAGTCCTTGAGCGCGGCGACGTCGTCTAGCGAGCGCAGCACGTGGGTGTTGTTCCACTCCGAGCCCTCGAGCGTCGAGGAGACGACGTACTTGGGCATGGCGTTGTACTGCTCGAACTCCGGCATCGTCGGCCACACCGGGGCGAACTCGTCGTGGCTGACCCGCCCCAGGAGCATGCTGCCCGCCTCCTCCTGCTCGCGGCCCTTGATCTCGTAGGCGGCCTCCTCGAACGGCACCTCCTTGAAGGTCCACCCCGCGCGCGGGTGCTCTCCGCCGCCGGGGGAGTCCATGACTCCGTCGAGGCTGAGCATGGTCGTGACGACGATGGGGCGCATGACTTCCTCCTGGGCGACGTGCGGGATTGGCTGAGCCGACCACGGCGCGCCGACAGACTCATCGGTGGATCGTCGGTGGAGTCATCGGCTGCTGCTAGACATGCCGACGTGACCCCTGCCGAACGGCGCGACTCTCGAGACTCTGCCGACCCGCTGGCCCCGCACCGAGCACGCTTCGTCGGCAGCGAGTCGCCACTGGTCTACCTCGACGGCAACTCCCTGGGCCGTCCGCTGCGCGTGACGGCTCAGCGTCTGCACGCATTCGTGGAGGGCCCGTGGGGTGAGCGCCTGATCCGCGGCTGGGACGACGCGTGGATGGATCTGCCCCTGCACGTCGGCGACCGCATCGCTGCCGCCTGCCTCGGTGCCGCGCCCGGGCAGACGACGGTCGGCGACTCCACCACGGTGCTGCTCTACAAGGCGCTCCGCGCGACGGTGGGCATGCGCCCCGACCGTACCGAGATCGTCGCCTACGCCGACGACTTCCCGACCGACCGCTACGTGGCGGCGTCGGTGGCCGACGAGTGCGGACTCGCCCTGCGCTGGCTCGAGGCCGACCCGACCGGCGGGGTCACGCCCGAGCAGGTCGCCGCGGTGACGAGCGAGCGGACGGCGGTGGTGCTGCTCAGCCATGTCGGCTACCGCTCCGCGTGGCTCGCCGACATGGCCGCGATCACCCGGGTAGCTCACGGCGCCGGGGCGCTGGCGCTCTGGGATCTCTCGCACTCGGTCGGCTCGGTGCCGCTGGCTCTCGACGCCTGCGAGGTCGACCTGGCCGTCGGCTGCACCTACAAGTACCTCAACGGCGGGCCCGGCAGCCCGGCCTTCGTCTACGCCGCCACCCGCCACCACGAGCACCTCGTCCAGCCGATCACCGGCTGGATGGGCCACGCCGATCCGTTCACCATGGGGCCGGACTGGCGCCCCGACCCCGGCATCCGCCGCATGATCTCGGGCACGCCGCCCATCGTCGGCATGCTCGCGATGCAGGACATGCTCGACCTCCTCGACGACGTCGGCATGGCGGCGGTGCGCGCGAAGTCCGTGGCGCTCACCGAGCACGCCATCGAGGTGGCCGATGAGGTGCTCGCGCCCCTCGGCGTCGAGGTCGCCTCGCCGCGCGACCCCGAGCGTCGCGGCGGCCACGTCACGCTCCAGCATCCGGCGATGCGCGAGGTCGTCGCTGCGCTGTGGCAGCGCGACGTGCTGCCCGACTACCGCGATCCCGGCGGTCTGCGCCTCGGCCTCTCCCCGCTGTCGACCTCCTTCGCCGAGGTCTCCCGCGGACTCGAAACCGCTCGCGACCTGCTGGCCGACCTGACAGCCTGACGACCATGGCGATCCGATACCCCCGCCCACTGCGGCCAGGCGACACCATCGGCGTCACCGCGCCGTCGTCCGGCGTCGGCGCGAGCATGCAGGGCCGTTTCGAGAGGGCCGTTGACGTCGTCCGCCGCGCCGGCTTCGAGGTGCGGCTCGGTGCGTGCCTGGGTGCCGAGCGGGTCGTCTCGGCGCCGAGGAGGGAGCGGGCCGAGGAACTGATGGGCATGCTGCTCGACCCGGCCGTCGCCGCCATCGTGCCGCCGTGGGGAGGGGAACTGGCCATCGACCTGCTCGATCTCCTCGACTTCGACGCGCTGGCGGCCGCGAAGCCCACCTGGGTCGTCGGCTTCTCCGATCTGACCACCGTGATGCTGCCGCTCACCACCCGGCTCGGCTGGGCGACCCTGCACGGGCACAACCTGATGGACACCCCGTACGAGACACCCGAGGGTCTGACGGGATGGATCGAGGCGCTGACGCGCGATCCGGCCGAGCCGCTCGTGCAGCACAGTCCCGGCCGGTACCGCTCCGGCGGCTGGGACGACTACGAGGGCGACCCCGGCGTCTGCGACATGACGCTGGACGCCGAGGGCACCTGGACGGTGCTCGGCGGTGGCGATCCCGCCTTCTCCGGGCGGCTGATCGGCGGGTGCATCGAGGTGCTCTCGCCGTTGGCCGGCACCCCCTTCGCAGACGTGCCGGCCTTCCGTCGCGAGTACGCGCCCGAGGGCACGATCGTGTTCTTGGAGGCCGCCGAGCACGGCGCCTACGACGTGTGCCGCGCCCTGCACGGTTTGCGGCTCGCCGGCTGGTTCGAGGGCGCCAACGGGGTGCTGATCGGCCGCACTCCCGGCCCGGATGCGCCGAAGCTCTCCCAGCACGAGGCTGTCGCCGACGCCCTGGGCGGGCTGGGCCTGCCGATCGTGCTCGACGTCGAGTTCGGGCACGTCCAGCCCTTCGCGGCCTTCGTCGCTGGCGCCGTCGCCGAGGTCGACGCGGCCTCCCGCACGATCACCCAGCGGCTCGCGTGAGCGGCCCGCCCAGCGACCGGCCCGGCGACCGGCCCAGCGACCGGCCCAGCGACCGGCCCGGCGACCGGCCCGTGGGGGCGCCGGTCGAGGGGTGGGCGCCGCGCCCGCGACCGGCCCACGTCGTCCACGAAGGGCGATGGGTGCGCCTGGAGCCCGTCGGTGCCGGCCACGTGGACGACCTCTTCGCCGCGACCTGCGCGGAGTCCGACGACGACCTCTGGACCTACCGCCCCGTGCCGCGACCCTCCACGCGTGACGACCTCGCCGCGATGGTCGAGCAGATGACCAGTGACGAGCTCACCGTCACCTTCGCCCTGGTTGTGGACGGCGCTGCGCGCGGCGTCGCGACCCTGATGCGGGTCGAGCCCGCGCACGGGGTGATCGAGGTCGGGGGAGTGCTCTTCGGGCGCACGCTGCAACGCACGACTGCCGCGACCGAGGCGATGCACCTGCTGATGCGCCACTGCCTCGACGACCTCGGCTATCGCCGATTCGAGTGGAAGTGCGACAGCCTCAACGAACCCTCCCGCCGGGCCGCCGCACGGCTGGGGTTCACCTACGAGGGGCGGTTCCGCCAGCACCTGGTGGTCAAGGGGCGCAACCGCGACACCGACTGGTTCGCGATCACCGACGCCGACTGGCCCGCGATCCGCACCGCCCACGAACGCTGGCTGGACCCCACCAACTTCGACGATCGCGGCCAGCAACGCACCCCCCTCTCCCGCTGACCTGCCACGAGTTTTCACGTGACCTGCCACGAGTTTTCACGTGACCTGCCACGAGTTTTCACGTGACCTGCCACGAGTTTCACGTGACCTGCCACGAGTTTCACGGCCGTGAAAACTCGTGGCAGGTGGATCGAAAACTGGCGACGGGTCAGCTGAAAACTGGCGACGGGTCAGCGCCGAACCCCACCCCCGCGGGTGCAGTGAGTGTGGGTCGAGGGGAGTAGAACTCACGGCATGGCCATGGCGGAGGAAGACAAGGTCGCGCTGAAGATCCACGACGTGGCGGGAGCGTTGCTCGACGACTGGCGAATGCTGTTCGACCAGCTCGTCGCGCGGTTCAAGACCGGCGACTTCGACACCGGCGCGCGCTTGGTGGCGGAGATCGCGAAGGCGGCCGACAAGGAGAACCACCACCCCGACGTCGACCTGCGCTACGGCTACGTCGAGGTGCGGTTGAGCAGCCATGACGTCGGGGCGGTCACCCAGCGCGACGTCCGCCTGGCCCGCACGATCACCGACCTGGCCGGCAGCCTGGGGGCCAAGCCCGACACGCTGTCGGTGCAGACGGTCGAGTGGGCGCTCGACACCTGGGATGCGTCCGAGATCAAGCCGTTCTGGGCGGCGGTGCTCGGCCTGGAGCCGGACGACGACGACACCCCCGGCCACGAAGCGACGGACGCCGGGGGCCGCTGGCCGTCGGTGTGGTTCCAGGAGTCCGAGCGCAACCAGGCCGGACCGCAGCGTTGGCATGCCGACGTCCGGGTGCCGCCCGACGTCGCCCAGGCCCGCGTGCGCAGGGCCGTCGATGCGGGCGGCACGCTGGTCAACGACGGCTACGCACCGCGTTTCTGGGTGCTCGCCGACGCTCAGGGCAACCGAGCCTGCATCACCACGGGTCTGGGTCGCGACCAGCCGGACGACCCCCACGCGGAGTACCCCGAGACCGACGGTCAGGACGACCACGACGCGTGACCACGATTCGATACCAACGTCCCACATATTGGGACGGCCTGCCCTGGAAAGTGACGCTCTCGCACCCGGGGGTTACGGTGATGACATGCGCCTGACCCTTCTCGTACGCACGCGACGCGTGAGCTGAGTCCACCAGCGACCTCGCCAGCCACGCGTCATCCCTCCGCTGCCATGATGGCCGGGGGGTTTTTCTATGGGGTCGACCCCGTCGCGGGTCACGAGCGGCGGGCACGGGAAAGTCGAAGAGGAATGAGCAGCAGATGAGCCAGACCACGAGCGGAGCCGCCGGCGAGATCACCGGGGCCCAGAGCCTGGTCACCTCGCTGGAGGCGGCCGGCGCGACCGAGATCTTCGGCATCCCCGGCGGGGCCATCCTCCCGGCCTACGACCCGCTCATGGACTCCTCGGTGCGGCACATCCTGGTGCGCCACGAGCAGGGTGCGGGCCACGCGGCCCAGGGCTTCGCGGCGGCGACCGGGCGGGTCGGCGTCTGCATGGCCACCTCCGGTCCCGGCGCCACCAACCTCGTCACCCCGCTGGCCGACGCCTACATGGACTCCGTGCCCATGGTCGCCGTCACCGGCCAGGTCGGTGCCTCGCTCATCGGCACCGACGCCTTCCAGGAGGCCGACATCCGCGGCATCACGATGCCGATCACCAAGCACAACTTCCTGGTCACCGACCCCGCCGACATCCCGCGCACGGTCGCGGAGGCCTTCTACATCGCCTCGACCGGCCGTCCGGGTCCGGTGCTCGTCGACGTCGCGAAGTCGGCCCTCCAGGCCACGACGCGCTTCGACTGGCCGACCGAGATCTCCCTGCCGGGCTACCGGCCCATCACCAAGCCGCACGCGAAGCAGATCCGCGAGGCCGCACGGATGATCCTCGAGGCGCGCAAGCCGGTGCTCTACGTGGGCGGCGGCACGATCCGCGCCAACGCGGCCGCCGAGCTCACGGTGCTCGCCGAGCTCACCGGCATGCCGGTCGTCACGACGCTCATGGCCCTGGGCGCGTTCCCCGATTCCCACCCGCAACACCTCGGCATGCCCGGCATGCACGGCACGGTGGCGGCGGTGGCCGGACTCCAAAAGAGCGATCTCATCATCAGCCTGGGCGCCCGCTTCGACGACCGTGTCACCGGCAACCTCGACTCCTTCGCCCCGCACGCGAAGGTCATCCACGCCGACATCGACCCGGCCGAGATCGGCAAGAACCGGCACGTCGACGTCCCGATCGTGGGCGACTGCCGCGAGGTCATCTCCGACCTAGTCGTCGCCCTCAAGGCCGAGGCGGACGCCGGCCACACCGGGGACTACGAGGGCTGGGTCTCGTTCCTCGCGGGCATCAAGCAGCGCTACCCGTTGGGCTACGACAAACCCGCCGAGGGTCTGGCGCCGCAGTACGTCATCGAGCGCCTCGGAGCGATCGCCGGCCCGGAGGCGATCTATGCCTCCGGTGTGGGCCAGCACCAGATGTGGGCGGCGCACTTCGTGAAGTACGAGAACCCGCGCACCTGGATCAACTCCGGAGGCCTCGGCACCATGGGCTACTCGGTTCCGGCAGCCATGGGCGCCAAGGTCGGCCGGCCCGACGCGACCGTGTGGTCGATCGACGGCGATGGCTGCTTCCAGATGACCAACCAGGAGCTCGCCACCTGCGCGATCGAGAACATCCCGATCAAGGTCGCCGTGGTCAACAACGAGTCGCTGGGCATGGTGCGGCAGTGGCAGACGCTCTTCTACAACGAGCGCTACTCGAACACGAACCTCCAGCGTCACGGCGGCCCGGTGCGCATCCCCGACTTCGTGAAGCTCGCCGACGCGTACGGCTGCGTGGGCCTCTCGTGCGAGACGCCCGACCAGGTCGACGCCACCATCGAGAAGGCGATGGCGATCGACGACGTGCCGGTCGTGGTCGACTTCCGGGTGCACCGTGACGCGATGGTGTGGCCCATGGTGGCCGCCGGCACCAGCAACGACGAGATCAAGTACGCACGCGACCTGGCCCCCGAGTTCGACGAGGACGACCTCTGATGACCAAGCACACTCTCTCGGTCCTCGTCGAGGACAAGCCCGGCGTCCTGACCCGCATCGCGGGCCTCTTCAGCCGGCGTGGCTACAACATCGAGAGCCTCGCAGTCGGCCCGACCGAGCACGCCGAGATCTCGCGCATGACCATCGTCGTGAACGTCGAGGACTCACCCCTCGAGCAGGTCACCAAGCAACTCAACAAGCTGGTCGAGGTCATCAAGATCGTCGAGCTCGACCCGACCCACGCCGTGCAGCGGGAGCTGGTGCTCGTGAAGGTCGCCGCCACCACCGAGACCCGCGGGCAGGTGCTCGACACCGTGCAGCTGTTCCGCGCCAAGGTCATCGACGTCGCCCCCGATGCCGTGACCGTGCAGATCACCGGGAACGCCGGCAAGATCGCCGACTTCCTCCAGGTGCTCGAGCCCTTCGGCATCCGCGAGCTCGTGCAGTCCGGCATGGTCGCGATCGGTCGCGGCTCCCGCTCCATCTCCGAGCGCACGTTGCGCCCGGTCACCGTGCCGGTGCCGCCGGCGTCCCACGTCGCCAGCTGACCCCCACACGTCCCACACCCACCACCCAAAGGAGAAGCCCCCGTGGCTGAGATGTTCTACGACGACGACGCCGATCTGTCCCTGATCCAGGGCAAGTCGGTCGCCGTGATCGGCTACGGCAGCCAGGGCCACGCCCACTCGCTGTCGCTGCGTGACTCCGGCGTCGACGTCCGCATCGGCCTCCAGCCGGGCTCGAAGTCGCGCCCGAAGGCCGAGGCCGAGGGCCTGAC
Organism: Nocardioides acrostichi; assembly: GCF_015319165.1. Taxonomy (GTDB): domain Bacteria; phylum Actinomycetota; class Actinomycetes; order Propionibacteriales; family Nocardioidaceae; genus Nocardioides; species Nocardioides acrostichi. The sequence goes on from NZ_JADIVZ010000001.1 coordinate 348,929, forward strand.
CGTGATGACGCCGGCCGAGGCCGCTGCCTGGGCCGACGTGGTCGTGATCCTGGCCCCCGACCAGCACCAGAAGAAGCTCTTCGCCGACGAGATCGCGCCCCAGCTGGAGCCGGGCAACTCGCTCGTCTTCGGCCACGGCTTCAACATCCGCTTCGGCTTCATCACCCCGCCCGCCGGCGTCGACGTGTTCATGGTCGCGCCCAAGGGCCCCGGCCACCTGGTGCGCCGCGAGTACGTCGACGGTCGCGGCGTGCCCGTGCTCGTCGCGGTCGAGAAGGACGAGTCGGGCAGCGCCTGGGATCTCGCCCTCTCCTACGCCAAGGGCATCGGCGGCCTGCGTGCGGGTGGCATCAAGACCACCTTCACCGAGGAGACCGAGACCGACCTGTTCGGCGAGCAGGCGGTCCTCTGCGGCGGCGCCTCGCAGCTGGTGCAGTACGGCTTCGAGGTGCTCACCGAGGCCGGCTACCAGCCCGAGGTCGCCTACTTCGAGTGCCTGCACGAGCTCAAGCTCATCGTCGACCTCATGTACGAGGGCGGCATCGCCAAGCAGCGCTGGTCGGTCTCCGACACCGCCGAGTTCGGCGACTACGTGTCCGGCCCGCGGGTGATCACCCCTGAGGTGAAGCAGAACATGGTGGCCGTGCTCGACGACGTCAAGAACGGCACCTTCGCCGACCGCTTCATGACCGACATGGAGAACGGCTCGCCCGAGTTCACCGCGTTCCGTGAGAAGCACGAGCAGCACCCGATCGAGAAGACCGGCCGCGAGCTGCGCAAGCTCATGGCGTGGGTGAAGAGCCACGACTCCGACTACGTCGAGGGCTCCTCGGCTCGCTGAGTCACCCGGCTGAGCCGCACGAGCGGTGAGCGGGCAACCGAATCCACCCCGGAAACGGTTGCTGGCTCACCGCTCGCGCGCGTTGCGGGGCGCCGCGGGTGAGCGCACCACCAGCACGACCACCATCGCCACGAGCACCACGGCGGTGACGACCGCAGGCCCCGGCACGAAGGCCTCGGCCAGCACGAGCACCGCTCCCAGGGGCAGGGCGAGGTTCACGACGGCGTCGCCGCGCTCGCGGATGGCGAGCCACCAGGTCATCAGCACGAACATCGCCACCGGGACGGCGAGCGTCAGGCCGGCGGCCACGTCACCGAGCTCGGTGTGGTGGGTGGCGGCGTCGATCTGCACCTCGATGCCGGCCGACACGGCTCCGGCCGCCGCGAACACCAGGTAGTGGGTGTAGCCGTAGCGCAGCGACTGTCGCAGTCCGCCGATCGCCTCGTGGTGTGGCGGCCAGAAGTAGATCCACCACAGGGCGGCGGTCACCACGACGGCCAGCGCGCCGATGCTCACGAGTGGCGCCACGGCTTCGTCGTCGTGCAGCGCCTCGATGATCGCGTTGCCCGAGGCCAGCAGGCTCTCACCGAGCAGGATGATCGTGAACAGCCCGTACCGCTCGGTGATGTGGTGGGCGTGCCACGGCGTCATGCCCCTCCCGGCCTGGACACCGCGCGTCTCGGCCACCACCGGCACGGCGATCTCGGCGAGGACGAGCACCACGAGGGCCGGCGCGACCAGCGACTCCGGTGCGGCCAGCCACGCGAGCCAGAGCACCTGCACGACGGCGATGCCCGCGGCGTAGAGGCCCGCCGTCCGGCCGTACCCGGGCACGCGGGCGGCGCGCAGCCACTGGGCCACCATCGCCACGCGCATCACCACGTAGCCCGCGACCAGGAGGCGGAAGTCGTCGTGCTCGAAGGCGGGGTCGATGCCCGCGGCCAGCACGAGCACCCCCGACATCTGGAGGATCGTGAGCACCCGGTAGAGCCAGTCGTCGGTGTCGAACGACGTGGCGAACCAGGTGAAGTTCATCCAGGCCCACCAGATGCCGAAGAACACGATCGCGTACGACACCAGCCCGTGCCCGATGTGGTCGTCGGTGAGGGCGTGGTGCAGGTCGACGGCCGCGGTCGCGACCGCGACGACGAACACCAGGTCGAAGAACAGCTCCAACGGCGTCGCCGCACGATGGGGCTCGTGCGGGTCGCGCGCCGTCATGGGGGAGAGGCGGAGGGGGGCGGGCGGGCGGGTGTCCGTCGTCACCCGCTTCAGCCTAGGAGCGAGGTGCGCGTGCGGCTACTTCACCTCGGCCCGGCCGACACGCACCAGGCCGAACGCCAACGGCAGCACCAGCCAGATCAGCCCCGACACACCGAGCTGGGCCCACGCCTCGCCGGTGTCGGGGAAGCCCGTGAAGAGATTGCCTTGCGTGAGGTTGAAGTCGATCCAGGGTTCGAGGTCGGCGAACCAGGTCTGAGCCGCGGCCAGCGCGAAGGTCACCCCGGCCAGCACGTAGGCATAGACGAGGTAGGTGACCAGCGCGCCGGCGGAGTTGCGCAGCAGTACCCCGATGGTGAAGCCGACCAGGACGCCCAGCACGTTGCCGACGATGATCGAGGCGAACTGGTCGAGGCCGACGTCCCAGGTCGGAGTCACGCCATGGGCGGCTCCGGCGAGCACGGTGCCGAGCGCACCGATCGCGAACGCCACGAGCATGCCGAGCACTCCGACGGCCACGACATCGACCAGCTTCGCGGCGATCACGCGGCCACGGTGCGGCACCAGGGTGAAGGTGGCGAGCCCGGTGCGCTGGCTCCACTCGCTGGTCACCGACAAGATGGCGATCACGGGCAGGATCACCGCCATCGGGATGCCGACGGCCTGCCCGAAGTCGCTGTAGTGCACTCCGGCGTCGGAGCCCCACAGCATCACCGCGCCGCTCGCCAGCACCGAGAGGATCACGACGGCCGCCATCAGCCACCAGCCCGAACGGGTGTCGAACATCTTGCGTAGCTCGACACCCACCACGCGATCGAAACCGATGGTGGACGGCGCGGGCCGGTCGGAGTAGACGTCGCCGACCCCGGGACGGGCCGAGGCGGGGGAGATCGTGGACGTGGTCATGCTGCGGCTCCTTCGCCGGACGTGGGGTGAGTGGTCTCGCGCTGGGTGTCGGCCGTGAGCCGGAGGAACATCTCCTCCAGGCCCGCGCCGTCGGCGCGGCGCAGCTCGACGAGGGGAAGCCGGGCCCGGTGGGCGACCTGCCCCGTAGTGGCGAGGTCGGCGTCGGTGCACAGGCCGTCGGCGACCGGCTCTGTGGAGTGACCGTCGGCGAGCAGGGCGGCGGCCAGCGCGACGCTGTCGGTGGCGCGCACGAACGTGCGCTCGTCGGCGAGCAGCTCCTCCTTCGTGCCGCCGGCCACGATGCGGCCCTGGCCGATCACGACGATGTCGTCGGCCACGACCTCGATCTCGTGCAGCAGGTGCGAGGAGAGCAGCACCGTGCCGCCGCGTCGGGCGTAGTCGCGCAGCAGGTCGCGCATCCAGCGGATGCCGGCCGGGTCGAGTCCGTTGGCGGGTTCGTCGAGCACCAGTACCGCCGGGTCGCCGAGCAGCGCGGCGGCGAGACCGAGGCGCTGGCGCATGCCGAGGGAGTAGTCGCGCACGCGCCGCGCGGACTCTGCCTCGGTGAGGCCGACCAGGTCGAGCATCTCCTGCACGCGGCCACCGGGGAGGCGCATGGTCTGGGCGGCGACCCGCAGGATCTCGCGGCCGGTGCGGCCGACGTGCTGGGCCGAGGCGTCGAGCAGGACGCCGACCTCGCGTCCGGGGTTGGGCAGGTCGCGGTAGCGCCGGCCGAGGATGGTGGCAGTGCCGCTGGTGGGTGGGGTGAGTCCGGTGAGGATGCGCAGCGAGGTGGACTTGCCGGCCCCGTTGGGTCCGAGGAAGCCGGTGACCCGGCCGGGACGCGCGGTGAACGAGACGTGGTCGACGGCCAGGTGACCTCGGGAGTCACGTCCGTAGCGCTTGGTGAGCTCGGTGAGTTCGATCATGGCCCCACCGCATCGCGAGATCGGGTGCGCGCGCATCGGGGGGCACCCCCGGCCCGACCCCGGCCCGACCCCGGCCCGACCCCGGTCCGACCCGCGGTAGGGGTGAGTCAGGTAACCCTAAGTTTGGGTAGCCTCACCTGGGGAAAACCTCTACGCTCGGCCCATGCTCGGCAACTACCTCATCGGCTTGCGCGAGGGTCTCGAGGCCTCGTTGGTCGTCAGCATCCTGGTGGCCTACCTGGTCAGCAGCGGGCGACGCCACCTGTTGCCGCGGCTGTGGCTCGGCGTCGCGCTGGTCATCGCGGTCTGCGTCGCGATCACGGTCGGCCTCGGCCTCCAGGCCCGCCAACTGACGTTCCAGACCCAGGAGCTGGTCGGCGGCACGCTCTCGATCGTGGCGGCGGCATTCGTGACCTGGATGGTCTTCTGGATGGCCGGCGCCGCGCGCGGCATGGGCGCCAAGCTGCGTGCCGACGTCGACGCCGCCGACGGGAGTGCCTGGGGGCTGGTGCTCGTGGCCGTGCTCTCGGTCGGCCGCGAAGGACTCGAGACCACGCTCATCCTCTGGACCAACACCCAGCAGGCCACCGGGGGCGCCGGTCAACCGACGAGCGTGCCGATCATCGGCGCGCTGCTGGGCATCGCCACCGCTGTCGTCATCGGCTACGCGCTGTATCGCGGGGCGATCACGATCAACCTCACGCGCTTCTTCACCTGGACCGGTGCCCTGCTGGTCATCGTCGCCGCGGGTGTGCTCGCCTACGGCTTCCACGACCTCCAAGAGGCCGGCCTGCTGCCGGGACTCAACGCCATCGCCTTCGACGTCTCGCACGTCATCAGCCTCGGCAGCTGGTACGGCACCCTGCTCAAGGGCGTCTTCAACTTCTCACCGCGCACCACCTGGCTCGAGGCGGGCGTGTGGCTCGCCTACGTCGTGCCGGTGCTGGCGCTGTTCCTGCTCAAGGTGCGGCGTCCGTCGTCCTCGGGCACCCCGGCCCCCGCCGGTGTCTGACCGCTACCACTCCTCACCAGGAAGTCCCTCATGCGCCCTCTCCTCCTCGCCCCTGCCCTGCTCCTCGCCGCGCCTCTGCTCGCGGCGTGCACCGAGAGCACCGCGCCGAGCTCGGACGCCGCCGCCGGCGACGACGTCGTCACGGTCAGCTCCACCGATGACGCGTGCGAGGTGTCCTCGACCGAGGTTCCGTCCGGCAAGGTCACCTTCGAGGTGACCAACGACGGCTCCCAGGTCACCGAGTTCTATCTGCTCGCCGGCGACGGGCAGGCGATCAAGGGCGAGGTCGAGAACGTGGGCCCGGAGGCGACCCGCCAGCTGGTGCTCGCCGTCCCGCCCGGCGACTACGTCACCGCCTGCAAGCCCGGCATGAGCGGCGAGGGGATCCGCGCCGACTTCACCGTCACCGACTCCGGCGCCGACCTGACCCCGACCGGCGACGACGCCGAGCTCGTCGACCAGGCGGTCACCCAGTACCAGGCCTACGTCCAGGACCAGTCCGACCAGTTGCTCGCGGGCACGAAGGCCTTCGTCAAGGCCTACGAGAACGGGGACGACGACCAGGCGCGCGCGCTCTACCCGGTGGCTCGCACGCACTGGGAGCGCATCGAGACCGTGGCGGAATCGTTCGGCGACCTCGACCCGAAGATGGACGCGCGCGAAGCCGACCTCGAGGCCGGCCAGCGGTGGACCGGCTGGCACCTCATGGAGAAGGACCTGTGGCCGGCGCGCGCCGACGACTACACGGCGCTGACGCCGAAGCAGCGTCGCGTCTACGGCGACGACCTGCTCGCCAACACCGACGATCTCGTCGGCCGCATCGCGAAGCTCGAGCTCACCGTCGACCAGATCGCCAACGGGTCGCGCGGCCTGCTCGAGGAGGTCGCCACCGGCAAGGTCACGGGTGAGGAGGAGTACTGGTCCCGCACGGACCTCTACGACTTCCAGGCCAACGTCGACGGCGCGCGGGTCGCCTTCGAGGGAGTCCGGCCGCTGCTCGAGCGCAACGACCCCGACCTCGCCGACCAGCTCGACGAGCGGTTCACCGCCCTCCAAAAGCTCCTCGACCAGCACCGCGACGCCGCCGCGCCGAAGGTGGACGGGCAGTCCGGCTTCGTGGGCTACGACCAGCTCTCCACCAGCGAGGTCAAGCAGCTCGCCGACGCCGTGAACGCGCTCGCCGAGCCGCTCTCGCGGCTGACCGCCGCAGTGCTCGCCTGATGCCACGGCCCGCCTCGATCTCGCGCCGTGGTCTGCTCGGCGGGGGTGCAGCCGCCGTGGGTCTCGGCGGCGCGTTCGCCGTGGGGCGCGCCAGCGAGGCGGCCGGCAGCTCTGCCGGCTCCGGATCGGTCGAGTCCGAGCGCTACGCGCTGCGCGGCCAGCACCAGCCCGGCATCGTCACGCCCGCGCAGGACCGGCTGCACTTCGCGGCGTTCGACGTCCTCACCGAAGACCGTGACGAGCTGATCGACCTGCTGCGCTCCTGGACCGACGCGGCCGAGGAGATGATGGCCGGCCGCGCCGTCGGGTCCGGCGCCATCGGTTCGTTCGACCTGCCGCCCGACGACACCGGCGAGGCGCTCGGACTGCCCGCGAGCGGGCTCACGATCACCTTCGGCTTCGGGCCGGGTCTCTTCGCCACCACCGAGGGCGAGGACCGCTTCGGCCTCGCGGACCGTCGTCCGGCCGGGCTGGAGGATCTGCCCCACTTCCCAGGCGACGCGCTCATCGAGGCCCGCTCCGGTGGCGACCTCTGCGTGCAGGCGTGTGCGCAGGATCCGCAGGTGGCGGTGCACGCGATCCGCAACCTCGCGCGCATCGGCTTCGGCACCGTCTCCGTGCGGTGGAGTCAGCTCGGCTTCGGCCGCACCTCGACCACATCGACTCAGCAGGAGACGCCGCGCAATCTCTTCGGCTTCAAGGACGGCACCGACAACGTGAAGGCCGAGGAGGTCGACGCGCTCGACGAGCACGTGTGGATCGGTGCGGACGACGATCCCGACGCCGCCTGGTTGGCCGGCGGATCCTTCCTGGTGGCCCGCCGCATCGCCATGGACATCGAGGTCTGGGACCGCCAGCCCCTCGGCGACCAGGAGGACTTCGTGGGTCGCGCCAAGGGCACCGGCGCGCCGCTCTCGGGAGGCGAGGAGCACACGGCGCCCGACTTCTCCTTGGCCGGCAGCGACGGACCGATCATCCCGACCACCTCTCACGTGGCCGTCGTGCACCCCGACCACCACGACGGCGTGCGGATGCTGCGCCGCGGCTACAACTTCGTCGACGGCACCACCGACCTCGGCGCCCTCGACGCGGGCTTGTTCTTCCTCGCCTACGTGCGCGACCCGCGCACCCACTTCACCCCGGTGCAGCAGGCGATGTCGCGCCACGACGCGCTCATGGAGTACCTCACCGTCACCGGCTCGGCCGTGTTCGCCGTCCCGCCCGGGGCCGGCGAGGGCGAGTACGTCGGCGAGCCGCTCTTCGGCTGACTACTCGGCTGCCGGTGTCTGGTCCGGCGGGTCGAGGCGCACGAGCACGACGGTGTCGGCGTAGCCGAGTCTGCGCTGCGGGCCCACCTTGGCCAGCATCTTCGTGACGCCGACCATCACGCCGTACTTCGCCCGCACCTTGGCGTGCACCTCGTCGAAGTGTGCGCCGGAGCGCACCACCTGTGCGGTGCCGGCCAGCGGGGAGCTCGCCTCCTCGAGCCGCCCTCGAGCATCGCAGGGCTGGACGTTCACGGCGGCGGTGTGCGCCAGCCGCTTGGTCTTGCCGCTGCCGTCGGCCGTCCAGAACCCGACCCGCCCGTCGGAGACCGGCACCACCCACACCGGGGTCGTGACCTCCTCGCCGCTGTGCCGGTAGGTCGTGAACGCCATGTACCTGCCGGCGGCCAGTTCCTCGCGCGTGGTCATGGGCGCCACTCTCCCAGCCCCGGTCGTGACCGTCACCCGTCGAGATCGACGGCGCGGTCGACGCCGATCGCGTCGAGGAACGCCTGGTCGTGGCTGACGACCACCAGGGCGCCGCGATAGGCGCCGAGCGCACCGACCAGCGCATCGAAGGCTGCGACGTCGAGGTTGTTGGTGGGCTCGTCGAGCATGAGCAGTCGAGGTGCGGGGTCGGCGAGCAGCAGTGCCGCCAACGTCGCCCGGAACCGCTCGCCGCCCGAGAGCGTGGCCACCTGCTTCTCCGCAGCCGTGCCGCGGAACCCGAAGCGGGCGAGCCGGGTGCGTACCAGGGTCGGGTCGGCGTCCGGGCTGCGGGCGAGCACGGACTCGGCCACGGTCAGCTCGCCGGGCAGCACGTCGATGCGCTGGGGGAGCAGTGCCCACGGTAGGTGTGCCCGCACGCTTCCAGCACCGGGTGGCACGTCGCCGGCCACGGTGTGCAGCAGCGTCGACTTGCCGGCACCGTTGCGGCCCACGACCGCCACGCGTTCCGGTCCGACGAGGGTGAGCTCGACCTGCCGGCCGGTACGCAGCACGAGACCGTCACTGTCGAGCACCCGTTGGCCGCGGTGCACCGTGGTCTCCGGGAGGTCGACGATGATCTGAGCATCGTCGCGCAGTGCGTCCTCGGCGAGGTCAGCGCGCTCGCGGGCGGCGTCTAGCCGCTCGGCGTGCACCGCGCGCATGCCGGCGGCGGACTTCTCGGCCCGGTGGGTGAGGAAGTCTCGTTCGGCCTTGGTGACGTTGCCGGCGTTCCGCTTGGCGACCCGACGTCGCTGGGCGAGCCGTTCCTCGGCGTCGGCCACGCTGCGGCGCTGCCGACGCAGGGCGCCGCGGGCGGCGTCCACGGCATGCTCCGCGGCCGCCTGCTCTGCGGCGACCTGCTCGGCGTGGGCCGACCAGCCCCCGCCGTACCACCGCACCTCGATCGGCCGGGTGCGGTGGGGGCGCAGCTCGCCGACGCGCTCGACGTGCTCCAGCAGTTCTCGGTCGTGGCTGACGACGACGAGGCTGCGGGGCCAGGTGGCCACGAGATCGTGCACCCGCAACCGGGCGGCGCGGTCGAGGTTGTTGGTGGGCTCGTCGAGCAGCAGCACGTCGGGTCGCTCGAGCAGCAGGGCGGCCAGCGAGAGGCGCACGGCCTCGCCGCCGGACACCTCGCCGAGACGCCGATCGAGCAGGTCGTCGCCGGCGAGTCCGAGGCGCTCGAGCTCCGCGACCGCGCGCTGCTCGACGTCCCACCGGTCACCGACGAGGTCGAAGTGGTGCTGGTCGACCGAGCCGCCCTCGATCGCGCGCAGCGCCCGGCGCACCGTGCCGATGCCGAGCACGGCGTCGACGCGCTGGTCGACGTCGAGAGTCAGATCCTGCGGCAGGTAGCCGACGCGACCCGAGACGCGCACGGATCCGGCGGCGGGCGTCAGGTCGCCGGCCGCCAGGCGGAGCAGTGTGGACTTGCCGCTGCCGTTGGCGCCCACGAGGCCGGTGCGGCCAGGTGGCACGAGCAGGTCGAGGTCGTCGAAGGTGCGGCTGCCGTCGGGCCGGATCAGGGTGACGGCGGAGAAGGCGAGCGCCGAGGCGCGGTGGGACGTGGGCACGGGTGCTCCGGGTGAGGACGGCGAGGCACACCCACAGCCGGTCTGGGCGGCGCGGGTGCGGTGGTCGGCGTACTCACAGGTTCAACGGCTGCTCTGTCTCGTGGGGCACTGGTGCGGCGTCCACGCTAGGTGCTCGGGGGAGCGGAGCGCACCCGATTTGATCGGCACGCACCGCTAGCGCTTGGTGGCGACCAGCACGGCGGTGTCGGGTGCGACCATCACCTCGACGGCGGCGAACCGGTCGTCGGAGAGCCACAGCTCGCGCCGTACGTCGACCCGGCCGTAGCTCATCGGCGGCCACGTCTCGCACGGGGCGATCTCGTCGAGCACCACGACGCCACCTGGCTCGACGACCTCGTTGAGCGCGTCGAGGGAGAGCGAGGACGACTCCTCGGCGTCGAGGAACAGCAACGAGAAGGGTCCGCGATCGAGGAGCGTCGACCAGTCGGCGCTGAGCACCTCGACCTGGGGGTCGTCGGCGAAGATCTCCCGGGCACCGCCGGCCAGCCTCCCGTCGAGCTCGGCGGAGAGGATGTGCGCCTTCTCCCCGCGCACGCCCGATCGCAGCCACGCGGTGCCGACTCCGCAGCCGGTGCCGAACTCGGCCATGGTGCCGTCGCGCGTCGCCGCGAGGGTCGCCAGCAGGCGGCCGGTCTCGTTGCGGCAGAACGACACGTAGCCCGCGCGTCGAGACACGTCGAACGCGCGCCGCACGATGGCCGGGACGTCGGGAGGCGCGCTCATGCCTCTCATTCTTCCACGCACTGAGACCTGTGTCTCATGGCTCGAGACGGCCCGGCCGAGACGACGACCGTCTCGCCATCCAAGACACGCGCTCGCACTGCTCAGACGCGCGCCCTCGCAGGGGCTACAGTCTCCCCATCATGCGCAGCGTCTTCGTACTTATTGAGCGCCGCGGCGAGGCCCACTGAGTGAGGCCACCTCGCCGCGGAGTTCGTCGTTGACGCGGCACCTGGTCTCACGCATCGCCCTCTGATCCTGATCGAAGGATCCGGCACCGGGACGTCTGTCCCCGTAGGTCGTACCCGGCGATGTCCTCGCGGCGGACCTGCCAGCGCACGCGCGATCCGCAGCCAGAACGGGTAGCTCCACCCGCGTGAGATCCACGCACCGGACTCCACCGTGAGGTCATCACCGGCCACGACCGGCCGGCCCGGTACCGCCACTCCAGGCGGCGTCGGACCACCACCCTCACCACCAAGGAGCGACCCGATGTACGACATGTACCCCGACTGGGGTCCCGCCGCCCACAGCCCCGAGAACCCCCGCAGCCGCGAGGCGCTCCAGCGCGCGCTCGACCTGCGGGACGGTGCCGGCGAGCGCCCCGACGACAACTAGGCTCGGACACATGACCACGCCCGCTCCCAGCACCGGTTCCCTGAAGCTCGCCGTCATCCCCGGCGACGGCATCGGACAGGAGGTGACGCCCGAGGCACTCAAGGTTCTCGAGGTCGCCGCTCCCGCGGGCGTGAAGTTCGAGCAGACCGGCTACGACCTCGGCGCCGAGCGCTACCTCGCCACCGGCGAGGTGCTGCCCGACGCGGTGCTCGGCGAGATCCGCGAGCACGACGCGATCCTCCTCGGCGCCGTCGGTGGCAAGCCCAACGACCCCAACCTGCCTCCCGGCATCCTCGAGCGCGGCCTGCTGCTGCGGCTGCGCTTCGAGCTCGACCACTACGTCAACCTGCGCCCCTCGCGCATCTACCCCGGCGTCGCCTCCCCACTCTCCGAGGCCGTGCTCCAGGGTCAAGAGGTCGACTTCGTCGTCGTCCGCGAGGGCACCGAGGGCCCCTACACGGGCAACGGTGGTGCGCTGCGCGTGGGCACGCCGGCCGAGGTGGCCACCGAGGTGTCGGTCAACACCGCCTTCGGGGTGGAGCGCGTGCTGCGCGATGCCTTCGCGCGAGCGGAGCTGCGGCCCGCCAAGAAGCTGACGCTGGTCCACAAGACCAACGTGCTCGTCAACGCCGGCTCGGTGTGGTGGCGGCTGACCCAGGAGGTCGCCGCCGAGCACCCGGACATCACCGTCGACTACATGCACATCGACGCGGCGATGATCCACATGACCACCAACCCGCAGCGCTTCGACGTGATCGTCACCGACAACCTCTTCGGCGACATCATCACCGACCTCGCCGCCGCCATCACCGGCGGCATCGGACTCGCGGCGTCCGGCAACGTCAACCCGGACCGCACCGCGCCGTCGATGTTCGAGCCCGTGCACGGCTCCGCTCCCGACATCGCCGGGCAGCAGAAGGCCGACCCCACCGCGGCGATCCTCTCCGCGGGCCTGCTCCTCGACCACCTCGGGCACCCCGAGGCCGCGGCGAGCATCGAGCGTGCCGTCCTGGCCGACCTCACCGACCGTGCGGCCGGCCAGGGCGCGGCGCGGCGCACCGCCGAGATCGGCGACGCGATCGCCGCACGAGTATCGGGCTGAGCCTCTGCCCGCGCCGGCGCCCACCCCGGTGGCCCCAGTGCGCCGACCCGACCCGTGCTGAAGGCGCCCCGCCTCGACGTCCGGTGGATCCCGCGCCCGGCCAGGCAGCCCGCACCATCGCCCCTGCCACCACGAAGGACTAACTTGATGTCCATGGAGATCAGCACCACCCGCTCGACCACCGCCGTCAGCGACGAGAGGCTCGCCGAGATCTTGGCGAACCCCGGCTTCGGCAACCACTTCACCGACCACATGCTCACCGTCGAGTGGACCCCGGACGCCGGCTGGCACGCCGCCCGCATCGAGCCCTACGGCCCGCTGTCGATGGACCCCGCCGCGGCGGTGCTGCACTACGCCCAAGAGATCTTCGAGGGCATGAAGGCCTACCGGCACCCCGATGGCTCGGTGTGGTCGTTCCGCCCCGAGGAGAACGCCCGGCGCATGGTGAGCTCGAGTCACCGCCTCGCGCTGCCCGAGCTGCCGGTCGAGGACTTCGTGGCCTGCGTCGACGCGCTGGTCGAGGTCGACCAGCGGTGGGTGCCGAGTGCCGAGGGCGGCGAGAAGGCGCTCTACATCCGACCGTTCATGTTCGCCTCCGAGACCTTCTTGGGCGTGCGGCCCGCCCAACACGTGACGTTCATGGTGATCCTCAGCCCCGCCGGCGCCTACTTCAAGGGCGGCATCAAGCCGGTCACGCTGTGGTTGAGCGAGGAGTACACCCGCGCCGGGCGCGGCGGCATGGGTGCGGCGAAGACGGGCGGCAACTACGCGTCGTCCCTGGTCGCCCAGCAGGAGGCCATCGGCCAGGGCTGCGACCAGGTGGTGTTCCTCGACGCCCAGGAGGGCCGCTACGTCGAGGAGCTCGGCGGCATGAACCTCTACTTCGTGCACGCCGACGGCCGCATCGTGACCCCCGAGACGGGCACCATCCTCGAGGGCATCACCCGCGACTCGGTGATCGAGCTGGCCGGCAAGGCCGGCTACCAGGTCGAGGAGCGCAGGTTCTCGATCGAGGAGTGGAAGCACGGTGTGACCTCCGGCGAGATCACCGAGATCTTCGCCTGCGGCACCGCGGCCGTCATCACGCCCGTCGGGGAGCTGAAGTGGGACGGCGGCTCCACGCCCGCTCCGGCCGGCGGCGATGGTCTGTGGGAGAGACTGCGGGCCCAGCTGGTCGACATCCAGTTCGGCCGTGCCGACGACACCCATGGGTGGATGCACCGCATCGTGTGACGTCTGAGACCATGACCTTTGCGTAGCGGCCTCGTTGCCAGATGCGTGAGGGAGACAACGAAGTCAGCCGACCGGTTGATGGTCGACGAACGAGTCGGGGAGACAGCACACGTGTGGTCGCGTCGCGGCGTCCTGGCGGGGGCGGGTCTGGCGGTGGCCGCAGGAACGACCGCGCGGGCACTGGCCGGAGGCAGTGTGAGCGCGCTCTCGAACCCAGACTTCACGTTCGTGTCGATGCCCGACTTCCTCAACGCCGATGTCGCCGACGTCTCCAAGCTGCCCGGCTTCGACGGCGGTATGAACTCCTACAACCAGTGGTGGCAGCTGGCCATCGACACCTGCCTGCGCGCCGTCTCGGCGCACCAGCCGGACGCCGTGTTCATCGCCGGCGACCAGGTGGAGGGCCGCTGGAACGTCGACTCCGACGGCCGAGCCGTGTTCGGTCCGGTCAGCCAGGGCACCGACGAGGCCAGCCTGGCACTGTGCCGCTCGGCGATCTCCAAGGCCGGGGCCGCCTACTACGGCAACTACACGAAGCTCTTCGCCGACCGTGGTCTGAAGATCTATCCGGCGGTGGGTGACCACGAACTGCTCGACGACCGGTCCGGACCGCTCAACAAGCGCTGGCCCTCCTCCGGGGTCATGCACGGCCAGCCCGACAACAGGTGGCACCTCGTGCCGCACTGCAAGGAGGTGTGGGCCGACCACTTCACCCGCACCGCGAAGGGCGCACCCAAGCACCGCCGGCGCCCGAAGGGCACGCCGTACGAGTTCACCGCCTACAGCGAGTCGTTCAACGACACTCTCACGTTGGTCACGGTCGACACGTTCGATCGCACCTCACGCGGCGTGCAGCTCGGGGTGCTCGGCGAGCAGCTTGCCTGGGCGAGGCGGGAGATCAAGCGGGCCCGCAGGCGTGGGCACACCGTCATCGTGCAGGGGCACGTACCGGCCGTCGGCCCCTACCGCACCTTCGCCACCGGCAACCTGCACATGCAGGGGCCACGCTCGGTGAAGTTCTGGAATGCGCTCAAGCAGACCGGCGCCGACTTCTACTTCTGCGGCGAGGTGCACGACACCACCGTCGTGCAGCCCCAGAGCAAGCAGCCGGTGCAGATCAGCCACGGCTGCACCTACCGCTACGGCTTCAGCTACCTGGTGGGTCGGGTCTGGAAGGACCGCCACGTGCAGCTCGAGTACGTCGAGATGCCGCAGATCGCGCAGAGCAGTGAGCTCGGCCTGTGGTGCTCTGACCGTGCCAAGCGGGCGCCGAGCCGGATCTCCTACACCGTGCCCGCCATCCGAGGGCGCCTGGAGTGGGCCGACGGAGTCGTCACCAGCGCCACCGACAAGCTCGGCGCCTACGACCCGCAGAACGACACCGCCGGCTGGCAGAAGCCCGTCGCGGTGCCGCTCGCCAAGCTGCGGGGCAAGCCCACCGTCTCCTGAGGCGCGCCACCGCCCGCTTCACACCGCTACGACCCGGCTGCCCGTACTCTCGACGGGTGACCACGGCCCCCGGTGCGGACGCCGACCTGCGCGTCGGCGACTACCAGCTGTTGGCGCGCCTCGGCGAGGGCGGCATGGGCGTCGTGCACCTCGCCCGCTCGCCGCGCGGCGAGCGGCTCGCGTTGAAGGTGCTCCGCCCGCAGGTCGTGGGCGATGAGGAGGGCCGGCTGCGGTTGCAGCGGGAGGTCGACTCGCTCGAGCGGGTGCAGAGCCGGTGGGTCGCCGAGGTCATCGACGCCGACCCCTGGGCGCCGGTGCCCTACATCGCCACCCGCTACGTGCCCGGTCTCTGCCTGCTCGACCACGTCGACGAGGAGGGCGTGACCGGTGGTGACGACCTCCTCTGGCTGGCCGGTTGCCTGGCCGAGGGCCTCGACGCGGTCCATGCGGTGGGCGTGCTGCATCGCGACGTCAAGCCCTCGAACGTCTTGATGGAGGGCCGCACCCCGATCCTCATCGACTTCGGGCTCGCCCGCGTTGCCGACGACCCTCGACTGACGCAGACCGGCTGGCTGATCGGCACCCCTGGCTACCTGGCTCCCGAGATCCTCTACGGCGATGACGCCACCGAGGCCGCCGACGTGTTCTCGTGGGCCGCCACGGTGGCCTACGCCGCGACGGGCCGTGGACCCTTCGGGCGCGGCCCGTCGGCGGCCGTGATGGACCGGGTGCGCCGCGGCGAGTTCGACCTCGCTCGCCTCGACGGCTCGCTCTGGTACGACGCCCCCGACGTGGAGAACCTGGCCCCCGACGTCGCCCAGGATCTCGAGCAGGACATCTGCGATCTGATGGCGGTGGTCGCGGCCTGCCTCGACCCCGAGCCTGCGCGGCGACCGTCGCTGCCGCAGATCCTCGCCTGGCTGCGGCCCCTCACCACGGCCCCGTCGCGGTTCGTGCCGCCGCCGCCGGTCGTGCTCGACGAGCGCCCGGGCTCGACGAAGCTGCTCCAGACCGAGCCCGTGCACGGCGATCGCGCGTGGGGTGCGCGTCCCGCCGCGACCCTGATCGACCCGAACCGGGCCGACCGGGCCGACGGGGCCGACGGGGCCGACCGGGCCGGCTGGGCCGACGGGGCCGACGAGGTGAGCGCCGAGGGGGAGGAGTGGAGCGACTGGCAGGAGGTGGTGGCCCCACCACGGGTGCCGGTGCTCGAGAGGGCGCGCCGCCTGGTGCTCAAGACGACGCTCGCGGCCGCCGCGACCGCCGCCGTGGTCGCCGTGCCGGTGCTCGCCGCGAGCACGTTGCTCGTGCTGACCTGGCTGCTGCGCAGCTGCTCGATCGCGGCCTCCGCGGTGGAGGCGAAGCGGGGCGTGCGCGGGCACAAGTGGTACGACGGGCCGCGGCTACTGTTCGGGGCCCCGTTCGACCTGGTGCGCGCCCTGCCCTCGACCCTGCTGCTCCACCTCTGGTCCGCGCTGGCCGCGGCGGCGGGTGGACTCGTCTGCTACGCGGTCGCGGCGGGGGAGACCACCACGCTGGCGGTGGCCGGCGGGATCTTCGTGGTGTCGCTGTGGTGCGGCCCGGGTGGGTCGCGGGTGCGCTCACCGCTGGGTCGGGTCGTGCGGCCGGTGGCCTCGAGTGCGTCGTCGTGGCTCGTGGCGCTGCTGGTGCTCGGCAGCCTCGGCGGGTGGGCGTTGCTCGCCCTGGCCGACGGTCCGCTCTGGCTGCCGCTGACGTCGTCCCCGTTCTGAGACGGACCCGCCTCGGCCGCGGCGTGTGGCACACTGGCCGGGATGCACACCGACCTGATCATCATTAGCTAGCGCGCCAGCGACACCGCCGGCGCGCCACCTCTCGTTCGCGGGAGGTTTTTTTGTGCCCGCATCACCCCACTGACCCACCCCACCCACCCGACCGGAGCTGAGCGAGACCCATGTCGACCCTCGACCTGCACGGCGCCTTCCACGTCTACGACACGACCCTGCGCGACGGCGCGCAGCAGGAGGGCCTCAACCTCTCGGTGACCGACAAGCTGTCGATCGCCCGGCACCTCGACGGACTGGGCGTGGGCTACATCGAGGGCGGCTGGCCCGGCGCCAACCCCAAGGACACCGAGTTCTTCCGCCGCGCCCGCGAGGAGCTCGATCTGCGACACGCCGAGCTCGCGGCATTCGGGGCGACCCGCCGTGCCGGCGTCGCGGCAGCAGACGACCCGCTCGTCGCCGCGCTGCGCGACTCCGGCGCCTCGGTGGTCACGCTGGTGGCGAAGTCGCACGACCGGCACGTCGAGCTGGCCCTGCGCACCACGCTGGAGGAGAACCTCGCGATGGTGCGCGACACCGTGACGCACCTGCGCGCGGAGGGGCAGACGGTCTTCCTCGACGCCGAGCACTTCTTCGACGGCTACCGCGCCAACCGCGACTACGCCCTCGAGGTTCTTCGCGCCGCCTTCGAGGCGGGCGCCGAGGTGGCGGCGCTGTGCGACACCAACGGCGGCATGCTGCCCAGCTGGGTCGGCGACGTCGTGCTCGACGTGGTCGAGAGCACCGGCGGGCGCGTGGGCATCCACTGCCACAACGACACCGGCTGCGCCGTCGCCAACACGCTCTCGGCGGTCGACGCCGGCGCGACCCACGTGCAGGGCACGGTCAATGGGTACGGCGAGCGCACCGGCAACGCCGATCTCATCTCGGTGGTCGCCAACCTCGAGCTCAAGCTCGACCGGCAGGTGCTGCCTCAGGGGCTGCTCGCCGAGGCCACGCGCATCGCGCACGCGGTCGCCGAGGTCACCAACGTGGCGCCCTCCTCGCGGCAGCCCTACGTCGGCACCTCGGCGTTCGCGCACAAGGCCGGCCTGCACGCCAGCGCGATCAAGGTCGACCCGAACCTCTACCAGCACATGGACCCCCTCGGCGTCGGCAACGACATGCGGCTGCTGGTCTCCGACATGGCCGGCCGCGCGTCGATCGAGCTCAAGGGACGCGAGCTGGGCTTCGACCTCTCCGGCGACCGTGACCTGGTCACCCGCATCACCGAGCGGGTCAAGGTGTTGGAGAACCGCGGCTACACCTTCGAGGCCGCCGACGCCTCGTTCGAGCTGTTGCTCGTCGAGGAGGTCGAGGGGCACCGGCCCACCTACTTCGAGGTCGAGTCGTGGCGTGTCATCACCGAGACGGGCCCGGCCTCCTCGTTGCTGCCGGCCGGCGAGGCCGTCTCGGAGGCCACCGTGAAGCTCCGCGCCGGGGAGGTGCGCTACGTCGTCACGGGCGAGGGCAACGGCCCCGTCAACGCTCTCGACCAGGCGCTGCGGCAGGCCATCGGCCAGGCCTACCCGGAGGTCGCCAAGTTCGAGCTCACCGACTACAAGGTGCGCATCCTCGACCAGGGCCACGGCACCGACGCCATCACCCGAGTGCTCATCGAGACCTCCGACGGTGCGGGCTCCTGGGTGACCGTGGGTGTGGGTCACAACGTCGTCGAGGCCTCGTGGCAGGCCCTCACCGACGCCATCACCTTCGGACTCCGCCGCCATCACCGCTGACCTGCCGCCAGTTTTCCGCTGACCTGCCGCCAGTTTTCCGCTGACCCGTCGCTAGTTTTCACCTGACCTGCCGCCAGTTTTCACAGCTGCAAGGGCGGCAGGTCAGCTGTAAGTTGGCGACGGGTCACCTGGAAATGGGCGCCGGGTGATGCGGCGGGCGAGGTCGACCCAGCCGTCGGCGACCCGGGGGATGTCGCGATCGTGGTGCACGAGGGCGTCGAGCACGGGGATCTCCAGTGGCGCGAGGAGCGCGGTGGTGAGGAAGAGCAGGTCGCCCTCGACCTCGAGCTCGCGCAGCAGATGCTGCACGTGCATGGCCGTGAACGAGTACGCCGCCAGTGAGCGCGCGCCCGAGCGCCCGGCGGCGCGGAGCAGATCCGCGTGCAGGAGGCGCTTCGCGACGAGGGTGCGGCCGAGAGCCTCGAGTCGCTCCCACGGCGGCGCACCCGGGCCGAGCGGGGGAGGCCCGCCGAGCACCTCGCCCTGCCATGCGGCCTCGGAGGTGTCGAGCAGGGCGGCCATCAGGCCCTCGCGGGAGCCGAAGCGCCGGAAGACCGTGCCCTTGCCCACGCCGGCCGCCTCGGCGACGGCCTCGGTGGTGACATCTGCCGCGCCTCGCTCCGCCACCAACCGCCGGGCGGCGCACAGCAGGGCGTCGCGGTTGCGGGCCGCGTCCGCCCGCTCGCGCGGTGGCTCGCCCGCCAGTGGGAGGAGGGGCCGGTCGGACACGGGCACAGCCTAGAGAACAAGTCCGGTACGCGGATGGGAATACAAACGGACCCTGGTCCGGTTGTGCCGGCGAAGCGACCCCACGTCCTCAGGAGGATCCATGAGCACCGTCCACGTGCCCGTCCACGTCGCCGTCCTCGTCGGCAGTCTGCGTGCCGACTCCCTCAACCGCCGTCTCGCCGAGACGCTGCGCGAGGCCGCCCCCGCCGGCGTCCAGCTCGACATCGTCGACGAGTTGGGGGAGATCCCCTTCTACAACGAGGATCTCGACACGCCCGCCTCGATACCGGCTGCTGCCGAGCGGCTGCGTGCGGCCATCGCATCGGCCGACCGCGTGCTCGCCGTGACGCCCGAGTACAACGGCAGCGTGCCGGCCGTGCTCAGCAACGCGCTTGACTGGCTCTCGCGCCCCTACGGCGCCGGCGCGATCGCGGGCAAGCCGTTCGGTGTCGTCGGTGCGACCCCCACGCCGTACGGCGGCCAGTGGGCGCACGGCGCCGCGGCCCGTTCGGCGGGTATCGCGGGCGCCAAGGTCGTCGAGGAGGTCACGGTGTCGCAGTCGGCCGTCGGGGTCGACGTGCTCACCGACGACGGGGTCCGCGACCGGCTCTTGGCCGCGCTGGCCCTCCTCGTGCGCACCGAGCCGACAGCGGCCTGAGCTCACCCGCGCCTATCCTGGCGCGGGTGACGACCATCCCATCGGGGCCTCCCGCACCGGCCCGGCCCGCCCGCGGCGCCGACATCGCCGTCACCGTCGTGTTCATCGTGCTGCTCGCCGGGCTGGGTCTGGTGGCGACGTTCATGTCGCTCTTCTTGGGCATGGCATCCGACGGGTGCTTCCCCGACGACCCCTGCGACACGGGCCGGATGGGTGTCGGCATCGCCGTGGCCTTCCTCGCCCCCGGTGTCGCCTGGCTCGCCACGTCGATCTGGGCGATCGTGCGGATGGTGCGCGGTCGCCTGGCCTTCTGGGTACCCCTGCTCGCGCTACCGCTGTGGGCGGCGATCGCCGGTACCGGCGGTTGGCTGGTGTTCTCGAGCGTGCCCTCGTGAGCAGTAGCCTCGGCCCATGGCCGAGCTGCACGACCTGACCGCGCTCGAGCAGGGGGCGCTGATCGCCCGAGGTGAGGTGTCGAGCGCCGAGCTCGTCGATCACTACCTCGACCGGGTCGCCCGACTCGACGACGTCGGCGCGTTCGTCACCGTGACCGCGGACGCCGCGCGCGCGATCGCGCACGAGGCGCGTCGTCCAGACGACGCGGGGCCGCTGTGGGGTGTGCCGAGCGCGATCAAGGATCTCAACGCCACCGCGGGGGTGCGCACGACGTTCGGTTCGGCGGCCTACGACGACTTCGTGCCGGAGACGTCCGACGGGGTCGTGACCTCTTTGGAGTCGGCCGGACTGGTCAGCCTGGGCAAGACCGCGACGCCGGAGTTCGGGTCGCCCTGCTACACCGAGCCCGAGGGCCGCCCGCCCGCCGTGACCCCGTGGGACCGCACCCGGATGGCCGGTGGCTCCTCGGGCGGCGCCGGCGCCGCGGTGTCGGCCGGCCTGGTGCCGCTGGCCCAGGGGTCGGACGGAGGTGGGTCGATCCGCATCCCGGCCTCGTGCTGTGGCCTGGTCGGGTTCAAACCCTCGCGAGGACGCATCAGTGGTTGGCCGATGTACGGCGACCCCGTGGGGCTCGCCACGGCGGGGCCGATCGCCCGCACGGTGCGCGACGCCGCCGCGCTGCTCGACGTGCTGGCGGTGCGGCGTCCGGGGGATCCGTTCTTCGCCCCGCCCGAGTCCGACGGCTTCCTGGCCGCCTGCGACCGCGAGCCGGGACGGCTGCGCATCGCGCGGTTCGCCGAGCCGGTCATCACCGACGCGCCGGTCGACGCCGAGGTGCTCGCCGCCTACGAGTCGGCCTCTGGGCTGTTGGAGTCGCTGGGGCACGAGGTCGTCGACGTCCCCGTGCCCATGCGGCGCGAGGCGGTGCCCACGTTCGAGACCTGCTGGGCCGTGCTGACGGCGCTCTCGCCGGTGCCCGAGGGGCGCGAGGGGCTCGTCCGTCCGTTGACGGCGTGGCTCTCCGAGCGGGGGCGGGCGGTGACCGGCCCCGAGCTCGGTCTCGCCATCGGTGCGATGCGCCGCTTCGCGGCCGAGGCCATGACCACCCTGGCGGCGTACGACGCCGTGTTGACGCCGACGCTCGCGACGCCGCCGCTCCCGGTCGGGGCGATCCGCGACGACGCCGACCCAGCCCGCGACTTCGAGAACCAGAAGCGGTTCACGCCCTACACCTCGGCCTGGAACGTCACCGGCATGCCGGCGGTCTCGCTGCCGTTGCACTGGACGCCCGACGGGCTCCCCCTCGGCGTCATGCTCGCGGGTCGCCCGGCCGCGGACGCCGCGCTGCTCGCCCTCGCCGCGCAGGTCGAGGCGGCAAAGCCGTGGCACGACCGTCGGCCACCGGGCTGGTGACGAGACGGCCCCGACGGCACTAGCGTCGTCTCGCATGAGCTGGAGCACCGCCGACATCCCGGACCTCACCGGCCGCACTGCCGTCGTGACCGGAGCCAACGGGGGCCTGGGGCTGGCCTCGACCCGGGCGTTGGCCGCCGCAGGAGCGCACGTCGTGATGGCCGCCCGCAACCCGCAGAAGGCGGCGGACGCCGAGAGCGACGTCCGGCTCAGCGTGCCGGCGGCGTCCCTCGAGGTGGTGCCGCTCGACCTCTCCGACCTCTCGTCGGTCGAGTCGGCGGCCGCGAGGATCCTCCAGACCTGTGAGCGCATCGACGTCCTCATGCTGAACGCAGGCGTCATGGCCAGTCCGCAGGAGACGACGGTCGACGGCTTCGATCGTCAGCTCGGCACCAACGTGCTCGGCCACTGGGCCCTGCTCGCGCGGTTGCTGCCGCTCGTGGTCGGCACGGCCGGTGCTCGGGTCGTGACGTTGAGCAGCATCGCCCAGCACCAGGGCCGTCCGCTCGACGTGGCCGACCCGCACCAGCGCGACGGCTACGACGCCTGGGCGATGTACGGCAACACCAAGCTGGCGATGCGACACCTCGGGGTGGGTCTCGACGCGCGGTTCCGCGAGGCGGGTCTCGACGCGCGCGCCGTGGTGGCGCACCCGGGCCTGACGAACTCCGAGCTCCAGGCGACCACGGCCGAGCTGGGCGGTGGCGGCTGGCGTGGCCCGTTCTTCCAGCAGGTGACCGAGCGGGTGGGCATGAGCGTGCCTCGTGGAGCGCTGAGTCAGCTGCGCGCCGCGACGGACCCGTCGGTGCGCGGCGGCACCATGGTGGGGCCGCGGTTCGGCATGGCGGGTTCACCCGTGGTGCACGCGCTGGTGCGTCGCGGGTCGGACGGCGCGGTGGCGCGGCTGTGGGAGGTCTGCGAGCGCGAGACGGGGCTCGCGGTGGAGGTGCGGCCGGCGTCCTGACCAGGATCGGGTGCTGGGTCAGGGTGCGAGGTGCCAGGCGGCCCGGAACTCGGCCGGCTCCATGGCGGCGAGGTCGTCGCGCAGCGATTCCAGGGTGAGTGCGGCCGCCTCGGCCGTCGGGACGTCCAGCCGCAGCACCTCCAGGCCGCTGACGCGCTCGCGCACCACGACACTGCCGACCCGCGTGAGCTCCATCAGGCCGCCGCTGGCCGCGCACCAGAGGTCGAGCGCCGTCACGAGTACCCGGGTCAGGCCGGTGCGCCGGCGCGGTACCAGGGCGACGTCGTACACCTCGTCGGCGTCGGGATCGAGGGTGGCCAGCACGGGTCCATGCTGTCACTGCCCGCTCGCCGGCGGGAGTGGTGAGTCGCCAATCGAAGGACGAACTCGGAGCATTGCTGGCTCATGGCCCTTCGCCAGGGTGAGTCAGTCGATGTCGGCCAGGCCCCGGGCGGCGAGCGCATCGCCGGTCTCGTGGGCGCGGGCGACCACGCGGATCACGAGCGGGGTGAGGAAGGCGCGCGGGTGGCGGCCGAGTCCGCGGGCGCGGGCCGCGTCGCGGGTCTCCAGCGCCAGGGCGAGTGTCCCGGGCAGGGCTGCGATGGCGAGCGAGAACGTGAGTGCGACGCGTTCGGGACGTACTCCGACGGCGCGCAGTGGGCGCAGCCACCGCACGAAGGCGTCGAGCATGGCGTTGACGGCCGTCGTCGCGCTGACGACGGTCGCGGCCAGGGCGAGAGCGAGCAGGTCCAGGGCGGTCTCGGCGGCCGCCGACGGGCCGTAGAAGACCCACTGGAGCGTGCCGAGCGCGACCACCATCACCAGCAGTGGGCGCAGCGCGCGCAGCGATGCTCGCAGGCCGAGCCCACCCACCAGGCAGGCGACGACCGCCAGAGCCAGCATGGCCCCGCCGACCGCGAGCCCGAGCGTGGCGCCTCGCACCACGACGACCACGAGGCTGAACGCGACGAGCCCGCCCACCTTGACGCCGACCCGCGCGTGGTGCAGCACGGAGTCGCCGGGTCGGTAGACGGCGAGGAACGACGGCTGGCTCATGCGCTCACCCGGTCGCCACCGAGGCCACGTAGTGCTCGACGGCATCGTCGGCGGACCCGTCGAAGGCGATGGCGCCGTCCGCCACGACGAGCCCGCGCTCGCAGCGGCGGGCCAGGTCGAGGTCGTGCGTGAGCAGCACGAGCTGTTGGGAGAGGCCCATGAGGACGTCGCCGACCCGGCGTGAGTTGGCGAGGTCGAGCAGGGTGGTGGGCTCGTCGGCGACCAGGACCGACGGGTCGGTGGCGAGCACGCCCGCCAGTGCGACGAGCTGGCGTTGCCCACCCGAGAGCGTGTGCACGGAGTCGTCGGCGTGGCCGGCGAGACCGAAGGAGTCGAGCACCTCCATGGCGCGCCGGTGCCGTGCGCGAGCGTCGCGCACGGAGCGGCGCAGCGACAGCTCGACGTCCTCGACGCAGGTGGCCATCACGAGCTGTGCGGCAGGGTCGGTGAAGCAGAAGCCGACCTGACGGCGCACGCGCGAGGTGTGGCGGGCGACGTCGAGGCCGTCGACGACGACCCGGCCCGTCGTCGGGGTGACGAGCCCGTTGAGCAGTCGAGCGAGGGTCGACTTGCCGGACCCGTTCGCCCCGATCACGGCGACTCGCCGCTCGGTGAGGGTCAGCGTCGTCGGGCGCAGGATGGTGCGGGAGGAGCCGCGGGCGTCACCGTGCTCGACGGTGACGCCCGCGGCGTCCAGCTCGATGGTCGGCAAGCGCTCAGCGGCGCGAGAGCAGCCGCGGGAACGCGCGGTGCACCTCGGCGGCCACGATCGCGACCAGCAGATCCTTGGCGACATCGACGAACCAGAAGGGCGCGTCGTAGGCGGCCGCGGTGGCCCAGCCGACGCCGAAGTACAGCTTCATGCCGACGATGCCGCAGGCGTGGTTGAGCACCATGCCCGCGACAGCGGCGAGGAACACGGCCCAGGCGCGCGTGCGTCGGGCGCCGACCGCGGCGACCACGAGACCGGTGAGGGCGGCCGCGAACGGGAAGCTGATCAGGTAGCCCGCCGAGGAGCTGGTGAACGGGGCCAGGCCGCCGGAGTGACCCGCGAAGACGGGCAGGCCCACGGCACCGATGCCGAGGTAGAGCGCCCCGGCGAGGAACCCGCGGGTGGGGCCGAGCACCGCGCCGGTGAGCAGCACGCCGAAGGTCTGGAGCGTGATGTCGACGGCCCCGCCGCCCACCGGTATGCCGCCGACCACCGAGCACGCGGCGATGAGTGCCGCGAAGGCGGCGACGAGGGCGAGGTCGGTGGGCGAGAACCCGGGGCGCGAGGAGGGTGCGGTCTCGCTGGGCGCGGTCATGGTCATCAGTCGTCCTTCTCGAAGCGCAGTCACCTGAACGGTGTTCAGGATAGAGCCATCCCCGGCTAGGGTGACCACCGTGTCCCACACTCGAGACGATGTCGTGCGCATGGCGCTGCGCGTACTCGACGAGTACGGCCTGGCCGACCTCTCGATGCGTCGCCTCGCGGCCGAGCTCGACGTGCGGCCCAGCGCGCTCTACCACCACGTCGCCAACAAACAGACGCTCCTGGCCCTCGTGGCCGACGAGCTGCTGCGCCGCACCTTCCGCCCCGCGCTGCCGGCGGACGCCGACTGGCGCGCCACGCTCGTGAGCACGGCCCGCGCCTTACGAGAGTCGATGCTGGCCTACCGCGACGGCGCCGAGCTCGTCTCGACGGTCGTGGCCTTCGGGCTCGGCGCTGCGGCGCCCCATGACGCCCTGGTCGAGGCGCTCGGCGACGCCGCGCTGCCGGCCTCGCTGGTGCGCACGGCGGCCGGCACGGTGCTGCACTACGTGCTCGGCCACACGCTCGCCGAGCAGACGCACCTCCAGGCCGACGCTGCCGGCGCTCTCGGCGACGCCCCGCCGGCGCGTCCCTCCGACTTCGCCGAGGGCCTCGCGCTCATCGTCGACGGCATCGGCGTCCGGCTCAGCGGGCGAGCGGGTTGACCAGCTCCCCGGCGTAGAGCAGCGACGACGCCTGGTCGGCGATGTCGACCATCTGCCGGGCATCGCGCAGTTGTAGCCGGTTCAGGCAGGAGTGCCGGAACGTCGGCCGTTGCAGGTCGATGGTGCGTACGGCGTCGGCGAGCTCGGGGTGGTCGAGGGCGTGCTGCTCCAGGCAGGCGGCCGCCTCGGCCCAGAACTGCTCGACCGGGAGGAGCCCCTCGGTCTCCCAGAGGGCGGCGAGGTGGCGCAGCACGCCGTCGACGACATCGGTGAGCACCGCGAGGCAACGGTCGTCGGGGTCGACCTCCGCCCGCGCCCGCTCGGCCGATTCCGGCAACGGCCGGCTCGGCGACAGCACGCCGACCTCCTCGCCGAGATCCTTCATGACGCACCGTTGCGGTGCCTGCCCGCGCAGCACGAGCAGTACGTTCTCGCCGTGCGGCATGAAGGCGAGGTCGTGGGCGAGCAGGCAGTGCGCGACGGGGCGTAGGTAGGCGTCGAGCAGCCGCCGCAACCAGGCCCGCGGCGTGAGACCCGACGCACGCACCAGGGCGGCGCAGTAGGAGGCGCCGGTCGGGTCGCGGTGCAGCAGGGCCGCCAAGGTGATGATGCGCTCGTCCTCCCCCTCGCCACCCCGCAGCGCCGTCGCCGGGCTCTCACGCCAGAGCGCGGCGAGCATCTTGCGCTGCGGGGCGCCCGGAGCCGCGCGGTGGTAGATGTCACCGGTGTAGCCGACGGCGGCGACCTCGCGCAGCACCTCGAAGCCTCGGCCGTGCAGCTCGGGGTCGCCCTCGACGATCGAGGCGACCCAGTCGCTGATCGCGGGGGTCTCGCGCATGTAGGCGGGGGAGAGGCCGCGCACGAAGCCCATGTTCTGGATCGCCAGGGCGGTCTTGACCTGCGGACGACGGGGGTCGTCGAGGTCGGCGAAGGTGCGGATCGACTGCATCGCCTGGTAGCGGGTGGTGCCCTCGCCGAGCACCACCAGATCCTGGCGCGCGACATCGGGGGCGAAGGTGACCGCCACCTTGGCGTCCCACTGCCAGGGGTGCACGGGCAGCAGCAGGTAGTCGTCGGGGTGCAGGCCGCGCTCGCGCAGCCGGTCGTGCAGCAGCTCGCGCTCGGGGCCCTCGCCGAGCACCGGCAGGTCGGTCTCGGCCCAGCCCTCGCCCAGCGAGAGATGGGTGGCGTGCCGGCGCGCCGCCAGCCAGACCAGCCGCACGGGGCGGGCGGCGTCGGGGGAGAAGGCCTCGTGGTCGGCCAACGAGAAGCCGATGCGACCTCGATTGGCCACGAAGCCGGGGTGGCCTTCGGTGACGGCAGCCTCGACCTCGGCGTGGGAGGCCTCGAGCAGCGCCTCGACGCTGGGGCCGGGATGGGCCAGCTGCCAGCAGGTCCAGGCCAGGGTGGCCGCGAGCTCCTCGAGGTAGACCCCGGTCAGCTCCTCGCGCAGCCCGAGGGCCTCGGCGTGCTCGAGCACCAGCTCCTGGACGTCGAGGGGGGCGGGCTCGCCGTCGACCTCACGGGTCAGGGAGTCCGGGTCGATGTGCCAGTGCTCGAGCGGCAGCCGGCGTGCCGCGAACCGGTAGCGGCTGCCCGTCGGTGCCTGGAGCACCCATCGGTCGGGGCCGTCGGGGCGGGGGTCGAGCAGTCGCTCGTGGCACAGCTCGCCGAGCGCCTTGACGACCAGGCGGCGTTGCGCCCGCTCCAGCAGGTCCGGGCTCAGGTGGGGTGCGGGGGGTTGGTGACGGGCGCGTTCCCAGTCGGCACGGGTGAGGAACGAGAGCGCGGCGGTCTTGTCGTCGAGTTCGATGGTGCGGCTCACGGTGAAGCCGGCCTCCTTGTTGAGTCGGGCGATGGCCTCGTTGCGCACGTCGGGCTCGACGACCACGCGTTGTACGCCGGTGCCTGCGAAGCAGTGCTCGAGCACCGCGGCGAAGACGGCTCGGGTGAGCCCCGGGCGGCGTCCGGCGTCGGGGGCGGGCGGTGCGACCAGCACGTGCATCCCCAGGTCGCCGGCGCCTAGCTCCGGCAGATCCTTGAGGGGAGAGTCGGCCGGGTCGTAGGTCTCGGCCAGGAACAGGGGCTCGCCGTCGACTCGCCCCAGCCAGGCGTCGTGGGTGGGTCGCGCGTCGATCTCGGCGTACTCTCGGCGCACGTCGTCGGGTGTCGCCTCGCCGAGCTGCCAGTACACCGAGCGCGGGTGCGTCACCCAGGCGTGCAGCAGTGCGACGGTCGCGTCGTCGACCACCAGTGGCTCCAGCGTGCACCTCATGCCGGCTCCCGGCGCAGGTGCTCGGGCACGCCGAAGGTCTGGGTGGCGACCCGCTTCTCGACGGCGTACACGGTGCGGCCGGTCAGCGCATTGACCAGTGTGGCGCTGCGGTGTGCCCCCATCCCGAGATCCGGGGCGACGAAGCCGTGCGTGTGCTCCTCACCGTTCTGCACGAAGATCTCGCGCCCGGTGACGTCGACGGCGAAGGTCGAGTCGGCGAGCAGCCGACCCGTGTCGTCGAGGTGCAGCCGGTCGCGCACCCCCTCGAGGAACGCGGGCAGCTCGGCGCGGTAGCCGGTGCCGAGCACCAGGCCGTCGGTGCGCAGGCCGAAGGACTCGCCGGTCTCGTCGTGGTGCAGGTCGAGCTCGTAGGCCGAGCCGTCCCAGCGTGCGTCGACCAGCGAGGTGTTCGACACCAAAGTGGTGCGTGGTCCGTGCCCTTGCACCCGCAACCGGTAGTGCAGGTCGGAGATCGCGTCGACCAGCTCGCCGCTGATGCCCTTGTAGAGACTGCGCTGCTCGCGCAGCAGCTGCTCGCGGGTGGGGGCCGGCAGCGACTGGAAATAGGCGGAGTACTCCGGCGAGGTCAGCTCCAAGGTGAGCTTGGAGTACTCCATGGAGAAGAATCGCGGACTCCGGGTGAGCCAGACCAGGTCGTAGTCGTGGTCGGGGGACGCCGCCAGCAGGTCGAAGTAGACCTCGGCGGCGCTCTGGCCGCTGCCGACGACGGTGATGGTGCGCGAGCGCTGGAGCTCCTCGCGCGCCGGGAGATATCCGGCGGTGTGGACGGCGGGACCGCCGGCGTCGCGTACGCACGGCGGCAGGACCGGTCGGGTGCCGGTGCCCAGCACGATCCGTCGGGCCCGCCACTGCTGCCCGGTCGCCGCGGTGGCGAGGTACACACCCTCGTCGGTGCGCTCGAGGTTCACCACGCGTTGGCCCAGCCGCACCGAGGGCAGCCGTTCGGCCACCCAGGTCAGGTAGTCGTCGTACTCGCTGCGCAGCGGGTTGAACGACTCGCGCACGTAGAAGGGGTAGAGCCGGTCGGTGGCCTTGAGGAAGGCGAGGAAGGACCAGCGGGAGGTGGGGTCGGCCATCGTGACGAGGTCGGCCAGGAACGGCACCTGCAGGGTCGCGTCGGGCAGCAGCATGCCAGGGTGCCACCGCACGTCCTCGCGGGCCTCGAGGAACACCGCGTCGAGGTCGTCGACGGGGTCGGCGAGGGCGGCCAGACCGAGGTTGAAGGGGCCGAGCCCGATGCCCAGGACGTCGTGCAGGCGCTGATCCTGCGTCTGCGTGTGGAAGGCGCTCATGCCGCCTCCGTCCGCGCCAGTGCGGCCGCCGTCTCCGCGATGCCCTCGATCACGGAGGCGATGTCGTCGACCTCCGCCATCGGGTTGAGCAGGGTGAGCTTGAGCCAGCGGCGTCCGTCGACGACCGTGGCGGCGACCACATGGGCACCGGCGCTCCACAGCGCGGCGCGTATCCGTGGCACGAGTCGGTCGACGTCGTCGGCGTCGAGGCCGGGGCACCGCGGACGCAGCAGCAGCGTGCTCAGCTCCGGTGCGGCGTGCAGCTCGATCCGGTCGTCGACGGCATAGCGGGCGTGCACCGCCGCGGCGAGATCGACGATGGCGTCGACCAGGTCGCCGATCGCCTCGGCGCCCATGACCCGCAGCGTGAGCCACAGCTTGAGGGCGTCGAAGCGGCGCGTGGTCTGCAGACTCTTGTCGACCTGGTTGGGGGCGCTCACCGCGGCGCCACCACCGTCACGCGGATTGAGGTAGTCGGCGTGGGCGGCGACGTGGCGCAGGTGCCGCCGCTCGCGGACGATGACTGCGCTGCACGAGACCGGCTGGAACCAGGTCTTGTGGAAGTCGACGGTGACAGAGTCGGCTTGCTCGATGCCGGCGAGCAGGTGCCGCCGGGTGCGGGAGACCAAGAGCCCGCCACCGTAGGCGGCGTCGACGTGCAGCCAGGCGTCGTGCGCCCGAGCGAGCCCCGCCAGCGCGGGGAGGGGGTCGATGCTGCCGTGGTCGGTGGTGCCGGCGGTGGCGACGACCGCCATGACGCTGTCGCCGGCCGAGACGACCTCGCTGAGGGCGGCACTGAGCCGGTCGGGGAGCATGCGCCGGCGCTCGTCGACCGGAACACTGAGGACGGCGTCCTCGGAGAGTCCGAGCAGACGCGCGGAACGCTGCACCGAGTAGTGCGCGTCGGCGGAGGCCAGGATGCGCAGTCGAGCCGGCCACACCCCTGGCCGCTCGAGGGCGCGATCGCGCGCGAGGTGCAGGGCCTGGAGGTTGGACTGGGTGCCGCCGGAGGTGAACACGCCGTCGGCCCGTTCGCTGGAGAACCCGATGCGCTCTGCCACCCATTGCACGAGGCGGCGCTCGATGAAGGTGCCACCCACGCTCTGGTCGAAGGTGTCGAGGCTCGGGTTCACGCCGCTCACGAGCACCTCGGCGACGAGAGCGGGTATCAGGACGGGGCAGTTGAGGTGGGCGGCGTAGCCGGGTTCGTGGAACCAGACGGTGTCGTCGAGCCAGACCCGGTCGAGCTCGGCCAGGGCCTGGGTGGTGCAGCCGAGGGGGAGGTCGAGGTCGACGGCGTCGACGCTCGCGGCGGCTCGGGCAGGTGAGGATCCCGTGACGGGGCCGCGGACGCGACTGAGCGTGCTGGCGAGGTGCGTGACAGCCAGGCGCGTGGCGGTCTCGTACTCACCCGCGTGATCGGGGTGCAGGAGGTGCCGCAGGCGTGGGTCGTCTGCGTGCGCGCGGGGGGAGGCGGTGGGGTGCGACACGAGGATCCTTCCGAGAAGATGAGGTAAGGCTTACCTAACTCCATTGTGCCTGGCGGCACAACCCGACGTGTCTGTGGCCGACGCCACGTCGCCTCAGGCCCCCGTGACGTCGACCACGGCACCCTTCGACTCGGCCAACAAGACGGCGCCGGTGAGGTCGAGCGTGGTCCGACGCAGCTGGGCGGCACCCAGGTCGACACCGTCGAGCGCGGCACCACGCAGGTCGGCCTTCGCGAGCTGGGTCTGGTGCAGCTCGGCGCCTGAGAGGCGGGCGCCACGCAGGGTGGCGGCGGTGAGATCGGCCAGCGAGAGGTCGGCCTCGCGCAGGTCGAGATCGCTGAGGTCGAGGCCGGCGAGGTGCGCGCCCCGCAGCCCGACGCCTCGCCACTGACCGCCGAGCACCCGTAGAGGGCGCATCGTGCAACGGGTGAAGGTCGATCCGGTCAGCTTGCATGCCTCGAAGGTCGCGTCGAAGAGGTTGCACCGGGTGAACTCGCAGGTCACGAATGCGGACGAGACGTGGGTCGAGGCGTTGAACCGGCAGGCCTCGAAGACGCAGTCGGTGAACACGGCGCTGCGCGTGCTGGCCTCGGTCAGGTCGACGTCGACGAAGCGGCACGCCGTCCACCGGCCGTCGGCGAGGTCGTCGCCGTACCAGTCCTCGCCGCTGAACGTCTGCCCCGCGATCTCGGTCATGCTCGCAAGGTAACGGCGCTCGCCGACATGTGGGTTGGCAGCCGGGGGTCATGGTCGTCGACTCGCCCCTCGAGCACCCCGCCGCTTTCGTGGAATCAGCCCCGATGCCCCCGTGCCCGGGCGACGGCCTCGGTGCTCCGGCCGGCCACGCCCCGGCGAGGAGTGCGCGGCCCGGGCTCAGCGCACCGCGAGGTAGACCAGCACGCCGCCCACTGCGGCCAGCACGACCAGGACGTTGACCCAACGCAGACGCAGCCAGAGTCGAGCGCGCTCCTCATCGACCCGCTGCTCCTGCTCGGGCTTGTCGCGTCGCGACGTCAGCGAGTCGTTGCGCCGCCACTCACGAGCACCGGCCAGCGCGGCGACCACGCCGAGGGCGACCATGAACCACGGCAGGTAGGGCCGGTAGGTGAGGTCGTCCATCACGTGGAGCAAGCCGAGGGTGAGGCCGACGGCCACCAGGACCATCGCCATGGCGAAGTAACCCCACGCGGGGTAGTCGCGCCTCTGACTGCTCAGTGGCGAGTCGCCGACATCGGACACGCCGGTCACGATCGCAGGAACCGCGGTCGGCGGCCTCATCCCCTCGGATTCACCGCGTCATCCCTCAGCGATCCGCTCGCACTCGACCCTGAGCGCCTCGCGCAGCGGTGCACCGCGTGCGGCGAACGAGGCTTGGGCGGCGGCGTAGGCGCGCTTCCCTTCAGGGGTCTCGATGCGCACCGGGCTCCACGGCTCGCCGGTGGGATCCAGTCGTAAGCCGGTGAGGTCGTACGGGGCCGCGCGCATGTCCAGGATCCTGATGTCCCACGCCAGCTCGAAGCAGTCGGCGACGAGGTCGGCGGGCACGAGCGGCGCGAGCCGGAAGGCGTGCTTGTAGAGGTCCATGCCGGCGTGCAGGCAACCGGGCTGCTCGAAGTCGGCGCGGTCGTCGACACCGGGAGAGAGCGTGTTCAGTGGCCGCGCGTCGGGGGTGAAGAACCGGAAGGCGTCGAAGTGCGAGCACCCGATGCGGTGCGACTCGACCACCTCGTCGGTGCCGTCGTGACCCAGCCGTAGGGGAGCGGGATGTCGGGTGCGGCCGGACGCCGTGCGGTAGACCATCGCCCACTCGTGTAGGCCGAAACACCCCAAGGTCGCTGCCCGAGAGGCGGTCGCCCTCAGCAGCCGCGTCGTGACGCCCGCGAGGGCCCGCTGCTGGTCGGTCACCGGCAGCGACGGGTCGCCCGCCAGGCCCGGCCCCCACGCCGTCAGCTGCGCCGGACGGAACGAGTAGTACTGGAAGAGGAAGTCGTGCACCGGGTGCTTCTCGCGACGCTTGCGACGAGCCAGGTGCGGCTCGACGTACGGCGCGAGCCGCGCGCTGTGAGCCTCCTGCCGCTCGGCCGCGTGAGCGAGGTCGAGGGCGTCGAGCACGGGCATGACGACCAGCCTAGGAGAGGGGCCTCGCATCGCGCGCATGCCCGCGACTCGGCAAGATCGTCTGCGTGGACCTGATCACCGTCGGCGTCGCCGCCTTCGCCGCTCTCATCCCCATCACCAATCCGATCGGTGGCCTGGCCGCCTTCGCGGCGCTCACCGAGGGCCGCGAGAAGAAGGACGTCGACCACCAGGCGTGGCAGACCGGCCTCTACGTCGGCGCGATCCTGGTCGTGTCCGCGGTGGCCGGCGACCTCGTGCTCAGAGCGCTCGGTATCAGCCTGCCCTCGCTGCAGATCGCGGGCGGTCTCGTGGTGGCCCACTCCGGCTTCGGCATGATCGCGCCCAAGCCCGGCATCTCGCGCCGTGAGGCCGACCACGCCGTCACCAAGGAGTCCGTGGCGTTCTCGCCGATGGCGCTGCCCCTGGTGGCGGGTCCGGGCGCGATCGGCGTCGTCATCGCCCTCGCGGCCCGGCACACCGGCATCGAGAGCCGCCTCGGACTGGTGGTCGGCTGCGTGGCGCTGGCCGCCGGCGTGGGTGGAGTGCTGCGCTTCGGCACGCCGCTCATCGAACGGCTGGGTGCCTCCGGCATCGGCGCGCTGACCCGGGTGATGGGCTTCCTCATCCTGGCCATCGGCGTCGAGCTGGTCTCCCACGGCGTCCTCGCCCTCACCTGACCCCCGGTCTCGCGCGCAGAGGTCGTTAGGCTCGCGACGTGCGTATCGCGAGATTCACCACCGGTGAGGAGCCCCAGTACGGCGTCGTGACGGGCGAGCTCGACGAGCTCGGCCAACCGGCGGACGACGCGATGGTCGTGGCGCTCGCCGGCGACCCGCTCTACGTCGGGGTCAAGCTGCTCGACCAGGAGTACCGCCTCGACGACGTGCGCCTCCTGGCGCCCGTGCTGCCGCGCAGCAAGGTCGTCGGCATCGGCCGCAACTACGCCGCCCACGCCGCCGAGCTGGGCCACGACCTGCCGGAGGAGCCGTTGATGTTCCTCAAGCCCAACACCAGTGTGGTGGGCCCCGGCGATCCGATCTTCTACCCGCGCCAGACCCAGAACCTGCACTACGAGGGGGAGCTGGCCGTGGTGATCGGCCGGATCTGCCGCGACGTGCCCGCCGAGCAGGCCACCGACGTCATCCACGGCTACACCATCGCCAACGACGTCACCGCCCGCGACCTGCAGAAGTCCGACGTCCAGTTCACCCGCGCCAAGGGCTTCGACTCCTTCTGCCCGCTCGGCCCCTGGATCGAGACCGACCTCGACCCCCAGACCTTCGTCGACGGCGTGCGCGTGCAGACCTTCCTCAACGGCGACGTCGTGCAGGACGGTTCCACCGCCGACATGATCTTCGACATCCCGACCCTCATCGCCCACGTCAGCAGCGTGATGACCCTGCTGCCCGGCGACGTGATCCTCACCGGCACCCCCGAGGGCGTCGGCCCGATGAACGTGGACGACGAGATCGAGGTCGCCATCGACGGCCTCGGCTCGCTCGCCAACAACGTCGCCGCCCGTTGACCCACAGCACCCGCACCCACAGAACTGAGTGAGATGACCGTTCGCGTCCGCTTCTGCCCCTCGCCCACCGGCTCCCCGCACGTCGGGTTCGCCCGCACCGCGCTCTACAACTGGGTGTTCGCGCGCCAGCACCGGGGCACGTTCGTGTTCCGCATCGAGGACACCGACAAGGCGCGCTCGACCGAGGAGTCGTACGAGGCGATGGTCGGCGCGATGCGCTGGCTCGGCCTGGACTGGGACGAAGGCCCCGAGGTCGGCGGCGCGCACGGCCCGTACCGGCAGTCCGAGCGCACCGAGCTCTACCTCGACGTGCTCGCCCAGCTACGCGAGTCCTCCTTCACCTACGACTGCTTCTGCACCACCGAGGAGGTCGACGCCCGCCGCAAGGCGTCGGGCTCGAAGGTGCAGGGGTACGACGGCTTCTGCCGCGAGCTGAGCGCCGAGCAGCGGGCCGCCTTCGAGGCCGAGGAGCGCCGTCCGATCGTCCGGTTCCGGATGCCCGACGGCTCGCTGACCTGGCAGGATCTGGTGCGCGGCGAGGTCACCTTCGAGACCCGGTTCGTGCCCGACTTCGCGCTCTGCCGCGCCAATGGCGACCCGCTCTACACGCTGGTCAACCCCGTCGACGACGCGCTGATGGGCATCACCCACGTGCTGCGTGGTGAGGATCTGCTCTCCTCGACCCCGCGTCAGATCCCGCTGCACCAGGCGCTGGTCGAGCTCGGCATCTCCGCCCGGGTGCCGGAGTTCGGCCACCTGCCGCTGATCATGGGCGAGGGCAACAAGAAGCTCTCCAAGCGCGACCCCCAGGCGCACCTGTTCATGTATCGCGACTCCGGCTTCCTGCCCGAGGGACTGCTCAACTACCTGGCGCTGCTCGGGTGGGCGATCGCCGCCGACCGCGACGTGTTCACGCTGGCCGAGATGGTGGAGGCGTTCGACATCAAGGACGTCAACCCCAACCCGGCCCGCTTCGACCTGAAGAAGGCCGAGGCCATCAACGCCGACCACCTGCGCATGCTCGGTCTCGACGAGCTCACCCACCGCCTCGTCCCGGTGCTCCAGGGCGCCGGGGTGCTCGGCGACCCCGTGCACGACGCCGACGCGCAGCTGCTCGAGCAGGCGATGCCGCTGGTGGCCGAGCGCATGAACAAGCTCACCGAGGCACCGGCCATGCTCGACTTCCTCTTCGTCGAGGAGGCCGACTTCGCCCTCGACGAGGCCGACGCCGCCAAGCTGCTCGACGATGCCGGTCGCGATGTCGTCAGTGCCGCGCGGGAGGCGGTGGAGGCCCTGGAGTCGTGGTCGACCGACGCGATCCAGGCGGCGCTCCAGACGAAGCTCGTCGAGGAGATGGGCATCAAGCCCCGCCTGGCCTACGGTCCGGTGCGCGTGGCCATCACCGGCCGTCGCATCAGCCCGCCGCTGTTCGAGTCCATGGAGCTGCTCGGCCGCGAACGCTCGCTCGGACGGCTCGCGGCGGCGTCCTCGTGAGCCGGCTGTGACCCAGGTTCCGCCGGAGACCACGGCGAAGGCGCGGCCCTACCACCAGCAGTTCGCGTTCGGCCGCCAGCCGGACTGGGCCTGGGTGCTGTTGGGCGTGGTCGCGCTGCTGGTGAGCGTCTTCGTGCTCCAGGTCGCGGTGAGCATCCCCGTGGCCGCGGTGCTCCTCGCGCTCGGCACCCCGCTCTCCGGACTCGCCGACAAGCTCGGCGGCGACCCGGTGACCCCGTCGTTCCTGGCCCTGGTGAACCTCGGGTGGGCGGTGATGATCCCTGCGGTCATCGGGGTCGGCCGGCTGGTGAACGGCATGCGCGCGGGCTGGCTGGTCTCGGTCACCGGGCGCTTCCGCGTGCGGTGGTTCCTCACCTGCCTGGGCCTCGCGCTCGTCGCCCTGGTCGCGACGCTCGTGGTCGGCGCGCTGGTGCCCGAGCAGGGCGACGGCGTGGCGATGAGCGGTGCGGTCAACTCCTTCACCTCCACCACCCGCGACTTCCTGCTGGTGGTCGTGCTGCTCACGCCGCTGCAGGCCGCGGGGGAGGAGTTCGTGTTCCGCGGCTACCTCACCCAGGGCATCGGCTCGGCGTTCGCCCGCTGGCCGCGCGTCTCCGCGGTGGTCGCCGTCGTCGTGCCCGCGTTCGTCTTCGCCCTCGCCCACGGCATCGGCCAGGATCTCCCCGTCTTCGTCGACCGGTTCGCATTCGGACTGGTCGCGGGCACGCTGGTGCTCGCCACGGGTGGGCTCGAGGCGGGCATCGCCATGCACGTGCTCAACAACTTCGTCGCCTTCGGGCTCGCGCTCACCTTCGGTGACATGACCTCGGCGCTCAACCCGACCGGCGGCTCGTGGTGGAGTCTGCCGACGACGCTGACCCAGAGCCTGGTCTACCTGCTCCTCGCCATCGCGATCGGACGCCGACGGGGGCTCGCGCGGGCGGGTGCGCCGTCCGTTTTGGCCGGGTGCGCGGGCCGCGTGTAAGGTTCCCAACCGGTCCCGGGGCCGCTCGACAGAGCGCTCCAGGAACCCCCTTGGGGTATGGTGTAATTGGCAACACGGCTGATTCTGGTTCAGTTGTTCTAGGTTCGAGTCCTGGTACCCCAGCCAGTGACCATCAGGTCGAGGATCCGCCTCACGGCGGCCCCGATTTGAGGCGGAACGAGGCTCCCCGCTACGATTCCGCAGGTTGCTCGGAGAGGCCGCGAGGCCCCTCCCGTCACAACTGCATCACCTTGCTCCGTTCGTCTAGTGGCCTAGGACGCTGGCCTCTCACGCCGGAAACACGGGTTCGAATCCCGTACGGAGTACGCACTGCGAAGGCCCCGCTCGGCACCCGCCGAGCGGGGCCTTCGGCGTTCTCGAGCCGACGTACGGATCGTCGGAGGTACCCTGCCGACATGCGCAGAGTCGCCGCTGCCTCGCTGGCGCTCGCCGTCGCCTGGACGGTGCTCCTGATCGTCGCCGCGGCGCGGCTGCCGGTCTATGCCGGACTCACCTCGACGAGGTCCGTCGACGGACGGGAGCGCACTCAGACCACCTCGGCGACACTGCTCGAGACGCATGGTCTCGTGGTGCTCGCCGTTCTCGCCGCGGTCTCGGCGGCCGTGATGCTGACGGTCGTACTCGTGCTCCTCAGTCGCCACCATGTCTGGGCGACGTGGGCGGGCTGGGTGCCGGTCGGTGCGGTCGGCCTGCTCTCCCTGGCCGGACTGTTGACGATCGGGGTGTTCCTGCTGCCGCTGATCGCCCTGCTGGGCGTGGCCGTGCTGGCCGCGATGCTCGACCGCCACCTGGCGTCCGCGGGCACGGCGCCCTAGGTGTGAGCTCCCGAGGCTGGTCGTCGTCCGACTGGTCCAGGCTGCTCGCGCCGGCGACGGTCGCGAGCGTCCGGGACGTGAACAATCGGACTCCTTGGAGAGGCGCAGCCTGCCGCTGATGCCGTGTCCCGAGAACGGGACGTCGGCGTCGTCCTGCTCGGAGACGCCGCCGCGGATCGTCCGCCCCTCGGCCGGGCCGCGCCGCGCGCCTGAGCCTCCTCCCGCGCCGGAGGCCGTACCGGAGGTCGGTCGCCCGTGCTGCTCGTGGGCTGGGTCCGGCTGGCGACCCGGTGCCTTCGAGGTCAGGCACACAACCCGTCTTCGAGGGCCTTCTGCCGCAGCCGCTCCTGGTTCTGAGCCTTCTTGGTGCCGGCGGACTCCGAGGCCGACGGGTTCTCGGAAGGCGAGGCGGAGGCGTCGGCGCTGGTGGAGCCGACGGGGTCGGCGGCGTTGATCGACTGGCGCTGGAGCTTCTTGGTGAGCGGTCGGTCGTTCTTGATGCGGCGCCACAGCTTGTCGGCCTTGGGCGACCAGATGAGTCGGTTGGGGTCGGGCTCGTAGGTCTCGAACGGCACCGTCACGAAGTCGATGTCGGCGAGGTTGGTGGACTTGAACTGACGAGCCAGGTCGACCAGGTGGGAGATGCTGTCGAGCTGGGGGTCGACCGTGAGCGACTGGGTCGCGGCCGAGAGGAAGTTGTAGACGCGGTCGGGGCGGGTCAGCGTGCCGGCCGAGAACACCTTGTGGATCATCGAGGCGATGAACGCCTGCTGGCGGCGCATCCGGCCGATGTCGGAGTTCACCGAGAGCACGTAGCGCTCGCGCACGTAATTGAGTGCCTGGCGCCCCTCGAGGGTCTGGGTGCCGGCGTCGAAGTGGATGCCGTGCGCCTGGTCGTCGACCTCGCGTGGGATGCACACCTGGACCCCGCCCACGGCGTCGACCATGCCGACGAAACTGCCGAAGTTGACGCTGACGTAGTGGTCGATGCGGACGCCGGTGAGCTGCTCGACGGTCTGGATGGTGCAGGCGACGCCGCCGACGGCGTAGGCGGTGTTGAACATCTGGAGCTTGCCGCCGGGGATGGTCTGCCCGTTGGACCCCTTGCAATCGGGTCGCGTGACGAGTGCGTCGCGCGGCAACGAGACTCCGTAGGCGTCTTGCCGGTCGGCCGACACGTGGATGAGCAGAGTCACGTCGGAGCCCTGCGAGCCCTCTTGATTGTCGATGTCGCAGCCCTCGCACTGCCGCGAGTCATCGCCCACGACGAGGATGTTGAGCGGCTCCTTGGGGCCCTCGACCTTCTTCTTCTCGGGGCGGTTCGACAGCATGGTGCTGACGTCCTCACCGGAGATGTTGCCGTTGAGGTGACGGTAGGCGAGCGTGACTCCGGTCGCCGTGACGAGCGCGAGCACGAGGTGGGTCACGACGATGACGCGGATCGCCGTGTAGCGGTGCCCTGCACGCAGGGAGGAGTCGGCCACGCGTCGATCATGACCGATGGCGCCACACCCGTGTGGGAACTCACAGTGGACGGCCGTGTCCGATTCCCGCTAGTCCCGCGCAGCCGCGTCGGTCAGGATGGCTAGGTGACCAGCACTCCCGCACTCGACGAGGCCGCGTGCTACGCGGCCGCGAGCTCGCGTGACCGACGCTTCGACGGAGTCTTCTACGTGGCGGTGCGCACGACCGGCATCTACTGCCGGCCCAGCTGCCCGGCGCGCACGCCGGCCCGGCACAATGTCACGTTCCACCGCACCGCCGCGTCGGCGCAGGGCGCCGGGTACCGCGCGTGCAAGCGCTGTCTGCCCGACGCGACGCCGGGCAGCCCGGAGTGGGACGTCGCCGCTGACGTCGCCGGCCGAGCCATGCGACTCGTCGCCGACGGTGTCGTCGACCGCGAGGGCGTCGACGGGCTGGCCAGACGGATCGGCTACACCCCTCGCCACCTCACCCGGCTGCTGGTGCGCGAGCTCGGCGCCGGCCCGCTCGCGCTGGCCCGCGCCCGCCGTGCCCAGACCGCGCGCACGCTCGTGGAGACCACGGAGCTCGGGTTCACCGACGTCGCCTTCGCGGCCGGCTTCTCCAGCGTCCGCCAGTTCAACGACACGCTGCGCGAGGTCTACCGCGCGTCGCCGACCGAGCTGCGCGCCCGCCGGGCCGCCGGACGCGGGCCGGCGTCGTCCACGACGGCGGGTGAGCTGTGCCTGCGGCTGGCCGTGCGCACCCCCTACGCCGCGGGCGCGCTGGTCGACTTCCTCGGCTACCACGTGGTGCCGGGGCTCGAGGCCGCCGGCCCGGGTTGGTACGCCCGTACCCTCGACCTGCCGCACGGGCCGGGCACGGTGCGCGTCGAGCCGCCGTCCTCCTTGGAGCGTGAGCAGGCGGGGCGGACGGCGTTCGTCATCGCACGCTTCCGGCTGGCGAGCCTGCTCGACACCTCCGCCGCGGTCGAGCGCACCCGGCGGCTCCTGGATGCCGACGCCGACCCCGGTCCGGTCGATGCTCTCCTCGGGCGCGATGCACTGCTCGCCCCCCTGGTCGCCGCACGCCCTGGGCTGCGGGTGCCGGGCCAGGTCGACGGCGACGAGACCGCCATCCGCACCGTGATCGGCCAGCAGGTCTCCGTGGCCGGGGCCCGCACCGTGACGGCCCGCATCGTCGCCGCCCACGGTCGTGCGGTCCGGCTCGCCGAGCCCGGCTTGACCCATCTGTTCCCGCGCGCTTGCGTACTCGCCGAGGTGGACCCCGCGACGCTGCCGATGCCGCGTGCCCGAGGCCGGGCCCTGGTGGGGTTGGCGGCGGCCCTGGCCGGCGACGACCTCTGGCTCGATCGAGGAGCCGACCGCGCCGAGGTTCGTGCACGCCTGCTGGCACTGCCGGGCATCGGCCCCTGGACCGCCGACTACGTGGCGATGCGCGCTCTCGCCGACCCCGACGTGTTCTTGCCCACCGACGTCGGTGTGCGCACCGCGGCGCGCAACCTCGGCCGTGACCTCGAGGCGGTCCTCGCCCGCACTCCCGCGTGGAGCCCGTGGCGCTCCACCGCACTGCTGCACCTCTGGCAGACGCTCATACCGCCGCTTGCACCGGCTCCCGACCTCTCACCCGACGCCCAGACGAAGGACTGACCCATGTGGACCCAGATCGACAGCCCGGTGGGGCCGCTACGGCTCGTCGAGCACCGCGACACGCTCACGGCCGTGGAGTTCGCACCCTTCGGTGCCGGTGACGGGCGCCCTCGGGGCGGCCGGGACGACGACCAGCCGGTGCTCGTCGAGGCGGCCCGGCAGTTGTACGCCTACTTCGACCGCGAGCTGACCGTCTTCGACCTGCCGCTCGCTCCGCAGGGCACCGACTTCCAGCAGCGGGTCTGGGAGCAACTGCGCGGCATCGCCTTCGGTGAGACCGCCAGTTACGGAGAGATCGCGCGGCGCCTCGGCATGACCAACGCGGCCTCGCGCGCGGTCGGTCTGGCCAACGGGCGCAACCCCATCCCGATCATCATCCCGTGCCACCGGGTCATCGGTGCCGATGGCACGCTCACCGGCTACGCGGGCGGGCTGGAGCGCAAGCAGCTGCTGCTCTCGCTCGAGACCGACGCACTGTTCTGATCTCGGCCGAGGTCGCAGGGTTCTCGGCGGTCGAACCATGGGGAAGGCCGGTGACGGGCGCGTCCGAGCCGGCACGTCCTGGTCGACCCCGGCACCGAGCAGCGCACCTGACCCACCACGCCGGTGGGCCGCCGAACCGCCGGCCGGGTGCTATTCAGGCCCGGGCGACCGCGGCGGCGGGTGCGCCCTCGGCAGCAGCACGGCGCAGCGACTCCGAGAGCCGCTCGGCGGCGGCCATGACGGCGGGGGCGTGCATGCGCCCGGGCTGGCGGGAGAGCCGCTCGAGCGGACCCGAGACCGAGACGGCGGCGATGATCTTGCCGCTGGGGGAGCGCACGGGTGCCGAGACCGAGGCCACGCCCTGCTCGCGCTCGCCGATCGACTGCGCCCAGCCGCGTCGGCGGATGCCGGAGAGGGCGGCGGCGGAGAAGGCGGCGTTCTGGAGACCGCGGTGTACGCGTTCGGCATCCTCCCAGGCGAGCAGCACCTGGGCCGCGGAGCCGGCGCTCATGGTGAGCTGGGCGCCGACCGGGATCGTGTCGCGCAGACCCGAAGGGCGTTCGGCGGCGGCCACGCAGACGCGGTGGTCGCCCTGGCGACGCCACAGCTGGGCCGACTCCCCGGTGATGTCGCGGAGTCGAGCGAGCACGGGGCCGGCCGTCGCGAGGAGCCGGTCCTCGCCTGCCGCGGCCGACAGCTCGGAGAGGCGAGGGCCGAGCACGAAGCGGCCCTGCATGTCGCGGGCCACCAGCCGGTGGTGCTCGAGCGCGACGGCGAGCCGGTGCGCCGTGGGGCGCGCCAGGCCGGTCGTCGTGACCAGGCTCGCCAGGGTCATCGGTCCGGATTCGAGGGCCGTGAGAACCTGGGCGGCCTTGTCGAGCACGCCCACTCCGCTGGTGTCCATATCCCAATACTCATGTCTCGCATCATGGGATTGCAACCCTTGTGACGCGTGCCTCACCGTCGACCCGACCTGTCCGTCATTCGAGACTGCTGTCTCATTCAATGGGATTCCAGACGTACGCTGGGTCAGGTCGAACAGCGCGGGAGATCCCCGGCGCACCACGCGACGAAGGAGTCAGTCATGGGTAGGACCTTGTCGGAGAAGGTGTGGGACGACCACGTCGTCCGGGCGAACGCGGGAGAACCCGACCTGCTCTTCGTCGACCTCCATCTCATCCACGAGGTGACTTCTCCGCAGGCCTTCGACGGCTTGCGGCTCGCGGGCCGGCAGGTGCGTCGTCCCGATCTGACGCTGGCCACCGAGGACCACAACGTGCCCACGCTCGATTGGGACAAGCCGATCGCCGACCCCGTCTCGCGCACCCAGGTCGAGACCCTGCGCAAGAACGCCGAGGAATTCGGGGTGCGGCTGCATCCGCTCGGCGACCTCGACCAGGGCATCGTGCACGTGGTCGGCCCGCAGCTGGGGCTGACCCAGCCCGGCATGACCATCGTGTGCGGCGACAGCCACACCTCGACCCACGGCGCCTTCGGTGCGATCGCGTTCGGCATCGGCACCTCCGAGGTCGAGCACGTGCTGGCCACCCAGACACTGCCCCAGGCGAAGCCCAAGACCATGGCCGTCACCGTCAACGGCTCGCTGCCCGACGGCGTCACCGCCAAGGATCTCGTGCTCAACCTCATCGCCCACACCGGCACCGGCGGCGGGCAGGGTTACATCGTGGAGTACCGCGGCGCGGCCATCGAGGAACTCTCGATGGAGGGCCGCATGACCATCTGCAACATGTCGATCGAGTGGGGCGCCAAGGCCGGCCTCATCGCACCCGACCAGACGACCTTCGACTACATCGAGGGCCGCCCCGAGGCCCCGAAGGGCGCCGACTGGGACGCCGCCGTCGCGTACTGGAGCAGCCTGCGCACCGACGACGACGCCGAGTTCGACCGCGAGATCGTGCTCGACGCCAGCGAGATGACGCCGTTCGTCACCTGGGGCACGAACCCGGGTCAGGGAGTGCCGCTGGGTGCCTCGGTGCCCTCCCCCCAGGACTTCGAGGAGGAGTCCGACAAGGTCGCCTGCGAGAAGGCCCTGGCCTACATGGGCCTCGAGGCCGGGACGCCGATGCGTGAGGTCGCCGTCGACACCGTCTTCGTGGGCTCCTGCACCAACGGACGCATCGAGGATCTGCGGCTCGCCGCCGAGGTGATCCGTGGCCGCCAGGTCGCCGAGAGCACCCGGCTGCTCGTGGTGCCCGGCTCGGTGCGAGTGCGCCTCCAGGCCGAGGAGGAGGGCCTCGATGTCATCTTCAAGGAGGCCGGCGCGGAATGGCGTGGCGCGGGTTGTTCGATGTGTCTGGGCATGAACCCCGACACGCTCAGCCCCGGGGAGCGCAGCGCCTCGACGTCGAACCGCAACTTCGAGGGCCGACAGGGCAAGGGCGGTCGCACCCACCTGGTGTCGATCCCCGTGGCCGCCGCGACCGCCGTGCGCGGCACGCTCTCCTCGCCCGCAGATCTCGACTGACCCGCCGACATCCCAGGAGCTTCGTGATGGACAAGTTCACCACCCACACCGGCGTCGGCGTGCCGCTGCGCCGCAGCAACGTCGACACCGACCAGATCATCCCCGCCGTCTACCTCAAGCGGGTCACGCGCACCGGTTTCGAGGACGGTCTCTTCGCCGCGTGGCGCGACGACCCCGACTTCATCCTCAACAACCCGGTCTACGCGCCCGGATCGGTGCTCGTGGCGGGCCCCGACTTCGGCACCGGCTCCTCACGCGAACACGCCGTGTGGGCCTTGCAGAACTATGGCTTCAAGGCCGTGATCTCGCCCCGGTTCGGCGACATCTTCCGCGGCAACTGCGGCAAGGCCGGCCTGGTCGCCGCGCAGGTCGACGAGAAGGTCGTGCAGCGGCTCTGGACCGTGCTGGAGGACCAGCCCGGTGCAAGCGTCACCGTCGACCTCGAGTCGCGCTCCGTGCGCGCGGGGGAGGGGGAGAACGCCGTCGAGGACTCCTTCGACATCGACGACTACACCCGTTGGCGGTTGCTCGAGGGCCTCGACGACATCGGCGTGACGCTGGGTCACGAGAGCGACATCGCGGCGTACGAGGGTCGGCGTCCCAGCTTCAAGCCGGTCACCCAGCACGCCTGATCGGCACTGCCACGAAGCGATCATCGGCGCGCCGCGGCACGCCGATGATTGTGGTGCCGCACAGGAATGCCTAGCGTGCCTTGCACGTGCCGTGCGATCGCGCGGTCTGACGAGGAAGTGCGAAAGGGACATCCATCGTGAACAAGACGCAGCTCATCGACACGCTCGCCGCGCGTTTCGAGGGCAATCGCAAGGCAGCGGCACACGCGCTCGAGTCGGTCGTCGACACCATCACCCGCGAGGTGGCCAAGGGCGAGAAGGTCGCCATCACCGGCTTCGGATCCTTCGAGAAGAAGGTGCGCGACGCGCGGCTGGTACGCAACCCCCGCACCGGTGAGCGCAAGCAGGCCGCCGCCAAGGCTGTCCCGAAGTTCACCCCCGGCGCCGACCTCAAGGCCGTGATCTCCGGAGCCAAGGAACTGCCCGCGCTCACGCTGGCCGCCGCTTCGGACGCCACCGAGGCGGTCCGCAAGGCGATGCCGGGCGCCAAGAAGGCGGCCAAGAAGGCACCGACCCCCAAGGCGCCGGTTGCGAAGGCACCGGCGACGAAGACGGCTCCCGCGAAGAAGGCGACGGCCACGAAGACGGCTCCCGCGAAGAAGGCGACGGCCACGAAGACGGCCGCGAAGAAGGCGCCGGCCACGAAGACGGCCGCGAAGAAGGCGCCGACGACGAAGGCGGCTCCGGCCACGAAGAGCGCTGCGAAGACGGCGCCGGCAGCGAAGAAGGCGCCCGCCAAGAAGGCGTCCGCCAAGAAGGCGCCGGCAGCGAAGAAGGCGCCCGCGAAGAAGGCGC
Source organism: Nocardioides acrostichi (assembly GCF_015319165.1). Taxonomy (GTDB): domain Bacteria; phylum Actinomycetota; class Actinomycetes; order Propionibacteriales; family Nocardioidaceae; genus Nocardioides; species Nocardioides acrostichi. The sequence continues at coordinate 393,808 of NZ_JADIVZ010000001.1, forward strand.
CCGCCAAGAAGGCGCCCGCCAAGAAGGTTCCGGCGAAGAAGGTGGCCCCCTCGGAGCCGACCAGCTCCGAGAGCTGAGGCACCCGTGCGTAGCGCCCCGTCGCCCCAGTCGGCGGGGCGCTGCTGCTGGTGGGCCGCGGAACGCCGGTCGATCCCTCAGAACAGTCGCAGGTCGTCGAGCACGGCGCGCGTGTGCGCGCCCACGCCTAGGGCCACGGCGGCCTGGAGATCGACGAGGTCGTCGACGTCGCGGCTGACAGACGTCGGCGCGGGGAGCTCTCGGCACCCGGCCTCGAGGTGACGCGCCCGTGAGCCGGGGCCGTAGCCAGGTGAGAAGCTCCGTGGCGGCGCCCCGTAGAGCGTCGTACCCGCGCGCTCCACGTCACTGACGAACCAGGCGACGTCGGCGGAGGCACGCTCGAGCACGTCATCGATGTCGTCGGGCCGCAGCGCAGGCAGGTCGGCGCACACGGCCACCGGCGGAGAGTGGGGCCAGAGCCGGCCGGCCTCGTTCTTGGTCTGCACCAGCGTGCCGTTGAGGTCGCCCGCCGAGCCGTCGGGAATGCACACGGCGCCCAACTCGTGCATCTGGGCGGCGAAGGCTGCGTCGTCTGTGGCGACGATCACCGCGTGCACCAGGCTCGCCGCCCTCAGCGCCGACACCGTGTCGAGCGCGAACGACGCGGCCAGTCGGGCTCGGGCCGCGTCGTCGATGCCGACCAGCCGACTCTTGCCCACCATGGGCGGCTTGACCGGCACGAGGGCGGTGAAGGGCCGGGCGGAGGGGACGGAGGACGACATGGTGCGCGCATCCTCTCAGGGGCGGGGCGACTATTGAGTAGCCTGCCCTGCGTGACCGTCCGCTCGCTGAGCCAACCCCGTGGTTGGGCCTGGAACCTCGCGGTCCCGATCGTCAAGCCCACGCTGCTCGCCACCACCACGCACGACTGGCGACACGGGGAGCGGATCCCGGCTGACGGCGGCTGTCTGCTGGTGATGAACCACATCTCGCACGCGGACCCCTTCACGGCCGCCCACATCGTCTACGACCACGGACGGTTGCCCCGGTACCTTGCGAAGTCCGAGCTGTTCGCGAACCGCTGGCTGAACTTCTTCATGACTGCCGCGGGCCAGATCCCGGTCGATCGCCGCCGCGGCGGCACCGGCGCCTATGCCGCCGCGTGCGCCGCCGTCCGGGCGGGTGAGTGCGTGGTGATCTACCCCGAAGGCACGCTGACCCGAGACCCTGACGGCTGGCCGATGACCGGCAAGTCGGGTGCCGCGCGCATCGCCCTCGAGACCGGATGCCCGGTACTGCCGGTGGGTCAGTGGGGAGCGCAGGATCTGTTGCCGCCGTACACGAAGCGACCGCGTGTCGTGCCGCGCAAGCACATCACGATGTCGGTGGGCGAGCCGGTCGACCTCAGCGACCTGACCGCCCAGGAGCACACCGTCGCCGTGGTGAAGCAGGCAACCGACCGCATCCTCGACGCCATCACGGCGCAACTGGCACAGATCCGGGGCGAGGCGCCGCCCGAGCAGCGCTACGACATGAAAGTCTCGGGCGACCGGTACAAGAAGGGACGCTGACGACGTGAGTGCGGTGCACCCTGAGTGGGGCAAGGTGGCGGTGTTCGGCGCGGGGTCGTGGGGCACCGCGTTCTCGATCGTGCTGGCCGACGCGGGCAACGACGTGACCATCTGGGCACGGCGTGAGGAGGTGGCGCGCGCGATCAACGAGAAGCGCGAGAACACCGACTACCTGCACGGCATCGAGTTGCCACCGAACGTGTCCGCGACGAGTGACGTGCAGGAGGCCTTCGACCAGGCCGACGTCGTGGTGTGGGCGACCCCGTCGCAGACCTTCCGCGAGAACCTGGTGGCCTGGGCACCGCACCTGCCCGCCGACGCCGTGATGGTCTCGCTCATGAAGGGTGTCGAGCTGTCGACACTGAACCGGATGAGCCAGGTGATGGAGCAGGTCACCGGGGCCGGCCCGGAACGGATCGCCGTCATCAGCGGCCCCAACCTGGCGAAGGAGATCGCACGCCGGGAGCCGGCTGCGGCCGTGGTGGCGTGCGCCGACGAGCAGGTCGCGGTGCGTCTGCAGCGGCGGGTGCACAGCCCGGCGTTCCGCCCCTACACCTCGGTCGACGTGCTCGGCTGCGAGCTCGGCGGTGCCTACAAGAACGTGGTCGGCCTGGCCGTCGGCATGGCGGTGGGGCTCGGGTTCGGCGACAACACGACCGCCTCGATCATCACCCGTGGGCTCGCCGAGACCGCGCGCCTGGGCATGAAGCTCGGCGCCAACCCGCTCACGCTCATGGGGCTCGCGGGTCTCGGCGACCTGGTCGCCACGTGCTCCTCGCCCCTCTCACGCAACCGCACCTTCGGCGAGCGGCTGGGACGTGGACAGACCGCCGAGGAGATCTACGCCTCGACCCGCCAGGTCGCGGAGGGGGCCAAGTCCTGCGCCTCCTTGCGCGCGCTCGCTGAGCAGTCGGGGTGTGACGCCCCCATCGCGATGTACGTCGACGACGTCGTGGCCGGCCGCATGACCGCGAACGAGATGATGGACGCCGTCCTCGCCCGTGACACCAAGGCCGAGACCGACTGACCCGCGAGGGTCAGGTGAGGTCGTCGAGGGCCGAGGACACGTCGGCCCAGAGATCCTCGACGTCCTCGATGCCGACCGAGAGCCGCACGAGGGACTCGTCGACGGTGGGTGACTCCGCCTTCCAGCGACGACGACGCTCCATGCTCGACTCGACGCCACCCAGGCTCGTGGCGTGCACCCACAGTCGGGTCTTGCGGGGGAGCAGGTCGGCGGCGAGGGCTCCGGCGGCGAGCTCGATCGACACCATGCCCCCGAAGCCGGGGTAGCGCACGAGCGAGACCGCCGGGTGCCCTTCTAGTCGGCGGGCGAGCTCGGCCGCGTTGGCCTGGGACCGCTCCACCCGCAGGTGCAGGGTGCGTAGGCCGCGCAGGGCGAGCCAGGTCTCCATCGGCCCCGGGATGGCGCCCAGCAGGTCGCGGCGCTGTTTGAGGATCGTGAACAGCTCGTCGTCGCGGGTCACCAGTGCGCCCATCACGACGTCGGAGTGTCCGGCGAGGTACTTCGTGGCTGAGTGCAAGACGACGTCGGCGCCCTGCGCGAGCGGCGTCTGCAGCAGGGGAGTGGCGAAGGTGTTGTCGACCACGACGTAGGCGCCGGCCTCGTGGGCGGCCTCCACGATGGGGTCGAGGTCGGCGACGTCGAGATTCGGGTTGGAGGGCGTCTCGATCCACACCAGCGCGGCGTCGTCGCAGGCGGCCACGGCCGCCTCCGTGTCGTGCATCTCGACCAGCTTCGTGCGCACGCGACCGCGCATCTCCAGGTCGGCGAGCTGGCCCAGCGTGCCCTGGTAGGCGGTGCTGGGCGCAACGACCAGCGCCTCGTGACCGACGAGGTCGAGCAGCACCGAGACGGCGGCGAGGCCCGACGCGAAGGCCAGGCACCGGCCACCCTCGAGCTCACCCAGCGCCGTCTCGAACGCCGTCCAGGTGGGGTTGGCGTAGCGGCCGTACTCGAGGTCGCCGCCCGCGACGTAGGTCGAGGCGAAGGTGACCGGCTCGTTGAACGGCTGGTCGACCTCGCGTGGCGGGCGACCGGCGTGCACGGCGACGGTCGACGGCTTCAGAGCGGGAGCAGTCTGGTCTGGGTCAGCCATGCGCCCACACTAGGGTGACGCGCATGATCGCCCTGAGCCTGGCCCGGATCGCCGAGATCGTCGGAGGCGAGGTGGTCGGGCCGCCCGGCTCGGACGACGTCGTGGTCGACGCGCCCGCCGTGATCGACGGGCGCAAGGCCGACCCGGGTGGACTCTTCGTGGCCTTCGTCGGCGAGCACACCGATGGCCACGACTTCGCCGCGCAGGCGGGTGAGGCCGGCGCCGTGGCGGTGCTCGGGAGCCGGCCCACCGAGTTGCCCACGGTCGTGGTCGACGACGCGCGCGAGGCCTTGCAGACCCTCGCCTCGTTCGTCGTGGCCCGGGTGCGCGAGGCCGGCGGCCTGACCGTCTTCGGCATCACCGGCTCCTCGGGCAAGACCTCGACCAAGGATCTGCTCGGTGCCGTGCTCGCCCACGCGGCGCCGACGGTCGCGACGCACGGCTCGTTCAACAACGAGCTCGGCATGCCGCTCACCGCGCTGCGGGTCGAGCAGGCGACCCGCTACCTCGTGCTCGAGTTGGGTGCACGGGGGATCGGCCACATCGCCGAGCTGACCGACATCGTGCGCCCCGACGTGTCGCTGGTGCTCAACGTCGGCCAGGCGCACCTGGGCGAGTTTGGTTCACGCGAGGCGATCGCGCAGGCCAAGGGCGAGCTCGTCGAGGCGCTGCCCGAGGACGGCACAGCGGTGCTCAACGCCGGCGACGACCGGGTGATGGGTATGGCGCGCCGGACCCGAGCGCAGGTCACGACCTTCGGCACCGACGGGGTGGCCGAGGTGCGGGTCGAAGAGCTGAGCCTCGACCGGCTGGGCCGTCCCTCCTTCACCCTCGCCACGCCGCGGGGATCGGTGCCTGTGACGCTCCAGCTCGTGGGGGCCCACCAGGCGCTCAACGCGGCCGCCGCGTGCGCAGCGGCGCTGGCGGTCGGGCTGACTCCGGAGCAGGTGGCCGAGGCGCTCGCCGCCATCACGACCCTCTCGCAGTGGCGCATGGAGCTGCACGAGCTGCCGAGCGGCGTCATCGTGCTCAACGACGCCTACAACGCCAACCCCGACTCGATGCGCGCCGGCCTCGATGCGCTCGTCACGCTCGGGGCCGACGGCGCGGTGCAGCGCACGGTGGCCGTGCTCGGCGAGATGCGCGAGCTGGGGCCGACGGGGGAGGCGGAGCACCGCGAGGTCGGTCGGTACGCCCTCGCTCGCGGGGTCGACGTGGTGCTCGCGGTCGGCGAGGCGGCGCGAGGCATCGCGGACGGCGCCGAGGACGCCGCGGTCGTCGTCCACGACAACGACGAGGCCACGGCATGGCTGGCCGAGCACGTGCAGGCGGGCGACGCCGTGCTGTTCAAGGCATCGAACGGCACGCGGCTCTACGAGGTGGCATCCACCATTCGATAGTCCTGCTTGCGTAGGCTCAGCCCTCGTGACGGACTCGCCTGCACGCAAGACCCGCGTGGCCCTCATCTTCGGCGGTCGCTCGGGGGAGCACTCCATCTCCGCGGCCACCGCGGCCGGCGTCATGAAGGCGATCGACCGCGAAGCCTACGACGTGCTGCCCATCGGCATCAGCCGCGAGGGCGAGTGGGTGCTGGCCTCCGGCGACGGCTCCCAGTGGCAGCTCGGTGGCGCCAGCCTCCCCGAGATCACGACCGAGTCCGGCACCGCCATCGAGAGCCTCGCCGAGGCGGGCCCGGTCGACGTCGTGTTCCCGCTGCTGCACGGCCCGTACGGCGAGGACGGCACCATCCAGGGCCTGCTCGAACTCGCTGGCGTGCCCTATGTCGGGGCCGGCGTGCTCGCCTCGGCCGTCGGCATGGACAAGCAGTACATGAAGCTCGTCTTCGCGGGCCACGGCCTGCCCGTGGCGCCGTATGTCGTCGTCAAGCCGCGCGAGTGGGAGCAGCGGCCCTCGCGGGTCATCGACCGGGTCCAGGCCGAGCTGGTGTTCCCGGTGTTCGTGAAGCCAGCCCGCGCCGGTTCGTCGTTGGGTGTGACCCGTGTCGACGACCTCACCGGCCTCGCCGACGCCATCGAGGAGGCGCGCTACCACGATCCGAAGGTGCTCGTGGAGCAGGGCGTCGATGGCCGCGAGATCGAGTGCGCGGTGCTGGGTGGCCGCGGTGGCGCGGCGCCGCGGGCGTCGGTGCCGGGCGAGATCGTCGTCGACCACGACGCCGACGTCTTCTACGACTTCGACGCCAAGTACGCCGCCAGCTCCACCGCCCGCACCGAGGCCCCCGCCGACCTGCCCGACGACGTCGCCGAGCGCGTGCGTGAGCTGGCCGTTGAGGCGTTCGAGGCGATCGGTGCCGAGGGGCTCTCGCGGGTCGACGTGTTCGTCACCTCGGCCGGCGACGTGATCCTCAACGAGATCAACACGATGCCCGGCTTCACCCCCATATCGATGTACTCGAAGATGTGGGAGGCCACCGGCGTCCCCTACACCGAGCTGGTCTCCGAGCTGATCGAGCTGGCGCGGGAGCGCCCCACCGGCCTGCGCTGACCCGTGGGCGCTGATCGTGCGGCGCGGGACAACCCCGCGATCCGTGTGGTTGCCGCGCCATCGGCTACGACCCCACGACCGTCGAGGTCGTCGTGAAGGTCACCCCCGCGCGACTCCCAGGCGTGAGCGACGTGGCTGATTGAAAACTCGTGACGGGTCAGCTGAAAACTCGTGACGGGTCAGCTGAAAACTCGTGACGGGTCAGCGCGAGGCGAGGACGTGGTGCACGAGATCGAGGGTGACCTGGCCCAGGGAGGATCCGCCGAGGCTGCACGCATAGGGCATGACGGAGGTCTCGGTGGCACCGGGGGTGATGGCGGTCTCGAGCACGACGAAGTCGCCGTCCGCATCGACCATGAGGTCGCAGCGGGAGAGATGGCGCAGGCCGAGCACCCGGTGGGCCTCGCATGCGGCCTCTTGGATGCGCTGCACCTGGTCGTCGGGCAGATCGAGGGGGCGTAGTCCGACGTACTCGGCGGTGTAGCGGGCGGAGAAGTCGAACTCGTGGCCCCTCTCGTACTCGATGGCCACAGGAGTCAGGGCACGCAGTCCGTGGGCGTCCTCGACGCAGACCACGCTGACGTCGACGCCGTGGTGGAAGCGTTCGATCAGTGCGTCGTCGCCGTAGGCGTAGGCGGTGACCAGCGAGGACGGCAGGGCGCCCAGACCGTCGACGCCGGTGACGCCCAGCGCGCTGCCGCACCGGGTCGGCTTCACCACGACCCGCTCACCGAGACGGTGCATGACGTGCTCCATGAGCGCCGCGGCGCCGATGTCGCGGAACGTCTGGGCCGAGAGGCCGACGCTCTGGGGCACGGGCAGGCCGGCCCGGTGCAGCAGCTCGCGGGCGGTGCCCTTGTCCCAGGCGACCCGGCAGGCGTTGCTCGACGAGCCCACGTACGGCATGCCGATGAGCTCGAGCAGGGTCTGGATCTCGCCGTCCTCGCCGAACTGGCCGTGCAGGGCGGGCACCGCGACGGCGACCTCGTCGGCGTCGAGCCGGTCGAGCAGGTTGCGGTCGAAGTCGTAGGCCTCGGCCTCGACGCCGAGGCTGCGCAGCTCGTGCACGAGGTTGCGGCCGCTGGCCAGCGACACGTCGCGCTCGTGGCTGAGCCCGCCGGCGACGACGGCGACCGGACCGGGCAGCTCCGTGGGGGAGGTCATGGCGAAAGGCTCCCACACGGCCTGCCGGCCCGGGCTCAGTGGCAGGGCTGCACCTCGCGCAGGTAGGTGGGCACCTGCTCGGAGAGTTCGGTGAGGGCGGCCAGCGACACGTCGCCGCGGTCCTGGGCCGGGACGACGAGCGAGACGCGGGGTCGGAACCCCGCGGTGGTCGCGACCGCGGCCACGTCGGGGTCGTCGAGTTGACCGGGCGGCACGTACCAGCCCACCTTGTTCACCTGTTGACACGACGAGTAGCGGTCGAAGCCCTCGGGCTCGCCCACGCCGCAGACCAGCGTGAGCGACGGGTCGTCGCCCCACGTCAAGGTGTCGGCGGTGTCGGAGGCCGAAGGAGCCAGCCCGGCGAGGTCGCGCTCGCCCACGGCGCGCAGCAGTGCGGCGCAGGCGTCGCGCTGGCTGGCTCCGAGGGTGACCCGGGCCGGCAGCGCGCCGGTGACGCCGGTGACGCCGTCGCCGGCCGAGCAGGCCATCGCTCCCACGGCCACCAACGCCACGGCACCGGCCCACCGTGCGCGCACCATCGAGAGGTGGTTCAGATGTGGACGACGGGGCAGGTCAGCGTGCGGGTGATGCCGTCGAGGTTCTGCACCTTCGTGACGACCATCGTGCCGAGCTCGTCGACGTTGCGGGCCTCGGCGCGCACGATCACGTCGTAGGGGCCGGTGACGTCCTCGGCGAGGGTCACGCCCTTGATCTGGGCGATCGCGGAGGCCACTTCGGCGGCCTTCCCGACGTCGGTCTGGATCAGGATGTAGGCCTGCACGACCATCGTGCTCTCCCTCTCGCTCGAGTGTGCGTCTGCGTTGACGCACGGTGCAACCTACCCCGCCCGAGTGGGGCGCGTCGCCTCGGGCCGAGGGTGCGGCCGGTGTTCGCCGGTCTGGTGAGATGGCCCCATGGCCTTCCCGTCCGACGCCACGCTCGCCGACGTGGGCGAGTTCGCCCTGATCGACGCCCTGGCCGCGCACTTCCCGACCGCCGAGCACGTGCTGGTCGGCCCTGGGGACGACGCGGCCCTCCTGCGCATCCGCACCGGGCACGTCGTGGTGTCCACCGACCTCATGGTCGAGGGCCGGCACTTTCGTCGCGAGTGGGTCTCGGGTGAGGACGTCGGTCACCGGGCCGCGGCGCAGAACCTCTCCGACATCAATGCCATGGGCGGTCGGGCCCACTCGCTCACCGTCGGGCTGGCCGCCCCCGCCGACCTGCCGGCGTCCTGGGCGCTCGGACTGGCCGCGGGTATCGCCGAGGAGTGCGCGACGGTCGGCGCCACGGTGGTGGGCGGAGACCTCACCCGCGCCGACCAGGTCGTGGTGTCGGTGACGGTGCTCGGCTCGTGCACGGTGGCGCCGGTGCTGCGCTCGGGGGCGAGTCCGGGCGACGTGCTGGCGTTGGCCGGTCGCCAGGGCTGGGCGGCGGGTGGTCTGGCCGTGCTCGGCCGGGGTTTCCGGTCCCCGCGCGCCCTGGTGGAGGCCTACCGGCGCCCCGCTCCGCCGTACGACGCAGGCCCGCTGGCGGCGCAGGCCGGTGCCACGGCCATGATCGACGTCTCCGACGGCCTGCTGGCCGAGGTGGGGCACCTGGCCCGCGGTTCCGGCGTCACGATCGACGTCGGCACCGATGCGCTCGACGTGCCCGAGCCACTGCACGCCGTGGCGGCCGCGACGGGAGCCGACCCGGTCTCGTTCGTGCTCACGGGGGGAGACGACCACGCTCTGCTCGCGACCTTCGCGGCCGACGCCGAGCTCCCCGAGGGGTTCCGAGTGATCGGCAGGGTCGGCGAGGTGGCCGCCGACGATCCCGACCCCGTGCTGGTGACCGTCGACGGGGCGCCCTACGAGGGCGCTCCGGGCTGGACCCACTTCTGAGTCGACGCGCCGAGGCGCGTTCGAACGTCCGACGGCCGCCACCCGCTGTGGGTGACGGCCGTCGGGATGCTCAGCGCGGCGGGGTCAGCGGCTGACCTTGCCCGCCTTGATGCAGCTGGTGCACACGTTCATGCGCTTGGGGGTGCCGTTGACGACGGCACGCACGCGCTGGATGTTGGGGTCGAAGCGGCGCTTCGTGATCTTGCGCGACCACGGCCGGTTGTGGCCGAAGGCCGGCTTCTTGGCGCAGATGTCGCAGACGGCAGCCACCGGAACTCCTGGAGGATCGAGGTTTTTCAACAAGTCGTGCTCGCCGAGTGCGAGCGGGCCCGTGAGGACCGCGCGGGTCCGGGCAACCGCATCAGAGTATCCGAGAACGTCCGACGCGCCGAATCAGCGTCGGTGACGGGCTTCGGCGTGCGCTGTCGGCGCCCGCCACTAGGCTTCCACTCCGTGGAGCCAGGATCCGGCCGGCCCCGAGCCAGCGTCAGCCTCGCGGCCGTGCTGCGCTTCACCGACGTGGCGGTCGACGCCCTGGCCCGGGCGCGCGCCGAGGTCGACGGGCTCAACGTCTACCCGGTGCCCGACGGCGACACCGGCACGAACATGTACCTCACCCTCGTGGCCGCGCGCGACGCGCTGGGGGCGGCGATCGACGAGGCCGGTGGGGTCGAGGTGTGCGAGGTGGGTCCGGCGTTGTCCGCGCTGGGCCGTGGGGGGCTGCTCGGTGCCCGCGGCAACAGCGGGGTGATCCTCAGCGAGATGCTGCGCGCCGTGGCGCGACGCCTGGGCAGGGCCACGCCAGGGGAGCGCTCGGCCCTGGTCATGGCCGAGGCGCTCGAGCGCTGTTCGGAGGCCGCTTACGCCGCGGTGGGGGAGCCCGTCGAGGGCACCATGCTCACCGTGGCGAGGGCGGCGGCCGATGCGGCTCACGAGTGCGTCGACGCCGACTCCGCGCGCACCCGTGACGTGCTGGCGGCGGCGGCCGAGGCAGCCCGCGCTGCGCTCGCACGCACGCCCGACCAGTTGGCGGTGCTCGGCGAGGCCGGCGTCGTCGACGCCGGCGGCCGCGGCTTGACCGTCATCCTCGACGCGGCGGAGGCCGCGGTCACCGGCCGGGTTCCGCCCACGGTGCCCTCGCGGGTGGGCAGACGAACGCCGCCAGCGTCGGCGCCAGGAGCCTCGGGTACGCCGGCGGTCGGCCGTGCGGGGCATCGGCTCAGTGCCGAGGGTCCGTCCTATGAGGTGATGTACCTGCTCGAGGGCACCGACGAGGCCGTCGCCGACCTGCGCCCCCGGCTGGCCGCTCTGGGTGACAGCCTCGTGGTCGTGGGCGAGGAGCCGCTGTTCAACGTGCATGTGCACGTCGACGACGTCGGCGCCGCCATCGAGGCCGGCATCGAGGCCGGGAGGCCGCACCGCATCGCGGTCACCCACTTCGCCGACCAGGTCGCAGACCAGGCCGACCAGGCCGACCAGGCGGCCGAGCGGGCCGCCCAGGACTCGCAGCCCGCCACGCGGGCGGGGCGGTGCGTGGTCGTCGTCTCGGCCGGGCCCGGCCTCGCCGCGCTGTTCGGCGAGGCGGGGGCGACGGTCGTCGAAAGCGGCCCCGGCCTGCGAGCCTCGACCGGGGAGGTGCTCGCCGCCATCACCGCCTGCGGCGCGCGGGAGGTCGTGGTGCTGCCCAACGACGCCGACTCGGTCCGGGTGGCGCAGGCGGCGGCGTCCTCGGCGAGCGCCGACCACGGCATCCGGGTCGAGGTCATCCCGACCCAGGCGCAGGTGCAGGGCCTCGCGGCGCTGGCCGTGCACGACCCCGCGCGGCCGTTCGAGGCCGATGTCCGCGAGATGACCGCGACGGCCCGGCACGCCCGCCACGGTGCGGTCACCGTGGCGGCGCGCACCGCCATGACCATGGCCGGCCCGTGCACCGAGGGCGACGCTCTCGGCGTCGTGGCGGGCGACTTCGCAGTCGTCGGCGACGACCTCGGCGACGTGGCCGTCGACGTCTTGCAACGCCTCATCGCAGGCGGTGGAGAGCTGGTCACGGTGGTGTCCGGGGCCGACGACGCCGACGGCGCGCTCGCGGCCCGGCTGGTGGCGTGGGCGGGGGAGCACCACCCGTTCGTCGACGTCGTCACCTACGACGGCGGCCAGCAGCGCTACCCGCTGTTGCTGGGGGTGGAGTGATGATCGACCTCGGCTCCCCGATCCAGGCGGTGCTCGGCGACGCCGGCCGCGCCGGCAAGCGCATGGTCGAGGGGCTCGACCTGCACACCGTCGGAGACCTGCTCGCGCACCTGCCGCGCAAGTACGTGCGCATCGGCGAGCTGACCGAGGTCGACTCGCTCGAGGAAGGACAGATGCTCACCGTCGTCGGTGAGATCGCCGCCTCGCGACGCGCCGAGTACCAGGATCGCCGCACCGGCCGCATGGCCTACCGGGTCGAGACGGTGCTGCGCACCGACGGCGCCGACCTGCGCATGACCTTCTTCGCCCAGCGCGCCCACGTCGCCGACTACCACCTGCGCCGGCTCAAGGTCGGGCGGCGCGGGGTGTTCTCGGGCAGCGTCGGTCGCTTCCGCGGCGAGTGGCAGCTCACCAACCCGCAGATGACCCTCCAGGGCACCCCGGGTGAGGACGCCGCCCAGCTCGCGCTCGACTCGCTCGGCGAGCTCTATCCCATCTACCCGCTCACCAAGGGCGTCGAGTCGTGGGACGTGCAGCGGGCGGTGGCCTTCGCCCTCAGCGTGGTCGACGAGTTCCCCGACGCATTGCCGCCCTCCCTGCGGGAGGCGGAGGGGCTGGTCGACCGGCACACCGCCGTCACCTGGGCGCACACCCCTGACGACTTCGGCCAGGTCGAGCGGGCCCAGCGCCGGTTCCGGTTCGAGGAGGCCCTGGTCACCCAGCTCGTGCTGGCGCGGCGACGCCGCTTCGTGCAGACCATCGGCACCGCGGCGCGCGAGGGCGGCGGGGGACTGCTCGAGGCCTTCGACGCGCAAGTGCCCTTCGAGCTGACCGAGGGGCAGGTGGCCGTCGGAGCCGAGATCGAGGCCGACCTGGCGCGCCCGCACCCGATGAACAGGCTGCTCCAAGGCGAGGTCGGCTCCGGCAAGACGTTGGTGGCCCTGCGCGCGATGATGCGGGTCGTCGACTCCGGTGGTCAGGCGGCCCTGCTGGCGCCGACCGAGGTGCTGGCCCAGCAGCACCACCGCTCGATCACGGCGTTGATGGGCGACCTCGCCGCGGGCGGGCTGCTCGGCGGCGCCGACGACGCCACGGCCGTCGAACTGCTCACCGGGTCGATGACGAAGACCCAACGCACCGGTCCGCTCTCACGGCTCGCCTCGGGCGAGGCCGGCATCGTCATCGGCACCCATGCGCTGCTCGAGGGCGTCGTGCAGTTCGCCGATCTCGGCCTCGTCGTCGTCGACGAGCAGCACCGCTTCGGCGTCGAGCAGCGCGCCGCCCTCACCGACAAGGCGGGCAGTCCGCCCCATGTGCTCGTCATGACCGCGACGCCCATCCCGCGCACGGTCGCCATGACCGTCTTCGGCGACCTCGAGGTCTCGACGCTGCGTGAGCTGCCCGCGGGCCGGGCGCCCATCCAGACGACGGTCGTGCCGCTCGCCGAGGCGCCGCAGTGGATCGATCGTGCGTGGGCCCGGGTGCGCGAGGAGGTCGAGCAGGGCCGCCAGGCCTACGTGGTGTGCCCGCGCATCTCGCCCGACGACGCCGACCGTTCCGATGACGGCATGCCCCCCGACCCGTTCCTGCCGGAGACGACCGAGGAGCCGCCCGCCCACCCCATGGCGGCCGTCGAGGAGGTGCTGACCGAGCTCTCCGGGGGCCCGCTCGCCGGGCTGCGGCTCGCGGCGATGCACGGCCGGCTGACCCCCGAGGTCAAGGACTCCACCATGCGCGCCTTCGCCGCCGGCGAGATCGACGTGCTGGTCTCCACCACGGTCATCGAGGTCGGCGTCGACGTCGGCAACGCCACCACCATGGTGCTGCTCGACGCCGACCGGTTCGGCATGTCGCAGCTGCACCAACTGAGGGGCCGGGTAGGGCGCGGCGGCCACCCTGGGCTGTGCCTGCTGGTCACCCACGCCTCCCCGAGCAGTGAGGCCCGGCAACGTCTCGAGGCCGTCGCGGCCCATCCCGACGGCTTCGAGCTGAGCCGGGTCGACCTCGAGCTGCGCCGCGAGGGCGATGTGCTCGGCGCCTCCCAGTCCGGTGGCTTCTCCAGCCTCCACAGCCTGCGGGTGCTGCGCGACGAGCAGACGATCGTGGCCGCGCGGGCCACGGCCGAACGGCTGCTCGACGCCGATCCCGACCTCGCCGAGGCGCCCCGCCTGGCTGCCGCCGTCCACGACCTCGAGCACTCGGTGGAGGCCCAGTTCGCCTCCCGCTCCTAGGATGGGCGGCCATGACCCGGATCATCGGGGGCACGGCGGGTGGACGACGCCTGGCCACGCCCAAGGGCGACGCCACGCGGCCCACCAGCGACCGGGTGCGGGAGGCGCTGTTCAGCGCGGTCGAGGCGTGGTGCGGATCGTGGGCGGGGCTGCGGATCCTCGACCTGTACGCCGGCAGCGGCGCGCTCGGTCTCGAGGCGGCGAGCCGCGGAGCGGCAGCCGTGCTGTTGGTCGAGAAGGACAAGCGCACCGCCGAGCTGATCCGTCGCAACGCGCGCGATCTCGCGCTGCCGGCGCGGGTCGAGGTGCGGTCCTCGACGGTGCGTGCGGCGCTGGCCGCGCCACCCGACCAGCCCTACGACCTGGTGCTCGCCGATCCGCCGTACCCACTGGCCTCCGGTGCCGTCGACACCGACCTGGCGACGCTGGTCGACCAGGGCTGGCTCACCGACGACGCCCTCGTGGTGGTCGAGCGCAGTTCCCGCACCGCCGCGCCGACGTGGCCCGCGGGGTTCGGTGACGCTCGGCGTCGCCAGTACGGTGAGACGACGCTGTGGTCAGCCCTCTGGGCTGCGCCCGAGAACGCACCACCTGAGAATGCCGAGGAGTAGTCACGTGACACGCGCGGTGTGTCCCGGAACGTTCGACCCGGTGCACGAGGGTCATCTCGACGTCGTCCGCCGGGCTGCCGCCCTCTTCGACGAAGTCGTCGTGGGCGTCGGGGTGAACCAGTCCAAGCAACGCCTCTTCGGTGACGACGAACGGCTGGCGATGATCCGGGAGGCCACCGCCGACCTCGGCAACGTGAGCGTCGCGGGTTTCTCAGGACTCCTCACCGACTTCTGTGCCGAGCAGCGGGCCCAGGCGATCGTCAAGGGACTGCGGGCCGGTGGTGACTTCGAGTACGAGATGCAGATGGCCCAGATGAACGCCTCCCAGACCGGGGTCGAGACGGTGTTCGTGCCGACCAGCCCCCAATGGTCGTTCCTCTCCTCCAGCCTGATCAAGGAGGTCGCGAGACTCGGCGGCGACGTGACCGGCTTCCTGACTCCCGCCGTCCACCAGCGGCTGGCGGCGCGTCTCGCGGAGGCGGAACGGCCGTGACGACCAGCGCCCTTCATCTCACGATTGGCCGCGCCCACCGGTGGCGGCTACGATTCCCAACTGATTCATCGTGACCGGACCCGGAAGTGATCTCCTGACCAGCCTGGACCCGAGAGCGCCGCTCGTGCTCGACACCCGCGAGCTCGGTCGCCGCCCGGGGTCCCAGCGTGAGGTGTCGCTGACGGTGCCGGCGCCGAAGGATCTGGGCATCGACGTCCTCGGTGTCGCCGAAGGATCGCCGGTCGAGCTCGACTTGCGACTCGAGGCGGTCATGGAGGGGGTTCTGGTCACGGGGACGGTCTCGGCCGACCTCGACGGCGAGTGCGCACGGTGCCTGGAGCCGCTCCACGAGCAGATCGTGGGCGACATCCAGGAGCTGTACGTCTACGACGAACACCAGACACCCCACGACGAGGACGACGAGGTCAGCAGGCTGGAGGGCGATCTGATCGACCTCGAGCCCCAGCTGAGGGATGCGGTGGTGCTCGAGCTGCCGTTCCAGCCCATGTGCCGACCGGACTGCCCCGGCCTGTGCCCCGAATGCGGGGCGCGCCTGGCCGAGGATCCCGACCACGCACACGACGAGCCGATCGACCCCCGGTGGGCCGGGCTCGCCGACTTGAACGAGCAGCTGGGCCAGGAGTTGGACCAGCACCCCGAGCACAAGCACGATTGACCCACGGGTCGGATGAGATCCGGCCCCACCCCAGAGGAGAGAACAGTGGCTGTCCCGAAGCGGAAGATGTCGCGCAGCAACACCCGGCACCGCCGCTCGGCCTGGAAGGCCAGCGCCCCGACCCTGGTGACCTGCGCCAACCCCGCCTGCGGTGCCAAGCACCTCCCGCACCGTGCGTGCGGCGAGTGCGGCCAGTACGGCGCGCGCAGCGACCGTCGCCAGGTGCTCTGAGCAGGCTCCCGCCCTGAGCGACTACGCCGCCCTGCGCGCCGCGCTCGGGAATCCCGATCTGGATCCCGAGCTGCTCGATCGCGCGCTCACCCACCGCTCGTTCGCCTACGAGCACGGCGGCATCCCGACCAACGAGCGCCTGGAGTTCCTGGGCGACTCGGTGCTCGGCGTCGTCGTGACCGAGGCGCTCTACCGTGCCCACCCGGACCTCTCCGAGGGTCGTCTGGCCAAGTTGCGCGCGGCGGTGGTCAACGCCCGCGCCCTGGCGCGGGTGGCCCGCCAGATCGGGCTGGGTGAGCACATCAAGCTCGGCCGCGGCGAGGAGACCACCGGCGGTCGGCAGAAGGCCTCGATCCTCTCCGACACCGTTGAGGCCGTGATCGGCGCGGTGCACCTCTCCGGCGGCGGTTTCGTGACCTCGGCCGAGGTCGTGCACCGGCTCTTCGACGACCTGCTCACCGAGGCCTCCGCCCTCGGAGCGGGCCTGGACTGGAAGACCTCGCTCCAAGAGCTCTCCGCCGAGCAGGGCCTCGGCGTGCCCGACTACGTGATCGAGGACAGCGGCCCGGACCACCAGAAGACCTTCATGGCCAAGGTGCGCGTCGCCGACAAGCTCTACGGCAACGGAACCGGCCGGTCGAAGAAGGAGGCCGAGCAGGCCGCCGCCCAGACGGCCTACCGCGAGATCGCCGAGAGTCTCGGTCTCTCGCCCACGGGCGTGCCGGCCACGCCGGCCGTCGCGCCCGCCGACGCGAAGGCCTGAGCCCTGCCGGAGCTGCCGGAGGTCGAGACGGTCCGCGTCGGCCTCGAACGCCACGTGACCGGCGCGATCGTGCGCTCCGTCGAGGTGCTCCACCCGCGGCCCGTGCGCCGCGACCCACGCGGTCCCGACGGCTTTGCGGCGGCCCTGATCGGTCGCACGCTGCTCGCGGCCCGTCGTCGCGGCAAGTACCTCTGGGTGCCGCTGGACGACGGCAACGCGCTGCTCGCCCACCTCGGCATGAGCGGCCAGATGCTCGTGCAGCCTCCCGCCGCCGCCCCTGAGCGGCACCTGCGGGTCCGGCTTCGCCTCGACGGCGCCGCCGAGGGACGCAACCTGCACTTCGTCGACCAGCGGATGTTCGGCGGCCTGCTGGTCTCCGAGGGCGGGGCCGAGCTGCCGCCCGAGATCGCCCACATCGCCCGGGATCCGCTCGACCCGCAGTTCGACGACGACGCGTTCGTGGCTGCCGTCCGGCGTCGGGTCTCGGGCATCAAACGGCAGTTGCTGAACCAGAACCTCGTCTCCGGTGTCGGCAACATCTACGCCGACGAGGCGCTGTGGCGGGCCGGTCTGCACGGCGAGCGACCGGGGAAGCGACTGAACCGAGCCCAGGTCGTCGAGTTGCTGACCCACGTGCGTGCCGTGATGACCGACGCCCTGGCCCAGGGCGGTACCTCGTTCGACGCGCTGTACGTCAACGTCAACGGCGAGTCCGGGTACTTCGACCGGTCGCTGTCGGCGTACGGCCGCGAGGGCGAACCGTGCCCGCGGTGCGCCAGCCCGATCCGCCGCGTTGCGTTCATGAACCGCTCGTCGTACTTCTGCCCCTCCTGCCAGCCGGTGCCTCGCAGCAGGCGCTCCGCGGCACGATCCGCGGCGGCACGCCCGCCAGATTGACCCGCGGCGCCTGCGGTGGGACTCTGGATGACGGCCCCCTTCGTGGGCCCACCGCGCGCCAGTCCTCCACCGCGGCAGTACGCACTCCTTCGAGAGGTTCTTCATGGCCAAGGCACTCATCGGCTACATGCACAGCGACGTGCGTGACCCCCGGCTCGCCCAGGAGAACGCGCGCCTGCGCGCCCGCGTCGGTGAGCTGGAGGCCCTGGTGCGCTCGCTGTCCGCCGAGAACGACCATCTTGTCTCCGAGCGCGCCGCTGCACTGCTCGGCGCCCAGATGGAGCAGGAGATGCAGCCGGCCTGAGCCGAGCTGCCCGCGTTGGTCAGCGCACGCGGCGGGCGCGCATGTGCGCCCGGTCGCCGCTGGGCTCGCGCCACCGCACGACCAGCTTCTTCGCGCGGCGCCGCACCTTCACCCGTACGTCGCTCACACAGACGCTGTGCTCGGTCGTGATGAGCTCGTCGAAGCGGAATCGCTTGCCGGCGTGGCCCACGAACTTCCACCGACCACGGCAGTAGCCGGGATAGCGGATCCGCGCGTGCGGGTTGCCGTGGCTGTTGCGGGTGATCCGTACCCGCGCCCGGTAGCCGGCCGGGGCGCCCTCGTCGCCGTACACGCGACCCCGCCACGTCCCGAGGATGCGGGCGGTCTCGCCGCCCTTCGGCTCCGTGGCGACCGCCCGGGAGGGCCCGGTCGGCCCGCTCGGTGCCGAGAGGGTGACGAGCAACGTCGCCACCAAGAGCAGCGCGAGCAGGAGCGGTCGAGAGGCTGGAGCAGTCATCACCGAGAGCCGGACGTCGGGAACGGGGAGTGCCCACCGTAGGACGACGAGGCCGGGGTGTGAGGCGATTTCCGTGACCTCTCGCCTGACCTCTCGCCTGACCTCTCGCGTGACCTCGCAGCGGGATGCCCGTTGGTAGACACATGCGACCCCTCGCCCGGCCTGCCGTCCGTCTGGCTCTCGCCACCCTCGCCACCCTCGGCCTGAGCGCCGCCGTCGTGGCGCCCGCCTCGGCCCACGACACCGACCGGGAGCGGATCGCACGTCTTGCCGCGATCGACCCCGTCACCGACACCCTCGTCACCGGTGGCGCGATCTCGCACCTCTCCACCAACCCGACCCAGGCGGGCATCTCGGGGTGCTTCCTGCAGACCGCTGCGCTGTTCGTGAGCAGCGGCATCGACTCGCTGCGCGTCTGGGACGTCTCCGACCCGGCGCGACCACAGCTGACCGGCGTTCTGCCGCAGGCACTGTTCGAGAACGAGGCGATGAACTGCGGTGAGCGTCGCACCCAGCAGGGCGTACGGCGGTTCGCGCTCGTCGGTGTCGACCTCGTGCAGGCCTCACCCGGCGACATCTCGCACGTGAACGTCGGAGGCGGTGAGCTGGTCATCGTCGAGGTGACCGACCCGAGCGCGCCCAAGATCGTGGGCCGGGCCGAGGGAACGACCAGCACTCACACGGTGGCCTGCGTCGACGGCACGAACTGCCGCTACGCCTACTCCGCAGGCGGGCGCGACTCGTTCTCGGTCTTCGACCTGCGCGACCTCGACCACCCGGTCGAAGTCGACTCCGACCCGGGCACGCCCGGCGTGCAGCCCTACGCCAGCCCCACCGGCGGCCACAAGTGGAACGTCGACGCCGCCGGCGTCGCGACGCACACCGGATGGAACGGCGCCTCCATGTGGGACACCAGCCGTCCACGGCATCCGAAGCTGCTGGCCACCACCGGCCGTGCCGGCAAGGGGCTCGACCCGAAGCACGAGGGCTGGAACGACTTCATCCTGCACAACTCCTTCCGCCCGAACGCGCGCACGTTCAAGGCCAACGCGAAGCCCCGGTTGAGCAACGGCAACATCCTGCTCGTCACCGAGGAGGACTACGAGCAGACCGACTGCGCGCGGGCCGGCTCGTTCCAGACCTGGTGGGTCAAGAACCTCACGGGCCGCCGGGGCTCGATCAAGCCGCTCGACAAGGTCGAGCTCGCCGATCTGGGCAACTACCCGCTGCCCCAGGGCGCCTTCTGCTCCTCGCACTGGTTCGACTACCACCAAAGCGGCCTCGTGGCAGCCGGCTTCTACGGCGGTGGCACGCAGATCCTCGACGTGCGTCATCCGCGCAACATCCGGCCCTACGCGCACGCGCTGTGGGGTGCCTCCGAGGTGTGGGACGCCATGTGGGTGCCGAAGTACCGGGCCGACGGCACCATGACGCGCAGCAAGACCAACGTCGTGTTGAGCATCGACCTCGTGCGCGGCCTCGACGTCTACGCCGTCGACGTGCCCGGCGACGATCGCGGCGCCGTCCCGCCCGCCTCGCCGGAGCAGGCCGGCACCCTCGAGGGCAGCGCCCTGCCGCTCGGACTCGTGGCCCTGGCTGCCCTCGCCGGGCTCGCGCTGCGCCGTCGCCGGGTCGCCTGAGGCTCGAAAACGGGAGGCGGCCCGCACGCGGAGCCTCTAACGTGTCGACCTCGTGAGTGGGGTGCGGGTCGTCGAACTGCTGGCCCCGGCCCGCCTGGGCACCTCGTTTCGGTGGCTGCTCGCCTCGAGCTGGACGACGAACCTCGGCGACGGCCTGGCGCTGGCGGCCGGCCCGTTGCTGGTCGCCTCCCAGACCCGCGAGCCGTTCCTGGTCGCGCTCGCGGCCCTGCTCCAGTGGCTCGCTCCGCTGCTGTTCGCGTTGGTCTCGGGCGTGGTGACCGACCGTGTCGACCGTCGGCGTCTGGTGTGTGTCGTCGACCTCGTGCGAGCGAGCGTGCTCGGTGTGCTGACGCTGAGCGTGGTGACCGGCGTGGTGTCGATCGCGGTCGTGCTGGTGGCGCTGTTCTGCCTGGCCACGGCCGAGACCTTCGCCGACAACGCCTCGGCCACGCTGCTGCCGATGCTGGTGCACCGCGACGACCTGGCGGTGGGCAACGCGCGCCTCCAGAGCGGGCTGATCACCTTCAACCAGTTGGCCGGACCCTCGCTCGGCGCGGTGTTCTTCGCGGCGGGTGCGGCGTGGCCGTTCGCGCTCCAGACCCTGCTCGTGCTGGCGGGGGCGCTGCTCGTGCTCAAGGTGGCGGTGCCGACCGGCGAGGAGCCCGACGAGCCCGCCACCGATCTCGCCTCGGTGCGTCACGACCTGACCGAGGGCCTGGTGTGGGTCTGGCGGCACGACGCGGTGCGCACCCTGGTGCTGACGATCCTCATCTTCAACGTCACGTTCGGCGCCGCCTGGTCGGTGCTGGTGCTGTGGGCGCAGCAGCGGCTCGGCCTCGGCGAGGCCGGCTACGGCCTGCTGGCCACACTCGGTGCGGTCGGCGGGCTCGTCGGCACCGGCTGCTACGGCTGGATCACCCGGCACGTGAGCCTGGGCGACCTCATGCGCATCGGTCTGGTCGTCGAGACGCTCACCCATCTCGTGCTGGCGCTCACCACCCACGTCGCGGTCGCGTTGGTCGTGTTCTTCTTCTTCGGCATGCACGCCTTCATCTGGGGCACCACCTCGATCACCGTGCGTCAGCGGGCGGTGCCCGGCCGTCTCCAGGGGCGGGTGGGCGCCGTCAACCTGCTGGGCATCTACGGCGGGCTGGTGCTGGGAGCGGGTGTGGGCGGCGCGCTCGCGCAGCGCTTCGGCGTCACCGCGCCGTTCTGGTTCGCCTTCGTCGGGTCCGCCGC
Organism: Nocardioides acrostichi; assembly: GCF_015319165.1. Taxonomy (GTDB): domain Bacteria; phylum Actinomycetota; class Actinomycetes; order Propionibacteriales; family Nocardioidaceae; genus Nocardioides; species Nocardioides acrostichi. Next base: position 414,825 of record NZ_JADIVZ010000001.1, read on the forward strand.
CTTCTGCGTGCTCATCTGGCGCTCGCTGTCGCACATCGCCCACGCCGACGCAGAGCCCGACCGCCACACCCACACGCAGCCGGGAGGGCCGGACGCGCCGCTCGACGGCGACGAGGCGCCTGCGCAGTAGGGTGAGGCACCGCCCGCTCGCTCACCTCGGAAAGGTTCCTCTTGTACCTCAAGAGCCTGACCCTCAAGGGGTTCAAGTCCTTCGCGTCGAGCACCACGATGCAGCTCGAGCCGGGCATCACCTGCATCGTCGGGCCGAACGGCTCGGGCAAGTCCAACGTCGTCGACGCGCTGGCCTGGGTGATGGGCGAAGCGAGCGCCAAGAGCCTGCGCGGCGGCAAGATGGACGACGTCATCTTCGCGGGCACGAGCGGTCGTCCGCCGCTGGGGCGGGCCGAGGTCGTGCTCACCATCGACAACTCCGACGGCGCCCTGCCGATCGAGTACGCCGAGGTCACGATCAGCCGCACGATGTTCCGCTCGGGCGGCTCGGAGTACGCGATCAACGGCACCGGCTGCCGGTTGCTCGACGTCCAGGAGCTGCTCAGCGACTCCGGCATCGGCCGCGAGATGCACGTGATCGTCGGGCAGGGTCAGCTCGACACGATTCTGCACGCGACGCCGGAGGACCGGCGCGGCTTCATCGAGGAGGCCGCCGGGGTGCTCAAGCACCGCAAGCGCAAGGAGAAGGCGCTCCGCAAGCTCGACGCCTGCGAGGGCAACCTCAACCGGCTCGGTGACCTGCTCGGCGAGATCCGCCGCCAGCTCAAGCCGCTGGGTCGCCAGGCCGAGGTGGCGCGCCGCGCCGCGACCGTGCAGGCCGACGTGCGCGACGCCCGCGCCCGGCTGCTGGCCGACGACCTCGCCACCGCACGCGTCGCGCTGGAGCAGGAGATGGCCGACGAGTCCGCCCTGGTCGCCCGCCGCACCGAGGTCGAGACCGCCATCGCCGAGGCGCGTCGGGTCGAGGCCGCGCTCGAGGCCGCCCTGCGCGAGGATCTGCCCGCGCTGGCTGCCGCCCAGGACACCTGGTATGCCCTCTCCGGGCTTCGCGAGCGCTACCGGGGTACCGCCTCGCTGGCCTCCGAGCGGGTCCGCAACGCGGCCGGCTCCCAGATCGACACGCCCAGCGGACGCGACCCCGAGGAGCTCGAGGCCGAGGCCGGCCGCGTGGCCGAGCAGGAGGCCGCGATCACCGCTGAGGTCGCCGAGCGCCGGACCGCTCTCGAGACGGCCGTGGCCGCTCGCCGCGGGGCCGAGGAGGCCGCGGCCCAGGAGGAGAAGCGCATCAGCGGCCTCCAGCGCGCCGCCGCCGACCGGCGTGAGGGCCTGGCCCGGCTGCACGGGCAGGTCAACGCGCTGAAGTCCCGTGCCGCCGGAGCCGACGAGGAGGTCGCGCGCCTCACCGCGGCGCGCGAGGAGGCGACCACTCGTGCCGAGCGGGCCCAGCGGGCCTTCGCCGAGCTCGAGCGCCGGGTCGCCGGCCTCGACGAGGGCGAGGAGGGGCTCGACGCCGAGCACGAGGAGGCCGTGGCCGCGCTCGACGACGTCGAGGAGCGGCTGGCCGCCGTGCGCGAGACGGCCCAGCAGGCCGACCGTGACCGCGCCTCCCTCTCCGCGCGCAAGGACGCCCTCGAGCTCGGACTCAACCGCAAGGACGGCGCGGGGGCACTCCTCGGCGCCGACGATGTGCCGGGCCTCCGCGGCTCGGTCGCCGCGCTCCTCACCGTGCAGAACGGGTGCGAGGCCGCGATCGCGGCGGCGCTCGGCCCCGCCGCCGATGCGGTCGCCGTCGACGATCCCGCGAGCGCGCTGGCCGCCGTCGGCCACCTCAAGGGGCACGACCTCGGCCGTGCGGGGCTGCTGCTCGCCGGTGCTCCGGACGACGACGCGTCGCCGTGGCCGGTGCTGCCCGCCGGCGTCCGGTACGCCGTCGACGTGGTCGAGGCCCCCTCGCAGCTGCGAGCCGCGGTGCGGCGACTGCTACGGCGCGTGGCCGTCGTCGACGACCTGGCCGCGGCGCGCGAACTGGTGTCGGGAGACGCCACGCTGAGCGCCGTCACGCGCGAGGGCGACATGGTCTCCGCGCATCTGGTGACCGGCGGTTCCAGCAGCCAACCCAGCCTGCTCGAGATCCAGGCGGCGGTGGAGGAGGCCGGCCAGGCGCTGGCCGAGGCGATCGCGACGGGGGAGCGCAGCGGGTTCGAGATCTCGCGGCTCGAGGCCGAGAGGCACGAGGCGCACAAGCGCGTCGACGTCGCCCTCGCCCAGCTGCACGAGTCCGACGCCACGCTGGCCGCCATCGCCGAGGAGCTCGGTCAGCACGGCTCGCAAGCACGGGCCGCCCGCGGCGAGGCCGAGCGGCTCGCCCAGGCGATCGAGCAGGCCGAGCAGGCTCGCGAGCAGGCCGTCGCCGGGCTCGCCGACCTCGAGAGCCGGCTGGCGAGCGCCGAGGAGGCACCCGACGAGGAGCCCGACACCTCTGCACGCGAGCAGCTCGCCGAGGCCGCCCGCGAGGCCCGCCAGGGCGAGATGGACTCACGCCTCTCGCTGCGAACGTCCGAGGAGCGTGCGCGGGCGCTCAACGGTCGCGCCGACGGCCTGCGCCGAGCGGCCAGCCACGAGCGTGAAGCCCGGGCCAAGGCCGCCGAGCGGCACGCCCGGCTCCAGCGTGAGGCCGCGGCCGCCGAGGCGGTCGGCACCGCCGTCGCCTGGGTGCTGCGACGGCTCGAGCACTCGGTGCAGGACGCCGCCGACGCCCGCGCCGCCGTCGAGCACGCCCGCTCCGGGCGCGAGGAGGAGCTGCGCGCGGTGCGCGCGAAGCTGCGCGGACTCGCCCAGGAGCAGGAGGAGCTCGTCTCGAGCGTGCACCGCGACGAGATGGCGCGTGCCCAGCAACGGATGCGCATCGAGCAGCTGGAGGAGCGTGCCCTAGAAGAGCTCGGCCTGGACCCCGAGGCGCTGGTCGCCGAGTACGGCCCCGACCAACCGGTGCCGGTCGAGGTCGACCCCGAATCGCCCGGCGAGCCGCGTGCCGAGGGCCAGGAGGGCCAGGAGGCCGACGGCGAGGTGTCGTCGCCGGCCACCAAGCCGTTCGACCGCCAGGAGCAGACCAAGCGTCTGCGCGCGGCCGAGCGCGCGCTGGCGATGCTCGGCAAGGTCAACCCGCTGGCGCTCGAGGAGTTCTCGGCGATGGAGGAGCGGCACCAGTTCCTCACCGAGCAGCTCGAGGATCTGAAGAAGACTCGCAAGGATCTGCTCGACATCGTCGCCAGCGTCGACGAGCGGGTCGAGCAGGTCTTCCGCGAGGCCTACGCCGATGTCGAGACCGCCTTCGACGCCACCTTCGCGCGGTTGTTCCCCGGCGGTGAGGGCCGGCTGGTGCTCACCGACCCGGGCAACCTGCTCACCACCGGTGTCGAGGTCGAGGCGCGGCCGCCGGGCAAGAAGGTCAAGCGGCTCTCCCTGCTCTCGGGTGGTGAGCGGTCGCTGGTGGCCGTCGCGTTCCTCGTCGCGCTCTTCAAGGCGCGGCCCTCGCCGTTCTACATCCTCGACGAGGTCGAGGCTGCTCTCGACGACACCAACCTCGGCCGGTTGCTGGAGATCTACGAGGAGCTGCGCGAGAACTCCCAGCTGCTCGTCATCACCCATCAGAAGCGGACGATGGAGGTGGGCGACGCGCTGTACGGCGTCACGATGCGAGGCGACGGCGTCTCGGCCGTCATCAGCCAGCGGCTGCGCGACGCGGAGTCGGCCTGATGCCCGCATCACGTCCGCCCCGGGCGGCGTACCCGCACTGGGAGCAGCTGACCACCCGCTGGGCCGACATCGACGTCTACGGGCACATGAACAACGCCCGCTACTTCGAGCTCATCGACACGGTCGTCAACAACCACCTGGTGCGCGGCACCGGCACCGACATCCGGCGCCTCGACGCCATCGGTGTCGTGGCGGAGGTGTCGTGCCGCTACTTCGCCGAGATCACCTACCCCGAACCGATCGACCTCGGGGTGGTCGTCGAGCGGCTCGGCACCTCCTCGATCCTCTACCGGGTCGGCCTCTTCCAGGGGGAGGCCGAGGGCGCCGGCGCCACCGCCTGCGCCGAGGGGCGGTTCGTGCACGTGTACGTCGACAACACCGACCCCGCTCGCCCGGTGGTGCCGGTGCCCGACGTGATCCGCGCCGCAGTCGCACCGTTGCTGCGCGCCCCCGACGCCACCTGAGCCACCCATGTGTCACGGTAGGCCCCGGCTCGACCGGCGCAGCCCAGGTCGGGTCGAGCCGACGCACCCACGAGAGGACCACCAGTGCCCAGCATCTTGATCGCGATGGTCGTCATCCTCGCCCTCGCGGGCCTGGTCATCTACTACGTCGCCTACCCGCACCGCGACGAGGAGTCCGGCCTCGGCGAGACCCTGCGCGACATGGGCGACCGACTCCCGATCCTCGAGGAGGATCCGGGCGACACCCCCGGCCGACACGCCCCCGGCACCGACTGACCCGCTGACCCGTCGCCAGTTTTCAGGTGACCCGTCGCTAGTTTTCAGGTGACCTGCCACGAGTTTTCAGGTGACCTGCCATGAGTTTTCTGCTGACCCGTCAGTGACACGTCGCCTGGGTCCGAGTGATTGGATGACGGCATGTCCGTGATGCTCCTGGTGATCCTGCTCGTCGCGGTCGTGGCCCTGGCCGCGATCGGCCTCGTCGTAGGCCTGGTGGCCGGCGGCAGGCGCTCGTCCACGACGGTGGAGAAGCCGGCGCCGGCGCCGGACCTGGCCGCCCCGCCCACCCCGGCTGGCGACACGCTCGCCCCCGATGCGCCGGTCGAGCCGCAGATCCCGAGCGAGCCCGCGGCTCCCACGTTGGAGAAGCCCGAGAGCACCGCCTCGCGTCTGGTGCGGCTGCGTCAGCGGCTCGCCGGCTCCCAGGGCGCGCTGGGTCGCGGTCTGCTCGCCCTGCTCTCGCGCGACCGGCTCGACGAGGACACCTGGGAGTCGATCGAGGACACCCTGCTCACCGCCGACGTGGGTGTCGCACCCACCCAGCAGCTCGTCGAGAACCTGCGCACCCGGCTTCGGGTCGAGGGCGGCCAGGTCGACGACGTCCGCGCGGTCGTACGCGAGGAGCTGCTGGCGCTGGTGAACCCCGACCTCGACCGGCGCCTGCAGATCAGTGGTGAGGACGGCGCACCCGGCGTCGTCCTCGTGGTCGGCGTGAACGGTGCCGGCAAGACGACCACCGTGGGCAAGATCGCCCGGATCCTCGTCGCCGAGAACCGCTCGGTCGTGCTGGGGGCTGCCGACACCTTCCGCGCCGCGGCTGCCGAGCAGCTCGCCACGTGGGGCGGCCGCGTCGGCGTCGACGTGGTGCGGGGCGACGAGGGGGCCGACCCCGCCAGTGTGGCCTTCCGCGCCGTCGAGGCCGGCGCCCGCTCGGGCGTCGACACGGTGATCGTCGACACCGCCGGCCGGCTCCAGAACAAGCAGGGACTGATGGACGAGCTCGGCAAGGTCAAGCGCGTCATCGAGAAGCAGGCGCCGGTCACGGAGGTGCTGTTGGTGCTCGACGCCACCACCGGGCAGAACGGCATGACCCAGGCCCGCGTGTTCGGCGAGGCCGTCGACGTGTCCGGCATCGTGCTCACCAAGCTCGACGGGTCGGCCAAGGGCGGCATCGTCGTCCAGGTGCAGCGCGAACTCGGCGTCCCGGTGAAGCTCGTCGGACTCGGTGAGGGCGCCGACGACCTGGCGCCCTTCGACGCCGGCGCCTTCGTCGACGCTCTTCTCGGCTGACATCGGCCCTCGGGCCGGCGCGGGTACCCCTGCGGGCACCCGCGCAAACGGCATCCTGGCGCTGTTCATCTGTTCGTAACACCGAGCCCGGACTCGTTTCATGGGTGAAACACAACCCTCGCGGTGCTGAAACCTCTGCTCGGGAAGGTCGTGCCCGATCGGGGCGGACGGGCCGTCGACAGTGCTGTCGCACCTGAGCCTGCTCGCATCCCAGTGAACGAGACCTGGAGGTTCTGTGGACGGCTATTACGCCTGGATGCTGGTGGCCACGCTGCTGGTGTTGATGATGACGGTGCCCGCGCTGGCGCTGTTCTACGGCGGCATGACCCGCTCGAAGTCCGTGCTCAACATGATGATGATGTCGTTCATCTCGATGGGCGTCGTCGGCATCTTGTGGATCCTCGTCGGCTGGTCGATGGAGTTCGGCACCGATGGTGTGGTCTTCGGCAATCCCTTCGAGCTGTTCGCGCTCAAGGACGTCGCCACCAGCGACTACATCTACGTGATGTTCCAGCTGACCTTCGCGGCGATCACCGCTGCGCTGATCAGCGGCGCGATCGCCGACCGGGTGAAGTTCTCCTCCTGGATCGTGTTCTTGCCGTTCTGGTCGATCCTGGTCTACTTCCCGATGTCGCACATGGTCTTCGGCTGCACCGGCAGCACCCTGATCTGCGACAAGATCGGCGCCCAGGACTACGCGGGCGGTACCGCGGTGCACATCAACGCCGGTATCGCCGGCCTCGTGCTCGCCCTGGTGATCGGCAAGCGCATCGGCTTCGGCAAGGAGCCCATGCGGCCGCACAACCTGACCCTCACCATGATCGGCGCGGGCCTGCTGTGGGTCGGCTGGTACGGCTTCAACGTGGGCTCGATCGTCTTCGCCACGTCCTTCGACGACTCCGACCCCACCTCGAAGGACTCCATCGCCTTCCTCACGCAGTTCTACTCCGAGACCGGTCGCACCTTCGCCAACACCACCATGGCGACCATGGCCGCCATGCTGGCCTGGCTGCTCATCGAGCGCCTGCTGCACGGCAAGGCCACCTCGCTGGGCGCTGCCTCCGGCATCGTGGCGGGTCTGGTCGCCATCACCCCGGCGGCCGGCGCGGTCTCGGTGTGGGGCGCCGTCGCCCTGGGCGCCATCGCCGGCGCGATCTGCGCCTGGGCCGTGGGTCTGAAGTTCAAGTTCGGCTACGACGACTCCCTCGACGTCGTCGGCGTCCACCTGGTCGGTGGCATCGTCGGCACCCTGCTCATCGGCTTCTTCTCCACCGCCGACGGTGCGGGTGGCATCGACGGCCTCCTCTATGGTGGCGGCTTCGGTTCCCTGGTCGACCAGTTCCTGGGTGTTCTCGTCGCGATCGCCTACTCGGGCATCATCACCCTCGTGCTCGCCCTGGCGATCAAGTACACGATCGGCTGGCGGGTCACCGAGGAGGCCGAGGTCGAGGGCATCGACTTCGACCAGCACGGCGAGACCGCCTACGACCTGCACACGAGCCTCTCGGGTGCCCCCAAGACCACCGCCCTCAGCTAAGGAGAGTCACACATGAAGCTCGTGACCGCGGTCATCAAGCCGCACAAGTGGGAAGACGTCCGGGAGGCGCTGGAGACCTTCGGCGTGACCGGCATGACCGTCTCGGAGGTCTCCGGTTACGGTCGGCAGAAGGGCCACACCGAGGTGTACCGGGGCGCGGAGTACGACATCGCGCTCGTCCCCAAGATCCGCATCGAGATCGTCGTCGACGACGACGACGCGGACGACGTGGTCGGCATCATCGTGAAGACGGCCCAGACCGGTCGGATCGGTGACGGCAAGGTGTGGCTGAGCCCCGTCGAGAGCGTCGTGCGCGTACGCACCGGCGACCGCGACGCGGCGGCCCTCTGACCCCGGCACCCCTGCTCGAACGGCGGGTGGCCCGTCCTCCTCGGAGGGCGGGCCACCCGCACATTTCGTCACAGTCGGTGAGACAACGGCGGGGGAGGGGGCGCGCGCGCCGCGCCGTCCGGCATGATGCAGGTAGCGGAACCGAAGCAGAAGAGGTGGCGTCGTGAAGCTCGTGACCGCGGTCATCAAGCCGCACAAGTGGGAAGACGTCCGGACCGCGCTCGAGACCATCGGCGTGACCGGCATGACCGTCTCGGAGGTCTCCGGCTACGGCCGGCAGAAGGGCCACACCGAGGTCTACCGGGGCGCGGAGTACGACATCGCGCTGGTTCCGAAACTCCAGATCGAGGTCGTCGTCGGCGACGACGACGCCCAGACGGTCGTCGACACGCTGGTCACCAGCGCCGCCTCCGGTCGCATCGGCGACGGCAAGGTCTGGGTGACGCCGGTCGAGTCCGTCGTCCGGGTTCGCACCGGCGACCGCGACGAGGCGGCCCTCTGAGCCTGCTGGGCGCCGGCCCGGTCACGGCACCGGGCACACGACACAACACGGGAAGCACGAGGTAGACGACGGCGTGAGCGCTGAAGAGCGAGCCCAGCGCGCCGTCGACGCCGACCGGTTGTGCGCCGACGCCTACGAGGCGGCGGGCGGAAGCGATGCCGGGCTCGCCCTGATCGCCGTCGGCGGCTACGGGCGCGCCGAGTTGGCGCCACACTCCGACCTCGACGTCGTGCTCGTGAGCGACCCCGCCCACCCCGAGATCGACCCGGGGCCGGTCGCCCAGCAGGTCTGGTACCCGCTGTGGGACTCCGGCACCACCATCGACCACTCGGTGCGCCGACTGCCCGACATGATCGACGCCGCCGACGCCGACCTCAAGGTCGCGCTCGGCCTGCTCGACATCCGACACCTGGCCGGTGATCCGAACCTCACCCTGCGACTGCGCAGCGAGGTCCTGGCGCACTGGCGCCGCCGGGCCCGCGAGCGCCTGCCCGAGCTGCACGAGATGGTGCGCGCCCGGCACGAGCTGATGGGCGAGCTGGCGCACCGCTCCGTGCCCGACCTCAAGGAGTCCGAGGGCGGGCTGCGCGACGCCACGGTGCTGAATGCCTTGGCGGCGACCTGGCTGGTCGACGTCCCGCACGCCGACCTCGAGCTGAGCCGGATGGCGCTGCTCGACGTCCGCGACCTGGTGCAGGCGGCGGCTGGTCGCTCCAGTGACCGGATCAACCCCGAGATGTGGAGCGACATCGCGCACGGTCTCGGCCTGCCCGACGCCCGCAGCGCCCAGGTGCACGTGCGCACGCTCGGTCGCCGCGTCACCCACCTCTCGCGTCTCTCCTGGCGGCGGGTGCACGACTTCTTGAAGCGTCCGCAGAGCGGCCAGGCGCGGCGTCCGCAGCTGACCCCCGTGACCAAGGGCGTCGCGCTCAGCCGCGGCGAGATCGTGCTGGACCGCAGCGCCCGACCCGCCGAGGATCCACTGCTGCTGCTCCGTGCCGCCGCGGCGGCGTCCGAGCAGGACGTCGTGCTGGCGCCGCCGACCGCGGCCCGGTTGGCGGCCGAGGTGCCGCCGATGCCGGAGCCCTGGCCCGCCGAGGCGCGGGAGTCCTTGGTGCGGATGCTCTCAGGGCGTGGCCTGCTCTCGGTGTGGGAGACCCTGGAGGAGACCGAGGCACTCGCCCGGCTGCTGCCCGAGTGGGACCGCATCCGCCTGCTCCCGCACGCCTCGGCGATCCACCGCTTCACGGTCGACCGGCACGTGGTCGAGACGTGCAGCGAGGCTGCCGGTCTGATCCGCAAGGTCAAGCGCGCCGACGTGCTGCTGGTCGCGGCCCTGTTGCACGACATCGGCAAGGGTGGGCTCACCGAGCACTCGGTCGCCGGAGAGCCGATCGCCCATGCGATCGCGACCCGCATGGGTTTCGCGCCGGACGCCGTCGAGCTGATCGCGCGACTGGTGCGCTGGCACCTGCTGCTCTCGGAGACCGCCACCACCCGTGACCCCGGCGACCCCGCCACGATCGATTACGTCGCCCGGCGAGTGGGCTCGACCGAGGCGCTCTCATTGCTGCTGGCGCTCACCGAGGCGGACGCCAAGGCCGCTTCGCCGCAGGCCTGGTCGACCTGGCGTGCCGGCCTGGTGCGCGACCTCTCCCAGCGAGTGCGCGCCGCGTTGGAGAACGACGGCCCGGTCTCGGCCGACCCGCTGTTCGACGACGTCGCCATCCCCGACTCCGTACGCGACGGCCGCGTCGCCTTCGTCGAGGAGCAGGTCGACTCCGGCACGCGACTGACCCTCATCGCCCCCGACCGCGTCGGACTCCTGGCCGATTTCGCGGGCATGTTCGCGCTGCGCCGGATCCCGGTGCGCGCCGCGCGTGCCTGGGCCCAGGACCACATCGGCGTGTCGGTGTGGGAGCTCGCCGACGAGCTGAACCTGCCGGCGCTGAAGGACAAGTACGACGCCATCGTCGAGGGCCGGGTCGACCCCGCGGCGAAGCTGCGTCCCTCAGGCCCCGACGAGCTGGCCCCCACCGTCGAGGTCCGCCCCGACGCCTCGGCGCTCTCGACCGTGCTCGAGGTGCGCGCGGCTGACCGGCCCGGCGTCGTCTACCTCGTGTGCGCAGCCCTGGCCGAGCTCGACATCGCGGTGCGCAGCGCGCACGTCGACACCCTCGGTCCGCAGGCCGTCGACGTGTTCTACCTCCAGGAGGCCTACGCCGGCGCGCTCTCGGAGACGCGGGCCGCCGACGCCGCGCACGCCGTCCGCGACGCCCTGACCGGGGAGCGGGCCGCCACCGGTCGCTGACGCTTCATCTAGGCTGGACGACGCACCAGCACCGTCTCGACCGCCAGCACCACGCGAAGGGCCCCCGTGTTCGCCACTTTGTCCGACCGCCTCGCCGACACGTTCAAGAACCTGCGCGGCAAGGGCCGCCTCTCCGAGGCCGACATCGACGCCACCGCGCGCGAGATCCGCATCGCGCTGCTCGAGGCCGACGTCGCCCTGCCGGTGGTCAAGGAGTTCGTGGCCGCGGTCAAGGAGCGAGCCCGCGGCGAAGAGGTCAGCGGAGCGCTCAACCCGGCCCAGCAGGTCGTCAAGATCGTCAACGACGAGCTGGTCACCATCCTCGGTGGGGAGACCCGGCGGCTGCGCTATGCCAAGACCGGCCCCACCGTCATCATGCTCGCCGGCCTCCAGGGAGCCGGCAAGACCACGCTGGCCGCCAAGCTCGCGCTGTGGCTCAAGGAGCAGGGCAAGAGCCCGCTGCTCGTCGCCTGCGATCTCCAGCGCCCCAACGCCGTCAACCAGCTCCAGGTCAACGGCGAACGCGTCGGCGTCCCGGTCTTCGCCCCCGAGCCCGGGAACGCCGGTGGGATCGAGCACGGCGGCGACCCCGTGCAGGTGGCCCGCGCCTCGGTCGAGGAGGCCAAGCGCACCCTGCACGACGTCGTCATCGTCGACACCGCGGGCCGCCTCGGCGTCGACGCCGAGCTGATGCAGCAAGCCTCCGACATCCGCGACGCCGTGCAGCCCGACGAGGTGCTGTTCGTCGTCGACGCGATGATCGGGCAGGACGCCGTCAGCACCGCCCAGGCGTTCCTCGACGGCGTCGGCTACGACGGCGTCGTGCTCACCAAGCTCGACGGCGACGCCCGCGGCGGTGCCGCGCTCTCGATCGCCTCGATCACGGGCAAGCCGGTCATGTTCGCCTCCAACGGCGAGAAGATGGGCGACTTCGACCTCTTCCATCCCGACCGGATGGCCTCGCGCATCCTCGACATGGGCGACATGCTGACCCTGATCGAGCAGGCCGAGAAGACCTTCGACGCCGAGCAGGCGCTCAAGGCCGCCGAGAAGCTGTCGGGCAAGGGTGGCGAGTTCACCCTCGACGACTTCCTCGAGCAGATGCAGCAGGTGCGCAAGCTCGGCTCGATGTCGAAGATCATGGGGATGCTCCCCGGCATGGGGCAGTTCCGCGACCAGCTCGAGAACTTCGACGACCGCGAGATCGATCGGATCCAGGCGATCATCTACTCGATGACGCCTGCCGAGCGCAACGACCCCAAGATGATCGACGGCTCCCGCCGTCAGCGCATCGCCCGCGGGTGCGGCCGCACCGTCTCCGACGTCAAGGATCTCGTCGAGCGCTTCTTCGAGGCCCGCAAGATGATGACCCAGCTCGCGCGAGGCGGCGGGATGCCTGGGATGCCGGGCATGCCGGGCATGCCGGGTCTCGGCGGCCCCGGTGGCAAGAAGAAGGGCAAGCAGCCCAAGAAGGGCAAGGGCGGACGCCGCGTCTCCGGCAACCCCGCCAAGGCCGGCCAGAAGGCACCGGCTGCCGGCCAGAAGTCCAATCCTTTCGGCGGCGACGTCGACTACGAGAAGGCGGCCGAGGAACTCCAGCTGCCGAAGGACTTCTCGAAGTTCCTCAAGTGAGCCCGGGGGGCTCCGCCCCCCGTGTGCCCCCCGTCGGCTTCGCCGACCCGGGCCTTCGGCCGGAACTGCTGGGAGCTCGCTTGGCTCGCGGGTGCTCGAGCCGCTGACGCGGCCCTGCCCGCTCGCCGTCGGCGGACCGTCGGTCGCTGTGATCCGGGGTGGGTGTGCGTGGTGGTGGGTCGGTCGCTTCGCTGAGTGCGCGCCGGGCCTGGGTTTGGCAGGATGAGGGCTGTGACGGAGCTGGACGCCGACGTGCTGGTGCGTCGCTACCTGGAGTGTCTCGGGGTGGAGCCGGGGGAGCCCGACCTCGAGCTGCTGGTGCGACTGCACCGGGCGCACGCGCAGCGGTTCAGCCACGACACGATCTGGATGTCGCGGGGGAGGCAGTCGCCCTTCGAGGAGTTGGCGATGGTCGACCATCTGCTCGACGGCGAGGGTGGCGCGTGCGTGCACCTGAACTGCTCCTTCGCCTGGTTGCTCGAGCAGCTCGGGTTCGACGTGGTGCGGCACAGTGCCCGCACCCAGACTCTCTTCGACGCCGAGCCCCTCGACGGTTTCGGGGGGCACGTGGCGCTCACCGTCACCCTCGACGGACGTCGTTGGCTGGCCGACATCGGCATGGGCCACGGCCTGCTCGAGCCGGTGCCGCTCGAGCCCGGCGAGCACGTGCAAGAAGGTGGCTTCCGGTACTGCGTGGAGCAGGTCGACGGCACCTCGCCCGGGCGCTGGCGCTTCGTGCACGACCCGCGACTGCGCACGATCCAGGTCGTCGAGTTCGCCGACGAGCCGGCGGAGCGCGCGGATGTCGAGCGCCTCTACGAGCTCACGTCCTACCACCCGGACTCGCCGTTCGTGCGCAACCTGACCGTCGGTCGTCGGCTCGCCGACGGCGTGCTCATGTTGAACCACGACACCTTGGTGCGCCGCGACAGCGACGGGCGCACCGTCACCCGACTGACCTCGGGGGATGAGTGGGAGCAGGTGCTGCGTGACGACTTCCTGCTCGCCCTGCCCGAGCTCACCGAGGACGAGCGCGACCGGCTCTGGACCCGCATGAGCCACGCATGACCCGCCCGTCGCCGTTCGCCGTCGACGAGGCGGCGGTACCCGCTCTCCTCCGGCGGGTACTCGACGTCATCGCCGACGACGTCGTGCCGCTCACCCGGGCCGGCGTCTCGCGCGGCAACAAGCTGTTCGGGGCAGCCATCCTGCGTCGCGACGACCTCGGGCTGGTGGTGGCGGAGACCAACAACGAGGTCGAGAACCCGCTGTGGCACGGCGAGATCCACGCCATCAAGAGGTTCCACGAGCTACCTGCATCGGCGCGCCCGCCGGCGTCCGACTGCGTTTTCGTCGCCACCCACGAGCCGTGCTCGCTGTGCCTCTCGGGCATCGCCTGGGCCGGGTTCGACAACGTCGGCTACCTCTTCAGCCATCAGGACTCCGCCGACGCCTTCGCGATCCCGTACGACATCGCGATCCTGCGCTCGGTCTACGCGGTGCCCGACCCCGACCGCGATGCGCCGGCCCCCGGACGCGACCTCTACAACCGCGTCAACGACTACTTCACCAGCACCGACCTCGCCCGCCTCGTGGCGTCCTCGGGCGACCCAGCCCTCGGCTCCCGGGTCGCCGCGCTGCGGGTCGTCTACGGCGAACTCTCCGCCGCCTACCAGGCCGGCAAGGGCGACGCCGGCATCCCCCACGCATGAGACCCGGGGGATCGGTGCTCGTCGTCGACGCCGCGAACGTCGTCGGAGCGCGCCCCGACGGCTGGTGGAAGGACCGCGCCGGCGCCACGCGCCGTCTGCACGAGCGACTGCTGGTGGCCGACGTGCCGGGCGACGAGATCGTGCTGGTGCTCGAAGGGGCGGCCAAGGGCGGCGTGCCTGCCGGGCGCGACGCGCACGTGCGCGTCGTCCACGCTCCGAAGGACGGCGACGCCAGCATCGTCGAGCACGCGCGCCGTGCGGTCGAGCGCGGCGCCCGCGTCACGGTGGTGACGGCCGACCGCGCGCTGTCGGCGAACCTGGCCGGAGTCGGCGCCACCACCGTGGGCCCCACCTGGCTGCTGGCCCTGCTCGACTGAGCCGCTGGGCTACGGTCGGGCCATGACGGCGTCGAAGTTCACCGGCCCGGTGCTGCCGGGCGAGGAGTCCCGAGACCTCTACGTGGTCGACGGCCACGTCACCTACGAGCCCCAGCCCGGGGCGGAGACGGAGGCGAGCGGCTGGATCGTGCCGGGACTCGTCGACGCCCACAACCACCTGGGGCTCGAGGACGGCGGCGCGATCGGCGACGACCAGACGCTGGCGCAGGCCGTGGCCGACCGCGACTCCGGTGCCCTGGTGCTGCGCGACTGCGGCAGCCCGGCCGACACCCGGTGGGTGCAGCAGCGCGACGACCTGCCGCGGCTCGTCCGGGCCGGCCGCCACATCGCCCGCACCAAGCGCTACATCCGCAACTACGCCCACGAGGTCGAGCCCGACGACCTGCCGGCCTACGCCGCGCAGGAGGCCCGCAACGGCGACGGCTGGATCAAGCTCGTAGGTGACTGGATCTCCCGCGAGGCCGGCGACCTCGCCCCGTCGTTCCCGCTCGAGGCCTTCCGCGCCGCGATCGAGGCGGCCCACGCCGAAGGGGCCAAGGTCACTGCGCACTGCTTCGGCCGGGAGGTGCTCCAGGGCCTGTTGGACTCCGGCATCGACTGCATCGAGCACGGCACCGGCCTCTCGGTCGACCAGGTCGAGCAGATGGCCGCGACCGGCATCGCGCTGGTGCCCACCGTGCAGCAGACCGACAAGTTCCCCGAGTTCGCCGAGCAGGGCCGCGAGAAGTTCCCCACCTACGCCGCGACCATGGAGGAGCTGCACGCCCAGCGTCGCGAGACGCTGATGAGCGCACACGAGGCCGGTGTCGCGATGTACGTCGGCACCGACGGTGGCGGCACCGGGCGACACGGGTTCCTCTGGCAAGAGGCGAGGGCCATGCACGAGATGGGGCTGCCGGCGATCGACGTGCTGGCTGCGGCCTCGTGGGCGGGGCGCACGTGGCTCGGCTTCGACAACCTCGACGAGGGCAGCCCGGCCGACCTCGTGGTCTACCCGCGCGACCCGCGAGCCGACCTCAGCGTGCTGGCCGAGCCCGCGTGCGTCGTCCTGCGGGGCCGGGTGCAGCGCCGCTGAGACCGGCGCGCCAGAGTCAGGCCTTGGGGCGCTTCGGGCGGCTCAGCGTGAGGATGAGCGTCACCAGCAGCACGATGAATCCAGCGCCGCCCAGCACGAGGCCGCCGAGGATTCCGGCGATGATGCCGCCGGCGAACGCCGAGCCGTCGACGGCCGGGCCGATCTCGACCTCGCCCGTGCCGGACTGGCTGGAGCAGGTCACCGTGAGCTCGGTGCTGGGCGGGTCGAAGCGCAGGTAGGCCTGCTGCTCACCGCTGCCCTTGTCGCGCGTGTACGTGGCGGTCGGGCGGCTGAGGTCGACGGCGTTGCCATCGGCGTCCTCGACCTTGCAGGTGCCGGAGTCGTCGGGCGAGGCCCAGACGTAACGCTCACCCGTGTCTTCGAGGGTGATCTGGTGGGGCGAGCCGTCGAGGGGCACCGAGGCGTCGGTGGCGAACGCGGACTTGACCGAGAACACGATGCCGACGGCGAATACCACGATCCCCAGCACGAGCAGGACGCCGCCGACGGCCCACCAGAGGCCTCGGGGCCGGTACTTCTGCGGGCCCGACGGCGGCGCTTGGAGCGGCACACCGCCTCCGGCCGTGCCGGTGGGGTAGGAGGCGCCGTAGGGATGTGGGGAGTCGGGCGTCGGGCTCGGGGGAGTCTGGCTCATGGGGCCACGGTCCCCAGTTTCGTCTCGTTTCATGCGCGTGGCAGGATGACCCGCTGAGTCCTGCGCGACGGAACCCTCTCATCCGCGCGTGCAGTGCCCATCGAGGAGCCTCGGTCGGTGTTCCCCACCTGGTCCGGCGCGCCTCACCACACACGACATCTCAAGGAGACACCACAACCGTGGCCGTCAAGATCCGTTTGAAGCGCCTGGGCAAGATCCGGGTGCCGCAGTACCGCATCGTCGTCGTCGACTCGCGCAAGAAGCGCGACGGTCGCGTCATCGAGGAGATCGGCAAGTACCACCCCAAGGAGGATCCGTCGTACATCGACGTCGTCTCCGAGCGGGCGCAGTACTGGCTCGGTGTGGGCGCCCAGCCCAGCGACGCCGTCGCCGCCATCCTCAAGGTCACCGGCGACTGGCAGAAGTTCAAGGGCGAGCCGGGCGCCGAGGGCACCCAGAAGTTCGCGGCCGCGAAGGCCGACAAGCTCGAGCTCTTCAACGCCGCGCTGAAGGAGGCCGAGGGCGACTCCGGAGCCTCCGCCACCACGTCGAAGTCCGCCAAGAAGGCTGAGCCGAAGGCCGACGACAAGCCCGAGGACAAGCCCGCCGAGCAGACCCCAGCCGAGGCTGCCGACGAGAAGGCGTCCGACGAGAAGGCGGAGGCCTGACCGTCGTGCTGGCCGAGGCGCTGGAGCACCTGGTGCGTGGCATCGTCGACAATCCCGACGAGGTCACCGTGCGCGACAAGCAGTTGCGGCGCGGGTCGATCCTCGAGGTGCGCGTGCACCCCGACGACCTGGGCAAGGTCATCGGCCGCGGCGGCCGCACCGCCTCGGCGTTCCGCACGGTCGTCGGCGCCCTGTCGGGCGACAGCAGCACCCGCGTCGACTTCGTCGACGTCGATCGCCGCTGATCCTCGGCCGGGCCCTCGGGCCCGGCCTGGGACGGCGTTTCTGCCACTGGGACGGTGATATTCCACCGTCCCAGTGGCGGTTTCACCGGACGTCCGGTGAAACCGCCACCCCTCATCCCCCACCCCCCACCCCTCACCCCTCACCCCGACCTCGCAGGAGCACGCGTGGAGACCATCGAGCTGGTGGTGGGCCGCGTGGGCAAGCCGCACGGCATCCGCGGCGAGGTCACCGTCGATGTGCGCACCGACGAACCCGAGCTGCGCTTCGCCGACGGAGCACGACTCCGGGCGCAGTCGCCGCGCGGCTCCACCTTCGGACACCCCGCCCTCACGGTGACCCGCACCCGTTGGCATCAGGGCGTGCTGCTCGCGACCTTCGCCGAGCTGGCCGACCGGACGGCGGCCGAGACGGCGCGTGGCGTCGTCCTGCATGCCTCGCGGCCGGCCGACGAGACGCCGGAGGACCCCGAGGAGTTCTACGACCACCAGCTCGTCGGCCTCGCGGTGCACGACCTCGACGGCCGCCGGCTCGGTGAGGTCTGCGCCCTGGTGCACGGCGGTGCCCAGGATCTGCTCACGGTGCGCACACCCGAGGGCCGCGACGCGCTGGTGCCGTTCGTCAAGGCTCTGGTGCCCGAGGTCGACCTCGAGTCCGGCCGAGTCGTCGTGGCCGACCGCCCCGGGCTGGTCACCCCCCTGCCCGACGAGAGCTGAGTCGACGGTGCGCCTGGACTACCTCTCGATCTTCCCCGACTACCTCGCGCCCCTCGGTCTGAGCCTGCCCGGCAAGGCCGCGGCCAGGGGACTCATCGACGTGCGCGTGCACGACCTGCGCGACTGGGCGCACGACAAGCACCGCACCGTCGACGACACGCCGTACGGCGGCGGAGCCGGCATGGTGATGAAGCCGGAGGTCTTCGGTGAGGCGCTCGACGACCTGAGGATCGACGGCGCGACCGTGGTCGTGCCGACGCCGGCCGGTCGACCGTTCTCGCAGCCGCTGGCCCGTGAGCTGGCCACCCGGGAGCGGTTGGTGTTCCTCTGCGGACGCTACGAGGGCATCGACCAGCGAGTGCTCGACCACGTCGCCACGCGCGCCGAACTGGTCGAGGTGTCGCTGGGCGACTACGTGCTCAACGGGGGAGAGGTGGCCGCCCTGGCCATCACCGAGGCCGTGGTGCGGCTGCTCCCCGGCTTCATGAGCAACGCCGACTCGCTGGTCACGGAGTCGCACGAGGCGGGCCTGCTGGAGAGCCCGGTCTACACCAAGCCGGCGAGCTGGCGCGGCCACGACGTGCCGCCGGTGCTGCTCAGCGGCGACCACGCGCGCATCGAGGCGTGGCGCCACAGCGAGGCCGAGCGGCGCACCACGCAGCGGCGTCCCGACCTGCTGGCCCCGGTCACCCTCGACGTACCGGGAGAAGCGGGCGGTGCGGACGACACCGCCAGGCTGCGACTCGCGGTGCCCGGCGACGCCCCCGAGCTGCTGACGCTCCAGTTGGCCTGCTGGGTCACCGAGGCGCTGGTCAACGACGACCTCGGCATCCCGGCGCTGCACGAGGGACTCGACGACGTCCGTCGCGATCTCGACCTCTGGCGGGTCTGGGTGCTCCGCACGGCACAGGACCGTCTGGTCGCGTCGGTGCGTGCGCGCCTCGGCGACGACGGTTCCACCTGGGAGATCGGCCGGCTCATGGTCTCTCCCGACCTACGTGGCAGCGGGCTGGGGCGTGGCCTGCTCGCCCATGCCGAGCGGTCCGCGCCGCTCGGGGCGCGGACCTTCCTTCTCTTCACCGGCAAGCACAGCACCGCCAACCTGCGCCGCTACAAGCGCGCCGGCTACTCGGTGCGCGAAGTGCTCGACGGCCCCTCCGGGCCCGTGGTGCTCACCAAGCGACGCCGGGACTGACCCGCCAGTCCGCGTCGGCGCCACGCGATTACCGGCCCTACCAGCCCCTGTGGCAGACTTCGATGCTGGCCCGAGTCGGCCGAAGGACAGCTCCGAGGAACGCACGGAGGGTCCGCGTGGGCACCTGCCGCAGGGGGAGCACCGCGCCGCCGGCCACCGACGACGCCGGGCCCGCTCGACCATCATCCGACACTCCGCGGCTGACCTGTGGCACTCGCGAGGAGCAACCATGAGCAACGTGATCGCCGACCTCGGCGCCGAGATCAAGCGCACCGACCTGCCCGACTTCCGTGCCGGCGACACCGTCAAGGTGCACGTCAAGGTGATCGAGGGCACCCGTTCGCGGGTCCAGGTCTTCCAGGGTGTCGTGATCCGCGTGCACGGCTCCGGCGTGGGCCGCACCTTCACCGTGCGCAAGGTCTCGTTCGGTGTCGGCGTCGAGCGCACCTTCCCGCTGCACTCCCCGATCTTCGAGAAGATCGAGGTCGAGACCCGCGGCGACGTGCGACGCGCGAAGCTGTACTACCTGCGCAACCTGCGCGGCAAGGCCGCCAAGATCAAGGAGCGCCGGGAGGCCTGAGGCCCGCAGGCAGAACCGGAGCCGGGCCGTTGTCCACCTCCGCATCCGGCCCGGTCGCCGGCGCGCCGGCCACCCCTCCCTACACTCAGCGCGTGACCAGCGAGCAGTCCGACGAGCCCACGGGGCAGGAGTCCTCGACGCCGGCCGCCCGGGCGAGATCCCGTCGCCGGCTTCCCCCTGGTGCCGAGGTCGGGATCGTGCTGGTCGCAGCGGTGCTGCTCGCCGTCGTGGTCAAGGTCTTCTTCGTCCAGGCCTTCTACATCCCGTCGATCTCGATGGCCCCGGGTCTGCGCGACGACGACAAGATCGTCGTCGAGAAGTGGTCCTACTGGAGCGGTGAGCCGCAGCGCGGTGACGTCGTGGTGTTCTCCGACCCGGGCGGCTGGCTGAACCCGGGCGAGGTCGAGGATCCCTCCAACATCCTCACCGAGACCATGGCCAAGATCGGGCTCTACCCGAGCGGTGGTCATCTGGTGAAGCGGGTCATCGGCGTGCCCGGCGACGTCATCAAGTGCTGCGACGACCAGGGTCGGCTGATCATCAACGGCGTCGCCGTCGACGAGTCCGACTACGTGTTCGACGACAAGCGCGTGCACGGCTGCCGCGGCCCGATGACCGGCAACTGCGCGTGGAAGGCGGGGCCGGTGCCGCAGGGCACCGTGTTCGTCATGGGCGACAACCGCGGCAAGTCGGCCGACTCCACGGTGCACCTCTGCCTCGAGGACGAGACCGACTGCGTTGCCGGCCACGAGTTCGTCCCCGACAGCGACATCGTCGGCAAGGTCTGGCGGATCCTGCTCCCCTTCGACCGTGCCGGCTCGGTGAGCTCGGACTCCGAGGTGTTCGCCCAGGTTCCCGACCGCTCCGACGACGCGCCCAAGGCTCCCTGAGCCACCCGGCGTCCGACGTCTCCGCGGTGTCCTCCGTCGTGCCGTCGACGGGGTCCACGGCCCTCGACGTGCCCGTTCTCGATCGCGGGGTCGCGGTGCGCCGGGACTCCGGGCCCTACGGCTTCGAGCGCGCCCTGCGCCGCCGCGGGATGGCCACCGTCGCCGGCGTCGACGAGGCCGGTCGCGGTGCCTGCGCCGGTCCGCTGGTGGCCGGGGCGTGCATCCTGCCCGAGGGGCGCACGGGCCAGGTTCCGGGTCTCGCCGACTCGAAGCTGCTCACGGCGCGGGCCCGAGAACGGTGCTACGACCAGATCCTCCGGCGCGCGCTGTCGTGGTCGGTGGTCGTGGTCTCCCACACCGAGTGCGACCGTCTCGGCATGCACGTCGCGAACGTCGAGGCCCTGCGCCGTGCTGTCGCCCTGCTCGACGTCCGCCCCGCCTACGTGCTCAGCGACGGGTTCCCCGTCGACGGCCTGGGTGTCCCGACCCTCGCGGTGTGGAAGGGCGACCGGGTGGCGGCCTGCGTGTCGGCGGCGTCCGTGCTCGCGAAGGTGACGCGAGACCGGATCATGGACGACCTGCACGAGCACTGGCCGGCCTACGGGTTCGACGTACACAAGGGCTACGTCACCGACCTGCACGCGGCCGCGCTGACCGAGCACGGCCCCTCGCCGGTGCACCGGATGCGGTTCGTCAACGTCCGACGGGCCGCCGGCCTCGAAGACGAGCCGGGGCCGGTTCGTTAGAGTCGCCGTCGTGAGCGCGGAGGACCTCGAGAAGTACGAGACCGAGATGGAGCTGACGCTCTACCGCGAGTACCGCGACGTCGTCAGCATCTTCAAGTACGTCGTCGAGACCGATCGCCGCTTCTACCTCTGCAACCAGGTCGACGTGAAGGCCCGCACCGAGGCCGGTGAGGTGTTCTTCGAGGTCTCGATGAGCGACGCCTGGGTCTGGGACATGTACCGGCCGGCGCGGTTCGCCAAGAACGTCAAGGTGCTCACGTTCAAGGACGTCAACGTCGAGGAACTCCAGGCGAGCGACTTCGACCCGCCCAAGAGCTGAGATCCCTCTCGGGCTACTGCCGGCGACTGCGGGCGACGCGGCGCGGCACCAACGGCTCGGCAACCGGTCTGGACGTCCGATCGGATGTTTGGTCCCGATGCATAGTCCAGATGGGCTATTCGGTCCTCGAACGACCCGATCGGGCCGCGGAGCGACCTACTGTCAGCGTCGGGACCAAGGTCCCGCGGCAGTGATGGCGCCGTGGGCGAACTCATCGGAGGCTGGGAGGGACAGCGCATGTCCGCATTCCGTGGGCGGCGTGACCAACAGGGAGCCGCCGCCGTGGAGTTCGCCCTCGTCGCCCCCCTCTTGCTGACCCTGGTCTTCGGCATCATCGCGTTCGGCTTCATGCTCAGCTTCCGGCAGGGGCTCAGTCAGGCCGCCGCGGAGGCCGCCCGGGCCGCCGCGGTCGCCCCCGCCTCCGCCGACCGGGTGGCGATCGCCCAGGACACCGTCGAGGAGGTGCTCGGATCGGCCTGCGGCAGCGCCTACCTGACCTGCGACATCGGCCCCGGCTCCTCCTGCACCAGCTGTTTCGAGGTGAGTCTGGACTACGCCTACGCAGCCGATCCGTCGAAACTCGAGTTCCCCGGCCTCAGCGTGATCATGCCCGACCACCTCACCTACACGGCCGTCTCCGAGGTCTCCCAGTGAGGTGGCGACGGCTGGACCGACGGTGCCGCCCACCGGGGGAGCGCGGTGCCGTCGCGGTGATGGTCGCGATCGTGTCCTCGCTGCTCATCCTGGTCGCCGCGTTCGCCGTCGATCTCGGCATGCAGCGTGTCGTGCGTAGCGACATGCAGGCCCTGGCCGACGTGGTGGCGCTCGACGCCGCGCGGCTGCTCGACGGCCGGACGGCCGGCGAGGTCATCGACGGCGATGCCGACCACGCCACCCTCGCCGGGGTCGTGGCGGCCAGCGCCGCCCGCAACTCGACCACCCTGGGGCGGGTCGACGGTGTGACCGGCACGCTCGTCTACCTCGACACCGGGGCGCACGGGGCCGCGATACCGCGTCGCGACGCGACCGGCGCCCTCGTCGCAGTACCTCGCGGTCAGATACCCGATGCGGTGCTCGTCTCCGCCTCGGGCACCGTCGACTTCGCCTTCGCCTCGGGCGACGGCTCGGCCACCCGCACCGCGCTCGCCGAGGCGGTCACCTCGGCCTGCTTCTCCGTGGGCTCCTATGCAGCCAGTGTCTCGCCTGCGAACGCCACGCTCTTCGGCAACCTGCTCCAGCCGCTGCTCGGCAACTCGGTCGTGACGGCGGTCGGATACCAGGGACTCGCGAGCGCCGACGTCAGCCTGCTCGACCTGCTCTCGGCCCCGTCACTGGGCCTGGGATCGGTCGACGACGTCCTCAGCGCCCCCCAGGTGAGTCTGGGCAACCTCTACCTCGCCGCGGCCTCCGCGCTCCAGAAGGACGGCGACACGGTCAGCGCCAACCTCCTCAACCAGGCCGCGGTGAGTGCGGTGGCGGCCGCCACGGTCGACCTCGGCGATCTACTGGGGCTCACGACGGCCAACGACGCCGTGCTCAGCACGCGCGTGAACGTCCTCGACCTGCTCGTCGGCTCGGCCTTCCTCGCCGACGGCGACCATCTCGTGGGCATTCCCAACCTCCAGGCGGGCCTGTCGTCGGTGGGCGTGACCAACACCGACTTGTCGATCATCGAGCGTCCGGCCGTGGCGTGCGCCGACGACGAGGCGCAGACGGCCCAGGTGAGGCTGTCATCGGACGCCAAGCTGAGTCTGTCGGTACCGATCGTGAAGACGGGCGTCATCGACCTCTCGCTCACCGGCGACGACGGCAAGCCGAACAACGAGGTGGCCATGCATCTCGCGGCGGAGCTCGGCGGCGCCCGCGCTCGACTCGACGACGTGGCCTGCGACCCCGACCGGTTCGATGCCACCGTCACCACGGACCTGACCAGCCTCGCGCTCACCGGCCGATTGCGCGTCAGCGGGAGCGTGAAGGTGGACCTGACGCTGGCCGGGGTGACGCTCACGGGTGTGAACGTGCCGGTGTCCTTCGCGGTCGATCTCTCCGCGCTCACCAGCAGCCCGGCCGGGGCGACGCACGCGGTGAGCTACGCCGTCCCGCCCCAGGTCTACGGAACGCCCATCAGCACGGGGAGCTCGCCGGCCCTGCCGTATCTCTCCTACGTACGCGACACGGCGTCGACGACCATCGGCCCGGTCACGGTCAAGATCCTCGGCATCAACACCGTCGTGCCGACGGACGTCCTCACCGCCGCGGTCAACCCCCTGCTCGCCAGCGCCCTGACTGCCATCTCGGGAGCCGTCAACCCGATCGTCAACCCGCTCGTCGAGAAGCTCAACTCGACCGTCGGTCAGCTGGCCGACGGGCTGGGCGTGACCATCGCCGGAGCCGACTTCCAGGGCCTCAGCGCCCCGCAGTGCAACGCGCCGCGGTTGCGCGGCTGAGCAGTCGACCGTCGGCGTAGCAGAACCGCTTCACTCCGGGCCGCCGCGGCCGAAGTGGAAGGGGACGGTCGCAACGGGGTTGCCGTCGGTGCAGTCTTCACCTCAGGGGTCACACGATGGTCTTCTCGCGTCGCGAACGCGGAGCCGCAGCGGTCGAGTTCGCGCTCGTCGCGCCGCTGCTGGTGGTGCTCGTCTGGGGCATCATCAGCTACGGCTACATGCTCAGCTTCCGCCAGGCGCTGAGCCAGGGTGCGGCTGAGGGCGCGCGGTCCGCAGCAGTGCAGGCCACGGCCTACGACGCCAGCCAGCAGACCGCCCGCACGACCGCTGCCAAGGACAGCCTCGACGAGGCGATGGCCAGCTACGGGGTCTCGTGCAGTGGTGGTGCGACCTGCGCCGTGGCCTATGTGCCCTGCGGCTCGAACACCTGCGTGAGCGTCACGGTGACCTATCCCTACGGGGCGCACCCCCTCATCCCGAGCATCCCGATGGTTCCGCTGCCCGCCAGCCTCGCCTACACGGCCACGGTGCGGGTCAGTTGAGCGTGCGCCGGCAGCGCGACGAGCAGGGGGCCGTCGCTGTCTTCCTCGCCGTCACCGTGACGCTCCTGCTGGTGATGGCCAGCTTCGCCGTCGACCTCGGCATGCAGCGAGTGGCGCGGCGCGACATGCAGGCACTGGCCGACTCGCTCGCCCTCTCGCTGGGTCGTGAGCTCGACGGCAAGACCCAGGCGGAGCTGGCCCCTCTCGTCGACCAGTCCGACGCGGGAAGCGAACTGTCGGGCCTGCTGCGTGAGAACGACGACAACCTCGGTGACGACCTCGCGGTGCAGGTCTCCTTCGGGTCGTGGAACGGCTCGGTCTTCGACGCCTCGATCGACCCGCCCACGGCCGTGCGGGTCACCGCCAGCTCCGACGTCGGCTTCGTCTTCAGCGGGGGCAGCGGAGCCGCCACCCGCACGGCCTACGCCGAGGCGTCCTCCACCGCCTGCTACGAGATGGGCTCGATCGTCGCCGCCGTCGAGAGCGGCAACAGCGCCCTGCTGGCGCCTCTGAACTCCCTGCTGGGGCTGAACCTCAGCCTGGCCGGGTATCGGGGACTGGCCGACGTCAAGCTCAGCGTCGCCGACCTCGTGCAGCAGATCCACGCCGGCGATCCGGCGCAGGCCCTATCGGAGCAGACGTCGGTGGGAGCGCTGCTGGAAGCGGCCGCGGCCGCGCTCTCCGTCGAGCAGCCCAGCGGCTATCAGGCCGCGGTCTCGACGCTCGGGGCCGCGGCGGCGGCGTCGTCGTCGCTGCCGGCCGTCTCGCTCGGCAGCATTCTCTCCATGTCCTCGACCGACCAGGCGGCGCTCGAGACCGATCTGTCGGTGCTGGACATGCTGGCCGGCTCGATCATGGTGGCCAACGGCCAGCACGCGCTGGCCATCCCTAACCTCCAGGCCGGCGTGCCTGGGGTGGGGGCGATCAAGAAGAGCACTCTGTCGGTCATCTCGGGTGCCCGCGTCGCGTGCGGCGAGCCGTTCTCCGCAGCCTCGCGGTCGACCTCGAGCCAGCTGACCGGCGCGCTGGAGCTGGAGTTCGCGAACCTGCCGACCATCAACCTCAACGCCGGCGGGCTCGTCAAGGGCACGCTGCAGACGGCCAAGGCCACCGGTGTCCTGGCCGTGGACCTCGGTGGCGCCGACGGAGTCGTGACCGAGCCGCCGCCCGTGCACTGCGGTGCCGCCACCGTGGCCGATCCCGACCGATTCGGGGTGGCCGTCTCGACCGATCTCATGAACTACAGCTTCGGTTCCGATGTCGAGGTCTCGGGCAAGGTCTCGGTCGGCTCCGGACCGCTCAAGGTCGCCGTCGACGTCACGATGACGGTGCATCTGCAGCTCAGCAGCTCCGGGTCGCCGTCGGTGCAGACCGCCGACCTGGGCATCCCGCCCAACGACGTGACGCCTTGGCAGGGTGGTTCGCCGGTGGTCCTCTCGCGAGTCATCGTGCCGACCATCACCTCCTCCTCGATGACCGTCGGCGGTCTCGGGCTCTCGGTGAGCCTGCCGCTCGGTATCGGTGCCGCCTCGGTCACCAGCGCGATCCAGACCGGCGTGATCGACAGCCTCGTGAGCGACAGCAAGGGATTCGGCCAGAAGACCCTGGTGCCGCTGGTCGACAACATCGACTCGATGTTGATCGGCCCGATCGTCGAGCTCCTGGGGCTCAGGCTGGCCGGTGCCGACGTGTATGCCGTGAACACAGTGTGCGGAGTGCCGGCCCTGCGCGGCTGAGCACCGGCCTCCCGCCCCACCAACCGCGCTGCGTGAGTGTTCACGCGGTTCCTCTCCACAGGCGGCCTCCGTGTCGGGGTTCTCCACAGCCCACGAGACGACGACGGCGGCACGCCCTCGCGTGGTCCAGCGTGGTGGCCAGGAGGTCACCCATGACACGGTCCACGACTCAGCAGACCCACCCACCGGCTCCGGCAGACCCGAACCACCGCACGGCCGTGCGGCCCACCGCACGGCAGGCGCTCGGCGCCTACGGCGAGCGCGTCGCCGCGGCTCACCTCGTCGAGCAGGGGCTCAGCGTCCTCGACCGCAACTGGCACGGCGAGGCAGGTGAGATCGACCTGGTGCTGCGCGATGGAGACGCTCTCGTCGTCTGCGAGGTCAAGACCCGCTCCGGCGAGGTCGGTGGAGAGCCCCACGAGGCGGTGACGCCGGTCAAGGTCGACCGGATGCGTGCCCTCGCGGAGGAGTGGCAGGTGGCCCGTGGCCTCCGGGCACCGGAGGTGCGGCTCGACCTCGTGGCGGTGTGGCAGAGCGGTCGGGGGGCCGCCCGGCTCGAGCACGTGCGGGGGCTGATCTGATGCCCGTCGCCACCGCCCACAGCGTCGCGCTCCGTGGCGCGGTCGGACACGTCGTCCCGATCCAGGCCGACGTCTCGCCCGGCCAGGTCGGCACCACCTGGACCGGCCGGGTCGACACGTCGGTCAACGAGGCCCAGCACCGGTGCCGGATGGCCATCATCAACTCCGGCCTCCCGTGGCCGGCCACCAAGCGCATCACGGTCCTCTTCGCACCCGCCGACCTGCGCAAACACGGCACCCACTACGACCTCGGCGCGGCGATCGCGATCGTCGCGGCCGCCGGCAGCCCTCTGCCCGAGAACCTCGCGGGGTGCCTGTTCATCGGCGAACTCGCGCTCGACGGCGCCCTGCGTCCGGTCGCGAGCGTGCTCCCGATGGTGCTCGCGGCCCGCGAACAGGGATTCCACACCGTGTTCGTGCCCGAACCGCAGGCAGCCGAGGCCGCCATGGTCCCGGGAGTCTCGGTGTTCGGCATGCGCTCGCTGGCCCAGGTGCACGCCGTGCTCGCCGGCGACGAGGTGCCCGACGCGGCGCCCGTGGCGGCCGCCGGCCCCAGCAGCCTGTTGTCGTGGCGCGGCTCGGCTCGCCACGAGGAGGTCGACCTCGGTGACCTGCTGGGCATGGCCGACGCCCGGTACGCCCTCGAGGTGGCCGCCGCGGGCGGGCACCACCTGCTGCTCGAGGGGCCGAAAGGCTCCGGAAAGACCTCACTGGCCGAGCGGGTGCCCACGATCCTGCCCGACCTCACCGCCGAGGAATCGCTCGAGCTCACCGCCATCCACTCGCTGGCCGGAGTGCTCGACGCCAGCCGGGGGCTCATCACGCGGCCGCCCTACTCGGCCCCGCACCACGACGCCAGCAAGGCCAGCATCGTGGGCGGGGGTAGCGGCCAGGTGCGCCCCGGCGAGCTGAGCCGCGCCCACGCCGGGGTGCTGTTCCTCGACGAGTTCCCCCTCTTCCGCCGCGATGTCATCGAAGCGCTGCGCGAGCCGCTGGAAAGCGGTGAGATCACGGTGTCGCGCACCGACGAGCAGGTGACGCTTCCAGCCCGCGGCATGGTGGTCCTCGCGGCCAATCCGTGCCCGTGCGGCGACTTCGTCGAGAACGCCCTGGCCAATCGATGCCGGTGCCGCGAGACGGTGCGGCGCGACTACCGCGCCCGGGTGACCGGCCCGGTGGCCGACCGTCTCGACATCACCCGCCACGTGGCCGCCCTCACCCCGCACGAGCGGCTCGACCGCTTCGCCGTCATCGAGACCTCGGCGGTCGTCCGCGCCCGGGTCGCTGCGGCCCGGGCGCGACAGGCGGCGCGTTACGAGACCCGCGCCTGGCGTCTGAACGCGCAGGTGCCCAGCGTGGCCCTGCGCGACGAGTGGCCCCTCTCCGAGCAGGGTCGCGACGTCGTCGAGGAGGCCGTCCGGCTGGGCCGCCTGACCAGCCGCGGCGCCGTCCGCGTGCACCGCCTGGCCTGGACGGTGCTCGACCTGCGCCGCCGTGACGATCCACCGGGCGAGGAACGGCCCGGTGCGCCGGAGGTGTCCGTGGCCCTGCGCCTGCGCTCGGGGGAGCCCCTGGAGGCGGCGACCGTCGCGGCGGTGGCCGGGTGAGCGCCCCGGCACCCGTCCCGGGGTGCGACGACGACCGCCTCGCGCGGGTGGCGCTCTCGTATCTGACCGAACCCGGCAACGTCCGGGTCAACGCCCTCGCGGCCGAGATCGGCTCCGTCACGCTGCTGGAGCACCTCGAGGAGAAGCTCGGCCCCGACTCGCTCGACACCCGCTCCCGGCAGGGGGCGCTGCGGCCCGAGCGGGCTCTCGCCGCGGCCGCGAAGCTGGGGCTGCGCTTCGTGGTGCCCGGCGACGACGAGTGGCCCCCTGCGCTCGACGACCTGGCCCGCGCCGACCACCTCCACGAGAGGGGCGGCGTGCCGCTCGGCCTCTGGGTGCGTGGCCCGGCCCGGCTCGACGACCTCTGCTCGGGCCCTTCCGTGTCCGTGGTGGGGTCACGATCGGCCACGACCTATGGCACCGACCAGGCCGCCGGGCTGGCCCACGGAGCGGCCGCCGCCGGCTGCGCCGTCGTGTCGGGTGCGGCGTTCGGCATCGACCAGGCCGCCCACCGAGGCGCCCTCTCGGCTCGTGGCCGTACCGTCGCGGTGCTCGCCTGCGGCGCCGATCGGGTCTATCCCCAGGCGCATGCCGATCTCATCGGGCATCTGGCCGCCGAGCACGCGGTCGTGAGCGAGAGCCCGCCAGGTTTCTCACCCACTCGCATCCGCTTCCTCAGCCGAAACCGCCTCATCGCCGGCCTCACACGGGGCACGGTCGTGGTCGAGGCGGCGTATCGCAGCGGCGCCCTCAACACCGCCAACTGGGCCGGCCGGCTCGGTCGCCCCCTCATGGCGGTCCCCGGGCCCGTCACCAGCTCGCTGTCGGCCGGCGCACACGAGCTCGTGCGCACGGGGCAGGCCGTGCTGGTCACCCGGCCCGAGCACGTGCTCGAGGTGATCGGCGCGGCCGGCGAGCACCTCGTCGAGGAGCCGCGCGACCCCGACCGGCCGCGCGACCTGCTGACGCCCCGGCAGCGGCAAGTGCTCGACGCCGTCCCGGTGGTCAGGGCGGCGGCGGCCGACTCCATCGCCCGCACGGCCGGCATCCGGATCACCGATGTCCGTGGGGCGCTCGACCGGCTCGAGACCGCCGGTCTGGTGGAGCGATGCGGCTCGGCGTGGCGACTCGCGGCGCGTTCGGCGCAGCAGGAGGTGCTGTCTTCGTAACATCGGCGAGGTGAGCACCCAACCCGGCGACACCGACGACGATCTGTTGCCGGAGTCGATGACTCGCGTGCTGGGCGCGTGGGAGCGACACCTGGCCGTCGAGCGCGACCTCTCTGCGCATACGGTGCGCGCCTACGTCGGCGATGTGGCCGGGCTGCTCGAGCACGCCAGGAGACTCGGTCTCGCCGGCGTCGAGGGGCTCGACCTGCGGGTGCTGCGCAGCTGGCTGGCCCGCCAGCAGTCCTCGGGTCGCAGTCGCACGACCCTGGCACGGCGGGCCACGGCGGTGCGCACCTTCACGGCCTGGCTGGCACGCAGCGGCCAGGTGCCGCTCGATGTCGGGTCGTCGCTGGCCAGCCCCCGCCCGCATCGGGTGCTGCCCGCAGTGCTGCGCCGCGACGAGGCCGAGGATCTGGTGCGCGCGGCGGCCGAGCGGGCCGACGACGGTAGCGCGGCGGGGCTGCGTGACGTGGCCGTGCTGGAACTGCTCTACGCGACCGGCATCCGGGTCGGGGAGCTGTGCGGTCTCGACGTCGATGACCTCGACGCCGAGAGACGCGTCGTCCGAGTCTTGGGCAAGGGGCGCAAGG
Source organism: Nocardioides acrostichi (assembly GCF_015319165.1). Lineage (GTDB taxonomy): Bacteria > Actinomycetota > Actinomycetes > Propionibacteriales > Nocardioidaceae > Nocardioides > Nocardioides acrostichi. The sequence continues at coordinate 444,828 of NZ_JADIVZ010000001.1, forward strand.
AGCGCTCCGCACCGTACGGCGCTCCGGCAGCGGCTGCGCTGGATGCTTGGTTGGCCGGCGGGCGGCCCTCGCTGGTGACGGCGGAGTCCGGGCCTGCGCTCTTCCTGGGCGTCCGAGGAGGACGCGTCGACCAGCGGGCCGTGCGCTCGATGGTGCACCGCCGCATCGCCGACGTGCCCGGTGCGCCCGACATCGGTCCGCACGGGCTGCGCCACACCGCCGCGACCCACCTGCTCGAAGGGGGAGCCGACCTGCGCGCGGTTCAGGAGTTGCTCGGCCACGCGTCACTGGCCACCACGCAGCGCTACACGCACGTGAGCACCGACCGGCTGCGCCGCGCGTACCGGCAGGCCCATCCGCGGGCGTGAGCGCCGGCGTCCCTCGGCCGGTACTCGGCTCAGAGTCGGTTGAGCATCGGCTCAGGTCAGGCCCGCGACCCTCAGCAGCAGGGCGTAGCCGTTCTCGGCGGGGCGCCAGGATGCAGGGATCGGTGCGATCGGGCGACCCGAGGAGACCGGTAGGTCACGCCACAAGGGCAGCAGCCGGACCGGACCCGCGCCCACCAGTCGGAGCGGATCGAGATAGGTCTCGCCGTCGATCCAACCCCAGTGCAGGCAGGCGCGGGGGAGGCAGTGCGACGGTGCCGCCTCGAGGGTGCCCAGGCGAGCACCCGCCGTCACGACCTCGCCCACCGACACCGACGCCGCGACCGGCTCGTAGGTGGTGCGGGTGCCGTCGGCGTGCCCGACCACCACGACGCCGCGCCCGGCCAGCGCTCCCGCGAAACGCACCGTTCCGGGCAGCGCCGACAGCACGGGCTGCCCCGGCCGGCCGAGCAGGTCGACACCTCGGTGCCCGGCCCCGTAGGGCGAGTCCGGCGGGTCGAAGGTTCGCTCGACGACGGGGGTGGGGCGCAGCGGCCACCGCCCGACCGGGTCGGTGGCAGCCGCCGAGGACGACGGCGTGAGCAGAAGGAAGACGACGACGGCCAGACAGCGCAGGGCGAGGGTCATGGGCGCCAGCCTGGGCCAGGCGCAGCCGGTCGAGCCGACGGCCGATGCGCCCCTGTGGAGAAGCGGATACCGAAGACCACCTGTGGAGCGGCAGTGTCGACGTGCGCGGAGATTCGCCCGCCCCACGGCGAGGGCGTAGGATCGCCGAGGCAACCCGCGAGGGTTGACTTCGCACGTCCGCAGACCGCGACGCGCCGCTCTCCTGGGCGGGGCGACCACCCGTGGGCGACGACCTCGGAGTCCCGGAGCCGCCAGGCGCCGGGTGGGGCCGCGCGCAGACGTCAGGGCGAGCCGACGCCGTCGGTGAGCGACAACGAGAAAACACCTACCACCAGGCACCGGAGTCCCGGTGCGTCCTGGCCCGCGTGCGGGCTGACCAGAGAGTCGACAAGGGCGCACAGACGGCGGCGCGGGCCACACAGGAGAAGAACCATCATGGCAGTCGTGACCATGCGCCAGCTCCTCGAGAGCGGCGTCCACTTCGGACACCAGACCCGTCGCTGGAACCCGAAGATGAAGCGCTTCATCATGACCGAGCGCAACGGCATCTACATCATCGACCTGCAGCAGTCGCTGAGCTACATCGACCGCTCGTACGCGTTCATCAAGGAGACCGTCGCCAAGGGCGGCACCGTGATGTTCGTCGGCACCAAGAAGCAGGCCCAGGAGGCCATCTCCGAGCAGGCCACGCGCGTCGGCATGCCCTACGTCAACCAGCGTTGGCTGGGCGGCATGCTCACCAACTTCTCCACGGTGCACCAGCGGATCAACCGCCTCAAGGAGCTCGACGAGATCGACTTCGACGACGTGGCCGGCTCCGGCCGCACGAAGAAGGAGCTCCTCGGCATGAAGCGGGAGCGCGACAAACTCGACAAGACCCTCGGCGGCATCCGCGAGATGTCGAAGGTTCCCTCCGCGGTGTGGATCGTCGACACCAAGAAGGAGCACCTGGCGGTCGAGGAGGCCCGCAAGCTGCGGATCCCGATCATCGGCATCCTCGACACCAACTGCGACCCCGACGAGGTCGACTTCCCGATCCCGGGCAACGACGACGCCATCCGCGCCGTCACGCTGCTGACCCGCGTCATCGCCGACGCCGTCGCCGAGGGCCTCATCGCCCGCTCCGGTGGTAACGCCGAGGCCGGCAAGGGCACCGAGGAGCCGCTGGCCGAGTGGGAGCGCGAGCTGCTCACCGGTGAGGCCGAGCAGGCCGCCGAGACCGCCACCGCGGCCGACGGCGAGGCTGCCTCCGAGGCCACCGGCGCCGGCACCGAGGGCGCAGCTGCCACCGAGGTCGCCGAGGCCGCTGCCGAGGCCCCCGCGGAGGCGCCCGCCTCCGACGAGGCCAAGGCCTGAGCCCCCATCCACTCAACGACCCGAGGACGAGACACACAGCATGGCTAACTTCAGCGCGGCCGACGTCAAGAAGCTCCGTGAGCTGACCCAGGCCGGGATGATGGACTGCAAGAAGGCGCTCGACGAGAGCGACGGCGACTTCGACAAGGCCGTCGAGCTGCTCCGCGTCAAGGGCGCCGCCAAGGCCGCCAAGCGCGGCGCAGAGCGCGAGGCCTCCGCCGGCCTGGTTGCCACCTCCGGCGGCGCGCTGGTCGAGCTCAAGTGCGAGACCGACTTCGTCGCCAAGGGAGACGACTTCGTCGCCGTCGCCCAGAAGATCGCCGACGCCGCCAACGCGGCGAAGGCGGGCGACGTCGAGGCGCTCAAGGCGGTCGAGCTCGACGGCAAGACCGTGGGCGAGGTCGTCGAGAACCTCGCCATCACCATCGGCGAGAAGATCGAGCTCGGCCAGGTCGTCTTCTTCGAGGGCACCGTGGTCGCCTACATGCACAAGCGCGCGGCCGACCTGCCGCCCGCCGTCGGCGTGCTGGTGGCCTACGAGGGCGACGAGGAGGCGGCCCGCGGCGCCGCGATGCAGATCGCGGCCATGCGCCCGCAGTACCTCACCCGCGACGAGGTTCCGGCCGACGTCGTCGAGTCCGAGCGCAGCATCGCCGAGCAGAAGTCGCGCGAGGAGGGCAAGCCCGAGCAGGCGATCGCCAAGATCACCGAGGGCCGCCTGGGCGGCTTCTTCAAGGAGGTCGTGCTGCTCGAGCAGCCGTCGGTCACCGAGAACAAGAAGTCCGTCAAGCAGGTGCTCGACGCCGCCGGCACCACCGTGTCGCGCTTCGCGCGCTTCGAGGTCGGCGCCTGAGCGCAGCATCCACTGCCGACACCACAGCGGCGCCGGAACCCGTCGGGGTCCGGCGCCGCTGTCGTCGTCGAGGGTCGGTCCGCCTGGGTCTGTCGGCGTCGGTGGGCGGCGGTACCCTGCGGTGGGCGACCGACCGTCGTCTCAGACCACCCGTCGAGGAAGGATGCGAGTGACCCACTACCAGCGCGTGCTGCTCAAGCTCTCCGGTGAGGTGTTCGGTGGTGGCCAGGTCGGCGTCGACCCCGACGTCGTGCAGAAGATCGCGCGAGACGTCGCCGAGGTCGCACGCAGCGGGGTCCAGGTCGCCGTCGTCACCGGCGGGGGCAACTTCTTCCGCGGTGCCGAGCTCCAGCAGCGCGGCATGGATCGCGTGCGTGCCGACTACATGGGCATGCTCGGCATCGTCATGAACTGCCTCGCGCTCCAGGACTTCCTCGAGAAGATGGACGTCGAGACCCGCGTGCAGACCGCCATCACGATGGGGCAGGTGGCCGAGCCGTACATCCCGCGGCGCGCCATCCGGCACATGGAGAAGGGCCGCGTCGTCATCTTCGGTGCCGGCATGGGCATGCCCTTCTTCTCCACCGACACCGTCGCGGTGCAGCGGGCCCTGGAGAGCAAGTGCGAGGTCGTCCTGGTCGCCAAGAGCGGCGTCGACGGCGTCTACTCCGCTGACCCGAAGAAGGATCCGAGCGCCACCAAATACGACGACCTCACCTACGACGAGGCGATCGGCAAGGGGCTGGCGATCATGGACCAGACGGCCTTCACGCTGTGCAGCGAGAACCGGATGCCCATGATCGTGTTCGGGCTCGACACCGAGGGCAACGTGCTGCGCGCCGTCCAGGGTGAGAAGATCGGCACGCTCGTGCACCCCTGAACAGGATCCGACCCGCACCCGAGCCGCTAGCACCATCCACCGTCGAAGCCAGAAACCGAGGCACCAGGCAGATGATCAACGACATCCTGAACGAGGCCGACTCCAAGATGGACAAGTCGGTCGAGTCGACGCGCGAGGAGTTCGCGGCGATCCGGGCCGGGCGGGCGCATCCCAGCATGTTCAACAAGATCCTGGTCGACTACTACGGCTCGCCCACGCCGCTCCAGCAGCTCGCGTCGTTCACCGCTCCCGAGGCCCGCATCATCTTGGTCTCGCCGTACGACCAGGGCGCGATGAAGAACATCGAGAAGGCCATCCGCGACTCCGACCTCGGCGTGAACCCCGCCGACGACGGCAAGGTCATCCGCTGCGTGTTCCCCGAGCTCACCGAGGAGCGACGCAAGGAGTACATCAAGGTCGCCAAGACCAAGGCCGAGGACGGCCGCGTCGCCGTCCGCAACCTGCGGCGCACCGCCAAGCAGGGCCTGGAGAAGCTCGACAAGGACGGCGAGGTCGGGCAGGACGACGTCGTGGGCGCCGAGAAGCGTCTCGACTCGATCACCAAGAAGCACACCGACGCGATCGACGAGATGCTCAAGAACAAGGAGGCCGAGCTGCTCGAGGTCTGACCCCAGGCCCCCCAGCTCGCTCATGACCGCCCCCACCCCCACCGGGCAGCCCGCGTCCGACCCGACCCCTCCTGCCAAGGACCACGGCCGCGCAGGGCGAGACCTCAAGGCGGCTTTCGCGTCTGCCTTCGTGCTCCTCGGCGCGATCGCTGCGTCCCTGCTGTTCTTCAAGGCCCTGTTCATGCTCATCGTGGCCGCCGCCGTGGTGGTGGCCGTGTGGGAGCTGGCCCAGGGCTTTGGCGCGAAGGGCATCGATCTGCCCGAGGAGCCGCTGATGCTCGGCGGCGTGGTGATGGTCGTGGTGGCCTTCACCTTCGGCACCGACGCTCTCGTCACGGCCACCGCCGTCACAGGTCTGGTCACCATGCTGTGGCTCCTGCGTCGCGGCATCGACGGCTACGTCGCCAACGCCAGCGCGGCGCTGTTCACCCTCGTCTACGTGCCCTTCCTCGGCTCGTTCGTGGCGCTGATGCTGCGCGAGGGCGGCCGCTCCGGCGGGGGCCTCGACGACGACGGTGTGCGCGGCATCGTCGTGTTCATCCTCGTCACCATCGCCTCCGACATCGGCGGCTACACCGCCGGTGTGCTGTTCGGGCGGCACCCGATGGCCCCGGTGATCTCGCCGAAGAAGTCGTGGGAGGGTTTTGCCGGCTCGGCCGTCTTCACCGTGGCGGCGGGTGTCGCGCTGGTGGTGCTGCTGCTCGACGGACGCTGGTGGGTCGGCGTCGCGCTCGGGCTCATCGCCGTGGTGATGGCGACGCTGGGCGACCTGTGCGAGTCGGTCATGAAGCGCGACCTGGGCATCAAGGACATGAGCCAGGTGATCCCCGGTCACGGCGGCCTCATGGACCGCCTGGACTCCCTGCTCGCCACCATCGCCCCCATCTGGCTCCTGCTGCACCACCTGGTCTTCCACACCGCGGGTCGCTGACCACCGGCTCCGGCGCTCTCCGCGCGCCGTGGGCCCCCGCGCGGCGCCAGGTGCGAGACTCGGCGCCATGGACGAGACCGAGCGGCACGACGTCGGGCCGGCGATCGACGCCGAGGGTCCGTCGTCCGACGACCCGGCACGGCCGACCGCCGGACCGGACGCCGAGACCGACGCCGAGACCGACGCCGAGACCGACCCCGAGACCGACCCCGAGACCGCACCGACGCGATGGTGGCGTCGCGACCACCCGGTCTTCACGCGTCTCGCCGGCTTCTTCGCGGGACTCGTCTACGTGCTCGTGGTGCCCTCGGCCTACGCGGCCGTCCTGGTCGCGATCTTCGGCGTGGGGGGCGTCGGCGAGGACGGCGCCTCGCCCTCGACCGATCGAGCCAGTGAGCTGTTCCCGTTCGTGCTCGTCGCCCTCGCGCTGCCGATCGCGCTGCTCGTGCCGCAACGCACCCGCACGTTCGGCACGTACATGTGCCTCGGCGTGGTCTCGACCGCCGTCGTCGTGCTGGGTGTCGCGGCCCTCGTGATCTGGATCCTGCTCGCCATCGGCTGACGGTGGTTCGTCGCCTCGTGCCGGCCGGTGCGAGGATGGAGCGATGTCCGAGCACGAGCCGATCAAGACCCTCCCTTTGGTGATGGAGGAACCGCGCGGACGCCGCAAGCCGCCGCGCCATCTGGCCGACCTCACGCTCGCCGAGCGCACCGAGCTGCTGGTCGAACACGGCTTGCCTGGGTTCCGCGCCAAGCAGCTCTCGAACCACTACTTCTCCCGGCTCGTCGACGACCCCGAGCAGATGACCGACCTCCCGGCCGGGCAGCGCGCCGAGCTCGTCGAGGCGCTGCTGCCCTCGCTCATGACACCGCTGAAGGTCAGCGAGGCCGACCGCGGCACCACGGTCAAGACGCTGTGGCGGCTCTTCGACGGTGCGCTGGTGGAGTCGGTGCTGATGCGCTACCCCGACCGCGCCACGATGTGCGTCTCGAGCCAGGCCGGCTGCGGCATGGCCTGCCCGTTCTGCGCCACCGGCGCCGGTGGTCTCCAGCGCAACATGAGCACCGCCGAGATCGTCGAGCAGGTGCTCGTGGGAGCCCGTTCGCTCACCCGCGGCGAGGTGCCCGGCGGGCCCACCCGCGTCTCGAACGTGGTGTTCATGGGCATGGGTGAGCCCCTCGCCAACTACAAGGCGCTGATGGGTGCCGTGCGTCGTCTGACGGCGCCGGCTCCGGAGGGTCTCGGCATGTCCGCCCGCGGAGTCACCGTCTCCACCGTCGGGCTGGTGCCGCGTATGAGGCAGCTGGCCGACGAGGGCATTCCCGTGACCCTGGCCCTGAGCCTGCACGCACCCGACGACGAGCTGCGCAACGACCTCGTGCCGATCAACACGCGGTTCAGCGTCGCCGAGACGGTGGAGGCGGCGTTCGCCTACGCCGAGGCGACCAAGCGCCGGGTGTCGATCGAGTACGCCATGATGCGCGGCATCAACGACCAGGCCTGGCGTGCCGACCTGCTCGCCGACGTGCTGTACGCCGTCGGTGCCGACTGGGGCTGGGTGCACGTGAACCTCATCCCGCTCAACGAGATCCCCGGTTCGCGCTTCACCCGCTCCCACGACGCCGACATGGACGAGTTCGTGCGCCGGCTCGAGGCCCGCGGCATCCCCACCACCATCCGCGACACCCGCGGTTCCGAGATCGATGCCGCCTGCGGCCAGCTCGCGGCCACCGAGTAGTCGCTGACCCGTCACGAGTTTTCACGTGACCTGCCTCTAGTTTTGACGGTTGTCAAAACTAGAGGCAGGTCAGTTGAAAACTGGTGGCAGGTCAGCGCATCCGATGGGCGACCTCGGCATCGCGTGAGCGCCCGGTGGTGAGCAGCCCCTCGACGACGCCGGCGCGGTCGGCGTCCGACCTGTTCTGGCTGAGCTTCGCCTTGCCGGTGAACGACGCGACCACCATCTCGATGCCGACGATGGCCCGGAGTTGCTGGGCTATGAACTCGGCCGGGGCATCGGAGACGGCCCAGGGTTCGTCGCGCTCCGACTCGTTGAGGTCAGTGAGGTCAGCGACCTGCTCGCCGAGCCAGCCGGCGTCCTGGTGCACCGTGATGCGGCCGCGCAGTTGGACAGCCGAGTAGTTCCAGGTCGGCACGACCCGTCCGTGCTCCCGCTTGGAGGCGTAGAAGCTGGGGGAGAGGTACGCCTCAGCACCCGTGACGACCAGCAGCGCGGGGGAGTCGTCGGCGATCGTGCGCCAGTGCGGATTGGCGATCGCCATGTGCAGGCGAACCCTGTCGCCCTCCCAGAGAAGCGGCAGACGCGTGGCCGTCGGGAACCCGTCGGTGCCGACGGTGATGAGCTCCCCGGCACCGACCTCCGCGACCAGGGCGCGCGCGTCGTCGGGCGGGATCTCGTTGGGTCGGGGCACGTACACGTGCCTAGGGTGCCAGGCATGCCGAGGATCCCTGCCGAGCGCGTGGCCTCCGCGAGCGCCGCCTGGAACTGGTACCCCGACGACGCTCGCGTCGTCCGCACCGACGACTACCTGCTGGTGCGCTTCCCCGACTGGTTCTTTACGCCGTTGGAGATTCTCTCGTTCACCCCCGCCATGTCGGGTCGGACGACGCACGAGGCGTTCGCCGAGGCCCTCGAGCGTGCCGCGGGGCTGGACGCCGAGGCGCTGCACGTGTGGGTGAAGCTCGATGCGCCGAAGGATCTCGCGCCGCTCCTGGTCGAGCGCGGCGCCGAGGTCACCGAGACGCTCGACGTGTTCGCCATGGCGCCGTCCGAGGTGATCGAGACCTCGGTGGTACCCGGCGTCAGCGTCGAACCCGTGGCCGACGAGGCGGGCGTGCTGGAGTTCGAGCGCATCGGCGCGACGGTCTTCGGCGGCGACGTGCCGCCGTCCGAAGAGCTGGGCCGGATCCTGACGGAGGTGCGTGCCGAGCAGGAGGTCGGCGCCGGCCGCTGGCTCGCGCGCGTCGACGGCCGAGCCGTTGGGGTGGGCGGTGCCAGTGTGGCCGAGGGCGTGACCAGGCTCTGGGGCGGCGCCGTGCTCGAGGAGGCCCGAGGTCGCGGCGTCTACCGGGCGGTGCTCGCCGAGCGCCTGCGCGTGGCGGCTGCCCACGGCTGCGACCTGGCGCTGGTCAAGGGGCGCGTCGAGACCTCCGGCCCGATCCTGCGGCGATCCGGATTCGAGGTCTTCGGTCGGGAGGTGCAGTACCGGCTTCCGCTGTGACACGCGTGCGAGAAAACTCGTGGCAGGTCACCTGAAAGTTCGTGGCAGGTCACCTGGAAGTTGGCGACGGGTCACGTGGAAGATCGCGACGGGTCACCTGAAGATTCGCGGCAGGTCACCTGGGTGTCCGGGTTCGGTCGCTCGGGGACAGCAGGGTGTGGAACATGAGGTCAGAGTCCAAGATCGTGCCCATGCCGCGTCCGGAGACCAGTGAGGCCCTGCGGGTGCTGGTGGTCTCGGAGTCGTTCCTGCCCCAGGTCAACGGGGTCACCAACTCGGTACGCCGGGTGCTGGAGCACCTCGCGGCACGGGGCCACGTGGCCGAGCTGGTCGCTCCGACGGGACCGGCGACGTACGCGGGCTTCCCGGTCAGTCTGGCGCGCGGCGCGAGTCTCCCCTTCTATCGCGACTTCCGCATCGGACTGGAGACCCGGCGCCGGCTGCGCCAGGTGATGCTGCGTTTCCGGCCGGACGTCGTGCACGTGGCCTCGCCGGCCACGCTCGGCCACCAGGCGGTGCTCACCGCCGCCGAGCTCGGCGTGCCCACGGTCGCGATCTACCAGACCGACATGGTCGGGTTCGCCGAGCGGTATCGCATCGCCGGCGGCGCCCGGGCGATGACCCGACTCACCCAGCGCATCCACGGGCACTGCGACCTCACGCTGGCGCCGTCGTCGGCCAGCCTGCGCCAGCTCGAGTCGCTCGACGTGCCGCGGCTGGGCCTATGGCCCCGAGGCGTCGACCTCGAGGCGTTCCACCCCGCCCGGCGCGACGACGACCTGCGAGCGCGCCTCGCCCCCGACGGCCGCCTCCTGATCGGGTACGTCGGGCGCCTCGCGGCCGAGAAGGAGCTCGACCTGCTCACCCACCTGCACGGCGACCCGCGCTTCCGGCTCGTGGTCGTCGGCGGCGGGCCCGAGGAGCAGCGACTGCGCACCCTCCTGCCCGACGCCGCATTCCTCGGTCTCCTGCACGGTGAGGAGCTCGGCGCGGCCTATGCCTCACTCGACGTGTTCGTGCACACCGGCCGCTACGAGACCTACTGCCAGTCCGCCCAGGAGGCGCTCGCCTCCGGTGTGCCGGTGGTCGCGCCGCGCAGCGGAGGACCGCTCGACGTCGTGGACGACGGCCGCTCCGGCCTGCTCTACCGCGCGGGCGACCCCGAGGATCTCGTGAGGCACATCGATGCCCTGGTGGGTGACCCGGTCCTCCGGAGCCGGATGGCGCACCAGGCCCGGGCCAGCGTGCGCGACCGCTCGTGGGTGCGCGTCAACGAGATGCTGGTCGAGCACTACCGCGCCGTGATCGGCGAGTCGTTGGCGCTCCCGCTGGCTAGCTGAGGACCACCTCGGCGGCCTCCTCGAGGGAGTCGACGAGGTGCACGTGCTGTTCCATCGAACGGCCACGCGCCAGGGCCGAGAGCAGCGGCCAGGCCGGGAGCTGCGTCGTCCAGTGCTCGCGACCGACCAGCACCATGGGGGCGACCGCGCCGTCGTCGGCGTAGTAGTTCTCGCAGGCGTCCTGGAAGATCTCCTGCACGGTGCCGCCCGCACCGGGCAGGAACACGATGCCGGCGTCGCAGACCTCGAGCAGGATCGCCTCGCGGGTCGCGTTGCGGAAGTACTTCGCGATGGCGGTGGCGAACACGTTGGGCGGCTCGTGCCCGTAGTGCCAGGTGGGGATGCCGAGACTGTCGCGCGCGGCCTCGGGATGGGCGGCGCACACGTCGAGGGCGCTCATGGCCCAGGCGTCGATGGAGGGCCGGTACGAGGGCACGTGCGCCAGTCGGTCGAGTGCGGCGTCGAGGGCGTCGTCATGACCGGAGAGGCGGCCGCCCAGGTTGGCGGCCTCCATCGCACCGGGGCCTCCGCCCGTCGCGACCACGAGGTCGCGTCCGAGCAGGGCGCCGAGGCGGGCGGCGTCCGCGTAGCGGGGTTCGCCTCGCTGCAGCTGGTGCCCGCCCATGACGCCGACCAGGTGCCGGCCCTCCCGCCAGCGGGCGAGTGCCTCGTCGATGGCGTGGTCGTGCAGCGCCATCCCCAGTGACGCCTCGCTGCGGCGGGTTGGATCGTCCTCCTGCGACCAGGCGTAGGTGCGGCCGTCGAGCGAGTCGCCCCAGCGGGGGGCGTCGAAGAGTTCGGGGGCGGTGTACAGCTCGTGTCGGTAGATGTCCACCGGCGTGTCGGTCAGCCTCGGCAGCACGATGCCGCCCGCGCCGACCACGCGGTCGGCGTCCCCCTCGGCGAAGGTGCAGCCCAGGAACGTCGCACCCGACACGTCGGCTCGCTCGAGGGTGGCGCTGTGCTCGCTCAGGTCGAGGCCGCGCAGGTGCCAGCCGGAAAGGTTGCGCGCGCCCGACTCGACGCGCGCCCGGAGGTCGTCGGCGTCGGTGACGTCGACGATCCGGCCTCGTGTGCGTCGCACGGGGCCGGACCCTAGCCCACGTCCCGGCCCGTGCTCAGAACGCGTGGGCCAGTAGATCCCCGAACAGCGCGTGCTCGTCGACCTCCAGCCCACGGGCCCGGAACCAGGTGCACATGTTCGTGCAGTCGCGCAGGAGGAAGTCCATGCCGTTCACGTTGCCGACGAGGTCGACCACCTGCGGCAGATCGATGATCACGAGACGCTCGCCCGCGGCGAGCACGTTATAGGGCGAGAGGTCGCCGTGCACGAGACCGTCGGCCACCATCGCCGCGAGGGCCTCGCGCAGCTGCTCGAAGTACGACGCCAACAGCCTCGGTTCGGGACGGGTCTGTGCCAGCCTGGGTGCGGTGTCGGTGCCGTGGTCGGTCTCGACGGTGATCCACTCCATGAGCAGCTCGGTGCCGTCGATCTGTACCGGGTAGGGCACGGGCAAGCCGAGCAGCCAGCACCGCTTGAGGGCGTCCCACTCCGAGATCGCCCACTCGCCGGCGGCGACCTGCCGCCCCCAGGTGCTGTTGCGCTTGAGCGCTCGCTCGTCGCGGGACCGCTTCACACTGCGACCTTCTGTGTAGGTGGCGGCGCGATGGAACGTGCGGTGGTCGCTGCTGCGGTAGCGCTTGGCGACCAGCACCACCGACTCGCCCACGGCATCGGAGCCGGGCACCGCGCGCTCGAGCAGGAACGCGTCGGCCTCCTTGCCGGTCTTGAGGATGCCGAGCTCGGTGTCGAGCGCGGCCTGCGAGGTCACGACCCACTCGGGTCGTGGTTCCGGGCCGCGGCACAGCGGCTCGACGCTGCGCCAGGTGCTCCAGCGCTGTGCATCGTCGGGATCGTCGGAGGCGCGGAAGTCGGTGATGAACGCCGGGTCGATGCCGGCGAGCCGATCCTCCGGCGGCGCCTCGGGCAGGCGGACGAGGTGCTCGGAGGTGTACTGCTCAGGCTGGTCGTGCGGGTGGTGCTGGTGGTGTGCCAACGGAGGTGCTCCATCGAAGAGTGCGGGTGTGGTCTGCGAGCAGGCCGATGACAGTCATGGACATGTCAGCTCCCTTCGGGTGAGCCCGTGCCGGGACGGGGACGTCGCCACGCGGCGACCGCGCCAGGGTCGCCGACCGCGAGGGTCGGCGTCCAGCCATTTACCGCGGCTCAGCCGCGCAGGCGGACCGACAGACAGGTGACGCAGCCCTCGAGCTTCTCCAGCTCACCGATGTCGACGCGGACCACGCGCAGCCCGCGCCGCTCGAACAGCTCGGCGGTGCGGGGTGCGGCGCTCGACATGAGCACGGTGTCGGCGTCGAGGACCACCACGTGGCAGCCCGGCTCCTCGGGCACCTCGAGGTAGTGCGGCCACACCGAGGGGTCGTCGACCACGGGTGGCCAGCCGATCACGGTGCCGTCGGGCAGCGCGGTGACGGCCGACTTCAGGTGCAGCACCTTCGCCAGCGGCACTCCGACCACACGGGCGCCGAGCGGCGCCAGCAACCCGGCCAACTGCTCCACCGCGCCGGGCGTCGTCCGGCCGCCGAGGCCGACCCACACGGTGCCGTCGTGCTTGAGCACGTCGCCGCCGTCGAGGGTGTCGGGGGCCTCGATGTGGGCGATGCGGTAGCCGGCTTCGCGCAGGGCAGCCTCCGCGCCGGACGTCTCCGGACGCCGCGAGAGCGCGCCGGGCCGCGCGATGACGGCGAGGTCGCCGTAGGCGACGGCGGTGTCCTCGACGAACACGGCATCGGGGCAGTCGTCTGCGGGCGCGACCTCGATGGTCGTCCATCCGTGCGCGTGCAACGCGTCGACATAGCCCTCCCACTGCCGTAGCGCGAGGACGGCATCGACGGGGGAGCGCTCGACGTGGGTGACGATCCCCTCGGCGACCCGCGGGCCTGGACGTCGCACGAGGGCGAGCCGTCGGCTCATCGCACGCCCCAGGCGTAGGTCTGCTTGCGCAGGTGCAGGTAGGTGAAGGTCTCGGTGCCGACCACCCCGGGCACGGAGCGGATGCGCCCGAGCAGGGCGAGCAGGTGCTCGTCGCTCTCCGCGACGACCTCGACGAGCACGTCGAAGGAGCCGGCCGTGACCACGACGTAGTCGATCTCGTCGAGGTCGGCGAGCGCGTCGGCAACGGGCTCGAGCGGCCCGGTGCACCGCAGGCCGACCATGGCCTGGCGGGCGAAGCCCAGCTCGCGGGGGTCGGTGACGCCGACGATCTGCATGACGCCGGCGTCGAGCAGGCGCTGCACCCGCTGGCGGACGGCGGCCTCGGAGAGTCCGACCACCTTGCCGATGGCGGCGTACGAGCGGCGTCCGTCTTGTTGGAGCTGCTCGATGATGGCCTTCGAGACATCGTCGAGGTGGGTCGTGCCGCGATCGTGCTTCGTCATGGGCGCAAACTACCCGCCGCCCCGCCCGACATCAGGAATGTCGCGTTGAGTGACAACGGATTTCGTTGCAATCATGTTGCGCGGCAACGGTATCCCTTGCCGTACTCCGGTCTCCATGGCACGATCCGAGGAATCCCACATCCCCACGCCCACGGCGAGGAGCGCATGGCAGACCTCTCGGCAGCACCCCAGCCAGAACCGCCGGCGCGCCGCTCCACGCTCTCGCGGCGCGGTCTGCTCAAGGGCGGTGGAGCGCTCGCCGTCGGAGGGCTGAGCGTGGCCGCACTCAGGCTCCCGTTCTTCGAGGTCGCCGGCGCACAGCAGAACCCGGCCACGTGCAAGGCGACCGACCTCTCGGCGTCGGCGAAGCAGATGATCATCTCCAACTGGACCGGCTACATCGACCCGCGCCGCAACCCGAAGGGCACGTTTGCGGAGTTCCAGGAGAAGACCGGCATCCAGGTCACCTACAACGACGACGTCAACGACAACGCGGAGTTCTACGCCAAGGTCAAGAACCAGCTCGGCACCTGCGAGCCGATCGACCGTGACCTCATCGTCATGACCGACTGGATGGCCCAGCGGATGATCGATCTGGGATGGATCCAGCCGCTCAGCAAGGCGGCGGTGCCGAACCTGCACGCCAACCTCATCGACTCGCTGCGCGACAAGCCGTGGGATCCCGATCTGGAGTATCACGCCCCGTGGCAGTCGGGGCTGACCGGCATCGCCTACAACGCCGAGTACGTCAAGGAGGTCGGCTCGTTCGCCGACCTGATCACCCGTTCCGACCTCAAGGGCAAGATCTCGCTGCTCACCGAGATGCGCGACACCATGGGCTTCTTCCTGCTCGACGTCGGCGCCGACCCCGACGACTTCACCGAGGCGCAGTGGTACGACGCGCTGGATCTGCTGAAGAAGACCGTCGCCGACGGCCAATTGCTGAAGTTCGCGGGCAACAACTACCTCCAGCAGCTCACCAACGGCAACGTCGTGGCGTGCGAGGCGTGGTCGGGCGACGTCATCCAGGCGCAGTACGACAACCCGAAGATCAAGTTCGTGATCCCCGAGGAGGGGCCGTCGCTGTGGAGCGACAACATGCTCGTGCCCAACCTGGCCACGCACGAGTCCAACGCCGAGAAGTGGATCGACTACTACTACGAGCCCGAGGTCGCGGCCCGGCTGGCGGCCTGGGTGAACTACATCTGCCCCGTCCAGGGGGCGCAGGAGGCGATGGAGAAGATCGACCCCTCCCTCGTCGACAACCAGCTGATCTTCCCCGACCCTGCGAGCCTCAAGGACACCTGGGACTTCATGCCGCTCGACGACCGGCAGACGCAGCAGTACGAAGGAGACTGGACCGATGTCACTGTTGGCTGAGAACGGGCCTCAGAACGGGCCAGACAACGCGGCCGGAACGGACGCCGGCGGCGCGGCGTCCGCCGACGGGCTGAGGCTCGCGGGGCTCACCAAGCGCTACCCCAACGGCTTCACCGCGGTCCAGGGCCTCGACCTCGAGGTGCCGCGGGGCTCGTTCATCGCCCTGCTCGGCCCCTCGGGCTGCGGCAAGACCACGACCCTGCGCATGGTCGCCGGCCTCGAGCGCCCCACGGCCGGCACGATCACACTGGCCGGGAGCGACATCACGCACGCCAAGCCCCACCAGCGGCCGGTGAACACGGTGTTCCAGAACTACGCGCTCTTCCCGCACCTCGACATCTTCGAGAACGTCGCGTTCGGCCTGCGCCGCCGCAAGGTCAAGGACGTCGAGGCCCAGGTGCGCGACATGCTCGACCTCGTCGAGCTCGACACCCAGGCGCGCAAGCGTCCCGCTCAGCTCTCGGGTGGCCAGCAGCAGCGGGTCGCGCTGGCGCGGGCGCTGATCAACCAGCCCGAGGTGCTGCTCCTCGACGAGCCGCTGGGCGCGCTGGACCTGAAGCTGCGCCGCTCGATGCAGCTGGAGATCAAGCGCATCCAGATGGAGGTCGGCCTCACCTTCATGCACGTCACGCACGATCAGGAGGAGGCCATGACCATGGCCGACACCGTGGCCGTGATGAACGCCGGCGTGATCGAGCAGATGGGCGCGCCGAGCGAGCTGTACGAGAACCCGCGCTCGACGTTCGTGGCCAACTTCCTCGGCCAGTCGAACCTCATCGAGGGCACCGTGCTCTCCCGTGCGGCCGACGTCGTGACCGTCGACATGCACGGGGTGCAGGTCTCGGTGCCCACCGCCCGGGTGCACACCGACGGCGACCGCGGCTGGGTCGGCATCCGGCCCGAGAAGGTACTCATCGGCGGTGAGGGGGAGGCCCTCGACGCGCCCGGCAACACCATCCCCGGCGGTGTCGTCACCGACGTGTCGTTCGTCGGCGTCTCCACGCTCTACCAGGTGCGCATGCCGTGGGGCCAAGAGCTCGCGGTGTTCAGCCAGAACACCGGCCGCACCCGCATGTTCCGCACCGGCGAGCGGGTCGAGCTGTCGTGGCGCCCGGAGTACGCCTTCCTGCTCGACATCCACCAGAGCGCCGCGGCCGGCGTCGAGCAGGGGGACGACGACTGATGGCGGCAGGCGTCCGTCGTCGCGGCAAGGTCGGCTACCTGCTGATGGTGCCGGCCACGCTGTGGCTGCTCGTCTTCTTCGTGGTGCCGTTCTACTCGCTGGTCGCGACCAGCCTCTTCGACCCCTCGGGTTCGGACTTCCGCGGCTACGACATGACCTACCACTGGCAGAACTACGCCGACGTCCTCCAGGCCTACTGGCGGCCCTTCCTGCGCTCGATCTGGTACGCCGCGCTGGCGACGCTGATCTGTCTGGTGCTCGGCTACGTGCTCGCCTACGCGATCGCCTTCAAGGCCGGACGCTGGAAGAACCTGCTGCTGGTGCTGGTCATCGCGCCGTTCTTCACCAGCTTCTTGGTCCGCACGCTCTCGTGGCAGCTGATCCTCTCCGACCACGGCTGGGTGGTGCGCTCGTTGCAGTTCGTGCACCTGCTCGGCCCCGAGGACCGGCTGCTCGCCACGCCGGCGGCGATCGTCGCCGGCCTGGCCTACAACTTCCTGCCGTTCATGGTGCTGCCGCTGTTCGCCAGCATCGACAAGATCGACCCACGCCTGGTGGAGGCGTCCTCCGACCTCTACGCGAACCCCTTCGTCGGGTTCTTCAAGGTCACCTGGCCACTCTCGCTGCCGGGTGTCGTGTCGGGCACGCTGCTCACGTTCATCCCGGCCGCGGGCGACTACATCAACGCCGAGTTCCTCGGCTCCACCAACCAGAGGGTCATCGGCAACGTGATCCAGGGCCAGTTCGTCGACGCCAACAACGCGCCCGTCGCGGCGTCCCTCTCGGTGCTGCTGATGCTCATCATCGTGGCGATGGTGCTGGTCTACGTGCGCCGCGCCGGCACCGAGGAGCTGCTCTGATGCCGGCGGCGAGGTGGGTGCGCGAGCACCTGGTGCTGCTGCTCGGGCTGGCGGTGCTGGCCTACACGTTCGTGCCGATCGCCGTCGTGGTCTTGATGAGCTTCAACGACCCGGCCGCGCGCAACGTGTACTCCTTCGACGGGTTCACGCTGCACAACTGGGCCGACATCTGCGAGGACCCCTCGATGTGCAAGGCGCTCGGGCTGAGCTTCCGCATCGGGCTGCTCTCCACCTTGGTGGCCACCACCCTGGGCACGCTGGCCGCCTTCGCGCTGGTGCGGCACGACTTCATCGGGCGCTCGTCGGCGAACCTGCTGATCTTCTTGCCGATGGCCGCCCCCGAGATCGTCATGGGCTCCTCACTGCTCACGCTCTTCGTGGCCAGCGGCGCCTCGGGTCACCTGGGGTTCTGGACGATCTTCATCGCCCACGTCATGTTCTGCCTCTCCTTCGTCGTCGTCACGGTGAGATCCCGGCTCGCGGGCATGGACGACACCCTCGAGCAGGCTGCCGCCGACCTCTACGCCACGCCGTCCCAGACCTTCTGGCGGGTCACGTTCCCGCTGGTGTTCCCGGGCATCCTGGGGGCGGCACTGCTCAGCTTCTCGCTGTCGTTCGACGACTTCATCGTCACGAACCTGAACTCCGGCAACTCCACGACCTTCCCGATGTACGTGTGGGGTGCCTACCGGGTCGGTGTGCCGATGCAGGTCAACGTGATCGGCACGATCATGTTCGTGGTCTCGATCGCGATCGTGGTGATCGGCGAGCTGAACAGCCGGCGCCGCAGCCGCGCGCTCGCGTGAGGCCCACACACCCGGCGCTCGCCGACGCCGCGCAGCGCACGTACTGGCTCGACGACCCCGACCGGCCGGGCCCGCTGCCCTCGCTGGTGGGCGGGGTCGAGGCAGACCTCGTCGTCGTCGGCGGTGGCTACACGGGGCTCTGGACGGCGCTGCTGGCCCGCGAGCGACACCCCGGGCGGTCGGTGGTCCTCGTCGAGGCGGGGGAGTGCGGCGGCCAGGCGTCGGGGCGCAACGGCGGCTTCGCCGCGGCGTCCCTCACCCACGGGTTCGGCAACGGGCTGGAGCGCTGGCCCGACGAGCTCGACGTGCTCGAACGGCTGGGCGCCGCGAACCTCACCGGGTTGGGCGCCGATATCGAGCGGCTCGGTATCGACTGCGACTGGCAGATGTCGGGCGAGCTCACCGTCGCGACCGCACCGCACCACCTCGACGAGCTGCGCGAGCTGGCCGGGGTCATGGCCGAGCACGGTGCCGAGGTGGCGCTTCTGGGCGCCGACGAGACCCGCGCCTTGGTCGACTCGCCGACCTATCTGGGCGCACTGCACTCGCCGGGCGACACCGCGCTGGTCGAGCCGGCTCGGCTGGCCTGGGGCCTGCGAGCCGTGTGCCTCGCCGCGGGCGTCGTGATCCACGAGCGCACCCGGGCCACCGGTCTGCGGCGGTCGGGTGGCGGCGTCCGGCTCTCGACCGCGGGGCCGGAGGGCGCGGGGGCGGTGCGGGCGGGGCAGGTCGTGCTCGCGACCAACGCGTTCCCCTCCCTGCTGCGCAGGCTGCGGCTGATGACCGTACCCGTCTACGACCACGTGCTGATGACCGAGCCGCTGTCGGCGTCCCAACTCGCGTCGATCGGCTGGGGTGGCCGGCAGGGTGTGGGCGATGCCTCGAACCTCTTCCACTACTACCGGCTGACCCGCGACGACCGGATCCTCTGGGGTGGCTACGACGCCGTCTACCACTACGGCTCGCGCATCGACGCCTCGCTCGAGCAGCGCGACACCACCCACACGTTGCTCGCGCAGCACTTCTTCGAGACCTTCCCGCAGCTCGCGGGTCTGCGGTTCACGCACCGCTGGGGCGGCGTGATCGACACCTGCACCCGCTTCAACGCCTTCTACGGCACAGCGCTCTCCGGGCGGGTCGGCTACGCGCTGGGCTACACCGGGCTCGGCGTCGCCGCCACCCGCTTCGGCGCCCACGTCGTGCTCGACCTCCTCGAGGGAGCAGACAACGAGCGCACCCGGTTGCGCATGGTCCGGGAGCGACCGCTGCCCTTCCCGCCCGAGCCGTTGCGCGCGGCGGGCATCAACCTGACCCGCTGGAGCCTGGCCCGCTCGGACTCCCACATGGGCAGGCGCAACGCCTGGCTGCGCACCCTCGACGCGGCCGGCCTCGGGTTCGACTCCTGACGGTGACCCGTCACCAGTTTTCACGTGACCCGTCACGAGTTTTCACGTGACCTGCCACGAGTTTTCAGGTGAACCGAGTTATCCACAAGACGGCGCGAGGCCGGTGTCGCATTCGCCTGAAACGTCCCAGACTCCTCAGGCATGGCGATGATCTTCGACCTCGGACACTCGGTGCCCCGCGACCGACCCTTCACCCGGGCAGAGGCCCGTGACTGCGGACTGAAGGACCTCACGCTGCATCGCATGGTCGAGCACGGCTGGCTGCGACGTCCGTTGAAGGGTGTCTACGTCGTCGGCACGATGGCCGACACCCTCGACCTGCGGTGCGCGATGTTGCGGCTCGTCGTGCCCGACGACGCCTACGTGTGCGATCACACGGCCGCCTGGCTGCACCGAGGCGACGATGCGTTGCCGCCCAACGATCACCTCAAGACGCCCGATGTCTCCTGCTTCCGGCCGTCCGGCAAGCGCGTACGTCGAGGTGGTGTGCTGAGCGGGGAGCGAAAGATGACGACCGAGGACGTGATGGAGGTGGGCGGACTACGCGTCACGACACCGCTACGCACCGCGTGCGACGTCGGTCGGCTGGGCTTCAACAATGACATTCGCCTGCACGCCCTCGACATGATGCTGGCCACCGACACGTTCACCCGCGAGCGCCTGGCGCGTGAGACCTCGCGATTCAAGGGCATGCGCGGCGTCGTGGCGCTGCGAGCGCTCGCTGCTCTGGCGGACGGCGGGTCGGCGTCCTTCGGTGAGAGCGCGCTGCGCCTGCGGTGGCATCAGGCCGGACTGCCTCGCGCCACCACGCAGATCGAGGTCGAGCGATCCGGTGGTGGCGTCTATTACCTCGATCTCGGGCTTGCGCGTGAGCGGTTCGCTGCGGAGTACGACGGTCGGCAGTGGCACCGCGACCAGGAACAGCGAGAACATGACGCCGCGCGTCGTCGCGAACTACGTGAACTGGGATGGCGAGTCCAGGTGTTCGCCCGCGAGCACGTCTTCGGTCGCCAGCAGGATGCCGAGACGCGGCTGCGCACCGCCTGGAGCGATCACGGCGGCGGCCGGACTCCCGCGACGACCTGGCGCGGCGTCACGTAGGTGTCCCGTCCGAAAACTCGTGACGGGTCACGTGAAAACTCGTGACGGGTCACGTGAAAACTCGTGACGGGTCACGTGAAAACTCGTGGCAGGTCGGCCTCAGAGGAGGGAGCCGGCCTCGTCGAGAACCTTGCGCAGCACCTGCTCCATCTCGTCGAACTGCGTCTGGTCGCAGATCAGCGGGGGAGCCAGCTGCACGACCGGGTCGCCGCGGTCGTCGGCGCGGCAGTAGAGGCCCTCGGCGTAGAGCTTCTTGGAGACGAAGCCGTAGAGGATGCGCTCGCACTCCTCGGCGCTGAACGACTCCTTCGTGGTCTTGTCCTTGACCAGCTCGATGCCGTAGAAGAAGCCCTCGCCGCGCACGTCGCCGACGATGGGCAGGTCGAGCAGCCGTTCGAGCGTGGCGCGGAAGGCGCCCTCGTTGTCGCGCACGTGCTCGAGGATCTTCTCCTCCTCGAAGATCTGGAGGTTGCGCAGGCCGACCGCGGTGGAGACCGGGTGGCCGCCGAAGGTGTAGCCGTGGGCGAAGGAGTTGGCGCCGGAGAGGAACGGCTCCATGAGCCGGTCGCTGGCGATCATCGCGCCCAGGGGCGAGTAGCCCGAGGTGATGCCCTTGGCGCAGGTGATGATGTCGGGCTGGTAGTCGAAGCGCTCGGCGCCGAACATGTGACCCAGCCGCCCGAAGGCGCAGATGACCTCGTCGCTGACCAGCAAGACGTCGTAGGTGTCGCAGATCTCGCGCACCCGCTGCCAGTAGCTCGGCGGAGGCGGGAAGCAGCCACCGGCGTTCTGCACCGGCTCGAGGAAGACGGCGGCGACGGTCTCGGGGCCTTCGTTCTCGATGGCGACCGCGATCTGGTCGGCCGCCCAGCGGCCGAACTCCTCGAGGCTGCCGCCACCGAAGCCGGGGTGCTCCTCGGCACGGTAGTAGTTGGTGTTGGGCACCCGGAAGGTGGAGGGCACCAGCGGCTCGAACTGCTGCTTGAGCAGCGGCAGGCCGGTGATGGAGAGCGCACCCTGCGTGGTGCCGTGGTAGGCGATGGCCCGGCTGATGACCTTGTGCTTCATGGGCTTGCCGGTGAGCTTGAAGTAGTTCTTGGCCAGCTTCCAGGCCGACTCGACCGCCTCGCCGCCGCCGCTGGTGAAGAAGACCCGGTTGAGGTCTCCGGGCGCGTAGGAGGCCACCTTCTCGGCGAGCTCGATCGCGGTGGGGTGGGCGTAGGACCACAGCGGCATGAAGGCCAGCTCCTTGGCCTGCGCCGCCGCGGTCTCCGCGAGTTCGGTGCGCCCGTGGCCCAGCTGGCTCACGAACAGCCCGGCCAGGCCGTCGAGGTAGCGCTTGCCCTGGGCGTCGAAGAGATAGGCACCCTCACCTCGCACGATCACCGGTACGTCGGAGGTGGCGTACTGGCCGTGGCGCGTGAAGTGCATCCACAGGTGATCCTTGGCAGCCTGCTGCAGGTGGTCGTAGTCCGGGTGCATGTGCTCATGCTCCCCGCCACCGGAGCAGAACGCAAGCGAATCCGTCGCCCAGAGCCAAGATGTGTACGGATTTCGTTGAGCACGACGAGATAGTCGGACCTGATAGGAACCTCCCGTGACCTCTCCAGCCCCCGCCACCGTGTTCCGCAACGGCGCCCTCTTCGACGGGCACCGCCACCACGCGAACGCCGAGGTGTTGGTCGTCGAGGGGAGGGTGGCCCTGGTGGCGCTCGACGGCGCGCGTCTCGAGGCGGACGGCGCGAGCGAGGTCGACCTCGCCGGAGGCCTGCTCGCTCCCGGGTTCACCGACGCTCACGTGCACGTCGTGCAGGGTGGGGTCGAGCGCATCCGCTGCGACCTCACGGCGGCCGACACGCGAGAGGAGTACCTGGCGACGGTGGCTGCCTATGCCGAGCGGCACCGGGGTGCCTGGATCCTCGGTGGCGGCTGGTCGATGTCGGCCTTCCCCGGCGGCACGCCAGTGGCCACCGACCTCGATGACGTCGTGCCCGATCGACCGGTGTTCCTGCCCAATCGCGACCACCACGGCGCCTGGGTCAACTCCCGTGCCCTCGAGCTGGCCGGCATCACCCGCGAGACCCCCGACCCGCCCGACGGGCGCATCGAGCGCGACACCGCTGGACACCCCAGCGGCACCCTGCACGAGGGTGCGATGCACCTGGTCAGTCGATTGCTCCCGGCCACCACCGACGCCGAGCTCGACGCCGGCCTGCTCGCGGGGCAGGCCTACCTGCACTCGGTCGGCGTCACGAGTTGGCAGGACGCGATCATCGGCGACTACGCGGGCATGGACGACGCGGGGCCGGCGTACCTGCGGGCCGCGCGTGCGGGCACGCTGCGCAGCCACGTGGTCGGCGCCTTGTGGTGGCAGCGCGACCGGGGGCTGGAGCAGATCGCCGACCTGGTGGCCCGTCGAGCCGAGCTGACCCACGGTCGGTTCCGGGCCAGCACGGTCAAGGTGATGCAGGACGGCGTCGCCGAGAACTACACCGCAGCCCTGGGGGAGCCCTACCTCGACCGCTGCGGGCACGCCACAGCCAACGCCGGTCACTCCTTCGTCGACCCTTCCGTGCTGCGCGCTGCCGTGCCGGCGCTGGCGCGCGAGGGCTTCCAGGTGCACGTGCACGCCATCGGCGACCGCGGGGTGAGCGAGGCGTTGGATGCGTTCGCGGGTCTCGACGCCGCCGGCCGCGACTTGCGTCACCACATCGCGCACCTCCAGCTGGTGCGCCCCGACGACCTGCCCCGCTTCGCCGAGCTCGGTGTGACGGCGAACATCCAGGCGCTCTGGGCCTGCTACGACGAGCAGATGGTCGAGCTCACCTTGCCCTTCATCGGCGCGGATCGCGCCCGCTGGCAGTACCCCTTCGGTGGGCTCCACCGCGCCGGTGCCCGACTGGTCGCGGGCAGCGACTGGCCGGTGAGCAGCCCGGACCCGATGCTGGCGCTGCACACGGCCGTCACGCGGCGCGCTTGCGACGTGAGGGCGCCGGCGCGCGACGAGCCGTTCCTGCCCGAGCAGGCGCTCGACCTGGGCACGGCCTTCGCGGCGTACACCTCGGGCAGTGCGTGGGTGAACGGGCGAGACGACGCGGGCGTCGTCCGCGTCGGGGCCACCGCCGACCTGGTCGTCCTCGACCGGAACCCGTTCGTGGGCCACGAGCGCGAGATCGCCGACACGATGGTGCGCAGCACGTGGATCGACGGGCACTGCGTCTACGAACGATGAATCACCGCTGAAATTCGAACTTGGACAACTGAAATCGTAGATACAACGCACTTGAGCCTACCGAATCCGCAGCTGGGTCACTAGGCTCCCGGCATGGCCGACACCACCTTCAGCAACGTGATCAACGGCGAGCTCGTGCCCGCGGCGTCCGGGGCGACGTACGACGTCATCGACCCCACGACCGGCGAGGTCTACGCGCAGGCGCCCGCCTCGAGCAGCGAGGACGTCGACCGCGCCTACGCCGCAGCCGACGCCGCTTTCGAGGGCTGGGGCTGGCAGACGACCCCCCAGGATCGCGCTCGCGCCCTGCTCAAGCTGGCCGATGCCATCGAGAGCCGGGTCGAGGAGATCAACGCCGTCGAGTGCCGCGACACCGGCAAGCCGCTGGGGCTGACCCTGGAGGAGGAGATGCCCTACGCCAGCGACCACTTCCGGTTCTTCGCCGGTGCGGCGCGCGTGCTCGAGGGTCGCGCGGCGGGGGAGTACATGGCCGACCACACCTCCTGGGTGCGGCGCGAGCCGATCGGCGTCGTGGGCCAGGTGACGCCGTGGAACTACCCCTTGCTCATGATGATCTGGAAGATCGCCCCGGCGCTGGCCGCCGGCAACACCGTGGTGCTCAAGCCGAGCGACACCACGCCGGCGTCCTCGAGCCTGCTCGCCGAGATCGCACAGGAGTTCCTGCCGCCCGGGGTGCTCAACGTCGTGTGCGGCGACCGCGACACCGGTCGTGCGCTGGTCAGCCACCCGACGCCCCAGATGGTCGCCATCACCGGTTCGGTACGAGCCGGCATGGAGGTTGCCGGCTCCGCGGCCACGGATCTGAAGAAGGTGCACCTCGAGCTCGGCGGCAAGGCGCCGGTCATCGTGTTCGACGACGCCGACGTCGAGAAGGCCGCCGAGGGCATCGCCGGGGCCGGCCTCTTCAACGCCGGCCAGGACTGCACGGCTGCCACGCGCATCCTCGCCTCGCCCGGCATCCACGACGACCTCGTCGCCGCGCTCGCCGAGGCCGCGCAGGGCATGCCCACCGGGATGCCCGACGTCGAGGGGGTCTACTACGGGCCGCTCAACAACGCCAACCAGCTCGCGCACGTGACCGGCATGGTCGACCGCCTGCCCGACCACGCCCGGGTCGTGACCGGCGGCACCCGCCAGGGCAGCGCCGGCTACTTCTACGAGCCCACCGTGCTCTCGGGTCTGCAGCAGACCGACGAGCAGATCCAGACCGAGATCTTCGGGCCGGTCATGACCGTGCAGAAGTTCGACGACGAGGCGCAGGCGCTGGCCTGGGCCAACGACGTGAAGTACGGCCTGGCCTCCAGCGTGTGGACCGCCGACCATGGCCGAGCCATGCGGGTCTCGCGCCGCCTGGACTTCGGTGCGGTGTGGATCAACACCCACATCCCGTTCGTCTCGGAGATGCCGCACGGCGGCTTCAAGCACTCCGGCTACGGCAAGGATCTCTCGATGTACGGCCTCGAGGACTACACCCGGATCAAGCACGTCATGAGCTTCATCGGTGAGTGACATGAGGATCCTGCTGGTCGGCGCCGGCGGTGTCGGCGCGGCGTTCTGCGCCATCGCCGCGCGGCGCGACTTCTGCGAGACCATCGTGGTCACCGACTACTCCCTGGAGCGCGCCCAGAGGGCGGCCGCCCAGGACGAGCGCTTCGTCGCCGCGCAGGTCGACGCCTCGAGCGCCGAGGCGGTCGCAGCGTTGTGTCGCGAGCACGCCGTCACCCACGTGATGAACGCGGTCGATCCGGTCTTCGACATGCCGGTCTTCTCTGGTGCGTTCGAGGCAGGGGCCCACTACGTCGACATGGCGATGTCGCTCTCGCAGCCACACCCCGAGCGGCCCTACGAGACGCCGGGCGTGAAGCTCGGTGACGAGCAGTTCGCGGCGGCGTCCGACTGGGAGGACGCCGGACGGTTGGCGCTGGTGGGGATGGGTGTCGAGCCCGGGCTCTCGGACGTCTTCGCGCGCTATGCCGCTGACCACCTCTTCAGTGAGATCGACGAGCTGGGCACGCGCGACGGCGCCAACCTGGTGGTCACCGACGAGGCCGGCAACGAGGTCTTCGCGCCGTCGTTCTCGATGTGGACCACGATCGAGGAGTGCCTCAATCCACCGGTGGTCTGGCAGGACGGCGACTGGCACACCACCGCGCCGTTCAGTGAGCCGGAGGTGTTCGATTTCCCCGAAGGCATCGGGCCGGTCGAGTGCGTCAACGTCGAGCACGAGGAGGTGCTCCTCATGCCGCGGTGGGTCGACTGCCGCCGCGCGACGTTCAAGTACGGCCTCGGCGAGGAGATGATCGGCATCCTCAAGGTGCTGCACACCCTCGGACTGGACTCCACCGAGAAGGTCGGCGTCAAGGGCGTCGAGGTCAGCCCGCGCGACGTCGTGGCGGCGGTGCTGCCCGACCCGGCCACGATCGGTCCCCGGATGACCGGCAAGACGTGCGCCGGGCTGTGGGTGACGGGCACGGGTAAGGACGGCGCCCCGCGGTCGACGTACCTCTACCACGTGGTCGACAACGCCGAGACGATGGCAGAGTACGGACACCAGTGCGTGGTCTGGCAGACCGCGATCAACCCGGTGGTGGCCCTCGAGCTCCTGGCGACCGGGGTCTGGCAGGGGACTGGCGTGCTCGGACCGGAGGCCTTCGACGCCGTGCCGTTCCTCGACCTGCTCACGGCCTACGGCAGCCCGTGGGGTGTGCGAGAGTTGGACGCATGATCGAGCAGATTCGTCGTCTGGTGACCGATATCCCCGGACCTCGTTCGGTACAGATGGCCGAACGCAAGAAGTCTTGCGTTGCCAACGGCGTGGCGACGACCCTGCCGGTGTACGTCGAGCGGGCCGGCGGGGGAGTGCTCGTCGACGTCGACGGCAACCACCTCATCGACCTCGGGTCGGGCATCGCGGTCACCACCGTGGGCAACTCGGCACCGGCCGTCGCGCGGCGGGTGCACGAGCAGGTCGACGCCTTCACCCACACCTGCTTCATGGTCACGCCCTACGAGGGCTACGTGGAGGTCTGCGAGGCGCTGGCCGAGCTCACGCCCGGCGACCACGCCAAGAAGTCGGCCCTCTTCAACTCCGGCGCCGAGGCGGTCGAGAACGCGGTGAAGATCGCGCGCGTCGCCACCGGCAAGGACGCCGTCGCGGTGTTCGACCACGCCTACCACGGCCGCACGAACCTCACGATGGCCATGACGGCCAAGAACATGCCCTACAAGAACGGTTTCGGCCCCTTCGCCGGTGAGGTCTACCGGGCGCCCATGAGCTACCCGCTGCGCGACGGGCTCGACGGCGCCACGGCGGCAGCGCGCGCGATCGACGTGCTCGACAAGCAGGTCGGCGCCGCCAATCTCGCGTGCGTGGTGATCGAGCCGATCCAGGGCGAGGGCGGCTTCGTGGCGCCCGCGCCCGGGTTCCTGCCGGCGCTGGCACAGTGGTGCAGCGCGAACGACGTGGTCTTCGTCGCCGACGAGATCCAGACCGGCTTCTGCCGCACCGGCGACTGGTTCGCGTGCGATCACGAGGGCGTGGTGCCCGACCTGGTCACCACGGCCAAGGGCATCGCCGGCGGCCTGCCGCTGGCGGCCGTCACCGGGCGCGCCGAGCTGATGGACGCCGTCCACGCCGGAGGTCTGGGCGGCACCTACGGTGGCAACCCGATCGCGTGCGCCGCGGCGCTCGGCGCGATCGAGGAGATGCGCTCGGCCGACCTCGTCGGCCGGGCGCGCGAGGTCGGCGAGCTGATGCGGACGCGGCTGGAGAAGATCGCCGCCGAGCACCCGGTGGTCGCCGAGGTGCGCGGTCGTGGGGCGATGACGGCGATCGAGCTCTGCGAGCCCGGCACCACCACGCCGGACCCCGCCCGCGCGGCCGCCGTCTCCGCGCACTGCCACGCTCAGGGCGTCGTCACCTTGACCTGCGGCACCTGGGGCAACGTCTTCCGCTTCCTGCCGCCGCTGGCGATCTCCGACACCCTGCTCGAGGAGGCCTTCGACGTGGTCGCGGAGGCCTTCGCCGTCACCGCGTAACCCGCGAGGGGTCGCGAATTGCTGCCCCAGGGGTCGCAGATTGTGCCTCGAGTGGTCGCAGATTGTGCCTTGAGGGGTCAGCGGCGTCGGCCTCCCCACCAGGCCGATCCCGCCGCGAAGACGGTGAGGAGGGCCAGCTGCACGAAGCCCGTGAGGCCCTCCTCGGTCACCGCCGTGCTCGGTGTCGGCCAGCCGGCGAAGACGACCGTGAGAGCGATCAGCGGCGCCGGCAGAGCCAGCGCGAGACGCTGCTGCCACGGCGCCGAGCGCCACAGGGAGATCCACCACGACCAGGATCGGTCGGGTAGGTGGTCGGCGAGGGTGCGCCACAGGATCGCGGAACCGAGGACGAGCGCTGTCGCCGCGCCGACGCGTGGCAGCAGCGGGACGCGGGAGACGAGGAGCGCCGCCGAGACGAGGGCGGTCACCATGAGGAGCGACGACAGCCGAAGCGACGTGCGCGTGGCCACCAGCGCGAGCGTGCCTCGCAGCGCCTCCTCGCCCGGGTGGTTCGCGAGGGCGGAACGCACACGGTCGCTACTGCTCCGCAGTCGTCCGGACTCAGTGTCCAGACGCGCGAGATTCGCACTGGCCAGGGGATGCTGAGGGTCGAGCCTGAGCGCCTCCTCGTAGGCAGACCGCGCGTCGTCGAACCTGCGCAGGGCCTCGAGGCACGCGCCGGCCAGGTTGTGGCAGTGAGCGTTGTGCGGATCGAGGCGCAGACCGTTGTTGATGTCGGCCAGGGCGGCGGAGAGGTGTGGTCGAGGGCCGGTCATGAGTGCCCGGGCCCGGGTGTAGTAGGTGACCCAGGAATGCGGCGCGAGCCGCGCGACGGCTTCCGCCGCGTCGATGGCGCCCGCGGCGTCCTTCGCGTCGGCGCGCAGAGCGCTGAGGTGAGCCCAGGCCTCGGGATCGTCGGGGTCGCTGCGCAGCACGAGTCGGAGGGTGTGCTCAGCGTCGCGGGGCCGGTCCTGCTCCGCTTGGGCTCGGGCCAGCAGGCGCAGCAGGGCGGCGTCCTCCGGAGCAGCGGCGAGCAACGGCCCGATCAGCTGCTCGGCCTCCGCGGCGCGACCGAGGTCGAGGAGGATGGCGGCGCGTCGGACGCCCTCAGTGGCCGTCACGATGCGGCACGGCGCGCACGCCACAAGGAGTAGAGAGCTCCGAGACCCCACCACAACGCGACTCTGCCGAGCAGCTGGCGTAGTTCGGCACCGGGGACGGGGACGAGCCCTAGAACGAGGGCGCATCCGGCCAGAGGGCCTGCCGGGACGAGCAGCGCCAGTCGCCCTCGGAGGTCGAGGGCTCGCCATACGACGGTCATCAGTCGGCCTCGCGCTCGTGGGAGGCCGCGCATGCGTCGGTACCAGACCACGCTGACGAGCGCGAGCAGAGCCGCGGCGACCGGCGCGCGCACGGCGACCGACTGACCGAGGGCCACGAGCGCCAGCATCACGAGATCCGCTGCGAAGACCCAGGGCAGGGTCGTCAAGCCGGCCCGGACCACCAACGATCCGGCCAGCAACTGCAGGTCGTGATCGCCCGGGCTAGAGGCGAGCAGGGCCGTGGCCTCGCGTGCGCTGTCGCCGAGCCTCCCCTCGTCGGCGTCGAGTTCGATCAACGTCGCGCGGGCCGCCGTGTGTCCCGGGTCCAGCTGAAGGGTGCGCTCGTGCGCGCGGCGCGCTTGCGCGGAGTCGTCGAGGTCTCCGAGGGCAAGACCGGCGAGCTGGTGGGCACTCGCCGCGTGCGGATTCAGCTCGAGCGCCCGGTTGGCGCAGCGCAGGGATGCGCGAGGGTCGGGCGGAGGGCCGGTGCGGTGGGCGAGCCCGAGTGCGTAGTGCGCCGACCACGCCTGCGGGTGGCATGCCACGGCCTGGCTCGCGACCCCCACCGCGTCGGCACCGTCGTCCGCGGCTCGACGCAGGTCGACGAGTTGCAAGAGGGCCTGCAGATGAGTCGGATCGGTCCGCAACGCCGCGCGGACGGCGAGCTCGGCCTCGGCGAACTGGTGCAGATCCGCTCGGGCCTCGGCCAGCAGGACGAGGGCCTCGGTGTCGTCCGGATCGGAGACCAGGTGTGGCCCGAGCAACTCCGCGGCGCCGGCCGGTCGAGCGAGGTCGATGAAGTGGCGGGCGCGCTCGTGTACCTCCCAGCGCTGCACGTGGATACCTATCGACGGCCGCGCTTGCGGATGAACGTCGCGAGCTCGTCGTACTCGCCGTCGGTGTTGGCGAAGAGCGCGACGTTGCGCGCGGTCTCGATCCAGGGCCCGATGCTCGGCCGGATGTCCTTCAGGGCCCGCTCGAAGTCGTCGGTCCGGATCAAGCGAGCCTCGCCGCTGCGTACTGAGTCCATGAGCGCCACCTCGGCGGCGGACTCGCACACGTGGGCGAGGTCGGCGCCGCTGAAGCCGTCGGTGCGCTTGGCGATGGCTGCGACGTCGACTCGTTCCAGCGGCCTCCCGCGCAGGTGGGTGCGCAGGATCGCCTCGCGGGCTGCCCGATCGGGCGGCAACACCAGCACCGTGCGGTCCAGGCGCCCCGGGCGACGCAGGGCGGGGTCGACGTCCCAGGGATGGTTCGTGGCCGCGAGGACGAACACGCCCTCGTTGTCCGAGCCCACGCCGTCGAGCTCGGTGAGCAACTGGTTGACCGTGGTGCGCATGCCGCTGTTGCGCGTCAGCGAGCGCTTCTGACCGATCGCGTCGAGCTCGTCGAGGAAGAGCACGCAGGGTGCGGAGTCGCGAGCCGTGCGGAACAGCTCGGCCACGTTGCGCTCGCTGGAGCCGATGTACATGTCCAGCACGTCGGCCAAGGAGACGTGCAGGAAGCCGGCGCCGAGCTCGCCGGCCACGGCACGGGCCAAGAAGGTCTTGCCGCACCCCGGCGGGCCGTAGAGCAGCAGACCGCCGCGCAGCGACTTGCCGTACAGCGCGCGGAGCTCGGGGTTGCGCAGCGGGGCGAGGAAGCTGGCCTGCAGGCGCTCCTTGACGTCGTCGAGCCCGCCCACGTCGGCCAGAGTGAGCTGCTCGCGCTCGACGTCGAAGGCCCCGGCATCGGGCTCGCCCGGGCCGGTCGAGCCATCGGAGTACATCGGCGGCACGACGTCGCCGAGGTCGGCCTCGGCGGATTCCCAGTCGAACCCCGGCCGGCCCGATGCGGCGGGCTCCACGGGCTCCACGGGCTCCACGGGCTCCACGGGCTCGGCCGGGCCGCCCAGAGCACGTCCCATCAGCGCGCGTGCGTCGCGGGACGTGGGGTCGATGCCGAGGGCGGCGGCTGCCTGCGCGACCGCCTCCTCGGACCGGCCGGAGCGGAGCAGGAGGTCTCCCAGGTGCACGCGCAAGACGACGTCCGCCGGGTTGGCCTCGACGGCTCCGAGCAGGCTGTCGATCAGCGGGTCGCTCACAGCACGCGAGTGTAGGCGTGCTGGGTGGGTCTGCGGTCGGGATCGCGGATCGCGACGTCCTGTGCGTTCGCGACCCCTCGAGGGACGATTCACGACCTCTCGAGGGACGATTCACGACCCCTCGCGGGTGATGGGACACTGCGCCGGTGCAGCGACGTGACGTGGTGATCCTCGGCTCGACGGGATCGATCGGCACCCAGGCGCTCGACCTGGTGCGGGCCAACCCCGACCGGTTCCGGGTCGTGGGCCTGACGGCCGGGGGGGCCGACCCCGACCTGTTCGCCGAGCAGGTGGCCGAGTTCGCGCCCGCCGTGAGCGGGTTGGGGGAGGAGGCCTCGGTCGAGGCGGCCGCCCACCCCTGCGACGTGGTGCTCAACGGCATCACCGGCGCGGTCGGACTGCGACCGACCCTGGCCGCGCTCGAGGCCGGGACGACGCTCGCGCTCGCCAATAAGGAGTCGCTCATCATCGGCGGCCCGCTCGTGCGTGACGCCGCCGCTCCCGGCCAGATCGTGCCCGTGGACAGCGAGCACAGCGCCATCGCGCAGTCGCTGCGTGCCGGTTCGGCGGGGGAGGTGCGAAGACTCGTGCTCACCGCGAGCGGGGGTCCGTTCCGGGGCCGCATCCGTGCCGAGCTCGACGACGTGACGCCGGCCGAGGCGCTGGCCCACCCCAACTTCGCGATGGGCAGCGTCATCACCACCAACTCCGCGACCCTGGTCAACAAGGGACTGGAGGTGATCGAGGCGCACCTGCTCTTCGACGTGCCGTTCGAGCGTATCGATGTCGTGGTGCACCCGCAGCAGTACATCCACTCCATGGTCGAGTTCAGCGACGGCGCGGTCGTCGCGCAGCTCGGCCTGCCGACGATGCTCGTGCCGATCTCGCTCGGCTTGGGCTGGCCCGACCGGGTGCCCGACGCGGAGACCCCGATCGACTGGACCAAGGCGGCCGACTGGCGCTTCGAACCGCTGGACGACGACGCGTTCCCCGCCGTCCGGCTCGCACGGCGGGCGGGTGAGGCGGGGGGCACGGCACCTGCCGTCTACAACGCCGCGAACGAGGTGTGCGTGGCGGCCTTCCATGAGGGCAGGCTGAGGTTCCCCCAGATCGTCGACGTGATCGCGGACGTGCTCGCCGGGCACGACGTACGCTCGGGAGGTCACCTCACCGTCGACGACGTCCTCGCGGCCGACACCTGGGCGCGGGAGGCGGCCGTCCGCCTCATCGAAGGAACCCGATGACCGTCCTGCTGTACGTGCTCGGAGTCCTGGCCTTCGCGCTGGCACTCGTGATCTCGATCGGCCTGCACGAGCTCGGCCACATGATCCCGGCGAAGAAGTTCGGCGGCAAGGTCACGCAATACTTCGTGGGCTTCGGGCCGACGGTGTGGAGCACGCAACGCGGCGAGACCGAGTACGGCATCAAGGCGATCCCGCTCGGCGGCTACGTGAAGATCGTCGGCATGTTGCCGCCCGGCGGCGACGACCTCGCCGACGAGGTCACCACCGACGCCGACGGCAACACCGTCACGAAGGTGCGCAAGTCGAACACCGGCATGTTCGCCCAGCTGATCTCCGATGCGCGGGCGGCCGAGTGGGAGACCATCACCGCCGCCGACTCCGATCGGCTCTTCTACAAGATGCCGTGGTGGAAGAAGGTCATCGTGATGGCGGGCGGGCCGACGGTGAACCTCGTCATCGCCTTCGTGCTGTTCCTCCTCATCTTCGGCCTCTACGGGGTACGCAGCCAGGAGGTCGACGCCGGCCGACCGGTCGTCGACGAGGTCTCCACGTGTCTGTTGCCGTACGCCGAGAGCGGTCGGGCGTGCACCACGAGCGACAACAAGACCCCGGCGTACCTGGCCGGGCTCAAGCCGGGCGACACGATCACGGCGTTCGGCGGCCAGGAGATCACCAGTTGGAGCCAGTTGCGACGTCTCATCCGCAGCAACGGTGACGAGAAGACCGCCCTCACCTACGAGCGCGACGGCCAGAGCATCACCAAGCAGATCACCACGACCGTGCAGGCGCGGCCCACGTCGGCCAACGACGAGACCCTGACCCAGGTCGGGTTCCTCGGTATCTCGCCGGCCACCCACACCGTCGTCACCCACGGAGGACCGCTGTTCACCCTGGAGCAGATGGGCTACATGACCAAGGACTCCGTGGTCGCCCTGGCGCAGCTGCCCGTGAAGGTCTGGGGGGTGGGCAAGGCCATCGTGGGCGTCGAGCCGCGCGCGGCCGACAGCCCGATCTCGATCGTCGGCGGAGGCCGCATCGCCGGCGAGGTGTCGTCGCAGTCCGACTTCCCGGTGGCCGAGAAGCTCGCCTTCCTCGCCTCGCTGGCAGCGGGCTTCAACCTCTTCATCGGGCTCTTCAACTTCGTGCCGCTGCTGCCGCTCGACGGCGGCCACATCGCCTCGGCCCTCTGGGAGGCGCTGCGCCGCGGCTTCGCCCGCCTCTTCGGACGCCCCGATCCCGGTCACGTCGACGCTGCCAAGCTGCTGCCGGTCGCCTACGTCGTGGCATCCGCGCTGCTCGTGATGGGCGTCGTCCTCATCGTGGGCGACCTCGTGGTGCCGGTGCAGATGCCGGCTGGCTGAGCCACCTTCCGCAACGTCATACGGGCGGGACGTCCGTTGATCTCGTCTGGATGACATGGCGGCGCGGGCGCCCCGCGCGTCCACACGCCGACTTCGTGCGTGTGCTGTCCACAGCTGAGCGGTGATGGCCGACCTGGCGTGACGCCCCGGCTGACACTCAGCAACATGAGTGCTCGACTACCGCTCGACAGCCACGCGATCCGCCGGGCGCAGGCCGCCGCCGCGGAGCAGGGCGGCGTGTTGTCGAGGCCCCAGATCTACGCGTGCGGCGTTCCGCGATGGCTGGTGCGTCGCGAGGTGGTCATGGGGCGATGGGTAGCCCTGGACCGTCAGTCCATCGCGGTGCACAACGGGCCACTCGAGCCGCGAGGCTGGTGGTGGGCTGCCGTGTTCGCCGGTGGTCCTCGCGCCGTGCTGGACGGCGCCTCGGCACTGGTCGCTCACGGGCTGCAGCGCTACGACGTCGCGCGGGTCCGGGTGTCGATACCCCGTGGCGCCCGAGTGCGCCGCAGTTCGCGGTTCGACATCCGCCACACGCGACGGTTGGTGGCCGATGACCGCTGGCCCGGTGGGGGAGTACCCCGCACCAAGCCCGAGATCGCAGCCCTTCGAGGAGCATGGTGGGCCCGTACCGACAAAGAGGCGACCTACCTCGTGACGGTCGCCGTCCAGCAGGGGCTGACGCGGCCCGAAGACCTCGGCCGCGCGCTCTTGCGGGTTCGTCGCGACAAGCGGCGATCGCTTCTGCACGAACTGGTCAACGACCTCCTCGGCGGGGCAGGGTCGATGGGAGAACTCGATGTCCTTCGCCTGCTGCGGAGGCGGGGCCTACCCGAGCCGGTGCGTCAACAACTCCGCCGCGATTCGAGCGGGAGGTACTACCTCGATCTGTACTGGCCGGACTACCGGCTCGTGGTCGAGGTCGACGGCATCCACCACGCCTGGGCGGAGAACATCGTGGGCGACGCGCTGCGACAGAACACACTCACCCTGCACGGCGACGCTGTCCTACGGATCCCTCTCCTCGGACTCCGTCTCCAACCCGAGCGATTCCTCGATCAGGTCGAGGCGGGACTGCGCGCGGGCGGATACCGTCACGCCGCCTGACCGGCATCCCGGACGTCATACGGGCAGGACGTCCTTCGGTTCCAGCCGTATGACGTCCCCGGAGCCGAGTCAGCGCCCCGGCCAGTAGCCTGGCCACATGACCGAGATCAACCTGGGCATGCCCTCGGCACCGCCGCCGACGCTCGCCCCGCGCCGCCACACCCGTCAGATCCAGGTGGGCAAGGTGGGAGTGGGGTCCGATCACCCGATCTCGGTGCAGTCGATGACCACCACGCTCACCTCCGACGTCAACAGCACGCTCCAGCAGATCGCCGAGCTGACGGCCGCAGGCTGCGACATCGTGCGCATCGCGTGCCCGAGTCAGGACGACGCCGACGCGCTGCCGGCGATCGCGACCAAGGCGCAGATCCCGGTCATCGCCGACATCCACTTCCAGCCCAAGTACGTCTACGCCGCCATCGAGGCCGGCTGTGCCGCGGTGCGGGTGAACCCGGGCAACATCAGGGCGTTCGACGACCAGGTGAAGCAGATCGCGAAGGAGGCCGCCGACCACGGCACCTCGATCCGCATCGGCGTCAACGCGGGCAGCCTCGACAAGCGGCTGCTGGAGAAGTACGGCAAGGCCACCCCCGAGGCGCTGGTCGAGAGCGCGAAGTGGGAGGCCGGCTTGTTCGAGGAGCACGGCTTCCGTGACTTCAAGATCTCGGTGAAGCACAACGACCCCGTGGTCATGGTGCGTGCCTACGAGATGCTCGCCGCCGAGGGTGACTGGCCGCTGCACCTCGGCGTCACCGAGGCGGGGCCGGCCTTCCAGGGCACGATCAAGTCCGCCACCGCGTTCGGCGCGCTGCTGAGCCAAGGCATCGGCGACACCATCCGGGTCAGCCTCTCCGCACCGCCGGTCGAGGAGGTCAAGGTCGGAATCTCGATCCTGGAGAGCCTCAACCTCAAGCCGCGCCGCCTCGAGATCGTGAGCTGCCCCTCGTGCGGGCGCGCCCAGGTCGATGTGTACAAGCTCGCCGAGGAGGTCACCACCGGCCTCGACGGTCTGGAGGTGCCGCTGCGGGTGGCCGTCATGGGCTGCGTCGTGAACGGGCCGGGCGAGGCGCGCGAGGCCGACCTCGGCGTGGCCTCGGGCAACGGGAAGGGTCAGATCTTCGTCAAGGGCGAGGTCATCAAGACGGTGCCTGAGAGCCAGATCGTCGAGACCCTCATCGAGGAGGCCATGCGCATCGCCGAAGGCATGGACGTCGTCGACGGCGCGGGCGTCGAGGTCACGGCGGGCTGACGCCGGAGCTCCATCGGGTGAACCCTCGGCGCAGGTGCTGACGCCGGGATCGGTGCGCCGCATGACGCCTGGGTGGGCCCGGCCGCAGCGTGCCTGGCGTGACCACCAACAGGCCCGGCAACCACTACTCCCCGCTGGCGAGCAGCGAGGACACCTTCGGGCTCGACCGGATCGGGTACGCCGCAGAGCCCCGCGCCGGTCACGTTCGAGCGTGACGTCTTCGGAGCCGCCCGGCGCTAGGCTTCGCGGGTGCTGACCCTGCGCCACGGCGTCCGTGTGCTCGGTGCTGCGGACCTTCCCGCCTTCTTGGAGCTGACCGCCCAGGATCCGGTCGCGAACGTCTTCGCCGAGTACCGGGCCCGCACGACCAATCTCGAGCCGCGCTGGCTGGGGGGCGAGGTGTGGGGTCGCTTCGACGGCGGCGACTTGGTCGCGGCCGCTCATGTGGGCGCGAACCTGGTGCCGGTGCAGGCCGGTCCCGGCGACGTCGAGGCGTTCGCCGACCGCGCGCTGGGCCGTTCCCGCTCGGTCTCGACCATCGTCGGCCCGCACACGGCGGTGGAACCGCTCTGGGAACTGTTGCGCGAACGCTGGGCTCCGCCGCGCGAGATCCGCTGGCACCAGCCGCACCTCGTGCTCACCGGCGACGTGCAGGTCGAGCCCGATCCACTCGTGCGGCGTACCACGCGTGCCGACCTCGACCTGCTCTACCCGGCCTGCGTGGCGATGTACACCGAGGAGGTCGGCGTCTCGCCCGAGGCGGGCGGCGGGGGAGCGCTCTACCGCGCCCGCGTCATGCAGCTCGTGAGTCGCGGGTGGTCCTTCGCGCGGTTCGACTCCGGGCGTCTCGTCTTCAAGGCCGAGGTTGCGTGCACCTCTCCCCACGCGGCGCAGATCCAAGGCGTCTGGGTGCCGCCGGATCTGCGCGGGCGTGGCCTGGCCACGGCAGGCATGGCGGCGGTCGCGGCCGCGGTGCGCGCCGACATCGCGCCGGCGGTGTCGCTCTACGTCAACGACTGGAACACCGCGGCCCGGCGCAGCTACGAGCGGGTCGGTTTCGAGCAGACCTGCCTGTTCTCGACCGTCATGTTCTAGAACCCGCCCGGCCTCAGAGGTTCCGAACGCCCGGTGCCCGCGTCGAGGCGAGGCGAGGCGTGTCATCTCGTCGACCAGGGAGGGCGCCGACGTCGAGGAGAGGTCCGCGCCACTACAGTCGCGACATGTCACTGAGGTCGTCGAGCCCCGCGCGGCTCTCGCGCACCGCCAAGATCCTGGTGGGCGCCTACACGGTCAACGGCGTGCTGCACATCGTGAAGCCAGAGATGTTCGAGCCGCTCATGCCCGACTGGGTGCCGGCGCACCGCGAGGTCAACATCGCCGTCGGCGTGGTCGAGCTCGCCACCGCCGCCGGGCTGAGCCTCCCGGCCACCCGCAGGGCGGCGGGCCTGCTCAGCACGGCGGTCGTGGCGGGGGTGTTCCCGGGCAACGTGCAGATGGCGATCGGAGCCATGGCGGGCGACAACCGGGCCTATCAGGCTGCTGCTCTGGCCCGGCTGCCGCTGCAGTGGCCGATGCTCACCGCGTCGTGGCGGGCCTTCCGAGCGCGGTGAGACCTGGTCGCCCCTCGGGGGCGATCGCCTTCGGCGAGTAGGGGTCGCCCTTGCCGAGGTCGGAGGCGAGCTCGCACTGCTTGTGGGCGCATCGCACGATGCCCGAGGCCTTCTGGGTCCGCGCGTCGAACATCACGGTCGAGGCGTCCTCCCAGAACACGCTGCGGAAGTAGCCGTCACCGAGCTGGTAGCGCCCGGTCTGCTCGCCGCTCACCGTGCGCACGCGGAGGTTGGAAGGTCCGGGGCCATCGGCCAGGATGTAGTCGGTCGTCATGTGCGAGGCATCGGGGGAGAAGCCCGTCACGGCCTCGTCGGTCGAGACCCACAGCGCGGTGGCCGGATCGCTGATGCTCGTGACCCGCGTCTTGCCGCCGTCGTAGGGATCCTTGGTGAAGGCGGCCATCCGGTCGTGGGTGAGGTCGGCCTGGTAGCCGATCGTGCGCGTGAGCGTCGAGCGCGCACCGCTGGAGACGTCCCAGGAGACGGTGCGCTCCTTCTCGTACTTGGAGAAGAGCACGGTGCCCGCGGCGGCGTCCAACGGTTGGGCATAGCCCGGCACGCGGGTCCGCCCGAGCTTGTCGCCGGTGGTCACGTCGAAGGCCGTGAGGATCGAGACGCCGCGGTGGTAGCGGTACTTCTGCCGCACCAGCGTGGAGCCGTCGGAGCCGAGCACGGCGTAGTCGTTGTCGAGGGAGAGGAACTTCTCGTTGCCGCCGCCGGGGGTGACCAGGCGCACGCTGCTGCCGTCCTGGCCCCAGGTCGCGACGACGTAGTCGCCGTTGGTCGCCGTGCCCAGCAGCCAGGGGTGCTGCCCCCCGATGCGGGTGGCGTGGCCGTCGTCGATGACGCGGCGTCCCTTCAGATACGGCGCGGCGGAGTCGTCGCCGCGGTCGAGGTTCGAGAGATCGATCTTCGTGATGGCGGCGCGAGCATCGGGCTCGGTGGCGTTCGCGGGCGCCATCACGCCGAGGGCCAGGGCGGAGACGGCGCCGGCGGTGAGCGAGCGAGTGAGCAGGCGGGCCAGCGAGCGGGGGGTGGTGCGGGGGTGGGTGCTGGTCATGGTGGTGCCTTCCGTGGTGGGCGTTGCGCCTTGCGCGGCCGTCGAGGGGTTGGTCGAAGGAGAGACGCCGTCCGCGCGGGAATGGTTGCGGGCTGCTGCGTCGCCACCATGGAAGGAGCCGCCCGGGCGGCTTGCCCAGGCGGCTCCGAGGGCGGCTCCGAGAGATCTGGCGGCCCCACCACGTGTCGAGGTCGGCCCCGGTCCGGGGCCTGCGGCTAGCGACCTCTGACGAGCGCCAGCGGGTCGCCCCAGGGCCGAGCCGTGGCGCGGCGTCCGGCTGTGTCGTAGGAACCCGCGTACCCGTCGCCGAGGTCGGAGGCCAGCTCGCAGGCCTTCGCGGCGCATCGGACCACGCCCGAGGCGCGCTTGGTCCACGTGTCGAGCAGCAGGGTCGAGGCGTCCTCGAAGAGAGCATTGTCGAACAGCCCGCTGCGCAGCACGTAGCGACCGGTCTGGGTGCCGTCGAGGGCGCGCACTCGCACGTCCTGGGGGCCAGGACCATCCGTCGTGAACGGCACGGTCGCGAGGTGGGAACCATCGGTCGAGAAGGCCCCGACCAGTTCGTCGGGAGACGACCAGAGGGCCGAGCCGGGGTCTCCCACGGTGGACACGACGGAGGTGCCCTGGGAGGACGGGTCGCCCTTGAACGTGGCCAGGCGGTCCACGGCGAGGTTCGCGAGGTAGCCGATGCCGCGGGCCACCGTGCGGGTGGCTCCCTCGGCGGTGTCCCAGGCGAGGGTGCGCCGGGTCTGCCACTTGGAGTAGAGGACCGTCCCGTCGGCCGCGTCGAGGGGCTGCGCGAAGCCCGAGAGGGTCAGGCGAGCGGTCTTCTCGCCGGTGGTCACGTCGAACGTGGTCAGGGCCGAGGTGTTCTTGCGGTAGCGATACTTCTGACGCACCAGGGTGGTGTGGTCGGAGCCGAGGACGGCCCAGTCGTGGCCCAGCGAGAGCAGCTTCTCGCTGTCCCCGCCCGGGGTGACGACCCGGATCTCGTTGCCCCGCCTGGCGTACGTCATCACGACGTACTCACCCTCGGGGGTGGTACCGAGGAGCCAGGGGAAGCGACCACCTGCAGGCGTGGACTCCTCGCCCTCGACGATGCGGTTGCCCCGCACGTACGGGACGGCGGTGTCGGCGCCTCGGGTCAGCTGGCCGAGCTGGATGCGGGTGATGGCGGCTCGGGCGTCGGGCTCGCCGCCACGGGCATCGGCGCCGTGGGCGGGAGACACCATGCCCAGCGCGAGAGCAGGTGCAGCGCACAGGGCCAGGAAGCGGATGACCGCGGAGCGGCGTCCTCGCAGAGTAGTCGTCGTCATGGGTTCCCCTTCGGTGTGGTGGTGGTTCCGTGATCATCACTCCGCGCCTGGTGCCGCGGTTGTCCAGCACGGACGACCTGGCTCGGCGGTCTAGTCCAGGTCGCCACGCGAGGCGGTCCCGGCGGGCCCGCGGAACCCGATAACGGGTTGGTGGGCCGCGGAACGCGGGCCGTACCCTTGCGCGCATGAGTGGCCACGACGCCGGGGTAGCCCGGATCTCTCGCATGTCCAGCCTCTTCCTGCGCACCCTGCGCGAGGATCCGGCTGACGCGGAGGTGCCCAGCCACAAGCTGCTCGTGCGGGCCGGCTACATCCGCCGCGCCGCCCCCGGCATCTACACCTGGCTGCCGCTGGGGCTGAAGGTGCTGCGCCGTGTCGAGGCGATCGTCCGCGAGGAGATGGACGCCATCGGCGCCCAAGAGCTCTCCTTCCCCGCGCTGCTGCCTCGGGAGCCCTACGAGGCCTCCAACCGCTGGACCGAGTACGGCGACGGCATCTTCCGGCTCCACGACCGCAAGGGCGCCGACTACCTGCTCGGGCCTACGCACGAGGAGATGTTCACCCTCGCGGTGAAGGATCTCTACTCCTCCTACAAGGACCTGCCCCTCGCGATCTACCAGATCCAGAACAAGTACCGCGACGAGGCGAGGCCGCGCGCCGGGCTGCTGCGCGGGCGCGAGTTCATCATGAAGGACTCCTACTCCTTCGACATCGACGACGCCGGCCTCGACGCCAGCTACCAGAGGCATCGCGACGCCTACATCCGCATCTTCGACCGGCTCGGCTTCTCCTACGTCATCGTCTATGCGCACTCCGGTGCCATGGGCGGTTCGCGCTCCGAGGAGTTCCTCGCGCGGGTCGCCGTCGGCGAGGACACCTTCGTGCAGTGCACGGTCTGCGACTACGCCGCGAACGTGGAGGCCGTCGAGATCCCCGCCCCCGCTGCCGTCTCGTGGGACGACGCACCCGCCGCCCACGCCGAGCAGACGCCCGACACCCCCACCATCGACTCGCTGGTGGCCCACCTCGAGCAGGCGTTCCCCCGCGACGACCGGTCCTGGACCGGTGCCGACACCCTGAAGAACGTGCTGCTGGTGCTCGAGCACCCCGACGGCACCAGCGAGCCCCTGGCCATCGGGCTGCCCGGCGACCGCGAGGTCGACGAGAAGCGGCTCGAGGCCCACGTGTACCCGGCCGAGTTCCGGCCCTTCGGAGAGGCGGACTTCGCGGCCTACCCCGACCTCGCCAAGGGCTACATCGGCCCCGGCGCTCTCGGTGAGGAGAGCAAGACCGGCATCCGCTACCTCGTCGACCCCCGGGTCGTCGACGGCACCCGGTGGGTCACCGGCGCCGACATCGAGGGCTCCCACGTGCTCGACCTCGTCGCGGGCCGCGATTTCACCGCCGACGGCACGATCGAGGCGGCCGAGGTTCGCGCGGGCGACCCCTGCCCCCGGCTCGACGGGGGCGTCTTGGAGGCCGAGCGCGGCCTGGAGATGGGCCACGTGTTCCAGCTCGGCCGCAAGTTCGCCGAGGCGCTCGACCTCAAGGTGCTCGACGAGAACGGCAAGCTCGTGACGGTCACGATGGGCTCCTACGGGGTCGGTGTCACCCGCGCGGTGGCCGCGATCGCCGAGGGCACCCTCGACGACCTCGGCCTGTGCTGGCCGCGCAACGTCGCACCCGCCGACGTGCACCTCGTCGCCGCCGGCAAGGACGACGCGATCTTCGCCGCGGCCGATCGCATCGCCACCGAGCTCGCCCAGGCCGGCGTCGAGGTGCTCTACGACGACCGCACCGGCAAGGTCAGCCCCGGCGTGAAGTTCAAGGACGCCGAGCTCATCGGGGTGCCCACGATCGTCGTCGTCGGCCGCAACCTGGCCGAGTCCGGCACCGTCGAGGTGAAGGACCGTGCCTCGGGGGAGAAGACCGAGGTCGCCGCCGAGGCCGTCGTCGCCCACCTGCTCGACCTCGTGCGCCCGTGAAGGCCGCATCTCCCGCCGGGAGAAGTGGCATCGAGGCAGTCATCTTCGACTGGGGCGGCACACTGACGCCCTGGCACGACATCGACTTCGCCGCCGAGGCCCGAGCCTTGGCCGCGGCGGTGGCCCGAGTCGACGGCGCCGAGCACACCGAGGAGCAGACGGCCGCACACGCCGAGCGACTGGGCGCGGCGGGAAACACCGTCTGGGGCCGCAGCCGCGACGAGCAGGTGTCGGCCATGATCGCCGACCTCTTCACCGAGGCCGGTCTCGACCACGACGAGGAGCACCTGCACCATTACCGCGGCTTCTGGGAGCCGCACACGTTCACCGACCCGCAGGTCGAGCCGCTGTGGCGATGGCTACGCGAGCAGGGCATCGCGGTCGGCGTGCTGTCGAACACGATCTGGCCGCGAGAGTGGCACCGCGACTTCTTCGAGCGCGACGGCGTGCTGCACCTCATCGACGGCGACGTGTACTCCTCCGAGATCGCCTGGACCAAGCCGTCTCCGCATGCGTTCCGAGCCGCGATGGACGCCGTCGGCGCAGGCGACCCTGCCCGGTGCGTCTACGTCGGAGATCGGCTCTACGACGACGTCTGGGGCGCCCAGCAGGCCGGGCTGCGAGCCGTGCACATCCCGCACAGCGCCATCCCCGACGTGCAGCGCGGGCACACCGAGGGAACCCCCGACGCGGTGGCTCACGAGCTGGCCGATCTGCGCGACATCGTGGCTCGCTGGATGTGACGTCGCCTCGTCCGAGCGGGCGCTGGGCCGCGAGCAAGGCCGAGGTTCTTCGATGGCTGCGTGACCGGCTGCGACAGCCCCGACGCGGCTCAGCGGATGCGGCAGAGGTTCGCCCCACCGCGCGAAGGAGTCGGTGCCCCCGGGGGCACGTCTCTTTTGCACATTTCTGCATTGCACACAGATGAGGATGGACAGCTCTTCCGGCTGGGATCGCTCGATTGCATGATCGTGCATGTCGAACCGGAGCCGTCCCCATGTGCGGCACCGACCAACGACACGTGCGGGGTCTCCGTCCAGACCTCACGACTCCGGCCCTCGGGGAAGATCTCGGGACTTCCTTCGGGGGTCGGAGTCGTATCGCACCCTCTCCCGGTGGTCTCACTCAGTCGAGGTGGGGCAGGCCCGGCAGCGGCTCGGCGTCCTCGCCGGCGTCCAGCGCCGCCAGGGCGCACGCGGTGAGCGTCTCCCCGGCCCAGCGCCTCACGGTCGAGATGCTGGCCGAGACCAGGGCCGCGTAGGCCGCGCAGAGACGGGTCTCGAGGTCACCCAGGGCCGTCTCGACCCCTGCGGCGGA
The DNA here is from genome assembly GCF_015319165.1 of Nocardioides acrostichi. GTDB lineage: Bacteria > Actinomycetota > Actinomycetes > Propionibacteriales > Nocardioidaceae > Nocardioides > Nocardioides acrostichi. The sequence goes on from NZ_JADIVZ010000001.1 coordinate 488,213, forward strand.
CCCGAGGCCGCCGGGCAGGACGTAGGCGGCCTCGGCGCCCACCGGGTCGACGCCGAGCCGCTCGAGCTCGGCCACGAGGCGGTCACGCTGGTCACGATGCCGGTCGTAGGCGCTGGTGAGACGGGTGAAGAGCACGGGTGCGGCCGACTGCGAGGTACGACCCCCCAGCACGCCGACGACGTAGAGCGCGGCGTGCTCGGCGGCAAGCGCATCCTGCAGCGCCTCGGGCAGGGCGTCGGATCCGGCCATCAGCGCACCGCCAGTCGGCCCAGGAGGGCTTGCTGCTGCGCGGTGCCTGCCGCCGCGCTCGCGAGCAGGGCCGCCAACCGTCCACTCTGGGCCTGCACGGCCGCCCCGGTGAGCCGGCGACGCAGCGCGTCCTCGCGCTGGATCAGGTCTGCCACCGCGGCTTGGGTGCGGGCCGCAGCGGCAGCGGCCCCCGTCGGGTCGATCGACGGCAGCTCGCCGGTGAGCACGCGCAACTGCGTGGCATGCGCGCGCTGGACGCCGACCAACGGGCCGCGAAGCGGTGCGTGCCGGCGCCGGGTCCGGCGTACCACGACGAGGAGCCCGGCCAGCTCGGCGCGAGCCGCGTCGAGCAGGGCCAGATCGGGGTCGTCGGTGGAATCGCCCGCGCCGGCGGCCGGCCGCCCCACGGCGTCGTCCGGTCGTTCGCCGCAGCCTGCGAGACCGGCCATGACGAGCAGCCCCGGCCCCGCGAAGCCCCCGAGCACCACCCGACGACTCAGCGACGGCCGTGCGGCGGCGGTGGGGCGCGGAGCAGGCACGCGACGACGATAGGGCACCGTGCCGTGGCGAGCCGCTATGGTGGCGACACGGCGCGGCCTACTGGTTCCGCGGCGTGATGCAGGGTCGTCGCGGGGTCTCCCCGGTGGCGGCGGACAAGAGAACACGGAGGTCAGGTCGCCCATGAGCCATCAGTCCCAGGATCCCGGCCCGGACCGGGCGCGGGGCCGCGACCAGATCGACCGGCTGACGCAGGCTCTCACCGAACCGCTGACGACCCTCGGCCTCGACCTCGAGGCCGTCGAGCTCTCCTCCGCGGGCAAGCGATCCGTGCTGCGCGTCGCCGTCGACTCCGATGGCGGCCTGACGCTCGACGACATCGCCGACGCCACGCGAGTGGTGTCGAGCGTGCTCGACGACAGCGACGCGATGGGGGAGCGGCCCTACACCCTCGAGGTCACCTCGCGCGGTGTCGACCGACCGCTCACGCTGCCCCGCCATTGGCGGCGCAACGCCGATCGGCTGGTCAAGGTCACGACCGCGGAGGGCGAGACGCTGACCGGCAGGATCCTCGACTCCGACGACGAGCGTGCCACCCTCGACGTCTCCGGGCGCCGACGCCGGCTGTCGTTCGCCGACGTGCGCAAGGCGCTCGTGCAGGTCGAGTTCAACCGCCGACCCGGCAGCGAGTCGACTGCCGATTCGACGGCCGATCAGACTGCCGACGAAACCGACCAGGGAGGAGACGCCTGATGGACATCGACATGAGTGCGCTGCGGATGCTGGAGCGCGAGAAGGAGATCTCCTTCGACGTGCTCGTGCAGGCCATCGAGCAGGCCCTGCTCACCGCCTACCAGAAGACGCCGGGCGCCTACGAGCAGGCGCGTGTCGAGCTCGATCGCAAGAGCGGACACGTCACCGTGCTCGCCGCCGAGCTCGACGACGACGGCGAGCAGGTGGGGGAGTTCGAGGACACGCCGGAGGGCTTCGGCCGGATCGCCGCGATGACGGCCAAGCAGGTCATGCTGCAGCGACTGCGCGACGCCGAGGACGAGATCACGTTCGGCGAGTTCTCCGGCAAGGAGGGCGACATCGTCTCGGGCGTCATCCAACAGGGACGCAACCCCGACGACGTGATGGTCGACCTGGGTCGGCTGGAGGCCATGCTGCCGCCCGCCGAGCGAGTGCCGGGCGAGGACTACAGCCACGGCACCCGCATCAAGTGCCTCGTGGTGTCGGTGCGCAAGGGCGTCCGCGGACCGCAGGTCACCCTCTCGCGCTCTCACCCGAGCCTGGTCAAGCGGCTCTTCGCGCTCGAGGTGCCCGAGATCGCCGACGGCTCCGTGGTGATCGAGGCGATCGCCCGCGAGGCCGGTCACCGGAGCAAGATCGCCGTCGCCTCGACCGTCTCCGGGCTCAACGCCAAGGGCGCCTGCATCGGCCCCGTGGGGCAGCGCGTGCGCAACGTCATGGCCGAGCTCGGCGGCGAGAAGATCGACATCGTCGACTGGTCGGAGGATCCCGCCAAGCTGGTCGCCAGTGCGCTCTCACCGGCCAAGGTCACCTCGGTGAAGGTGATCGACGCAGCGGCGAAGGCCGCGCGCGTCGTCGTCCCCGACTTCCAGCTCTCGCTGGCCATCGGCAAGGAGGGTCAGAACGTGCGCCTGGCAGCCCGGCTGACCGGCTGGCGCATCGACATCCGCTCCGACGAGGAGCCCCAGGCCCCCGCCGCCGTGGCCGAGTCCCCCGACCACTGACGCCGATCATGGGCACGCGTCGCCGGTTCGCACCGCTGAGGGCCGACGCGCTAGGGTGAGTGCAGTGGCCTCACCCCCGGTTGTGCCTGCACACGTGCCGATACGCACGTGCGTCGGCTGCCGGACACGGGCCGCGAAACCTGAGTTGCTGCGGGTGACCGCGGGCATCGACGACCAGGGCCTCCCGGTCCTGGTGGCCGACCTCCGCGGTGGAGCACCCGGCCGGGGGGCGCACATCCACCCCACTGCCGAGTGCTACGAACTCGCGGTGCGACGCCGGGCCTTCGCCCGGGCACTCCGGATCACCCGGGTGCCAGCCGGAGGACTCCCCGCCGACACCGTGATCGAGCACCTGCGGCATCTCGACGAGACCAGCACGACGACCAGGAACTGGAGCAGCAGCTCATGAGCACTCGATGAGTACCTCCCGATGAGTTTGCACCACCACTAGCGGTCTCGGACCCAGGCGACGCCGGGTCGAGGCCCCAGAAGGAGAATTGTGGCCAAGACCCGCGTACACGAACTCGCCAAGGAGTTCGGAGTCGAGAGCAAGTTCGTTCTCGAGAAGTTCAAGGAGATGGGGGAGTTCGTCAAGTCGGCGAGTTCCACCGTCGAGCTCCCTGCCGAACACCGGTTCCGCAAGGAGTACGGCGAGAAGCTGAAGGCCCAGGGGCCGCCTGCGTCGGGTGGCGAGAGCGGTTCTGCCGCCCCGGCGCCGGCCAAGAAGGCTGCACCCAAGCCCGGTCCCAAGCCCGGTCCCAAGCCCGCTGCGGCGCCCGAGGCGCCTGCTGCCGAGGCTCCCGCCGCGCCCCAGGCGCCCGAGCAGCCGACGACCCCCGAGGCCGCCGAGCAGCCCGCGGCTGCCCAGGCCGAGCAGGCCGAGGCTCCGGCCGCCAAGACCGAGCAGCCCGGTCAGCCGGGCCCGTCCGGCCCGTCCGGCCCAGCCGGTGGTGCCCCGACTCCGCGTGCTCCCAAGCCGGCGCCGCGGCCCTCGGGCCGCGGTGGCGCGCCGCGTCCTGGCAACAACCCCTTCGCCTCCAGCCAGGGCATGGGGCAGCGTCCCGCACCCCGTCCCGGCGGCTCAAGCGACCGCCCGGCGCCTGCTGGCGACCAGCGGATGCCGCGTCCCCCCGCCGCCCGTGACGGCGGCAGCGGCGGACGCCCCGGCATGCCGCGTCCCAACCCGGCGATGATGCCCAAGTCCCCGGCCGCCTTCGGGTCCGGCCCGGGTGGGCGTCCGAGCCGCGGCGGTCCCGGCGGCGCGCCGGGCCGGGGTGGCGCTCCGGGTCGCGGTGGTGCTCCGGCCCGCGGCGGCGCGCCCGGTGGTCCCCCCGGAGGCGGCGGCGGTCGCCCCGGCTTCGGTGGTCGTGGTCGCCCCGGCGGTCGCGGTCAGACTCAGGGTGCCTTCGGTCGCCCCGGTGGTCCGTCGCGACGCGGTCGCAAGTCCAAGCGGGCGCGTCGCCAGGAGTTCGAGGCCATGGAGGCCCCGACCCTGGGCGGCATGCGGGTCCGCAAGGGCAACGGTGAGACCGTGCGTCTGGCCCGTGGCGCCTCGTTGACCGACTTCGCCGAGAAGGTCGGCGTCGACGCCGCCCAGTTGGTGCAGATGCTGTTCCACCTCGGCGAGATGGTCACCGCCACCGAGTCGGTCAACGACGCCACGCTCGAGCTGCTCGGCGAGGAGCTCAACTACGTGGTCGAGGTCGTCTCGCCCGAAGACGAGGACCGCGAGCTGCTGGAGTCCTTCGACCTCGAGTTCGGTGAGGACGAGGGCGACGAGTCCGACCTGGTCGTGCGACCCCCGGTCGTCACCGTCATGGGTCACGTCGACCACGGAAAGACCAAGCTCCTCGACGCGCTGCGCAGCGCGAACGTCGTCGACAAGGAGGCCGGTGGCATCACCCAGCACATCGGCGCCTACCAGGTCACGACCGACGTCGACGACGACGAGCGTCGGATCACCTTCATCGACACTCCCGGTCACGAGGCGTTCACCGCCATGCGGGCCCGCGGAGCCCAGGCGACCGACATCGCGGTCCTGGTGGTCGCGGCCAACGACGGCGTCATGCCGCAGACGGTCGAGGCGCTGAACCACGCGAAGGCCGCCGAAGTGCCGATCGTCGTGGCGGTCAACAAGATCGACCTGCCCGACGCCGACGCGACGAAGGTCCGTGGCCAGATGGCCGAGTACGGCCTGGTCCCCGAGGAGTACGGCGGCGACACCATGTTCGTCGACGTCTCCGCCAAGTCCGAGCTCAACCTCGACAAGCTCCTCGAGGCCATCGTGCTCACCGCCGACGCCTCTCTCGACCTGCGCGCCAACCCCACGCAGGACGCGCAGGGACTCGTCGTCGAGGCCCACCTCGACCGTGGTCGCGGCCCCGTCGCCACCGTGCTCGTGCAGCGCGGCACGCTGCGGGTCGGCGACAGCCTCGTCGCCGGACCGGCCTACGGTCGCGTCCGCGCCATGCTCGACGAGCACGGCGACAACATCGAGGAGGCCGACCCGTCGCGGCCGGCCATGGTGCTCGGTCTGAACGCCGCCCCCGGTGCCGGTCAGAACTTCATCGTGGTCGACGACGACCGGATGGCCCGACAGATCGCGGAGAAGCGCGAGGCTCGCGAGCGGGCGGCCATGCAGGCCAAGCGCCGCGTGCGTCGCAGCCTCGAGGACTTCATGGCCTCCATGGAGAAGGGCGAGAGCCAGGAGCTCAACCTCATCCTCAAGGGCGACGTGTCCGGTTCGGTCGAGGCCCTCGAGGACGCCCTGTCCAAGATCGACGTCGGCGAGGAGGTCGGCATCCGGGTCATCGACCGCGGTGTCGGCGCCATCACCGAGACCAACGTCGACCTCGCCGCGGCGTCCGACGCCATCATCATCGGCTTCAACGTCCGGCCCCAGGGCAAGGCGACCGAGATGGCCGACCGCGAGGGCGTGGAGATCCGCTACTACAGCGTCATCTACCAGGCCATCGACGAGATCGAGGCCGCCCTCAAGGGCATGCTCAAGCCGGAGTACGAGGAGGTCTCTCTCGGCAAGGCCGAGATCCGGGCCATCTTCCGTTCCAGCAAGGTCGGAAACATCGCCGGCTGCATGGTCACCGAGGGCCTCATCCGGCGCAACGCCAAGGTCAGGGTCGTGCGCGACGGTTCCGTCGTCGCCGACAATCTCGACCTCGCCTCCCTGCGCCGCGAGAAGGACGACGCCTCCGAGGTCCGAGAAGGGTTCGAGTGCGGTCTCGTGCTCAGGAACTTCCAGGACATCAAGGAAGGCGACATCGTCGAGGGCTTCGAGATGCGGGAGATCCCCCGGGGCTGACGCCCCGTCGGCTCCGCCGACCAGCACCTCGCGGCTCAGCGCCTCTGGCGCTGAGCCGCGAGGCGGCGAACGCGTGGAGCTCGCTTCGCTCGACGGTCTGTCCAGCTGCCGACGCAGCCCTGCCTGGTCGCGGTGCGCGGGTGGGGTGGTCTGTCCAGAACCCTGATGAAAGAGAATGACTGACATGGCTAGCCCCCGGGTGCGCAAGATCGCCGACCGGATCCAGGTCGTCGTGGCCGAGATGCTCGAGCGCCGGATCAAGGATCCGCGGCTCGGGTTCGTCACCGTGACCGACGTGCGCGTGAGCGGCGACAGTCAGCACGCGACGATTTTCTACACCGTGCTCGGTTCGCCGGCCGACCAGGAGGCGCAGATGGCCAGCACGGCCGTCGCGCTGGAGTCGGCCAAGGGGCTCATCCGCTCCGAGGTCGGCAAGCAGCTCGGCACCCGGCACGTACCGACGCTGGACTTCGTCGCCGATGCGCTGCCGGAGTCGGCCCGTCACCTCGACGAGGTGCTCGCGCGGGCCAAGCAGCACGACGACGCCGTCGCGGCCACCCGCGGTAGCCAGTACGCCGGCGAGGCCGACCCGTACAAGAAGCCCCGCGACCTCGAGGGCGACGACGCGGAGGGCCTCGCGGACGACTGGGACGAGGAGTGACCGAACCCGGCACGCCGGGACTGGTCATCGTCGACAAGCCTGCCGGGATCACGTCGCACGACGTCGTCTCCCGCGTGCGCCGCCTCGCCGGCACCCGGAAAGTGGGGCACGCCGGCACGCTCGACCCCATGGCCACCGGGGTGCTCGTGCTCGGAGTCGAGCGCGCCACCCGGCTGCTCGGCCACCTCATGCTCACCGAGAAGTCCTACGACGCGACGATCCGTCTCGGGCTCGGCACCACGACGGACGACGCGGAGGGCGAGCCGCTCGACGGCGCGACCGCCGCACACCTCGGCGGGGCGGTCGTGCGCTCGACCCTGGCCACCTTCGTCGGTGACATCGAGCAGGTGCCGACGTCCGTCTCGGCGATCAAGGTCGACGGCAAGCGCGCCTACCAGCGCGTGCGCGACGGCGAGCAGGTCGAGCTGAAGGCCCGCCCGGTCACCGTGCACGACCTGGTCGTCCACGACGTGCGGCGTGCGGGGGAGCAGGGCCAGTACGTCGACGCCGACGTCTCGTTGCGATGCTCCTCGGGCACCTACGTGCGTGCGATCGCCCGTGACGCGGGGGCCGTGCTCGGGGTGGGCGGCCACCTCACCGCGCTGCGGCGCACCGCGGTCGGCCCCTACGGCCTCGACGTCGCTCGCACCCTCGAGCACCTCACCGAGGAGTTCGCGGTGCTCTCGCTCGACGCCGCCGCCCGAGCGGCCTTCCCGGCGCTGGAACTCGACGACACCGGTGCCGCCGCCGTGCGCGTCGGACGCCGCCTCGACGTCTCGCTCAACGGCCTGACCGCTCTCTTCGCGCCGGGCGGACAGTTCCTCGCGCTCTACGAGCCTCGAGGGGACCACGCGGCTGCCGTCGCCGTCTTCTGCTGACCGGGCTGGGTCTCCACCCGACCGGTCGCCGTAAGGTTCACGGTGTGGACCTGCTGCACGATCCGGCCGACCTGCCGTCGCGCTGGCGCCGCACGGTGGTCGTCATCGGCAACTTCGACGGCGTCCACCTCGGGCACCAGCACGTGCTGCGCCGGGGGCGCGCCGTGGCCGACGCGCGGGGGCTCCCGCTCGTGGCGGTCACATTCGACCCGCACCCGATGTCGGTGCTGCGCCCGGAGCACGCGCCGTCCACGCTGACGCCCGTGCCGCTGCGTGCCGCGCTGCTGGGGGAGGCCGGGGCCGACGCCGTGCTCGCACTGCCCTTCGACCGCGACGTCGCGGCCTGGTCGCCCGAGGAGTTCGTGCAGCACGTGCTCGTCGACGCGCTGCGCGCCGCGGCGGTCGTGGTGGGCACCAACTTCCGTTTCGGTCACCGGGCGGCCGGCGATGTCGCCACCCTCGTCGAGCTGGGGAAGGTGCACGACTTCACCGCCGAGGGCATCCCGCTCGATGGTGGTCCCCAGGTCTGGTCCTCGACCTACGTGCGGACCTGCCTCATCGAGGGCGACGTCGCGGGGGCGGCCGAGGCCCTCGGCCGGGCCTTCGCGGTGTACGGCGTGGTGGCGCGGGGCGACCGTCGGGGGCGCGAGCTCGGGTTCCCTACCGCGAACGTGCCCGTCACCGAGGGCGTGGCCGCTCCGGCCGACGGCGTCTACGCCGGGTGGCTCACCACGCGCGACGACGGGCGGCGGTACCCGGCCGCCATCTCGGTCGGCACCAACCCCACCTTCGCCGGCCACCGCGAGCGGCGGGTGGAGTCCTACGTGATCGACCACGATCCGGCCGCTGACGGCGCACTCGACCTCTACGACCGCCAGGTCGAGGTCTCGTTCGTCGAGCGACTGCGCGGCATGGTGGCCTTCGACTCGGTCGAGGCCCTCGTCGAACAGATGCACGCCGACGTCGACCAGGCTCGCACGCTCTTGGCGGGCTGACGTGCCCTCGCTCCCCAGCCGACCGAGACGCCGACGTGACGACGACCCGCTGGCACGCACCGACGCCTGGTTCCTCGCCAACGGGCTCTCCTACTTCGTGCCCGAGAAGCGCCGCGAGGCGAAGGCAGCCCTCTCGCCGCGCCGCACCGTGCCCCGCCTGCTCGCCGTGGCGCTGCTCGCGGCGGCAGGGGGTACCGCGCTGGCCTACCTCACCAAGCAGGTCAGCGCCGCCCCTGCGGTCGTCCTCACCATCGTGCTGCTGAGCATGGCCTGGTACGCGCTCACGGTGCTTCACGCCCGGCCGATCCTCACGTGGTCGCTCAAGCGCACCGTCGCCAGCCTGCCGTTGCTGCTGCCCTTGATGACCCGGGTGCTGCCGCTGCTGCTGGTGTTCGTGACCTTTCTTTTCATCAACGCCGAGGTCTGGCAGCTCTCCGCTTCGCTCGACACCGGCACGCTGTGGTTGGTCGCGATGCTGTTCGCGGGGCTGGCCGGTGCGTTCCTCGTGAGCCGGCTCCCCGAGGAGGTCGACCGCATCGACGACGCCGTCGACGCCCGCTTCCTGCGCCGCGCCTGTCGCGGCACCCCGTTGGAGCAGTCGTGCGCCGACCTGCTGGCCGACGACGACCCCGCCGCCGACCCCACCTCGCGGGCCACGGTGGGCGGGTTCGAGCGGGCCAACCTCATCGGGTTCCTCGCGATCGTGCAGTTCGTGCAGGTGTTCTTGATGGCGGCAGGCGTGTTCGTCTTCTTCCTGCTCTTCGGAGCCCTCACGATGCGACTTCAGGTGCAGGAGGCGTGGACCGGTATCGACCGCTCCGACATCCACGCCGTGCCGCACCTCTCCCAGATCTCCGTGCCGCTGTTCCAGGTCTCGCTCTTCCTCGGTGCCTTCTCGATGCTCTACCTGACCGTCTCGACCATCACCGACGAGACCTATCGCGAGCAGTTCTTCGGTCTGGTGCACCGCGAACTCGAGCGCGCGGTCGGCGTCCGCGCCGTCTACCTGACCCTCCGGGAGCGACGGGGCAAGGCCGCCGACCCAGAGTCGAGCCCGCCCTCCGCCTGAACCTGCTGAGCGGGCTCTCACCCGGGCGGGTGGACTGAGGTGAGGCATCGTGGGAAACCGAGCCGTCACACTTCGGTGTCATCGGGGGGCGCCGACGAGCGCGACGAGAACCGGATCGTCGCCGACGAAAGGAGCACCACATGGGCTACGGAGCTGGAGCCTTCCTCATCGCGGTAGGCCTGATCCTGGCGCTGGCCGTCAACGAGGCCGTGTCAGGCGTCGACCTGCAGATGATCGGCTGGATCCTCACGATCGTCGGCGTGATCGTCCTCGCGCTGACCGCCTTCACCCTCAACAAGTCCCGCGGCACCGTGCAGACCACGCAGCACTCCGACGGGACCGTCACCGAGCGTCGCACCCGCATGGACTGACGCCTCATCCGACGATCACGCGACCGCGGTCAGCCTTCTGGTTGGCCGCGGTCGCGTGCGTCGAGGGGTCAGGCGGGGGAGAGGGTGACCGGGACGCCGTTGAGCGCGGCGTTACCGGAGACGTCCAGCAGTGCCGGGTCGGTCAGGTCGTTGACCGACGCGCCGGGCATGGCGGCGGCGTTCGTCACCCGTGAGCCGTGCGTCGCGTGGCCGTAGCCGTGCGGCAGGCTCACCACGCCGGGCATCATCTCCTCGCTCGAGCGCACCTCGACCTCGACGGCGCCCACCCTGGAGCGCACCTGCACGCACGCCCCGTCGAGGATGTTGCGTGCGGCGAGGTCGTCGGGATGCACCAGCAGGTGGTGTCGGGGTTTGCCGCGGGTCAGGCGCTGCGCGGTGTGCAGCCAGGAGTTGTTGTCACGCTGGTGGCGTCGACCGATCAACAGCAGGTCGTCGGCACCCGACTTGCGGTCGGCGGCCTCGAGCAGCCGCGGGAGGTCGGCGAGCACCAGGTCCGGCGCCAGGTGGACGCGCTTGTCGCGGGTCTGGAGCCGTCGTGGGAACGACGGCTCGAGACCGCCGAGATCCACGCCGTCGCCGGACTCCCGCAGCTTCTTCAGACTCACGCCGGCGCGGTGGGTACGCAGGAGCAGCGCGATCGTGCGGGCCGGCGAGAGCGCCATCCGCGCTTTCAGCGTCAGCCGCTCCTTGCGCGGCAGCGGCTTGCGCACCCGCGCCTGCACCCGGTTCGCCAGCTCGCGGTAGATCTCCCAGTCGGCCATCGTGCCCTCGGGTGCGGGCAGGACGGCGGGGGTGAAGCGGGCGGTGTTGCGCACGGCCAGCGCGTGGAAGACCAGGTCGTACTGATCGCGCTCGAGCGCCGAGGTCGGCGGCAGCACGACGTCCGCGTGCCGGGTGGTCTCGTTGAGGTAGACGTCGACCGACACCATGCCGTCGAGGCTCTCCAGGGCTCGCCCGAGCGCGGCGCCGTCCGGGGTCGAGAGCACGGGGTTGCCGGCCAGGGTGAGCAGTGCCCGTACCTGCCCCTCGCCGGGGGTCTCGATCTCCTCGCGCAGCGCGGAGACCGGCAGCTCGCCCCCGAATTCGGGGAGCCCGCGCACGCGGCTGCGCCAGAGGTCGTAGTGGCCGCGACCGACCAGGCCCTTGCCGACCACGTCGACGAGCGGCGTCGTGACCAGCGCACCACCCTCGCGGTCGACGTTGCCGGTGAGCAGGTTCAGCACCTGGATCGCCCACTGGCAGACCGTGCCGAACTCCTGGGTCGAGGTGCCCATGCGGCCGTAGACGACGGCCCCGTCGGCGGCCGCGAGCTCGCGCGCGAGCCGACGGATCTCCCGGGCCGGCACGCCCGAGACCCCCTCGGCCAGCTCGGGGGTGAACGGTTCGACGGCCAGACGCACCGACTCGACCTCCTGCACCCACGCCGGGGGTGTGGCGAGCTCGTCGGCCAGCAGCTCCCGCGCCATGGCCAGCAACACGTAGGCGTCGGTGCCGGGTCGCACGAAGTGGTGCTCGTCGGCGACCTTGGCGGTCTCGGTGCGGCGCGGGTCCAGCACCACCATCCGGCCGCCGCGCGCCTTGAGCTCACGCAGTCGACCCGGGAAGTCGGGCACGGTCATCAGCGACCCGTTGCTGGCCATCGGATTGCCGCCGACGACCAGGAACAGCGAGGTGCGGTCGATGTCGGGGACCGGGATCATCAGCTGATGGCCGTAGAGCAGGTGGGCCACCAGCTGCGCCGGCAACTGGTCGACCGAGGTCGCGGAGAACTTGTTGCGGGTCTTCAGTGACTTCACCAGGGCGGTGCCGTGCGTGAGCGAGCCCAGCGCGTGCGCGTTCGGGTTGCCCAGGTACACCGCGAGAGCGTTCGTGCCGGCGTCGAGCCCCCGGGCCACGATGTCGGCGGCGAGGTCGAGCGCGTCGTCCCACTCCATCGGCTCGAAACGCGCGTCGGCGCCGGTGCCGACGCGCCGCATCGGACGACGCAGTCGCTCGGGATCCTCGTGCAGGTCCGGCAGCGCGACGCCCTTGGGGCAGATGTGCCCGCGCGAGAGCGGGTCGTCGGGGTTGCCCCGCACAGCCGTCACGCGGTCGCCGTCCGGGCCGCTCTCGACCGTCAGCAGCAGGCCGCAGATGGCCTCGCAGAGGTGGCAGACGCCGTGGACGGTGCGGGTGCCAGACGACGTGGTGGCGTCGGTCGGCCGGGTCGTGTCGGTGCGCATGTCGCGATCCTCGCACCCCTGCCCACGCCAGGGGAGGGAGCGGACGCGCAGAGCCGCTGTCGCCGCGGCCGGACGCGGATTTCGGCTCCGGGACCGGACCGGGCTAGTCTGCATCGGTTGCCGTGCAACGGCCGCGGATCGTAGTGCCCGGGTGAACAGGCCCCGGCGCGCCGCGCAGCGAGAGGGCCGAAGGCCCAGGAGGAGTACGACCATGTCTGTCGGTACCGACAAGGACACCAAGAAGAAGATCATCGCCGAGTACGGAACCTCCGAGGGCGACACCGGCAGCCCCGAGGTGCAGATCGCGCTGCTCAGCCACCGCATCAGCCACCTCACCGAGCACCTCAAGCAGCACAAGCACGACCACCACAGCCGTCGTGGTCTGCTGCTTCTCGTCGGCCAGCGCCGTCGCCTGCTCAACTACCTGCAGAAGACCGAGATCGACCGTTACCGCTCGATCATCGAGCGTCTCGGCCTGCGTCGCTGATCTCTCCCGAAACCGGGACGCGAGCGGTGAGTCCCTGCGTGGGGCTCACCGCTCTGCTCGTTTCGCGGGTCTAGACTCGGCGATGCGAGTCTCACCCTCAACTGAATACACAACCACCAGGAGCGACCCGCCCCGTACGGCCCGGTCCTCGGTAGTGGCTCTCAGGAGTGCGCGACACGCCTGCTGCGGGCCTCGATCGAAGACCGGCCCCTCACGCAGAAGATCGTGAGGTTCCCCGGCAGGTACGTCTCGTCCTTGCCGCGCATGGGCGTCGGCATGGGTCGCTCCGCGACCACGATGGGATTTTCGTGACCGACACCAACGCGGCTGAGCCCGTGATCTCTGCCGTCGAGACCGTTCTCGACAACGGCTCCTTCGGCCAGCGCACCGTCAAGTTCGAGACCGGGCTGCTCGCCCGCCAGGCCGCCGGCTCGGTGACCGCCTACCTCGACGACGACACCATGCTGCTCTCGGCCACCACGGCCGGCAAGCACCCCAAGGACCAATTCGACTTCTTCCCCCTGACGATCGACGTCGAGGAGCGGATGTACGCCGCGGGCAAGATCCCCGGCTCGTTCTTCCGCTCCGAGGGTCGCCCGGGCGAGGACGCCATCCTCACCTGCCGGCTCATCGACCGCCCGCTGCGCCCGACCTTCAAGAAGGGTCTGCGCAACGAGGTGCAGGTCGTCATCACCGTGCTGGCGCTCAACCCCGACCAGCCCTACGACGTGCTCGCGATCAACGCGGCGTCCATGTCGACTCAGCTCTCCGGCCTGCCGTTCAGCGGTCCGGTCGGCGGCGTGCGCATGGCGCTGATCGGCAGCCAGTGGGTCTGCTTCCCGACGCACTCCCAGCTCGAGGACGCCGTCTTCGACATGGTCGTCGCCGGGCGCGTCACCGAGACCGGCGACGTCGCGATCATGATGGTCGAGGCCGAGGCCACCGAGACGACCTTCCAGAAGGTCGCCGGCGGCGCGCAGGCCCCCACCGAGGAGATCGTCGCCAGCGGCCTCGACGCCGCCAAGCCGTTCATCAAGCAGCTGGTCGAGGCGCAGGTCGAGCTGGCCGGCGTCGCCGCCAAGCCGGTGCAGGACTTCCCGATCTTCCTCGACTACGAGGACGACGTGTACGCCGCCGTCGAGGCCGCCGTGAAGGCCGACCTCACGAGCGCGATGAGCATCGCCGACAAGCAGGAGCGCGAGGAGCGCACCGACGAGCTCAAGGCCGGCGTGCTCGATCAGCTCGGCGGTCAGTTCGAGGGTCGCGAGAAGGAGATCGGCGCGGCGTTCCGCTCGGTCAACAAGCAGGTCGTGCGCGAGCGCATCCTGCGCGACAAGATCCGCATCGACGGCCGTGGCCTGGCCGACATCCGACCGCTGCACGCCGAGGTCGGCGTGATCCCGCGGGTGCACGGCTCGGCGCTGTTCGAGCGCGGCGAGACCCAGATCCTCGGTGTCACCACCCTCGACATGCTCAAGATGGAGCAGCAGCTCGACACCCTGAGCCCCGAGAAGCACCGTCGCTACATGCACAAGTACGTCTTCCCGCCGTTCTCGACCGGCGAGACCGGCCGCGTCGGTTCACCGAAGCGTCGCGAGGTCGGCCACGGTGCGCTGGCCCGCCGCGCGCTGCTGCCGGTGTTGCCCGACCGCGAGGAGTTCCCGTACGCGATCCGTCAGCTCTCCGAGGCCATGGGCTCCAACGGCTCCACCTCGATGGGCTCGGTCTGTGCCTCGACCCTGGCCCTGCTCCACGCCGGAGTGCCGCTGAAGGCCGCTGTCGCGGGTATCGCGATGGGTCTGGTCTCCGGTGAGATCGACGGTCAGACCAGCTACGTCGCGCTCACCGACATCCTCGGTGCCGAGGACGCCTTCGGCGACATGGACTTCAAGGTCGCCGGAACCGCGCAGTTCGTCACCGCGCTCCAGCTCGACACCAAGCTCGACGGCATCCCTGCCGAGGTGCTCGCGGCCGCGCTGACCCAGGCCAAGGACGCTCGCATGGCGATCCTCGACGTCATGGCCGAGGCCATCGACACCCCGGCCGAGATGTCGGAGACCGCGCCGCGGATCATCACCATCAAGATCCCGGTCGACAAGATCGGCGAGGTCATCGGCCCCAAGGGCAAGGTGATCAACCAGATCCAGGACGACACCGAGGCCTCGATCTCCATCGAGGACGACGGCACCATCTACATCGGCGCCACCAACGGCACCGCTGCGGAGGCCGCCCGGTCGGCGATCAACGCCATCGCCAACCCGACCATGCCCGAGGTCGGCGAGCGCTACCTCGGCACGGTCGTGAAGACGACCAACTTCGGTGCCTTCGTGTCGCTCATGCCCGGCAAGGACGGCCTGCTGCACATCAGCAAGCTGCGCGCCCTGGCCGGCGGCAAGCGCGTCGAGGCCGTCGAGGACGTCGTCAGCGTGGGCCAGAAGGTCCAGGTGCAGATCGCCGAGATCGACGACCGCGGCAAGCTCTCGCTGGTGCCCGTGGTCGACGAGGCCGAGGGGGCTGCGTCCGACGAGGCCTCGGAGTCCGACGAGGCCTGAGCTCGACCCCGTACGTCGCTGACCCGCCCGAGACTCTCTCGGGCGGGTCAGCGCCATTCCACCCAGAACACGCATGCCACCGGAGACTCCCCTGAGCACCAGCACGCTGCACACCGAGACCGCCCCCGACGGCACGGTCACCGCGCAGTTGCGCCAGACGACGCTGCCGTCGGGCCTGCGCATCGTGACCGAGCAACTGGCCGGTGCCCGGTCGGCGAGCATCGGCGTGTGGGTGGGTGTCGGGTCCGCCGACGAGAGCGACGTGCTGCACGGCTGCTCGCACTTCCTCGAGCACCTGCTCTTCAAGGGCACGTCGTCGCGCAGCGCCATGGACATCTCCGTCGAGCTCGACGCGGTGGGCGGTGAGTTCAACGCCTTCACTGCCAAGGAGTACACCTGCTTCCACGCGCGTGTGCTCGGTGAGGATCTGCCGCTCGCGATCGACGTGCTCGGCGACATGCTCACCGACTCCCTCCTCGAAGACGTCGACGTCGAGGCCGAGCGCGCCGTCATCCTCGACGAGATAGCGATGCACGACGACGACCCCGACGACGTCGTGCACAACCTGTTCGCCGAGCTCGCCTACGGGGCCGATACGCCGCTCGGGCGGCCGATCGCGGGTACGGTCGACTCGATCGAGGCTCTGAGCCGCACTCAGGTGCACGACTTCTACACCCGGCACTACCGACCCGAGTCGATGGTCGTCTCGGCCGCCGGCCGACTCGATCACGAGCAGGTGGTCGACCTGGTCCAGCGGGCCTTCGGTCGCAACGACTACCTCGCGGGCGACGCCACGCCGCTACGACGCGTCGGTCAGGGCGAGATCGTTCCGGTGCACGCGGGTCGTCGTTTGGTCGTGCGGCCCTTCGAGCAGGCCAACCTCGTCGTCGGCGCCGAGGGCATCGCCCGCGAGGATCCGCGGCGTTTCGCTCTCGGTGTGTTGAACACGGCCCTCGGGGGAGGCACGTCGTCGCGCCTCTTCCAGGAGGTTCGCGAGCGCCGCGGCCTGGCGTACTCGGTGTACTCCTTCGCCGGTCACCACGCGGACACCGGGCTGGTGGGCGTCTCGGTCGGCTGCCTGCCCGCCAAAGCCGAGGACGTGCTCGATGTCGTGCGCCACGAGCTCGCCGTGGTCGCGCGTGACGGTCTCACCGACGCCGAGGTACGCCGCGGTCAGGGTCAGCTGCGCGGCGGGCTCGTGCTGGGACTCGAGGACTCCGGCGCCCGCATGGCGCGGTGGGGCAAGTCGGCGCTGGTGCATCGCGAGTCTCTCGGCGTCGAGCAGGCCCTCACCCGCATCGAGACCGTCACGGTCGACGACGTCCGCGAGGTCGCCCGCGCCGTCCTGGCCGGACCAGAGATCCTCGCCGTCGTCGCCCCGGAGTGACCCGCGAGGGGTCGTGAATCGTCCCTCGAGGGGTCGTGAATTGTCCCGCGAGGGGTCGTGAATCGTGCCCCGACGGGTCGTGAATCGTGAAGCGGAGCGCAATATGCGACCCCTCGGACGACGATTTGCGACCCCTCGTGAGTCAGCGACGACCGATGATGCCGACGCAGGCAGGCACCTTGCGCTGCACCACCTGCACGCGGAAACCGCCCTGGCTCAGCGCGGCCGACGCCTTCTCCACGATCTCCGGGGTCTGCTCGGGGCGAGTGGCCTCGTAGAAGAGGTAGACCGCGCCGCCTGGCAGCACCCGCTCGTGCAGCAGGGCGATCTCATCGGCGCAGTCGCGGACCCAGAAGAGGTTCACGTTGAACGCGTACACCTTGTGCAACCGCTTGACCGGCACGCGCAGGGTCGCGAGATCGATCTGCCGCACCGTGATGCGACCGGACTCCGCGAAGCGCGCGCAGCGCCGCTTCGTGCGGTCGACGCCGGACTCCGAACGGTCGATCGCGAACAACTTGCCGGTCTCGAGCTTCATGCAGATGAGCTCGGCGCCATAGCCCGGACCGCACCCGATCTCGAGCACGTGATCGCCCGGCTGGACATCCATGAGGTCGACCGACCAACGGATCCGTGCCGGGATCGTCTGCAGCACCATGGGTCCAGCCTGCCAGATGCCCGTGTCGGCGGTGCGGCACTCCCCGATGCTGCGCACGCTCACGGCAGCGGGTATGGAACGCTGGAGCGGTGGCGGAGACGAGCGGTCAGGTCGGCGAACCGGTGAGCAGGGTGGGCGTACTGGGGGCGCGCGGCAAGGTCGGCAGCGCCGTCTGCGCTGCTGTGGACGAGGCCGACGGCCTCACGTTGGCGGCCGAGGTCGACGTCGACGACTCCCTCGACCTGCTCGTCGAGCACCGCGCCCAGGCGGTCGTCGACTTCACCCACCCCGACGTGGTCATGGCCAACCTGGAGTTCTGTATCGCGCACGGCATCCATGCCGTCGTGGGCACCACGGGCTTCGACGACGACCGGCTGGCCACGCTCACCGGGTGGCTCGACGACGCTCCTGGCGTCGGCGTGCTCATCGCCCCCAACTTCTCCATCGGGGCGGTGCTCATGATGCGGTTCGCCGCCCAGGCGGCGCCACTGTTCGAGTCCGTGGAGATCGTCGAGCTGCACCACCCGACCAAGGCCGATGCGCCGTCCGGCACCGCCGCGCGCACCGCACGGCTCGTCGCCGAAGCACGCCGGACCGCAGGATCCGCGCCGATGCCGGACGCGACGTCCACGGGTCTAGACGCCGCCCGCGGCGCCGACGTCGAGGGCGTGCGGGTGCACTCGGTGCGGGCGCGCGGACTCGTGGCGCACCAGGAGGTCGTGTTCGGCGGCCTCGGAGAGACCCTCACCGTCCGGCACGACTCGCTCGACCGCTCGTCGTTCACCCCCGGGGTTCTGGCCGCGCTGCGCAGCGTGCACGGGCGACCCGGTCTCACGGTCGGGTTGGAGAACCTGCTCGACCTCTGATCGAGGCGACCTGAGATCCACCCGGTCGATTCTCAGTAAAGGTGCATGTTCCTGCATCGCACAAACCTGCACGCACCGATCCGTGTAGGGGTGTCTGGACCTGTGGAAGCCTCCCGGACACGGTCGCCGGAGCACCCGGCGGGCCGCGACGACCGAGAGGAACACATGTTGAAGAGCACCGGACTGGCCACCGCCGCCGTCCTCGCCGCCGGAAGTGCGATGTCGATCGTGGGAGTGGCCACCGCCACCGCCACCGCGCAGAGCCCCGTCGCCACGTCGGAGACCGCGACGACCGCCACCCGGCTCGGGGACGAGGTCGTCGCCCGTCTGGCCGACCGCGCGCTCGCCGCGCTGGACTCCCACCCCCGCGCGGCCCGTGCCACCGCGGGCCAGGACTTCTCCGTGACCCACACGGCCCGCGACGCCAGCGGTGTCTCGCACGCGCACGTCGACCGCACCTACCGCGGCCTGGCCGTGCTCGGTGGTGACATGGTGGTGCACACCGACGCCTCTGGAACCCTGGAGGGCATCTCCCAGACGTTGGCCAAGCCGCTCTCTCTCGGCACCACCCCGGCCGTCGCGGCGACGACCGCCCGCGCCAAGGCCCTGGCCGCCGTCGAGGATGTGCGCGGCCTGCGTGCCGGGGGCAAGCCGACGCTCGTCGTCGACGCCTTCGACACCCCGCGGCTGGCCTGGCAGGTGCAGACGGCCGGCACCCGCACCGACGGCACGCCCAGCCAGCTCACCGTGCTCGTCGACGCCCGCAACGGCAAGGTGCTGCGCCAGTCCGAGCACGTCCAGAACGTCGACGGCGACGGCCAG
The DNA here is from genome assembly GCF_015319165.1 of Nocardioides acrostichi. GTDB lineage: Bacteria > Actinomycetota > Actinomycetes > Propionibacteriales > Nocardioidaceae > Nocardioides > Nocardioides acrostichi. Next base: position 507,025 of record NZ_JADIVZ010000001.1, read on the forward strand.
ACGCTCTACAGCGGCGACGTGCCGCTCAACCTCACGCAGTCGGGCTCCAGCTACCAGCTCAAGGACGCCAGCCGCGGCGGCACCTACACCACCGACATGAACAACAAGACCGACGGCTACGCCTGCCAGCTGCTCGGCATGAACTGCTCCAACGGCACCCTGGTCACCGGCTCGTCCACCACCTTCGGAAACGGGTCGAACTCCAACCGCGCGACGGCGGCAGCCGACGCGCAGTACGGCACCGACGTCACCTGGGACTACTACCAGAACGTGCACGGTCGCGCCGGCATCTTCGGCGACGGCTCGGGCTCCTTCAACCGCGTCCACTACGGCAACGGCTACGTCAACGCCTTCTGGGACGGCACCAAGATGACCTACGGCGACGGCGACGGCACCAACTACGGTCCGCTCGTCTCGCTCGACGTCGCCGGTCACGAGATGTCGCACGGCGTCACCGAGCACACCGCCGGCCTCGACTACTCCGGCGAGTCGGGCGGCCTCAACGAGGCCACCAGCGACATCTTCGGCACCATGGTCGAGTTCTACGCGAACAACGCCAGCGACCCGGGCGACTACCTCATCGGCGAGCAGTTCGACCTCAAGAACCACCTCGGTTTCCGCCGGATGGACGACCCGGCCTCCGACGGCTCCTCGGCCAACTGCTGGTCCTCGGGCGTCGGCAACCTCGACGTGCACTACTCCTCGGGCGTGGGCAACCACTTCTTCTACCTGCTCGCCGAGGGCTCGGGTGCTAAGACCATCGGCGGCGTGGCGCACAACAGCCCCACCTGCAACGGCTCCTCCGTCGCCGGCATCGGCCGCGATGCCGCCGACAAGATCTGGTTCCGCGCCCTCACGACGTACATGACCTCGGGCACCGACTACCACGGCGCGCGCACGGCCACGCTGGACGCCGCGACCGACCTCTACGGCGCCGGCAGCACGGAGTACAACGCCGTCGACGCCGCCTGGGCGGCGGTCAACGTCAGCTGACGCCGAGGTCACACCCTCGCCCGGGCGTCGGCCCGGGATCGTCGCGCTGGTCGTTCCGTGGGGGAGAGGCCAGTCGGCGTACGGGGTCCGCACCGCAAGGTGCGGGCCCCGTCTGCGTCTTCGAACGTTCCGGGGAGCCCAGCGGTAGCGGGGTGCGTGCCGCGAAGGGGTCAGGAGCGTCCGGGTGCCCGGCGAAGGGGGTCGCCCACGGCTGCCATGAAGAGCAGCGAGCCCAGGCAGGCACCGCCGACGGCTCCCCACCCGACCGACAGCCCAGGAGCCCCGAGCCCGCTCGCGGCCCCGAGCAGGGCGCCGAGAGCGACGAGGCAGCAGAACATCACGGTGCGGTGTAGGCGGGGCAGTGGACCCATCATGGTGACGGCGGGCCTTTCGGGGGTCACGCGGGCAAGGACGGGCTGTCGATACCCCCTCGAGCCGCACGCCAATCCACCCCCAGCGGGTGGGGTCTCAGGCCAGGGCCGTGTGCAGGCGGACCTGCTTGACGGTGACCGCACCGGAGCCGTCGAGGTCGAGTTCGCGATGCGCTCCGTCAGCGGCCCAGCCCGCGTCGGCGAGGAAGCCCCGCGTGGTGTCGTCGGCGGCCACGACCCAGAACACGGCGCGCGCGAAGCCGTCGGCCACGAGGGTGTCGGCGGCGGCCTGAAGCAGGCGCGAGCCGTGGCCTCGCCCGCGCTCGCCGGGATCCAACACCAGCTCCACCACCTCTCCGACGGCGACGGGGTCGCAGTCGGGATCGGAGGCGGGTGCGGTCACGATGAACCCGGTGACGCGATGGCGCTCCAGCGCGACCAGGGCTCGCTGCCGGGCGTCGCGCGGACGCGCCAACGACTCCGCCCACGCCTGCGTGGCGGCGTCCACCGCCTCGGGCCCCTGCGGGAACGCCTCGGTCGGGACGACGTCGCCGTAGGTCGCGGGCCACGAGCGCAGCTGGAGCGCGGCGATGGCCCGGGCGTCGTCGGCCCAGGCCAGTCTCACGGAGACGTCTGCGGCGGTCATGGTCACAGCGTGTCAGCCGCCCGACGGCGCGGTGTCACCGGGCGTGAGTAGGGTCGTGGGCATGGAGTTCCGCAACCTCGGTGCGAGCGGGTGCAAGGTCTCGGCCATCTCGTACGGCAACTGGCTCACCCACGGTTCGCAGGTCGAGGAGGACGCCGCCCTCGCGTGCGTCCATCAGGCGATCGAGGAGGGCATCACCACCTTCGACACTGCCGACGTCTACGCCAATACCGCGGCCGAGACGGTGCTCGGCAAGGCCCTGGCCGGCCATCGTCGCGAGTCGCTCGAGATCTTCACCAAGGTCTACTGGCCCACGGGGCCAGGCGGCCCGAACGACCACGGTCTCTCCCGCAAACACATCCTGGAGTCGATCAACGGTTCCCTGAGTCGGCTCGGCACCGACCACGTCGACCTCTACCAGGCGCACCGGTACGACTACGAGACGCCGCTGGAGGAGACGATGCTCGCCTTCTCCGACGTCGTGCGCGCCGGCAAGGCGCTCTACATCGGGGTCTCCGAGTGGCGCGCCGAGGAGATCCGCGCCGCCCATGCGCTGGCCCAGGATCTGCACGTGCCGCTGGTCTCGAACCAGCCGCAGTACTCCATGCTCTGGCGGGTCATCGAGCCCGAGGTCGTGCCCACGTGCGAGGAACTCGGTCTCGGTCAGGTCGTGTGGTCGCCGATCGCCCAGGGCGTGCTCACGGGCAAGTACGAGCCAGGGCAGGCCCCGCCCGCCGGCTCACGGGCCACCGACACCAAGGGTGGCGATCAGATGATCAGCCGCTGGCTGCGCGACGACGTGCTCGGCGCCGTCCAGCAGCTCAAGCCGCTGGCTGCAGACGCTGGACTCTCGATGGCCCAACTGGCCGTGGCGTGGGTGCTGCAGAACCCGAACGTCTCTTCGGCGATCATCGGCGCGAGCCGACCCGAGCAGGTCACCGACAACGTCGCGGCCGCCGGAGTCTCCCTCGACGACGACCTGATGGCGAGCATCGACGGCGTCCTCGAGGGCCTGGTCGAGCGCGACCCGGAGAAGACGCAGTCGCCAGCCCGCCGCGACTTCGGCTGAAGCCGCCGCGCCCGGCTGCGGCCGGACTTAGCGGTAGCGCTCGGGCAGCTGCTGACCGATCTTGACCTGCGCCTTGGGCAACCGCATGAACTTCATCTGCATCGCGCGGCTCACGGCGTACCACGTGGTGCCCCGCGTTTCGGCGTCGGGGAAGCGCGTGCTCAGGGCGCGCCGCAGGCGCATCCGGATCGTGAACATGTCGATGACCACGAGCAGCACCGTGATCAGCAGCACCGTGCTGCCGATGCCGGCGAGCTGCGAGTTGCCCGAGTAGCTGAGCACCATCGTGACCAGCAGCACCGGCATGATCACGTCGATGAACGAGAACCGGGAGTCGACGAAGTCGCGCACGAACCGCCGCACCGGGCCCTTGTCGCGGGTCGGCAGGTAGCGCTCGTCGCCGTCGCGCAGGGCCTGGCGGACCTTCTCGCGGTTGGAGGCCCGGCCGGCGCCCTGCGCGGCCATCCGTTCCTTACGAGTCGTCGGCGCCTTGGCCCGGGCGCGTGCGGCCGCCTCGGCCTCCTTGCGACTGGGGGTGGGGCGTCCTTTGCCACCCGCCTTGCCCTCGACGGCAGACGACGCCGCGGACGACGCGGACTCCTCGGACTTGCGGCGACCAAACAACGGAACGGACCTCGAGCGTGCGGCGGCAGGACGTCGCACAGCCTACTGGCGGTGCGCGCCCGCTCGCGGTGACCTACCGGCGTAGCGGGCGGTTGCCGCCCGGCCGTAGGGTGAGCAACGCGAGGCGCCCCGCGCCCGCGACCAGCCCGGACCTCTCAGGAGATGGACGCAAGCGATGAGCCTCTGGAAGCGGATGACCCTGATCTTCCGGTCGAAGGCCAACAAGGCCCTGGACCGCGCCGAGGATCCGCGCGAGACCCTCGACTACAGCTACCAGCGCCAGCTCGACCTGCTCTCCAAGGTGCGCCGCGGCGTCGCCGATGTCGCGACCAGCCGCAAGCGCGTGGAACTCCAGATGAACCAGCTCCAGCAGCAGGCCGACAAGCTCTCGGAGCAGGCGCAGAAGGCCATCGACATGGGCCGGGAGGATCTCGCGCGCGAGGCCCTGACCCGCAAGTCCGGTCTGTCGGGCCAGATCGGCGATCTCCAGAGCCAGTACGCCAACCTCCAGGCCGAGGAGGAGAAGCTCACGCTGGCCCAGCAGCGGCTCCAGGCGAAGGTGGAGTCCTTCCGCACCCGCAAGGAGACCATCAAGGCCACCTACACCGCGGCCGAGGCGCAGACCCGCATCAACGAGGCGATGTCCGGCATCGGCGACGAGATGGGCGACGTCGGTCAGGCGATCCAGCGCGCCGAGGACAAGACCGCTCAGATGCAGGCGCGTGCGGGCGCGATCGACGAGCTCATCGCCAGCGGCGCGCTCGACGACGCCAGCTCGCTCAACCGCGGCGACGACATCAGCCGCGAGCTGGAGGCGATGAGCAGCCAGGCCGACGTCGAGGCCGAGCTCGCCCGCATGAAGGGTCTCTCGGGCGGCTCGCAGCCCGAGGCGATCGAAGGCAAGGACACCGGCCCGATCCTCAGCGAGGAGCCCGCCACGGCCGAGAAGCCCGCCGACCCCTCCTGACCCCGACCACTGGCCCGCCCCGACTCCTTGCGCAAAGGGGGAGGATGAGCCCATGGCGCGCACCCGCTTCGTCGGCGACACCGGACTGACGGTCCGGATGACCTCGGTCATGTTCTTGCTGGGCCTGCTCTTCGTCGGCTTGATCGCCGTGCTGATGGGTCTCTTCGCCCAGAACCACTTCGGGATGGCGCTGCTGATCGGCCTGGCCGGTCTCGGTGTGGTCTGGTGGCAGTGGTACTCCTCCGACACCGTCGCCATGAAGGCGATGCGGGCGCGCGAGGTGAGCCCCGAGCAGGCGCCGGAGCTGCACGCCATGGTCGAGCGGCTGTGCGCGCTGGCCGACATGCCCAAGCCCCGGGTCGGGGTGGCCGACACCTCGGTGCCCAACGCGTTCGCCACGGGTCGCTCGCCGAGCCGCTCGGTGGTCGTGGTCACCACCGGGATCCTCCAGCGTCTCGACGTCGAGGAACTCGAAGGCGTCCTCGCCCACGAGCTCTCCCACGTGGCGCACCGCGACGTGCTGGTGATGACCGTGGCGTCGTCCGCCGGCGTCGTCGCGGGAATGCTCACCCAGGGAGCGCGCTACGGCGCCTTCTTCGGCGGCAACCGGCGCGGCAACAACAACGGGCTGCCGATCTGGCTGGTGGTCCTCGTCGTCTCGTTGGTGACCTACGCGATCAGCTTCCTGCTGCTCAAGTTGCTCTCGCGCTACCGCGAGCTGTCGGCCGACCGGGCCGGCGCCTACCTCACGATGAGGCCGCAGGCGCTCGCGTCGGCGCTCCAGAAGATCACGGGCGAGATGAACGCCATCCCCGAGGCGGATCTGCGCGCCCAGCAGCCGATGAACGCCTTCTTCATCGCCCCCGCCGTCAAGGGCATCTCGATGAAGTCCCTGACCTCCACCCACCCCAGCCTCGAGCAGCGGCTCGAGCAGCTCGCGCGCATCGAGGCCGAGCTGAGCCGGCCAGGGGACTGAGGCGCACGTGCGGTTCTTCGACGCGATCCTGGGGCGCTCCCGCCCCACGCAGGCCAACCTAGACTCGCTGTTCCTCGTGCCGAGCGCGGCCATCACGCTGGAGACATCCGTGGGCTTGCGGCCCACCGGCCTCGGGTCGGTCTGCTATCGGGCGGCCGCGGGCGCGGCGTTCGCCGAGACGCAGCAGGAGATCCTGACGCTGCTGCGTGAGGCCCCCGACGCACCCGACGTGCGCACCAGCACCGACGAGTTCGAGTTCACCTGGTTGGTCGTCGATGACGACCCCGCCGACATCGGTGGGCTCTGCACCGATCTGCACGCGGTCAACTCCACCCTGGAGTCCGCGGGCTTCGGCCCGGGCCTGCTCTGCTCGATGGTGCCCTTCGAGGACGCCGCCGGCCGCCGCGTCGGCTTGGTCTACCTCTACAAGCAGGGCACCTTCTACGCCTTCGCGCCGCAACCCGGCGCACGGTCGCGCGACAATCTGCTCGAGATCCAGGTGCGGGATCTCCTGGCCGGCGAGCTGCCCGTGGAGCGGGATCTGTCACGGTGGCTCGCCATCTGGGGGGCTCCCGGTTTGGCGGAGTGACCTCCCGCTCGGGTGGTCGTTGTCTAGGATCTCTGCGTGGATTCTCCCGTCTTTCACCGTGTCGCGGCGGTGTCTACGCAGGAGCGGGCGCGTGAGCTCGCGCGCTACGGGGTGATCGGCTCGGCGCCTCGCCCCGACCTGGTCGCGCTGGTCGAGCTCGCGGCGTCCGTGGCCGACGTGCCGATGGCCACGATCAATCTGCTCACCGACGCCGAGCAGTACCAGGTCGCCACCGTCGGCTTCGAGGCCTCCGTGTGCTCCCTCGACGACTCGATGTGCTCGGTCTCCGTCGAGGAGTCCGAACCGGTGGTGGTGCCGGACGCCACCCGAGATCCACGTTTCGCCCAGAATCCGTTCGTCGACGGACGGATCGGCGACGTCCGCTTCTACGGCGGTCACCAGCTGCGCACCCCGAGCGGCGTCGTGGTCGGCACCTTGTGCGTCTTCGACAGCGAGCCGCGCGAGCTCGACGAGCACGCGCGTCGACACCTGCGGGTGCTGGCGGACCGCGTCGTCGACGTCCTCGAACTGGAGCTGCGCAGCCGACAGCTCACCCGCACCATCGACGAACTCGAGGGCGTGGCCACCGAGCTGCGCCGTTCCAACGACGAGCTTGCCGCCTTCGCGGGCCAGGTCAGCCACGACGTGCGCAACCCGCTCGCCGCCATCCGGATGTCGCTCGACCTCATCCTCGAGGACGCCGAGGACGCCGAGGACAGGTCGCTCGATCCGGGGTCGATGCTCGTGGGCGTTCGACGCGCCAGCCGTGCGACCGACCGACTCCAGCGCATCGTCGTCGATCTGCTCGACTTCGCGCGCGCCGGCGGTCAGCAGGATCCGGTGCCGGTCGACCTCGCCGTGCTCGTCGCCGATGTGCGATCCGATCTCGAGGTGGCCCTGAAGGAGGCCAGCGTCGACGTAGGTGAACTGCCCGTCGTCGTGGGGGAGCCCGCGCGGCTGTGGGCCATCGTGCAGAACCTGCTCACGAACGCCGCCAAGTTCACCCGCGACGGTGAGCCGGCGCGCATCGAGGTGCGGGCCGAGCACCAGTCCGAGGTCGGCCGGTGGCGGATCTCGGTCATCGACCACGGCCGCGGGATCCCGGCAGAGGCCCGCGAGCGCGTGTTCCTCCCCCTCACCCGGCTTTCCTCCGACGTCGAGGGCAGCGGCATCGGGCTGGCCACCGTGCGCCGCATCGTCGAGGGTGCGGGCGGCCGGGTGGGCATCGAGGAGACGCCCGGCGGCGGCACGACCCTCTGGTTCGAGATGCCCGCGGTCCCGCCGTCCCCCTGACCCGTCGCGAGGTCTCGGGTGACCTGCCGTCAGTCCTTGGCAGTCTTGCCCGGAAGGTCGAGCATCCGCTGGAGAGCCACGAGCGCCTCGGCCTGGGTCTGCTCGTCGACCTCGATCCGGTTGACCACAGTGCCCTCGACGAGCGACTCCATCGCCCACACGAAGTGCGGCAGGTCGATGCGGTTCATGGTCGAGCAGTAGCAGACGGTGCGATCGAGGAAGCTGATGTGCTTGTCGGGGTGCTGGTCGGCCAGGCGCTTGACCAGGTTGAGCTCGGTGCCGATCGCCCACGAGGAACCGGCAGGTGCTGCCTCGATGGTCTTGATGATGAACTCCGTCGAGCCCACGAGGTCGGCCTTGAGCACCACCTCGTGCTGGCACTCGGGGTGCACGAGGATCTGGACGCCGGGGATGGTCGCCCGCAGTTCGTCGACGACGTCGGGGGAGAAGCGGCCGTGAACCGAGCAGTGGCCCTTCCAGAGGATCATCCGCGCGTCGTTGAGTTGCTCGGCGGTGAGTCCACCGTTGGGGCGGTGCGGATCCCAGACCACGCACTCGTCGAGGGAGTACCCCATCTGCAGCACCGCGGTGTTGCGGCCCAGGTGCTGATCCGGCAGGAACAGCACCTTCGTGTCGGGGCCGCGCTGCTCGAAAGCCCAGCTCAGAGCGGTCTCGGCGTTGCTCGACGTGCACACCACGCCGCCGTTGCGACCACAGAAGGCCTTGATGTCGGCGCTGGAGTTCATGTACGTGACCGGCACGACCTGCGCCTGCACCCCGGCGTCTGCGAGGGCCTCCCATGCGGTCTCGACCTGACTCAGCGCCGCCATGTCGGCCATCGAGCAGCCCGCTGCGAGATCGGGCAGGACGACCTGCTGGGAGTCGCCGGTGAGGATGTCGGCAGACTCGGCCATGAAGTGCACACCGCAGAACACGATGTACTCCGCGTCGGGTCGTGCAGCCGCCTCACGGGCCAACTTGAAGGAGTCGCCGGTGACGTCGGCGAACTGGATGACCTCGTCGCGCTGGTAGTGGTGGCCCAGCACGAACACGCGGCCGCCGAGAGCATCCTTCGCGGCCTGCGCCCGCGCCACCAGGTCGGGGTCGGACGCCGGCGGCAGGTCGCCGGGACAGTCGACCCCGCGCTCGGAGTTCGAGTCGTTGCCTCGACCCAGTGGCAGCAGCGGAAGATCCACGATGCTCATGGGGCGATCGTATGCCGAGCCCCGTGTTGCCTGAAAAGTCGCGGCGGGTCACATGAAAACTGGCGACGGGTCACGTGAAAACTGGCGACGGGTCACGTGAAAACTGGCGACGGGTCACGTGAAAACTGGCGACGGGTCACGTGAAAACTGGCGACGGGTCACGTGAAAACTGGCGACGGGTCACGTGAAAACTGGCGACGGGTCAGCCTCAGAGGAGCGCTCCGTTGTGCAGGTAGGGGGTCGGCGGACGCATGCCACGCACGCCCAGGAAGCCACCGGTGCCCACGGTCAGTCCGGCCGCGGTGCCGACGCGGAGGGCCCACTGGTTGGCCCCGGTGACGTGGGCGACCTTCGCGGTCTCGCCGTCCGGGGTCAGCAGGAGGGCGGCCCACAAGAGGCGCTCCGCGGTGCGGCGGTCGGTCGCGGCGAGCGCCTGCACGGAGCCCTGGTCGGCGTAGACGTAGCCCGCCGAGGTGCGCGTCTCGAGCACGAGCGGCGGAGCCATCCGTGCCAAGAGGCGGTGGTCGCCGCCGCGTCCGGCACCGCGCACTCGCCGGTCCAGGGAGTCCATCAGATCGTGGTCGCGGCCGGTCGCCTCGCGCACATGGCCCAGTGCGGGAGCCGCGGTGGGGTCCACCGAGCCGGTGAGCACCATCTGCGGATGGAGGTCGAAGCCGGCGGCCACGTAGCGGCGAACGGCCCGTGGATCCGAGGACGACGCGAGCATGCCGCGCAGGCACCCCTGCGAGTGCTGGGAGGCCGCGTCGAGGAGCGATCGCCCGACGCCTCGAGCCTGGAGGTCGGGGCGCACGGCGAACGTGGCGAGGATCCACAGGGTCTCGCGACGCAACGAGGTGGCGAACCCGACGACGTGTCCGGGGCGATCGGAGAACTCCGCCACCCAGCACCCTGGTCCGTCGGTCGCCACGAGCGAGAGGGTGCGGTCGATCCACCGCTGCGAGCGCTCGGCGGGACGACGCGACGGCTCGGGGTCGCCGGCACGCTGCTGGGCCACGTCGACGAGGTGGAAGGACTCGTCGCTGATCTGCTCGCACGCCGCCACGTCGTCGGCCCTCATCGGCCGGATCACCAGGTCGCCCACGCGACCCACCGTAGGCATCGGTCAGGATGGAGCGCATGCGAGTTCTCATCGCGCCCGACAAGTTCGCCGGCACTCTCACCGCCGTCCAGGCAGCCGAGGCGATCGCGCGCGGCTGGGGTCGCCGCAGCCCTGACGACGAGCTCGACCTCGCACCCATGTCCGACGGCGGGCCCGGGTTCGTCGACGTGCTGCACGCGGCGCTCGGCGGTGACCTGCATGCGGTGACCGTCGCCGGTCCGCACGGGTCACCCACGCCGGCGACGCTGCTCGTGGTCGACGACGTGGCCTACGTCGAGAGCGCTCAGGCCTGCGGGCTGCACCTCACGCACGGCGAGGGTGTCGAGACGGCGACGTCGCTCGGCGTCGGCGAACTGGTCGCCGCCGCCGTCGACGCCGGCGCGCGCCGGATCGTGGTGGGGCTCGGCGGCTCCGGCACCAACGACGCGGGCGCCGGGCTGCTCGCGGCGTTGGGTGCGACGTCCGACGTCGCTCTGGACGCCGGCCCGCTGGCGCTCGCGGAGCTGACGACGCTCGACCTGGCACCCGCACGTGCGCTCGTCGCCGGAACGAGGATCGTGGTCGCCAGCGACGTCGACAGTCCGCTGGCCGGGCTGTTCGGCGCGACCAAGACCTTCGGGCCGCAGAAGGGGCTGCCCGAGGACCGCCTCGCGGCGGTCGACGGGTTGCTGGAGGACTTCGCGGCTGTCGCCGACCGCAGGCTCGCGCTGGCCAAGGGCGCCGGAGCCGCAGGTGGGCTGGGGTACGCCCTCATGCTGCTGGGTGGAGAGCGGCGTCCCGGCATCGGCCTGGTGTCGGACGCCGTGGGGTTGGCCGAGCGAGCCCGTGCGGCCGACGTCGTGCTCACCGGCGAGGGGGCCTTCGACTTCTCCAGCCGCTCCGGCAAGGTGCCCTACGGGGTGGCCGAGACGGCAGCCGAAGCGCTGCGACCGTGCGTCGCCCTGGCCGGGCGGGTGCTCGTGGGGTCGCGCGAGATGCGCGCGCTGGGCGTCGAGGCGGCCTACTCGATGGTCGAGCTGGTGGGCGAGGAACGCGCCCTCGGCCAGCCCGCCGAGGCGCTCGCCGACCTCGCGGAGCGGGTGGCTCGCACGTGGTCTCGGGAATAGCCACGCCTCGCGTAGTCTTGGGGGAGTAGAGCGGCCCCGACCGACGGGCCGTCACCCACAATCTCGACGTTGGGAGCACGACATCATGACCGAGCAGGTCGAGACCGAGCGCCGCACCGACAGCATCAACCTCAGCCCCGTGGCCGCCGCCAAGGTGAAGAGCCTGCTGGAGCAGGAGGGCCGTGACGACCTCGCACTGCGCATCTCGGTGCAGCCCGGTGGCTGCTCGGGTCTGCGCTACCAGTTGTTCTTCGACGAGCGCAGCCTCGACGGCGACATCGTCACCGACTTCGACGGCGTGTCCGTCGTCGTCGATCGCATGAGCGTGCCCTACCTCAACGGCGCCCTCATCGACTTCGTCGACTCCATCGAGAAGCAGGGTTTCACCATCGACAACCCCAACGCGACCGGCTCGTGCGCCTGCGGTGACTCGTTCCACTGAGCCGCGACGGTCACCGACGCACGACACCGCAGAAGCCCCCGCAACCGGTCCGGTTGCGGGGGCTTCTGCGCTGAGGCTCCCCGAGAGGAGGGCCAGAGGCTCGTGGTCTCGACGGGCGGGTCACGGCCGTGGCACGTTCAGTCGTGCCGCTCGCTCGACCACCACAGGTCGAATCCGCTGGGGGCGCCTTCGTCAGTCGAGGTGCAGCGAGAGCGCGTTGGCGATTCGCTGGGCGGCCTCGTCGACGCGGATGTCGCGCTTGCGCACCTCGCGTGGGTAGTCGTCGAAGTGGATCGAGGGGGCCGGTCGGCCGACTCGGGCGGCGGCGCGCTCGAGACGGGCTCCGATGGCACGGTGCGTGGCCTCGCAGTCGGCGTGCATCTGCTGCAGCGAGGAGAGGTCGTCGTAGGTGCTGCGCGGTGAGGACATGGTCCGACGGTAGGGATTACCGATTAGTACTCCTAGGCCTACGCATGAGTAGTGTCGTACGACGTGTCCCACACTGAGCATGAGTCCACGCCCGCCGCTGGCCCCCTGCTGGTCGCCGGATCGATCGCGACCGATCACCTGATGCACTTCCCGGGTCGCTTCGCCGACTCGCTCGTGGTGGAGCAGTTGGACAAGATCTCGCTGTCCTTCTTGGTCGACGATCTGGAGATCCGCCGCGGCGGCGTGGCGCCGAACATCTGCTTCGGCCTGGCCCAGCTCGGCGTGCCCAGCGTGCTCGTGGGGGCCGCCGGCGAGGACTTCGCGGGCTACCGCTCGTGGTTGGAGCGCCACGGCGTCGAGTGTGCCCACGTGCGCATCTCCGACTCCCAGCACACCGCGCGTTTCGTGTGCACGACCGACCCCACCGGTGCGCAGATCGCCTCCTTCTACCCCGGGGCGATGAGTGAGGCGCGGCTCATCGAGCTCTCGCCGATCGTGGCGACGGCGGGCCACCCCGCCTACGTACTCATCGGCGCCGACGACCCCGACGGCATGCTCCGGCACACCGAGGAGTGTCGACAGCGTGGCTACCGCTTCATCGCCGACCCCAGTCAGCAGCTCGCGTTCAGCGACGGCGCGCTCATCCGTCAGCTCATCGACGGCGCCGCCATCGTCATGACCAACGAGTACGAGTCGCACATGATCGAGCAGAAGACCGGCTGGAGTGCCGACGAGGTGCTCTCCCGGGTCGGTATGCAGGTCACGACCCTCGGCAAGGACGGCGTCCGCATCCGCCGGGTCGGGGAGCCGGACGTCGTCGTGTCGGCGGCCGCGAACGTGACCCCCCTCGAGCCGACCGGCGTGGGCGACGCCTTCCGGGCCGGGTTCCTCGCCGCCGCCACCTGGGGCCTCGACCTCGAGCGCCAGGCGCAGGTCGGGTGCGTGCTGGCCGCCTACGTCGTCGAGACGGTCGGCACCCAGGAGTACGGGTTCACCTCGGCGGACTTCTTGGCGCGGGTCGAGGCCTCCTACGGGCCTGCGGCTGCCGCGGACGTCGCTTCGCACCTAGGCTGAGCGGGAACCCCTCGCCACGCCAGCGCGTCGGAGGGGCATGAGACTGCTCCACCCCCTCGTCATCCTCGCGGCGCTGCCGCTGACCGGCTGTGGCTCGGACGTCGGCGTGAGCGCCGGTGGCGACTGCCTCAGCACCTACGACGGCGTGGTGAGTGCGGAGTCGTGGCCGGCCCTGAAGCAGTCGCTGCTGGACTCCGATCACTTCGGTCGCGTGGCGGGCGTGCGCACGCAGGCGCGCGGCGACGACGTTGAGAGCCGGGGTGACCAAGACGCCGTCCGCGTCGTCGATCTGCTGAACCGGCGTGACCGGCGGCTGGCCCAACTCGAGGTGTGGCGCACCGACGACGGCGGGTGGAGCGCCGGACAGTGGGGCCAGTGCACCGACTGATCCGAGGCTGAGCACTCAGGTGCGGCGCACCCAGTAGCGGGGCACGCCATCGGGGGCGGCGTCCTCGCCCAGGAAGACCTGGCCGCGCATCCGGCACCAGGCGGGCACGTCGACACGCGCCGCGACGTCGTCGGCGACGACCGCGACGGTGCCGCCGACGTCGACGTCGGTGTGGCGTCGTCCGAGCTCGATGATCGGCAACGGGCACGGGCGGCCGCGGCAGTCGAGCTCGAGGTCGGGGCCTGACCCGCGGCCGTCGGGGTTGCTCACAGCCCGATCTCCGCCCGAAGATCCTGGACGACGCCCGGCAGCACGGCGCAGAAGCGCTCCACCTGCGCCTCGGTGACCTGGCGTCCCAGTGAGACGCGGACGTTGCCGTGCGTGAGGGCCCCCATCGCGGCGAGCACGTGGCTCGGCTCAAGGGTCGATGCGGTGCACGCCGAGCCGCTGGCCACGCCGAAGCCGTGGCGGTCCAGGGCTCGCACGAGCGCCTCGCCCGGCACGTAGAGGCACGAGAACGTCACCAGGTGGGGCAGGCGGTCGCGCGGGTCACCGACGACATCGGTGTCGGGCACCGCGGCCGCCGCCTCACGGATCCGATCGACCAGGCGGCGCTGGCGTGCGGCCACCTCGTCGTGCTCGGCGAGCGTGGCGCGCAGGGCTGCAGCGGCCGCGAGCGCCCCTGGTACGTCGGGCAGGCCGCCCCCGGCGTCCGTCGGTGCCGGGTCGCCTGGAAACGGGTTGGTCCAGCGCGCTCCGCGACGCACGATCATGACGCCGACTCCCGGCGGCCCGCCCCACGCGGTGGCGTGACCCGCGGCCGCCGACCAGTGCTCGGCGGGCAGGTCGAGGTGGCCCAGGGCGGGGGAGGCGTCGACGAACATCGGCACGCCGTCAGGAAGCGGGAAGGCGCCGACGGGCTGCACCGTGCCGACTTCGTGGTTGGCCAGTTGCACGGCCGCGACGGCAACGCCGGCGCCGGCGCAGTGCGAGATCACGTCGGCCTCGGCGACAGCCCCGCGCAGGTCGACCGGCACCTCACGGGTTTCGCCGCCGTGCGAGCCGGCCCACCACAGCGCCGCGTGCCGCACGTGAGCGTGCTCGACCGCACTGTGCACGACGTGGCCGCCCACGCGCACTCGCGCGGCGGCGAGCCCGAGCATGCCGCGCTGCACGGCGTCGACCGGGGAGGTGAAGAAGACCTCCTCGCGACGCAGCCCCAGGCACTCGGCCACGACCTCGCGGGCGTTGTCGAGCAGTAGCCGCGCGTCGCGTCCGGCCCCGTGCAGGGCGCGCGGATCGGCGAAGCCGCGCTCTTGGGCGGCGGTCATCACCTCGCGTGCGGCCGGATGCAACGGCGCCCCCGCCCCGGCGTCCAGGTGCACGCGCTCGGCGCCAGGTTGCGACTGCGTCACAGGTGCCACGGTAGGACACCCCGATGCCGACCGTCGCGCCTGCGTCGCGGTAGTCTGCGGCGTACTCCTGACGGCTTGAGAGGAAGGCTCCTGCGTTGAGTCTTAAGCACCCGATGAGAGCGTCGGGCACCCGGCGCAACCCGGCTGCTCGCCTGGGCCGCGCGGCGGTCCTGGCCGCCGGTGTCCTGTTGCTCGCCGGCTGCTCGTCGCAGTCGAAGGGCGAGTGGGAGCGGCTGGCGATGCCCGAGCCCGCCACGAAGCAGGGTGAGAGCACGCTCGCGCTGTGGCAGGGCGCCTGGATCGCGGCCCTGGTCACCGGCGTCATCGTCTGGGGCCTGATCGCCTACGCCGTCATCCGCTTCCGGCGTCGCAGCGACGACGAGATCCCGGTGCAGACGCGCTACAACATGCCGCTGGAGATCTTCTACACGATCGCGCCGATCATGATGGTCGTGGTGTTCTTCGTGCACACCGTCCGCGTGCAGAACATCGCGCTCGACGAGGAGCCGACGCCCGACAACATCATCGAGGTCACCGGCCAGCAGTGGGCATGGACCTTCAACTACGGCCTCGGCACCATGGACGCCTCGGCCGACGACGACAAGACCGACGACAACTTCGCCTACCAGCACTACACCTACGAGGTGGGCACCGCCGGGTACATCCCGACGCTGGTGCTGCCGGTCGGCGAGACGACCCGGTTCAACCTGCACAGCCCCGACGTCATCCACGACTTCGGTGTGCCGGCCTTCCTCATGAAGATGGACGTCGTGCCCGGGCGGGTGAACTCCTACCAGCTCACCCCCACCAAGGAGGGCGACTACGAGGGCAAGTGCTACGAGCTCTGCGGGCTCTACCACTCGCGCATGCTCTTCCACGTCAAGGTCGTCTCGCCGCAGGAGTACGAGGACTACGTCCAGAGCCTGGTGACCCGCGACGGTGACTCGGGCGATGAGCGCGAGAGCGACAAGCCGCTGCTCGGCAGCAGTGAGGCCAGCAGCCAGTACGGGCTCGAGACCAGCACCGAGGGAGAGAGCGAATGACCGCGACCGCTGCGCGTCCGACGGGGTCGGTGGCGCGCAAGCCACTGGGCCAGCTCGTGGTGCGGATGCTCACCACGACCGATCACAAGCTGATCGGCAAGATGTACCTGGTCACCGCGTTCGCCTGGTTCCTCATTGCCGGCGTGATGGCCCTGCTGATCCGCTCCGAGCTCGCGTTCCCGGGCCAGCAGGTCGTCAACGACGAGGTCTACAACCAGCTGTTCACGATGCACGGCACGATCATGCTGCTGCTGTTCGCGACCCCGCTGTTCTTCGGGTTCGCGAACGTGATCATGCCGCTGCAGATCGGCTCGCCCGACGTCGCGTTCCCACGGCTGAACATGTTCAGCTACTGGCTGTTCCTCTTCGGCGGCCTCATCGCCGGCAGTGGCTTCTTGACCCCCACCGGCGCAGCCGACTTCGGCTGGTTCGCCTACACGCCGCTCTCGGACGCCGTCCGCTCGCCCGGCGTGGGTGGAGACCTGTGGATCATGGGTCTGTGGATGGCGGGTCTCGGCTCGATCCTCGGTGCGGTCAACTTCATCACCACGATCATCTGCATGCGCGCCCCGGGTATGACCATGTTCCGGCTGCCCATCTTCGTGTGGAACACCCTGGTCACGAGCCTGCTCGTGCTCGTCGCGTTCCCCGTGCTGGCCGGTGCGCTGCTCTCGCTCGAGGCCGACCGCCTCTTCGGTGCGCACGTCTTCGACACCGCCCATGGCGGGGCGATCCTCTGGCAGCACCTGTTCTGGTTCTTCGGCCACCCCGAGGTCTACATCATCGCGCTGCCGTTCTTCGGCATCGTCACCGAGATCCTGCCGGTCTTCAGCCGCAAGCCGGTCTTCGGCTACGTCGGTCTGGTCGCGGCGACGCTGGGTATCGCGATCCTCTCGGTGGCGGTGTGGGCGCACCACATGTTCGTCACCGGTGCGGTCGACCTGCCGTTCTTCTCGGGCATGACGTTCCTCATCGCGGTGCCGACGGGGGTGAAGTTCTTCAACTGGATCGGCACGATGTGGGGCGGTTCGTTGAGTTTCGACACGCCCATGCTGTGGTCGATCGGGTTCTTGACGACGTTCCTCTTCGGTGGCCTGACCGGCATCATCTTGGCCAGCCCTCCGTTGGACTTCCACGTGTCCGACTCCTACTTCGTGGTCGCGCACTTCCACTACGTCGTGTTCGGCACCGTGGTGTTCGCCATGTTCGCCGGCTTCTACTTCTGGTGGCCGAAGATGACCGGCCGGATGCTGGACGAGCGGCTGGGCAAACTGCACTTCTGGCTGCTGTTCATCGGCTTCCACACCACGTTCCTGGTGCAGCACTGGCTCGGAGTGGAGGGCATGCCCCGGCGGTACGCCGACTACCTGCCCTCCGACGGCTTCACCACGCTGAACCAGGTCTCGACGATCGGCGCGTTCATCCTCTCGCTGTCGATGCTGCCGTTCTTCTACAACGTGTGGGTCTCGCGCAACGCTCCCGAGGTCGGCGTCGACGACCCGTGGGGCTGGGGCCGCTCGCTTGAGTGGGCCACCTCGTGCCCGCCGCCACGGCACAACTTCCACACGATCCCGCGGATCCGTTCGGAGTCGCCGGCCTTCGACCTGCACCACCCCGAGATCGCGGCGATCGAGCTCGACCACAACGCCGCGGCCGAGGAAGGCGTCATGGCCGACGCTCCGAACATGCAAGGACGCCGCGAGACCGTCGAGGGCACGACTGACGAGGAGAACCGCTGATGAAGGCCGAGGCTTGGATCTTCGGTGGCTGCACCATCTTCCTGATCTTCGTGACGCCCGTCTACTGGCTGATCACCTCGGCCAGCGATCACGGCGGCGATTGGACCGGCACCTCCGCGCTGACCATGACGACGTTGCTGACGCTGATGGTGTTCATCTACCTCTACTTCCACGCGAACAAGATGGATCCTCGACCCGAGGACCGTCTCGACGCCGAGATCGCGGACGGCGCCGGTGAGCTCGGCTTCTTCCCGCCGTACTCGTGGTGGCCGCTGTGGGCGGCCCTGACCCTGGGGCTCATCGTGTTCGGCACCGCCCACCAGGCCTGGTGGCTCGCCGTCATCGGGGGAGTGCTCGGCGCCGTCTCGCTGTGTGGGTTGGTCTTCGAGTACTACCGGGGCGAGCACGCTCACTGATCCATCGTCGGCCGTGGCCTCACTCCGATGGGTGAGGCCACGGCCGATGAGGATCACGATGTGATCAAGACGCGGCCCCGGCACGCCGTCCGCGACTCGGACTGAGCGCCTCCAGCCTTTACGCTGGGGGGTGCCCGTGCATCGTCGATGCGCCGGCTGCGTTCGCCGACACCCTTGGGGGATCCTCCGTCATGTCACGCCGCTCCTGCCCCGCGCTCGCGCACCGGTACCGTCCGGTGCTGCTGATCGGGGCCGCCGCCTTGGCGCTCGCGGCCCTCAGCGGCTGCGAGACGTCGTCGCAGTCCGGTGCGCAGGAGCGTGCCGCGGCCACGTCTGGAGACGACTCCGCGACCGAGCCGGCGGTCCAAGTGCCCGAGCCCGCGTTCACCAGCAACGTCGACGGCGCCAAGAACGTAGCGGTCGACACGCGCGTGGCCGTCACCGTCGAGAACGCCACGTTGAAGTCGGTCACCGTGAAGTCGCCCGAGGGCGCGGTCGCGGGTGACCTGGCCGGCAACAAGTACAGCTGGCGCGCCTCCGACCTGCTCGAGCCGGGCACCACCTACCAGGTGATCGCCAAGGGCACCGACGAGGCCGGAGATCCGGTGCGCAACGCCAGCCGGTTCACCACCCAGGCGTTGACCCTCGACCAGCAGACCTACCCCTCGATCGCGCCGTTGGACGGCGAGACCGTCGGCGTCGGCATGCCCGTCATCGTCCACTTCGACGTGCCCGTGACCGACCGCGCTGCCATCGAGAAGCACCTCACCGTCACCTCGACGCCGAAGCAGGCCGGCAGCTGGCACTGGATCAGCGACAACGAGGTGCACTGGCGCCCCCAGAGCTACTGGAAGCCCGGCACCAGCGTGCACGTCGCGGCCGACATCAACAGCATTCCGGCCGGCAACGGTATCTACGGGCAGATGGACCGCGATGCCGACTTCACGGTCGGTGACGCGCACATCTACAAGGTCAACGCCCAGACCCACCAGATGCAGGTGTTCCGCAACGGCAAGCTGCTGCGCACCATCCCGATCACCACGGGCAAGCCGGGCTTCGACACCCGGAACGGCACCAAGGTCATCATCGAGAAGTTCGCCTCCAAGCGGATGAACTCCGAGACCGTCGGCATCGGCGGCTCCGAGGCCTACGACCTCGACAACGTGCAATGGGCGATGCGCCTGACGTACTCGGGTGAGTTCATCCACGCCGCACCGTGGTCGGTGGGCAGCCAGGGCTACGCCAACGTCTCGCACGGTTGCACCGGCATGTCCACGGAGAACGCCGCCTGGCTGTACGCCATGAGCCGCCGCGGCGACGTCGTCGTGACCACCGGCACCAACGGCAGCCAGATGGACCTCACCAACGGTTACGGGGACTGGAACGAGTCCTACGCCCAGTACCGGCAGGGGTCGGCCCTCTAAGCCGCTGCGCGGCCCCCTGGCTGCTGCCCGCGGCCTCGGGGTCGTCGCTTCGCCCGCCCCCCGAGAGGCCAGGATCTCGCTGCGCTCGCCGCTCGTTGTCTTCCGAGCAACCAGGCTCGCTGCGCTCGCGGTGGCTCGAGCTGCTGACGCGGCCGTGCCCGCTCACCGTTGGCGCCACGCCTTCACTCGTGACCGTCGGGTGACTCTGAGGGTCTGCCCGCCCCTCCGGTTGCCCGCCTGTCCGGTTGCCCGCCTGTCCGGTTGCCCGCCTGTCCGGTTGCCCGCCTGTCCGGTTGCCCGCCTGTCCGGTTGCCCGCCTGTCCGGTTGCCCGCCTGTCCGGTGGTTCGGGTGGCTGGTGGCTCCTCTGGCTGCCGGGTTGTGTGACTCCGAACGCCGAACGGCCCCGGGTGGTGGGGGAGTGCCCACCGGCCCGGGGCCGTCGTCGTCTTGGTCGTGCTGTGGCTCAGTGGCCGCCGCGCAGGGGCTGCTCGCTGGTCTCGTGCGTGCCGCCGAAGTCGTCGAACTGGTGCCCGTCGGCGGGGTAGCCCTCGCCGGCCGCTTGGAGGGCGTGCTCGTGCTCGGCGTGGTGGTGCGCCTCCTCGAGCTCCGCCGCGGTCGGCTTCTGGATGTTGTCGGCGTACCAGAGCGTCGAGAGCTTGGCTCGCAGGCCGGCCAGACGACCACCCGGGGTCGGGATGCCGTTCTGGTCGGTCTCCTCGCCCGGCACGTACACCTCGTCGCGGTCGCGGGCGGTGA
This sequence comes from Nocardioides acrostichi, assembly GCF_015319165.1. Taxonomy (GTDB): domain Bacteria; phylum Actinomycetota; class Actinomycetes; order Propionibacteriales; family Nocardioidaceae; genus Nocardioides; species Nocardioides acrostichi. The sequence continues at coordinate 527,111 of NZ_JADIVZ010000001.1, forward strand.
GCGTGTAGGCGCGGGACTCACTGATCGGCAGGTGCTTCTCGCTGTAGCCACCCTCGGGGGAGCGCATGATGATGCCGGTCTCGTAGCCGTGCAGCAGGGTCTCCTCGTCGTGACGCTGAAGCGAGATGCACCACCGTCGCGCGATGAAGAACGCGATGGCCGGCCCCACGAACACTGCCACGCGCATGAAGTGCGTGATGGCGTTGATGCTCATGCCGAACTTGATGGCGATGATGTCGTTGCCGCCCGCTGCCCAGAGCAGGCCGTAGAAGGTCATGAGGGAGACCATGAGGGCGGTGCGAGTCGGGGCGTTGCGTGGGCGCTCGAGCAAGTGGTGCTCTCGTTTGTCGCCGGTGATCCACGATTCGAGGAAGGGCAGCAGCATGAGGATCGTGAACATCAGGCCGGGCAGCACGATGATCGGCAAGAACACGTTGAACGCGAACGTGTGGCCCCAGAAGTGGAACTCCCAGCCCGGCATGATGCGCAGTGCGCCGTCGGGCCACCCCATGTACCAGTCGGGCTGGGATCCTGCGGTGACCTTGGTCGGGTCGTAGGGGCCGTACTTCCAGATGGGGTTGATGCCGAGCAGGCCGCCCATGAGCGCGGTCACGCCGAAGACGATGAAGAAGAAACCGCCGGCCTTGGCCATGTAGACCGGCATCAGCGGGAAGCCGACGACGTTCTCCTCGGTCCGGCCGGGGCCGGGCCACTGCGTGTGCTTGTGGAAGACCAGCAGCAGCATGTGGGCGCCGATGAGAGCCAGCAAGATGCCCGGGATCAGCAGCACGTGCACCGTGTAGAGGCGGGGGATGATCGAGTCACCGGGGAACTCGCCACCGAAGAGCAGGAAGCTCATGTAGGTGCCCACCAGCGGCATCGACTTCATGAAGCCGTCGGCGGCACGGATCCCGGTGCCGGAGAGCAGGTCGTCGGGCAGGGAGTAGCCGGTGAAGCCCTCCAGCGTGCCCAGGAGCAGCAGCAGCGAGCCGATGACCCAGTTGAGCTCACGCGGCTTGCGGAACGCGCCGGTGAAGTAGACGCGCAGCAGGTGGATCATCATCGCGGCGATGAAGATCATGGCGGCCCAGTGGTGCATCTGCCGCATGAGCAGGCCACCGCGGACGTCGAAGGAGATGTGCAGCGTCGAGGCCATGGCGTCCGACATCTCCACACCGCGCAGGCGCGAGTAGGAGCCGTCGTAGGTGACCTCGGCCATGCTGGGGTGGAACCAGAGCGTGAGGAAGACGCCGGTCAGCAGGAGCACGATGAAGCTCCACAGCGCGACCTCGCCCAGCATGAAGGACCAGTGGTCGGGGAAGACCTTGCGGATCTGCTTCTTCATGGCGGTGCCGAGGCCGAGGCGCTCGTCGGCCCAGCTGGCCACCGCTCCGACCTTGTTCGGCTTGTCGGGGGTGGCTGCGCCCTTGTTGCTGGTCGCCACCTTGCTCGTGTCGATGCTCACAGGTCAGCCTCTCCCTGGTCGCCGATGTCTTTGGTGTCGCGCTCCCAGAAACTGGGGCCCACCGGCTCGGTGAAGTCGGAGCGGGCGATGAGGTAGCCCTCGTCGTCCACGTCGAGTGGGAGCTGCGGCAGGTGCCGTCCGGCCGGGCCGAAGACCACTCGACCGGAGTCGGAGAGGTCGAAGGTCGACTGGTGGCACGGGCACAGCAGGTGGTGCGTGGTGCGCTCGTAGAGCGAGATCGGGCACCCGACGTGGGTGCAGATCTTGGAGTAGCAGACGATGCCGTCGACCGACCAGTTCTCCCGGCCCTCGCCGGGGGTGATGTCGCCCGGGTCCATGCGCACGACCACCACGGCGGCCTTGGACTTCGCGACCTGGAGGGCGACGCCGTGCAGCGCCGGCTGACCGTTCTCCTGGGTCGGGAAGATCGCCTCGGGCTCGCCGTTGACGAGGTCGCCGATCTCGAGGTCGGAGACCCGCACCGGCGTGCCGACGACGTCGCGCACGACCTTCATGCCCTTCGACCACACCGTGTGCTCGAGGCCGGCGCCCGGATACGGCTGCTCGGCGGTGACCTTGGCGTTGGTGGGGCCGAGATCCCAGAGCATGACCAGGGCCGGGGCGCCGAGCAGGCCGACGGAGCCGAGCAGGGTGTTGCGGATGAGCGGACGGCGACCGATACCGGAGTCCTCACCGCCGGCGGCGAGCTTCTCCAGCACCTCCGCGCGATCCTCGTCGGAGGAGCGGGCCGGGTGGCGCAGCTCGGAGATCTCGTGGTCGCTCATCAGCTTGCGGGCCCACTGGATGGTCCCGGCGCCGATGAGCAGGAGCGCGGCTGCCAGCGTGACGCCGAGACCGACGGTGGAGGCGCCGAGGCCGAGGAAGGTGGTCCAGTTGTCGCCGATGTCAGCGGTGAAGTAGACGACGACGAAGAGCACCACGCACACCATCGAGGCGAGGTACATGGCCGCGACCTGACGCTCCGCGCGCTTCTCGGAGTGCTCGTCGACGTCGGTGGGGCGCCAGGTGTGCTCGGGGAGACCCGGGTTGGCGATCGGCTCCTCCGGCACGGCCGGGACGTGCCCGGTGGGGTCGCCTGCGGGGGTGTCGTGGTCGCTCACGCCTGCACCTTCTTCTTGTTCGTGCGGGTGGTGTGTGCCGCGATCCAGATCGCGAAGCCAACCAGGATGCCGATGCCGCCGACCCAGGCGATGAGGCCCTCGGCCACCGGGCCGAGGCCGCCCATCCCGAAGCCGCCGTAGTCGGCGGAGTCGTTGAGGCTGCCGAGGTAGGCGATGACGTCGCGCTTCTCCTCGGGGGTCAGGTTGCCGTTGCTGAACGAGGGCATGTTCGAGGGGCCGGTGAGCAGCGCCTCGTAGATGTACTTCGGCTCGACGCCGCGGATCTTCGGGGCGGAGCCGCCCTCGGGCATGGCGCCGCCGGAACCCTCGAAGTTGTGGCACGCCGTGCAGTTGGTGAGGAAGATCTGGCCACCGCGCACGATCGCGGCCTCCTGCGCCTCGTCCGTCATGTTGTCGAGGCTGTAGTCGGAGGAGTTCGGGACCGCCGGGCCTGGGCCGAGCGAGGCGACGTAGGCGGCCAGGGCGTCGATCTCGTCCTGGTCGTAGGCCTCGGGCTTGCTGGGCGCCTGGGCGCCGGCCTGGGCCATCGGCATGCGGCCGGTGCCGACCTGGAAGTCGACCGCGGCGGCGCCGACGCCGACCAGGGAGGGGCCGAGTTGGTTGCCGCGCAGGGTCGTGACGCCCTCGCCGTTGGTGCCGTGGCACGTCGAGCAGCCGACGAGGAACAGCTTGCGACCCTGCTCGGCGAGCTCGGTGTCGCTCTGGGTCTTCGCGGCGTTCGCGGGCGACAACACGGCGGTGTAGAGGGCGCCGGCGGTGAGCAGGCCCAGCAGCAGGAGAAGCGCACCCGCGATCGGCCGCCGGCGGTGGCGGGAGATGCGTCCTGCGGTTCGGTTCAGCAAGTGCACGTCAAAGTCCTCTTAGGCATCGATGCTAGCGCGGGCGGCGGGGCGAGTCACTTGATGAGGTAGATCGTCGCGAACAGACCGATCCACACCACGTCGACGAAGTGCCAGTAGTAGGAGACGACGATCGCGCTGACCGCCTGCTCGTGGGTGAAACGCTTGGCCAGGTAGGTGCGGCCGAGCACCAGCAAGAAGGCGATGAGTCCGCCGGTGACGTGCAGGCCGTGGAACCCGGTGGTCAGGTAGAACATCGAGCCGTAGGCGGACGAGGGGATGGTCACGCCCTCCTGGATGAGCGTGGCGTACTCGACGGCCTGGCCGCCGATGAACACGGCGCCCATGAGGTAGGTCAGGATGAACCACTCGCGCAGGCCCCAGGCGAGGAAGTTGAACACCGAGCCGGAGCGGCCCACCTGCCCGCGCTCGGCCGCGAACACGCCGGCCTGGCAGGTGAGGGAGGACAGCACCAGGATCGTGGTGTTGGCCGCCGCGAAGGGCACATCGAGGTGTGCGGTGTTCTGAGACCACAGCTCGGGGCTGACCGCACGGATCGTGAAGTACGCCGCGAACAGGGCGGCGAAGAACATCAGCTCGCTGGAGAGCCAGATGATCGTGCCGACGCTGACCATGCTCGGTCGGTCGTGATGCCCGTGGAGCCGGGATGCTGGGATGGTTGCCGCTGTCGCCACCCCAGCATTATGGACCGTGGTCCACCCGAAGGGTGACATCGCCCCCCGGTCGGCGCCGCGGTGCCGGAGTGGCGTCTTCGGCCGCCTATCGTGGCGGCGTGTTCATCGGTTCCGCGCCAGCGCTCGCGACGGGCTCCCCGCTCGATCAGCCCGTGCTGCCGCAGTTCCATCTCTCGACCGTGTGGACGTCGTGGTCCTTCGAGCCGGTGCCGCTGGTCATCACCGTGTGGGCGGTGGGCCTCTACCTGCTCGGGGTGCTCTCGCTGCACCGGCGAGGCGACCGATGGCCGATCGGTCGCACCTGCGCGTTCGTCGTGCTCGGGATGGGTGCGTTCGTCGTCGCCAGCATGTCGGGCCTGGCCACCTACGACACCACGCTGCTCAGCGTGCACATGGTGCAGCACATGGTGCTCTCCATGGTGGTGCCGCTCGCCCTGGCCCTCGGTGCACCCGTGACGCTCGCCCTGCGGACGCTGCCCCCTCGCCCTCGGCGCTGGCTGCTCGGCGTCCTGCACTGGCGCGTCGTCCGGGTGCTGTCGTTCCCACCGCTCACGTTCGCGCTGTACGTGGTGTCGCCGTGGGCGCTGTACTTCTCGGGCTGGTACCGGCTGACGCTGGAGTCGGCGTACTGGCACGAGGCGATGCACCTGCATCTCGTGGCGGTGGGAGCGCTCTTCTTCTGGCCACTGGTCGGCATCGACCCGTTGCCCGGCCGCGTCGGCTACCCGGCGCGGATGATGATGACGGTGCTCACGCTGCCGTTCCACGCCTTCCTGGGCGTCACGATCATGGGTCAGACCCAGCTCATCGGTGGCGACTGGTACCCACGGCTGCACGACACCGCGATGGGTTCGTGGCTGCCCGACCCGCTCGCCGACCAGCACCTGGCCGGCGGACTGCTGTGGGGCAGTGGGGATCTGGTGGGGCTGGCGTTCTTCGCGGTGCTGTTCACCCAGTGGGTGCGGGCCTCGATGCGGGAGGCGGCGCGCGAGGACAGGCGGCTCGATCTGCTCGAGGCGCGGGAGGCCCGGCAACGCGCTGCGGCCGCGGGGGCCTACGATGAGTGACGTGAGCGACACGCAGGCCGAGAAGACGCCCCTGAAGGTGCTCGTCTACTCCGACGACGTCAACACGCGGCAGCAGGTCATCCTCGCCCTCGGACGCCGCCCGCACCCCGAGTTGCCCGAGCTGACCTACATCGAGGTCGCCACCGAGCCGGTCGTGATCTCGAACATGGACGCCGGGCACGTCGATCTCGCGATCCTCGACGGCGAGGCCGTGCCCGCCGGCGGCCTCGGCATCGCCAAGCAGCTCAAGGACGAGATCTACGGTTGCCCGCCGATCCTCGTGCTCACCGGGCGACCCCAGGACGCCTGGCTCGCCACGTGGTCGCGGGCCGAGGCAGCCGTGCCGCACCCGCTCGACCCGATCCAACTCGCCGAGACCGTCGTGGGGCTGCTGCGCTCTCGCGTCCCGGCCACGCGCTGACCCGGATCTTCCTCGTAGTCCGTTCCGCAGGCCTTCTCGAAGGAGGGGAGCCCCGTGGCCACCTGGCCCGACGTGCTCGGCGACCTCGTCGCCGGACGTGACCTCAGCGCCGTCCAGACCGCGTGGGCGATGGGCGAGATCCTGGAGGGCAACGCCACTGCGGCACAGGTCGCCGGCTTCGCCGTGGCGCTGCGCGCGAAGGGTGAGACCAGCGCCGAGCTGAGCGGCCTGGTCGAGGCCATGTACGCCCGCGCGACCCCTATCTCGGTACCGGGCCGGTTGCTCGACGTGGTCGGCACCGGCGGCGACCGCTCGATGTCGGTGAACATCTCGACCATGTCGGCGATCGTGGCCGCGGGCGCGGGCGCTCGCGTGGTCAAGCACGGCAACCGCTCGGCGTCCTCGCAGTCGGGCTCGGCCGACGTGCTGGAGGCACTCGGCGTCCGGCTCGACCTACCTGCTGATCGGGTGGCCGAGCTGGCCGAGGAGGTCGGCATCACGTTCTGCTTCGCGGCGGCCTTCCACCCGGCCATGCGGCACGCGGCGGTGCCTCGTCGAGAGCTGGGCATCGCCACGGCCTTCAACCTGCTCGGCCCGCTCTCGAACCCGGCCCGGCCCCAGGCCATGGCCATCGGCTGCGCCGACGCCTCCCGCGCGCCCGTGATGGCCCAGGTCTACGCCGAGCGCGGCGTCGACGCCTGGGTGATGCGCGGTGACGACGGCCTCGACGAGCTCACCACGACCACCACGAGTTCGGTGTGGGCTGTGCACGACGGTGCGGTGGTGGCCCGCACCGTCGACCCGGCGGCTCACGGCATCGCGCCAGCGACCGCGGCCGACCTGCGCGGTGGCGATCCCGCCTTCAACGCCGAGGTGGTGCGGCGGCTGGTCGCCGGCGGCCCCGGCCCGGTGCGCGACGCCGTGGTGCTCAACGCCGGTGCCGCGCTCGCCGTGCACGACGCCCCCGGGGCCGAGGTCGACGACGCCCTGGACGCCGGCATCGCCCGCGCCCGCGACGCCATCGACTCCGGCGCCGCAGCCGACCTGCTGGCCCGCTGGGTGGCCGTCAGCGCGTGAGGCCGACGGCCCGCCGAGGTCTCAGCCGGTGCCGGCCGAGGCTCCCGGTGTGCGGCTGAAGCCTCATCCGCACACGGGGAGTTCATCACGCGACGGCGGGTGCCGGCCGGGTTCAGTCCAGCCCGAGGGAGAACGCGCTCTCGAGATCGTGCCGAGAGTAGGCGCGGAAGGCGATGTGGGTCTCGGTCGAGGTGACGCCAGGCACCTTGTTGAGCCGGTCGGCGACGACGCTCGAGACCTCGTCGTGGTGCCGTACCCGCACGAGCGCGATGAGATCGATGGCGCCGGTGACCGAATACACCTCGGAGACCCCGTCGATGGCGGCGATCGACTCGGCGACCTCGGGGATGCGGGCCACGTCGGCGTTGACGAACACGATGGCGGTGATCACGACTGCCAAACTACCGTCGTCAACCCACCTTCGTCGTCGCCCGGCGGGTGTCGCGCAGATGGGAGCTCACCGCTTCGTGTCGCGGCAGCTCGCGCGCGGCACCGGCGACCGGGCAGACCCATTCGCCGTCGACATCGACGAGGCGGATGCCGGGGGACTCCAGCCAGCGCAGGATCTTCTCCGACTCCTCGGCCGAGGCGGCCGGCACCGGGCCGGGGCCATCGGCACGCACGGTCTCGGCGGTCACGCGCAGGCTTTCGACGAACGCATGGGCGTCGGCACCTGAGGGGATCACTCCGGCAGCGGCGAGCCGGCCGTGCCGGACGACGTGCACCGCCCAGCGGGCGTCGTCCTCACGGCGGGCGGCGATCAGCTCGCGGCAACCGGTGAGGGAGGAGAGGCGCTGGGTCCGTGCGGCGGCCCGCACGAAGGCGGCCAGGCGATCGCGGTGCAGGCCGGCCTCCTCGAAGCGCTCGCTCTCGCTGAGTCGGGTCATGCGGTCGTTGATCGTGTCGACGACGGCGTCGGGCCGCTCTCGCATGGCATCGCGCAACTGCCGGACGACGGCGGCGTAGGTCGCGGCGTCGGTGCTGCCGTCGCAGGGGGAGAGGCAGCGCCCGAGCTCGGCCAGCACGCAGGGTGCACGCTGGGGGGTGCGCCCGAAGCGGTCGCTGCACTGGCGCACCGGGAACGCCTCGTGCAGCGCCTCGAGGCAGGACCGGGCAGTGCGTTTGCTGGAGAACGGCCCCAGGTAGTCGGCGTCGTCGTCGAGCACGCGCGGCACGAGCGAGAGGCGCGGCCACGGTTCGTGAGTGAGCTTGACGAAGTGCATCTTCTCCGGAAATCGCGAACGCCGGTTGTAGCGCGGCTTGTGCTCGGCGATGAGCCGCAGCTCGCGGACCGCCGCCTCCAGCGGGGTGGCGCACTCGATGGCGTCGACGCGCTCGGCCAGGCCGACCATCTCGCCCATGCGGGAGCGGGTCTCGCTGGCGGTGAAGTAGCTGCGCACCCGGGCGCGCAGGTCGCGCGACGTGCCGACGTAGAGCACGCGTGAGGAGGAGTCGCGGAAGAGGTAGACCCCCGGGGCGTGCGGCACCTGCTCGGCGAGATGACGCTTGCGGCGCTGCGTGGCGGTCACCCGGGAGGTGTAGGTCTGGAGCTCCTCGAGCGTGTGCACGCCGAGGTTGCCCAGGCGGCCGATCATGCCGTGCAGCACGTCGACCGTGGCCCGGGCGTCGGCCAGTGCCCGGTGGTTGGGTGTGGTCGATGCCCCGAAGAGTCGTGCGAGCGAGGAGAGCTTGTGGTTGGGCGACTCATCGCGCGTGACCAGCCGTCGCGCCAGGCGTGCGGTGTCGAGTACCTCGAAGCGGGGCCATGGGCGCTGCTGCTGCGCTGCGAAGTGCTGGAGGAAGCCGACGTCGAACGGGGCGTTGTGCGCGACCAGCACGCAGCCCGAGGCGAACTCCAGGAATGCCGGCAGCGCCGACTCGATGCTGGGCGCACCGGCCACCGTGGCGTCCGTGATGCCGGTGAGCACCGCGATGAAGGGAGGGATGGCGCTCTGCGGGTCGACCAGGGTCTGGAACTCGCCGAGCACCTCGCCTCCGCGCACCTTCACCGCACCGATCTCGGTGATCATCGCGCCCTGGGCGGCGGAGCCTCCGGTGGTCTCGAGGTCGACCACGCAGAAGGTGAGGTCGCGCAGGGGCCGCCCGAGTTCGTCGAAGGAGCGCTGCTCCTCCCATCGGGCCTCGTCGGCGACGTCGTGCTGCATGTCGCTGACGCTAGGCGTACCCACCGACAGATACCGCTCCGGCGCGCCTGAGCGCGCCATTACGCTGGAGTGATGGACGACGCGCCCGGCCTCGAGGATCTCCCCGAGCCCGTGCGCGCCCGGGTGGTGGCGTTGTCCGCGGGCGTGCTGCCCGAGGTCGTGTCGTTGCCACCGGGCTTGAAGCGCATCGCCTCGTTCGCCCCCGCCCGCCGAGCCAAGCTCGGCGGTGGCGCACTGATCGAGGCGCTCGCGGACTCCGACCTGCGCGAGCGGGTCGCGCACCAGCTCCACGGGGTCGACCCGGGGCAGGGCGACGACGCCGTCGGGGCGGCCGCGCGCGCCTGGCTGCTGCGGCCCGAGGGGTGGAGGACGCGGCTCGAGGCCGGGGCCGAGACCGTCGCCGAGCGCGAGCAGGGGCTCGAGGAGCAGCGGGAGTCCCAGCTGCGCGACCGCGTCGCGACGTTGGAGCAGCAGCTCCGCGACGTGAGGGCAGCTCACCGAGACGAGATCCAGGATCTGCGCGCCGAGGTCACCAAACTGCGCAGGCGGCTGGGGGAGAGCCGGTCGGGTGAGCGTGAGGCGACACGCGCGGTCGAGGCCGCCTCGCGGGAGGCTCAACGGGCCCGAGCGAGCGCGGAGGCCGAGTTGGAGGCCCAGCGCCGCGAGGTGCGCCAGATGCGCGCGGAGGTCGAGCGGCGGGACGCCGAGGCTCGCGCCGGACGTCGCCACGAGCGGGCCGAGCGCGACGAGGCCACCTTGCGCGCCCGGTTGCTGCTCGACACGGTGCTCGACGCCACGGCGGGGCTGCGGCGGGAGTTGGGCTTGCCGACGTCCGAGACGACCCCGGGGGAGCGGATCGAGGCCGAGGTCGCGGCCGCCTCCGGCTCGGGCGGCACCTCGCGGGCCGTCGACACTCCCGCGATGTTGGAGCAGTACCTGGCACTCCCACGGGCTCGCCTCGTGGTCGACGGCTACAACGTGACGAAGTCGGCGTGGCCCGCGTCGTCGCTGGAGGCCCAGCGCACGCGCCTGCTGCTGGGCATCGCGCCCCTGGTCGTGCGCACGCGTGCCGAGACCACCGTCGTTTTCGACGCCGCGGACGCCACCGCGCGCCCACCCGTGGCGCCACCGCGAGGTGTGCGCGTGCTCTTCAGTCCGCCCGGCGTCATCGCCGACGAGGTGATCGGCGACCTGGTCGAGGCCGAGCCCGCGGGCAGAGTGGTGCTCGTGGTCAGCGACGACGGTGAGGTGCGTGCGCGGGCCGCTGCCGCGGGCGCCCGGCCGGTCGCCGCCGCAGCGCTCGCGGGGCTGCTCACGCGGTGAGCTCGGGCTCCTTGGCAGGTGAGTCGAACGACAGCTTCCGTTCGCAACGCCACGTACGGATCATCCGAGGGACGACCCAACCCAGAGCTGCGAAAGCGGCGCCCAGGATGAGCAGTAGCGGTGCGCGCTGGGGCGGCGCCACGGCCCACAGGTAGGACCATGCTTGGTCGTTGTAGACGCTCCCCAACGTGAACACCGAGCCCAGGCCGATGATCCCGGCCTGGAGTCCCAGGGTCGGCGGGATCCACGCGCGCGCTGTGCGACCAGCCTCGGGCAGCGACAAGGCGTAGGCAGGAAAGAGGCAGGCCAGCAGTTCCAAGGTGAGTCGGTACCCGTGGAAGTTCATGCCGCCGCCGAACTCGTTCATCAGGCCCTGAGCAGTCGCGTAGGCGACTCCGCTGAGGGCCAGGACTCGCGTCCAGTCCGGCAGCGTGCGCCATGAGCGCAGGACGGCCGGGAACAGCACGATGAGCAACGGCGTCCACACCAGGATCCCGCGACCGGGGGAGACCCACAGGCCGGCTTCGTTGGCGAGTACTCCCAGCAGGTCCGTGCTGCTGTTGGTCGCAGCCTTGTCGGCGTAGTCGGCCACCGTGCCGTACCCGCCGGCCGGATCCCATTCGCCGTACACCCATCGGCTCCAGAGCGTGGCGCCGGCGAGGAAGGCCGCGCTGACGGTCCCGGCTTTGAGCACGATGTCGGGGCGGCGCTGCCACACGCCCACGCCGAGTCCGAGGATCGCCACGACGAGCACGGCGTGGAGCCTGCCCCAGAGGGCGACGCCCCCGAAGAGACCCACCAGCCACCAGCGGTCTCGAGAGGCCGCCCACGCCATGCCGGCGATGCCGAACACGGTGACGGTGTGCGGCCAGAGGCTGTCGGCGTTGACCGACCACAGCGGCGTCGTGAAGCCGAGCACGGTCACCGCGGCCATCGTGCGCGCATGCCCGAGCCGTGGCTGAAGGGCGAGAGCGAAGAACAGCAGGGCGACGAGGGTGAGGAGGCTAGCCTCGAGTGCGGCCGGAGCGAGCGAGAAGTCCGACGGCGCGGTGGCGCCTCCGCCCAGGAGACGCGCGATCAGGTAGGCCGGGATGCCGGCGGCGACAGCGCCGGGTGAGCGGAAGACCACGGTGTGGCCATTCTGTGCAGTGTTGATCCAGAGATGCTGTCCCTCCCTCGTGTGGTCCGCGGCGAACTGGGTGAGGGGGTAGTGGTCGAGCCACGGCGTGCCGGTGGTGGCGATCCGCCAGGCCCCGAGATCGGCGGAGAGCACGTCGTTGACGGCGTGCACCGTCGATGTGGTCGCCAGGTAGACGCTGAGGACCACGATCGCCCAGGCGGTCCAACGGCCGCGCCATGACGCTGCGAAGGCTCGCACAGCCACTCCTCGCTCGTAGGGATCACCTTCACCATCGGCGGCTGGGGAGCGCGTGTGAGGAGTCGGCGTGTCGCGATGGGCCGTGGTTGTCGGTGCCCGCTGCCACAGTGCTGCGCATGACCTTTCCCCACGACGCGCACGGCGTCACCCACATCGACTGCGACACGTGTGTCGTGCGCGGGCTGGCCTGCCACGACTGCGTGGTCACGGTGTTGCTCGGTCCTCCACCGGAGCTGACCATCGACGACGAGGAGCGCGCCGCGCTCGACGCCTTGGCGGCTGGCGGGCTGGTGCCGCCGCTGCGGCTGGTGACCCCGTGCGACACGCCGGTGCAGGAGCCGCCGGCCGCTACAGGCTAGCCGGGTGTGCCTCGTTGCGAGCCAGGAGGGACGTGTGTGACGCACGTGACAGGATACGCCGAGCCACGAGCACGTCCAGGCAAAATATCCTCCACAGGTTGTGTGAACAGGGGCACTTGGGTTTGGTGTGCCTCGCTCGCAGCGACTACGGTCACGGCGGGTGTCTGCGCCCCCTGGCGAACCTGGCGGGGCTCTCTCACGCCCCAGCCCGCAGCAGAAACCTCCAGACCCACAAGGGAGACCGCTCCTCGTGCTGAACCGTCGCTCACGGCTCGTCCCCGCTCTCGCGAGCGCTGCCCTGATCGGAGCCGCGGCCCTCGTGCCGTCGTCCCCGGCCCAGGCCGAGCCGAACATCGATGACGTCAAGTCCCAGGTCGACTCCCTCTACCACCAGGCCGAGCAGGCCTCGGAGCGCCTCAACGACGCCAAGCTCCAGCTGAAGTCGCTGCGACGCGACCTCGGCGTCGTGCAGGGCGACCAGGACACCCAGGCCAAGCAGATGCGCCAGGCGCGCAACCGCGTGCGCGACAGCATCGTGCGCACCTACGAGGGCGACTCGCTCTCGGCCTTCGGCCAGGTCGTGCTCTCCGACGACCCGCAGTCCTTCCTCGATCAGATGTCGGCGATGGACACCTACGACTCCGTCAACGACGAGCTCTTCGACTCCTACTCGACCGCCGTCAAGGCGCTCGACATCCGGCGCCAGGCCACCGAGCAGCGCGCCGAGCAGATCGCGAAGCTCCGTGACCAGCTGGCTTCGGACAAGAAGACCGTCGACGACAAGTACGGCGAGGCCAAGGCCCTGCTCGACCGGCTCGAGGCGAAGCAGCGTGCAGAGATCGTCAGCCGCTCCAGCGACCGCACGGAGATGCCGGTCGTCCCCGCGTCGGGTCGTGCCGCAGCCGCCGTCGCCTACGCCCGCGCCCAGGTCGGCAAGGCCTACGTGTACGGCGCCGCCGGACCGAGCGCCTTCGACTGCTCCGGGCTGACGATGATGGCCTGGGCCCAGGCCGGCGTCAGCCTGCCGCACAGCTCCAGCGCCCAGTACAGCTCGGGTCCGCACATCCCCGAGAGCGAGCTCCAGCCGGGCGACCTGGTCTTCTACTACAGCCCGATCAGTCACGTGGGCATGTACATCGGCGGCGGCATGATCGTGCACGCGGCCAACCCGAGCACCGGCGTGGCCATCGCCTCGCTGCACTCGATGCCGTACGTCGGAGCGGTCCGACCGGGCTGATCCGTGGCCCATCGATGAGGGTGCATCCGCGGCTGGTCGTGGCTGCGGCCGCCTGCCTCGCACTGCTCGGTGTGGGTGTCGTGACCTGGCGGGTCACCACACCCGACACCTACGTGGCACCGACCACCGGCGCCGCCGACGCGCCGTCCGACCGTGCCCGACCGGCCGCTGCCGTCGTAGCCCTGGCCGACCTCCAGCGGGCCATCACGCGTCGCGACGTCACGGCCGTCGAGCGGCTCGCCCCACCGGACGACGCGACAGCCAGCAGCCTGCTGGCCTCGGTCGTCCAGAACGCCCAGGCGCTCGACCTCCGAGATGTCGTGATCCGTTTCATCGACAGCACCGGCGGCGGCGTCGACGCCGAGGGGCGGTGGAGCGGTACCGCCGACGTGAGCTGGCGCATCGCCGGCTTCGACCGGGGTACGGCGCGGATGGAGGTGCCGTTCACGTTCCGCAACGTGGGCGATCGCGGGGTGGCCGTCGAGTCGGCCGACCCCGACCAAGGCACAGTGCCGCTGTGGCTCCAGGGTCCGCTCCAGGTGCGGAAGGCGCCGGACGTGCTGGTGATGGTGTCGGGTACCTCGCAGGAGGCCCGGACGTACGACCGGCTCGCCCAGCGCGCCGTGCCGGTGGTCGAGAAGGTGCTGCCGAGCAGCCGCGTGAGCCTGGTGGTGGAGGTGCCGTCTTCCGCGGCCGCGCTCGACGCCATGCTCGGGGCCGACCCGGGTACCTACGAGAACGTCGCGGCCGTCACGACCAGCCCCGACGGGGTCGTCTCGGTGGGGAGCCCGGTGCACGTGTTCGTGAACCCGGACGAGATGAACCGGCTCAAGCCGACCGGCGCGCAGGTCGTGATGAGTCACGAGGCGACGCACGCGGTGACCGACGCGCCGTTGAGCCAGGCGCCGCAGTGGCTGGTCGAGGGGTTCGCCGACTACGTCGCGCTGCGCGACGTGAAGCTGCCGCTCTCGACGACGGCGGCTCAGATCATCGCCCAGGTGAAGGCGGACGGCGTGCCGGCGGCACTGCCGGGGACGGCGGAGTTCGACACCGCCTCCACCCACCTGGGGGCGGCCTACGAGGCCGCGTGGTTGGCGTGCCGCCTCATCGCGCGGGTGGCGGGCCAGGATGCGTTGGTGCGGTTGTACGACAAATTGGCCAGCGGTGGGGATGTCGATGCGACGTTGCGCCGGGTGACTGGCTTGAGCCTGGCAGAGGTCACCGGACGCTGGCGGACCCAGCTAGATCGGCTAGCACGTTGAGCTGCTGCCAGCAGACTGGCATGCGTCGGTCAGGTCGAACAGGCCGCGAACGTCGCCACCCAGGGCGACGATCACGAGGACGAGAACGGCAGCGATTCCAGCGATGAGAAGTGCGTACTCAGCCGCCGAAGCACCCCTCTCGGGCGAGTGCTCGGCGCGTACGCGCGAATGGGTGGTCATGCCGTGCACGACCTCCTCCCGACAAATGACTGATGGCCACCCGGTACTCACCGGGTGGCCATCTCGTGGGTGTGAACGTCAGCCCGTGGGCATCGAGTTGCTGGTGGTCTCGAAGGCACCCTTGATCTTGCCGCCGAGGGTGACCACGATGGCCACGATGACCGCGGCGATGCCGGCGACCAGCAGGCCGTACTCGACAGCCGAGGCGCCGCGCTCGTCCATCTTGGCCTTGTGCGCGTTGAGCATGATGATCATGAACTCGATCATTGGATTCTCCCAGGGTTGAGATCGTTGGTGGTGAGGCTCGGGGGAACCTCGATGTCTCAACTATCGGCGCCGGGAGGAGCCACTGAATCAGATTCCCGGTCGAACTCGGATAGTCCGTTCGGGCTATGCGTGGGTGGTTCGGTTCACCCGTCGCTGCCAGAGGGCTGGACCGTCGACAGGAGCCCGACGCGCATGGCCGTGACGAGTGCTTGTGCACGGTTGGCCGCGCCGAGCTTCTGGTAGATCTTGGCGATGTGCGACTTGGCCGTCGATTCCGAGAGGTAGAGCTTGTTGCCGATGGCTCCGGCCCCGAGGCCGTCGGCCAGGAGAACCAGCACCTCGTGCTCACGGTCGGTGAGGCGGGTCGACTCCGACGCACCGCGCCGCATCATGGCGCCCAGCAGGCCGGTGCAGATGAACGACCGGGGCGAGGCGGCGGCGTGGCGGGCCGCCTTGACGACTTCGGAGGACGGCGCGTCCTTGCCGACGAACCCCGAGGCGCCGGCCTCCATGGCGGCGAAGATCTGGTCGTCGCCGGAGTGCATCGTCAACACGATGATGCCGACGTCCTTGAGCGGAGTGTGCAGACCGCGGACCGCGCGCACCACGTCGAGCCCGGTACCGTCGGGCAACTGGAGATCGGTGACCACCACGTCGGGTGAGGAGTCCTGGATCATGCGGAGTCCCTCGCTCACGCTCCCGGCCGTGCCGACCACGGTGAGATCGTGCTGGAGGTCCATCACTCCGGCCAGACCGGCGCGGACCAGCTCGTGGTCGTCGATCAGCACCACGCGGAGGGCGCCGCCGCCCGACCGTCCCGGGTCAGTCATCGGACCGCTCTCGTCGCACGAGCCACCTTCTGCGCACTCGACTCATGCGGCCACGCTAGCGTCTGATCGTCTGGGACGGCTCGCCCCAGACGCACCTGGACGGCCAGGCCGCCCTCGGCCGGCTCGAGCACCTGGAGCTCCGCGCCGACCAGGCGGGCGCGCTCGGCCATGATCCGCATGCCGTAGGAGTCGTCGCGGGCCGAGCCCAGGCCGCGGCCGTCGTCTTGCACCGTGATGACGGCGTCGGGCGCGTGCACCTGGCAGTGCACCCGGATACCGGTGCAGCCCGAGTGCTTCACCGCGTTGTTCACCGCCTCTTGGGTGATGCGGAACAGCTCGGCCTCGATCTCGGGCCGCAGCCGCTGGGCGTGCTCGTCGAGCGTCACCTCGATCGCCACACCGGATACCTGGGCGAGGTTGCGCGTCAGCGCGGTGATCGCGCTACCGAGGCTCTCGCTCTCGCCGACGCTCGTGCGCAACGTCATCACGGTGCGGCGCACGTCGGCCACGATGCCGGTCACGCGCTGCCTCAACAGATCCAACTGCTGGGCCTGGGCTTCGCTCACGGGGGCAGCCGCCAGGGCGTCGACGAGATATCCCAGCGCGGCGATGTCCTGCGCCACGCCGTCGTGCATCTCGCGGCTGAGCCGCTGCCGCTCGTCGGCGGTGGCCGCGCCGCGGAACGCGTCGAAGAGCAGCGCCGTCTCCAGCCGGGTGGCGTGGTCGCCGAGTCGGGTGCGCAGCCGGCCCTCCACCCGTGCCAGGTCGAGTGTCTGAGGGTCGAACCGCTCGGAGAAGACGCCCGACACCACGGCCACCGCACGCGACCCGGAGGTGAGGCAGAAGGCGAAGCGACCTTCGGCGGCGACCATCTGGCCCGTGCTCCAGGCGCGCTCTGCGGCCAGGGCGCAGGCGTCGGCGTGGTCGTCTCCGAACGACTTGACGGCCAGCGGGATGAGCCCGTCGTCGTGCGGTACGTAGACGGCTCCGCACACGGTGGGCAACTCGTCACGGACCTCGCTGAGGATCTGGCCACCCAGATTGCGCTGGTCGAGCCCGGAGGACAGTGAGTCGGTGATACCGACCAGCTCGCGCAGGAGAGCGGCGGCGTGGCGATAGGGTGCGACTGCGTCGTCCGCGTGAAGGGTGTGTCGAATCGAGGCTGACACGAGTCCGAGACCCAGCCCCAAGAGCGTCCAGGTGAGCAGCGCCTGGCCACTCTCTTGACTCAGTGTTCCCAGCACGACGACGGCCGAGAGGACAGAGGTAGACAGGCCCGCGGCGAGGGCCAAGAAGACGCCGCGCGTCCCTCGTCGCAATCCGCCGACGAACGGGGCCGTGACCGTGGCGCCGAAGATTGCTGGAAAGGCTGCGACCGAACCGCAGACCAGGCCCACCGACGCGGCCTCGATCAGGACAAGGCGTCGCGCGGATTCGGGCTTGCGCAGTTCCAGGCTCGTTGCCATCGCCGCTACCAGTGTCAGGGCGACAAGCGCCGAGAGCGCGTCGGTGCTGCGAAGCCACAGGATCGGAGCACCCACCGCCAAGAGGACGAAGAGTCGGGCGAGGACGACGAGTCGAAGCTCAGGCGTGATGGACCGGCGCACGATCGGTCACATGTTGTCCATGATCGTGAGGGCCGCGGGTCCCATCACGGCGATGAACAGGCATGGCAGGATACAGAAGATCAGGGGGACCGTGATCTTGACCGGAACCTGCTGCGCCTTGGTCTCGGCTCGCTGGCGGCGCTTCACCCGCATCTCGCCCGACTGGACGCGCAGCACCTGCCCGACCGGCACGCCGAAAGCGTCCGCCTGCACCATGGCGCCGACGAAGGTGTGTAGATCTTCGAGGTCGGAGCGTTCCGAGAGGGAGCGAAGAGCCTCGGCCCGCCCCTTGCCCAGTTGCATCTCCCGCAGCATGCGGGAGAACTCCTCGGAGAGCGGACCCTCGGTGTTGCGTGCCACCTGTTGGACGGCGGCGTCGAACCCGAGGCCGGACTCCACAGAGATCGTCATGAGGTCGATGGCGTCCGGAAGCTCGCGCTGCATACGCTGGGTGCGGTCGTAGGCCCGCTGATAGAGCCACAGGTTGGGGCTCATGAAACCCAAGGCGAGTCCTCCGACGGCGAGTACGAGGCGCATGCCGATTCCGCTGCCGAAGAGCAGGCTGAACACGAAGCCGACGACGAGGCCGACCACTGCCGCGATGACTTTCGTCGACACCACGCGGTCGACCGTCCAGCCGGCTGGGTTTCCGGCCAGATCCAGCTTCCGTCGAAGACGATCGGAGGTATCGGCGCCGGAGAGCCGACGTCCGATGGACAGGGCCCGAGCCTTCAGCGGTTCGAGCACGCGCTGGTCGAACGGCCGGTCGACGTCGGATACCAACTCCTTGGGTGCGTTGGTCATCGCTTGGAGCACGGCGATGGACCTGCCGATGCCCGAGGCCTGGGCGTCGGACGCCGTGGCCATGGCCACCAGCAAGAGAGCAACTGCCACCAACAGCACCGCGAGCACGAGCAGCATCTCAGACCTCCACCTTGACGAGCTTGCTCATCCAGAACGCTCCCACACCGAGCCATAGCCCGCCCCCGAACAACATGATCAGACCCCTCGGATCGGTGAACAGGGGATTCACGTACGAGCCGTTCGTCAGGACGAGGTAGAGCAAGAAGATGGGTGGCAAGCCACCCAGCACGTAGGCGGACAACTTGCCCTCGGCCGCCAGGGCGGCCACCTGACGCCGCAGATAGGCGCGCTCGCGCATGGTCTCGGCCACGGTGTCCAGCAGCTCGGCGAGGTTGCCGCCGACCTGCCGCTGGATCTTGATGGCCATGACGACCCAGGCGAAGTCCTTGCTGTCGAACCGGACTGCCAGGTCGCCCAGCGCGGTCTCGAGATCGACGCCGAGGCGGGTCTCGACCAGCACCCGCTTGAACTCCGTGGCCACGGGCTCCGGGCCCTCCCGGTGCACCGTGTCGGCCGCCTGCGAGAGCGACAGGCCGGCGGTGAGGGCTCCCGACATCAGTCCGAGCACGTCGGGCAGGGAGTCGTTGAACTTCCTGCGCCGCCGCGAGCGCTTGAGACCGAGGAACACCCACGGCCCGACCACTCCGAGCGCGAGGAACACGAGGCCCAGCACGATGCTCCCACCGCCGATCAGCAGCCCCAGCAGACCGGCGACGATGACGATGCCGAGGTGCACCAGCAGCCACTCGTTGGGCTTCAGCTCGCTGCCCGCACCCTCGAGACGATGCGAGATCCGCTGCTCCAGGCCGCGGTTGCGCCGCAGCATCTGTGCGGCGACGTCCTTGGCCTGGCCGAGCGCCTCGGTGGCATCGAGCTTCGGCTTCTCGGGCTCGGCAGCGCCGAAGGTCGTCGAGGTGTAGGTGGTGATCCGTTCCTCGACGCTGGGCGCAGCGGCCTTCGCGGGCACCAGCAAGATCGCGACGCTCACGAGGCCCGCGCCGAGCAGTGCGACACCGACGAACATCGCCCAGGCGGGCACCGCGAAGCCGCCGCTGGTCACCGGAGGCGCCAGCGAGGGCGCGTTGGCGACGTCTGCGACCGTGGCGAGCACCGATGTCTTCACCGGCCCCTGGTCGGTGTCGAGGCTGACCGCGACGGTCTGCTCGTTCGAGGTGAGGGACGCCGGCACCTGGGCCGTCACGAGCACCTGACGGTCGAGTGCGTCGGCCTCGGCGGCGAAGGTGCTCTCCAAGGCCTGGCTGGTGGCCGGGATGACCTGGCCGCTGCCGGCCCCGGCGAGATCCTTCAGCGCGGCCGTCGGGGCGCCGTCCAAGGACACGACGTCGACGATGACGCCGGAGTCCTCGATCGCTCCGGTGACGTCCGAGAGCGAGCTCTTCGTGGTGTCCGCGCCGTCGGAGAGAACGAGCAGCGTGCGCTGGCCCTCGGCGCCGGCCATCTGCGCGGCGGCCTGGATGCCGTCGTACAGCGCCGTGCCTCGTGCGAGCGAGAGGCCGTCGATCACGGACGTCGCGGCGGCGTGGTCGTCGGTGAGCGCGAGCGGCTCCGCGACGTCCTTGGCGAAGGTGACGATGCCGATCGAGACGTCGGAGGGCAGCCCGTCGACGAAGGCTTGGGCCGCCTGCTTGGCGGCGTCGAACGTGGCCCCCGACATGGAGTCGGAGGTGTCGATGACCAGTACGGCCGACCGCTTGACGGCCTGGGAGGTCTTGGCCGGCACCGCGGTGGCGTCGACGGGCGAGCCGCCGATCGTGACACCGACCGACTTCAGATCGGCGGTGGCATCGGCCGGGACGGAGACAAGGATGCTCACGGTGCCGTTCTCGCCGGGCTGCACGTACTGGATCGAACCGTCGGCGGCCAGCGCCGGCCCGCCGACGACCACGAGGCCGACCAGGGCGGCGAACAGCGCCCCGAGGAGACGCAGGATCTTCAACATCACGCGCCTCAGATCCGGTCTGCGGCGAACATGAGCGGGTCGACGGTCACGTTGGCGTGCGCCATCTTCTCGAGGAACTTCGGCCGCAGCCCGGTCGGCCGCAGGCGACCCAGGGAGTTGCCGTCGGCGTCGTGGCCGAGGGAGTTGTCGTAGACGAAGATGTCCTGGAGCGTGATGACGTCGCCCTCCATGCGCTCCACCTCGGTGATGTGGGTGATCCGGCGCGAGCCGTCCTTGAGGCGGGCCTGGTGCACGATCAGGTCGACGGCGGAGGCGACCTGCTCGCGGATGGCGCGCATCGGCAGGTCCATACCGGCCATCAGCACCATGGTCTCCATGCGCGAGAGCGTGTCGCGCGGGCCGTTGGAGTGCAGGGTGCAGATGGAGCCGTCGTGGCCGGTGTTCATGGCCTGGAGCATGTCGAGCGCGGAGGCGTCGCGGACCTCACCGACGATGATGCGGTCGGGCCGCATGCGCAGGCTGTTCTTCACCAGGTCGCGGATCGTCACGGCGCCCTTGCCCTCGATGTTCGCCGGCCGCGACTCCAGACGCACCACGTGGTCCTGCTTGAGTTGCAGCTCGGCGGCGTCCTCGATGGTGACGATGCGCTCGTCGCCGGGGATGAACGAGCTCAGCACGTTGAGCGTCGTCGTCTTGCCGGCACCGGTACCACCCGACACGATGATGTTGAGCCGGCCACGCACGGCGGCCTCGATGAAGTCGCACGACTGCGGAGTCAACGAGCCGAACGAGATCAGGTTCAGCGCCGTGAGCGGGTCGGCGGCGAACTTGCGGATCGTGAGCGCCGAGCCGTCGACCGCCAGGGGCGGCACCACGGCGTTGACGCGGCTGCCGTCGGGCAGGCGGGCGTCGACCATGGGGGAGGACTCGTCGACGCGGCGTCCGATGCGCGACACGATCTTGTCGATCACCCGGCGCAGGTGCGCCTCGTCGGTGAAGTGCGCGTCGGCGGCGACCAGCTTGCCCTTGCGCTCGAGCCAGATGTTGTCGTGGCCGTTGACCATGACCTCGGAGACGTCCTCGTCTCGCAGGTACGGCTCGATCGGCCCGTAGCCGAGGATGTCGTCGGTGATCTCGACGGTCACCTGCTGACGGTCGCTGGCCGAGAGCGGCTTGTCCTGGGTGCTCAGCACGTCGGCGAGCACGGTGCGCACCCGTTGGTCGAGCTCGTCGCCGCTCATGTCGGCGTCGTAGAGCTGCGGCCCCAGCTGCTGGAGCAGCTGGGTGTGCACGGTGCTCTTGATCTGCTCCAGACGCTCGTCGTGGCGAGTGGGCACCCGACGCGTGAGAGGGGCCTCGTCGGACGCCGCTGCGCGCGCGGCGCTGCTGGAGCCGGTGTAGATACCGGGCACCGGGGGCACCGGTGCGGACGTCGGCTGCTCAGCCACGGCAGGGGCCGCGGGGCGAGGCGCACCGCTGGCGGCCCCGAGCGCCGTGGCCGCGGCGGCAGGGGACGTGGCGTCGGCGCCCGGCAGATCGGTCGGATCCTGGGGCACGGCTTCCTCTGCCTGCTCGCGTCGAGCAGCGGCGAGGCGGTCGGCCAGGCTCATGGGTTTCTCCTGAGTCGGAAGCGGGCACGGGCGCGCCCGGCCTCGGCGTCGAGGCTCGTGGCCTCATCGGTGGGCGTGGCGGGGGCGCCGGCGGTGTAGCCGTCGCCAGCCACGGTGGAGGCCAGCGCACGAAGCGCGCGGGCGGCCTGGTGGTCGGGTGCGCAGAGGCCGATGGGGGTGCCGGAGTTGGTGGCGGCGGCGATGTCGATCGAGGTCTGGATGCGACTGGTCGCCTCCATGCCCAAGATCGCCTCGACCTTCTCGGGGCCGATGCCGACGGCGTCGTCGGCGTGGTTGAGGAGCAGGTGCCGATGGCCCTCGGCGACGCCGAGCGTGTCGAGGGTCTCCAGCGCGACCTTGACGTTCTTCAACGTCGGTACGTCGAGCGACGCGACGAGCACGAGCTCGTCGGTCTCGTCGAGCGCCGCGAGCACCGGGTCGTCGAATGCGGGCGCGGTGTCGATCACGATCGCGTCGAAGTGCTGGCGCAACAGGCCGATGATGCGGGTGACGAGCAGCGGCGAGATGCGCTCACGGACGTCGGGGTTGCCCGGCGCGGCGAGCACCATGAGGGAATCCGCGTGCCGGGTGAGCAGCGGCTCGAGGGCCTCGAGGTCGAGGGAGTGCTCCGCACCCACCGCGTGCTCGATGCTGTGGGTCGGGAAGAGCTGCATCGTGATCGCGACGTCGCCGAACGCCAGGTCGAGGTCGATCAGGCAGACCCGGCGCACGCCGTGGTCGGCGAGCATGAGGGCGAGGTTGACCGCCACGGTCGTCTTGCCCACGCCGCCCTTGGGGGAGAAGACGGAGACGACCGTGCCGCTGCGCTGGGCGCCGTCCGGGCCCCGCAGAGCGCGATAGACCTCCAGGGCCCGCTCCAGGGCGTGCGTGAGCGCCTGCGGATCCTCGACCGCGACGACGTCACGGGCGCCCGCGCGGATGGCGCGGGCCAGCACCGCGGTGTCGAAGTCGGCACGCACCAGCACGACGCTCACGGTGGGGTGGTTGGTGCGCAGTTGCTCGCACAGCTTGAGGGCGTCGTCCAGGTCGATGCCGGGCCCGAGCACAGCTGCGTATTCGTCGCGGTGCAGCTCCAGCCACGCCTTGGCGCGCTCGACCGTGTCCACGCCCTGCGTGCCGCTGGGCAGCAGGTCGAGGAGCGCGGCGAGGGAGTCTGCCTCGGGTTCGGCGACGACGGGCATGGGGTTGACCTCGCTTCTCGGGAGCGGTGTCCAGACCAGCAGTGGGTGCTAGTTCTGGAACAGGTTGTCGAGGGTCGTGGCGGGGAGCAGGTTCACCTTGGACTTGTCGGTCAGCAGCGCGAACGACAGCTCGCCCTGCTGCTGGCCCAGGAGCACCCGCTGCATCTGCTGCTGACTGACCGAGAGCGTGATGAGGGTGCGGGGCAGCTGCTCGACCACCTGACCGCTCTGGTCCGTGGTTCCCGTGCCTCCCGTGCTGGTCGTGGTCACCGGGGTCGTCGAACCGACGGCGAGCACCTTGACGCCGGTGAGCAGGATGCGCGAGAACGGCTGGCCGGTGCGCGGGTCGGTGCCGGTCACGTAGACCGAGACCTCCGAGCCCGGGTTCACGAAACCCGCGACGCGCGCCGGGTCGGTGAGGTTGATCGACATCGCCATGTCGCCCTTGTCGGGGATGACCAGTCGCGACTCCTCCGAGGCGGTGTCACCGAACTTCTCCGCGATGATCTGCTCGCCGGGATAGACCGTGGTCAGCGCCACGTCGCTCGCGATGGAGTCCGCGGAGGAGAGGGCGCCGGGTAGCAGCTGACCTGCCGGCACCTGCTGCTCGGCGATCTTGGCCGCCGCGAGGGCGTTGGAGACGCTCTCGCCACGGTCGATCTGCTTGATGGCGACGAGGGCAGTAGCGGTGTCGAACTTCTCCTCGGCCCGCTTGTCGGCACCCTTCGCGTACAGGAGCACCAGCACCGTGCCCAGCGCCGCGACCAGCGCGGCGGCGATGAGGAGGATCCTGCGACGGTCCATCGGGGGGCCTTTCACGACAAAGGAGAATCGGTGGTCAGAGGCCCGATCCTCCGGCGGCGGCAGGTGCCCCTGGCGTGGATCGGTCTGCCCTCCCATCGGCACCGAGCCCCTGCTCCCCAAGGGACAATGCCCGAAAGATTGGCTCGCGGGTGCAGAAAACGGGAAGGTCGCAGGTCAAACCTGGCGCCGAGGGCCCGCTCGTGCTCGGCGAGCCGCTCACCTCAGACGTACAGCGCCTCGATCTCGTCGTGGCTCTCGCGCAGCACCACGCGGCGCTTGAGCTTCAGGCTGGGCGTCAGCTGGCCGTCGTCCTCGGTCCACCGGCGAGGCAGCACGACGAACCGGCGCACGGCCTCCGCCTTCGAGACCGCCTGGTTCGCGGCGTCCACCCCGGTCTGGACGGCGGCACGCACGGCCGTGTCGCGGGAGGCGAGAGCGAGCAGCTCGTCGTCGTCGAGATCCTTCACGCGCGTACCACCACCGAGGGCGTCGTGCTCGCCTGCCCACAGCCGGAGAGCCTCGACGTCGAGGGTGATCAGGGCGGCCACGTAGGGCTGCCCGTCGCCGACGACGACGCACTGGTCGATGAGCGGATGCGTGCGCAGTCGCTCTTCGAGCACACCGGGCGCGACGTTCTTGCCGCCGGCGGTCACGATGATCTCCTTCTTGCGGCCGGTGATGCGCACGAAGCCCTCGTCGTCGACCTCGCCGATGTCGCCGCTGTGCAGCCAGCCGTCGCGCTCGAGCACCTCGGCGGTGGCCTCGGGATCCTGCCAGTACCCCGAGAACACCTGTGGACCGCGGAACAGCAGCTCGCCGTCGTCGGCGACGCGCACCGCCGCACCGGGCAGCGGGCGACCGACCGTGCCGATCTTGAGCGCGTCGGGCACGTTGGAGCAGATGCTCGCCGTGGTCTCGGTGAGCCCGTACCCCTCGAGCACCGTCAGGCCGAGTCCGCGGTAGAAGTGCGTGAGCCGCTCACCGAGCGGCGCCCCGCCGGACACCGCCCACCGGCACCGCCCGCCCAGGGCGCCGTGCATCCGCTGCTCGAGCACTCGACCGAGCGCCGCGCGCTGTGCGCGCACTCGCACGGGCACCCGGCCTGCGTCGAGCCCGCGCGAGTAGGCGATGGCGACCTCGGCGGCCCGGTCGAAGAGCCGGCCGCGGCCGTCGGCGGTGGCCTGCTGGGAGGCGGCGTTGAACAGCCGCTCGAAGACCCTGGGCACGCCGAGCACGAAGGTCGGCTCGAAGCTGCGCAGATCCTCACCGATGCGCGCGAAGCCCGCGCTGTGCGCCAGCGGCGTGCCGGTGCGCACGCATCCGATCTGCACGATGCGCGCGAGCACGTGCGCGAGCGGCAGGAAGAGCAGGGTCCGCGCGTCGTCGGGCTCGAACAGCTCCGCGAGCTCGCGGGTCGTGACGTCGACCTCGGCCAGGAAGGCCCCGTGCGTGAGCATGCAGCCCTTCGGACGCCCGGTGGTGCCGGAGGTGTAGATGAGGCTGGCGACGTCGTCGGGGCCGATCGAGGCGCGGCGTTCGTCGACGACCGGGTCGTCCACCTCGGCACCGAGGATGCACAGCTCGCGGACGACGCCCCCGGAGTCGCCGGGAACCTCGGTGTCGGTGTCGATGGACCACACGTGTCGCAGCTGGGCGAGACCCTCGCGCTGCTCGGCGACCCGCCCAGCGTGCAGCGCGTGCTCGACGATGATCGCGACGGCGCCGGAGTCGGTTAGGATCGTGTGCACCTGCTCGGCCGACGACGACTCGTAGACCGGCACGGTCACGGCGCCGCAGCACCAGATGGCGTAGTCGAGCAGTGTCCACTCGTAGCGCGTGCGCGACATCAGCGCCACGCGGTCGCCGACCTCGACCCCGGCGGCGATCAGGCCGCGCGCGACCGCGCGCACCTCGGCCCAGAGCTCGGCGGCCGTGACGTCGCGCCAGCCGGGCGTGCCGTCGTCCGGCTCGTGCCAGCGGCAGACGAGCACTGTGTCGGGGGCCTGCTCGGCCTGGCGGGCGAGGTCGTCGGTGAGGTTCCCGGTGACGGGGGCGAGGTCGGTGCCCGGCGTCGAGAACTCGCGCATGCGCGGGACGTTACCCAACGGGTCGCCGACGCGGGAGTCGGCGGTGGTCGCCGGGGGCCGGCGGCGACTGATCGGGTACGCTCGCACGCCGGGCGCGTCGGTGCGCCCCAGACCGGGTGAGCACCGTGCAGGAGGGGTGGACGATGGCCGAGCAGACGACATCCTCGATCACGATCGACGCGACCCCCGCGGAGGTCATGGCCGTCATCGCCGACTTCGAGTCCTACCCGGCCTGGGCCAAGGGTGTCACCCGGGCCGAGGTGGTGGAGGCCGGCTCCGGCGACCGTGCCGAGCAGGTGTTCTTCGCCCTCGACGTCTCGCCCATCAAGGACGAGTACACCTTGGCCTACACGTGGCACGACGACCGCGAGGTCACCTGGACGCTGGTCGACGGCAAGATGCTGCGTGCTCTCGACGGCGCCTACGTGCTGCGTGCGGTCGGCGGCTCCACCGAGGTCACGTACCGTCTCGCCCTCGACGTGTCGATCCCGCTGATCGGCATGCTCAAGCGCAAGGGCGAGAAGATCCTGATCGACACCGCGCTGAAGGGATTGAAGAAGCGCGTCGAGTCGCTGGCCTGAGCGGGGCACCTGCGTTGCGCATCCTCCTCTTCACCGGCAAGGGCGGCGTCGGCAAGTCGACCATCGCGGCCGGTACGGCTGCGCTCGCAGCGGCCGACGGACTCCGCACCCTGGTGCTCTCGACCGATGCGGCGCATTCCCTCGCCGACGCCTTCGCCACCCCGGTGGGCTCCGAGCCCACCGAGGTCGCGCCGCGGCTGTTCGTGCAGCAGGTGGACGCCCAGCTGCGGTTCCAGCAGTCGTGGGCCGACATCCAGCACTATCTGCTCTCGGTGCTCGACGTGGCCGGAGTCGACCCGGTGGCGGCCGAGGAGCTCACCGTCATCCCCGGGGCGGAGGAGGTGCTGGCGCTGCTCGAGCTCCGGTTGCACGTGCTCTCGGGGCACTGGGACGTCGTGGTCGTCGACTGCGCCCCGACCGCCGAGACGCTGCGGCTCTTGGCGCTGCCCGAGGCGCTGGGCTGGTACATGCAGCGCGTGTTCCCCGCCGAGCGCCGCATCGTCAAGGCCCTCAAACCGGTGCTCACCCGTGCGGCGGGTGTGCCGATGCCCGGTGACGACGTGTTCGACGCCGTCGAGCGATTGCACACCGAGCTCGACGAGGTGCACCGCCTGCTGACCGGCCCTGACGCGAGTGTGCGGCTCGTGCTCACGCCCGAGTCGGTCGTGTTGGCCGAGGCACGCCGCAGCTACACCAACCTCTCGCTGTTCGGCTACCGCGTCGACGGAGTCGTGGCGAACCGGATCTTCCCCGACGGCGGAGACGATGCCTGGCGCGCCGGCTGGGTCGAGGCGCAGCGCCGGGTGCTCGACCAGGTGACCGAGTCGTTCGCGGGGCTGCCCGTCTGGCGCTCGGAGTACCGGCCCGTCGAACCGGTCGGCACCGAGCCGCTGCTCGCCCTGGCCACCGAGGTCTACGACGGTGGCGATGCGTTGGCACCGCCGCAGGGCACCGGACCCTTCCGGGTGCGCCGTACCGAGCGAGGCGCGGTGCTGAGCCTGGCTCTGCCCTTCGTCACGAGCGCGGAGGTCGACCTCGCGCGCAACGGCGACGAGCTGGTGCTCACGGTGGGCTCCTACCGCCGCCTGCTCACACTCCCCGCGGGTCTCAACCGGTTCAAGGTCGCCGGCGCGCGGGTCGAGCAGGGGCAACTGCGGGTGCGCTTCTTGGACCCCGACGCCGCAGCCTCTGGACCTCCGCGCGAGAGGGCGGGCCGATGAGCAGCGAGCGACGGCACGACGGTCAGGGTGACCCCGACGACGTCGGCAGCGTCGCCGAAGAGGCCGCGAAGCTGCTCGGTGCGCTCTCGGACTGGGCCGGCGACAGTGCTCGCGAGCAGGTCGCGGGCGCGAGCGCAGGGCTGGGGGCGGCCTGGGCCGAGGGGCTCGCCGACCTCGCCGGCGCCGCCGCCGGTGCTGCCCGCGGGCTCTCCGAGCATGTCGGCCACGTCGGCGAGGGTGTGGCCGAGGGGCTCGCCGAGGGGATCGCGACGGGCTCGCCCGAGTGCCGCTACTGCCCCGTGTGCCGCACGGTGCACGCCGTCCGGCAGCTCAACCCGGAGGTGCGCGACCATCTGCAGACGGCACTTGCCTCGCTCCTCCAGGCCGGTGCTGCGCTGATGGCGGCTCCCGCCGGGGCGCGGCGACACGACGCTGCCGGTGTGGAGCGGATCGACCTCGACGCCGAGGGCGATCCGGCCGACGACCTCGAGCGGGATCTGGGGGAGGATCTGGCCGCGGACTGGGACGGACTCGACGACGACCCCGACGACAGCCCCGACGACAGCCCCGACGACGACCGGAGGAGCAGCAGCCATGAGTGAGCCGGAGGCGGACTCGACCGGGTCCGTACCCGCCGACGCCCTCACGGTCGGGGTCGACATCGGCGGAACCAAGATCCTCGGCGGTGTGGTCGATGCCGACGGCGCGATCCTGGCCGAGCACCGCGTCGAGTCACCGGCCACCGACGAGCGGGCCATCGAGCAGGCCGTGTGCGACCTGGTGCGTCAGCTCACCCGTGACCACGAGGTCGCCGGTGTCGGTGTCGGTGCGGCCGGGTACGTGGACAAGTCCCGCTCGAACGTGATGTTCGCGCCGAACATCGCTTGGCGCGACGTCACGTTGCGCCAGGATCTCGAGTCCGAGCTCGGGCTGCCGGTGGTCATCGAGAACGACGCCAACGTCGCGGCGTGGGGCGAGTTCCGCTTCGGCGCCGGCCACGACGTCGACGACCTCCTGCTCGTCACCGTCGGCACCGGGGTGGGCGGCGGCCTGGTGCTCGACGGCGAGCTCTACCGCGGTGCCTTCGGCGTCGGCGCCGAGATCGGCCACATGCGCGTCGTGCCCGGCGGACAACTGTGCGGTTGCGGCAACTACGGCTGCTTCGAGCAGTACGCGAGCGGGTCGGCGCTGGTGCGCGAGGCCCGCACCGCTGCTCGCGGCGGCTCGCTCCTCGCCCGGCACGTGCTCGATCGGGCCGACGGCGACGCCGAGGCCATCACCGGGCCCCTCATCACCGAGGCGGCACGCGACGGCGACCCGTTCGCCGTCGAGCAACTGGCCACGCTCGGTCGGTGGCTCGGTGAGGGCATCGCCTCGCTCACCGCCGTGCTCGACCCCGCGGTGGCGGTCATCGGGGGTGGGGTGAGCGAGGCCGGCGACCTGCTGCTGGAGCCGGCGCGGCAGGCCTTCCTGGGCCAGCTCACCGGGCGTGGACATCGACCGGCCCTGGAGATCCGCAAGGCACGCCTGGGCAACCGCGCCGGTCTCATCGGCGCGGCCGACCTGGCGCGCCGGTGACCTCCGGCACGCGCTCGGCCGACCGCCCGTCGCTGGTGATGGCGGCTGCCTCGGTCGTGCGACCGGTCGTGATCGGCGTCGATGTCGGCGGCACGAAGGTCATGGCGGCCGAGGTCGCCCCCGACGGTGAGGTACTCCGGGTGGCGCACCGGGCCACGCCCGGACGCCGGGTCGAGGTCGCTCTCGTGGAGCAGGCGCTCACCGAGGCGGTCGAGGAGATCGCCGCCGGACGCCGTGTGGCCGGCGTCGGTCTCGCCGCGGCCGGATTCGTCGACGCTGCGGGGGAGCGGGTCATGTTCGCGCCACACCTCCCGTGGCAAGGGGAGCAGGTACGCGCCAGGCTCACCGAGCGGTGGCGCACCCCCGTCTTCCTCGACAACGACGCCAACTGCGCGGCCCGCGCCGAGACCGCCTACGGCTCGGCCGTGGGCGCCGACGACGCCCTGGTCATCACGCTGGGCACGGGCATCGGGGGCGCCGTCGTGCTCGACGGCGAGCTGCACCGCGGGCGCAACGGCATGGCCGGCGAGTTCGGCCACATGCAGGTCGTGCCCGACGGCCGCGAATGCGAGTGCGGGGGGCACGGGTGCTGGGAGCAGTACTGCTCGGGCAGCGCGCTGGTGCGCCTGGCTCGTGCCCGGTCGACGACAGCGCCCGACGACTGGGGCGGCCCCGCTGTCACCGAGGCGGCCCTCGCCGGGGATCCCGCCGCGCTGGAGGCGTTCGCCGAGATCGGGGACTGGCTCGGCGTGGGCACCGCGAACCTCGTCGCCGCCTTCGACCCCGAGGTCGTGGTCGTCGGAGGGGGCGTCTCCGCGGCCGGGGATCTACTGCTCGCCCCCGCGCGCGCGGCACTCGCCCGCTCGCTGGTCGGTCACGGGCACCGCGTCGTCCCGCCCGTCATCGAGGCCAGCTTCGGCCCCGAGGCGGGGGCAGTGGGAGCCGCCTCCCTGGTGCGCGAGGGCCTGGGCCGGGGTGTGCGTCCTCGGCGCCGCCGTCCGCGTCGCCGTCGCTGACCCGCGAGGGGTCGCGTATTGACCCACGAGGGGTCGCGAATCGTCCCGCGAGGGGTCGCGAATCGTCCCGCGAGGGGTCGCAAATCGTCGTCCGAGGGGTCGACGCCTGGAAAGTCGTGACGGGTCGCGTGAAAACTGGTGGCAGGTCACGTGAAAACTGGTGACGGGTCACGTGAAAACTGGTGACGGGTCACGTGAAAACTGGTGACGGGTCACGTGAAAACTGGTGACGGGTCACGTGAAAACTGGTGACGGGTCGGCGTCAGAGGCGGGAGCCGTCGTCCCAGGGGTCGCGGGGCTCGCGAGACATCTGGGCGACCAGGTAGCCGAAGCCGCCGACGAACCAGGCGATACCGCCGTAGGCGACCCAGGTGGGCACGTGGATGCGCCCGATGAGCAGGACGATGAGCAGGGTGGGGGCGCCGAACACGCCTGCCCAGGCCAGCCCGCGGTCGAACGGGGGTCGCGGCACCGGCGGCGGCTCGGGGGGCACGAAGCGCTCGTCGTCGTCGACCGGCGGCGGGGCGGACGACGGGAGCAGGCCGAGCGGGTCGGCGTCTTGGATGCTCCACGTGGTCGAGGTGGCCGCGGGCTCCGACTGCTCGATGCGATCGTGGAGGTCGTCGGGACCGAGATCGGCGCGCTCGCCGAAGTTCTCCACGATGGCCCGCCAGGCGGCGTCCTGGTCACTCTCGGCACCGGAGTGCGGATCGCGCTCGTTGTCCCGCTCCACGGGACGAGCCTAGGTGGTCGATGGTGGAACGTCAGCCCCTCGGGGCGGTGACCTTCTCGACGAACGCGAGGGTCTGCTCGATGACGACCGGCAGGTCGTGGTCGAGCGTCGCCACGTGGAAGCTGTCGCGCAGGGCCACCCGGGTCACCTCGCCCGTGACTCCTGACGTGATGAGGGGCTCGGAGGAAGCGTCGACGACGTGGTCCTCGTCGGAGCGCAGGTACAGCAGCGGCGCGGTCACTCGCGGCAGATCGGCGACGAGCGGCGGCCACGCCTGCATCATCGAGTGCGCCGCCTTGAGCGGGGTGCGGGTGTAGCCGTGCTCGTCGCCGCCCGACTTGATGTCGTTGGCGATCCCGGGAAACGAGGGCACGAGGTGCTTCAGCACGGGCAGCAGCTTCACGTCCAAGCGCTGGGTGGCCACCGCGGGATTGATGACGACGACCCCGGCCAGCGCGTCGCCGAGGTCGGCGGCCAGCCGCAGCACGAGTGCCCCGCCCATCGACAACCCACCCGCCACGACGACGTCGCAACGGTCCGCCAGCCGGGTGTGCGCCGTCCGGATCTCGCCGTACCAGTCGGCCCACGTGGTGGTGTTGAGATCCTGCCACGAGGTGCCGTGGCCGGGCAGCCGTGGCACCTCGACGGCGTAGCCGTGCTCGGCGAGCGCCTCGCCCAGGGGCTTCATCGAGGCGGGCTGGCCGGTGAACCCGTGACTCAGCAGGACGCCGACCCGTCGGCCGCCGGTCTTCTCCGGCACCGCGTCGGTGGCGACGGGAGAGGCGAGCGGGTGGACCGGGGGCGGGGTGTGGGCCATGGCGGCATCCTGCCGCACCGGGCCGTGTGGAGTGAGACGGTGCCCGCGAGGTTGGACTAGGCTCCTGCCGGGCAGGTCTCGGACGAGGCCATCCACGGGGGAGAAAGGGGAGTGCTGGGGTGTTCTACTGGTTCCTCAAGTGGATCGCGCTGGGTCCGCTGCTGCGCGTCGTCTTCCGGCCCCAGGCGAGCGGAATCGAGCACGTGCCGGCCGAAGGCCCCGCCATCTTGGCGAGCAACCACCTCTCCTACGCCGACTGGCTGTTCATGCCGCTGACGCTGCCGCGCCGGGTCACGTTCGTGGCCAAGGCGGAGTACTTCACGGGTCCGGGGCTGAAGGGCTGGCTCCAGAAGACGTTCTTCTCCGGAGCCGGCCAGGTGCCGATCGACCGGGGCGGCGCCGACGCGGCGGCGGGTGCGCTGCTGTCGGCCAAGCGGGTGCTCGGCGAGGGCGACCTGTTCGGCATCTACCCCGAAGGCACCCGCTCCCACGACGGCAAGCTCTACCGCGGCAAGACCGGTGTGGCGCGGCTGGCCCTCGAGACCGGGGTGCCGGTGATCCCCGTCGCGGTCGTCGGCACCGACGTCGTGGCTCCGCCGGGCAAGACGTTCGGCTCGTTCACCCGGCCGGTGGTGCGCTTCGGTGAGCCCCTCGACTTCTCCCGCTACGAGGGTCTCGCGAACGACCGCTACATCCTGCGCTCGGTCACCGACGAGATCATGTACGCGATCATGACGCTGTCGGGTCAGGAGTACGTCGACGTGTACGCCTCCCGCGCGAAGGAGCTGTCGAAGGAGAAGGACGCCGCCGCGAAGGACGCACAGAAGGCGCAGGGCGGCTCCGACGTGCCCGACCAACGGGCTTCTTGATCCTCGCCCTCGGCATGCGCCACCAGCCCCTGCCGGCCGTCCGAGCCGTCGAGGACCGGCTCTTCCGCGCGCTCGCGGTGCTGCGCCTGGTGGTGCTGCTCAACGCCGTGCTGCTCAACGCCTACCGGGCCGGCAACTTCCAGCACCCGACGGCGGGTGCCGTCACGATCACGGCGATGTGTGCGTGGTCCCTGCTGGTGACCTGGATCTACTCCGACGCCTCTCGCCGTACCCTGCCCGTGCTGGTGGTCGACCTCGCGCTCGCGGTGGTCTCGATCGCGGTCTCGCCGCTGCTGAAGGGAGAGGGGTTCAACGCCACCGTCCCGGGCTTTTGGGTGATGGCAGCGCTGCTCGCGTGGGCCGCCCGGCTGCGTTGGCAGGGCGGTCTCGTCGCTGGTGTGCTGCTCGCCGCGACCGATCTGGCCAGTCGTGACCACGTCACGCAGAACAACGTGGGCAACGTCTTCTTGCTGGTCATCGGCGGGCCGATCGTCGGGTACCTCGCCGCCTCGCTCCAGGACATGGCCGTGGAGAGGGACGCCGCGCAGCACGCGGCGGCGGCCGCCGCCGAGCGTGCTCGCCTGGCCCGGGCCGTCCACGACGGGGTGTTGCAGGTGCTGGCGCTCGTGCAGCGGCGCGGCGCCGAGCTGGGCGGGTCGGGCGCCGAGTTGGGGCAGCTGGCCGGTGAGCAGGAGGTCGCCCTGCGTGGCCTGATCCGAGCCCAGGACTCCGTGGTCGACGAGCCGACGGCTCCGGCCGAGCGCGATCTGGCGGCTGCCCTGGCGCCCTTCGACGGGCGGGCGCGGACGACGGTCGTGCTGCCGGGCGGGCAGGTGCCGCTGCCGTCGGCGGTCGTCGACGAGGTGGTGGGCGCGGTCGGCGCCTGCCTCGACAACGTGGCTCGGCACGCCGGTGAGGCAGCCTCGGCCTGGGTGCTGGTCGAGGCCCTGCCCGAGCGCATCGTGATCTCGGTGCGCGACGACGGTCCGGGCATCCCCGACGGACGCCTCGATGCGGCACACGCGCAGGGGCGGCTGGGTGTGTCCGGCTCGATCCGAGGACGGCTGTCCGACCTCGGCGGCGAGGCACGCCTCTCCACGGGGCCGTGGGGCACCGAGTGGGAGCTGGCGGTGCCGCGAGAGGCCACCACGTGACGATCCACGACACCCACCCCTTCGCCGACTCCGACCCCGACCCGGCGCGCCGGTTCCGCGCCCGTGTCGGCGGCGCCGTCTGTCTCTGGACGTCGGGCGAGGGGCGGAACCGAGCGGGCCTCACCGTCACCTCGCTCATGATCGCGCTGGGAGAGCCGGCTCAGGTGCTGGCGCTGCTCGATCCGGACTCCGACCTCACCGACGCGCTGCGCGAGACCGGCCGCGCCGTCGTCTCACCGCTGGCGTGGACCGACCGAGACCTCGCGGAGGCCTTCGCGGGCACCGCGCCCGCACCCGGTGGCCCGTTCCGGGTCGCTGCGTTCACCGACACCGAGTGGGGGCCCAGGCTGGCTCCGGCCGCCACCTGGGCCGGCGTCGAGCTGGTCGAGGAGCGCGAGGTCGGGTGGTCTGCCCTGGTCGCGTGTCGCTTGGTCGAAGTCGAGGTCGGCGACGACCCGTCCTCCGGCGTGCTCGGTCACCGGCGCGGCCGGTTCGTCCGATGGGCCGAGCCGTCGGGCGGGTGAGACCACGACCCGGGACCACGACCGCGTTGATCTAGGGTCGAGGCGTGAACGAGCCGGCGCTGCGGGTGATGGTGGTCGACGACCACCCCATGTGGCGCGACGCGGTCGAGCGCGACCTCATCGATGCCGGCTTCGACGTGGTGGGGGTGGCCTCGACCGGCGACCAGGCGATCGCGCGGTTCCCGGCGGCCCGGCCGCAGGTGGTGGTGCTCGACCTCCAGATCCCGGGGCCGTCCGGCGTCGAGGTGACCGAGACGGTGCTGCGTCACGATCCCGCGGCGCGCGTGCTGATCCTCTCGGCCTCCGGTGAGCAGGACGACGTGCTCGCGGCGGTGAAGGCGGGCGCCACCGGCTACCTGGTGAAGTCGGCCTCGAAGGCTGAGCTGATCGACGCCGTGCGCCGTACCGCCGCCGGCGACACCGTCTTCACCCCCGGTCTGGCCGGGTTGGTGTTGGGGGAGTTCCGGCGCATCGCCGACCCGCGGAAGGCCGACGACGACCCGCTCGAGCCGCAGCTGACCGAGCGCGAGACCGAGGTGCTCAAGATGGTGGCCACGGGCATGTCGTACAAGCAG
Source organism: Nocardioides acrostichi (assembly GCF_015319165.1). Classification (GTDB taxonomy): domain Bacteria; phylum Actinomycetota; class Actinomycetes; order Propionibacteriales; family Nocardioidaceae; genus Nocardioides; species Nocardioides acrostichi. The sequence goes on from NZ_JADIVZ010000001.1 coordinate 561,980, forward strand.
ATCGCCGAGCGACTCGTGCTCTCGCACCGCACCGTGCAGAACCACGTGCAGAACACCTTGCGCAAACTCCAGCTGCACAACCGCGTCGAACTGACCCGCTGGGCCATCGACCAGGGGCTCGACCGGGAGCAGGACGCCGAGTGAGCGACGACGCCGCGGCGTTGCTCGAGCTGGCCGAGCCGCTCTACGCCTTGCCGCTGGCCGACTTCACTCCCGCCCGTGACGCGAGCGTCAAGGAGCACAAGGGCACGCCCCTCGCCACCGCCCTCAAAGCACTGCGCAAGCCCTCGAACCCGGCGTGGGTGGTGAACCTGCTGGTGCGTCACGAGACCGAGCAGGTCGAGCAGGTGCTGGCCGTGGGCGCCGCGCTGCGCGAGGCCCAGGACAGCATGTCCGCCGACGACCTGCGCTCGCTCACCAAGCAGCGGCGCCAGCTCACCGCGGCCGTCACGACCACGGCTCGTGGCCTCGCGCGAGAGCACGGGCTCAAGGTCACCCAGGCCGTGGCCGACCAGGTGGAGGCCACGCTCACCGCCGCCATGCTGGACGCCGACTGTGCCGCCGCCGTGCGCAGTGGCCTGCTGGTGACAGCGCTGCGCTCGACAGGGGTCGATGCGGTCGACGTCCACGCCGCCGTAGCGCTGCCGGAGGCCCTCGGGTTCGCCGCCAGCGCGGCCGCCGCCGAGGCGCCTCGCCCCGAGCTGCGCCTCGTGCCCGATCCGGACGCCGACGCGAAGGCGCGCCGTGCCGCCGAGCGGGCCTTGGCCGAGGCGGCCGACGAGCTGGAGCAGGCGCAGGCGGCCCACGACGAGGCCCAGGCCGAGGTCTCCGAGCTCGAGGCGCGCGCCCTGCAGCTCCAGGGCGAGATCGACGAGGTCAGACGACGCCTCGCCGAGCACGAGTCCGACGCCGAGGAGGTCGACGACGCCCTGGAGGACGCCGAGCAGTCGCGCGACGAGGCCGATGCCGCGCTGAGCGAGGCACGACGGGTGCACGCCGACGCCGAGGCTGCGCTCAGGCGGATCGCGGCGCGGTGAGGATCGGCAGCCTCAGTCCGAGGAAGGTCGCGGGGTCGGTGGTGCCGAGCTCGCGACCGCTCGGCACGATCTCGGGCAGGGCGTCGAGCGGCACCCCGGCGGCGGCGCAGTGCTCCGAGGACCAGGTGCCGTCGTCGAGCAGCCCCGTCGCCATCGCCTGCGGCAGGTCCGTGACATGCTCGAGACCGCGGGTCATGCGGGCGATCAGGTAGGAGTCGACCGTGCCGAGCGCATAGGTGCCGTCGAGCACGAGATCCCAGGTGCGCGGCTCGCGCTCGCTCACCGACCGAGGGCTCGCGGCGCAGGAGGTCGGCGACCCGAGGGTGTCGCGGTCCCAGAGCATCCACGCGAGGTCGGCAGCGAGGGTGGCGACGGTCGCGTCGGCCGTGCCGGCCCGCTCGACGGCACCCAGCACGGCCTGCCAGAGGTCGGCCGGAGAGCAACCGACGAGCGCGCCCCCGGGCAGATCCTCCGTGGCCGAACGGCTCCCCCGGGCAGTGACGGCATGGAACCCGACCTCGATCTCGAGCCGGCTCACGGGGCGTCGGCGCGCACGATGTCGAGGATGCGCCGATCGATCCACGACTGGTCGCTCGCCACGCGCATCTCGTAGTTCTCGGTGCCGACCCAGGCGGCGATGTCGCGGTGCCCACGAGCCGTGACGTACGCCGTCAGCTCCGCCTCGAGCTCGGGCGTCACCGGCACCTTCTCCTCCTCGGTCGAGGCGGTGAGGTAGAGATCGTTGAGGTCGAGCAGGCGGCGCAACTCGTCGACGGGTGCAGCGTGGTCGTCGACGCGCAGGTCGACCTCGAGGTCGTCGTGGCCGCCGTATCCGGCTCCCTCCCGGACGACGAGCAGCGCGGCCGACTGGCGGCCGCGGCGGTCGCCTCCCGCGGCGTCCCCGGCGGCGAGGGCGGCCAGCAGCCGTTCGCCCAGGGGAGCGTCGGCGGGGGAGTCGAGGAACGCCTGCTCCATCGCCAGCACGACCTCCTCGCCGGCGAGGATGTTGCCCTGGATCGCGTACCCCTCGCCGGTCCGGCCGCCCGCCCAGTCGAGGCAGGCGGAGCCGGTGTGCGAGGCGGCGTGGCCCTCGACGTCGACGATGCCGACCTGACGGTGGTCGCGGCCGTCGTCCTCCTCCAGCAGCCGCTGGAGCGCGACCTCGGCGGTGGCGCCGTCGTCGAGGTGGGCGAGCGCGAGCCCCTTGTAGGCGACGTTGGCCTCGGCCTGAGTGGCGATGGCGCCGACCTGGGCGACCGCCGCGGGTACGGCGCTGCCCACGGCCAGGAACTTGGAGGCCACGGCCACGCCCCACGAGGCGGTCTCGGGGTCGGGGCCGGCGGATCGGGCGACGATCGAGAAGGTCATGACACGACCCTAGGGCTTGGTTGCGGGGGACTAGGGTCGTGACCATGCGCGTCGGAGTCCTGACAGGAGGCGGGGACTGCCCCGGCCTCAACGCCGTCATCCGTGCCGTCGTCCGCCGAGGGATGCACGATCACGGCTTCGAGTTCCTCGGCTACCGCGATGGGTGGCGTGGTCCGCTCGAGGGCGTCACGATGCCGTTGGACGTGGAGACCTGCCGTGGCATCCTGCCGCGCGGCGGCACGATCCTCGGCTCCTCGCGCACCAATCCGTTCTCGGTCGAGCGCGGCGTCGAACGGATCAAACAGACCCTGGCAGACGACGGCGTCGACGCCCTCGTCGCGATCGGTGGCGAGGACACCCTGGGCGTCGCGACCAAGCTGGCCGAGCTCGGCGTCGACGTCGTCGGCGTGCCGAAGACGATCGACAACGACCTCTCCGGCACCGACTTCACCTTCGGCTTCGACACGGCCGTCAACATCGCCACCGAGGCGATCGACCGACTGCACACCACCGCCGAGTCGCACCATCGGGTACTGGTGGTCGAGGTCATGGGCCGGCACGCGGGTTGGATCGCCCTGCACGCGGGCATGGCGGGAGGGGCGAGCGCCATCCTCATCCCCGAGCAGCCGTTCGACATCGAGCGCGTGTGTGCGTTCGTGGAGACCCGGTTCGAGTCGGAGTACGCCCCGATCATCGTCGTCTCCGAGGGTGCTGTGCCGGTCGAGGGCGGTGAGATGACGCTGACGTCGGGGGAGAAGGACGCCTTCGGCCACGTGCGACTCGGCGGCATCGGGGACCGGCTGGCCTCCGAGATCGAGGAGCGCACCGGCAAGGAGGCCCGCGCCGTGGTGCTCGGGCACATCCAGCGCGGTGGAACCCCCACCGCGTTCGACCGCTGGCTCGCGACCCGCTTCGGACTGCACGCCGCCGACGCGGTCGCCGACGGCGAGTTCGGCACCATGATGGCGCTGCGTGGCACCGACATCGTGCGGGTGCCGCTCGCCGAGGGCACCGGCGAGCTGAAGACCGTCAGCCCCGAGGAGTACGCCGAGGCGCAGGTGTTCTTCGGCTGAGTCCGGGGCGGGCGGGTACCGCGGGCGGACTACGACCTCGCTGCGCCCCGAACGTAGACTCGTGCGGTGAGCATCCCGACCCTGGAGAGCCTGCGCGAACTCGGCCCCCAACAGCAGCCGACCTACCCCGACAAGGGTGCGGTGACGAGCACGGTGGCCCGTCTGGAGGCGTTGCCGCCGCTGGTGTTCGCGAGCGAGTGCGACGACCTGCGCGAGAAGCTGGCGGCCGTCACGCGGGGTGAGGCGTTCCTGCTCCAGGGCGGTGACTGCGCCGAGACGCTCTCGGGGGTCACGGCCGAGAACACGCGCAACAAGGTCCGCGTGATGCTCCAGATGGCGGTGGTGCTCACCTACGCCGCCTCCGTGCCGGTGGTGAAGCTGGGCCGGCTGGCCGGGCAGTACGCCAAGCCGCGCTCCTCCGACACCGAGACCCGCACGGTCGACGGCGAGAAGGTCACGCTGCCGGCCTACCGTGGCGACGCCGTCAACGGTTTCGAGTTCACCGAGGCCGCCCGGGTGCCCGACCCGCAGCGTCTGGTCGACGTCTACCACGCCTCGGCCGCCACCTTGCAGCTCGTGCGGGCGCTGGTCAGTGGCGGGTACGCCGACCTGCGGCAGGTGCACACGTGGAACACCGACTTCGTCAAGGGCTCGCCGGTCGGGCAGCGCTACGAGGTGCTCGCCGGCGAGATCGAGCGGGCGCTGCAGTTCATGAAGGCCATCGGTGCCGACCCCGACGAGTTCCACAAGGTCGACTTCCACCTCAGCCACGAGGCGCTCATCCTCGAGTACGAGCACGCGCTGGCCCGCCTCGACTCCCGCACCGACCGCGCCTACGGCCTCTCCGGGCATTTCTTGTGGATCGGTGAGCGCACCCGTCAGCTCGCAGGTGCGCACGTCGAACTGCTCAGCCGCCTGCGCAACCCCATCGGCGTCAAGCTCGGCCCCACGACCAGCCCGGACGACGCCCTCGCGCTCGCCGCGAAGCTGAACCCGGCCAACGAGCCGGGCCGCCTCACGTTCATCACCCGCTTCGGCGCCGGCAAGATCCGGGACGGTCTGCCGCACATCGTCGAGAAGGTCACCGCCGAGGGGGTGCAGGCCGCGTGGGTCTGCGACCCCATGCACGGCAACACCTTCGAGGCCTCCTCGGGCTACAAGACCCGCAAGTTCGAGGACGTGCTCGAGGAGGTGCAGGGCTTCTTCGACGTGCACCGGCGCATCGGCACCTGGCCCGGAGGCCTGCACGTCGAGCTCACCGGCGACGACGTCACCGAGTGCGTCGGCGGCGGCGAGGAGCTCACCGACCTCGACCTCGCCGACCGTTACGAGTCCGTGTGCGACCCGCGCCTGAACCGCGTGCAGTCGCTGGAACTGGCGTTCCTCGTCGCCGAGATGCTGCGTCAGGCATGAGCGACGGCATCGCTCCCGTCGACCTTCGCTCCGACACCCTCACCCGCCCCACCGAGGCGATGCGCGCCGCGATGGCGGGCGCCGAGGTCGGCGACGACGTGTACGGCGAGGATCCCACCGTCCGGCTCCTCGAGGAGCGGGTCGCCGGGCTGCTCGGCCACGAGGCCGCGTTGTTCACGCCGACCGGCTCGATGGCCAACGTGCTCGCCGTCGCCGCGCTCGTCGCTCCCGGGCAGGAGGTGCTGTGCGAGGCCAGCGCCCACATCGCCCGCGCCGAGCTCGGCGCCCACGGCGCGGTCATGGGCGTCACCATGCGCACCTGGATCCACGAGCGCGGCGGCGTCGACCTGCCCGTGCTCGAGCGACTGATCGCCCCCGACATGGGGCCCTTCTTCGTGCGCACCGCCGCGATCTCGCTCGAGAACACCCACAACTTCGCCGGCGGCACCGTGTTGCCGCTCGCCACCATGCGCGACGTCCGCGAGCTGGCCACCGGCCGCGGCGTCGCCGTCCACCTCGACGGCGCGCGGCTGTGGAACGCCCACGTCGCCACCGGCACCCCACTGCACGAGTACGGCGCGTGCGCAGACACGATCGGCATCTGCCTCTCCAAGGGCCTCGGTGCGCCGGTGGGCTCACTGGTGGTGGGCAGCGCCGACGTGATCGAGGAGGCGCGGGTGCGCCGCAAGCGGCTCGGAGGCGGCATGCGCCAGATCGGCATCCTGGCCGCAGCCGGGTTGCACGCGATCGACCACCACGTCGAGCGGCTCGCCGACGACCACGAGCACGCCCGCCTGCTCGCCGAGGCGATGGGCACCGACCCCGCGTCGGTCGACACCAACATCGTCGTCGCCCACCACGCCGACGCCCCCGGCTACGTCGCCCGCGCACGCGAGGCGGGTGTGCTCGTCAGCGCCGTCGGCCCGACCGCCGTCCGAGCCGTCACCCATCTCGACGTCACGCGCGCGGACGCCGAGCGCGCGGCGCGGGTGCTCACCGCCTGCTGAGTCCGGGCCCAGGGGTGCGCGCTACTCGGAGTAGCCCAGCAACGAGACGTCGCTGATCGCGGTGTCGTCGCGGGCGGACCGGCCACCACCGGGGGAGGAGACCGACTCCAGCTTCAGCCGGACGGTGCTGGTGGTCACCGCGCCGACATCGAGGCTCTGCACCTGCCGCGAACGTTTGAACACCTGCGTGACGCGCTCGCCACCGTCGAAGATCCACACGACCCGCTTGATCCGGCGGGTGCCGGAGTAGAGATCGAAGCGGCGTCCGGAGCCGTCGACGGAGGTCTTCGCATAGCCGTTGACCAAGCCCACGCTGGTCAGCGTCACGGGCTGGGCGAACCGGAAGGTGAGCACGAGCCCGGTGCCGTCGCCCGCGGTGCGCCAGCACGTGGCCGGGTTGCCGTCGAGCATGTTGGCGGCGTCGTAGGTGGTGCGCTGCCCGGTGGCGAGGTCGGTGCTGTCGGGGGACTGCTCGGGCGCGGACGCCGAGGCCGTGCCGTCCAACGACCCGGGGTCGCCGCTGAAGGTCGGCGCTGCATCCTCGGGGCTGGCCGGAGGCGTGGACGCCGGCGCACTGGTCGTCGGCACCTGGCTGGAGACCGCGGACGAGGTGGGTGTGGTGAGTGCCGTCCCCTCGTCCGACCCGCGCTCGCGGGTGACCACGAACACGAGCACCGCCACGAGCAGCAGCGCCATCAGGCCAGCGAGGATGCCCGCCAGCCAGGCGGGCGTGCGACGTCGCTCGGGGGCGCCGGCCCGGGAGGCGGTGGCCGTCGCGACCTCGGACGATGTGACGGGGGTCAGCGATGCGGTGGGGAACTCAGTGTGCTCGGCGCCTCGAGGCAGGCCGCAGTTGATGCAGAACCGCCCGGTGCCGTCCCCCGTGTCGGGGACGGCACCGCAGCGCGGGCAACTGGTGGTCACCGGCGGCTCAGGCGATGTGCGCCCGGGTCGAGGCGTCGACACGGCCCACCGCCGGGGGCAGCTGACGCACCGCTTGGGCGAGCTCGCGCAGCTCGGTGCCGAGCAGGGCCTGCGGACCGTCGCACAGCGCGGCTTCGGGTCGCGGGTGCACGTCGACGATGACGCCGTCGGCGCCCACCGCGATCGCGGCCCGGGAGAGCGGTACCACGAGATCCTTGCGGCCCGCCGCGTGCGAGGGGTCGACGATGATCGGCAGGTGGCTGGTGGCCTGCACCACCGGCACCGCGGAGATGTCGAGGGTGTTGCGCGTCGCCGGCTCGAAGGTGCGGATGCCGCGCTCGCAGAGCACGACGTCGAGGTTGCCACGCTGGGCGATGTACTCCGCTGCCATCAGCCACTCCTCGATGGTGGCGGTCATGCCACGCTTGAGCAGCACCGGCTTGCCGGACTCGCCGGCCGCCTGGAGCAGCCCGAAGTTGGCCATGTTGCGGGTGCCGATCTGGAGCATGTCGGCGTGTTCGGCCACGACGGGCACGTCGCGGGCGTCGACGACCTCGGTGACGATCGGCAGCCCCGTCGCCTCGCGCACGTCTGTGAGGATCTCCAGCCCCTTCACGCCCAGCCCCTGGAAGGCGTACGGCGAGGTGCGCGGCTTGTACGCCCCACCCCGCAGCAGCGTGGCGCCGGCCGATTGCGCCATCTGCGCGGCCTCGAGGGTCTGCTGCGGCGTCTCGACGGCGCACGGCCCGGCGATGAACGTGAACGTGTCGGGGCCGATCGGCACCCGGCGTGCGGCGTCGCCGACCCACACGGTCGACCGCTCGGGGTGGTGCTGCCGGCTGACCAGCTTGTAGGGGTCGGAGATACGGTGCACGTCGGCGACCCCGCGCAGCGTGCGCAGGTTCAGGTGGTGGAAGGACTCGATGTCTCCGACCAGGCCGATGATGGTGCGCACGACCCCCTTGGACACGAACGCCTCCCCACCGACCCCTTCGACGCGGGCGACGACGGCGGCGACGTCCTCGTCGGTGGCTTCGGGCGACATGACGACGACCATGGTTGTTCCTCTTCTCGGTGCAGGCCCCCGCACACGGCCCCGGACATGAAGAACGCCCCGGGCGCGTGGCCGGGGCGTCGGATGTGCGGTGGACCTATGAGCAGTCCGCCCGCACGGGCGAACCCGGCAGGTGGAGAAACTCATAGAAGGTGGTCACGCCCCGACCATACCCCGACTGCGCGGGGAGCGGGATCGGCGTCTCACGACGGGGGCTCAGACGAGGTACAGCACGATGGTGCTGCCCGGGGCAGCCATGTCGCCGCCGCCGGGGCTCTGGCGCAGCACGTAGCCGAGCCCGACGTACACCTCGGAGTTCTCGATCTCGACGTTGAAGCCGGCGGCCTTCAGGGTCTGCGTGGCGGCGTCGACGCCCTGACGCACGACGGAGGGCACCTCGACGAGCTCTGGCCCCTTGGACGGCGTCAGGGTCACGGTGTCGCCGGCGAACAGCGTGCCGCCGGGGGGATCCTGGGAGACCACACGGCCCTCAGGCACGCTGTCGCTGAACACGGCGTCGTTCACGGTGACCGTCAGCCCCTTGCGCTCGAGCACGGCCTGAGCGCGCTCGAGCGGCTTGCCGACCCATGCCCCGACGTTGATCGGCTTGGGGCCCTTGCTGACGACCAGATCGACGGCGCTGTCGGGGCGCAGCTTCTGGCCGGGCTTGGGATCGGTGTGCAGCACGCGGCCTTCGGGCATGTCGGCGTCGTAGCGCCCGGGGGTGTCGCCGACGGCGAGGTTGTTCTGCTCCAGCGCGGCCGTGGCCTCGTCGACCGTCATGCCCTTGACCTTCGGCACGGGGTACTTCTCGACGCCCCGTGACATCACGAGGTGCACCTCGGCGCCCGAGAGCACGCGCTCGCCGGCGCCCGGAGAGCTGGTCACCACGTGGTTGCGCTTGACCGTGTCGCTGTAGGCCGGGTCGTCGAAGGTCACCGTGTAGCCGGCCGCCTCGAGTTCCTTGACCGCCGAGGCACGGGTCTGGTCGAGCACGCTCGGCAGCGTGTCGTAGCGGGCCCACCCGTACCACCATGCGCCCAGGCCGATCCCAGCCGCGAGCAGGACGGCGAGCACGGCGGCCAGCGGTCCGCGCCAACGCCGCCGACCGGAGGGGCGGGGCGAGGTACCCGGAGGGGGAGTGGCCGCGGCGGCCGCTGCCCGGGGCCTGGTCGGCGCTGCCGGCGGCACCTGCCGGACGCGGCTCGTGGGTTCGCCGGGGCCGATCAGCGCGGCGGCCTCGTCGGTGTCCCAGATCTCGGGTGCGGTGTCGACCCGCTCCACGGGGCCGGTGTCGAGCCGGTCGGCGGCGGGTGTGGTGGTGGCCATGGCGGCCACTGCCGACACGAAGGGCGTGAGATCGGCGGTCAGCTCCTCGTCGTCGACGCCCTCGGTCAGCGCCTGGGCGACGCGGTGCATCTGGTGCAGCAGCACACCGGCGTCCGCGGGTCGCTGGGAGCGGTCGCGGGCCGTGGCCCGGGCGACCAGCGCGTCGACGTACGGCGGCAGACCGGAGACCCGCTCGGACGGCGCGGGGACGTCCTCGTGCACGTGCTTGTAGGCGACTTGGATGGGCGATTCGCCCTCGTGGGGCTTGGCTCCGGTGAGGAGCTCGTAGAGCAGAACCCCCACGGCGTAGACGTCGTTGCGTGCGTCGCAGAGCCCCTCGGCGACGAGCTCGGGGGCGAGGTAGGACACCGTGCCGATGACGATGCCGCCGGTGGCCGTGTGCTGCGTGTCGGTCGAGACCGCCTTGGCCAGGCCGAAGTCGGCGACCTTGATGCGCCCGTCGTCGGCCACCAGCACGTTCTCGGGCTTGACGTCGCGGTGCACGAGGCCGGCGCGGTGAGCGGAGGCGAGCGCGGAGACCACCGGGTCGAGCAGCGCCAACGCCCGAGCGGGCGACATCGGCGCCTCCTTGGTCACGGTGTCGCGCAGCGTGTGGCCGTGCACCAGCTCCATGGCCAGGAAGACGGTGCCGTCGTCCTCGCCCTGGTCGTAGACGGCCACGACGTTCGGGTGGGAGAGCCGTGCCGCCGCGCGGGCCTCGCGCACGAAGCGGGCGGCGAACTCCTCGTCGTCGCCGAGGCCGACGTGCATGATCTTGATCGCGACGGTGCGCTGGAGACGCAGGTCGTGGGCCTCGTAGACCGAAGCCATGCCGCCGCGGGCGATGCGCGGGCCGATGCGGTAGCGACCGTCGAGGATGCGCCCGGTCTGCGGATCGCTACGGGGCGCCCGGGTCGAGGGGTCGGCGGAACGGCCGGTCGTGCCCCCGCGCGCACGGTGCGCGCTCTGGGGGGCAGGCCGGCCGTCGTACGGCTGCCGGTCTGTCACCGCGACCCTCCTGCTGACCGGGCGGGGAAGTGCCCGGGGCACCCATGGTACGGGCGCTCGGGCGCGGCAGTCCGGTGTGCGGGCGCTCCGGCGTGGCGTGGTGGGTGCGACGATGGCCCCATGAGTGACATCCCGCTGGCCGACCACGATCTCGCGGCTCTGGTGCCCGAGTGGATCGACTGGGCCGAGACCGCGCGCCAGCTCGGCGTCACGGTGGCCAAGGTGCGCACGATGATCCGCGAGCACCAACTGGCCGCCGCCGTCCCCAGTCCGGGTGCAGGCCAGCAGGTGCCGGCCGGCTTCGTCGTGGACGGCGAGCCGGTCAAGGGGCTGCCCGGCCTGCTCACCGTGCTGCACGACGCGGGCTTCGACGATCGCGAGTGCATCGCCTGGATCCACCTCGACGCCGACCTGCCCGGCCGCCCCATCGACGCGCTGCGCGAGAACCGCGGCTCGGAGGTCAAGCGGCGCGCCCAGGCGCTCGGCTTCTAGGCCGCACCGCAGCCATGGTCTACCGGGTCTCGCGGGACGACGCCCGCCGTCCGCGCGGGGGACCGACCGGCGCGCTCGCGCTGTTGCTGGTCCTCGCCGTCGTGCTGGGCGTGTGGTTCTTCGCCGGTCGTGAACCCGGCTCGCCCACGGGCGCCCTCGTGCAGTCGGAGCCGCTGACCGCCGGAACCCTCGACGGCCTGCCGCGCCTCGACGTCAGCGCCCTACCCGACGATGCGCGCGACCTGTTCGGGCTGGTGCGCTCCCAGCGGCCCCAGGCTCCTGCGGGCGCTCCGTTCGTGCCCACCGACGACGACGTCGCGGCAGGTTTCCCGCAGCGGTACTCGGACGACGGCACCGTCTATGTCGTGACGGGTGAGGGCCGGCTCGTGGCGGCCCTCGATGGCCAGTGGTTCTGGCTGCCCGTCGGCTCGCCGACCTGGTACCACCTCGACGGCTTCTGACGGGCCGGCGATGGGCTGGCTCAGAGGGTGCGCTGGGTCGCCTGGATGGCCAGGTCGCGGAGCACGCTGACGGCCGGAGCCTCGAGGGCGGCGTGGTCGAGAGCGCTCAGGGCGCGGTCGGTCAACTCGCCGATGACGGCCTCCACCTGCTCACGGGCGCCGGAGCCGGCGATGATCTCGCGCAAGCGATCCACCTGCTGGTCGTCGAGCGGCTGACCGAGAGAGGAGTCCAGCAGCGCCGCCTCGTCCGAGGGCGCCCCGTCGAGCGCGAGGGCCACGAGCACCGTGCGCTTGCCCTCGAGCAGGTCGTCGCCGGCCGGCTTGCCCGTCACCTCGGGGTCGCCGAAGACCCCCAACAGGTCGTCGCGTAGCTGGAACGCCTCGCCCAGCGGCAGGCCGAAGCCGCTCAGCGCGCGCATCGTGGCGTCGTCCGCGCCGGCCAGCGCGGCACCGATGTGCAGCGGGCGCTCGATGGAGTACTTGGCCGACTTGTAGCGCAGCACGGTCATCGCCGCGTCGACGTCGGCTGCCCCGCGTGCCTGCACCGACACGTCGAGGAACTGGCCGGCGATCACCTCGCTGCGGCAGTGGTCGAGCACGTCGAGCGCGGGCGCGACGCGAGCCATCGGCAGCCCGCAGCGGCGCAGCAGCTCATCGCTCCACGACAGCAGCAGGTCACCCAGCAGGATCGCTGCGGCGGCGCCGTACTGCCGCGGATCACCTCGCCACCGGTCGCCGCGGTGCTCTCCCTCGAACCTGCGGTGCGTGGCGGGCTGGCCGCGCCGGGTGTCGGAGCCGTCCATCAGGTCGTCGTGCACCAGCGCGCTCGCGTGGAGCAGCTCCAGCGACGCGCAGGCCCGCAGCAACGCCGCCTCGTCGTCCGCGCCGGCGGCGGGGGAGACCGCCTGGTGCCCCCACCAGCAGAACGCGGCCCGCAACCGCTTGCCGCCCGCCACCGTGCGACGGGCCTGGTCGAGCAGGCGCCTTGCGTCGGGGCCGAGCGGGGCCAGTCGCTCCGCGTGCTCGTCGAGTGCGGCGTCGAGGGCACCTTGCACGCCCGTGCGGAAGTCGGAGGCGTCCCAGGTCACGGCCACGAGCGTAGAGGCAGCGTGTGCACACCTAGACTCGCGGTCATGACCATCGGACGCGGACGATCCATGCGCGAGCTGATCGCGTCGGGGGAGCGCAGCTTCTCCTTCGAGTTCCTGCCGCCCAAGACCGACGCGGGCGAGGAACAGCTGTGGTCGGCGGTCCAGGCTCTGGAGCCCTTCGCGCCCACGTTCGTCTCCGTCACCTACGGGGCCGGCGGCTCCAGCCGCGACACCACGGTGCGCATCACGAGCAGGATCGCGCGCGAGACCTCCCTGACGCCGGTGGCACACCTGACCTGCGTCGGCCACACGCGCGCTGAGCTCGACGGCATCCTCGATGAGTATGCCGCTGCCGGGGTGCGCCACCTGATGCTCCTTCGTGGTGACCCGCCGGAGGGTCCGCGGGCGGAGTGGACGCCCACGCCCGGCGGGCCCGAGTACGCCCTCGAGCTCGTCGAGATGGCCGCGGCGCGGGGCGACTTCCGCATCGGTGTCGCCGCGTTCCCGGAGAGGCACCCGCGCTCGCCGTCCCTGGACCACGACGCCGACGTGCTGGCCGCGAAGGCGCGGGCGGGTGCCGAGTTCGCCGTCACGCAGATGTTCTTCCGCGCCGACGACTACGTCTCGCTCGTCGAGCGGGTCCGCGAGCGCGGTGTCGAGATGCCGATCCTGCCCGGCATCATGCCGATCCTGAACCTCGATGCCATCCGCCGTCAGGGCGAGCTCATCGGCACCGACGTACCCCCTGAGATCGTCGCCCGCATCGGTGCCCACGAGGGCGACCCGGTCTCCATGCGTGCCGAGGGCATCGCCTTGGCCGCCGAGTTGTGCACCGAACTGCTCGACCGCGGCGCACCGGGCCTGCACTTCTACACGCTCAACCGGTCGAAGGCCACGCTGGAGATCTTCGAGAAGCTCTCCGTCACTCCGTGACGCGAGGCTTCGGTCCGGGTGTCCGCTTGGGCCCGTCCCGCTAGGAATACATCGGGCGTCGACACGCACCTCCGTGACGTACCGCCGCTCCCTCAGGGCACTGCGGACACCGCGCGAGCGGTCACGGAACAAGCCCCAGGGACACGTGACCGCTGATGTCGTCTTGTCCGAGCGTCCAGCTTCCGTGATCGTGATGAGCGATCAGGCCAGTCAGATCCTTGCCGTCGCGGCTGCGGGTCCAGACCGCCTGCCCGACCGCAGCAGTGGGCGTCCGTCGCGCTGGCGGTTCTGCGTAGCCGCCACCGCGATGAACAGACGCTTCCACTTCGTGTTGCGCGCCTCGCTCGCATCCTCGCTGACCTTCAGCACCGCGATGAGGTTGGTGATCTGGTGCCCGCGCACGGCTTCCCCCAGCGCGCGACAGAGCATCTCGACGGTCGAAGCGTCAAATGACGGAGGCGAATCTGGGCCGGCCACCCGCTGATTATCGCGGTTGCCCGGAGAAGCAGTCCGGCGCTCACCGGACATCGCCGCACTGGTGACAAGCCCGTTCTGGTCACGCGCCGCGAGCCGATCGTCTTGCGGTGGTGGCGCCTGACGTGCCTACGGACAGGTTCGAGACCTATGCGACCTTGCCGCCATACCGCTGCCTAGCGGCCTCGCCGCTCGTTCCGACGAAGGCGCCAATTACTGACCAGGACATCCCAGCCTCGCGGGCGTGCCGGATGGCCTCGAGGACGTGGCGTTCGGCGTCGGACCGCTCCTGCACCGCCCCACGCAGTGCCGCGACCGCGTCGGGGTCCATCTCCTGGTCGGGATCGGGCTCGTAGTTCTCGAAGCGCGCCGCGAGCTCGTCGGCGTGCTTGAGGATGTCATCGACAGAACGGGGCATGGTCATCACCTGAGGAACTTCTTGCGGGCGAGCATTGCGTGGACGATCACGACTGCTTCGACGCCCTCGACGTAACCGACTTCTAGGATGATCGCTGCCTGGTTCGGGCCGATCATCATGGTGAAACCCTCGCCCAGATCCCAGACACGGAATGGGTTCCGATAGGCGTGCAGGATCTCCTCCTCGCCGAGGCCGTGCTTGAGCGCGGACTGGGCGATGATCGGATCAGCCGACACTTCTCCAAGATAACTTGCTGCTGCTCCGCTCGCTACTGCTCACGTCCCAGTTGCCGATCGGCTCGCAGAACCGCACGGATCGCGGCATGAGCGTGCGTTGTCTGGAGCGACTAAACCGCTGGATTCCGGGCGACGTCGTATGGATCCCATTCGAGTTTCCAGAAGGCTTCTAGCCTCTTCTCCGCGATGTACTCCCGCTCGATCGCGTAGGTCGGGTTGAACCGCCCCGGCATGTCCGGAGACTCCATCTGTTGGGAAGGTTGGAGTCATGCCAGGTTCGTCGACGAGGTACCCGGTCGAGCTGCGTGAGCGGGCGGTCCGGATGGTCAGCGAGATCCGGGCCGATCACGACTCGGAGTGGGCGGCGATGAGCCAGGTCGCGCAGCTGCTCGGGGTCGGCACGCCAGAGACGGTGCGGAAGTGGTGCCGCCAGGCCGAGGTTGATGCCGGCCAGCGGCCTGGGGTGACGACCGAGGAGTCGGCCGAGCTGAAGCGGTTGAAGCGGGAGAATGCCGAGCTGAAGCGTGCCAACGCGATCCTCAAATCCGCGTCGGTTTTCTTCGCAGCCGAACTCGACCGGCCCCACTTCCAACAGCGTTGATCGTGGCCTGCATCGACGAGCACGTCGGTGGCCGCGACGGCGATGCCGACAATCCGGGTCTGCGTTGGGGTGTCGAGTCGATTTGTGCTGCGCTCACTGAGCTCGGCGCGAAGATCGCCCCTGCGGCCTACTACGAGCACCGGGCCCGCAAGCCCAGTCCCCGCGAGCTGCGGGACGAGGAGCTGAAGCCGATGATCGCTGCCGCGCACGCCTCGAACTACGGCGTCTACGGTGCCTGGAAGATCTGGTTGACGCTGAACCGGGAACGCCCGGCCGGCGCGCCACCGATCGTGCGGTGCACCGTGGAGCGGCTCATAGGCGAGCTGGGCCTGGCCGGGGCGGTGCGTGGGAAGGTCAAGCGGACCACGATCAGCGACCCGCGCATCGCCAAGCCGCTGGACCTGGTGGACCGGAAACTTCGCGCCGCTTGCCCCGGACCGGCTCTGGGTGGCCGACTTCACCTACGTCTCGACGTGGTCGGGCTGGTGCTACACCGCGTTCGTCATCGATGCCTACGCCCGGCGGATCCTGGGCTGGTCGACTGCGACCACGATGACCAGCCAGTTCGTCGTCGACGCGGTCGGGCAGGCGATCTGGACCCGGCAGCGCGAGGGCAAGGGCCTGATCGGGCTGATCGCGCACCACGACCACGGCGTGCAGTACCTGTCCGTGGCCTACTCCGAGCACCTCGCGACCGCGGGGATCAAGCCCTCGACCGGTGCCGTGGGCTCCTCCTATGACAACGCCCTGGCCGAGTCAGTGATCGGGCTCTACAAGACCGAGCTGATCAAGCCCCGGCGGCCGTGGAAGGGCCTCGACGACCTCGAGATCGCCACCGCCGAGTGGGTCGACTGGTTCAACCACCGTCGTCCGTTCGAGTACTGCGACGACCTCCCGCCCGTCGAGGTCGAGCACGCTCACTACGCTCACCACCAGGACCCAGCACCCGCTGGATCCTCAAACTAGAAAGTCTCCGGACACGCCGGGGCGGTTCAGCTTGTAGGTGAGCTTCTTCCAAGTGTGGTTGACGTCATCCACGCTGAAGTAGATGGTGTTGGTGAGCGTGTGGCCGCCGTCGTTGCACGTCCAAGTGCCGGAGTTGGCCGAAGCCGACGCCGCAGGAAGCGCGATTGCGAGTGCCGCTGACAGGGCAGGAACTGCCAGCAGCGAGACGAGCTTCTTGTTCATGTGGTTCCTCTTTCTGTTGATTCCCAGTCGTCTGGGAAACCAGTGGGTCTGTCAGCCGGCGGACAGGAAGGCGGTCACCGGGCGAGACACGACGCGCTGGGCTCTGGTCGAGAGCCGGTCAGCGGATGCCCGTGGCGTAGGCGACCGGGATGGCGATGGCTGCGAATCTGGCCGTGCGGCCCAGGAGGCACAGGCCGGCGAACGTGCGGCGAGGTTGACCTGATGCGCCGGCTGCGACGCTGACCAGGGCGAGAGGCGGGAGCCCGAGGCCGGCGGAGGCGAGCATCAGGGGCAGCGCTGTGCGGCGGTGTACGAGGGCGGAGCGGATGCGGATCGCCCATCGGCTCTCGGCGAGCGCTGCGACCTTCGAGCCAGTGTGGAAGCGGGTGGAGCCTCGGCGAGCGGCTTCGAAGAGCAGGAGCTTGCCGACCGTCTGCCCGGCGGCGAGCGCGATGACGACCGGGACCAGGACCCAGGCGCGGGTGCTGGCGCAGACTACTGCGTAGGCCTCGGCGTTGACGATAGGGAGGAGCGCGGAGCCGAGACCGTACCCGACTCCGGCGAGGATGCCGAGGGCCCAGCTCATCGCCCGGCACCGTCGATGAGCCGCAGCACGCGGACGAGCGACCAGATCTTGATGCCGACCAGGACCAGGGTGAGGCCCAGTGCGGACCAGATCGCTCCGAGGAGCGCGAGGATGATGACTCCGGCTGTGTTCAGGGCCTTCGCGGGCGGCGACCAGTTCAGTTTGTACACGCGACGGTCGACCTGCGCGAAGTAGTTCGGACTGATGACGTCGAAGCAGAGGAACGACAGCGACAGCATCGTGTCGAGCACCATGAAGGAGACGAAGAACGGCACCGCGACCGGCGCGAGCCCCGGCAGGTGGGCGAGCAGGCCGATGCACAGGATCGAGGTGCAGGCCCGGTCGCTGATGATGTCGAAGACGGCGCCCAGGCGGCTCTCCTCGCCGAGGCGACGGGCAGCGAACCCGTCGAGGATGTCTCCGACCCAGTAGATGGCATAGGCGGCTGCCAGGAGCCCGGGCCGGTCGGCGCTGATCGCGACACCCGCGACGACCACGGCCGCGATCGTCCGCACCAGGGTGATGGCGTTTGCGACCGTGCCGACCGCTCCCACCGCGGCACCCGCGGCGATCACCGACGTCTGCGCGCCGGCGACACCCCCGGCCGTGGGGGTTCGGATGGCGGTGGCCGGATGGTCGGCCGGGGTGACGAGCTCGCTGATCGACATGACCCGTACATTCGCCGCGAACCCCGCCGGGAAGAACCGACCCAGATCCGAACTCGGGACCGTCTCCGGTCCCCTGCGGGGAGGGCGCCTGGTACCCAGGTACCAGATCGGAGCGCCAAGACGTCTCAGGTCACCGCCGGGACAGCCATGTCGGGCACACTGCGGAGGTGACGACGAGGTGGTGGCCGGGTGCGCTGCGGCCCGCCCGAGTTGCGTGGGGAGTCGACGCCGTGATCCGCGGGGTTCCCGTCGGCGCCGTCGTCGCATCCCTCGTCTACACCGCACAACAGGCCCCTGGCCCGAACGAGGCCGCAGCCGCGCTGGTGATCGCCGCAGCGTTCGTCCTCGGGATGGCCGGCGGCTGGGTGCTGCCCGCTGCGCAGCCGTGGCTGTTCGCGGTCGGCGGCGGTGCCGCAGTTGCCTTCACCAGCCGCGACTACTTCTCCTTCTGGCCCGCAGCCACCGCCCTGCTGTTCATGTCGTCCTCGGGCAGCCGGCGAGGCCGCCTCTACCCCGCCGCCCTCTGCGCTAGCGGCGGGCTCGCGACCGCAGCCACCCGAGACCTCGCTCCCGCCTTGGTACCTGTCGGCGCCGCTGTCCTGGCGCTGTGGCTGCTGCGACCCGTGGAGACTCTGAGGAGGCGCGCGATGGCGCTCGAGGTCGAAGCCGACAACCTGCGCGAGCGCGCCCGCGACAGCGACGAGCAGGCCAGGGATCTCGAGCGTCGTACAGCGCTTGCCCGCGAGCTGCACGATGCGATCGGCCACCACGTGACCGCGATGGTCGTGCAAGCCGAGGCAGGGCAGGTCGGGTCACCGGACACGGCTTTGGCCCACATCAGCGAGATGGGCAGGGAGGCGCTCGCAGAGCTCGACACCGTCCTGTTCGACCTGCGCAACCCGGCCGCGAACACGCCGGCGACCGACCTGGGATGGATCGACGCCAAGCTCGCCAGACCGCTCCGCGAGCAAGGCATCCAGGTGACGGTCCATGTCACGACCGACATCGACGACGACGAGGTCTGCAAGACGCTCTACCGTGCAGCGCAGGAAGCCCTGACGAACGTGATGCGCCACGCCGATGCCAGCGACGTGAGCGTCGACATTCACGACGAAGGAGCCGAGGTGGTGATTCGGGTGAGCGACAACGGCAACGGCATGCCCAGAGAACTGACACGCGGCAACGGCCTGCGCGGCATCGACGAACGCGCACAGCGCCTCGGCGGCAGCCTCACCGTCGTGGGAAGAACGCCCCGCGGGACCGTGGTCGAAGTACGTCTACCGAACGAACCGACGTGATCGGGCTCGCGGTCGTCGACGACCAGCAACTGGTCCGCGACGGCCTCACGATGATGCTGGACAACGAGCCGGACATGCAGGTCCGGCTCGAGGCATCCAACGGCCGAGAGCTGCTCGACGCCCTCGAGGCCGGAGCACCGATCGACGCCGTGCTCCTCGACCTGCGGATGCCGGTTCTCGACGGCATCCAGACGCTGCACGAACTCAACCGCCAACCGCGGCGCCCGGCTGTCCTCGTGGTGACGACCTTCGACCGCGATGAGCTCGTCCTCGACGCGATCGCAGCCGGCGCAGACGGGTACATCCTGAAACGAACCAGCCGTCCAGATCTGATCGACGCCGTCCGGACCGTGGCGCAGGGCCGATCAGTCCTGGCACCAGACATCACCCGCGCTGTGCTGTCGAGGGTCCGGCAGCACACGCCCACCACACTCTCCACAGACATCCGCGAGTACCGCCTCACTCCACGCGAGACCGACATACTCTCGCTCGTCGGCCACGGCCTGAACAACCACGAGATCGCCGTCCGACTCACACTCTCGACCCACACAGTCAAGACGCACCTCACGAGTGTCCTGGCGAAAACCGGCAGCCGCGACCGCGTCCAAGCCGCGCTGCTTGCGATCCGAGCGGGCCTGACCGTCGACCACCGGCATTGAGCACCGCACGAGCCGGATCCTAGGAAGGTGCTGCGCCAACTGGTGGTGGATGGCCCCGCTACCGCCAGGGCGGAGTTGGTGGCCGAGTCCAAACATGCGGTCCTGTTCGATCACAACGTACGCAAGGTGCCGATGGAGGAGATGGAGGCGCAGCCTTCGGCTTAGGGTCTCCCGTCGTGCGCCGCGACGGCACCCGCATCGCCAACGACCTCATCGCCGACAACGGCGTCAAGCGCAACCCGCAGTACTTCGACGATCTCCTCCGCCTCGAGCTGGACATATGTGATCGGGAGCCGTTCGTGGGGATAGGCGGGCTCTACCAACTGATTGGGTAGAAGACCGCTAAGCGAGTTGACCGTGGTCGCAAGCCGATCGGCAACGGTCAACCGGGCTGCTCGAGCGGCATGGCGGCCAGGGCGCCGGGATGGTCGGGCCACTGGACCGCGTACCCGTCGAAACCGCCGTCGTTGAGTCGGGCGTACCGGAGCAGCTCGCGAACGATGCCCGCATTGCCCATGGCCCATCCGGCTAGTGGTTCAAGCTCCGACGGACTTGCTCGATATTCGTAGTTTGACCAGCGCGCGCCGGCCTCATCGATGGTTGCCCGCGCCCTGAGGTCGTCGACGAGGACGTCTGCGAAGTGGAAGTCGTCGCCGCGCTCCACGATCCGGTCGCAGGCCAGCGCGAGCACCCCTGCTGTTCCACAGCATCGGCCGTTGTTGTCCCAGAATCCCGGCCGGGTCCGGGTCGGCAGCCCGGATCTTGTGATCGTGCGCCAGCAGCGGTCGGCAAGGTCGACCCAGATCGAGTCTCCCGTGACCCATGCGAGCTGGCGGAAAACCTGCGCGTCCCCAGCTGGGCCGTTGCACCAGCCGAGGCTGTACCGCTCGATCAGCTCAGGCCGGTGCGGCGGATCGGAGTGCGCAACGAGGAAGCCCTCGGGATCCGCCTCGTTACGCCTCACCACGTCTGCTGCTCCAGCGAGAGCTAGCTCGATCAGGTCCTCCCTTGCGGCAGCTTGTCCGACCGCGGCCAGCGAATAGACGATGCCCAAGGTGCCATGCGCAATGTGGTGCGATCGTGGCGGCGATGGCTGAACCGGCCAGTTCACGCCATGTGCTGTTCTGTCCGCCTTCGCGAGGTACGGCGTCACAGCCATCACGGCCAGATTCACCTCACCCGACCACAATGCGCCGAGCCCGATCCCAGCATTGCCGACCAACAGCTCGAACATCTCGTTCCAGCGTTCACCATCGAATCGATCCTGGATCCGACTCAGTGCACGGTCGGCTGCTTCGTCCCGGCCGAGTGATCGCAGCGAACCCGCGACGCCGGCCAAGCCGAAGTACAGAGAGCAGTCCTCGAGACTTTCGACCCGTGCCGCCAGCGCATCCCCAACAGCGGCAGCAGCGTGGGCATAGCGCGCATCACCGAAGTGCTCGGCGGCATCGTGCAGCGCGAGAGCCACGCCCGCCTGCCCGTGGTAAAGGGAAGGGTCCTCCGAATCAGCGGCATGCCCATTGAGGAGCCAGTCGACCGCCGACCGCGCGAGGCGGTTGGCCCCTTCGGCGCGGGCGGCGCGGGCGGCGCGGTCGGCGATCACCATGTCCCGACCCTATGGCGAATCACCCCGCCATCGGCCCAGCGCACATTCGACGGCTCATGTCATCGCCGCTACGGGAATCACCTGCGGCAACGCCGCAGGTCACGGGGCGCGAGCGCCACTCGGCATCCCGCAAGCCCCCGCCCGGACGTCTTTTCGATGACGGCGCCCTCTGCGGCGAGGCTGGGGCGCAACCGACGGCGGCGGTTCGAGCCGACCTCATCGCGGGGGAGCGTCGCTGCAGATCAGGCGGGGCCGATGGCTTCGGCCACCAGCGCTGCCGAGAGGCCGACATAGGGGACGCCGGCACCGGGGGTGGCGTGGGCGCCAGCGGCGAAGACGCCGGGGATGGGGGTGTCGGGGCCGAGGCGCTGACGGACGGTTCCGCGGCCCTGCCACAACACGCCCATCGGGCTCTGGCCCCACTGCTCGACCAGGGTGAGGGGAGTGCGGTCGATGCGATGCACCACCCGCCCCCGCACGTCGAGGTGCTCGCGGGCCAGAGCGCGCAGGACGTCCTCGGCGATCCGGCCACGACCCAGCACGGTCCAGGCGACGGTGCCTGGAGGCGCCTCGCCGCCGGGCCGCACCACGAGCAGCGGGTCGCCGTGCAGTACCACCTCGTGCGTGAGCTCGGGCACCGGCTCCTCGAGGCCGACGTGGGTCACCACCGGGGGGATCGCCGGCATCGTGCGGTGCACGTGCCTGGCCAGGGCGGGCAGTTGGCGCGGGTCGATCGCGCAGACCACGACCTCGGCTGGCACCTCGTCGGGCAGGTCGTCCTGGGAGACGGCAACGGCCGAGACCCGGCCGCCGCCGAGCACGAGATCCCGGGCGCGGACGCCGAGCCGCACGGCGACACCGCGCGTGTCGAGCCGCTCCACCAGGAGATCGGTGATGCGCGCCAGGCCGCCGGCCGGTGCCCAGAGGCCGAACGTCTGCTCCAGGTAGGCCACGAGTCCGGCCCACGCGGGCACGTTGCGCAGGTCGTGCCCCTCCATCACGAACGGGTGGCTGGCCACCAGGCGCGGCCGCTCGTCGCGGAAGGTGCGGCGTAGCCGTTTGTGCAGCATCTCGCGGGAGTCCAGGCGAGCGGTCACCTCCGGGGGGAGGGCGTCGCGCTGCCACGGCCGCTCGAACACGTGCTGGCGCAGCACCTCCCAGTCCTCGGCGTAGCCCTCGACGTACTTTGTCCACTGCTCGCCGAGCCCGTCGCGCACGGCGTCCCAAGCCCGGGCCTGCGCGCCGCGCGACCCGCCGGGCAGCGTCAGCACGGTGTCGTCGTCGAAGCGGTGCTCGCGCACGATCTCGCGCGGCTCGAGGTCCAGCTCGCGTTCGAGCGGACGACCGGTCTTGCGGAAGAGGTCGCGCAGCACCGCGGGGAGCAGTGTGGCGCTGGCGCCGGCGTCCCACGAGAACCCCTCGGCCTCGACGCGTCCGGCCGCACCTCCGAGCTGGTGCGAGCGCTCGAGCAGTGTGACCTCGTGGCCGTTCTTGGCCAGCCGGAGGGCCGAGGCCAGGCCGCCGAGACCCCCGCCGATCACCACCACGTTCGCCACGGCGCCGACCCTAGGCCATGCCCTCGGGCTCGACGTCGACCTCGATCGCGCCCGTGAGGCGTGCCAGCTCCTCGTAGGTCGTCGAGAAGACGGCGGCCGGATGCCCAGCCGCAGCCCAGACCACGGGGTGACGGCGCAGCCACGGGTCGAGCCAGGTGGGCACGGGGGCGGGGTGCCCCAACGGAGAGACCCCGCCGATCACCTGCCCGGTGTGTCGTCGTACGAAGTCGGGCGAGGCTCGCGTGAGGGCGGCTCGGCCGATGCGGGCCGCCGTCGCACGCACGTCGACACGGTGCGCACCCGAGGTGAGCACCAGGACCGGCTCGCCCTCGGCATCGAAGAGCAGGCTGTTGGCGATGGCTCCGACCTCGCACCCCAGCGCTTCGGCGGCCAGCGCCGCGGTGTGCACCCCTGCGGGCAGGACGACGATCTCGCCGGTGCCGCCGAGCGCATGGTGGGCGGCGCGGAACCGGGCGACGCCGGGGTGCTCGTCGTCGGGGCGCGGAGCGGCAGGAGACATGCTGCGCAGGCTACGTGCCTGCACCGAGGTCGCGGGCGAGGCGACGCGTCGTGACCCCAGGGTGCCGTATTGAGAGTTGTATAACGCAACCTTGACGGTTGCACGATACAACTCTAGAGTCGTGTCGACGTCCGGATCTTGGACGTCGGAGAGGTGAGAGACCATGTCGACAGCACCGACCACGCCGGGGCGGATCGCGCCGGGCGCCCTGTCCGATGAGCGCTACGCCACGATCGACGAGCAGTTGGACGCGCCGACCTACAACCGCACCAGCCCCTACGACGTCCCGGGGTACCGGCCCGTGCGTTGGGAGCTCGGGCACACCGAGGTCGAGGTCTCCGGAGCCCTGCCGGCCGACCTGGAGGGGGTCTACCTACGCAACGGCACCAACGTGCAGTTCGACGCCGAACGGGTGCGGCTGCACGCGTTCAACGGCGCCGGGATGATCCATCAGATCCAGATCCTCGACGGCACGGCGACCTACGCCAATGCCTACGTCCGCACGCCGCGGTTCGAGGCCGAGCAGGAGGCGGGTCGTGAGATCTACGTCGAGTTCTCCGACCTCTCGACCGCGGGGCCCCTCGCGCTCAGCAAGATCGGCCTGGTCGAGGAACAGGCACGGAGGGGACTGATCCCGCTGGTCGACCCGTTCGAGCGGACGCCCGGCTCGACATCGATCCGCTACCACCACGGCCGGCTGTACTGCCTGCAGGAGACCGGCTACGCCTTCGTGCTCGACGCTCGTTTCGAGGATGGACGGCTCGTGCTCGACGGCACCGGTCGCCTCGAGACCTGGGACGGGGAGTGGGAGGGGCCGTTCTCCGCACACCCGCGGATCGAGCCCGGCAGTGGCGACGTCTACAACCTCTCCGTCACACCCGAGGGCCGGATCGTGGCCGGACAGCTCAGCGAGGGGGAGCTGGTCCGGCAGGCTCCGGTCCACCAGCAGGGCAGCGCCGGCGAGGGACAGATGGGCTGGCTGCACGACTTCTTCCTGACCGAGAACTACCTGGTCTTCCCCGATATCTCGTTGCGCAGGGATCCGCAGGGCTTGCAGCGAACCGACGGCAGCGTGTTCGTCTTCGACGAGGCCGCGCCGCTGCGGTGGGGCGTGCTGCCGCGGGCCTTCGACGCCGAGACGCAGGTGCGGTGGTTCACCACCGATCAGGCCGCCACCGTCTGGCACGTCATCAACGCCTGGGAGCGACCCAGTGCCTCGGGGGGCGCCGAGATCGTGCTGTTCTCGCCCTCCTTCTCGACCTATCCCTCGACCGTCCCGATCCACACGCCCGAGGAGCCTCCGGCCCAGGTCCGCACCTGGACGCTCGACCTCGACACCGGCGAGGTCAGCGACCAGCGGCTGCTGCTCGACCACGGCTACGAGCGGCCGAGCCTCAACCTGGACTACGTCGGGAGGCCCAGCCGCTACTCCTACCTGCTCGACGAGCACGGCGACGGCTACATGGGCGTCGGCGTGGCCAAGTTCGACATGGTCGAGGAGGAGGTGGTCGGCTACCTCGACTACGGCGGCATGTACGGCGGCGAGGCGCTCTTCGTGCCCCGTCCGGAGGCGCAGGCCGAGGACGACGGCTACCTGCTCGACCTGCTGATGAGCGAGGACCGCGCCGACCTGATCGTGATCGACGCCGCCACCATGACCGAGCTGGCCCGGCTGCACCTGCCTCGTCGGGTTCCCTTCGGCGTCCATGCCTGCTGGCTGACCCCAGACGAGCTGGGTGCCGTCGAGAGGTTCACGCCCGCGCCATGAGAGTTGCGTGATGCAACGCTAGGTTGGCGACATGGACGCCCCCGATCCGATCGACGTGATCCACGACCAGATCATCCGGTTCTCTCGCAACGCCCGGATGTGGCAGCACGAGATGTACGGCGAACTCTCCTTCGTGGCCTACGCGGTGCTGACCTTCGTCGCTGCCAGCGAGTGTGCCCACGCCGCCGACCTCGCCGCCGCCTACGGACTCGACAAGTCGACGGTGAGCCGCCAGATCGGCGAGTTGGTGGGTCGAGAGCTGCTGGAGCGCAGCCCCGATCCACGCCACGCCCGGATGCAGCGGCTCGAGGTGACGACGCAGGGCAAGCGCGTGCTCCGCGCCATCCGCCGCAGGCAGCGGCGCGGCCTCGCCGAGAGCCTCGCCGGCTGGCCGCCCGAGGACATAGAGACCTTCAGCACCCTGTTCGCGCGGTTCGTGTACCACCTCGACGCGGCCACGCACGAAGCGACCACCAACCCGACTCACTAGGAGGACGATCATGGACGAAGTAGCTCTCGGCACGCAGGGCCTGCGGGTCTCGCCACTGGGCCTGGGATGCATGGGGATGAGCGCCTTCTACGGCGACCGGGACGACGAAGCGGAGTCGGTGGCGACGATCCGCCGAGCCGTGGAGCTCGGGGTGACCCTGTTCGACACCGCCGAGATCTACGGGCCCTTCGCGAACGAGAAGCTGCTGGGAAAGGCCCTCGAGGGCCTGCGCGACCAGGTCGTCGTCGCCACCAAGTTCGCGACCGAGATCGACGACGACGGCACCATCGGTGCCATCAACGGCACACCGGCGTACGCCAAGCGCGCCCTGGAGCGCTCGCTGCGCCACCTCGGCACGGACCACGTCGATCTGTACTACCTGCACCGAGTCGACCCGAGTGTGCCCATCGAGGAGACCGTCGGTGCGATGGGGGAGATGGTGACCGACGGCAAGGTGCGTTACATCGGACTCTCCGAGACCTCCGCCGAGACGCTCCGGGCGGCACACGCCACCTTCCCGATCACGGCCCTGCAAAGCGAGTACTCCCTCTTCGAGCGCGACGCCGAGCACAACGGCGTCCTCGACACGGCGCGCGAACTCGGCATCGGATTCGTCCCGTTCTCGCCACTGGGCCGCGGATTCCTCAGCGGCCGCTACCAGCGCGCCGGCGACCTGCCCGAAGGCGACGCGCGCCGCGCACTGCCTCGCTTCTCCGAGGAGGCGATCGCCGCCAACCTGCGCATCGTCGACGCCCTGGGCGTGATCGCAGAGTCGAAGGGATGCAGCACCGCCCAGCTCGCGCTCGCCTGGACCATGGCCGCCGGCACCGTGCCCATCCCCGGCACGACTCGCCGTTCGCGACTGGAAGAGAACGTCGCGTCGGCCGACATCGTTCTCGACGACGACGATCTCCGACGCATCGACGCCGCCTCGCCCCACGGCGGTGCGACGGGCCACCGGAACACCGAAGCCGCCATGGCGCGCGATCGGCTCTAGCCAGCGGCGCGCTCCCGAGGTCTGTGAACCGTTGGCGCCGCCAGGCCGGACTCGCGAAGAGATCACGGCATCCCTAGAGTCGGACTCCATGAACGACGCTCCCACTCCTCCCGTGACGCTGCGACTCTCGCTGCGCCTGTTGGGCGGCCTGGTTCTGCTCGGGCTCGTGACCGTGGTGCTGACCCGGGTGTTGCGCAACGACCTGGTGCTCAACTGGGCGATGGGGCACGAGAGCGCGGCCGAGGTGGTGCAGCGGCAGGGGCTGGCCTACCTGATCCGGGAGCAGCCGATCGCCGTGCCGCAGTTCTTTCCGGTCGCGGCCACCCTGTTCGTCGTGATGGCCTGCCTCATCGGGGTGCTCGGCGTCTTCTTCGCGCACGGGCACCACTGGGCCCGCGTGTGCCTCACCGCGTTGCTCCTGGCGGCCGCCGTCGCGACGGGCAGCGGACTGGCCGTGCACCCGCCCGCGACCTTCGAGGCTCTGAGCTATCTGGCGCTCGCCGTCGTCCTGGGCATCCTCGTCACGATGTGGCACCCCCTCACCAGCCGGTTCCTCAAGGCCATGCGAGCGCGCGTCAGCTCCGGCGCCATCGCCTGACTTCTCGCCTGGCTTCTCGCTGGCTTCTCGCCTGGCTTCTCGCTGGGCCTGCCGGTCCGTCGTCGGCTCGCTCTTGACGGGTTGTCGGTGGCCGCGGTTACCGTAGTCTCATGATCGAACGCATGTTCGATCATGAGACTGAGGAGGTCGGCCGATGCGACGGTACGCCGAACCCGTGCGGGTACGCCGGGGAGAGGTCCGAGGGTGGCTCACCGAGCGGTGCCCGCAGCAGTTCCTCTGGCGGGAGCGGCTCTGGGTGGTCCGGTCGGTGCTGGCGCACTGGGTCGAGACCGACCCTTGGTGGGAGCGACGCGAGACCCGCGCCGTCCTCGGGTCCGAGGAGCCGGGGGGAGCAGGCGCCCCGGCGGCGGTCCTGACCATCGACCGGCTCCTGGGCGAACAGGAGTGTTGGCGCGTCGAGGCGAGGCGGGCCGGCGAGTCCGGGGTCTTCGACCTCACCTGCGAGGCCGAAGGCGAGTGCTGGTCGCTCGTCGCGTGTGCGGACTGACGAGAGGGCGGAGACGGACATGACCCAGGGCACGATCCAGAGCGCGACCCAAGGCGCGATTCGGGGCACGGGCAGGTCTGCGGGCCAGGCCGGCGTCGACCGCGAACTGGCGCCGCCACACTTGCTGCCGGCGACCACGCACTCCTATCTCGGGCGCGCTGCCGAGTCGCTGGCCGAGGCGATGGCGAGCCCCGACGTCCCGTCGCGCTACGCCTGCGCCCATGTCGCGGCGCTGCGGGCCGCAGCCGCCCTGCTGGCCGCGCAAGCGCGTCCGCATGCGAGCAAGCGACGCCAGAAGAACGCCTGGGTGCTCCTCGCCGAAGTGGCACCCGAGCTGGCGGAATGGGCCGCGTTCTTCGCGGGAGGCGCCCGCAAGCGGGCGGCTGCCGAGGCGGGCTCGACCCGCGCCGTCAGCGAGCGAGAGGCCGACGACCTGGTGCGCGACGCCGACCGGTTCCTCGCCGTGGTCGAGCAGCGGCTCGGGCTCATCGCCCACGCGCCGGTCGCCGGTACCTACCTGGCTGTCGAGCACCCGGGCGCCGCGCACCGGGCCGGGTGATCGGGGCCGGGTGATCGGGGCCGGGTGATCGGGGCCGGGTGATCGGGGCCGGGTGGGGGTTGACGCTTCGTCGCAGGAGCGCGTTACAGTTGCCATGATCGAACACATGTTCGATACATGTCGTTGTCCGGGGTCGAGTCGTGACGCGAGAGATGAGGCTCGGTGCCCGACCCGTATCCCCACCTGCACGTGGCCTCCGGCCACTCGCTCCAGTACGGCGCGTCCCTGCCGCACGTGCTGGTCGAGCAGGCTGCCGAGCACGGCATGGACCTGCTGGCCCTCACCGACCGCGACGGCACCTACGGTGCGGTGAAGTTCGCCGGCGCCTGCCGGGCCGCCGGCCTCAGTCCGGTCCTCGGCGTCGACCTCGCCTACCGGCGCCTCGCGCCGTCCGGGCTCTCGGGGGGATCGTCTCGCACCCCGGTGCGCGGCGGTGCGTTCCGCGATCCCCGGCTGCCCCGGGTCACCCTGCTCGCCCAGGCAGCCGGACCGGGTGGGGGAGCAGGGGGCTGGGCCGCGGTGTGCCGCCTGGTCTCGGCCACCCACCTGGCCGGTGAGCGCGGCCGTCCCGTGCTCGACCCCGAAGCCCCCGAGATCGCGGGGCTGCTCGCCTCGGGCGACCTCGTCGTACTGCTCGGCCCCGGCTCGCTGCTGGGCGAGGCCATCACGCGGCGCGATGAGTCGGCGGCGCGTGCCGAGCTGGCCTGGTGGCGCGACCGGGTGCCGGCCGAGTGCCTCCAGGTCGAGCTGGTCTCGCACCGGCTGCCCGGCGGTCGTCGTGCTGAGACCGGGCAGTGGGGGCCGGCCACCACGCCCCACGCGGCCCGCACGGCTCTGCTGGCTGCCGAGGTCGGCGTCCCGACCGTGCTCACGAACGCAGTCCGGCACGCCCGGCGTGAGGACGCCGCCGTGGCCGACGTCCTCGACGCAGCCCGGCGCCTGGTGGCGCTCGACCGGCGACACGTCGACCGCGGCAACGCCGAGGGCCACCTGAAGCCCGGGCCGGCGATGCGCGAGATCGCCCAGGAGATCGCCCACGCGGCCGGGCTCGCGCGCGGCACCCGACCCGGCACCGGCGTCAGCGAGGCCGCGATGCGGCTGTTGGCCCGCACCCGCACCCTGGCCGAGCGGTGCGCTCTCGACCCACGGACCGACCTGGGCATCGGCGAGGTGCACTTCCCGGAGTTCGAGCTCGCGCGGGGTCCGTCTCGAGGCTCGGCAGCAGATGCGGACCAGCTGCTCCGGGTCCGCTGCGAGGCCGCCATCGGCGACCGCTACGGCTCTGCCGGCCTGGCCGTCGTGTGGAAGCGCCTCGACGACGAGCTCACGCTGATCCGCGATCTCGGCTACGCCTCCTACTTCCTCACCGTCGGTGACGTCACCGACCTCATCAAGGCCCTCGACGTGCGGGTCGCCGCACGTGGCTCGGGCGCGGGCAGCCTGGTCACCTACCTGCTCGGGATCTCCGGGGTCGACCCGGTCCGTTACCAGCTGCTCATGGAGCGCTTCCTCTCCCCGCTGCGCCGAGCCCTGCCCGACATCGACGTCGACGTCGAGTCCGCCCGGCGCACCGAGGTCTACGAGGCGATTCTCGACCGGTTCGGCGGCGAGCGGTGCGTGTGCGTCTCGATGATGGACACCTACCGGGTGCGGCACGCCGTCCGCGATGTCGGCGCCGCACTCGGTATGCCACCGGTCGAGACCGACGCCATCGCCAAGGCCTTCCCGCACATCCGCGCCCGCGACGCCCGCGCGGCGCTGCGCGATCTGCCCGAGCTGCGCGCCAGCGGCCTCGGCGAGGACCGCCTTGCCCTCCTCTTCGGGCTCGTCGAGCGGCTCGACGGACTGCCGCGCCACATCGCCGTCCACCCGTGCGGGGTGCTGCTCTCCGACCTCACACTGCTCGATCGCACTCCGGTCGAGGCGTCCTACGCCGGGTTCCCGATGAGTCAGTTCGACAAGGACGACGTCGAGGAGCTCGGCCTGCTCAAGCTCGATGTGCTCGGCATCCGCATGCAGTCCTCGATGGCACACGCGGTGGCCGAGATCCGCCGCGTCGAGGAGGTCGAGATCGATCTCGACGACCAGGCCCAGGTACCGCTCGACGACCCCGCCACCTACGCGATGATCTCGGCCGCGCAGACCCTCGGCGTGTTCCAGATCGAGTCGCCGGGTCAGCGCGAGCTGGTCGGCAAGTCCGGCATCGACACCTTCGAGGAGATCATCGCCGACATCTCGCTGTTCCGGCCCGGGCCGGTCAAGAGCGACATGATCACGCCCTACCTCGAGGTCAAGCACCAGTGGAAGGCGCCGGAGTACCTGCACGACGACCTGCGCCCGATCCTGGCCGGCACCCGCGGCGTGGTGGTCTTCCACGAGCAGGTCATCGAGATCATCAGCAGGTTCGCGCGGGTCACCTACGCCGAGGCCGACGAGATGCGGCGTGCGCTCGGCACCCCCGACGGCATGGCGGCGGTGAAGGCCTGGTTCTTCCCACGTGCACTGAAGCACGACTACTCGCTGCGCGTCGTCGAGCGGGTCTGGGCGGTGCTCGAGGCGTTCGCCTCGTTCGGGTTCTGCAAGGCGCATGCGGCGGCGTTCGCCCTGCCCACCTACCAGTCCGCCTGGCTCAAGGCGCACTGGCCGGCCCACTTCCTCGCCGGTGTGCTCACCCACGACCCCGGCATGTACCCCAAGCGGCTCATCCTCGAGGATGCCCGGCACTGCGGCATCGCCGTCCTGCCCCTCGACGTGAATGCCTCCGGGCCGGCCTACACCGTCGAGCGACTGCCCGAGAGGTCGCACGATGCGCTCCCGAGCGAGTGGCCGTCCGGCCGCCCCGACGGCCGCGCGTGGGGCATCCGGCTCGCGCTCGCTGAGGTCAAGGGCATCGCTGCGGCCGAGGTCGCCCGGGTGGTGGCGGCGCGGCCCTACCACTCGCTCACCGACTTCTGGCGCCGCGCGCAGGTCTCCCGCCCGGTGGTCGAGCGGCTCGTGCTGGCCGGCGCGTTCGACGGCGTCTACGATCTCGCGCTGCCGACAGGCGGCCTCCACGAGGGCGCCCGAGGCGGGGTGCGTCGTCGCGGGGCGATCACCCGCCGCGACCTGCTGCTCCAGGTGGCCGAGCTCGACCGGCACGGCCGCGCGGTCGAGAAGGCGGCCCGGGGCCGTGGCTTGGGCGGGCGAGGCCTGGCCGCGCGCCGGGCTCCGGCGCCCTCGAGCCAGGTCGCGACCGCGGCCGTGGCGCGCAACTCCACCGACGCCCACGTGCGGGAGCGGCAGCGTGAGGGTGAGCCGGACGCCACACGCGATGCCCGCCGCGACACCCGCCCGGCCGACCTGGGTGCCGACTACCGCGACGACACCGGGGCGCCGAGCCGCGACGGCATCTGGGGCAGATCCTCGGCGCAGGCACGCACGGCGCCACCGCCCGCACCGGTCGACTCGGTGCAGCTGGCACTCGACCTCGGTGACGCGCCGTCCGAGGGAGAGATCTCGGGGCTGCCCGAGATGAGCGCCGAGGAGCGGATGCGCGCCGAGCTGGAGATCCTCGGCCTCGACGCCAGCCGGCACGTCGTCGATACCTACGAGCCGTTCCTCGACGCCCTCGGCGTGGTGCGCTCGCGCGACCTGCTCGCCCAGCGCAGCCGCTCCGGGCTGCTGGTGGCCGGGGTGAAGGTGGCCACCCAGACGCCGCCGATCCGGTCCGGGCGCCGGGTGGTGTTCTTGACCCTCGACGATGGCACCGGGCCGGTCGACGCCACCTTCTTCGAAGACGCGCAGGGTCCGTATGCCGCCACCGTCTTCGGCTCCTGGCTGCTGGTGGTGCGCGGTGAGCTGCGGCGTACCGGTCACCGCGGCGTCTCGCTGCGCGCCACCGGCGCCTGGGAGCTGCCGGCGCTGCACCAGGCCTGGCGCGTGGGCGGGCTCGAGGCCGTGCACACGGTGCTCGAGACACCGCCGCCGGGTTTCACCGAGCCCGAGGAGCCGCGTGGACGCCGGGTGCTGGTGCACTCCAGCGGCTTCAAGCTCTCGCCGTACGCCGACATCAAGCCAGCCGGCGAGAGCACGGCGGGTGTGCCGCGCTCGCTGTGGCACCGCAGCCCCGGGAGCCCGGGGTGAAGGGTCTGTTCAGGCCACTAGGGTGGGCGTCATGTCTGCCAGCGAACGGCCCAGCGAGCGTCGCAGTGCGGCCCGTACCGCCGTGGTGTGGAACGACCTCGGGCCGCTGCTCGACGCCGGCACGGCGCTCGACGTGCTCGACATCGGCGGCGGCACCGGCGTCTCCGCCGTGCGCGTGGCAGCCGGCGGGCATCGCGTCACCGTGGTCGACCCCAGCCCCGACGCGCTCGCCTCGCTGGCCCGGCGGGCCCGTGAACAGGGAGTCGAGGTGGTGGCGCACCAAGGTGAGCTCTCCTCGCTGCTCGACATCGTGGGCGAGGCCAGCGCCGATCTGGTGCTGTGCCACGGGGTGCTGGAGTTCGTGGCCGACCCCGCTGCTGCCCTGGCCACGTTGCGCCGGGCGCTGCGCCCCGGCGCCAGCCTCTCGCTGCTCGTCGCGCAGCGGCACGCCGCCGTGGTCGCGCGGGCGATGGCCGGCCACTTCGGGCAGGCCCGCGAGTTGCTCGACGCCGCCCCCGAGCACCAGCAGATCGGCCGAGCCGGACGCCGCTACACCGCCGACGAGGCCACGGCCCTGCTCGCCGAGGCCGGCTTCGCGGTGGCCAGCGTGCACGGCGTGCGCGTCTTCGCCGACCTCGTGCCCGGCTCGCTGCTCGATCTCGAGCCGGGGGCCACGGCGTCCCTCGTCGACCTCGAACAGACCGTCGCCACCCGCCCCGAGTTCCTGCCCTTGGCCACCCAGCTGCACCTGCTCGCCCGCTGAATCGCCGACCCGTCGCCAGTTTTCAGCTGACCCGCCGCTAGTTTTCACGCGACCCGTCGCTAGTTTTCAGGCGACCTGCCACGTTTTTCCATCGGCAGTGGGTGTCCGGCTGTGACCACCACGCCGATCCTGCACGTCGACATGGACGCCTTCTACGCCTCCGTGGCGACCCGCGACCGCCCCGAGCTGGCCGACGTGCCGGTGATCGTGGGTGGGGGCACGCGCGGCGTGGTGCTGTCGGCGAACTATCCGGCCCGCGAGTACGGCGTGCGCTCGGGCATGCCAGCGACCCGCGCCCGGCGACTGTGCCCGCAGGCGGTGGTGGTGAGCCCCGAGCACGAGGTGTTCGGCACTGTCTCGGCGGCGGTGGCCGAGACGTTCCGACAGGTCACCCCGGTGGTCGAGATGCTGTCGATCGACGAGGCGTTCCTCGACGTCTCAGGTTCGGTGCGACGCCTCGGGGCGCCGTCCGACATCGCCGAGCAGCTGCGCTCGAGGATCCACGACGAGCAAGGCATCACCTGCTCGGTGGGCGTGGCTGCGTCGGTGTCGGTGGCCAAGCTGGCCAGCAAGCGAGCCAAGCCGGACGGCGTGCTCGTGGTGCCGCCTGGCTCCGTCACGACCTTCCTGCACCCCCTCGACGTCGGCGAGCTGTACGGGGTGGGGGAGAAGACTCGCGCGATGCTGCATCGGTTGGGGCTGATCACGGTGGGCGATGTCGCGCACACCCCGCTGCGCACGCTCCAGCGTGCGCTGGGCCACGGGCTCGGCACGCACCTCCACGAGCTGGCCTGGGGTCAGGACCGCCGCGAGGTGCTCGCCCGCAACGCTCCGGCGTTCGGCGCGATCACGGGCGATGCCGGTGCCGACCCCGACAAGTCGATGGGGGCACAGGAGACCTTCGGCCGCGACGTCGACGACCGCGAGGTGGTACTGCGCGAGCTGCTCAAGCTCACTGCGGGCGTCACCGGCCGCATGCGCACCGCCGGGGTCGCCGGTCGCACCGTCACCCTGACGGTCCGGTTCGCCGACTTCACCACCCTGACCCGCTCACGCACGATGCCCGAGGCCACCGACGTCACAGTCGACCTCTACCGCACCGCCGTCGGCCTCTACGACGCCCTCGGTCTCCAGCGCGCCCGGCTGCGTCTGGTCGGGGTGCGGGTCGAGGGGCTTGCGCCGCGCGGCACGGTGCACCACCAACATCTACTCGGCGAGCGCGAGCACGGCTGGTCGGACGCCGACCGCGCGGTCGACCGTGCCACCCGACGGTTCGGCAGCGGGGTCGTGCGCCCGGCCAGTCTCTTCGGGTGAGGCGACTCGAGCGGCCGTGCTGCGAATATTCCCGATGTCCCTACCGTGCGGCCTGCTCGCTGCCTACACTTGAGCCCGTCCTGGGCGATGGCGAGAAGGTCGCAGCCCGATAACGCTGGGAGGCGACGGTGGCACTCTCGGAGGAGGAGCTTCGAACGCTCGAGCAGATGGAGCGTGCCCTCACCGAGGAGGATCCCAAGTTCGTCTCCACCCTGCGCGGTACCTCGCTGCGCCGCGCCGCTCGACGCCGCGCCATCGTGGCCGGTGTCGTCTTCACGCTCGGCATCGTCGTGCTCATGGTGGGCGCCGTCTCGAAGTTCTGGGTGCTCGGGATCGTCGGCTTCGTCGTGATGCTGGGCTCGGCCACTGTCGGCCTCAACGCGCTGCGTGGCCAGAGCGCCGCCGGTCGCGAGCCCGTCGTCCCGCACGGTGAGCAGCCCCACGGCGGCTTCACCCTGATCCAAGGCGGCCGCCGCGGACGCGCCGGCCGCAACCGGGCCCGCTCCTCGGGTGGGTTCATGGAGCGTCTCGAGGAGCGCTGGCGTCGTCGCCGTGAGGAGAACGGCGGCTTCTGAACCCCGCCTTTCCATCGAGCCCCGAGGTGCACACGTCGGGGCCTGTCTGTGTGCTCGCCGCATCACCGCTCGCCGTCACCTGAAAACTCGTGGCGGGTCACCTGAAAACTCGTGGCGGGTCACCTGAAAACTCGTGGCGGGTCAGCTCACGCGGTCGACGGCCCGAGCCGCGGAGGACGAGGTGCTGACCTCGGTGGTGGCTGGGGTTCGGCGCAGCAGTGAGGCCGGCAGCCAGGTGGCCCGGCGACGGGCGCGCGGGGTCGCCCCGGCTTCGAGAGCGCGGACGACGAGAGCGGCGTCGTCGGTGAGTCCAGGCACGTCGACCACCCCTTCGCGGGAGAAGAAGGCTCGCTCGACGGCGTCGACCACGCGCCGCAGGGCGGCAGACACGGTGGGGGAGTGGGCCGGTGTGCCGGACGTCGAGTCCGGGTCGCCGAGGTGCTCGCCGAGGAAGGCGCCGGTCTGGCGGGGCGAGCGTCCGACCGGCCAGGAGATACGGAGGTCGACGACGGTGTCGCGGACCTCCGCCCAGGCGTCCAGCGTGTCACCCGCGAGTCGGCGCACGCGTCGGCGCCGTCGCAGTTCCCTCGGAGTGAGACCAGCGCCCACGGCGAGCACCAGGAGCGCTGCCAGGCCGATCGGAAGCGTCGGGGTGTTGCCCCGGCTGCGGTCCGCTTCGGCGTCGGCACCGCTGGTGGGCTGGTCGAGCTTCGGCTTCTGGGTCTGCGAGGCGCTCGGACCGCTGCTGGCCTGCGCACCGGGATCTCGCGTGCTCGGGCTGGAGACGCTGGGATCGCTCGGTGCCCCGGCCGTCAGCGTGTAGGCCGGGCGGTCGGCGCGGGGGTCGTCGGGCGTCGGCTCGAACTTCACCCAGCCCGACCCCTGGAGGAAGATCTCGGGCCAGGCGTGCAGGTCGTCGGAGGAGAACTCATAGGTGTGCAGCCCCACCGTGCGGGGTGAGAGGAATCCGACCGCGACCCGAGCAGGCAGGCCGATCTCGCGCGCCATCACGGCCATCGCAGAGGCGAACTGCTCGCAGTAGCCGATCCGCCCCTGCGGTCCCGGGCGCAGGAACCGCTCGAGGGCGTCGACGCCGTTGCCGATCGGCGATGATTGCTCCAGCGAATAGGTGAAGTTGGCCCAGAACCAGTTCTGGAGCGCCACGGCCTTCGCGAACGGCGTGGTGGCGTCCTGCGTGACCTTGCGGGCGAGCTCGGAGACGATCGGCGGCAGGTCGGAGGGCAACTGCGTGTACGCGGCCGGCACCTCGTCGCTGGTGAGCGGTGCCGCCTCGAGCCGGCGGGGTGTGAGGTCGAGGTCGACAGCGTCCATCGTGTACGAGAGGCCCGCGGTGTCGAGATCGTCGTCGGAGGCGATGAAGTCCGTGGTGGTGGGGTCGAAGCGCCAGTCGCCCTGGGCGTCGATCGCGTCGATGGGCGCCTTGGTCGGCAGCCAGGTGGAGCTGAAGGTGTCGAGCACGTCGACGTCGTAGGTGTAGGTCGAGCGCTTCACGTCCGGTGAGACGCCCACCAGCGGTGGCATCGGTCCGTCGGCCCGGTTCGAGGTCGGGATGTCGCGGTCGCCCGAGCTCCACTCGTTGTCGCTGAACCGGGTGAGCACGGAGATCCGGAGGTAGGAGGGGTCGGGGTCGTCGGTCACCACGCGCAGCAGCGGCACGTCGTCGGGACGCTTGAGGTCGCGCCGGAGGTCGGTCATCGGGTTCTTGATGCTGATCTCGCCGTTGCCGCCCGCGCCGTTGCCGACATCGAGCAGGTGCACGTCGAGGGTGGGGATGATCGCGGGCAGCATGATCGCGAACGCCGTCGCCGTGCCGCCGATGAGCCCGGCGCTGCGCAGCACGGACGACGACGTACTGGGGGAGGCGACCTCGCGCTCGCTGCCGACCAGCGGCCGCCCCCAGTGGGCCAGCCGTTGGGCCTCCTGGAGGAACAGCATCGTGACGAAGCCGACCGCGGTCAGGGTGAACACCCACCACGACAGCGGCTCCGCGATGAGGCCGGTCGGCACGCTGAAGACGGTGAGCAGCGGCAGGCCGGCCAGGGAGGCGCGCCGCAGCGAGCCGACCAGCAGGTCGACGACCAGGAAGCAGCCGAGGCCGCCGGCCAGCATGAGCGGACCGACGTCGGCCTGGTCGCTCGGCACGGGAGCGGCGTAGGTGCGCGCCCCCACCCAGGCGTCGGAGAAGGCCAGCCGCAGCTCGGTCCACGCGCCGCCGACCGGCACTGGAGCGCCGCAGATCAGGTAGCTGGTGATCATCGCCCCACCGAGCACCTGGAGCAGGAGCGTGCCGAGCACGCCGAACCGGGCCCAGCGCCCCGCGACGCCCAGCCCGCCGACGACGACGCCGATGGCCAGCAGTGGGTAGAGCACCTGGCCCTGGTCGTCGGTGAATCCGCGCCACGAGAGCATGGCGCACCAGGTGGTCACCACCCCGGCGGAGGTCAGTGCGATGGTGTGGCCCAGAGGGGGCCGCCGCACGCTCACGAGACCACCGCCTCGGACGCCGTCTCGGAGCCCGTCCCACCGGGGGGGTCACTCGCCGAGCCCGCCACGGCTGCGGCGTGGACGACGCCGGCACGGGCCAGCGAGCGCCATGCCGAGTCGAGCCGGTCCCGCGGCCCGAGGTCGATGCTGCGCCATCCCTGGTGTCGCAGGGCGGGACTGCGGGCAGCGCCCCCGGCGCCGACCCACGCGTCGACGTCGAGGGCGAGGGCCAGGGCCGAGGACGACTGCGAGCGGATCCGGCGCAGGGTGGCGGTGTCGGCGTCGCCGAGATCGCCCAGCACGGCCACCACGAGTCCGTGGTGCTCGCCGTCACCGAGCCATCGCGAGTCGAGGGCCCGGGAGCGCGAGGGCTCGAGCACGGCGAGGGACTCGAGTACGGCCTGCACGCCCGCCTCGGGGGAGGCTGGTCCGTACCCCTGGCCTCCCGAGGTGCGCACGAGCTCACCGTCGGCGGTGGCCAGCCGCACCCAGAACCCGCGCTGGGTCAGATGGGCCACCACGGAGGCCGCGGCCGAGACGGCGGTCTCGAGGGACGACGCCACGCCCTGCCCGCGGTGCGCGGCGGCGCGGTGGTCGAGCAGCACGGTCGCGCGGGCCTGCCAGGGCTGCTCCTCGCGACGGACCATGAGGTCACCCGTGCGCGCCGAGCTGCGC
Source organism: Nocardioides acrostichi (assembly GCF_015319165.1). Taxonomy (GTDB): domain Bacteria; phylum Actinomycetota; class Actinomycetes; order Propionibacteriales; family Nocardioidaceae; genus Nocardioides; species Nocardioides acrostichi. Next base: position 599,854 of record NZ_JADIVZ010000001.1, read on the forward strand.
CAGTGCACGCGACGCAGATCGTCGCCGCGCCGATACTCGCGCACGGTGACGTCCTCGGCGCTGCCCGTGGCGAAGGATCGGGGGCGCACCTCGCCCGAGCCGCCCGCGCCGGCCCCCAGTGGGACGACGGGTAGCACGGTGATGGCGGGCGTCACGACCAGCGACGCCTTGCTCGTGAAGGTGCGACCGAGTTCGATGAGACCGAACGGGTCGGTGATACGCACGGTCATCGGGCCGATCTCGAATCGACCGCGCACGTCGGAGCGGACCTGGTAGGTGACCCGTCGCTGCCAACCGGCGCGGACTCCCTCGAGCACGAAGCGCGGCCGGGTGCCCAGAACGTAGGGCACCTTGTCCTCGAGGAGGAGTACCCCGCTGGGGGCGCGGCCGTCGTTGCTGAGGGAGAGCGTGACCCGTGCGGGCTGCCCGGCTGCGACGAGAGCCGGGCCGACCGAGCGTACGAGCCCGAGCCGGTACCGGGTGCGGCTGAGCACGAGGGCGGTGACGAGCGGTAGCGCGATCGCGAGTACGCCCACCCGGCTCAGGGCGGGCTGGCCGAGCAGCACGGCGCACACGATCGCCGCGACGCCTCCGGCGCAGAACGCCCGGCCTCGTAGCGTCAGCCCGCGGAGTGCCTCGCGCATGTCAGGCCCGTCGCGCCTCGGGCGAGGGCACGGCCTGGACGATGCGGCGCACGATGTCGGAGGCGGTGCGGCCGGCCATCGCGGCCTCGACGCCCGGCACGAGCCGGTGGGCGAGGACCGGCTCGGCGAGGTCGGCGAGGTCGTCGGAGCTCACGTAGTCACGCCCGTTCATCGCGGCCCAGGCCTTCGCGGCACGCACGAGGTGCAGCGTGGCTCGCGGCGAGGCGCCCAGCACCAGATCGGCCGAGCGACGAGTGGCGTCGGCGATGCCGATGGCGTAGCCGAGGACCGAGTCGGCGACATGGACGGTCTCGACGATGTCGGCGAGCTTGCGCAGTTCGGCCGCGTCGGTGACGGGCTCGAGGTCGTCGAGCGGACTGGCCGAGGCGTGGCTGCGCAGCATGGCCAGTTCGGCGTTCTCGACGGGGTAGCCGACGGAGACGCGGGCCATGAAGCGGTCGCGCTGGGCCTCCGGCAAGGGGTAGGTGCCCTCCATCTCCACCGGGTTCTGGGTGGCGATGACCATGAAGGGCGTGTCGAGGACGTAGGTGGCGTTGTCGACGGTGACCTGCCGCTCCTCCATGCACTCCAGCAGCGCCGACTGGGTCTTGGGGGAGGCGCGGTTGATCTCGTCGCCGACGACGATGTTGGCGAAGACGCCCCCTGGGCGGAACTCGAACTGGCGGGTGTCCTGGTTGAATACCGAGACCCCGGTGACGTCGGACGGCAGCAGGTCGGGTGTGAACTGGATGCGTCGCACGGAACAGTCGATGCTCCGGGCCAGGGCCTTGCTGAGCATCGTCTTCCCGACCCCGGGCACGTCCTCGATGAGGAGGTGCCCGCCGGCCAGCAGGACCACCAGCGTCGAGGTGACGACCTCGGGCTTGCCCTCGATCACGGTGCCGATATTGGTGCGGATGCGGTCGACCACCCGGGTGAGTGACTCGAGTTCGGCTGCTCCCACGGTCTTCCGATCCCTTCCCCGCGCCGTGCGCGGCGTCCGCCTCTCCCGCTGCGCGGTTGGCACCCACCGTAGGTGGTCGCCGCAAGGGTTGTCCTCTGCTCACCCGCTGGGACGCGTGCCGCGGCGTTCTGGTTGCCGAAGCGTCGCCTCGGATCGAGGCGGTGCGAGGCAGCAGCCAGGCGGATCGTGAGGCGCCCCGCGGAAAGAGGAGCAGCCCCGCGGGAGGCGCGGCGGCGCCGGTGGAGGAATCGGGGGGTGAAGTGGGTGAAAGTGGTTGACGGTGGAGGGAAGTGGAGTAGGGTGGAGGAAAGTGGAGGACTTGACCACCAGTTCGGCCTCATCGCACCGCCCCGCGGCGCCTGAGACAGATCTGGTGCAGCACCCGGCAGTCAGCGCCGGAGGTGGAGGTGGCCCGTGTTCTTCCTGGGCACCCACACCCCGAAGCTCGACGAGAAGGGGCGACTGGTCCTCCCGGCCAAGTTCAGGGACGCACTGGCGGAGGGGCTCGTGATCAGCACCGGACAGGAGTACTGCCTCACGGTGTGGCCCGAGCCCGTCTTCATGGCCGAGGTCAAGCGGGCGCAGGCCATGCCGATGACCCACAAGCCCACGCGTGACTACCTGCGCGTGCTCCTGCCGGGGGCCGAGACGGCCACGCCCGACAAGCAGGGCCGCATCAGCATCCCTGCGCACCTGCGTGCCGTCGCCGGCATCGAACGCGACGTCGTCGTCACCGGGGTCGGTGACCGCGTCGAGATCTGGGATCCGCAGCGCTGGGCCGACTACTCCACCGGAGCCGTCGCCGCCTTCGCCTCCATCGACGAGGCCCCCGAGGCCTGACCCCACCCGCGCCACCACATCCCGGCACGTCCCGGCACAGCCAGCACAACTCCACAACGGATCCGCAGGGCCTGGTCTCGGCCCGCTCTTTCGCCCATGCGCCGCTGAGGCACCTTCCCCGGCAGCAGCCGCGCCCCGCTCTGGAGCACCTTCCCCGGCACCAGATCGCCCCGGCCAGAGCGGGCAGGGACCAGACCCTGCGGATCCATCCACACCCATTCCCACCCACCCACATCCCCCCACTTCCCCCCACAGCCGCACCACCAGACGGGTCGACCTCCATGAGCACCACGCCGCAGCCGCACCACCTCCCGGTGCTGCTCGACCGCGTCGTCGCGCTGCTCGCCCCCGCTCTGGAGCGCGCCGGACGCCCCGGCGTCCTCGTCGACTGCACCCTCGGCCTCGGTGGGCACACCGAGGCCGTGCTGCGCCGCTGCGACCCCGTGCGGGTCATCGGCATCGACCGAGACCCGCAGGCCCTCGAGCTCGCGCGCGAACGACTGGCGCCCTTCGGTGACCGCTTCACCGGTGTGCACGCCGTGTACGACGAGATCCCCGAGGTGATGGCCGACCTGGCCCTCCCCGAGGTCGACGCCGTGCTGTTCGACCTCGGTGTCTCCTCGTTGCAGCTGGACCTGCGCGAGCGGGGGTTCGCCTACGCCGACGACGCCCCGCTCGACATGCGCATGGACTCCACGACCGGCCCCACCGCGGCCGACGTGCTCAACACCTACGCGGAGGCCGACCTCGCCCGCGTGCTGCACGAGTACGGCGAGGAGAAGTTCGCCCGCAAGATCGCGCGCGCCGTCGTCCGGCAGCGCGAGCGCGCACCCTTCACCACCTCGGCCCGCCTCGTCGAGCTGCTGTACGCCGAGATCCCCGCGCCCGCGCGACGCACCGGCGGGCACCCCGCCAAGCGCACCTTCCAGGCCCTGCGGATGGAGGTCAACGACGAACTCGGAGCTCTGCGTCGCGCGATCCCCGCCGCCATCGACGCCGTCAGCGTCGGCGGGCGCGTCGTCGTCGAGAGCTACCACTCGCTGGAGGACCGGTTGGTCAAGCGCGCCTTCACCGCCGTCACCCGCTCCGACTTGCCCGACGACCTCCCGTTCGTGCCCGAGGGCAGCGAGCCGCCGTTTCGCACCGTCACCCGCGGCGCCGAGAAGGCCGACGACGAGGAGAACGCCAGCAACCCCCGCGCGGCCTCCGTGCGGCTGCGCGCCGTGGAGCGCCTGCGCACCTCCGCACCCCACCGACCCGAGAAGAACCGCACCAGCAGGGGAGCAGCCTGATGAGCCGCCAGTCCGCCGTCCGCACGTCCGTGGTCCGCCAGTCCACCGCTCTGGCCGGCGCCGCCGTCGAACGGGCGCGGCTCACCGTCGTCCCGCGACGTCGCACCCAGGCCACCAAGATCCCCTTCGTCGCGCTCATCACCGTGCTGCTCCTCGGCGGAGTCGTGGGCCTGCTGATGTTCAACACCTCGATGCAGCAGTCGTCGTTCACAGCAACCGACCTCGAGCAGCGCGCCACCGTGCTCTCGGCCCGTCAGGAGGCCCTGGAGTCGCGCCTGGAGCAGTTGCGCGACCCCCAGGAGATCGCTGCGCGCGCCCAGAAGCTCGGCATGCGCGTGCCGTCGGCTCCGCTGTTCCTGGATCTCTCCGACGGCAAGGTCGAGGGCGACGTGGCCGCCGCCCAGGTCGGCGCCCAGGTGCGGCTGAACCCGCTGCCGCCACGTCGGCCCACCGCCACCACGAAGGTCAGCACGACCCGCCCGCCCGAGGGCGTGCTGGCCGGCACCGGAGGCCGTGAAGGCGGCCGCCCGACCGGCGACCAGGTCGCCCGCCAGAACCGGGGCAAGCACAAGAACCAGAAGAACGACCAGAAGACCGACCCGAAGAACGGGCAGGACAGCCAGCAGAAGAGCGACACGAAGAAGCAGAAGAGCAAGGTCCGCGGCTCCAGCGACTGACCGGCGCAGGATTCAGGCTCACAGCACCCTCGATCGCCAGCACCGCGACACCGACCCCCGAACAGTGGAGCGCACCATGCCCCGAGCGAGAGCACCCCGACGCGGCGCACCGCAGATGCGTCTGCGCATCGGCTTCGTGCTGATCGCCTTCGCCCTGTCGGTCTTCGGCGCGCGTCTGGTCCAACTCCAAGGACTCGACCCCGACTCCTACGCCGCGATGGCGGCGGCCGAGGGCAGCGTCGATGTCGTGCTCCCCGCGCAGCGCGGTGAGATCCTCGACCGCAACGGTGAGCCGCTGGCCGAGTCGGCCGACGGGCTGATGGTCATCGCCGACCCGGCACTGGTGAACACCGACAAGGACGGCAACGAGGTCGACCGGGCGCCGGACCTGGCGAAGTTCCTCTCGACCAAGCTCGGCGTCGACTACTTCACGACGCTGACGCGGCTGCGTCGCACCGACACCCAGTTCCAATACATCGCCCGTGAGGTGCCCGCCGCCAAGGCGACGGCCGTGGTGGCACGCGCCGACCAGCTCGGCTACGACGGACTCACCACGCAACGCGACCCCATCCGCGAGTACCCCGCGGGCGACGTCGCGGCCAACCTCATCGGCTACCTCGGCACCCCGCTGCCCGATGGCACGCCCAACCCGGCGGCCGGCGGCGGCTTCGAGCTCTCGTTCAACCAGCTGCTCTCCGGCACCGACGGCTCGGCGCGCTACTCCGTGGCCGGCGGTCAGAAGCTGCCCCTGGGTGACAACACGATCGTCGAGCCGACCGACGGCTCGGACCTGCACACCACCATCGACCGCCAGCTCCAGTGGTACACCCAGCGGGTGCTGCGGCAGACGGTGGACGCCGCGGGAGGTGACTCGGGCACGGCGATCGTGCTGGACAGTCGCACGGGCGAGGTGCTCGCCCTGGCCGACGACCCCACCTTCGACTCCAACGCACCCACCGAGTCCTCGCCAGACGACCTCGGCACGCGGTCGATGCAGGAGCCCTACGAGCCGGGCTCGGTCGAGAAGGTGCTCACCTTCGCCAGCCTGCTCGACGCCGGCAAGGTCACGCCACGCACCAAGCTCACCGTGCCCAGCGAACTCGACAGCAACGACGGCCACACCATCGGCGACTGGTTCGATCACGGGACGATCCACCTGACCGTGGCGGGCGCCCTGGCGAAGTCCTCCAACATCGGCACGGTGCTCGCCGGCAACCGGATGGGCCCCGACCAGTTGCACCGCTACCTCACGTCGTTCGGCCTGGGGCAGACGACGAACGTCGGTGTGCGCGGTGAGTCGCGCGGCATCCTGCCGCCGGCCAGCCAGTGGACGCAGGGGCTCGAGGACCGCATCGACTTCGGCCAGTCGGTGTCGGTGAACGCGCTCCAGATGGCAGCGGCCATCAACACCATCGCCAACGGCGGCGAGCGCATCGATCCGAGCCTGATCGAGGGCCGCGCGACGACGACCGACGGCCAGGTGGTGGGTACCGACGTCGCGCAGCGCACGAGGGTGGTGAGCCCGAAGGCGGCGCACCAGACCGCGATGATGATGGAGCGGGTGGTCGACCCGGAGGCGGGCGTGGCTCCCTCGGCCCAGGTGCCCGGCTACCGCGTGGCCGGCAAGACCGGCACCGCCCAGCGCGCCAACAGCGACTGCGGCTGCTACGACGGCACGTTCACGGTGTCGTTCGCCGGATTCGCCCCCACCGACGACCCCCGTTTCACCGTGTACGTCGTGGTGCAGAACCCGCGCAACGGTGGTGGCGGTGGCTCCGTCGGAGGTCCGGCGTTCTCGAAGATCATGTCCTACGCGCTGCGTCGCTACGGCGTCCCGCCGACCGACACGAAGCCCTCCACGCTGCCCGTCGAGTGGTGATCGCCGCCCGAGCGAGCGGCGCACTAGGGTGACGGCCACCGTGAACTCGACACGCCGCATCGACACCCGTCCCGAACACCCGTCCGTGACCCCCCTGGGGAGGTTCGCCGGGTGGCTGCTGGAACGCGATCGCACCGCGCAGGCGGTCGGGTTCGAGCCCTCCGACGACGCCGGACCCCGCGTCACGGGAGTCACGCTGAGCACCCGGCGGGTGCGCCCCGGCGACCTGTACGCGGCGCTGCCGGGGGCGCGGGCGCACGGCGCCGACTTCGCCGACCAGGCGCTGGCGTCGGGGGCGGTGGCGGTGTTCACGGATCCGGCGGGCGCGGCCCGGCTGCCCAGCGGCGTGCCGGCCTTGGTGGTGGAGGGTCCACGGCGCCTGCTCGGTGCCCTGAGCGCCGAGGTCTACGGCCACCCCGCGACGCGGCTGACCACCATCGGCGTCACCGGAACCCAGGGCAAGACGACCACGACCAGGCTGCTCGAGGGCGGGCTCGCGGCGGCGGGTATCGCCAGCGCCGTGGTGGGCACCGTCGGCACCCGCATCGCCGGAGTCGACGTCGAGACGGCCCTCACGACGCCCGAGGCCCCGGACCTCCAGGCGCTGTTCGCCGTCATGGTCGAGCAAGGTGTGCAGGCCTGCGCCATGGAGGTCTCCAGCCACGCCCTGGTGCTCGGCCGCGTCGACGGGGTCGTGTTCGACCTCGCCTGCTTCCTCAACCTGGGCCGCGACCACCTCGACTTCCACGAGACCGTCGAGGAGTACTACGCCGCCAAGGCCTCCCTGTTCACCTCGCGTCGGGCGAGGCGGGCGCTGGTCAACCTCGACGACGAGCACGGACGCCGACTGGCGCGTGAGACCGACCTGCCGCTGACCACGTTCTCCCTTGCCGGCGCCCTCGCCGACCACGACGCCGACTGGTGGGTCGAGCAGGTACGCCCCGCACCCAGTCGCACCGACTTCACGCTGCACGGACCGGACGCACTGACGGCCGAGGCGGGGGTGCCCCTGGCCGGGTCGTTCAACGTCTCCAACGCGCTGGCCGCCGCGGCCTCGGCGGGGGAGGCGGGGCTCGATGCCGCCGCGGTGGCCGCCGGCATCGCCACGATGCCCGGTGTGCCCGGGCGCCTCGAGAGCGTGCACGAGGGCCAGGACTTCGAGGTGGTCGTCGACTACGCCCACAAGCCCGACGCGGTCGAGGCCGCGATCGGCGCCCTGCGCCCGCTCACCGAGGGTCGCCTGATCGTGGTGCTCGGAGCCGGCGGCGACCGCGACAAGGGCAAGCGCCCGGTCATGGGCGAGATCGCCGGTCGGCTGGCCGACGTGCTCGTCGTGACCGACGACAACCCCCGCACCGAGGATCCCGCCGGCATCCGAGCCGCCGTGCTCGCCGGCGCCCGCGGCGTCGACGACAGCCAGCGCGCCGACGTGCGCGAGGTGGGTGACCGGCGCCAGGCGATCGCCCTGGCCCTGGCCCTGGCCGCCACTGGCGACATCGTGCTCATCGCGGGCAAGGGCCACGAGACCGGGCAGCAGGTGGGCGAGGTGGTGCACCCGTTCGACGACCGCGAGGTTGCCCGGGTCGAGCTGCGCAGGCGGGCGAGCAGGAGCGACGGGTGAGGCGCGCCACGCCCCGGGGAGGGGAGCACGCTCCGCGGCCCGCCGTGGGCCACAATCAGAACGCACCACTCGTGATCTCGACACCTCGGAAGGCGGACCGGTGAGGGCCATCTTGCTGGCAGGCGGCTTCGCGCTGCTCATCTCGCTGATCGGCACCCGCTACGCCATCCGCCAGTTCACCAAGATGGGGTACGGCCAGGAGGTCCGCGACGACGGCCCGACCAGCCACCACGTCAAGCGCGGCACCCCCACCATGGGCGGCACGGTCATCATCGTCGCGGCTGTCGTGGGCTACTTCGCGGCCAAGGCGATCACGGTCTCTCCGCCGAGTGCGTCGGCGTGGCTGCTCCTGCTGCTCTTCGTCGGCACCGGCATGGTCGGGTTCCTCGATGACTTCATCAAGATCTACAAGCAACGCAGCCTGGGCCTGCGCAGCAAGGCCAAGATCGTCGGGCAGACCATCGTCGGTCTCGCGTTCGGGGTACTCGCGCTCAGCGGCGCGCTCGAAGACGACCGCGGCCAGCGGCCGGCGTCCCAGGCGATCTCGTTCATCCGCGACCTGCGCATCTCGCTGCCGGTCCTGCTGGCGCTGGGCCTGATCCTGCTCATGGTCATCGCCACCAGCAACGCCACCAACCTCAACGACGGGGCCGACGGTCTGCTCGTCGGCTCGAGCGTGATGGTCTTCGGCGCCTACACGATCGTGAACATCTGGCAGAACAACCAGTGGTGCGGGCAGGCCGACATCTCCTACGGCAAGTGCTACGAGGTGCGCGACCCGCTCGACCTGGCCGTGCTCGCGGCCGCCATCACCGGAGCCTGCTTCGGCTTCTTGTGGTGGAACGCCTCGCCGGCCCAGATCTTCATGGGCGACACCGGCTCGCTGGCCCTCGGCGCTGCGCTGGCCGGGTTCGCGATTCTCACCCGCACCGAGCTGCTGCTCATCATCCTCGGCGGCGTCTTCGTCATGGAGACGGTCTCGGTGATGCTCCAGGTGAGCTGGTTCAAGATCTCGCGGCGGGTCTTCGGCAGCCCCAGGCGGCTGTTCCGGATGACCCCGATCCACCACACCTTCGACATGGCCTGGGGCGAGGTCACCATGGTGATCCGGTTCTGGATCCTCTGCGGCCTCTGCGTCGCCGGCGGTCTCGGCATCTTCTACGCCGAGTGGGTCGCGGGCACATGAGTCGCGATCCGAGCGCCCTGGGCCAGACCGACTCCTGGGACGGTGTGCGCGCCGTCGTGGCCGGGTTCGGCGTCTCCGGCTTCGCGGCCGCCGACAACCTGACCCACCTCGGCGCGCAGGTCACCGCGCTCGATGAGTCGTCGGCCGACGCCGGGCCGGTCGAGCGCAGCGAGAAGGCGCAACTGCTGGAGATCCTCGGCGCCACGGTGCGTCTGGGGGAGGGCGCCACCGCGACGCTGCCCGACGACGTCGACGTCGTCATCACCTCGCCCGGGTGGCGCCCCGAGGCGCCCCTGCTCGCGCAGGCCGCCGCTCGGGGCATCCCGGTGTGGGGCGAGGTCGAGCTGGCCTGGCGCCTGCGACACCCCGAGCAGGCCGCTCCGTGGCTCGCGGTCACGGGCACCAACGGCAAGACCACGACGGTGCAGATGCTCGAGCACATCGCCCGCACCGCCGGCCTGCGCGCCGTGGCGGCCGGCAACGTGGGTCTTCCGCTGGTCGAGGCCGTGATGGACCCCCTGCCCTACGACGTGATCGCGGTCGAGCTCTCCAGCTTCCAACTGCACTACACGCACTCGATGTCGGCGGAGTCGGCGGCCGTGCTCAACCTCGCCGAGGATCACCTCGACTGGTACGGGTCGGGGCCGGCCGCGATGGGCGCCTACGCCGCCGACAAGGGCCGCATCTACGAGCGCGCGCAGCGCGCCTGCATCTACAACGTGGCCGACCCCGAGACCGAACGGCTGGTGCGCGAGGCCGACGTGATCGAGGGCGCGCGGGCCGTCGGGTTCACCCTCGGCATGCCCGACGTCGGCATGCTCGGCCTGGTCGAGGAGATCCTGGTCGACCGGGCCTTCATCGAGGAGCGCAAGACCAGCGCGGCGGAGCTGTGCACGCTCGAGGATCTGCCCAGCCAGGCGCCGCACGTGGTGGCGAACGCGCTGGCGGCCGCCGCGCTGGCCCGTTCGCACGGCGTCTCGCAGGCGGCCGTGCGCGACGGTCTGCGCACCTTCACCCTCGGCGGCCACCGCATCAGCGTCGTCGCCGAGCACCAGGGCATCACCTGGGTCGACGACTCCAAGGCCACCAACCCGCATGCGGCGATGTCGTCGCTGCGCGCCTACGACCCGGTGGTGTGGGTGGCCGGGGGGCTGGCCAAGGGCGCCCGGTTCGAGGAACTCGTCGCAGCCGTCCGCGGGCGGCTGCGTGCCGTCGTCCTCATCGGGCGCGACGCCGACGTGATCGCCGAGGCGTTGGCCCGACACGCGCCGGATGTGCCGGTGATCCGGCCTGTGACCGATGAGACTGGTGTGACTGGAGAGCATGGCCCGATGGGTCGTGTGGTCGAGGCGGCAGCCTCGGTCGCCCAGCCGGGCGACACGGTGCTGCTGGCCCCGGGTTGCGCGTCCATGGACATGTTCACCGACTACGGCGCTCGCGGCGACGCGTTCGCCGCAGCAGTCCGGACCCACACCGGAGGCTGACTTCCCCGGCCAGCAGGAGGCAGGTAGCAGGTGACCTCGACCATCGACGAGACCCAGGCGCTGCCACTGCCCGATCGGGTCCGCGGTGCGTTGCACCGGCGCCTCGGCGACCCGGTCGGCCGGTACCGCACGACCACGGCCTCCTGGCGGGCTGCTCTCGACCGGCCGCTCACGTCGTACTACCTGCTGCTGGGCGCCTCGGCGCTGCTGCTCACCATCGGCCTGATCATGGTGCTCAGTGCCTCGAGCGTGTACTCCTACCGCGTCAACGACGGCGACTCCTATGCGGTGGTCAAGCGCCAGCTGATGTGGATGTGCCTCGGCCTGCCGGTGGCCTACCTCGCCAGCCGGGTCTCGATCACGTTCGTACGCCGGCTGACGCTGCCCGCCTACGGCATCAGCCTCGTGCTCCTCACGGCCACGATCTTCCTGGGCCACGAGGTGGGCGGCAACAAGAACTGGCTCGGCGTCGGCGGCTTCTCGATCCAGCCCGCGGAGGTTGCCAAGCTCGCCCTGGTGCTCTGGGCGGCGCACGTCTACGCCAACAAGGAACGCCGGCTCGACAGCCTCCACCAGATCATCGTGCCGGTGGTGCCGGGCATGCTGCTGGCCACCGGGCTCGTGCTGGCCGGGCGCGACCTGGGCACGGCGCTCGTCTTCGGCGGCATCCTCATGGGCATGCTGTGGGTCGTCGGCGCGCCCTGGCGGTTCTTCGCCGCCAGCCTGATCGCGGTCTCGGCCGTCGCCGGTGCGCTCGCACTCATCAGCCCGACCCGCATGGCCCGCCTGACCACCTTCACCGACCCCTTCAGCGACTTCCACAACGCCGGCTGGCAGCCCGCACACGGCCTCTACGCGCTCTCGACCGGAGGCTGGTTCGGCCAGGGCATCGGCGCCTCGCAGCAGAAGTGGGGCGACCTGCCCGAGGCCCACACCGACTTCATCTTCGCCGTGCTCGGCGAGGAGCTCGGCCTCGTCGGCACGCTGCTGGTCATCGGGCTCTTCCTCACCATCGCCTACGCGGCATTGCGGGTGGCGCGTCAGACCGAGTCGCCGTTCGTGCGCTACGCGACCTTCGGCATCGTGGTCTGGCTGCTGGGCCAGATGATCATCAACGTCGGCATGGTGCTGGCGCTGCTGCCCGTCATCGGCATCCCGCTGCCGCTCGTCTCCTACGGCGGCTCCTCGCTGCTGCCCTCCCTGGTCGCCCTGGGCCTGCTCATCGGGTTCGCCCGCCGTGAGCCGGAGGCCGCCCGCGCGCTGGCGGCGCGCCGTCGCCCCGTGGCCGGGGTGTCGGCGGGTCGACGCCGCTGAGCGGGTGCGCTCAGCACTAGATTCGGATCCGATGCGCATCCTCCTCGCCGGCGGTGGCACCGCCGGGCACACCTCGCCGCTGCTGGCGACCGCCGACGCGCTGCGTCGCCTCGATCCCGACGTCGAGATCACCTGCTTGGGCACGCCCCGCGGCCTCGAGAACACCGTGGTGCCCGCGGCCGGCTACCCCCTCGAACTGGTGCCGCCGGTGCCTTTGCCGCGCAAGCCCGGCGCCGACCTGCTGCGCGTGCCCGGGCGCTTGCGCGGCGCCGTGCGCGCCACCAACGACGTGCTCGACAAGGTGCGCCCCGACGTGGTGGTGGGCTACGGCGGGTACGTCTCGGTACCGGCCTACCTCGCTGCGCGGCGACGCAGACTGCCCATCGTCGTGCACGAGCAGAACGCGCTGCCCGGCGTGGCCAACAAGCTCGGCGCGCGGGTGGCCACGCGGGTCTGCACGAGCATCCCCCAGACCCCACTGCCGCGAGCCGAGTACGTCGGCCTGCCGCTGCGCCCGATGATCTCCGGCCTCGACCGGGCGGCCCGTCGCGCCGAGGCGCGCAGCTTCTTCGGCCTCGATCCCGACCTGCCGACCGTGATGGTCACGGGGGGCTCGCAGGGCGCGGCCAGCCTCAACCGCGCCGTGAGCGGGGCTGCCACGATGCTCTCGGACGCCGGGGTGCAGGTGCTGCACATCCAGGGCAAGCACGGCGGCGCCCAGCCCGGCCCGACGACCGTGCCGTACGTCGTCCTCGACTTCTGTGACCGGATGGACCTCGCGCTCGCAGCCGCCGATCTCACCGTGTGCCGCTCGGGCGCCAACAGCGTCACCGAGGCGGCCGCCACCGGCCTGCCCGCGGTGTTCGTCCCACTGCCCATCGGAAACGGCGAACAGGCGCTCAACGCCAAGCCCGTGGTCGACGCCGGGGGAGCGCTCCTGGTCGACGACGCCGCCCTCACGCCCCGATGGGTTGCCGAGCACGTCGTCTCGTTGGTCACCGACGCCCCACGGCTGGCCGCCATGAGCGCCGCAGCGCAGGCGATGGTGCCGCGCGACGGCGACGAGAAGCTCGCGCGCATCGTGCTCGAGTGCGTGGGAGCCGGCCGATGAGGCTGCCCGTGCCCGACGAGATCCTGCCCGCCGACCGTCTCGGCCGGGTGCACTTCGTCGGCGTCGGGGGAGCCGGGCTGTCGGCGATCGCCCGCATCATGGCTGCTCGCGGGCTGAGTGTCAGCGGCAGCGACGACGCCGACACCCCGTTCCTGCCCGCTCTGCGCGAGGCGGGGGTGCGGCTCTTCCACGGCTACGCCGCCGAGCACGTGGCCGGGCTCGGCCCTGACGACACCCTGGTCGTGACCACCGCGGCACGCGAGGACAACCCCGAGGTGCTCGCCGCCCGGGCGCGGGGAGTGCGGCTCTACCCGCGCTCCGCGGGGTTGGCCTCGGTGATGGCCGGACGCCGCGTGGTCGCCGTCGCGGGCACCCATGGCAAGACCACCACGACCTCGATGCTCACCTGCGCCCTGCTCGCCTGTGGCGCCGACCCGACCTACGCCGTGGGCGGCCTGCTCGGCGCGACCGGCCGCAACGCCGACGCCGGTGCCGGGCCACTGTTCGTGGCGGAGGCAGACGAATCCGACGGCGCCTTCCTGCACTACCGACCCGATGTCGCGATCGTCACCAACGTGGGCGCCGACCACCTCGACCAGTGGGGCAGCGTCGAGGCCTACCGCGCCGCCTTCGTCGACTTCGTCGACACCATGCCCGCGGGCAGCGAGGGCGGGCTGCTCGTCGTCGGAACCGACGACGAGGGCGGCGCCGCGCTGGCCGACCATGCCGAGGCGAGCGGACGAGAGGTGGTCCGGGTCGGGCTCGGCGAGGGGTGCGACCTGCTCGCGGCCGACGTGCTGCTCGAGGGGTCGACGTCGACCTTCACGGTGCATCAGGCGACGCCCGAGGGAGTCGTCGAGCTCGGGCGGGTGCGGCTGGCGGTGCCCGGCCGGCACTACGTTCTCGATGCCCTCGCCGCGCTGGGTGCCGGACTGCGGTTGGGCCACCCGTTCGGCGACCTCGTGGCCGGCCTGGAGTCCTTCACCGGCACCGGACGCCGCATGGAGCGCAAGGGCGAGGCGGCCGGCGTCGGCGTCTACGACTCCTACGCCCACCAGCCCGCCGAGATCGCCGGCGACCTCGAGGCTGCTCGCTCCCTGGCCGGCGAAGGTCGAGTGCTGGTCGCCTTCCAGCCGCACCTGGTCTCACGCACGCGGTTGTTCGGCGCGCAAATGGGTGCCGCGCTCGGCGCGGCCGACGAGGTCGTCGTGCTCGACGTCTACGTCGCCCGCGAGGATCCCGACCCCGCTGTCACCGGTGCCCTGGTGGCCGACGCCGTGCCCCTTCCGGACGGCGCGGTGGCGTTCGTGGCCGGTCTCGACGACGCGGCCTCCGAGCTGGTGCGACGTGCCCGCCCCGGCGACCTCGTGCTGACCCTCGGGGCCGGAGACGTCACCACCCTCGGCCCCCGACTGCTCGACCTGCTGGAGGACTGATCGTCATGAGCTCGAGCACCGCCACCCGCGAGCGCCCCCGCGCGACCCCGGAGGAGCGCACCCGCCGCGCCTTCGCCCGCCGCCGATGGGCCCGTCGCTGGCTGGGCTGGCGCAAGGTGCTCGTCGCGCTGCTGGTGGCCGGGCTGCTCGTGCTCGGCGCCTACGCGTTGTGGTTCTCGCCGTGGCTCGCCGCCGACGAGGTCGAGGTCGACGGCCTCTCCCAGTTGACCGAGCAGCAGGTGCTCGCCTCCGCCGACGTGCCGTTGGGCACCCCGCTGGCCCGCCTCGACGTCGACGCGATCGCCACCCGGGTGCGTTCGCTGGTGGGGGTGGAGTCCGCCGATGTGACCCGCTCGTGGCCGCACGGCGTCAGCATCGACGTCACCGAGCGGCAGGCCGTGGCGATCATTGCCATGGACGGTCGCCTGCGCGGCATCGACGCCGACGGCGTCGTGTACCGCGACTACAAGACCGCGCCACCAGAGCTGCCCACGCTGCTCGCGCCGTCCGGCATCACGAGCGATGCGCTGCGTGAGGGCGCGGGAGTGGTCGCGGCGCTGCCCGATGACCTGCTCGCCCGCGTCGACCACGTGTCGGTGAGGTCCGTCGACGAGATCTCCCTGGCTCTGCGCGACGGGCGGACCGTGGAGTGGGGGAGCGATGAGAACTCGGCTCAGAAGGCCGAGGTCCTCAGCGTGCTGCTCGACCAGCAGGCCCAGGTCTACGACGTCTCCGTCCCCTCCCGCCCCACCACCCGCTGACCCGCGAGGGGTCGCGAATCGTCCCGCGAGGGGTCGCGAATCGTCCCGCGAGGGGTCGCGAATCGTCCCGCGAAGGGTCGCTGCCCCGAAACTCGTGGCAGGTCATTCGAAAACTGGCGACGGGTCACCTGCAAACACGGGGCGGGTCGGCGTGTCTGCGCGATCCGGGGGTGGCTGCTCCCTACTGTCGTGACCACGACGAGGTTGACATAACTATAACCCTCAGGCTGAGGGTCAGGGTTGAGACTCGGCGAACCAGCGCAGAGGCAAGAGCAGCACACCAGCACGGGGTCCACAGCGGGCCACATCGGGCACAGTCGAGGAAGCAAGGGGCGAGAGCCGTGGGAGCAGCGCAGAACTACCTGGCCATCATCAAGGTGGTCGGCATCGGCGGAGGCGGCGTCAACGCCGTCAACCGGATGATCGAGGTCGGACTCAAGGGCGTCGAGTTCATCGCCATCAACACCGACGCCCAGGCGCTGCTCATGAGCGACGCCGACGTCAAGCTCGACATCGGTCGCGAGCTGACCCGCGGTCTCGGCGCCGGCGCGAACCCCGATGTGGGTGGTCAGGCGGCCGAGGACCACGCCGATGAGATCGAGGAGGTGCTCAAGGGCGCCGACATGGTCTTCGTCACCGCAGGCGAGGGTGGCGGCACGGGCACCGGCGGTGCGCCGGTCGTGGCCCGCATCGCCCGTTCGCTCGGTGCGCTGACCATCGGTGTCGTCACCCGTCCCTTCGCCTTCGAGGGACGCCGCCGCGCGAACTCCGCCGAGGAGGGCATCGCGGCGCTGCGCGAGGAGGTCGACACCCTCATCGTCATCCCGAACGACCGGCTCCTCTCGATCAGCGACCGCAACGTCTCGGTGCTCGACGCGTTCAAGCAGGCCGACCAGGTGCTGCTCCAGGGCGTCTCCGGCATCACCGACCTCATCACCACGCCCGGGCTGATCAACCTCGACTTCGCCGACGTCAAGTCGGTCATGGCCAACGCCGGCTCGGCGCTCATGGGCATCGGCTCGGCCCGCGGCGAGGACCGCGCCGTCGCCGCGTCCGAGATGGCGGTCTCCTCGCCGCTGCTCGAGGCGAGCATCGAGGGTGCCCACGGCGTGCTGCTCTCCATCGCCGGCGGCTCCGATCTCGGCCTCTTCGAGATCAACGAGGCGGCCGCGCTGGTGGCCGACGCGGTGCACCCCGATGCCAACATCATCTTCGGTGCCACCATCGACGACGCCCTGGGCGACGAGGTGCGCGTCACGGTCATCGCCGCGGGCTTCGACGGTGGCACGCCCAAGCGCCGCGACGAGGGCACCGTGCTGCGCCGCGAGCCGCAGCAGACGCAGGCCGAGACCCGCGCCGCCGTGGCCGCCGCCTCGGCCCGCCGCACCGACCAGCCCGCGCCGTCCGGCTCGGCCGCCGGTGCCCCGGCCCAGCAGCCTGCCACTCCGGCCCCCGCCCGGGCGGGTCAGCCGACCGAGCGCACCAACCCCCTGGTGCCCCGCCAGGAGAAGCCGGCCCCGCGCCAGGTCGAGTTCGACGACGACGACCTCGACGTGCCCGACTTCTTGAAGTAGTCGCTTGTTCTGCTTCCGCGACCATCGTGAAGGCGGCGTCGACCCCGGTGTGCGGGTCGACGTCGCCTTCACCGATTCCTCCATCGACCTCCAGGGCCTGCGGCCGGCCTTCGCCGACGAGCTGCCGCGCCTGGAGCAGGTGTGCGGGGTGCGCTTCGCGCGGGTCAACCAGGTGCACGGCGACGACGTGCTGCTCGCGACCGAGCCCGGCCCGGCGCCTACCGACGTCGTCGAGACCGCCGACGGCATCGTCACGACCACGCCGGGGCTGGGGCTCATGGTGCGCGTCGCCGACTGCGTGCCGGTGCTCCTCGCCGACGTCGACCGCCTCGTGCTCGGCGTCGCCCACGCCGGACGTCACGGCGTCACGCTGGGTGTGGTGACCCGGGTGGTGCGGCAGATGCGCGACCAGGGCGCCGAGCGCATCGCGGCCTGGGTCGGCCCGCACGTGTGCGGCCGGTGTTACGAGGTGCCCGAGCAGATGCGCGCCGAGGTCGCCGCCGTCGTCCCCGAGACGTGGGCCGAGACCAGCTGGGGCACGCCGGCGCTCGATCTCGGTGCCGGGGTGCGTGCGCAGCTGGCCGCCGAGGGCATCGCGCCGACGGAGGTCGGGCTGTGCACCCTCGAGCACGACACCTTGCACTCCTACCGCCGCGACGGCGCCGACGCCGGCCGCCTCGCAGGTCTGGTGTGGACGACGTGAGCGCGACGTCTGCGCCGGGGCGCGAGCAGGAGCTGCGGTCGGGGCTTGAGACCGTGCGGGCGCGCATCGAACGCGCCTGTGCCGAGTCCGCTCGTGAGCCCAGCGAGGTGGGGCTCGTGGTCGTCACCAAGTACTTCCCGGCCAGCGACGTGCGGTTGCTGGCCGGCCTCGGGGTCACCGACGTCGCCGAGAACCGGCACCAGGAGGCCGAGGCCAAGGCGGCCGAGTGCGCCGACCTCGGTCTGCGCTGGCACTTCGTGGGCGGTCTCCAGTCGAACAAGGCCACCGCCGTGGCCGGCTACGCCGACGTGGTGGAGTCGGTCGATCGCGCCAAGCTGGTGCCCCGACTCGACCGCGCCGCCGCCGAGCGGGGTCACGCGCTGGAGATCCTGGTGCAGGTCAGTCTCGACGGCCCCGACGCCGAGCACCGCTCCGGGGTCGACCCGGCCGAGCTGCTGGGCCTGGCCGACCGCGTGGCGCAGGCCGAGCACCTCGAGCTGGCCGGCATCATGGCCGTCGCGCCGCTGGGGGAGAACCCCGCCGATGCGTTCGCCCGGCTCCGCGAGCACCGTGAGCTGCTCGTGTCACGACACCCTGCGGCCACCCGGCTCTCGGCCGGGATGAGCGGCGATCTCGAGGAGGCCGTGGCGGCCGGGACGACACACGTGCGTGTCGGCTCGGCAATCCTCGGTCCGAGGCCGCCTGTCCACTAACGTCACCATCAACGCCCGCCCGCGGGCGCAACTTTTTCGGAGGTCATGGTCATGAGCACGCTGCGCAGGTTCGGGGAGTACCTCGGCCTCGTCGAGGACACCGGCCGCTACGACGACCCCTACGACGAGTACGCCGGCGACAGCGCCGACACCACCCGCACCGGGCAGACCCGCGCCGTGGCGGCGCGTTCGCCCCACGCCGCGACCGCTGGCGCCTCCGTGTCCGATCTCGCCGAGCGACGCCGTCCGGCCGCCGGCCCGACCCCGGTGGTGGCCACCATGTCGCGCATCACGACCCTGCACCCACGCACCTACAACGAGGCCCGCATCGTCGGTGAGGAGTTTCGAGACGGCACGCCCGTCATCATGAACCTCTCCGACATGGACGACTCCGACGCCAAGCGTCTGGTCGACTTCGCCGCGGGTCTGGTGTTCGCGACGCGCGGCAGCATCGAGCGGGTCACCCAGAAGGTGTTCTTGCTCTCGCCCGCCGATGTCGTCGTCGAGGCGGAGGAGAAGGAGCGCCTCATCGAGGGCGGCTTCTTCAACCAGAGCTGACCTCCTGCTCGATTTCCGGCGCTAGGGGAGACTGAGACCGTGCACATCGTCGGCCTCGTGATCCACTACGTCCTGTTCGTCTTCATCGCCTTCATGTTCGTGCGTTTCGTCGTCGACTGGGTGATGGTCTTCGCACGTGACTGGCGGCCCACGGGCGTGGTGCTGGTGCTGCTGGAGGTCGTGTACTCCGTCACCGATCCGCCGATCAAGGCGCTGCGACGGTTCATTCCGCCGCTACGCCTGGGCAGCATCGCTCTCGACATCAGCTTCATCTTGGTGTTCGTCATCGCCTACCTCCTCCAGGCGCTCAACGACAGACTGCTGCTGTGAGGGTGCTCCGGGACAGCACGCCAGGCACGTGAGTCCCACCTGCCCCAGCCGGGGCGCTATTGTTCGACCGAGACCAGGCGGCGAGGTTTCTTCGCCGTGCACATGAACAGTCCAGATGAAAGCGATTGGGTGAGGTCATGCCGCTGACGCCCGAGGACGTGAGCAACAAGCGTTTCACTCCCGTCCGGCTCCGTGAGGGATACGACATGGGGGAGGTCGACCAGTTCCTCGATGAGGTGGAGGCCGAGCTCGCCCGTCTCACGAAGGAGAACGAGGAGCTCCGCTCCCGGGTGTCGTCGGCCCAGGGGGACGACCCTGCGGCCACCCAGGCCGTGGCCGTGACGCCGGAGCCCGCTCCTGCCCCGGAGCCGGAACCCGAGCCAGAGCCGGCACCCGCGCCGGCCACCTTCGAGAAGCCGGCGGCCAGCGGTGGGGTCGAGACGATCCGCGTCGAGACCGTGCCCGAGGCGTCCAACGCGGCCGCCCGTCTGCTCGAGATCGCGACGCGCAACGCCGACGAGCTCGTCGAGGAGGCCAAGAACGACGCCGACAAGATCATCGGCGAGGCCCGCACGAAGGCCGAGCGCCTCGGTACCGAGTCCCAGCAGAAGGCCGACAAGCTCGAGTCCGACGCGCGGACCCGGGCCCAGATGCTCGACAGTGAGACCGCTGAGCGCCGTCAGCAGATGTTCGGCGACCTCGAGCGCGATCGCGACAAGTTGGCCGGTGAGGTCGAGAACCTCCGCTCGTTCGAGCGCGAGTACCGCTCGCGTCTGAAGAGCTACTTCGCCCAGCAGCTGCAGTCCCTCGACAATGGCGAGGAGTCCACCGAGAGTGGCGACGCGCCCGGCCCGAAGCGATTGCGTTCGGTTCTGGGCGACGAAGAGGGCTGAGCCCTCCCAGCAGCTCGCGCGAGTCAGAACTCTCGACGACGAACGGTCGGTCCCGCCGCGTGCGGGGCCGACCGTTCGCTGTGTGAGCGAACCGCTCACCCCTCTGGGCCACGCCGTTGTGGACGACGGGGTTGGCCGGTCCGGGTGGCGGGTACTAGCCTCCCGCCTTGAGTCTGAGGGGCCAGGGAGCGGCTCCACGAGGGAGAACACCATGGTGCTGGGGACGGGTCGAGCGCTGGCGGTCTCGGCGGCACGCCGCGTGCTCGGAACCCGGTCGAGCGATGACCGGGTCGAGCAGGCGGCGAAGAAGGCCCCGGCCAAGAAGGTGACCAAGAAGGCCCCCGCCAAGAAGGCCCCCGCCAAGAAGACGGCCGCGAAGAAGGCCCCGGCCAAGAAGACGGCCGCGAAGAAGGCCCCGGCCAAGAAGGCGGCCGCGAAGAAGGCCCCGGCCAAGAAAACGGCCGCGAAGAAGACCCCGGCCACGAAGGCGGCCGCGACGAAGGCTGCCGCGACGAAGCAACCTGAGCCCATCACGCAGCACACCAGTGCGGCGTCCCCCCACGAGGCGACAGCCTCCGCACAGAGAGTCCCCCAGGCCGTGAAGAAGGCGACAGCGCCGTCCACCCCCGCCCCCGTCGAGGATCTCGTCGTCAAGGAAGGTGAGGACGCGTGGACCCCCGCCGAGCTCGACGAGGTGCTCGACGAGCTCAACGAGCAGCGTTCCCACAGCGTAGCCATCTTGGCCGAGCACGAGAACGAGCTCTCCGGGCTGATGCGGGACTCGGGTGACGGCGCCGGTCAGGACCAGGCCGACCTGGGGGCCAGCAGCTTCGAGCGCGACCACGAGATGAGCGTGCTCAACAACGAGCGCGACAAGCTCGCGCAGATCGACCGAGCTCTCGCGCGCATCGCCGACGGCACCTACGGTCAGTGCGAGAACTGCGGTCAGCCGATCGGCAAGCTGCGGCTGATGGCCTTCCCACGTGCCACACTGTGCATGACATGCAAGCAGCACGAGGAGAGGCGATAGCCGCCCACCACGAACCCACCCAGCCCCGGCCGGCGCGCACCGGCCTCCTGCTGGCCCTCGTGGCCGTCGTGGGTTACGCGATCGACCAGGGCACCAAGCAAGGGGCCTTGGAGCGGTTGGCCGATGGCGACGTCCCGCTGGTCGGCGACATCTTGGTGCTCCACCTCACGACCAACCCGGGTGCGGCGTTCAGCACCGGCACGGGTCATACCTGGATCTTCACGGTGCTGGCCGCGGTCGCGGCCGTCGTGGTGGTGGGCTTGGCGCTGCGTGTGCGCAGCCGGTGGTGGGCCGTGGCCCTGGGCTTCTTGCTGGCCGGGGTGGCGGGCAACCTCACCGATCGGCTGGTCCGGGAGCCCGCCTTCGGGCGCGGTCATGTCATCGACTTCCTCATGCTGCCGAACTGGCCCGTCTTCAACGTCGCCGACGTGTGCATCAACGTCGCGGCCGGCATGATCCTCGTGGCCGCGTTCCGGGGTCTGCGGATGGACGGCTCGCGGGTCCGCGACGACGTCGAGCACCCGGGCGAGCAGGCATGACCGTCTCCGAAGAGCGCAGCCTCTTCGTACCCGATGGGCTGGCCGGCGAGCGCGTCGACGCCGCGATGGCCCGCATGTTCGGCCTCTCTCGCACGCGGGCGGCAGACCTGATCGCCCAGGGGCTCGTGTCGGTCGACGGCGGCAGCGTCGGCAAGTCCGACCGGGTGCTGCCAGGCGTGCTCGTCGAGGTCTCGATTCCACGCGAGGTCGACGCCCTCGCGGTGGTTCCCGAGGTCGTCGAGGGCATCAAGGTCATCCACGACGACGAGTCGATCGTGGTGATCGACAAGCCCGTCGGCGTCGCCGTGCACCCCTCGCCGGGCTGGTCCGGGCCGACGGTCGTCGGGCACCTGGCCGGCGCGGGGTTCCGCATCGCCACCAGCGGCGCGCCGGAGCGCCAGGGCATCGTGCAGCGTCTCGACGTCGGCACCTCGGGCGTCATGGTGATCGCCAAGTCCGAGCGCGCCTACTCGGTGCTCAAGGACGCCTTCCGGCACCGCACGGTCGAGAAGACCTACCACGCCCTCGTGCAGGGCCACCCCGACCCGCTCGAGGGCACGGTCGACGCGCCGATCGGTCGGCACCCGAAGGCCGACTACAAGTTCGCCGTGATGGCCGACGGTCGGGCCTCGGTCACCCACTACGAGACGCTGGAGGCCCACCGCTTCGCCAGTCTGCTCGAGATCCACCTCGAAACCGGGCGCACGCATCAGATCCGGGTGCACATGAGCGCGCTCAAGCACCCCTGCGTCGGCGACCTCACCTACGGCGCCGACCCGGCGCTCGCCCGGCGGGTCGGCCTCGAGCGGCAGTGGCTGCACGCGGTGCAACTGGGCTTCGAGCACCCCGCCAGCGGGGAGCAGGTCAGCTACGAGTCGACCTATCCCGACGACCTGGCCGAGGCGCTCGAGACCATCCGTGACGCCGTCTGAGATCCGGGCAGCGAAGAATCTCGATCCGGAGGCCGGGCTACTGCTCGCGCCAGCGACGGCCGAGGATCTGCCCGCGGTCGCCGAGCTGTTCCTGCGGGCCCGTGCCGCCGCCTCGCAGATGCCGCCGCTGGTGCACTCCGAAGAGGACGTGCGCGCTCACGTGTGCGGCTGGGATCTCGACGTCTCCGGACGCGAACTCTGGCTCGCGCGTGACGCCGACGGCGCACTGCGGGGCTTCGTGCGAGTCGAGGGCGATTGGCTCGACGACCTCTACGTCGACCCCGCCCGCCAGCGCCACGGGGTCGGCTCGGCGCTCCTGACGCTGGTCATGGGGCTGCGCCCACGGGGGTTCGGCCTCTGGGTCTTCGAGTCCAACGCCGTGGCGCGTGCCTTCTACGCGTGGCACGGCCTGCTCGAACGCGAGACCACCGACGGCTCCGACAACGAGGAGGGGGCTCCAGACGTCCGGATGGAGTGGTGCCCCGGCGGCCTCCCGACGCACTGAGTTGTCGGTGCGCCATGGCAGGCTCGACCTCATCGGTCGCGTAGTCTTACTCGCCTTCCCCATGATCGCCGGGAGGGCCCATTCGGCCCACCCGTCCGATGCCTCCTCGTCCGTCTCGAACCCGAAGGGATGCGTCCGCGCTCATGGCCTCGCAGGACTCGTTCGCGCACCTGCACGTACACACCGAGTACTCCATGCTCGACGGAGCCTCGCTCCTCGACGGGCTCTTCACCCGGGTGCGCGATCTCGGCATGTCCTCGATCGCGATGACCGACCACGGCAACCTGCACGGCGCCTACGACTTCTACTCCAAGGCCCACAAGCACGGCGTCAAGCCGATCATCGGCATCGAGGCCTACCTGACGCCCGGCACCCACCGCAGCGAGAAGCGCCGCGTGCGATGGGGCAAGGGCGACGTGGCCGAGGAGGGCGGCAAGGACGTCGCCGGCGGCGGTGCCTACACCCACATGACCATGTGGGCCGAGAGCACCGCCGGCATGCACAACCTCTTCCGGCTCGCCAGCATGGCCAGCCTCGAG
This sequence comes from Nocardioides acrostichi, assembly GCF_015319165.1. GTDB lineage: Bacteria > Actinomycetota > Actinomycetes > Propionibacteriales > Nocardioidaceae > Nocardioides > Nocardioides acrostichi. The sequence goes on from NZ_JADIVZ010000001.1 coordinate 623,379, forward strand.
GGCTACTACTACAAGCCGCGCATGGACCGCGAGCTGCTCTCCCAGTACGCCGACGGCATCATCGCCAGCACGGGCTGCCTCTCCGGTGAGATCCAGACCCGGCTGCGCCTGGGCCAGTACGACGAGGCGCTGCGCGCGGCGGGGGAGTTCCAAGACATCTTCGGCAAGGAGAACTTCTTCCTCGAGCTGATGGACCACGGCATCCCGGCCGAGCGCGAGACCCGCGCCGATCTCGCCCGCATCGGCAAGGCTCTGGGCCTGCCGGTGGTGGTCACCAACGACACGCACTACAACGGGCCGGAGGACGCCGCCGCGCAGGACGCCCTCATCTGCGTCGCCTCCGGCAAGCGGCTCGCCGACACCAACCGTCTCAAGTTCGACGGCGGCGGCTACTACATCAAGTCCGCGGCCGAGATGCGCGAGCTGTGGTCGGATGAGCAGGAGGCCTGCGACAACACCCTGGCCATCGCCGAGCGGTGCACGGTCGACTTCACCGAGTCCACCGGTGGCTACATGGCGCGCGCCGACATCCCGGCCGGCGAGACCGAGGAGAGCTGGTTCCGCAAGGAGGTCTGGCGAGGTATCGAGCACCGCTACCCCGGCGACCGACTGACCCAGCAGGTCAAGGACCGCGTCGAGATGGAGCTCGGGATCATCTCCCACAAGGGGTACTGCGGGTACTACCTGGTGGTCGCCGACTTCATCCAGTGGTCCAAGGACAACGGCATCCGCGTCGGTCCCGGTCGCGGCTCCGGTGCCGGCTCGATCGCGGCCTATGCGCTGCGCATCACCGACCTCTGCCCGCTCGAGCACGGCCTCTTCTTCGAGCGGTTCCTCAACCCAGAGCGGCCGTCGATGCCGGACTTCGACATCGACTTCGACGACGCCCGCCGTGGCGAGGTCATCAGCTACGTCACGAGCAAGTACGGCTCCGACCGCGTCGCCCAGATCGCGACGTTCGGCCGGCTGAAGTCCAAGGCCGCCATCAAGGACGCCGCCCGCGTGCTCGACCACGGCTTCGCGATCTCCGATCGCATCACCAAAGCCCTGCCGCCCGACGTCATGGGCAAGGGCGTGCCGCTGAAGGAGATCTTCAACCCCGAGCACAAGCGCTACGCCGAGGGTGGCGAGTTCCGGGCGCTGCACGAGCAGGACGCCGACGTCCGCACCATCTACGAGACCGCGCTCGGTCTCGAGGGGCAGATCCGCAACTGGGGCGTGCACGCCGCGGGCGTCATCATGTCGAGCGAGCCGATCATCGACGTCGTCCCGATCATGGCGCGGCCGCAGGACGGCGCCGTCATCACCCAGTTCGACTACCCGATGTGCGAGTCGCTGGGCCTGGTCAAGATGGACTTCCTGGGCCTTTCCAACCTGCGCATCCTCGAAGACGCCCTGAGCAACATCGAGGCCAACCGCGACGAGAAGGTCGTGCTCGAGGAGCTGCCCTTCGACGACCGGGCGACCTACGAGCTGATGGGCCGTGGCGACACGCTCGGCGTGTTCCAGCTCGACGGTGGCGGCATGCGCGCGCTCCTGCGGTTGATGCAGCCTGACGTGTTCGCCGACATCACCGCGGTCTCGGCGCTCTACCGTCCCGGGCCGATGGGCGCCGACTCGCACACCAACTACGCGCTGCGCAAGAACGGCCGCCAGGCCATCGACTACATCCATCCGGCGCTGACCGAAGCCCTCGAGCCCGTGCTGGGGGAGACCTACGGCCTGATCGTGTACCAGGAGCAGGTGATGGCGATCGCTCAGGTGCTCGCGGGCTTCTCCCTGGGTGCCGCCGACAACATGCGCCGCGCGATGGGCAAGAAGAAGAAGGAGGAGCTCGACAAGCAGTACGCCGGCTTCGAGTCCGGCATGCTCGAACGGGGGTTCCCCAAGGACGCGATCGAGACGCTCTGGAAGATCCTGGTGCCCTTCGCCGACTACGCCTTCAACAAGTCGCACTCGGCCGCCTACGGCGTCATCACCTACTGGACCGCCTATCTCAAGGCGAACTACCCGGCCGAGTACATGGCGGCCTTGTTGACCTCGGTGAAGGACGACAAGGACAAGATGGCCATCTACCTCAACGAGTGCCGCCGCATGAAGATCCAGGTGCTCCCGCCCGACGTCAACGAATCGGCCGCCACCTTCACCCCTGTCGGCCGCGACATCCGCTTCGGCCTCACCGCGATCCGCAACGTCGGCGGCAACGTGGTCGACGCGATCGTCCGGGCCCGCGAGGAGCAGTCCCGCTACGCGGACTTCAACGACTTCCTCGCCAAGGTGCCGGCGCAGGCGTGCAACAAGCGGGTCATCGAGTCCCTCATCAAGGCCGGCGCCTTCGACGACATGAAGCACCGGCGCAAGGCGCTCGTGGCGGTGCACGAGCGGGCCGTCGACCAGTACGTCGACATCAAGCGCAACGAGGCCATCGGCCAGGACTCCCTCTTCGGTGGTCTCGACGACGAGGACTCCGGCTCCTTCGGCACCACCGTCGACATCCCCGACATCGACGAGTGGGACAAGATGACGTTGCTGGGCCATGAGCGCGACATGCTCGGCCTCTATGTCTCCGACCACCCCCTGCTGGGTCTGGAGCACGTGCTCTCCCAAGGCACCGACTGCACCATCGGCCAGCTGCTGCTCGACGAGTCCCGCCCCGACAACGCGACCGTCACGGTGTCGGGTCTGGTCACCAGCGTGCAGCGCAAGATCACCAAGCGCGGTGACCCGTGGGCCATGGTCAGCCTGGAGGATCTCGAGGGCGCCATCGAGGTGTTGCTCTTCCCGAGCGCCTACCAGCTCGCCAGCCCGCTGCTCGTCGAAGACGCCATCCTCACGGTCAAGGGGCGGCTCTCGCGGCAGAAGGACACCCCCGAGCTGCACGGCCAGGAGATCAGTGCTCCCGACATCACCGACGGGCCCAGCGGACCGGTCGTGATCTCCATGCCGTCGACCCGGTGCACCGGCCCCGTCGTCGAGCAGCTGCGCGACGTGCTCGGCACCCATCCGGGAATGACCGAAGTACGGTTGCGCCTGATGACACGCGAGAACACCAAGGTCATGCGGCTCGATGACCGGCTGCGGGTCACCCCGACGCCGGCTCTCTTCGCCGATCTCAAGCAGTTGCTGGGGCCCGGGTGCCTGACGAACTGACTTCCGGCCGGCGCCGTGGGTCGCTGGGCCGCTCCCTGCTCTGGGGGTTGTTGCTGCTGGTGCTGGCGCTTGCAGCGGGTGCTGCCTTGGGTGTCGGTTGGGAGCACTGGTGGAGCCCGACGTCGGGCACGGTGGTGCAGCACCACTGGTACGTCGTCGACAAGGATCTCAACTACGACCTCGACGGCCTGCGCAACCAGTTCCGCGGCACGGCGCGATTCGTCGAGATCGGTCTCGCGACCGGCGCGGTGCTGGGCCTTCTCGCCGCCTTCTCGCCGGCCCGTGACGCACTGGTCACGCTGTTCTTCCTCGTGCTCGGCTCGGCCGGCGCCAGCGTGCTGATGTGGCAGGTCGGCACCAGGCTCGGCCCACCCGACCCGCAGATCGCGGCAAGCACCGCCAAGGACGGAACCGTGCTCGCCGGCAATCTGGCGCTCGGTTCACCCGTAGCGCTGGTGGTGTTGCCGGTCGCGGCCCTGCTGGTCTACGCCACGGTCACGATTCTCACGCTGGGGCGTGTGGAGACCAGCGGGGTGGGTACTCTCCCTGCGCCGTCACCGACCCACGGCCCGCCGGGCCACCACCTCAGGGAGACCACTCCGTCATGACCGACGCCGAGCACCCCGACCAGCCCCCAGCGGGCGACTCCACTCCCGAGTACCTGGAGTCCGGCGGCGGTGCGCCTGCCGCAGCCGAACCCGAGCCGCGCCCGCGCCGCAAGCGTGGGCTCCTGCTGGCCGGCGGCGGCGCCCTCGCCCTGGCGTTGGCCGGCGGGGCCACGGCGGCGGCGCTGTGGTACACCTCCGACGGCAGCCAGGCCGCCGAGGCGTTCCCGAGCACGTCGGTGGCCTACATCGGCGTGACGCTCGACCCCAGCGGACAGCAGAAGCTCGAGGCCCTCGAGACCCTCAAGAAGTTCCCGGCCATCTCGGACAAGCTCGGTCTCGACGGCTCGGTGTCCGACATCGACGTCAAGGAGAAGATCGCCGACGCGATCCTCGACTCCGCCCCCGAGGGCTGCGACCTCACCTACGCCGACGACATCGAGCCGTGGCTGGGTGACCGGTTCGGCGTCGCGGTCGTTCCGGTCGACGACAAGCCGCAGCCGGTCGGTGCCATCGAGATCACCGACGCCGACAAGGCCGAGGCCGGCGTGAAGGCACTCACCGAGTGCGGCGGCGACGCGTCCGGCGACGCCGGTGCGACGAAGGTCGAGGGCGACTGGCTGCTCGTCGGCGAGAGCTCCGACATCCTCGACTCGGTCGCCTCGCAGGTCGACGACGGCACCCTGGCCGACGACTCCGACTTCGCGAGCATCACCGGTGAAGCCGGCGACCAGGGCATCGTGACCGGCTACGCGGCCCCCGCCGCGGGTCGATACCTCACCGACCTGGTGCAGGGCGAGCTGGGCTCGAGCAGCCCGCTGGGCGGCGACGCGTCGTCCCAGCTCAGCGACCAGCTCGAGGACTTCGAGGGTGCGGCCCTCCAGGCGCGCTTCTCCGACGGCGGTCTCGAGGTCGAGGCGGCCGGCACCATCCCGCAGTCCGCGCTCTCGGGCCTCTCCGGCGCGGAGAAGATCGGCGACAAGGTCACCGCGCTACCCGACGACACCGCCCTGGTCTACGGCATCGGGTTCGGTGACGACTGGTTGACCACGATGCTCGACCAGCTCGGCACCATGACGGGCATGAGCGGCGACGAGCTCGACTCCCAGCTCCAGAGCAGTGCCGGCGTGAGCGTCGACCAGATCCAGAGCGCGATCGGCAACGGCATCGTGCTGGCGGTCGGCCCCGACGTCGACACCGACGCCCTCACCTCCGGCGACCTCACGGCTCTGCCGATCGCCCTGGGCGTCGAAGGCGACCAGGACGACGTGGAGCAGTTGCTCTACGACCTGCGCCCGGTCCTCGGCCCGTTCGCCACGCCGCTGACCTCCACCGACGAGGGCGACGGCCTGACGGTCATCGGCCCCGACGACACCTGGCGCAAGGCGGTCGCCGAGGGCGGCGACCTCGGCGGTAACGACACGTTCTCGGGCGTTGTCAACGACGCGGGCGACGCGAGCGGAGTGCTCTACCTGAACTTCGACGCCCTCACCCAAATGCTCCAGGGCAGCCCGCTGGGCGACATGTCGGAGAGCCAGCAGGTGTTCGACAACCTCGAGCCGCTCTCCGCGATCGGCATGAGCGCCACCCGCGACGGCGACACCTCGCACGTCATGGTGCGCGTCAGCACCGACGACTGACTCGGGGAGTCGCAGGGGCAGGGTTCAGGTACGGCTGATCGGGGCGAGCACCGCCTCGGTCAGCCGCGCCAGGTCGTGCGGCGAGAGCTCGACGTCGAGCCCGCGTCGTCCGCCCGAGACCAGCACGGTCTCGTGCTGCGCGGCGCTCTGGTCGATCGCCGTGCGGTGCGCGCGCTTCTGGCCCAGCGGCGAGATTCCGCCCACGACGTACCCGGTGGCACGCTCGGCGTCGGCGGGCTCGGCCATCTGCGCCTTGCTGCCGCCGAGGGCTCGGGCGAGCGCCTTGAGGTCGAGGTGGCCGGTCACGGGCACGATGCCCACGACGAGTTCTCCGTCGAGGCTGGCGAAGAGGGTCTTGAACACCCGGGCGGGGTCGACTCCCAGCGCCTGCGCCGCTTCGAGCCCGTAGGACTCCGCCCGCGGGTCGTGCTCGTAGGGGTGCACGACGTGCTCGACCGCGGCGGTGGTGAGCACGCGGAGCGCGGGAGTCCCCGCCGGCGCCTTCTTGGCCACGTCCGCCTCCCTGCCTCAGTTGGGGGACCAGCGGGTGCGGCCCACCTCGCTGGCCGGTAGCGACGGGATCACGTTCATCGCGCGCAGTTCGCCGCGCAGCAGGTCGATGCCGCGGCCGAGTCGCTCGGCGGTGTCCGTGCACTCCAGGAGCATCTGCCGGTCGGGCATCGGCAGTGGTGCGGCGGCGGCCAGCACCCAGGACAGCCAGTACGGGTCGCCGGGAGCCGAGCCGAGGTCGGTCGGCCGCAGCTGGGCCAGCGCGGCCGCGTAGGCGACGAGGGTCGCCCGCGCCCGCTCGACGAGTTCAGGCGAGGCGTCGACGTCGTCGTCGCTCACGAGGTCGACGTGCCCGACGGGATAGGCATCACGTGGGTCGAGATGCTCGAGGTTGATGCGGTCGTGTGCCACCGCCTCGATGGAGAACGTGCCGTCGTCGTGGCGCTCGCACTCGGTGAGCTGGAGCCTGACCCCGCACCGGTACAGCGACTGCGCTCCGTGGTCTCCGACCTCGTAGCCCTCGCGGATGCCCACCGACCCGAACAGTCGGTCGGCGGGATCCTCGATGCGCAGCAGATGGTGCACCAGTGCGCGGTACCTGTCCTCGAAGACCCGCAGCGGCACGGTCATGCCCGGGAACAGCACGCTGTTCAGCGGGAACATCGGCAGGGTCAGTTCGGCCACGCGGCCAACGTAGCCCCCTCGGCTCCCTCCGCCCCCACTCCTGCGGTGACCCGTCGCCAACTTCTCAGTGACCTGCCACGAGTTTTCCGGTGACCTGCCACGAGTTTTCCGGTGACCTGCCACGAGTTTTCCGGTGACCTGCCGCGAGTTTGCAGGTTCCCCTCCGTCTGGCAGGCGATACGCGGTGGGAGCGACCCTGGGTGCGCTCGTAGAATCGGGCGCATGATCCGTCGCATCGACCTGCGCAGCGCCACCACCGGGCGCCCGGCGGGGGAGCCGTTCGACTACCGAACGGTCCTGCCGCGCGCCGACTTCGACGTCGAGGCGGCGGTGCCGGCCACGCATGCGATCTGCGAGGAGGTCCGCACCCGCGGCCTCGAGGCGCTATACGAGTACTCCGCCCGCTTCGACGGCGTGCAGCAGACCGACATCCGCGTGCCCGCAGAGGCGATCAACAGCGCGCTGGCGCAGCTCGACCCCGAGATCCGCGCCGGTCTCGAGGAATCGATCCGCCGCCTGCGCGTGGCCGGCGAGGCCGAGCTCGAGCACGACGTCGTCACCGACCTCGGGCCCGGCGCTCGCGTCACCCACCGCAAGGTGCCCGTCGGCCGCGTCGGCCTCTACGTACCCGGTGGCCTCGCGCCCCTGGTCTCCACCGTGCTGATGAACGTCGTACCCGCTCAGGTGGCCGGTGTGCCGTCGCTGGCGCTCGCCAGCCCGCCGCAGGCCGAGTTCGGTGGGCTCCCGCACCCCACGATCCTGGCCGCGTGCGCGCTGCTCGGCGTCGACGAGGTGTACGCCGTGGGCGGCGCCCAGGCGATCGCGATGTTCGCCTACGGCACCGGTCCGTGCGCCCGCGTCGACCTGGTCACCGGACCCGGCAACATCTGGGTCGTCACCGCCAAGCGCATCCTCAAGGGTCTGGTCGGCATCGACTCCGAGGCCGGCCCCACCGAGGTCGCGATCCTCGCCGACGACTCCGCGGACGCCGCGTACGTGGCCGCCGACCTCGTCGCCGAGGCCGAGCACGACCCGCTCGCGGCGGCCGTGCTCATCACCGACTCGCTCACCCTGGCCGACGACGTCGAGGCCCAGCTCGACAAGCAGGTGCCGAGCACCGGCCACGAGGCGCGGGTCCGCGAGGCGCTGGGCGGCAACCAGTCGGGCATCGTGCTGGTCGACGACCTCGACCAGGGCGTCGCGGTCAGTGACGCCTACGCCTCCGAGCACCTCGAGATCCACACCCGTGACGCCGCAGCCGTGGCCGCACGCATCACCAACGCCGGTGCGATCTTCGTCGGCGCCCACGCGCCCACCGCGCTGGGCGACTACTGTGCCGGCTCCAACCACGTGCTGCCCACCGGCGGCTGCGCCTGCCACTCCTCGGGCCTCTCGGTGCGGGCGTTCACGAAGTCGATCCACGTGGTCGACTACTCGCGCCAGGGTCTCGAGGCGGTGGCCGACCACGTGATCACGCTCGCCGAGGCCGAGGATCTACCCGGCCACGGTGACTCCGTGCGCGTGCGCTTCCAGAGCTGAGGACGCCGTGACCTTCCCGCCGCTCCGTGAGGAGCTGCGCGGCATCGCGCCCTACGGTGCCCCGCAGCTCGACGTCCCGTACGCCCTGAACACCAACGAGAACCCCTACGGCCCCTCGGCCGCCTGCGTCGCCGACATCGCGGCGGCCGTCGCCGAGGCGGCCGCCGGACTGAACCGCTACCCCGACCGCGAGCACCTGGCCCTGCGCGAGGGCCTGGCCACCTACCTCAGCCGAGACGTCGCGCCCGGGCAGGCGCCGATCGAGGCGGCCCAGGTGTGGGCGGCCAACGGCTCCAACGAGGTCATGCTCCAGCTGCTGCAGGCCTTCGGCGGGCCCGGGCGCACCGTGGTGAGCTTCGCGCCGACCTACTCGATGTACCCCGAATACGCCCGCGACACCCACTCGCGATTCGTCGCCGGACGCCGCGCCGACGACTTCACGCTCGACCTCGACGCCGCCGTGACGCTGGTCGAGGCCGAGCGACCGAGCGTCGTCTTGCTGCCCAGCCCGAACAACCCCACGGGCACGGCGTTGGCGCCCGAGGCGATCGGTGCGCTGTGCGAGGCGATCGGCGACGACGGTCTGCTCGTGGTCGACGAGGCCTACGGCGAGTTCCGCCGCGCCGGCACCCCGAGCGCGCTGGAGCTGCTGCTGACCTACCGCAACCTCGTGGTCACCCGCACGATGAGCAAGGCCTTCGCCGGCGCCGGCCTGCGACTGGGGTATCTCGCCGCCGACCCGGCCATCTGCGACGCGATCCGCGTCGTCCGGCTGCCCTACCACCTCTCCGCGGTCACCCAGGCCGTGGCGCTGGCGGCGCTGGCGCACACCGACGAGCTGCTCGGGGCGGTCGACGCGCTGCGCGCCGAGCGCGACGCCTGCGTGGCCTGGCTGCGCGAGCAGGGCCTGCACGTGGCCGACAGCGACGCCAACTTCTGCCTCTTCGGCACCTTCGCCGACCGGCACGCGGTGTGGCAGCGTCTGCTCGACGAGGGCGTGCTGGTGCGCGAGGTCGGCCCGGAGGGCTGGCTGCGCGTCTCGATCGGCACACCGGCGGAGATGGCGGCCTTCCGTGCCGCCATGATGGTGGTGCTGGAGCACCCAGGAGTCGCAGGAGGAGAGTCATGAGCCGCACCGGACGCGTCGAGCGCACCACCTCGGAGTCGAAGGTGCTCGTCGAGGTCGACCTCGACGGCACCGGCCGTCACGAGATCTCGACGGGAGTCGGCTTCTACGACCACATGCTCACCGCCTTCGCGCGGCACTCGCTGTGCGATCTCGTGGTGCGCACGACAGGTGACGTGCACATCGACGCCCACCACACCGTCGAGGACACCGCCATCGCGCTGGGCCAGGCGCTGCGCGAGGCACTGGGCGACAAGCGCGGCATCCGCCGCTTCGGCGACGCGTGCGTGCCGCTCGACGAGGCGCTCGTGCAGGCCGTCGTCGACGTCTCGGGGCGCCCGTACTGCGTGCACACCGGCGAGCCCGAGGGCCAGCAGTACGTGCAGCTCGGCGGCTCCGGGGTCTCCTACCTCGGCTCGCTGACCCAGCACGTCTTCGAGACTCTCGCCTTCCACGCCCACCTCGCGCTGCACGTGCGCGTGCTGGCCGGCCGCGAGCCGCACCACCTCGTCGAGACCCAGTTCAAGGCATTCGCCCGCGCGTTTCGCGACGCCGTCGCGATCGACCCGCGCGAGACCGGCGTGCCCAGCACCAAGGGCACCCTCTAGATGGCGGCGCCGAGCGTCGTCGTCCTCGACTACGGCTCGGGAAACCTGCGCTCGGCGGTGCGCGCCGTCGAGCGGGCGGGGGCGGACGTCGAACTCACCGGTGACCTCGACGCCGCGATGGCCGCCGACGGGCTGCTCGTGCCCGGCGTCGGTGCCTACGCCGCGTGCATGGAGGGGCTGCGGGCGATCCGCGGCGAGCGCATCATCGGACGCCGCCTCTCCGGCGGTCGCCCGGTGCTCGGCATCTGCGTGGGTATGCAGATCCTCTTCAGTCGCGGCATCGAGCACGGCGTCGAGACGCCAGGCTGCGACGAGTGGCCCGGAGTCGTCGAGCGGCTCCGGGCGCCGGTGGTGCCGCACATGGGCTGGAACACCGTGCAGGCGCCCGAGGGCAGCGCGATGTTCGCCGGTGTCGAGACCGAGCGGTTCTACTTCGTGCACTCCTACGGCGTGCGGGAGTGGACGCTGCAGACCAACGACCGCACCGTCGCTCCGCTGGTGTCCTGGACCGACACCGGCCCCGCCCCGGACGGCGACCGCTTCGTCGCTGCCGTCGAGAACGGTCCGCTGTGGGCCACGCAGTTCCACCCCGAGAAGTCCGGCGACGCCGGGGCGGAGCTGCTGCGCAACTGGGTGGCCACCCTGTGAGCGCGCCGGCATGAGCAAGGAACGGCAGCGTCGCCGAGCAGCGCGGGAGCACGAGGCCGCCCTGCTGGTCGCGGCACGTGCTGCTGAAGCCGAGCGCGCCGAGAGGGCCGCCGCACGCAAGGCCGCGCTGACGGGCTGGATCCCGAAGCCCGTTCGCACCGCGCGACCGACCGGCGCCCTGGCCGAGAGGCGGCGCCGTCAGGTCAACGGCGTGATCGCCGCACTGCTGGCGGTCAACGTGCTGCTGGCCGTGGTCTTCACCAGCCTCGCACTGTCCGCCTTCACCGCGGTCATCTCGCTGCTCGCCGCACCCGTGCTCTACACGCTGCTGTTCCGCTGACGATCCGAAGGATGATCCGCTGATGAGTGACTACCTCGAGCTGCTACCCGCCGTCGACATCACCGAAGGCCGCGCCGTGCAGTTGGCGCAGGGCGTCGCGGGCTCCGAGCGCGTCTACGGCGACCCGATCGCGGCCGCGCGCCGCTGGCAGGACGCCGGCGCGGAGTGGTTGCACCTGGTCGACCTCGACGCGGCGTTCGGCCGCGGCAGCAACCGCGCGCTCCAGGCCGAGATCGTGGCTGCGCTCGACATCAAGGTCGAGATGAGCGGCGGCATCCGCGACGACGAGTCGCTCGCCTCCGCGCTGGCCACGGGCTGCACCCGGGTGAACATCGGCACCGCGGCGCTCGAGCGGCCCGAGTGGTGTGCGCGCATCGTCGCCGAGCACGGCGACCGCATCGCCATCGGCCTCGACGTCCGCGGTACCACTCTGGCCGCCCGCGGCTGGACCCGCGAGGGCGGCGACCTCTACGAGACCCTCGCCCGCCTCGACTCCGAGGGCTGCGCCCGTTACGTCGTCACCGACGTCAACAAGGACGGCATGCTCGCCGGGCCCAACCTCCAGCTGCTGCGCGAGGTGTGCGCCGCCACGCAGGCCCCGGTCGTGGCCTCCGGCGGCGTCACGACGCTCGAGGACATCGCCGCGTTGATGCAGCTCGTGCCCGAGGGAGTGGAGGGCGCCATCGCCGGCACGGCTCTCTACGAGGGCCGGTTCACCCTCGAGGACGCCCTCGCCCTGACCCGTGGCCAGAGCAGCGGCCAGAGCAGCGGCCAGAGCGGCGGCCGGGGCAGCGGAGCGAACGCATGAGTGTCGCCGTGCGCGTGATCCCGTGCCTGGACGTCGACGGCGGACGCGTGGTGAAGGGCATCAACTTCCGCGAGCTGCGCGACGCCGGCGACCCAGTCGAGCTGGCACGCACCTACGACGCCGAGGGCGCTGACGAGCTCACGTTCCTCGACATCTCCGCCTCCCACGAGGGCCGGGCGACCACGATGGAGGTCGTCTCGCGCTGCGCCGAGGAGGTCTTCATCCCGCTCACGGTCGGTGGGGGAGTCTCCTCCTGCGCCGACGTCGACCGGTTGCTGCGCGCGGGCGCCGACAAGGTCGCTGTCAACACCGCGGCCATCAAGCGCCCCGAACTGGTGGCCGAGATCGCCGATCGGTTCGGCAACCAGGTGCTGGTGCTCTCGGTCGACGCCCGTCGAGTCTCGAGGGGCTCGACCACCGATTGCCCGAGCGGTTTCGAGGTCACCACGCACGGTGGCCGCACGTCCGCGGGGCTCGATGCCCTGGAGTGGGCGGCGCGAGCGTGCGAGCTGGGTGCGGGCGAGATCCTGCTCAACGCCATGGACGCCGACGGCACCGAGGGCGGCTTCGACCTCGAGCTCATCGAGCAGGTGCGCCGCGAGGTGAGCGTGCCGGTCATCGCCTCCGGCGGAGCCGGACACCCTCGCCACTTCGCGCCCGCCGTGGCCGCCGGTGCCGACGCGGTGTTGGCGGCGACCGTGTTCCACTTCGGCACCTGCCGCATCGGCGAGGTGAAGCAGGCGATGGCGGCGGCCGGCCACCCGGTGCGCTGAGGGGGAGCAGCCGGGCTGACCGGCTCGCGTCGACCGGCAGGGATCGTCGCGAGCTCAGAAGCCGAGGGCGTCGGGGCGCAGGGCGGCCAGCGCAGCCTCGGAACCCTCGAGGTCGACCCGCGCCACGCCGGTGCGGCCGAAGCAGTACAGCGCCAGCTCCACGGGTTCGCCGACCAGCGTGACGGCGTCGTCTCCGCGGGTGAGCGCCCGCTCCTCACCGGTGTCGGTGCGTCGGGCGCGCAGCGGCACGCCGCACCCGTGCGCGATGAGGCGTCCGCCGCGAACGAGCGCCGTCCACACGGCATCGAGGTCGTCCGGGGCCATCTCTCGCGGCGACCAGTCGGGCCGGGCGCGGCGCAGATCCTCGTGGTGCACGAGGTACTCCAGGGTGTTGACGAGCGGCTCGACCCCGGGCAGCGTGAACGGCGTCAGGCGGGTCCGACAGACGCGACCGACCAGCCGCTCGTAGGGGCCGGACGCCGCGCGCCGCATCGCCTTCTCGGTGAGGCCGGCCAGAGGCGTCAGGAGCACGCCCAGGCCCGCGACGGGTGAGTGCTCGCGCACGTAGAGATGTGCCAGCAGGTCCCGCGCCGTCCAGTCGCCGCACAGGGTGGGCGCGTACGGCCCGACGGCGAGGGCGGTATCGCAGAGGTCGTCCCGCTCACGTCGCACGAAGCTCGTCACTGGTCAGACGCTACCCGGAGCGGTCTCGCTCCTCCGGGGCTGTCGGTGGTCGGGAATAGCGTCGACGGTGCGGGGGGTTGGCCCCCGGGCAGATCCACGACGGCAGCGAGGAGCACGGGTGACGACGCACGCAGCGCAGCACGCGTCACTCGACCCCACCGAGGCCAGCGCCGAGCCAAACGGTCGGCCCGCCACCACGATCGACGGCCTCCAAGTGCTGGGCGTGGCCATCCGGCGCGAGCCCTGGGTGTTCACGCTCTCCACGTTGGGCAGCGTGCTGTTCGGCGCCCTCACCGTCGCCGACGCCTGGGTGCTCGGCTGGGCCACCGACCACGTCATCACGCCCGCCTTCGCCGCGCGCGACGCCCGCGAGGCCGTGGGTGCCGGCCTGCTATGGGCGGTGCTGGCGCTCTTCCTCGGTGTGGCCCTGCTGCGGGCGGTGGGCATCGTCGCGCGGCGCCTGGGCGCGGGCATCATGCAGTACCGCATGCAGGCGCACAGCCGGCGCGCCGTCACTCGCCAGTACCTCGCGTTGCCCATGAGCTGGCACCAGCGGCACCCGACGGGGCAGCTGCTGTCGAACGCCAACGCCGACGTCGAGGCCACCTGGGGGCCGATCGCACCGCTCCCGATGGCCGTGGGCACCATCGCGATGATGGTCATCGCGGTCGCGCAGATGCTGCTCACCGATGTCGTGCTGGCCGTCATCGGGCTGTTCGTCTTCCCGGCCGTCATCGTCACCAACGTCGTCTACCAGCGCTGGTCGGCCCCCTGGGCCACGCGTGCCCAGCAGTTACGGGCCGAGGTCTCCGAGATCGCCCACGAGTCCTTCGACGGCGCACTGGTCGTCAAGACCCTGGGCCGCGAGGGCGAGGAGACCGAGCGCTTCGCCGAGCGGGCGCACGCGCTGCGCGACGCCAACATCAAGGTCGGGCTCTACCGTGCGGCCTTCGACCCGGCCCTGGCCGCCCTGCCGAACATCGGCGTGCTGGTCGTGCTCGCCGTCGGCGTGCACCGGGTGCTCACCGGATCCTCCGACGCCGGCGATGTGGTCACGGTCGCCTACCTGCTCACGATCGTGTCGTTCCCGATCCGCTCCATCGGCTGGCTGCTGGGCAATTTCCCCGCCAGCGTCGTGGGGTACCGGCGGGTGCGCTCGGTGCTCGACGCGACCGGATCGATGCCCTTCGGTGCCGTCGCCGCACCGAGCACGGGCCGGGGCGCGCGACTGGAGATCGACGGTCTCGGCTACGACTACCCGAGTGGCTCGGGCAAGGGTGCGGCGTCTCTCCTCGACGACGTCAGCTTCGCCGTCGAGCCCGGCCGCACGGTCGCGCTGGTCGGAGCCACCGCCTCGGGCAAGAGCACCCTGGTCAATCTCGTCTCGCGCCTGGTCGACCCCGACGCCGGCACGCTGCGGCTCGACGGCGTCGACCTGCGCGACCTCGCCCGCGGCGAGCTGGCCGGCGCCGTGGCCGTGGTGCCCCAGCAGGCGTTCCTCTTCGACGACACCGTGCGCGGCAACGTCACCCTCGGCGCCGACGTCTGCGACGACGATGTCTGGACGGCGTTGCGCGCGGCGCAGGCCGACGGCTTCGTCGCCGCTCTCCCGCACGGCCTCGACAGCCGCCTGGGGGAGCGGGGCACCTCGCTCTCCGGCGGGCAGCGGCAGCGCATCTCGCTCGCCCGCGCGCTGGTGCGTCGTCCGCGACTGCTCGTGCTCGACGACGCCACTTCGGCGGTCGACCCCGAGGTCGAGGCGCGCATCCTGGCGGCCCTGCGCGACGGGTCGACGGGGGAGTCCAGGCCCAGCCTGCTCGTCGTCGCCTACCGCAAGGCCACGATCGGGCTGGCCGACGAGGTGGTGCACCTGGCCGAGGGGCGCATCGCCGACCGCGGCACGCATGCCGAACTCCTCGGGCGCAGTCCGGCCTACGCACACCTGGTCAACGCCTACGAGGAGGAGCGGTGAGCACCCCGCCCACGACTGCGCCATCCACGACTGGGCTCTCGACCGGTGATGACCTCGGCGCCTTCGCCACGATCCGCCGCGGCGTGGGCTACTCACCCGAGCTCGCCGAGGGCCTCTGGGGCACGTTGCTGCTCGCGGTGGTCGCCTCGGTCGGCCAGGTCGTCGTCCCGGTAGCCGTGCAGCAGACCATCGACCGCGGCCTCGGTGCCGACGGTGGCCCCGATGTCGGCTACACGACGTTGATGGGTGTGCTGGCCGGGGTAGCGGTGGTGCTCACCAGCGTCTCCTCCTACCTCATGACGCGGCGGCTGTTCATCACCTCCGAGCGTGGCCTGGCAACGCTGCGCATCAAGGCGTTCCGGCACGTGCACGACCTCCCGCTCCTCACCCAGAACACCGAGCGCCGCGGAGCCCTGGTCAGCCGGGTCACCAGCGACGTCGACCAGGTCAGCCAGTTCCTGGTATTCGGCGGCCTGCTGTTCGTCGTGAGCCTCGGACAGATCGTCGTCGCCACGATCGTCATGGTCGTCTACTCCTGGCAGCTCGCGCTGGTCGTGTGGGTCTGCTTCGCGCCCTTGTTCGCCTCGCTGCGCTACTTCCAGCGCAAGCTCACGCTGGCCTACGGCGTGGTGCGCCGCCAGGTGGGCCAGATGCTCTCCGCCGTCTCCGAGCCGGTGGTCGGCGCGGCCGTCGTGCGTGCCTACGCCGTCGAGGAGCGCACCCAGACCCGCATCGACGACGCCATCGACGAGTTCAAGGCGGCGAGCACCCGGGCTCAGGGCTTCACCGCGTTCTCGTTCTCCCTGGGCGGCGTCTCGGCCGGGCTGGCCAATGCCGGCGTCATCGTCATCGGGGTCTGGCTGGCTCCCGGCCACCTCTTCGGCGGCGACTCCGGGCGCATCAGCGCCGGCACGATCGTCGCCTTCGCGTTCCTCGTCACCCTGTTCGTGGGGCCGGTGCAGATGGGCACCCAGATCCTCACCGACGCCCAGAACGCCCTGGCGGGCTGGCGTCGGGTCATCGGCATCCTCGAGACACCCGCCGACCTCGTCGACCCGGGTGAGGACGGGCAGAGGTTGCCGCGCGGCCCGATCGAGGTGCGCTTCGACGACGTCACCTTCGCCTATCCCGCGGGGCCGCCGGTGCTGCACGGCATCAGCCTCGACATCGCCGCCGGCACCCGCGTGGCGGTGGTCGGCGAGACCGGCTCCGGCAAGTCGACCGTGGCCAAGCTGCTCACCCGGCTGATGGACCCCACCGAGGGCCGGGTGCTGCTCGACGGCATCGACCTGCGTGACGTGCGCACTCGAGCACTGCGCCGCAGCGTGGTGCTGGTGCCGCAGGAGGGCTTCCTCTTCGACGACACCCTCGCCGCCAACGTGCGCTACGGCCGCACCGACGCCTCGGACGCCGACATCGCGGCCGCGGCGGTCGAGATCGGCCTCGGCGACTGGCTCGACGCCCTGCCGCGCGGCGTCCACACGCTCGTGGGGCAGCGCGGCGAGTCGCTGTCGGCGGGTGAGCGGCAACTGGTGGCGCTGCTGCGCGCACAACTGGCCGACCCCGACCTGCTCGTGCTCGACGAGGCGACCTCGGCGGTCGACCCAGCGCTGGAGATGCGCATCGGGCGGGCGCTGGAGCGGCTGATGTCCGGGCGCACCTCCGTCACGATCGCCCACCGGCTCAGCACGGCCGAGGCGGCCGACGAGGTCGTGGTCGTCGATCGCGGGCGCATCGTCCAGCGCGGGCCGCACGACGTGCTGGTGGGGCAGGAGGGCTCGGTCTATGCCGGCCTGCATGCCTCCTGGGTGGCCCAGCAGGGCACGGTCGCCGCCGGGCGGGGATGATGGTCCGGTGACTGGACTCGACCCGGGCGTGGCCGCGCGCCTCAAGCGCAACGAAGCCGGCCTCGTGCCCGCCGTCGTGCAGCAGCACGACACCGGCGAGGTGCTCATGCTCGGCTGGATGGACGACGAGGCGCTGCACCGCACCCTCACCACGGGTCGAGCCACCTACTGGTCGCGCTCGCGTGGCGAGTACTGGGTGAAGGGGGAGACCTCCGGTCACGTACAGCACGTCAAGGAGGTGCGCCTGGACTGCGACGGCGACACCCTGCTGGTCAAAGTCGACCAGACCGACGTTGCCTGCCACACCGGCGACCGCACCTGCTTCGACGCCGACCTGCTGCTCGCGACGTGACCGGAACCAGCACGGGCACCGGTACCGCAGCATGGCCGAGCCGGGCCCGCCGCGCCTTCGTTCCGTGCGCGCTCGCCGGGCTCGGTGGCGCCGCGATCGCCGCCGTCGCGGGTTCCAAGCCCGTGGTCGAGGTCGGTGGCGACGCCGATGCCGCCGCCACCGTGCGGGCGACCCTCGGCGCGGGAGACGCGCTCTCGATGCCCCTGGTCACCTCGCTGGCCCTGGTGGTGCTGGCCGCCTGGGGCGTGCTGCTGGTTGCCCGGGGGCGGGTCCGCCGTCTCGTCGCGACACTCGCGGCTTCGGCCGCCCTCGGTGCGGGTGTCGCGGTGGTCACCGGTTGGCTGGCGGCGCGGCGCACCGTCGACGAGGCGTTCGCCTCGGTGTCGGCCTCGGGTGGCTCACACCCCACGCCGTGGCTCTTCGTGGCAGCCGTGGGGGCCGTGCTGAGCCTGGCGGCGAGCGCGGCGGCGGTGCGGGCCACCCCAGCCTGGCCCGAGATGGGACGCCGCTACGACGCGCCCACCGGGGGGTCCGTCAGCACCGCCCGGCTCCCCGCCGACGACCCCACGAATCTCGACCTGTGGAAGGCGCTCGACGACGGCCACGACCCCACGGCGTGACGCTCCTCAGGTCTGGCTGACCGCGAGGGCGAAGACGACCGCGTAGAGCGCGAGGGTGCCGACGAAGATGACCGTGCCGATGATGCCCATCACCTGCCCGGCCTTCACGAGGCCGCGGTTGGTGTGCTGGGCCTTGCTCGAGTCGATCTCGCGCAGCACTCGGTTGCCCTTGACCCACGCCGGGATCGCCGTGAACGGGCCGCACAGCACCAGCCCGAGGATGCCGAGCACCAAGATGGTGGTGCCCTCGGGGTGCTCGCGGACATAGGGCTGCTGCGGATAGGACACGGGGGGCTCCTGGTCGATCGGCTCAGAACGCGGGACTTTACCCTCTCGCACGCGACCCGGCGTCGCGACGCAGCGCCGACCTCCTAGACTCGTGCGCGCAAGCACCCTCGCTCGACCGACCTCCCCGAGGAGCACCGAACATGGCTGACAACCACGGCAACACCCCCGCAGCGTGGAGCGCGGTCGTGATCGGCCTGGTCGGCTTCGTCGTGGGCAGCGTCGGCCTGATGTTCTCGCCGGTCAGCTACCCGGTCTTCTGGATCGGCGTGGCCATCGTGCTCGCCGCCGGCGTGGTCTTCGCGGTCATGGCCAAGATGGGTCTGCACGAGAGTCACTGAGCCAGGCATCTCGCTGTCGTGGTCGCCCCGTACCCTGCCTCTCGGGAACACGCGTCGGTCGCCTCACGCCGCCGCCGCATGCTGGGGCCGACCACGACGATCGGCGGTCTCGCCGCCCTGACCCTGGCCCTGCGGTTGCGCGACCCGCACGTCGGTGGCTCGTGGGGCTGGTGCCCCTTCAACCTGCTCGGACTCTCGTGCCCGGGGTGTGGCGGCCTGCGGGCGGTGAACGACCTCACCCGTGGCGACATCGGCGGGGCCGCGTCGAGCAATCTCGCGTTGGTCGTAGTGGTCGTCCCGCTCTCGGTGATGCTGCTCGTCTGGGCGGGGCGCCGTTGGCAGGGCATCGACCGGTCGGTCGTCCGCGATGTGCCGGTGGCGGTCTACGTGGCAGCAGCCGTGGGCCTGGTGGCGTTCACGGTGCTGCGCAACGGTCTCGTGCCCTGGCTCGCCCCCTGACGTACCGCCGGCCGCGGTCAGTCCGGGGAGAGGAACGTCCAGCCGGGCACGTTGCGCAGCACCCAGAAGGCGAGCACGGTGCCGAGCAGCACCCACACGGCCCGTGCGGGGATCAGGGTCGGTGACCAGGAGGTCTTGCCGGTGAGGCGCAGCACCCACATGACGTAGGTGAAGCCGAGGAAGGGCAGGGCCAGGGGGACGAGCGGGTTGCGCTCGAACGCTCCGGCCACGTGCCCGTGAAGCAGCGAGTTGATGGCGCGCAGGCTGCCGCAGCCGGGACACCACTCGCCGGTCACCGCGAGGAAAGGGCAGGTCGGGTAGTGGCCCGGTTCGTGCGGATCGACCGACGCGATGACCACGGCTGCCGCCGCAGCGGCAGCCGTGGTCATCACGAGAGGCGCCCAGACCCTCACCCGCGAGGGTGTGAGGGATCCGGGCGCCTGCTCGGTGACAGCGGTAGCCACGTAGGCCACTCAGTAGTTGGTGCTGGAGTTCGAGCCGACGCCGATGGCGACGACCAAGATGATGTACAGGACGATCCCGACGACGCCGACGATGGCCGACCACATGGCGAAGTTCTTCGCCTTCTTCGCCGAGTCCTGGGCGCCCGTGTAGTCACCAGAGGCCCACTTGCCGTTGACCTGCGCGGCGAACACGATCGAGACGACGCCCAGCGGGAGGCAGCAGAACAGGGTGGTGAGAATGGCCCACACCAGGTTGTTGGCGGGGGGCTGGCCGGGTGGCTTCTGGCCACCGGCGTCGCCGTACTGCGGCGGGGGAGGAGGCTCGGAGTAGCTCATGGGGGTCTCCTGACGAGATGACAAGGGGCGCTGTGCCCCGGTGGTGGCGTGACGGTACCCATGGCGAGGCTCTTTACACACCCCGTGACACACTCGGGTGTCGGATTTTCTTGCAGTTGTCGCCAACGAGAGCGGGTGCCCCGTGTCGGTCCTTGACGAGATCGTCGCGGGGGTGCGGGAGGATCTGGCGGCCCGCGAAGACCGTGCCCCGCTGGCCGATGTGCGCGCCGCCCTGGCCGACGTCGACGCGCCCCGTGATCCCATGCCCGACCTGCGGCTGCCCGGCTCCAGCGTGATCGCCGAGGTCAAGCGCCGCAGCCCCTCCAAGGGGGATCTGGCCGACATCCCCGACCCCACGGCTCTGGCAGCGCAGTACGCCGCGGGGGGCGCTGCCGCCATCAGCGTGCTCACCGAGCAGCGCCGCTTCGGCGGCAGCCTGGCCGACCTGCGCGCCGTCCGCGCTGCCGTCGACGCCCCTCTGCTGCGCAAGGACTTCATGGTCACCGAGTACCAGATCGTCGAGGCCCGGGCCGCGGGCGCCGACCTGGTGCTGCTCATCGTGGCGGCCCTCGACGACGACACCCTGCGCCGGCTGCACGACCTCGCCGGCGAGCTGGGTCTGACCGCCCTGGTCGAGGTGCACGACGAGGCCGAGGCCGAGCGTGCCGTGGCCCTGGGCGCCGAGCTGATCGGCGTCAACGCCCGCAACCTCAAGACCCTCGCCGTCGACGACGACACCTTCGGTCGCCTCGCTCCGCTCATCCCCGACGAGTGTGTGAAGGTCGCGGAGTCCGGCATCACCGGCGTGGTCGACGTCAAGCGTTTCGTCGGCGAAGGGGCCAGGGCCGTGCTGGTGGGCGAGGCCTTGGTGAAGGACGGCGACCCGCGCGCGGCGGTCGCGAGCATGACAGGAGTCCAGGCATGACCACGCTCGACCCGGCCCCAGGGGCCAGTCGCTTCGACGCCGACGAGCACGGCTGGTTCGGCGAGCCCGGCCTCTTCGGCGGCCGGTTCATCCCCGAGGCACTGGTCTCGGCGCTCGAGGAGCTCACCGACGCCTGGCACGAGGCCATGGCCGACCCCGCCTTCATCGCCGACTTCGAGCAGGTGCAGCGCGAGTACGCCGGCCTGCCGAGCCCGCTGTTCCACGCCCGCCGGCTCTCCGACCGGGTCGGCTGCCGGGTGCTGCTCAAGCGCGAGGATCTCAACCACACCGGCGCCCACAAGATCCGCAACGTGATCGGTCAGGCGCTGCTGACCCGGCGCATGGGTAAGCAACGGGTCATCGCCGAGACCGGCGCCGGCCAGCACGGCGTCGCCACGGCCACGGCGGCGGCCTACTTCGGCCTCGACTGCACCGTCTACATGGGTGCCGTCGACACTCGGCGACAGGCGCTCAACGTCGCCCGGATGCAGCTGCTGGGCGCGAAGGTCGTGCCGGTCGACTCCGGCAGTGCCACGCTCAAGGACGCCATCAACGAGGCCATGCGCGACTGGGTTGCCAGCGTCGACCACACCGCCTACCTCTTCGGCACCGCAGCCGGCCCGCACCCGTTCCCGAGCCTGGTGCGCGACTTCGTGCGCGGCACCGGCGACGAGGCGCGCGCACAGTGCCTGGAGCAGTACGGAGTGCTGCCCGACGCGATCGCGGCCTGCGTGGGCGGCGGCTCCAACGCGATCGGTCTCTTCACCGCCTTCCTTGACGACGCCGAGGTCGAGATCTACGGCTTCGAGGCCGCCGGCGACGGCGTCGACACGCCTCGGCACGCCGCCACCATCCACTCCGGCGCCTCCGGTGTGCTGCACGGGGCTCGCACCTACGTGCTCCAAGACGACGAGGGCCAGACCATCGAGAGTCACTCGATCTCCGCGGGGCTGGACTATCCGGGCGTCGGCCCGCAGCACGCGCAGCTCGCGCACTCCGGCCGCGCCACCTACCTGCCCGTCACCGACGCCGAGGCGATGGAGGCGTTCGCGCTGCTGGCCCGCACCGAGGGCATCATCCCGGCCATCGAGTCCTCCCACGCTGTGGCCGGTGGCCTGAGGGTGGCCGAGCGGATCGCCACAGAGAAGGGGCCCGAGGCGACCGTGCTGATCAACCTCTCCGGGCGCGGCGACAAGGACATGGGCACCGCCATCGAGTACTTCGGCCTCGGCGAGGCCGAGACCGCGGGGGAGCCGGCATGAGTTGCGCCCGCGTCTTCGAGACCACGCGCGCCGAGGGTCGGGCCGCCCTCGTCGGCTACCTGCCCGCCGGGTTCCCCGACAAGCGGGGGAGTCTCGACGCCGTCCGCGCGATGGTCGACGCCGGCTGCGACGCCATCGAGGTCGGACTGCCCTACACCGACCCCGTCATCGACGGCCCCACCGTGCAGGCGGCCGCCCAGCAGGCGCTCGACGCCGGCACCCGCATCGACGACGTCATGCGCACCGTCGAGGCGGTCGCTTCGACCGGCGCCACCGCCGTCGTCATGACCTACTGGAACCCGGTCGAGCGCTACGGTGTCGAACGCTTCGCCCAAGAGCTCCTCGACGCAGGTGGGGCCGGGCTCATCACCCCCGACCTCACTCCGGACTTCGCTCCGGAGTGGATCGCTGCCGCCGACGCTCGCGACCTCGACAAGATCTTCTTGGTCGCGCCGTCCTCGACCGACGAGCGCATCGCGATGACGACCGCGGCCAGTCGCGGGTTCGTCTACGCCACGGCCGTCATGGGCGTCACCGGCACCCGCACCACCACCAGTGATCTCGCCGAGCCGCTGGTCGCGCGTGCCCGGGCCACCACCGACCTGCCGATCGGGGTCGGCCTCGGTGTCAGCAACGGCGACCAGGCAGCCGAGATCGCCGGCTTCGCCGACGCCGTGATCGTCGGCTCCGCGTTCTGTCGAGCCGTACTCGACGCCCCCGACCTGCCGAGTGCCCTGCGCGGCCTCTCGACGCTGGCGGAGGACCTTGCCGCGGGAGTCCGGCGTGGCTGACCGGCTCGGTCCGACGCGAGCCCTCGTCGCCGTCCTCGCCCTGGTGCTCGCGGCCCTGGCGGGGTGCAGCTCGGACGCCGCCCCGGCCGGCACCTTCACCGGCAGCCGCGTCGACCCGCCCTTCGACGTGGCCGACGTGACCCTCACCGACACCGAGGGCCAACCGTTCAGCCTCACCGACCCGGGTCAGCGGCTGAGCCTCGTGTTCTTCGGCTACACCCACTGCCCCGACGTGTGCCCGCTGGTGATGTCGACCATCAGCAGTGCGCTGACCCGCCTCGACGACGCCGACCGAGCCCAGGTGCAGCTCGTGTTCGTCTCCACCGACCCCACCCGTGACGACGCCGACACCCTGCGCAACTACCTGCGCGGCTACGACCCCACCGGCGTCGGCCTGCGTGGCAGCCTGGGCGACGTCGCGACGCTGGCCAAGAGCGTCGGCATCTTCGTCGCCGACGCCCAGCAGCTCGCCAGCGGGGGCTACGACCTCGGGTCGCACGGCTCGCAGATCATCGGGGTCGACGGCGACGGCCGGGCCCCGGTGTTCTGGGACGGCCAGGTCTCCTCGGCCGAGCTCGCGGCCGACGTGCACACCCTGCTCGCGGCGTCCTGACCACCGACTCACCGACCCCGCCCACCGATCCCGCCCCCCGATCCCGCCCCCCCGATCCAGAACGAGGTACGCCGTGCTCGACCTGCTGCCGCTGTCGATCCCGAGCCCGAGCCAGGGTGTCTGGCACCTGGGACCGGTGCCGGTGCGTGCCTACGCGCTGTGCATCATCGCCGGCATCGTCGCGGCGATCTGGATCGGCGAGCGCCGCTGGGTGGCACGGGGCGGCACCTACGGCGAGGTCCAGGATCTCGCGGTGTGGGCCGTGCCCTTCGGGCTCGTCGGCGCTCGCCTCTACCACGTGGCCACCGACCACGACCTCTACTTCGGCGAGGGCAAGAACCCGTGGGCCGCGCTCTACCTCTGGCGCGGCGGCCTCGGCATCTGGGGCGCGGTGGCGCTCGGGGCCGTGGGCGTGCTCATCGGGGCGCGTCGCCGCGGCATCCGGCTGATGCCGATGCTCGACGCCCTCGCGCCCGGCGTCCTCGTCGCCCAGGCGTTGGGGCGGTGGGGCAACTACTTCAACCAGGAGCTCTACGGGAGGCCGACCGATCTGCCCTGGGGACTCGAGATCGACCCCCGCAACTGGCCCGAGGGTGAGGTCTTCTCGCCCGGGACGACCTTCCACCCGACCTTCCTCTACGAGTCGGTCTGGGATCTCTCGGTCTTCGCGCTGCTCATCTGGGCCGACCGCCGCTGGCGCATCGGCCACGGGCGCATCCTCGCGCTCTACGTGATGCTCTACACGCTCGGCCGCGGCTGGATCGAGACCCTGCGCATCGACACCGTGGAGCTCTCCGACGTGGGGGGCCTGCGGTTCAACGTGTGGACCTCGATCGTGATGTTCGCCGCGGCGGCCGCCTTCTTCGTGTGGTCGCTGCGCCGTCGTCCGGGGCGCGAGGAGGCCGTGTACACGCCGGCGCGACTGGCCGAGAACGCAGCAGGAGTCGAACAGCCCCCGGAGTCCGGCGCCGAGCCCGACGAAACGCAGCGGGATCGGACCGACCACGCCGAGGAAGGCGATCACGAAACCCGGTGGTAATCTCAACGCTCAGCGCGTGGGCCAACGTCGTCCCTGCCACGAGCACAGTCACACTCGGGTTCGCTGACCGTCCCTCGACCGATGTCGAGCCGGTCTCGAAGCCACCACCGTATGCCTGGAACCGATGCCCGGATCCGTCCTGAGGACGCTCCTGGAACGGTCCAGGTCACGACGACGGGAGATCCTCCAGTGCCCTACTCGCACGCATTCCCGCCGCCCCAAGGGCTCTACGACCCCCGCCACGAGCACGACGCGTGCGGTGTGGCCTTCGTCGCGACCCTGACCGGCGAGGCCAGTCACGACATCGTCGCCAAGGCGCTCACCGCGCTGCGCAACCTCGACCACCGAGGGGCCGCGGGCGCCGAGCCGAACTCCGGCGACGGCGCGGGCATCCTCATGCAGGTGCCCGACGCGTTCCTGCGTGAGGTCACCTCCGGGCTCGGCTTCGAGCTGCCGGCGCCGCACTCCTACGCCGTCGGGACGGCGTTCCTGCCCGGCGACGATGACCAGGTCGCCGAGCAGGTCGCGCGCATCGAGCAGATCGCCGCCGACGAGGGTCTGGCCGTGCTCGGCTGGCGCGAGGTGCCGATCGACTCCTCGATCCTGGGTGCCACCGCGCTGGGCGTCATGCCCACCTTCCGGCAGCTCTTCGTCGCCGGTGCGAGCCAGCGGGTGACCGGCATGCAGCTCGAGCGCATGAGTTTCTGCCTGCGCAAGCGCGCCGAGCGCGAGACCGACGTCTACTTTCCTTCGCTCTCCTCGCGCACCCTGGCCTACAAGGGCATGCTCACCACCGAGCAGCTCGACGGGTTCTACCCCGATCTGCTCGACGAGCGCGTCGCCTCCGCGCTGGCCGTGGTGCACTCCCGCTTCTCGACGAACACCTTCCCGAGCTGGCCGCTCTCGCACCCGTTCCGGTTCATCGCCCACAACGGCGAGATCAACACCGTCATGGGCAACCGCAACTGGATGCGCGCCCGCGAGGCCCTGCTCTCCTCAGACCTCATCCCCGGCGACCTCGAGCGGCTGTTCCCGATCTGCACCACCGGCGCCTCGGACTCCGCGTCGTTCGACGAGGTGCTCGAGCTGCTGCACATGGGCGGCCGCTCGCTCCCGCACGCGGTCTTGATGATGATCCCCGAGGCGTGGGAGAACCACACCGAGATGGACGCCAAGCGGCGCTCCTTCTACGAGTTCCACGCCAGCGTCATGGAGCCGTGGGACGGCCCCGCCTGCGTCGTGTTCACCGACGGCGACCAGATCGGCGCGGTCCTCGACCGCAACGGTCTGCGCCCCTCGCGCTACTGGGTCACCGACGACGGTCTCGTCGTCTTGGCCTCCGAGGTCGGCGTCCTCGACCTCGACCCGGCCTCCATCGTGCGCAAGGGCCGCCTGCAGCCGGGTCGCATGTTCCTGGTCGACACCGAGCAGCACCGCATCATCGAGGACGAGGAGGTGAAGTCCGGCCTCGCCGCGGAGCATCCCTACGACGAGTGGCTGCATGCCGGGCGCGTGCACCTCGCCGACATCCCCGACCGCGAGCACATCGTGCACACCCACGCGTCGGTGACGCGGCGCCAGCAGGTGTTCGGCTACACCGAGGAGGAGCTGCGCGTGCTCCTCACGCCGATGGCCAACACCGGCGCCGAGCCGATCGGCTCGATGGGCACCGACACCCCCATCGCGGCGCTGTCGGACAAGCCGCGGCTTCTCTTCGACTACTTCGCGCAGCTGTTCGCCCAGGTCACCAACCCGCCGCTCGACGCCATCAGAGAGGAGCTCGTCACCTCGCTGTACGGCTCCATCGGGCCGGAGTCGAACCTGCTCGAGGCCACCCCGGCGTCGTGCCGGCAGGTCGTCCTGCCGTTCCCGGTCATCTCCAATGACGACCTCGCCAAGATCCGCCACATCAACCGCGACGGCGACATGCCGGGCTTCGTCACGCACGTCTCGCGCGGGCTGTACGACGTCGAGGGCGGCGGCGAGGCGATGGCGGCCAAGATCGACGAGATCTGTGGCGAGGTCAGTGCCGCAATCGCCGAGGGTGCGCGCATCATCGTGCTCTCCGACCGGCACTCGACCGCCGAGCTCGCGCCGATCCCCTCCCTGCTGCTCACCGCGGCCGTGCACCACCACCTGGTCCGTGAGAAGACCCGTACCCAGGTCGGTCTGCTCGTCGAGGCCGGCGACGTGCGCGAGGTGCACCACGTGGCGCTGCTGGTCGGCTACGGCGCGGCCGCGGTCAACCCGTACCTGGCCATGGAGTCGGTCGAGGATCTCGCCCGCGAGCGCTACTACGTCAAGGCCGAGGCCGACGCCGCGGTGGCGAACCTGATCAAGGCGCTGGGCAAGGGCGTGCTGAAGGTGATGAGCAAGATCGGCGTCTCCACGGTCGCCTCCTACACCGGCGCGCAGATCTTCGAGGCGGTCGGCCTCTCCTCCGAGGTCGTCGACCAGTACTTCACCGGCACCACCTCCAAGCTCGGCGGCGTCGGGCTCGACGTCATCGCCGAGGAGGTCGCCCGCCGACACCGCACCGCCTACCCGCGCGGGGGCATCAGCCCCTCGCATCGCGAGCTCGAGATCGGCGGCGAGTACCAGTGGCGCCGCGAGGGCGAGCCGCACCTCTTCGACCCCGAGACCGTCTTCCGGCTCCAGCACTCCACCCGTGCCGGCAAGTACGACATCTTCAAGCAGTACACCTCGCGGGTCGACGAGCAGTCCGAGCGGCTGATGACCCTGCGCGGCCTGTTCCGCTTCAAGGACGCCGAGGGCAGCGGCCGGGCACCGATCGACATCGACGAGGTCGAGCCGGTCTCCGAGATCGTCAAGCGCTTCTCCACCGGTGCCATGAGCTACGGCTCGATCAGCCGGGAGGCACACGAGACGCTGGCCATCGCCATGAACCGGCTGGGCGCGAAGTCCAACACCGGCGAGGGTGGCGAGGATCCCGACCGCCTCTACGACCCCGAGCGGCGCAGCGCGATCAAGCAGGTCGCCAGCGGCCGGTTCGGCGTCACCTCGGAGTACCTCACGAACTCCGACGACATCCAGATCAAGATGGCGCAGGGCGCCAAGCCCGGCGAGGGTGGTCAGCTGCCGGGTCACAAGGTGTATCCGTGGGTGGCCAAGACCCGGCACTCCACGCCCGGCGTGGGCCTCATCTCTCCGCCGCCGCACCACGACATCTACTCGATCGAGGATCTCGCCCAGCTCATCCACGACCTGAAGAACGCCAACCCGCAGGCGCGGGTGCACGTGAAGCTGGTCTCCGAGGTGGGTGTGGGAACCGTCGCCACCGGAGTGTCGAAGGCGCACGCCGACGTCGTGTTGATCTCCGGCCACGACGGCGGCACCGGCGCCTCGCCGCTGACCTCGCTCAAGCACGCGGGCGGCCCGTGGGAGCTCGGCCTGGCCGAGACCCAGCAGACGCTGCTGCTCAACGGCCTGCGCGACCGCATCGTGGTGCAGACCGACGGTCAGCTCAAGACCGGGCGCGACGTCGTCATCGCCGCCCTGCTGGGCGCCGAGGAGTTCGGCTTCGCCACCGCGCCGCTGGTGGTGTCCGGGTGCATCATGATGCGGGTCTGCCACCTCGACACCTGCCCCGTGGGCGTGGCCACGCAGAACCCGGTGCTGCGCGAGCGGTACTCCGGCAAGGCCGAGTACGTCGTCAACTTCTTCACCTACATCGCCGAGGAGGTGCGCGAGTACCTGGCCGAGCTCGGGTTCCGCAGCATCGAGGAGGCGATCGGTCAGGTCGGCAGTCTCGACGTCGAGCCGGCGGTGGACCACTGGAAGGCGCACGGCCTCGACCTCACGCCGATCCTCCACCAGCCCGACGTCTCGGCCTTCCCGGGTCAGGACGTCTACTGCACGAAGAGCCAGGACCACGGCCTGGAGAAGTCGCTCGACGTCACCGAGCTCGTGCCGCTGGCCGAGCCGGCCCTGGAGCGGGGGGAGCCGGTGCGGGCGCAGCTGTCGATCCGCAACGTCAACCGCACGGTCGGCACGATCCTCGGCCACGAGGTCACCAAGCGCTACCGCGGCGAGGGCCTGCCCGAAGGCACCATCGACCTGACCTTCCTGGGCTCGGCGGGCCAGTCGTTCGGCGCCTTCGTGCCCAGCGGCATCACGCTGCGGCTCGAGGGCGACGCCAACGACTACGTCGGCAAGGGGCTCTCGGGTGGGCGCATCGTGGTGCGGCCCGACCGCTCGGCGCCGTTCAAGAGCAACGAGCAGATCATCGCCGGCAACACGCTCGCCTACGGCGCCACCTCGGGCAACGTCTTCATCCGCGGCGGCGTGGGGGAGCGGTGCTGCGTGCGCAACTCCGGGGCCTGGGTCGTCACCGAGGGTGTGGGTGACCACGCGGCCGAGTACATGACCGGCGGACGCCTCGCGGTGCTCGGCAAGACCGGCCGCAACTTCGGTGCCGGCATGTCGGGAGGCATCGCCTGGGTGCTCGACCTCAAGAGCTTCCGGGTCAACTCCGAGCTCGTCGAGCTCGGTGCGGTCAAGGACGACGCCGCGGTCGAGCTCGAATCCATGGTGCGCGCGCACTTCGAGGAGACCGGCTCCGAGGTCGCCGAGCAGCTGCTCGCCAATTGGCCGGCCGCACTCGAACGCTTCACCGAGGTCATGCCGCGCGACTTCCGGATCGTGCTCGAGGCCAAGGCCAAGGCCGAGGCCGCCGGCCTCGACGAGAACGAGACCGCCCACGCGATGATGGAGGCCCTCCATGGCTGAGCTCATCTGTTCGGTGCAGAGGAACGACGTGACGCAGGAGGCACGACATGGCTGACCCCAAGGGATTCTTGAAGGAGGGGCGCGAGGTCGCGGTCCGTCGTCCGGTCGAGGAGCGCATCCAGGACTGGAACGAGGTCTACCCCGACGGCATCGGCCACGCGCTGCTGCCGATCATCACGCCGCAGGCCGGGCGTTGCATGGACTGCGGCATCCCGTTCTGCCACCAAGGCTGCCCACTGGGCAACATCATCCCGGAGTGGAACGACCTGGTCTGGCGCGACGACTGGGAGGGCGCGATCGAGCGCCTGCACGCCACCAACAACTTTCCGGAGTTCACCGGGCGCCTGTGTCCGGCTCCGTGCGAGACCGCGTGCGTGCTGGGCATCAACCAGGATCCGGTGACGATCAAGAACGTCGAGGTCTCGATCATCGACAAGGCGTGGGAGTCCGGCTTCGTGCGGCCCCAGCCGCCGGAGTGGCTCTCGGGTCGTACCGTCGCCGTGATCGGGTCCGGCCCGGCCGGCCTCGCGGTCGCCCAGCAGCTCACCCGCGCCGGCCACACGGTCGCCGTCTACGAACGTGCCGACAAGATCGGTGGCCTGCTGCGCTACGGCATCCCCGAGTTCAAGATGGAGAAGAAGCACCTCGACCGGCGTCTGGACCAGATGCGCCGCGAGGGCACCGTCTTCCGCCCCGGGGTGAACGTGGGCGAGGAGCTGACCGGTGAGAAGCTCACCGAGCGCTACGACGCCGTCGTCCTGGCCATGGGTGCCACCGAGCCGCGCGACCTACCCGCGACCGGGCGCGAGCTGGGGGGCATCCACCAGGCCATGGACTTCCTGCCGCAGGCCAACCGCACCTCGCTCGGCGAGGAGGTCGAGGGTCAGATCCTGGCCACCGACAAGGACGTCGTGATCATCGGCGGCGGCGACACCGGTGCCGACTGCCTGGGCACCTCGACCCGTCAGGGCGCTCGTTCGGTGACGCAGCTGGAGATCATGCCGCTGCCCCCTGAGGCGCGACCCGACGCGCAGCCGTGGCCGACCTACCCCATGACCTACCGGGTCTCCTCGGCGCACGAGGAGAACGGCGAGCGGGTCTACTCCGTCTCGACCAAGGAGTTCCTGGGCGACGACGACGGCAACGTGCGGGCCCTGGCGCTCGTCGAGGTCGAGTTCGTCGACGGCAAGCTCACCGAGATCCAGGGCACCGAGCGCGAGATCCCCGCCCAGCTGGTGCTCTTCGCCATGGGCTTCCTCGGCCCGGAGAAGCCGGGGCCGGTGGAGCAGCTGGGTGTCGACCTCGACGAGCGCGGCAACATCAAGCGCGACGGCAGCTACATGACCTCCACGCCCGGCGTGTTCGTGGCCGGCGACGCCGGTCGCGGCCAGTCGCTCATCGTGTGGGCGATCGCCGAGGGGCGCGCCGCCGCGGCGTCCGTCGACGCCTACCTCACCGGTGAGACCGCCCTGCCGTCCCCGATCAGGCCGACGGACCGTCCGCTCGTCGTCTGACGCCACATCTCGGTGGTTGAGCCGTGAGGAGCGCCAGCCGGTGGATTGAGCCGCCGGATGCCGAAGGCGAAGGCGTGTCGAAATCGACGAGCGCCCCCGCCGGTGGTTGAGCCGCGAGGAGCGCCAGCGACGAGCGCGTCGAAACCCAGCAACTGTGAAGGCAGCGCTGCCGATCGCCTCGCCGGGTTTCGACACGGGACTCGGCTAGCGCCTCGCCCGGCTCAACCACCGGACGGTGCGGAGCCTCGCCCGGCACCCCTGAGAGCAAGGCTGCTTGGCACCTCGCCGGGTTTCGACACGGGACTCGGCTAGCGCCTCGCCCGGCTCAACCACCGGACGGTGCGTGGCACCTCGCCGGGTTTCGACACGGGACTCGGCTAGCGCCTCGCCCGGCTCAACCACCGGAGCGTGCGTGGCACCTCGCGGGGTTTCGACACGGGACTCGGCTAGCGCCTCGCCCGGCTCAACCACCGGAGGGTGCGGAGCCTCGCCCGGCTCAACCACCGGAGGGTGCGGAGCCTCGCCCGGCTCAACCACCAACTGTTCGCTTGTAACGATCCAACCGCTCGCTAGGGTAGGCCCGTGCGGAGAGCGAAGATCGTGTGCACCCTGGGCCCGGCCACCTCCTCGGCGAGGCGGATCCGCGAGCTCGTCTACGCCGGCATGGACGTCGCGCGGCTCAACATGAGCCACGGCAGCCACGAGGTGCACGCCGAGACCTACCGGTTGGTGCGCGAGGCCGCCGACGCGAGCGGCCACGGCGTCGGCATCTTCGCCGACCTCCAGGGCCCCAAGATCCGGCTCGGCAGCTTCGCCGAAGGCTCTGCCCAGTTGCGCCGCGGCCAGCGCTGGACCATCACCACCCGCGACGTGCCCGGCGACGCCGAGTGCGCCAGCACGACCTACTCCGGACTGCCGGGTGACGTCGGTGTCGGTGACCCGATCCTCATCGACGACGGCAAGGTGCGTCTGCGGGTCGAGCAGGTCTCCGACGACGACGTCGTCTGCGAGGTGCTGGTCGGCGGCCGGGTCAGCGACCACAAGGGCATCAACCTTCCCGGAGTGGCCGTCTCGGTGCCGGCGCTCTCGGAGAAGGACGAGGCCGACCTGCGCTTCGCTCTCTCCCTCTCGGTCGACTTCATCGCGTTGTCCTTCGTGCGCGACGCGCGCGACGCCGAGGACGTGCGCCGCATCATGCGCGAGGTCGGTGTGCTGGTGCCGGTCATCGCGAAGATCGAGAAACCGCAGGCCATCGAGAACCTCGACGAGGTGATCGCCGCCTTCGACGGCTTCATGGTCGCGCGCGGGGATCTCGGCGTGGAGTGTCCGCTCGAGGAGGTGCCCTTCTTGCAGAAGCAGGTGATCCGCAAGGCCCGGCTCAACGCCAAGCCGGTGATCGTGGCGACGCAGATGCTCGAGTCGATGATCGGCAACCCCCAGCCGACCCGCGCGGAGACCTCGGACGTCGCGAACGCCGTCCTCGACGGGGCCGACGCGGTGATGCTCTCGGGCGAGACCAGCGTAGGGGAGTACCCCGTGCACTGCGTCGAGACGATGGCCCGGATCATCGACTCCACCGAGGAGCACGCGCTCGCGGAGCCGAGCAACGCCGGGCTGGCGGAGATCGACTGGGATCCCCACACCAAGTCCGGCGTGATCGCCAAGGCCGCGGGCGAGGTGGCCGAGCGGGTGGAGGCGAAGTACGTCGTCGCCTTCACCCAGTCCGGTGACTCGGCGCGCCGGATGTCGCGCCTGCGCGGCGCCATCCCCGTGCTCGCGTTCACCCCTGAGGACAAGGTGCGCTCGCAGCTCTCGTTGAGCTGGGGAGTGGAGACCTTCAAGACCGACGAGGTCGAGCACACCGACGAGATGGTGCGCCAGGTCGACGAGCAGCTGCTGCGTATCGGACGCGTGAGCGAGGGCGATCTGGTCGTCATCATCGCCGGGTCGCCGCCCGGCATCCCCGGCTCCACCAACGCCCTGCGCATCCACCGGCTCGGCGACGCCATCAACGAGGTCGCTCCCGCCTATCGACGCCGCTGAGCTCGTGGGTGCCTCGGGTGGGATTCGAACCCACACTGGCGGTGGTTTGAGCACCGTGTCTCTGCCGTTGGACTACCGAGGCGCAGCCGCCGGAGAAACTACCCGATGAGCCCACCGCGGCGTCGCCCCGGTCCACTCGTTGGCCTACGCTTCGGATCGTGAACGAGGCAGCACCGAGGACAGCGCCGTCCTCCGCGAGTCCCCAGGCCGGCACCGAGCCCCGTACGGTGGTGATCGCCGAGGACGAGGTTCTGATCCGGATGGATCTCGCCGAGATGCTCGCCGACGAGGGCTACGAGGTGGTCGGTCAGGCCGGTGACGGCCAGCAGGCCATCGCCCTGGCCGAGCAGCACCGGCCCGATCTGGTCATCGTCGACGTGAAGATGCCCGTGCTCGACGGCATCGCCGCGGCCGAGGCGATCGCCAAGCAGCGCATCGCGCCGGTCATCGTCCTCACTGCGTTCTCACAGCGCGAGCTCGTCGACCGGGCCGCCGAGGCCGGTGCGATGGCCTACCTGGTCAAGCCGTTCACCCAGTCCGATCTGGTGCCGACCATCGAGCTCGCCGTCCGGCGCTTCGCCGACCAGAGCCGAGTCGAGAAGGAGCTCGAGGGGCTCCTCGACAAGCTCGAGACGCGCAAGGTGCTCGACCGCGCGAAGGGGGTGCTCCAAGAGCAGCTCACG
This sequence comes from Nocardioides acrostichi, assembly GCF_015319165.1. GTDB lineage: Bacteria > Actinomycetota > Actinomycetes > Propionibacteriales > Nocardioidaceae > Nocardioides > Nocardioides acrostichi. Next base: position 656,789 of record NZ_JADIVZ010000001.1, read on the forward strand.
CTGAGCGAGCCCGAGGCCTTCCGCTGGATCCAGAAGACCGCCATGGATCTGCGGCTGTCGATGAAGCAGGTCGCGGAGGGCGTCATCGAGCACGGCGCCGGCCTCCGCGGCTGAGCGTCTGCCGGGAGTAACGTCCGCTGACCTCGTCGACAACGGTCTCGTAACCAGGGCGTTAAGGTCCGCCGCGGCGCGCGACACGTCGGCGTCGGTTGTGGTTGGGTGAGGCGATTCCGGTTCTACACTCACGACGGCCACGGCCCCGAGAACCTCGCGGGCCCGCCCGTGGAAGGAGACCCAGCGTGATCCCACTTGCCCGGTCGGCGACGTCGTGGAGGCCCACGACCTACGCCGGGCTGTTGGCCGCACTGCTGGCGATGGTGGGTCTCGTGCTCGCCTCACTGGTGTCGATCCTCAGCGTCACCACGACGCGAGCCGACGCTGTCGCCACGCTCTGCCTGCCGCAGCCGAACGTCTCGGGTTGTATCAGCGGCACCGTCGGCAACCGAACCACTCCCGTCGAGGGGGCCGACGTCAGCCTGCTCGACAAGGACGGCACGGAGATCGACAAGATCACCACCGAGGCCGACGGCAAGTTCAGCTTCGAGGTCAAGGAGGCCGGCGCCTACTACCTGCGGGTCGACCCCGAGTCGCTGCCCGATGATCTCGAGATCATCCCGCCGGCCGCGAAGTTCCAGGGGCCCGACGGATCCATCAAGGTCAACGCCAAACTCGGCAAGCTGACCTCGCCGGCCCTCGAGGTCCGCAACAAGGACTACCAGTCCGGCGGCAAGGGTTTCGGCAGCGAGATCGTGCAGAGCATCGCGCAGGGCCTGCGACTCGGGCTCCTCCTCGCGCTCGCCTCCATCGGCCTCTCGCTGATCTACGGCACCACCGGGCTCTCCAACTTCGCCCACGCCGAGCAGGTCACCCTCGGCGGCATGATGGGCTACCTCTTCTGCAACGTGCTCGGCCTGAATCTCTGGTTGGGCGTCGTCATCGTCACCCTGGTCTGTGCCGGCAGCGGCTTCCTCCAGGACATGGTGATCTGGAAGCCGCTGCGTCGTCGCGGACTCGGCCTGACCCAGATGATGATCGTGACCATCGGCCTCTCCCTGGCGGCGCAGTACTGCTTCCAGATGTTCGTCGGAGCCTCCCAGCAGAAGGTCGTCGTCGAGAACCTCGACGTGTTCACGCTCGGCCCGATCACTTTGACGAAGCTCTCGCTGGTCGCCATGGCGATCTCGCTGGTCGCGGTCGGCCTCGTCGGCTACGTGCTGATCTACACGCGCGTCGGCCAGGCGACGCGGGCCGTCTCGGACAACCCCGCGCTCGCGGCGGCGTCCGGCATCGACGTCGACCGCATCGTGCGCGGGGTCTGGACCGTCGCCGCCGGCCTGGCCGGCCTCGGCGGCATCCTCTACGCACTCGTGGTCTCCAACGGCATCCGCTGGGACACCGGCATGCAGATCCTGCTCCTGCTCTTCGCCGCAGTGACCCTCGGCGGGCTCGGCACCGCCTTCGGCGCCTTCGTCGGAGCGATCATCATCGGGCTCGTCGTCGAGCTCGCCGGGCCACTGGGTGCGCCGGGCGACCTCAAGTACGCCGTGGCGCTGGCCATCCTCATCCTGCTGCTGCTGGTCAGGCCCCAGGGCCTGCTCGGCCGCGCGGTGCGGGTCGGTTAGAGGGAGGACACAGACATGGACCAGATCTTCGCCATCCTCAACGCCACCGTGAGCGAGGCCATCGCGCCTGCCACGGCAGGCGTCGCCATCGCCGTCATCGGCTTGAACCTGCACTTCGGATTCACGGGTCTGCTCAACATCGGCCAGGCCGGCTTCATGCTGCTCGGGGCCTACGGCATGGCCATCTCGGTCGTGCAGGGCGTGCCCATGTTCTTCGCCGTCCTGATCGGGCTGGGCCTGGCGATCCTGTTCGCGACGATCCTGGGTGCACCCACCCTGAAGCTACGAGGCGACTACCTCGCCATCGTCACGATCTCGGCCGCAGAGATCATCAGGTACGTCGGGCGGCTGGCCCAGTTCGAGAAGTGTGAGTGGAGCTGGTGCAAGAAGGGCACCGACTTCACCGGCGGTTCCCAGGGCATCACCAGCAGCACCTTCACCACACCGTTCAAGAGCATCTCGTTCTTCGGCGACGGCGCGTGGACACTGTCTCCGTTCAACTACACCAGCCTGGGCGGCTCGACGGCCGTACGCGTACTGGGCCTGCTGGTCTTCCTCGCCCTGGTCGTCGGCACCGTGTTCTTCGTGCGTGCGCGCCGTGCAGCGGCGGCGCGCTCGTGGACCGACCGGCTGGTCGTCGCCGTGCTGGTGGTGCTCAGCGTCGCCACGCTGCTGTTCGTGTTCCCCCAGACGATGAGCCGCACCCAGACCGACGGTTGGTGGGTGCGGGCCGTGGCCTGGACCCTCGTCGCCGTGTCGACCATCGTGGTGCTGCTGCTGGTCCGCAGCCCGTGGGGTCGTCTGCTGCGCGGCATCCGCGAAGACGAGGAGGCCATGCGCAGCCTGGGCAAGAACGTGTTCGCCGTGAAGATGCAGGCGCTCATCATCGGCGGTCTCTTCGGGGCGCTGGGCGGCATGGTCTACGTCCTCGCCAGTTCGGTGCAGGCCGACTCGCTCGGTCGTCAGATCACGTTCTTCGCCTACACCGCGTTGCTCATCGGAGGCGCCGCCTCGATCTTCGGGCCAGTGCTCGGCACCGTGATCTTCTACAGCGCCCGCATCCTGATTCGTGAGGCCGCGCGCACCTACGTGCCGAACAGCATCCTGAGCGACAACCAGGCGCAGGCGTTCAGCTTCGTCGTGGTCGGCGTGATCCTCATGTTGATCGTGATCTTCAGACCGCAAGGCATCCTGGGCAACAAGAGGGAGCTGAGATTCCATGTCTGAGTCCGCCACGATCACCTCGGGGGGCGGCCTGGCCGACCCCGCCGCCCGGCGCAGTCTGATGGCCGACGTCGACCGCACGCCCGGCTCCGCCAAGCCCGACGCCATCCTCTCCGTCGACACCATCACCCGTCAGTTCGGCGGCGTGACGGCCGTGAACGTGGAGCACCTCGAGGTGCAGCGCGGCATCATCACCGCGCTCATCGGGCCCAACGGCGCCGGCAAGACAACCTTCTTCAACCTCATCACCGGCTTCGACAAGCCCACCTCCGCCGGCAAGGGCGCTCGGTGGTCGTTCAACGGCAAGGAACTCGGCCGCACCTCGGCCTCGAGCGTCGCGAAGTCGGGCATGGTCCGCACCTTCCAGCTCACCAAGTCGCTGAACCGCATGACGGTGATGGACAACATGATGCTCGGCGCCCAGGGCCAGTCCGGTGAGCGACTGACCGCCTCGATGTTCCGGCCGCTGTGGCGCGGCCAGGAGGGTCAGGTCTCCGAGAAGGCGCTCGGCCTGCTCGAGCGGTTCAAGCTGCTGGAGAAGAAGGACGACTACGCCGGATCGCTCTCAGGCGGTCAGCGCAAGCTGCTCGAGATGGCGCGGGCGCTGATGACCGACCCGACCATGATCATGCTCGACGAGCCGATGGCCGGCGTGAACCCGGCGCTGACGCAATCGCTGCTCGGGCACGTGCAGTCGCTGCGCGACGACGGCATGACCGTGCTCTTCGTCGAGCACGACATGCACGTGGTGCGGCACATCTCCGACTGGGTCGTCGTCATGGCCGAGGGCCGCGTGGTCGCCGAGGGGCCGGCCGACACCGTGATGTCGGACCCGGCCGTCGTCGACGCCTATCTCGGCGCCCACCACGACACCGACCTGGGCGACGATGCCCTGCTCGAGGACGACAGTCTCGAGCGGGAGGCGGCGGCCGAGGAGCACCAGCGCGAGGAGGAGGGCCAGTGAGCGGCTCGAAGACCGAGGGCACACCCCTGATCCACGTCGACAACGTGGTCGCGGGCTACCTGCCCGGCGTGAACATCCTCAACGGGTGCAGCCTCACCGCCCACGAGGGCGAGATCGTCGGCATCATCGGCCCCAACGGTGCCGGCAAGTCCACGCTGCTCAAGGCCATGTTCGGCCTGGTCACCATCCACGAGGGCACCGTGAGCCTCGGGGGCTCCGACATCACGAACATGCGCACCAACAAGCTGGTCGAGATGGGCGTCGGGTTCGTCCCGCAGACCAACAACGTCTTCCCGTCGCTCTCGGTCGAGGAGAACCTGCGGATGGGTCTCTTCCTGCGGCCCAAGAAGCTGCGCCAGCGGCTCGACGCGATGTACGACCTGTTCGGCAACCTGCACGAGCGCAAGGACCGCTCGGCGGGGGCGCTCTCGGGCGGTGAGCGGCAATCCCTCGCCATGGCTAGGGCACTGATGATGGAGCCGTCGGTCCTGCTGCTCGACGAGCCGTCGGCCGGCCTCTCGCCAGTGCGTCAGGACGAGACCTTCATCCGCACTCGCAAGATCAACAAGACCGGCGTCAGCGTCGTGATGGTCGAGCAGAACGCCCGTCGCTGCCTCCAGATCTGCGACCGCGGCTACGTCCTCGACCAGGGCAAGGACGCCTACACCGGCGCTGGCCGCGAGCTGGCCGACGACCCGCGCGTCATCGAGCTCTACCTCGGCACCCTCGCCGAGGACGTCGACTCCCAGCGCACCGACCTCACGAAGTAGCCCGCAGCCGACTCCAGGCCGCGCCGGCGCCGTCCATCCTCGGACGGCACGCCTGCGCGGCCTTCGTCGTCCGTGCTGGCGTCACGGGCCGGCTCGCCTCGACACGCACGAGGGCCCCGGACCGTACGGTCCGGGGCCCTCGCGCTGGTGACGCTGCTGCGCCGTCAGGGGTGTCGGATCACTCCGACTTCGAGCCCTCGACGGTGGAGGTCAGCACCGGCTTGTTGTTCTCGTCGAAGGTGTAGATGCCCACGAACGCCGAGGACGGGTCGTTCTCGTCGTCGATCGGGCCGATGCCCGACGGGCCCTTGTAGTGGATGTCCTGGCCGTCGTCGAGGAGCTTCACGCAGTCGGCGTAGCTCGTGCACTCCTCGCCGTCGGTCGCGCCCGAGACGGCGGCGAAGTTCTTCTGCACCGTCTCGGAGTCGGTCGAGCCACCCTTGTAGGCCGCCAGGGCCGCGAGGATGGTCGCGTCGTAGGACTCAGCACCGTAGGCGTAGTCGGTCAGGGCCTTGTTGTTGGCGAACTCGTTCCAGCCGTTGAGGCGGTCCTTGAACTCCTTCGAGGCGTCGGCTCCGGGGATGGTGCCCTGGGCGCCGTCGAGCGTGCCCTTCGGGAAGTCCTTGGAGTAGTCGGCCGTGTTGCCGTCGGAGTAGTAGGTGGCCTTCATGTCCCAGCCGGCGGAGACCAGCTCGGGCACGATCGCCTTGGTCTCGTCGAAGGCGAGGATGACGATGGCGTCGGGGTTGGTGTTCACCGCGGCGGTGACCTCCGAGGAGAAGGTCGTGTTGCCCGCGGGGAACTCGTCGCCGTCGCCCTTGCAGCCGTAGGTGCAGGAGCCGCCGGCGGCCTCGACCGTCTTCTGGACGACGTCACGCAGACCCGTGCCGTAGGTGTCGGAGAACACCAGGAAGGCGATCTTCTTGTACCCGTCGCTGCTGATCAGCGAGCCGAGCGCGTTGCCCTGGATGGTGTCCGGCGGAGCGGTGCGGAAGTAGTAGGGCGAGTAGCCCGACAGCGACACCGCGGTGTTCGCGGGGGAGACCTGGGTGATCTTCGCGTCGGTCAGCGCGTCGACGAAGTTCAGCGAGACGCTCGAGGACGCCGCACCGATGACGACCGACGCACCGGACTTGACCAGGCCGCGGGCCGAAGCCGTGCTCACCGACATGTCGGTGGAGTCGCCGGAGTCCCGGATGTCGGTGCACGCGTCGGCGCCGTCCACGCCGCCGGCGGCGTTGATGTCGGAGACGGCCAGCCCGACGCCCGCGACCTCGGGCGGGCCGAGGAACGCCAGGTTTCCGGTGAGCGGCAAGACGCCGCCGGCGATGAAGGTGTCGCTGACATCCGCGCCGGTCTTGCACTCGTCGTTGGTGTAGTCGGTGGCCGAGGTCGAGCCGGACTCCGAGGTGGACGGGCTGGTGTCGTCGGACGCCGAGTTGGAGTCGTCAGAACCGCAGGCGGTGAGCGCGAGGCCGAGTGCGGCGGTGCCGGCGAGCACCCGCATCCAGCTGGCAGTGGTGGATCGATTCACGTCGTGAACCTTTCTCTCGTGTGATGAGCACCGTCGTTCCCCGAATCCGCCCGGCCGACCCCGAGTCTCACGGGCGGCGTCGAGGCACAGCACCGTCACCGTAGGCCGCAGAGGGGGCCCCGAACCGGACGGCACCTCGTCGTGATCGAAAAGTTACGCGGCTGCCGCGCACCCGCCACCGGTCGACGCTGCCGGACAGCCCCCTGACGACGTGAGCGGCGAGGGCGTAGCCTTCTGCTTCCGGGCCCGCGCCGCGACGGTCCGCGGCCTCACCGGGTGGGAAGGAGGCGTCGCATGGCACGACCGCACGTGACGTTGCGTACAGCTCGCCCCGACGACCTCGACTTCCTGCTCGGTCTCTGGAGCGAGATGCTGCGCCGCTGCGACGGCCAGGACCAGCGCATCGACCTCGAACTCGTGCTCAAGGACAGCGCCGAATCGACCGACCAGCGAGTCGTCGTCGCCGATGTCGACGGCGTGCCTGCCGGTGCGGTGCTGCTGCGCATCGCCCCGCTCAGCCCGCTGAACCCCGAGTTGTCGGTGCAGGCGTGGGCGCCGCACGTGCTGCCCGCCCACCGTCGCCACGGTGTGGGTCGCCACCTCGTCGAGGCGGCGGCCGACTTCGCCGAGGAGAGCGGCGTCGGGGTGGTGCTCTCCGGTGCCACGGCGGGCGCGCGGGAGGCCAACCGCTTCCTCGCCCGGCTGGGGCTCTCGCCCTACATCATGCTGCGTGGTGCGAGCACCCACAGTGTGCGCCAGAAGGCGGCCTCGCAGCTGCCGACGTCCGAGCGCGGTCAGCACCGACGCGGCGCCCAGCTGGCGGCTCGCCGTACGCTGCGTCAGCGCCGGACCCGCGCCGACGGCTGACCGCCGGGCGGTGGCTCAACCGCCCCCGAGGCGCTCCCGGGGGATCAGCGCGCACGTGATGCGCGCGGTGCACAGCCGCTTGCCACGCTCGTCGCTCACCACCACCTCCCAGGTGGCGCTGGTGCGACCCAGGTGGGCCGGGGTCGCGACCCCGGTGACGATGCCCGAGGTGGCGGAGCGGTGGTGTGTGGCGTTGACGTCGATGCCGACCGCGAGCCGGTCTGGTGCGGCGTGCAGGGCCGACCCGACCGATCCCAGGGTCTCGGCCAGCGCGATCGAGGCGCCGCCGTGCAGCAGGCCGTAGGGCTGGGTGTTGCCGTCGACCGGCATGGTCGCCACGACGCGCTCGGTGCTCACCTCGATCAGGTCGACGCCGAGCCGCTCGTTGAGGCCACCCATGTTCGCGCGCATCGCGGCCAACACCTTCTCCGGCGCCGGGTCGGATGACGGGCCGGACGACGGGTCGGACGACGGGTCGGACGACGGGTCGGTCGAGGAGACGTCACTCATGGGGCCGACAGTAGCCAGGCGCCCCGGGCGGGTGTCAGTGGGCGCGGCTAGAGTCCGCAGGGTGCCTGCGAACGCTGCTCCGGACCGGCCACGACTGCTCCTGCTCGACGGCCACTCGTTGGCCTATCGTGCCTTCTTCGCGCTTCCGGTCGAGAACTTCTCCACCACCACCGGGCAACCCACCAACGCGGTCTACGGCTTCACCTCGATGCTCATCAACGTGCTGCGCGACGAGCAGCCCACTCACGTCGGGGTGGCCTTCGACATCTCCCGCCAGACCTTCCGGTCCGAGGAGTACAGCGAGTACAAGGCCAAGCGCAACAAGACCCCGGGTGAGTTCTCGAGCCAGCTGCCGCTGATCGAGGAGGTGCTCGACGCCCTCGCCATCCCGTATCTGAAGAAGCCGAACTTCGAGGCCGACGACATCATCGCCACGCTGGTCACCCAGGCGCTCGCCGAGACCGGCGACCTGGGCGACATGGAGGTGCTGATCCTCACCGGCGACCGCGACTCGCTCCAGTTGGTCACCGACCGCTCCACGGTGCTCTACCCCATGAGGGGCGTCTCCGACCTGGCCCGCATGACGCCCGCGGCGGTGGAGGAGAAGTACGGCGTGCCCCCGCACCAGTACCCCGAGCTCGCCGCGATCGTGGGCGAGACCTCCGACAACCTGCCCGGTGTGCCCGGGGTGGGGCAGGGGTTCGCCGCGAAGTGGCTCAAGACCTACGACGATCTCGAGGGCGTCATCACCCACGCCGACAAGATCACCGGCAAGAAGGGCGAGTCGCTGCGCGAACACCTCGGCGACGTCATGCGCAACCGCCGGCTCAATGCTCTCGTACGCGACCTCGACCTCGAGCTGGGCCCTCGAGACCTCGCGCTGCGGCCCTGGGACCGTCAGGCCGTGCACACCCTCTTCGACGGCCTGGAGTTCCGGGTGCTGCGCGACCGGCTCTTCGAGAGCCTCTCCTCGGAGGAGGAGATCGACGACTCCGGGTTCGAGATGTCCGGACGCCGCCTGGCGCCGGGCGATGTCGAGGCCTGGCTCGCCGAGCACGCGGCGCCCGGCACCCGCACCGGAGTCATGGTGCAGGGCACCTGGCGCGGCGGCTCCGCCGAGGCGTGGTCGATCGCCCTGGCGGCCGCCGACGGCACGGCCGCCTTCCTCGACACCACCACGGTCAGCCCCGACGACGACCAGGCCCTGGCCGCCTGGTTCGCCGACGCCGGCCCGACCAAGGTCATGCACGACGCCAAGGGGCAGTCCCACGCGTTGGCCGCCCGCGGCTGGTCCCTCGCCGGGCTCGTGAGCGACACCGCGCTGGCTGCGTACCTCGTCCGACCCGACCAGCGCTCCTACGACTTGGCCGACCTGACCGTGCGCTACCTCAAGCGAGAGTTGAGGCAGGGTGGCGACGACCAGGGTCAGCTCAGTCTCGACGGCCTGGACGGCGACGCCGGCGACGAGGCTGCCGACACGGCGATGCTGCACGCCCGGGCCGTGCTCGACCTGGCCGAGGCACTCGACGAGGCGGTCGCCGAGCACGGCGGCACCGAGCTGCTCGCCGAGGTCGAGCTGCCGTTGGTGCACCTGCTCGGACGGCTCGAGCACACCGGCATCGCGGTCGACGCCGCTCACCTGGAGGCGTTGGAGGGCGAGTTCGCCACCGAGGTACGCCAGGCGGCCGACGACGCGTACGCCGTCATCGGCAAGGAGATCAATCTCGGCTCGCCCAAGCAGCTCCAGGTGGTGCTCTTCGACGAGCTGGACATGCCGAAGACCAAGCGCACCAAGACCGGCTACACCACCGACGCCGACGCGCTCCAGAGTCTCTACGTCAAGACAGAGCACCCGTTCCTGCTGCACCTGCTGCGGCACCGCGACGTGATCCGGCTGCGGCAGACCATCGAGGGGCTCCTCAAGACCGTGGCCCCCGACGGTCGCATCCACACCACGTTCAACCAGACGATCGCCGCCACCGGGCGCCTCTCGAGCACCGAGCCGAATCTCCAGAACATCCCCATCCGCACCGCCGCCGGGCGTCGCATCCGCGAGGGCTTCGTCGTCGGCGCCGGCTACGAGTCGCTGATGACCGCCGACTACAGCCAGATCGAGATGCGCATCATGGCGCACCTCTCCGACGACACCGGCCTCATCGAGGCCTTCCGCTCCGGCCAGGACTTCCACTCCATCACCGCGGCTCGGGTCTTCGACCTGCCGGCCGATCAGATCGGCACCGAGGAGCGCGCGAAGATCAAGGCGATGAACTACGGACTGGCCTACGGGCTCTCGGCCTACGGTCTCTCCCAGCAGCTGGGCATCGAGCCGGCCGAGGCGCGCGACCTGATGGACGAGTACTTCGAGACTTTCGGTGGCGTGCGCGACTACCTGGGCGGCATCGTCGACGAGGCGCGTCGCTCCGGCTACACCGAGACCATCCGCGGACGCCGCCGCTACCTGCCCGATCTCACCAGCGACAACCGGCAGCGGCGTGAGATGGCCGAACGGATGGCCCTCAACGCGCCCATCCAGGGTTCGGCCGCCGATCTCATCAAGATCGCGATGCTGCACGTGCAGGCCGAGATCGAGGCGCAGGGCCTCGCCTCACGGATGCTGCTGCAGGTGCACGACGAACTGGTGCTCGAGGTGGCTCCGGGGGAGCGGGACTCCCTCGAAGCCCTCGTGCGTGAGCAGATGGCCGGCGCGGCCGAGTTGACCGTGCCTCTCGACGTGTCCGTCGGCACCGGTCATTCCTGGCACGACGCGGCCCACTGACCTGCCATCAGTTTCCAGGTGACCTGCCACGAGTTTTCAGGTGACCTGCCACGAGTTTTCAGGTGACCTGCCACGAGTTTTCGGGTGACCTGCCACGAGTTTTCGGGTGACCTGCCACGTCTTCGTTACCCGGTGAAAGTTCGTGGCAGGTCAATTGAAAACTGGCGCCGGGTCAGCCCTCCTGCGGCTGGCTCTGCGTGGTGGAGGAACCCGAGGAACCCTGGCCGCTGCGGGAGCGGCGGCGACGCCGGTTGCGACCGTTGGCAGCGCCCGACGACGAGCCGGAGGCTCGCTCGTCGCTGTCGGCGACCACCTTCTGGCCCTCGCTGTCGGTGATGGAGGTGGCCACGACCTCGCCGCTGCGGCTGCGGGTACGCGTCCGGTTCCGGTTGCGCTTGCGGGGAGGCCGGTTGGAGCCCGCCGAGTCAGCGCTGCGCTCGCCGCCCCTCTCGCCACCCCCGTCGCTGCGCTCACGGGGCGCCGGATCCTTGATCCGCCCCTTGGTGCCCGTCGGGATGCCGAGATCGTGGTAGAGCTCCGGTGAGGTCGAGTAGGTCTCGGCCGGCTCGTCGAAGGGCAGGTCGAGCGCCTTGTTGATGAGCTTCCACCGGTGCAGATCCTGCCAGTCGACCAGGGTGATGGCCGTGCCCGTGGCGCCGGCTCGACCGGTGCGGCCGATGCGGTGCACGTAGGTCTTGTCGTCCTCGGGGCAGGTGTAGTTGATGACGTGCGAGACGCCGCGCACGTCGATGCCGCGCGCCGCGACGTCGGTAGCGACCAGCACGCGCAGCTTGTCGTCGCGGAACTTCGTCAGTGCCTTCTCGCGCGCCACCTGGGCCATGTCGCCGTGCAGCGGGCTGGCGGCGAAGCCGCGCTCGGCCAGGTCGTCGGCCACGCGCTGCGCCTGACGCTTCGTGCGGGTGAAGACGATGATCTTCTCGGCGTCGTCGGCCTGCAGCACGCGACCGATGATCTCGGGCTTGTCGAGGTCGTGGGCCTGGTAGATGAACTGCGACGTCGCGGGCACGGTGGCGTTCTCGTACGACGCCTCGGCCCGGATGTTCATCGGGTGACGCATGTACATGCGCGCCAGCGAGACGATGGCCGAGGGCATCGTGGCCGAGAACAGCATGGTCTGGCGGGTCTCGGGCGTCATCCGCATGATCTTCTCGACATCGGGGAGGAAGCCGAGGTCGAGCATCTCGTCGGCCTCGTCGAGCACGACGGCGTGCACGTGGGAGAGGTCGAGGGCCTTGCGGTTGGCGAGGTCGATGAGGCGGCCGGGCGTGCCGACGACGACGTCGACACCCGCAGTGAGAGCGTCGAGCTGCGGCTCGTAGCCGACGCCGCCGTAGACGGTGAGAACGCGCAGGCCGCGGTCGGCGCCCGCGAGAGCGAGGTCGCCGGAGACCTGGAGGGCCAGCTCGCGGGTCGGCGCGACGATGAGCGCCTGCGGCTTGCCCTGCGGCAGCTCGGCGTAGTCGGCGTCGCCGGGGGCGACGCTGCGCTGCAGGACGGGGATGCCGAAGGCGAGGGTCTTGCCGGTGCCCGTGCGGGCCTGGCCGATGAGGTCGGTACCCATCAGGGCGACCGAGAGGGTCATCTCCTGGATGGCGAAGGGGGTCGTGATGCCGGCGCGCTCGAGCGCGTCGCAGATCTCGGGGAGCACCCCGAGCTCTCGGAACGTGGTCACGTGATGTCTGCTCTCTTGGATTGGCGCGAGCCGGCCTGGCGCGGCCGGCCTGGAACGTGTCGTAGGTCTGCGGCCGACCGGCGGCTCCGACTCGCGGGGATCCAGAACTCGCACACGCGTCTGCCGCGCACATACCGACGGGCGTTCGGTGCTCCGCTGGTGGCCGACGGGAGTCGGCCACGCGGGTCGCGGGCGGCCCGTCTCGCCAGCCATGCTACCCACTAGGGTGCCGACATGAACGATTCCGGCGAGCAGACACCCTCGAGCGAGTCGGAGGCCGGGCTCGACGACCCCGTCTACCGCGACGCCGTGATCGACCTGCTGGGTGCCATCGCGTACGGCGAGATCTCGGCGTTCGAGCGGCTGGCCGACGACGCCAAGCTGGCGCCCTCCCTCGCCGACCAGGTGGCCATCGCCGGCATGGCAGCGGCGGAGTTCGGCAAGGTGGCGGCGCTGTTCGAGAGGCTCACCAGCCTGGGCGCCGAGCCGTTCGAGGCGATGGCGCCGTTCCGCACGCCGGTCGACCAGTTCCATGCGAACACCGCGCCCGCCGACTGGTACGAGGGGCTGGTGAAAGCGTTCGTGGGCGACGGCCTCGCCAACGACTTTTACCGTGAGATCGCGGGCTTTCTCGACGCCGAGACGCGCAGTCTGGTCGTCGGCACGCTCGAAGACACCGGTCACGCCGCCTTCACGGTCGAGCGCGTTCGCGCGGGCATCGCCTCCGAGCCCCGCCTGGGCGGCCGCCTCGCGTTGTGGGGCCGGCGCCTCATGGGCGAGGCGCTGATCCAGGCGCAACGGGTGGTGGCCGACCGCGACGAGCTCTCGGGACTCCTGGCCGGCGGCGTCGACCGCCCAGGCCTGGACCTCGCCGAGATCGGGCGGATGTTCACCCGCATCACCAAGCGTCACACCGGCCGGATGGCCGAACTCGGGCTCGACTCGTGACGCGCGCGATCACGCGAACCGCGGCTCGGGCTCACTGACCCGTACCGAGCGCCAGGCGCCGGCGAACTGCCGGCGTCAGTCCGGCGAGACCCCCGACGGAGCGGGGGTCCGGCAGCCGGGAGAGGGCGCCATCAGCTCCGGAAGCCGACCGTTCCGACCGCGGTCGAGCCGACCTCGATGTAGGCGATCTTCCCGCCCGGCACGACGATGGTGCGGCCCTTGGTGTCGGTCAGGCTGAGCAGGCCGCCCGAGGACACAGCCTCGGCGATCTGCTGGTGGAGGTCGTCGGTCGCGATGTCGGCGTCGACGCTCAGCTCGCGGGGTGCCTGCTGGATGCCGATCTTGATCTCCATGCGTGGGCGCTCCTTCGTGGTCGGGTTCGTCAGGGACGGCGGACGTGCGGCGGCCGGCGCGGCTCAGTGGTCGTCGGGCCGGGCGTCGTCGGTGCGGGGGTACCCACCGATGCCACGCCAGGCCAGTCCGGCCACCAGGCTGCCGGCGTCATCGCGAGAGATGCCGCCCGCCTCGGTGAGCCAGAACCGCGCACTCACCTGCGCCATTCCTACCAGCGACACCGCGAGCAGCCGCGACGCCTCTGCCGGGAGGCCGGTGTCGTCCTCGATGACGCCGGCGATCAGGCTCGCGCACTCGCGGGTGACGCGGTCGACCTGTTCGCGGACCGCCGGCTCGCTGGTGAGGTCGGACTCGAAGACCAGCCGGAAGGCGCCGGTGTCCTGGGCGACGTAGGAGTAGAAGACGTCCATCGTGGCCTCGACACGGCGCTTGTTGTCGTCGGTCGACTCCAGGGCCTCGCGGCAGTTGTCGATGATCGTGTCGCACGAGGTGTCGAGCAGCGCCAGGTAGAGGTCGAGCTTGCCGGGGAAGTGCTGGTAGAGCACGGGCTTGGAGACGCCGGCTCGTTCGGCGATGTCGTCCATCGCGGCAGCGTGGTAGCCCTGGGCGACGAACACCTGCAGGGCCGACTCCAGCAACTGCGCGCGCCGCTCGCGGCGGGGCATACGACCGCCGCGCGGTCGTTCGACGTCGATCTGTCCAGCGGACACCCTTGCTCCTCCACGTTGTCGGGCTTGGCCGGTGGCCGCACACCACCCGCTCCCCGGCGCAGCCGTCGTGACCGCGCAGGTCGCGAAGCCTACTCCTGAGTCACCTACGCGACGCACGTCCGTGCGGATGTCGGGTCCGCATGCCGGGACGTGGTGGGGAACAGCGGCGGTGCGTGCGATGTTGGACGAGATCGACCATCCAGCACGCATCAGAACCGAGGAGCCAGCCGTGACGACCCCTGGGACCATCGAGGCTCTCGTGGAGCCCGCCGCCGAGCTCACCACCGACGAGGTGCGGCGCTACAGCCGGCACCTGATCATCCCCGACGTCGGGATGACCGGGCAGAAGCGGCTCAAGAACGCGAAGGTGCTGGTCATCGGAGCCGGCGGTCTGGGCAGCCCGGCCCTGATGTACCTGGCTGCCGCCGGTGTGGGCACGCTGGGCATCGCGGAGTTCGACGAGGTCGACGAGTCGAACCTCCAGCGCCAGATCATCCACGGGCAGTCCGACATCGGGAAGTCGAAGGCGGTCTCGGCCAAGGAGTCGATCGCGGAGACCAACCCGCTGGTCGACGTCATCGTGCACGAGGGCCGCCTCGACAACGACAACGTCATGGAGGTGTTCGAGGGCTACGACCTGATCGTCGACGGCACCGACAACTTCGCGACCCGCTACATGGTCAACGACGCCGCGTACTTCCTCGGCATCCCCTACGTGTGGGGCTCGATCTACCGCTTCGACGGACAGGCGTCGGTCTTCGCGCCGACGCTCGTGGACGACGCGCCGTGCTACCGCTGCCTCTACCCCGAGCCCCCGCCGCCCGGCATGGTCCCGAGCTGCGCGGAGGGCGGCGTCCTGGGCGTGCTGTGCGCCTCGATCGGCTCGATCCAGGTGAACGAGGCCATCAAGCTCATCACCGGAGCCGGCGACCCCGCGATCGGCAAGCTCGTCATCTACGACGCCCTCGAACTGACCTGGCGCACGCTGAAGGTGCGCAAGGACCCGAACTGCCGCCTCTGCGGCGAGAACGCCGATGTCACCGGCCTCATCGACTACGACTCCTTCTGCGGCGCGATCTCCGAGGACGCCGCCGACGCCGCTGCGGGTTCGACCATCTCGGTGACCGAGCTCGAGCACATGCTCAAGGAGCGCGACGAGGGGAGCCGCAGCTTCACCCTCGTCGACGTTCGCGAGCCCAACGAGTACGAGATCAACAAGATCCCGGGCTCCGTGCTCATCCCCAAGGGCGAGTTCCTCAACGGCAACGCGTTCGAGCAGCTGCCGCAGGACACGCCCGTGGTGCTGCACTGCAAGTCGGGCGTGCGCTCGGCGGAGGCGCTGGCGGTGCTCAAGGGCGCCGGCTACTCCGACGCCGTGCACGTCGGCGGCGGGGTGGTCGCCTGGGTGAACCAGATCGACCCGAGTCAGCCGTCCTACTGAGGCGGGCAGGGGCGCCGGCGTAGTCCCGGCATAGCCCAAGTGGGCTACGCGGACGTAACTCCGGGTGATCGTCGTCGTTGGTCAGGCGACGACGTCCAGATCACCCGGAGGTTCACCCGCTCATGAGCGCCCGTACCCGCACCACCCGCATTCTCGCCGCGACCGCCCTGGCCGGAGCCGCCCTCGTGGGCGCGACGGCAGCCACCTCGGCACCGACACAAGCGGCGTCGCGCTGGGCCCCAGCCGACCAGGCGACGATCACGCCCGGCACGATGATGTACACCGACGGTGCCCAGTGCACGGCGAACTTCGTCTACACCGACGGCGCCGGCAACACCTACGTGGGCTACGCCGCGCACTGCGCCGGCCAGGGCTCCTCGACCGATACCAACGGCTGCGACACCGACTCGCTGCCGCTCGGCACCAAGGTGACCTTCAACGAGGGTGGCAGCCTGATCAGCAACGGCACCGTCCTCGGTCGGGGCACGCTGGCGTACTCCTCGTGGTTGACGATGCAGAAGAACGGCGAGAAGGACGCGAATGCGTGCGCCTACAACGACCTCGCGCTGGTGAAGGTCGACGCCGCCGACGTGTCCAAGGTGAACCCGAGCGTGCCGTTCTGGGGCGGACCGACCGGGATCGACACCGACGGCACCGCTGCAGGCGACCAGGTCTACACCTACGGCAACTCCTCGCTGCGGGCCGGTCTCTCCGCGCTCTCGCCACACACGGGCATCAGCCTCGGCGACGACCCGGCCGACGACGGCTGGTCGCACCCGCTGTACACCGTGACCCCGGGCATCCCCGGTGACTCGGGCTCGGGCTTCCTCTCCGCCGACGGCAAGGCCATCGGCGTCCTCTCGACCCTGGGCCTGGCACCGCTCCCGGCGTCCAACAACATCGGTGATCTGGCCCGTGAGCTCGCCTATGCCCAGCAGAACAGCGGCATCAGCGGCCTCGACCTGGTCGAGGGCACCGAGGCCTTCTCGGGCTCGCCGATCGGCTGAGCCCGAGCTCTCACCTACCGACGCACCCGATGACCGCGCATCGGGTGCGTCGGTCTGCGTGTGAGACGACTTCGGTCTAGGCGCGCGCGATGGGCACTTGCTGAGAGGATCACCACGTGCGACACCCCGAGGACTGGCTCGAGGACGTGCTCGGCCTGGTCGAGCACGTCCCCGCCGGTCATGTCACGACCTACGGCGCGATCGCGGCCGCCGTGGGTCGGTACGGCCCGCGGCGGGTCGGGGCAGTGATGGCCGAGCACGGGGCCGGCGTTCCGTGGTGGCGGGTCGTGCGCGCCGACGGCAGCTTGCCGCCCAGTCACGACCACCGTGCCGACGAGCAGTACCGACGCGAGCACACGCCGCGACGGGCCAACGGCCGGATCGACATGCCGCGGGCGTTCTGGGATCCGCTCGACGCGGGGGCACCACGGTGACGGGACACGGCCGGCAGACACGATGCGGCCGGGGGGCTGGCCTGAGCAACGCCCACACCGACCGTGTCCCTGGAAGGAACACGGCTCACGCGGCGCACGGACACCACATCGGCCTCGTATCGACGGCGTCCCCTCGACACGTTTCCCCCCGACTTTCAATGTACGCCCTCACGGACGGCCTGAACAGTCCGCGCCGTCTGCGCCGCCGGGAGCGCCGGTGAGCGCGCGGCCCTGGGTGCCTGCGGGTGGCTGGGCGGCTGGCACCTACCCGTTGGTCGAGTGGGAGCGTACCCCGTTGGGACGCCCCGACACCTGGCCGGCTGAGCTGACGGCGGCCCTCGATCTGGTGCTCTCGACGCGATTCGTGGCGGCCCTGATCTGGGGCGAGGAGCACACCGTGCTCTACAACCAGGCGTTCGCGCAGCTGCTCGAGCCCGGGCAGGGCCAGGTGGCGCTGGGCAACCCGGGACCGGAGATCCTCGGCGAGGCGTGGGGCGTCATCCGACCTGCGGTCGAGGAGGCCCTCACCACGTGCGAGGGCACCTGGACCGAGGACGAGCACATTCGACTGCGGCGCTCGGAGATCATCGAGAACTGCTGGTTCACCTTCTCCTGCTCGCCGGTGTGCTCCGAGAGCCGGGAGGGCGCCCCCCGCGGCGTGGCGCTCATCGCCAGTGAGACGACCCGGCAGGTGCTCCGACGCAGCCGCGACCACGATCTCGCACGGATCTCGGCCAGCCTGAGCGACTTCACGGCGCGAGACGACCTCACCGAGCTGGTGCCGCAGGTCGTGATGGAGGGAGGCCACCTTCTCAAGGTCGCCCTCGCGCCCGGTCTGACCGACGACTCCCGCAGCCCCGAGGCCGGGGAGGGTGTCGCCCTGGCCATCGCGGTGCCGCTCAAGCACCCCGAGGCGGGTCGTTGGCACCTGGTCGCGCGCACCGACCCCCACACGCGCCTCGACGCCGACTACCACGCCTACGCCGACGCCGTGGGTGCGGCGGTGGGTGTGGCCCTCGACAGCCAGGCGGCGCACGCATCCGAACGGCAGCTCTCCGAGGCGCTCCAGCGCAGCCTGCTCAGCCGGCCCGCCGCCGGCCTGGGGCTCGAAGTCGCCGTCCGCTACCACCCTGCCTCGAATGTGGCGCGCGTCGGCGGCGACTGGTACGACGCCTACCCGATGCCAGACGGCGCCATCGCAGTGATGGTGGGTGACGTGGCCGGTCACGACCAGGACGCCGCCGCCGCGATGGCCCAGCTGCGCAACCTCGCCCGGGGGGTGGCCTTCGCGGGCCGGCTCTCCCTGCCCTCGGAGGTGCTGCGCGACCTCGACCACGCGATGGACTCCCTCGGCGTCGACGAGATGGCGACGGCCGTCATGGCCGTACTGGAGGAGGCCGGCCCCGACGGACATCTGGTGCACTGGGCCAACGCGGGACATCCACCACCGGTACTGCTGCGCCGCGACGGTAGGACCGAGTTGCTCGAGGACACTCCCGACGTCCTGCTCGGTGTCGATCCGGCGATGCGTCGGCGCGACCACCGGGTCGAGCTCGCACCCGGCGACCTCGTGCTGCTCTACACCGACGGACTCGTGGAACGACGCGATCAGGACATCGACGTCGGTCTGCGCTGGTTGACCGGGATCGTCTCCTCCTTGGCCGGAATCGGCCCCGACGAGCTCTGCGACCGCGTGCTGGCGGCGGCCTCGGCGCAGGCCTACGCCCACGACGACGACATCGTGCTGCTCGCGGTGCGCGGGTCGACGGGTTGACGTGAGACACCTCTCGCGGGCAACGGATCGGCTGACCCGCGGGTAACCGACAGACTGGTCGCGTGCCCGAACCCGACCGGCTCTACCGCGCCCTGCACGCCGTCGTGCCCCCGCTGGCGCGCGCGCTCTGGCGGCCGGAGATCTCCGGGCTCGAGCACGTACCGGCGACCGGTGGGGTGTTGCTGGCCAGTAACCACCTCTCGTTCGTCGACTCCGTGGTCATCCCCGTGGTGGTGCCCCGCAAGGTCGTCTTCCTCGCGAAGTCGGACTACTTCACCGGTACCGGTGCCTCCGGGGCACTCCAGCGTGCCTGGTTCCAGGGTCTGGGCATGCTGCCGGTCGATCGCGACGACCCGCGGGCGGCTCTGGGGAGCCTCGACACCGCGCTCGCGGTACTGGCGCGCGGCGAGGCGTTCGGGCTGTACCCCGAGGGCACCCGCTCGCGCGACGGTCGCCTCTACCGCGGACGCACAGGCGTAGCGCACCTCGCACTCACGGCAGGGGTACCGGTGGTGCCCGTGGGCCTGACGGGAACCCAGCACATCCAGCCCGTGGGCTCCCGCCTCCCGCGCCTCGCCGACGTGAGCGTCCGCTTCGGTGCCCCCATCGAGGTGGACGACCGCTTCGCGGGCCTGGCGCTGGGCAAGGCCCGCAGAATGCTCACCGACGAGATCATGACTGCCATCGCCGGACTCAGCGGTCAGGAGCTCGCGGGCGTCTACAACGAGCGGTCCGCCTCGTGAGCGTGCCGGCCCTCGCCACAGCGCTCGGCATGCGACCGCATCCCGAAGGCGGGTGGTACCGCGAGACGTGGCGCGCCCCGGTGCCCGCCGACCTCGACGACGGACGCCGCCGGGCCTGCGCTACCGCCATCCTCTTCCTGCTGCCCGCCGGGGAGTCCTCGGCGTGGCACCGCGTGGCGTCCGACGAGCTGTGGATGGCCCACGTGGGCACCGTGCTGCTCGAGCTCGCAGGCGCGGGGGACGCGCCGTCCGGGCCCGGGGGAGAGCCGGTCGAGCAGGTCAGGCTCGGTGTCGATACCGCCCGTGGCCAGCAACCGCAGGCCCTGGTGCCGGCAGGTGTGTGGCAGCGCACGGTGCCGGTGGCGCACGACGCGCTCGTGAGCTGTGTCGTGGCACCCGGCTTCGACTTCGAGGACTTCGAGCTGGCCGCTCCCTGAACCTGCCCGCCGGGCCGACCGCTGTCGGTGCCTGGTGATGAGATGGGCACATGCCCACCCACTACCGTCTGCGGCGCCCCGTGGCCGCCGGCGAGACGCCGGTGCTCGACGACGACCAGCGGGCGGTGGTCGACCACTCCGGCGGGCCGCTGCTCGTGCTGGCGGGGCCCGGCACCGGCAAGACCACCACCCTGGTCGAGGCGATCGTGGCCCGCATCGAGGCGGGCGTTGGGCCCGAGCAGGTGTTGGCCCTGACGTTCTCGCGCAAGGCCGCCGAACAGCTACGCGACCGGGTGACCGCACGGCTGGGTCGAACTCTGGGCACCACCCTGAGCAGCACCTTCCACTCCTTCGCCTACGGCCTGATCCGCGAGTTCGCGCCCGCGGAGCTCTACGCGGCACCCCTGCGCCTGCTCAGCGCTCCGGAGGCCGACGTGGTGCTCCGCGAGCTGCTCACCGACGCACCCGAGTCGGTGCGTTGGCCGGAGGCTCTAGGCCGTGCCCTCGGCACCCGGGGTTTCGCCCGTGAGGTCGCGGCGGTGCTCTCGAGGGCGCGCGAGAAGGGGCTCGACGGGCCAGAGCTGGCTGACCTCGGGCGCGAGCACGGGGCGCCGGAACTGGTCGCCGCCGGGCTCTTCCTGGACTCCTACCTGACCAATCTCGACTCCCAGGGCGCCACCGACTACCCCGACCTGATCCGGCGGGCCGTCATCGAGGCGCAGACCCACCGCGACGAGCTGCGCGCGCGACTCACGCACGTGTTCGTCGACGAGTACCAAGACACCGATCCGGGTCAGGTCGCTCTGCTGGCGGCCCTGGCCGGCGACGGCCGCGACCTCGTCGCCGTGGGCGATCCACACCAGTCGATCTACGCCTTCCGCGGGGCCGAGGTGCGGGGCATCCTCGAGTTCCCCACGGTCTTCCCGCGCAGCGACGGCGCGCCGGCTCCGGTCGTGGCGTTGCGCACGACCCGGCGCTTCGGCCCGCGGCTGCTCGTCGCCTCGCAGCGGGTGGCCGGGCGCATCGGCCTGCCCGGCAGCATCGACGCCTCGGCCCGCGCCGCCTTCCTCGCGCCGGTGGCCGCCGGCGGAGCCCACGGCGAGGGGCGCGTCGAGGTGCTCACCTTCGACACCGAGCGTGCCGAGGCCGAGCACCTGGCCGACCTGCTGCGCCGCGCCCACCTCGAGCGCGGCGTCGCGTGGCACGAGATGGCGGTACTGGTGCGCTCGGGGCGAGCCAGCATCCCGCCGCTGCGGCGCGCGCTGGGAGCCGCGGGCGTGCCCGTCGAGGTGGCGAGCGATGAGGTGCCGCTGGTACGCGACCCGGCCGTGTTGCCGCTGCTCGAGGCGCTGCGAGCGGTGGTCAACCTCGACAACGACGATCCCGAGCACGTCGACCACGTGGGCGGTGCCCGGGCCGAGGCGCTGCTGACGGGTCCGCTCGGTGGGCTCGATGCCGGCGACGTCCGGCGTCTGGCGCGACGGCTGCGCACCCGGGAGAAGGAGCGGGCTCACGTCGAGGCCCGCACGCCGCGCACCTCGCGGGATCTCGTGCGGGCCGCAGTCACCGACGTCGAGGTGCTGCGGGAGCTCCGGGCCGAGGTCGACGACGCCGATGCGCCCGAGGTGGTGCGCGCCGCCGACCTCGCCGCGCTGCTGCACGAGGCCCGCCGGGCGTTGGAGCATGGGGCCAGCGCCGAGCAGGTGCTGTGGTCACTGTGGTCCGGTACCGGCTGGCCGGCCCGGTTGCGCCGCGGCATCGACCAGGGCGGGGGAGCCGCGCGGCGGGCACACCGCGACCTCGACGCTGTCTGCGCGCTGTTCGAGGTCGCCGCTCGGGCCCAGGAGAACGCCGATCACCTGGGGGCGCGCCCGTTCCTGGAGTCGCTGGCGGCGCAGCAGATCCCGGCCGACACCTTGGCCGAGCGCGGCGCCCGAGGATCCGCCGTTCGGCTGCTCACGGCGCATCGGTCGAAGGGGCTGGAGTGGCGCCTGGTCGTGGTCGCCCACGTTCAGCAGGAGGCGTGGCCCGACCTTCGGCGGCGTGCCACCTTGCTGGGTGCCGACCGGATCGGCACCGACGGTCTGGTGCCGCCGGTCTCGGCGCGCGAGCTGCTCGCCGAGGAGAGGCGGCTGTTCTACGTGGCCTGCACCCGCGCCCGCGAGCAGTTGTTCGTCACCGCCGTGGCGGCGGCCGACGACGAGGGCGAGCAGCCCTCGCGCTTCCTCTCCGAGCTCGGCGTCGCGGTCGCGCACCACATCGGACGCCCGAAGCGTCCGCTCTCCATGTCGGGGCTCGTGGCCGAACTGCGGCGCACGGTCGCCGATCCCGCGGTCGCCCCGGCCTTGCGCGAGGCCGCGGCGCGTCGACTGGCCCGGCTGGCGGGTGAGCACGTGGGCCAGGCCGGTGCCAGCCGTCAGCTGGTACCGCAGGCCGACCCCGCGAGCTGGTGGGGCACCCGCGGGGCGTCGCTGTCGGCCGAACCGGTGCGCGATCCCGCGCAGCCGGTACCGGTCTCGGCGAGCGCTCTCGAGGCGCTCGGCGTCTGTCCGACCCGGTGGTTCCTCGGGTCGGAGGCGGGCGGCATCGTGCGGTCGCACCAATCCGCCAACCTCGGCCAGCTCGTGCATGCCCTGGCCGAGCGGGTCTCGAGCGGCGACCTCCCCGCCGGCCCCGACGATGTCGCGCTGCTGATGGAGCAGGTCGACGCGGTCTGGGGTCGGCTGGAGTTCCGCACGCCGTGGTCGAGGGCGCGTGAGCACACGCGCATCGAGGCGGCCCTGGCGAGGTTCTTGGTGTGGCACCACGACAACAAGCGCAGCCTCATCGGCACGGAGTCTCGGTTCGACACCGTTGTCGGGCTACCCGACGGCGAGCGTGTGCGGCTGATCGGCTACGCCGATCGCCTCGAGCTCGACCGCGACGGCCGGGTGATCGTCGTCGACCTCAAGACCGGGCGCAGCGCGCCGAGCGGCAAGGCCGTGCAGCAGCACCTCCAGCTCGGCCTCTACCAGCTCGCGGTCGATCGCGGCGCCGTGGAGCCGCTGGTGGCCGACCTCGGCGACGCGGTCGTACCGGCCGAGGCCGGCGGCGCCGAGCTCGTGCAACTCGGTCTCGAGGACGCCGGGGAGTACCCCGTGGTCCAGCACCAAGACGTCCAGCCCGACGACGGGCTCGCGCGCATCGAACTGCACACCCGCCTCCAGCGGGCCGCGGTGATGCTGCGCCAGGAGAGCTTCCCCGCCCTGGCCGGGCAGCACTGCCGCGACTGCCCCTTCGTGCCCGTGTGTCCCATCAAGTCGGCCGGATCGGTGGTCGACCAGTGACTCGCATCGACTCCCCGGCCGACCTCCAGCGGGCGATGGGAACCGACTACGCACCCAGCGAGCAGCAGTGGGCGGCGATCTCGGCACCGTTGGCGCCCGGCGTCGTCATCGCCGGTGCCGGCTCGGGCAAGACGACTCTGATGGCCGCACGGGTGGTGTACCTGGTGCTGACCGGGCAGGTGCGGCCCGAGCAGGTGCTGGGTCTGACGTTCACCACGAAGGCGGCCAGCGAGCTGCGCCATCGCATCCGCGATGCCCTGAGCGAGGCCGGCGCCCTCTCGGACTCCGCCGACCTGCCCGCCGACGGCGAGGAGCACGAGGAGGCGCTGGAGCCCACGGTGCTGACGTACAACGCCTACGCCTCCGACCTGCTCTCCGAGCACGGGCTGCTCATCGGGCACGAGCCCGACACCCGGGTCGTCACGGACGCCGCTCGGTACCAGTTGGGTGCCCGTGTGGTCGACGCGTGGACCGGCGCGGTCCAAGCGCTCTCCGACCATCCGCCGACCGTCATCCAGAACCTGCTGGCTCTCGACGGCGCGATGAGCGAGCATCTCGCCGCCGCCGACGACGTCCGGCGCGTGGACGCGGAGGCGCGGCGCGGGTTCGCGGCCGCGCTGGAGGCCGAGCGCGCCGGCAAGGCGCGCAAGACCTACTGCGAGGCGATCGAGAAGGCGCTCCACGCGATCGATCGGCGAGGCGAGCTGCTCGGCCTGGTCTTGGGGTACCGGCGGCTCAAGGCCGACCTCGGGCTCATGGACTTCTCCGACCAGATCGAGCTGGGGGCGCGGCTGGCCGCCGAACGAATCGAGGTCGGCGCCGCCGAGCGCGCGAAGTACCGGGTGGTGCTCCTCGACGAGTACCAGGACACGTCGGTGGCGCAGGCCCTGATGCTGGGCCGGCTGTTCTCCGGATCCGACGTGGCCGGTGGTCGCGGTCACGCCGTCACGGCGGTGGGTGACCCCAACCAGGCGATCTACGGTTGGCGCGGCGCCTCGGTGTCGAACATCCTCGGCGTCGCCGACACCTTCCCGGCGGCACCCGGGGAGCAGGTGGCGACCTACCCGCTCACGGTCAACCGGCGTTCCGACCACCGCATCCTCACGCTGGCCAACCGCCTCGCCGAGCCGCTGCTCGCGAAGTACCCACAGGTGCGGCCTCTCGACGCCGCACCCGGCGCGGAGCCCGGTCAGGTGACCGCGGGCGTGTACGAGCGCCAAGCCGACGAGCTGGCCTGGCTCGCCGACGAGGTGCAGGCCACCTACCGCTCCGGCACGCCTTGGTCGGGCATCGGGGTGCTGACGCGCGACAACGCCCATGCCGAAGACGTCTTCGACGCGCTCACCGATGCCGGCATCCCCGTCGAGATCGTGGGTCTCTCCGGGCTGCTCCGGCTGCCCGAGGTGGCCGAGGTCGTCGCCGTGCTCACCTTGCTGCACGACCTCACCGCGAACGACGCACTCCTGACCCTGCTCACCGGGCCGCGCTGGGCCGTGGGCGTGCGCGACCTGCGGCTGTTGGCGCGACGTGCCCAGCAGATCGCCGGCGTCCAGGGTCGGGTCGATTCCGCCTCGGTGCTCGACCAGCTCGTCGGCATCGCCGACGGCGTCGACCCCGCCGAGGTGCCCTCGCTGGACGACGCGCTCGCCGACCCCGGTGAGTTGCCCTACTCCGAGGAGGCGCGGGTCCGGTTCGGCCTGCTGGCCGGGGAGCTGCGCATGCTCCGTGGCGTGGTGGGCGAGCCGTTGCTCGACATCGTCCGTCGCATCATCGACACCACCGGTATCGACGTCGAGCTGGCCTCGGCGGTCAGCCCGGCGGCGGAGGCTCGGCGCGACAACCTCGATCTCTTCGTCAAGGCCGTGGCCGACTTCCAGGCCGTCGACGGCGACGTGTCGCTGGCGGCCCTGCTGGCCTACCTGACGGCCGAGGATGATCAGGGCAACGGACTCGACGTGGCCACGCCTACCGAGGCCGACTCGGTGAAGCTGCTCACGGTGCACCGCTCCAAGGGTCTGGAGTGGTCCTCGGTGTTCTTGGTCGGGGTGTGCGAGACGAGGTTTCCCTCCAACCGCTCCCGTACGTTGTGGACCTCCTCGCCGGCCGTGCTGCCCGCGCCACTGCGGGGCGACCGGGCCGACCAGCCCCAGCTCGCCGGGTACGACAAGGCGGCGCTCGACGCCTACCGCGCCGAGACCCGCGCCCACGACGCCGAGGAGGAGCTGCGTCTGGGCTATGTCGCGGTCACGCGGGCCGCGCACCGGCTCTCGGTCACCTCGTTCTGTTGGACCGAGCGCGCCACTCCGTTCGGCCCGTCGGCCTACCAGCGCACCGTCGTCGAGCAACTGGGCGCGTGGGGCGAGTCTGCCGACCCGTGGCTGGAGCGTCCGGCCAGGGGCGATGCCAACCCCTACGACGCGGTCGACCCGTCGCGTCCGTGGCCGCGGAGCGGCGTGGGGGCTGAGCGTGAACGACGGCTCTCCGCGGCCGCGATGGTGCGTGCCGCGCAACCGGGTGCGCTCGACGAAGGGCTCGACATGATCGAGGCCGCGCGGGTCGCCGAGTGGGACGCCGAGCTCGACCGGCTGTTGGCCGAGGCGCGGGCCGACCGCGACGAGGAGCGGGTGGTCGAACTGCCCGGCACCCTCTCGGCGACCTCGATGGCCCGGCTGCGTGACGACCCCGAGGGCTTCGCGGCCGAGCTGGCCAGACCCATGCCGCGCGCGCCGTCGTCCGCCGCTCGGTTCGGTACCCGCTTCCACGCCTGGGTCGAGGCCCGGTTCGGGCAGCAGGATCTCTTCGACCCCGACGACCTGCCCGGCCGTGGCGATGCCGGCATCGACGACGAGCAGGATCTCCGAGAGCTCATCTCGACCTTCGAGTCCGGGCCGTTCGCGAGCCGCGTGCCTCACCGCGTCGAGGCCGCGTTCTCGCTGGTGCTGGGCGGGCAGGTCGTGCGCGGGCGCATCGACGCCGTCTACGCCGAGCCCGACGGCGGCTTCCTCGTCGTGGACTGGAAGACCAACCGCACCTTTGACGCCGACCCG
Organism: Nocardioides acrostichi; assembly: GCF_015319165.1. GTDB lineage: Bacteria > Actinomycetota > Actinomycetes > Propionibacteriales > Nocardioidaceae > Nocardioides > Nocardioides acrostichi. The sequence continues at coordinate 683,030 of NZ_JADIVZ010000001.1, forward strand.
CTTCAGCTGGCGCTCTATCGCACCGCCTGGGCCGAACTCGTCGGAGTTCCGGTCGAGCGGGTCCGCGCCGCGTTCTACTACGTGCGCACCGGCGATCTCGTGCGGCCCGAGGGATTGCCCGACCGGGCGGGGCTCGAGCAACTGCTGGCGCTACCGTCGGAGCCGTGACCTACGCCCACGAACAGCTGGCCGCCGATCCGCACGACCGCCTCGGACTGCGGCGTGGCGACGACGACTGGCTGAGAGCTCGGTGGGCCGACCCGGCGTCCCGGGTTCTGGAGGTGCGCGGCAGCCGGGCGCGACCGCTCGATGGCCGGTTGGTGTGGACCTCGCCGGCCGATGCCCCCGACGGACTGCGGCTGCTGCTGGGGGAGCAGGACGGCGCGGCCTGGTTCGCCGTCGTCACCGAGGGCCGATCGGCCCGCGTCGAGGACGGCTGGCTCCCGCTGCGGGGACTGCTCCCTGCACTCGACGACGACGTCGCGGTGCGCGAGGCACCGCTGGCCTTCCACGCCCTCGGCATGGCGGAGTGGCTGTTCGCCACGAAGTTCTGCCCCCGCTGCGGAGGCGGGTTGGAGCCGCAGAAGGCGGGACACGAGCTCAGATGCTCTCGGTGCGGCCGCTCCCAGTTCCCCCGCACCGACCCGGCCGTGATCATGGTCGTCACCCGCGGCGAGCCCGGCGCGCCCGACGAGACCTGCCTGCTGGGGCGCAATGCTGCCTGGCCCGAGCACCGGTACTCCTCACTGGCGGGCTTCTGCGAGCCTGGGGAGTCGCTCGAGGACGCCGTGCGCCGCGAGGTCGCCGAGGAGACCGGCGTCGTGGTGGGTGAGGTCCGCTACTTCGGCAACCAGCCCTGGCCGATGCCGGCCAGCCTGATGCTCGGCTTCCACGCACGCGCCGAGACCGAGACGATCGAGGTCGACGAGCACGAGATCGCGGACGCCCGCTGGTTCACCCGCGAGCAGATGCGCGCCGAGGCCGAGGCCGGGTCCCTCGTGCTGCCCGGAGGCGTCTCGATCAGCCGCTCCCTGATCGAGCACTGGTACGGCGGTCCGCTGCCCGGTCAGTGGTGACGGCTCCAGCCCGTAGCCCACGTTTGGTCGAGAACTGCACTCCCAGGGCCGTTGAAGCCCACGTTTGGGACCAATCGGCATCCGACTTGTCCACAGCAGACCTGTGGACAGGTCTCACGCCAGGGCGGCGAGCTTCTCCTTGACCTGGGCGATGGAGGGGTTGGTCTGGGCCGAGCCGTCGGAGTAGACGAGGGTGGGCACGGTCTGGTTGCCGTGGTTGACCTTCTCGACGATCTGGGCGGCCTCGGGCTGCTGCTCGATGTCGACGACCTCGAAGGCGATGCCCTCACGCTCGAGCTGTCCCTTGAGGCGGTGACAGTAGCCGCACCAGGGGGTGGAGTACATCGTGAAGCTCATCCGCACGTCGTCCTTCGCTGAGTCGGGTGTTGGTCCGTCCGGCGCAACGACGACCCGGGCCTGGATGTTCCCCGAGCCGACCCGGCCGCTGTCGGTGGGTCGCCCTAGTCTGGTCCGACGATGACGACCCCTGCTGCCGGCCCGACCGCCCCGCCCGACGCCCGCGCTCTGCTCGACGCCCTCGATCCCGAGCAGCGGCAGGTGGCCGAGGCGCTTCGGGGCCCGGTGCGGGTGCTGGCCGGTGCCGGCACGGGCAAGACGCGCGCCATCACGCACCGCATCGCGCACGGAGTCGCCACGGGCACCTATGCACCTACCGAGGTGCTGGCCGTGACCTTCACGACGCGAGCCGCGGGGGAGATGCGTCAGCGGCTGCGCGGTCTCGGTGCCGGCGGCGTGCAGGCGCGCACCTTCCACTCCGCAGCCCTGCGCCAGCTGCGCTACTTCTGGCCGTCCGTGCACGGTACGGAGCTGCCGCGCCTCACCGAGTCCAAGATCCCGCTGTTGGCGGGCGCCGCTCGCGCGCAGCGCACCCGGCTCGACCAGGCGCAACTGCGCGACCTCGCGGCCGAGGTCGAGTGGGCCAAGGTCTCCAACGTCGCTCCCGAGGAGTACGCGCGTGTGGCGGCGCGTCGTCATCGTTCCGGCAGCGTCAACGGCCTCGACGACGAACACGTGGCGCGCCTCTTCGACTCCTACGAGAACCTCAAGCGCGACGAGTCGCGCATGGACATGGAGGACGTGCTGCTCCTGACGGCCGGCCTCCTGGCCGAGGAGGAGCGTGTGGCGGCCGCCGTCCGCCGACAGTACAAGTGGTTCGTGGTCGACGAGTTCCAAGACGTCTCGCCACTGCAGTCCGCCCTGTTGGAGCTCTGGCTGGGTGGCCGCGACGAGATCTGCGTGGTGGGGGATCCCGCTCAGACCATCTACTCCTTCGCTGGCGCCGACGCCTCCTACCTGCGTGACTTCGCCCGCAAGTACTCCGGCACCACCTCGGTCGAGCTCGTGCGCAACTACCGCTCGACACCGCAGGTGGTCACCACGGCCAACGGACTGCTCGAGGGCACCCCGAGCGCTGGGGTGTCGCTACGGGCGGTGCGGGAGAGCGGCCCGGCAGTGCGGTTCTCCTCCCACCCCGACGAGGTCGAGGAGGCCGAGGCCACCGCCGCCCGCATCCTGGCTCTGCGCGACCAAGGGCATGCGCTCTCCGAGGTCGCGGTGCTGTTCCGGATCAACGCTCAGTCCGAGGCGTTCGAGGAGGCACTCGCCGCCCGCGGCCTGCCCTACGTCATCCGCGGCGCGGCACGCTTCTTCGATCGGCCCGAGGTGCGCGAGGCGGTCACCCGCATCCGCGGCGCCGTGCGCGGCGGTGAGGGTGAGGATCTCATGGAGATCGTGCGCTCGACCCTGGCCGGCATGGGCTGGACCTCGCGTCCGCCCGAGACCCGCGGCCAGACGCGCGACCGGTGGGAGTCCTGGCAAGCTCTGGTCGATCAGGCCGAGGAGTACCTCTCCGGCGAGGGCGCCCAACTCGAGGATCCGCGCTCCGGCTTCGTCGCCGAGCTCGACCGCCGAGCCGCCGAGCAGCACGCACCGGTCGCCGAAGGGGTCACGCTGGCCACCTTTCACGCGGCGAAGGGGCTCGAGTGGGACGCCGTCTTCTGCTGTGGCCTGCACGACGGCACCCTCCCGATCACCTACGCCACGACCGCGCAGGCGATCGAGGAGGAGCGTCGGTTGCTCTACGTCGGCGTCACCCGGGCGCGCCGCGATCTGCACCTCTCGTGGGCGCTGGCCCGCAACCCGGGCGGGCGTGCCTCGCGCAAGCCGTCCCGGTTCTTGGACTCCCTGTTGCCCGCCGATGCCCGCCCAGAGTTGGGTGGCGGCCGGCGCAACCGTCAGCACAAGGCACTGACCTGCCGCGAGTGCGGCCGTCCGCTGGGCACGGCTCGGGAGAAGAAGCAGGCCCGCTGCGCGGACTGTCCGGCTTCCTACGACGAGGCACTCTTCGAGCGCCTGCGCGCGTGGCGCAAACAGCGCGCGGACGCCGACAGCGTGCCCGCCTTCGTCGTGTTCACCGACGCCACCTTGCAGTTGGTCGCCGAGGTCGCCCCGACCACCGACCAGGCCCTATTGGCGATCAGCGGAGTGGGCCGCTCCAAACTCGAGAAGTACGGCGACGAGGTGCTCGCCGTGGTGGGCGGATGCGGGTCGGGAGAAAAAGAATAGAGAAACTCCGGAAAAGAATTTGCTGCCTGCGATCGACCCGAGTACTTTGCTTGAGCCAAGCAAATACTCGCGCACCACGGACCCTGGCACGGTCCGGCGCCCGACCACCCGAAGGAGGTGAGCACCGATGAACAGCATCACGAACGAGACCACCACGGCCCCGCAGCTGCTCGCTGCCGACCGCGGCGTCGTCATGCCCATCTGCGCTTACCTCCCGCTGACCTCCCCGGTCAGCGCCCGGACCACGGGCGCCGATGTGCGCGATCGCCAGGGCGGCATCGAGTCCGTCAAGGGCGGCACCGCCGTCGCGCACTTCCCGGGTGACCGGGCCTGGAGACCACCGATCTGTTGACACGACAGTCATCGGCAGCCTCCAGGCCGCGGAATCCCGAACCAGGGATCCGCGGCCTTCGTGTTTCTCAAGGGCCTTTCGCACAGCAGACCACCGAGCACGACCGAGACACAGGACTCACGTGACCAGACCGACACCCACCCAGGTCCACCACGAGAAGACCGAGCCGAACCGAGGAGGTGACATACCGATGACAACCAGCGTTCTCGACCGCCAGGAGACCGAGCCGACCCTCGGGCAGCTTCACGACGAGATGGAACGCGCCGACGACACGTCGATGCCCTGCCGGGTCAACAACCCCGAGCTGTGGTTCGCCGAGTCGCCGGCCGACGTCGAGGCGGCGAAGGCCCTCTGCCTCGACTGCCCCGTGCGCAGCCTCTGCCTCACCGGCGCCCTCGAGCGGCGCGAGCCGTGGGGCGTGTGGGGCGGCGAGCTGTTTCTCCAAGGCGTCGTGATCCCGCGTAAGCGGCCGCGGGGCCGCCCGCGGAAGCACCCGCGCCCCGAGGCGGCCTGACCCCGGCACCGCCTCCACGTCCGGTCGACGAGCAGCGACCGGTCCTGGTCCGGCAGCACTTCGCCCCATCACCACCGACACCACCACCGAGAGAGACGACCTCCATGACCCCGAACACCGAGACCCACGCTCGCGCGCACCTCGACGCGCGACTGACCGATGCCGCCCAGCGCAGGCGAGACCACGAGCTCGTTCGCGCCCAGCGCTTCCACCGCAAGGCCGAGCGGACCGCCCAGCGCGCCCGCCTCGCCCTCGCTCGGGCCTTGTGAGCCACTGACGTGACCACCGTGGCCGAGCGAACCCACACCACACACCACCTCGTAGCGAACCGGAGCAAGCAGATGTCACTACTCAACGAAGACCTGGCGCGTGCGCAAATGGCCGCGCGCCTGGGAGAGGCGCAAGCACTGCGGCGCGGCCATCAGTTGGCTCGCGCTCGGCGACTCAGCCGCAAGGCGGAGGCTGCCGCTTCGCAGGCCCGGCTCGCCCTGGCGCGGATCGTCTGATCCGAACCGCAGGTGAGCCTCCCCGGAGCCGGGGCACGATCCGACGCTCGTCGGAGCCGTGTCCCGGCTCCGTTCGCGTGCGCGGCCTACGATGCCGCCATGGCCAGCTGCGACTTCTGCGGACGCACCGAGGAGGATCCCGGACGACTGCTCACCTGGTCGACCGCCGTCGAGCACGGCCGCCAACAGATGTTCTGCACCGAATGCTCGCGCACCCACGTGCGTTCGATGGAGGGCAAGCTCGACTCCGAGTACTGGTGAGCCTCGGCACGAGGCCCGCTCACCACGAACACCCGCACTCCGGGTTCAGCGGCGCCGACACGACGACCGGCGCGCCCGTGGCCGACAAGGTGACGGTCGCCGACCAGGTGGTCGGTGTCTCGCCGTCCAGCCAGGCGATCACGTCGCGTACCGCCCAGGCCTGGGCCAGGTGACGGAGCACCGGATCGGCCGGGCGCCGCGCAGTGCCGCGTGCGTGCTGCTCGAGCACCAGGGGGTGCGCGGGGTCGATGGCGGTGCGCTGGGCATCGAGGCATCGCAGACAGGCGGTGACGCCCGGCAGGCAGAACGGGCCGACGACGGCACGGTCGACCTCGTCGCGGACCACGAGGTGGGGGACGTCGTGCCGGAGGAGCTCGTCGAAGACCTCGCGGCGTGGTTCCCGGTCACCGGCCCAGACGACCAGGTCGGGCGGGGAAGCCTTCGAGGGGGCACTCGCCACGGCGTCGAGGGCGACCAGTCGCACGACACCGACCAGCGCCTCGTCGAGCAGGTGGACCACCGACGCCAGGCCGGCTCCGGAGCATGCGGCCTCCGCTCCCGTGACCCACACCTCGCCCCGGAACCGGGAGAGCATCCGGGGGACCGCACTCGCCGGCTCCCGGGCGAAGACCGAACCCACGGTGAGAGGCGCACCCGGGCGTGAGGCGGCCGCGGTGCTGGTGGCGGCCAACAGGCGGGAGTCGGCCAGCAGGCCCCGCTCGTGCAGCCGCACCAGGGCCCGGGCCTGCACGTGCGAGAGATCCTCGAGACCGAGGGGCGAGCCCTCGGGTGCTTCCAGTCGGGCGAGAAGCCAGCGGATCTCGTCGGAATCGATCAGCGTCAGTCGTCGAGACTGCTCGAACCCCACCTGGAGGTGGTCGCCATCGCGACGCATCACCTCGGTGCCGGGAACGAGGGTGGGATGACCGGGCAACCGGTCTCGCTGTGGGTTCTCGGATGTCTGGGAGGTCTCGGAGGCATGGAGCGACACGCCTCTGGTGTACCCGCTCCCGGTGCTGAGCCGCGGCGGCTATCCACAGGCAGCCCACGCAACTGGCTCTCGTCAGCGCACCGGGCACGAGCGCCACGCGGCGGCGAGGACTCGCCGCGCTGCGTGGCGCTCGTGGGTGGATCAGGCCTTGCCGAGGATCCGGTTCAGGTTGGTGCTGCACACCGGGCACTGCGCCTTGGCCATGCGGGTGCCCTTGTCGTTCACCTTGACCTCGCCCGATGCCTCGCGCTTCTCCTTGCACTTCACGCAGTAGAACTCGCCGCTCCAGGTCTCTGCCATGACGGCCTCCTTGCCTTCTTGTCGAACGAATCGTCGCGACGGGGACAGCAGGGAAGCCCGCCGGGGCACGGGCGTGTGCCACGCAGCCGCTTCGACCCTACGACACGGTGTGACCGCCGCGCGTGAAGCAGCCGGCGCTCTGCGCGTCGGTGGTGGCCTCTGCGAGGCGGCGGTACGTTGCGACCATGAGCGAGCAGAGCGTCGAGCCCGCGTCCGCTGTCGAGCACCTGAGGGTCGAGCGTCCCGCCGAGGGCGTCGTGCGCCTGGTGCTGGACAACCCCGGACAGCGCAACGCGATGTCGGCTCCGATGACCGCGTCCTGGACCCGCGCCGTCGACGAGATCGCCGGCGACCCGAGCGTGCGTGTCGTGGTCGTGACCGGTGAAGGGCCTGCCTTCTGCTCCGGTGGTGACACGAGCTGGATCGCCAGTGAGCCCGACGCGAGCGTCGACGCGCTGCGCACACGGATGACCGCGTTCTACCGATCCTGGCTCTCGATCCGCCGCCTCGAGGTGCCGACGATCGCCGCCGTCAACGGTGCCGCGATCGGTGCCGGGCTCTGCCTGGCCCTGGCCTGCGACGTGCGCTACGCAGCCGCCGGCGCGAAGCTCGGAGCGCCGTTCACGAAACTCGGGATGCACCCCGGCATGGCGGCCACCTACCTGCTGCCCGACGTCGTCGGGCAGGCAGCGGCGCGTGACCTGCTGCTGACCGGTCGCATCGTCAGCGACGACGAGGCGTTGCGGCTGGGGCTGGTCTCGCGCGTGCTGTCGCCCGAGTCGTTCGCCGACGACGTGGTGGCGGCGGCCACGCAGATGGCGGCGTCCGCGCCGATCGCGCAAAAGCTCACCACCCTCGCGCTGCGCGGCTCCGGCCACGGTGACATCGAGGCGGCGGTGCAGTGGGAGGCGCTGGCGCAGCCGGTGACGCTGGCGACCGAGGATCTCCAGGAGGGCATCGCGGCCTCTCGGGAGAAGCGGGCGCCGCGCTTCTCCGGACGCTGAGTGGGGTGCACGGCATGAAGAAGGGCCCCGGGCGACGAACAGGCCTGCCTTCCCCTTGCGGACCTGCGCGACGGCACCGGGGCCCGTCTGACTCCCAGACTAGGAGGTCTCGACGAGGCCGGTCAACGACGTGTCGTCCCCCGCTGTGCAGAACCCTGTGGATGACTGTGGAGAACCGCTCGGTTCCGGTGGAGAGCCGTGTGCGAGCGGGGGAGGACGGTGTGGACGCCGAACCTTTGCCGAGCCCGGGGGTCGGCGCTGACCTGGGCAGTCGTCGTCCACCGGCTGTGGAGGAGAGATCGTGACCCCGTGGAGCCCGGTGGCTGCCCTGCGACGCATCGCCTTCCTGCTCGAGCGCGGTCGCGAGGACACCTACAAGGTCAAGGCGTTTCGAGGCGCGGCCGCGGCCCTGCTGCCGCTCTCGGACGACGAGATCGCGCGCCACGTCACCGACGGAACCCTGCGCTCCGTGCCCGGTGTGGGGGCCAGCTCGGCCGCGGTCGTGGAGCAGGCGCTCGCGGGGGAGGTGCCCGATCGGCTGGCCGCGCTCGAGGCCGAGCACGGCGGACCGCTCGTCGCGGGTGGTGAGGAGTTGTTGCCCCTGCTGCGCGGCGACCTGCACTCGCACTCGGACTGGTCCGACGGCGGCTCGCCCATCGAGGAGATGGCCTTCACCGCCATCGAACTGGGCCGGGAGTACCAGGTGCTCACCGACCACTCGCCCCGGTTGAAGGTCGCCCGCGGACTGTCCGCCGAGCGGCTGGCGCGTCAGCTCGACGTGATCGACGCGGTGAACGATCACCTCACCGCGGCGGCGGGGGAGGGCGGCTTCGCGCTGCTCAAGGGCATCGAGGTCGACATCCTCGACGACGGGTCGCTCGACCAGACCGACGCCATGCTCGACCGGCTCGACGTGCGGGTCGCGAGCGTGCACTCGAAGCTGAAGATGGACCCCGAGCCGATGACCCGGCGCATGCTGGCGGCCGTGCGCAACCCCCGTGTCAACGTGCTCGGCCACTGCACCGGTCGCCTGGTCACCGGAGGGCGCGGCACCAGGCCGGAGTCCCGCTTCGACGCACGGGCGGTGTTCAGGGCCTGCGCCGAGACCGACACGGCCGTCGAGATCAATGCGCGACCCGAACGTCGCGACCCCCCGACCCGGCTGCTGGAGCTGGCCCGGGATCTGGGCTGCCTCTTCGCCATCGACACCGACGCCCACGCTCCGGGCCAGCTCGACTTCCTCGCCTACGGTGCCGAACGGGCCGCGGCCGCCGGGATCGACCCGAACCGGATCGTCACCACGTGGTCGAGGAAGCGTCTGCTGGAGTGGGCCGGTGCTGGGGTCTGATTGGGTAGCCTGCGGTCATGGCCGTCCACGGTGTGACCTCCACCACGGACGGCGCACCCGAGCAGCGCGTCGAGGTGCGCCGCTCGAAGCGACGCCGGCGCACGGTCTCCGCCTACCGCGACGGCGACCGGATCGTGGTGCTGGTGCCCGCGGCCCTCAGCCGAGCCGAGGAGGCCGAGTGGGTCGCCACGATGGTCGCCAAGGTCGAGCGCGCCGAGGCCAGGCGGCGTCCGAGTGACGACGACCTGCTGGCCCGGGCGCTGCGCCTCTCCGACACCTACCTGGGCGGCATAGCGGCGCCGGAGTCGGTGCGCTGGGTGCGCAACCAACGCTCGCGTTGGGGCTCGTGCACTCCCGGCGACCGCACGATCCGGCTCTCCTCACGGCTCCAGGGCATGCCCGCCTGGGTCGTGGACTACGTGATCGTGCACGAGTTGGTGCACCTGATCGAGCCGCACCACTCCGCGGAGTTCTGGGCGTGGCTCGAGCGCTACCCCGAGGCGGAGAAGGCCAAGGGCTACCTGCTGGGGTGGTCGGCGGCATCGAAGCTCGACGAGCCGCCCACCGGCGGTTGAGCCGTCCCCGCCGGTGGTTGAGCCGGTCGAGCCGTCCCCGCCGGTGGTTGAGCCGGTCGAGCCGCTAGGCGAGACCGTGTCGAAACCCGGTGAGACGAAAGTCGGCGTTGCCCTCACAGTTGCTGGGTTTCGACGCGCTCGTCGCTGGCGCTCCTCACGGCTCAACCACCGGGGCCATCACGGTGGTTGAGCCGGTCGAGCCGCTAGGCGAGACCGTGTCGAAACCCGGTGAGACGAAAGTCGGCGTTGCCCTCACAGTTGCTGGGTTTCGACGCGCTCGTCGCTGGCGCTCCTCGCGGCTCAACCACCGGCGGGGGCGCTCGTCGATTTCGACACGCCTTCGCCTTCGGCATCCGGCGGCTCAATCCACCGGCTGGCGCTCCTCGCGGCTCAACCACCGGCGGGGGCGCTCGTCGATTTCGACACGCCTTCGCCGTCGGCATCCGGCGGCTCAACCACCAGCGCCGCGCTCAGCTGCCGGTGCCGAGGCGGCTGCGTCCGATTGCGATGAGTTCGTACATCTCGGCCTCGAGGTCGGGCGGGTGGGAGACCGGCCACCAGCGCACGTCGAGCGACTCGTCGCTGACGGCGGGCTGAGCGGTGTCGGGCGCGTAGGCCACGAAGCGGACGTCGAGGTGGTGCACCTCGACCCCAGGAGAGCAGAAGGGCACGACGTGCTCGTCGAGCTGGGCCGGTTCGGGGTCGAGCTGAAGCCCGGGCACTCCCGATTCCTCGCGGGCCTCTCGCGCGGCGACGTCGAGGAGGGTCGCATCGGCCGGCTCGCAGTGCCCGCCGAAGTGGAACCAGCGCCGGGCCTTCTTGTGCAGGTTGAGCAGCACGTGCTCGCCGGTGGCGTCGAGCACCAGTGCGCCGGCGGTGAGGTGGTCGGGGACGCAGTCACGCCACACGCCCCCCGGCTCGGCCTCGAGGTGCGTGACATAGCGCTGGCGCAGCCGCTCCTGGCGCTCGGACGGCGCACGCCAGGCAGCGAGCGCGGTGAGCGCGGCGTCGTGGAGGCTCAGGAGTCGTCCTCGCCGGAGCTGCCGTCGGTCCCGTCGTCCGTGTCGGTCTCGCCCTCCAGCAGCTTCGCAAGCTCGGCGTCGAAGTCGTCGTCGGTCAGCGGTTCGGGCGCACCCGCATCGGCGCGGAACCCGAGCGGGTCGTCGAGGTCGGCGTCGGTGGGCAGCAGGTCGGGGTGGTGCCAGACGCCGTCACGGCCCTCGACACCCTGCCGGGTGCGCAGCGAGCCCCACAGCGTGGAGGCGTCACGCAACCGGCGCGGGCGCAACTCGAGACCGACGAGTGAGGCGAACGTCTCCTCGGCCGGGCCGCCGGAGGCACGACGTCGTCGCATGGCCTCGCGGAGCTTCGGGGCGGCCGGCATCTTGCCGTCGGTGGCCTGGCCCACCACCTCGTCGACCCAGCCCTCGACGAGCGCGAGCACGACCTCGAGCCGCTTGAGGGCGGCGTCTTGGCGCGGAGACTTGGGCAGGTCGAACATGCCGCCGTCGAGCAGTTGCTGCATCGAGGCGGGGTCGGCGGGGTCGATGCCACGCATCTGCTCCTCGATGCGCTGTTGGATCGCCTCGGTGTTGATCTCGATGCCCTCGGCGTAGTCGCGCACGGCGCCGAGCACGTGCTCGCGCAGCCACGGCACGCCGGCGAAGAGCCGCTGATGGGCGGCCTCGCGCAACGCCAGGTAGAGCAGCACGTCGTCGTCGGAGACGTCGAGGCCCTCGGCGAACGCCTCGACGTTGGTGGGCACGAGTGCCGCCACTCCCGGCTTGGTGAGCGGTACCCCGACCTCGGAGGCGCCGAGCACCTCGTGGGCCAGTGCGCCGATGCCGGAGCCGCTCTGGCTGGCCAGCATGCCGCCGATCGCGGAACCGATCATGCCGAGCAGCGGGCCCGACATGGCGCGTGCCTGGTCGGGCAGTGCCTTGCCGAGGGAGTCGACGGACTGCTGAGCCACGGGCTCGACCAACACACGCCACACGTCGGCGGTGTGCACGACCCATTCCGCGCGACTCCACGCTGCGGTGGTGGTGATGCCCGAAGGCAGCTCGGTGACGGCGTCGAGCCAGTGGTCGGCCAGCCGCAGCGAATCGGCGACTGCGTCCTTCTGCTTCTGGGTGGGCGTCGGGTCGGGCTTCTGCGCGACCGTCTTGCGCGCGGTGTCGACCGCGAGCTCCCAGTTGAGAGGGCCGTCGTGCGGCTTCATCATCGCCTGCAGTTGGCCGAAGAGCTGGTTCAGATCGGGCATCTGGCCGCCGAACGCGCCCGCGAGCTGGGAGAAGTCGAAGCCGCCGCTACCTCCCGCGCCACCGCCGAAGAGAGCCTCGAACGGCGTGCCCTTGAACGGGTTCTGCCCCGCCCCGTGGTCGTCGCGGGGCTCCTCGCCGTCGCTGTCGCCGCTGCCGCGCTCGATGTCGCTCATGGGTCCACGATACGCAGCCGCGCCCAACCCCCGAGCGGCCCTCCGGAGCGCTCCGCACCCGACCGGGGGAGCTCATCCTCTAGGGTGCCCGCATGGCCGAGCCCGTGGTCCGACTGGTCGACATCCGCGACGTCGCGTTGGACGTCGAGGAGGCGATCGCCGCGGTCGCCGACGAGGGCGCCGGGGGCGAGACGGTGTTCGTGGGCCGGGTGCGCGACCACGATGGCGGCAAGGGTGTCGTCGGCCTGGAGTACTCCGCCCACCCGACCGCGTTGGCGCGCCTGCGCGAGGTCTGCGACCAGGTGGCGTCGCGCCAGCAGGTGCACGCGTTGGCGGCCGTACACCGCACGGGCACGCTGACGATCGGTGACATCGCCGTGGTGGTGGCGGCCTCCGCGTCGCACCGCGGTGAGGCGTTCGACGCCGCCCGCGACCTCATCGACACCCTCAAGGCCGAGGTGCCGATCTGGAAGCACCAGCGCTTCGACGACGGCCAGGAGGAGTGGGTCGGTACCCCCTGATCAGGGCCCGACCCGTCGCGGCGTGGCTACCCGCGGACGTACGGCTCGCTCCTTACCGTGAGTGCGTGGAGATCCTGCTGTGGCTGGTGCCGTCGGTGGTCGTGACGCTGCTCGCGTGCTGCTGGGTGGGCTGGGCCGGGCGGGAGCGCCGTGAGGTCGACCGGGAGGTGCTGCTCGCCCGCATGGCCGCCGGCATGAACAAGGAGACCCCGTTGCGTTATGCCGCGCCGACGCCGCCGCGCGACCGCAGCACCGGGATCGCCGTCCGTCGCTCGCGGGCACCGGGCGCGGGGGGCTCCGAGCAGCGCCGCGCCAGCTGAGCACGGGTGCCCGCTGCGTGAGGGGCGCCACAACCTCAGCGGCGGCTCGGGTTGAGCGGGATGAGAAGGTGTGCGCATGACGCAGCGCCTGGTGGCCATCTTCGTGGCGCTCCCGCTGACGCTCGCGCTCTTCGCCGCTGCGCTGTTCGTGCCGCTGCCCTATGCCACCTACATGCCGGGGCCCACGATCAACGTGCTCGGTGAGGTGAACGGCTCCGAGACGGTCTCGGTGCGTGGCGCGAAGACCTACCGCGACGACGGCGAGCTGCGCATGACCACGGTCAGCGTCTCCCCGGTGGGCGACCGACTCTCGCTGGTCGGACTCATGCGGGCCTGGTTCGACCCCCACGACGCCGTCTACCCCTACGACTTCGTGCACCCGAAGGACGTCTCGGCCGAGCAGGACCAGCAGCAGGGCGCGGTCGACATGGTGACCAGCCAGGATCTCGCCATCGCGAACGCGCTCACGGCGCTGGGCTATCAGGTGAAGCCGACCCTCCAGGTCGCCTACGTCGACCCGGACACGCCCGCCGACGGCGCGCTGAAGGTGCGTGACACGCTGCTGGAGCTGAACGGGCAGAAGATCACCGGCGCGCAGATGCTGGTCAAGGGCATCCGCGCCACCCCGGCCGGCGACTCGATCACCTTGACGATCCTGCGCAACGGCAAGAAGCGCACCGTGACGGTCAAGCCGAAGGACTCCGACGGCGTGCCGCGCGTCGGCTTCACCCCCGGCCGCGGTTTCACCTACCCGTTCCAGGTGGCGGTCAACATCGACCCCAATATCGGTGGGCCGAGCGCGGGGCTGATGTTCGCGCTGGCCATCTACGACACCCTCACGCCCGGTTCGCTCACCGGCGGCGGCGATGTGGCCGGCACCGGCACCATCGATGTCAACGGCAAGGTCGGACCCATCGGCGGCATCCAGCAGAAGATCGCGGGGGCCGAGGCCGACGGCGTCCAGCTGTTCCTCGTGCCGCCCGACGACTGCAAGGAGGCTCTCGAGGTGGACGACGGCTCACCGCGGCTGGTCAAGGCGCCCACGTTCGAGAGCGCCCTGGAGTCGGTGCAGACCTGGGCCGACGACCACGATGCCACCCTCCCGAGCTGTGGCGACGGTTCGAGGACCACCGCGGGGGCCGCGTCGTGAGCGGCAGGCGAGAGCAGGGCGACGAGCAGTTCCCCGCGACGCCGCGCGTCGGCGACCTCGACGTCGACCCGGCGCTGGCTGCCGTCGTCTTGGAGTTGGAGCAGCACGCGAGTGAGCAGGGCTGGGACCAGCCTGCCTCGTTGTTCGCCCTGGTCGACACCGCGGCGCTGGTGGCGGCCGAGCCCGCTCTCGCCTCCGCGATGGGCCTCGACGATGCTGCCGCGGCAGGTTCGCTCACGCCCGTCGAGCAGGACCAGCTCGACCCCGCCGTGGCGCTGGAGCAGTCCCTCCAGACGATCTCCTGGCCGGCAGAGGTCGGCGGCTGCGCCGCCGTGGTCGAACGGCTCGTGCTGCCGCCCGAGGCCGACGCCGACATCCCCGAGGATCCCGACGAAGCGGCCCGCTTCGCCGCCGAGCACCCCGCCCGCCAGGAGCTGCGCATCGTCGCGGGGGCCACCCGGGCCGGTGCCACGTACTGCGCGATGCGCTTCCGCAGCCACGACGACGCGTCGTCGGTCGTGGCCGGACCCGACCTCGTGCCCGAGCTGCTCGAGCTCGTGGTCGCGACCCTGATCGATGACCCGGACGAAGGGAACACCACCCCGTGAGCGAGACGACCGGCCCGCAACGCCCCGCCGGCCCCCCGCCCCTGCCGCGGCGCAGCAACCGCTCGCGAGCCCTCGGCATCACCGCCGTGGTTCTGGTCGTGCTGTTCTTCGGCGTCACGGCGTTCGCGAATTTTTACACCAACCGGCTGTGGTACGTCTCCGGTGGCTACGCGGGCGTGTTCACCACGATGGTCGTGACCCGCGCCGTGCTGTTCGTCGTCGTGGGGCTGCTGCTGGCAGCGGTGGTCTGCGCCAACGTCGTCGTCGCCTACCGCTACCGACCGTTGTTCGTCGGCATGCCCGATGCGAACGGCATGGGCCGCTACCGCGAGGCCATCACGCCGGTGCGTCGCTTGGTCGTGCTCGGCCTGGGCGTCGTGCTGCTGCTGTTCGCAGGCTCCTCGGCGTCCGGCCAGTGGCGCACCTTCCAGCTGTGGCGCAACGGCGGCAGCTTCGGCACCGACGACCCGTACTTCGGCAAGGACGTCGGCTTCTTCGTCTTCGACCTGCCCTGGTACCACTTCCTCACCGATGTCGCGATGGCGACGTTCGTGCTCTCGGCCATCGCCGCGGCGGTCACGCACTACCTCTACGGCGGCATCTCGTTGCAGACGCCGGGGGAGCGGATGTCGGGTGCGGCGCAGGCGCAGCTCTCACTCCTCGTGGGTCTATTCGTGCTCACCAAGGGGGTCGACTACTACCTCGACCGCTTCGACCTGGCCTCGCAGAGCGGGTCGCTGATCACCGGCCTGACCTACACCGACGACAACGCGTTGCTGCCCGCTAAGACGCTGCTGCTCATCTTCGCGACCATCTGCGCGGTGCTGTTCTTCCTCAACGTGTGGCGGCGCACCTGGATGCTGCCCAGTGTGGGCGCGGCGCTGTTGGTGCTGCTGGCGATCCTGCTGGGGCTGATCTGGCCGGGCGCGGTGCAGCAGTTCCAGGTCAAGCCCTCCGAGCTCGACCGTGAGCAGCCCTACATCGCCAAGAACATCGAGGCGACGCGCGAGGCCTACGACCTGACCGACGTCGATATCGAGAAGTACTCGCCCGAGACCACGCTGGGCTCCTCCCTCGCCGCCCTCGACGGCGAGACCAAGTCGATCCCGCTGGTCGACCCGCAGGTGGTGCGGTCGGCGTTCGAGCAGACCCAGCAGGTGCGGGCCTACTACTCGGTGGCGCCGGTGCTCGACGTCGATCGCTACCAGGTCGACGGCACCGACCGGGCCCTCGTGCTCGGCGTGCGCGAGCTCAACACGGGCGGCATCCCGGACAAGAACTGGACCAACCTGCACACGGTCTACACGCACGGCAACGGCATCATCGCCGCCTACGCCAACCAGCGCGGCCGTGACGACAAATCCCAGCTCGACACCTCCTCGTCCGCTGCCGACGAGGTGGGCATCGAGTGGGCGCAGGGCACGAACTCCGGTGAGGACGACCTTCAAGACGCCACCGGGGGCTACGAGGACCGCGTCTACTACGGCCAGGAGAGCCCGGACTACTCGATCGTGGGCAAGGCCAGCGCCGACGCGCCGAACTATGAGCTCAACCTGCCGCTGCTGGGCTCCGACGAGGGTTCGACCACGACGTTCGAGGGCAACGGCGACGCCTCGGTCGGCAGCAGCTTCAACCGGTTCATGTTCGCGATCCGGTTCGGCGAGCCGAACTTCGTGCTGTCGGGGCGCGTCAACGACAACTCCAAGGTGCTCTTCGACCGCGACCCCACGTTGCGCGTGCAGAAGGTGGCGCCGTGGCTGACCGTCGACTCCGACCCGTACCCGGCGATCGTCGACGGACGCATCGAGTGGGTGCTCGACGGCTACACGACGACCGATCGCTTCCCGGGAGCCCAGAAGGACTCCTACAGCGACATGATCGACGACTCGCTCCAGGAGGATCTGGGCGGTCTCCAGACGCTGCCGACCGACCAGATCAACTACATGCGCAACGCGGTGAAGGCCACGGTCGACGCCTACTCCGGCAAGGTGACGCTGTACGAGTGGGACACCGAGGATCCCATCCTCAAGGCGTGGGAAGGCGTGTTCCCGAACACGGTGCAGCCGAAGTCGGCGATCCCCGAGGAACTGCTCCAGCACCTGCGCTACCCCGAGGATCTGTTCAAGGTGCAGCGCTACCAGCTCGCGCGCTACCACGTGACGAACGCCGAGGACTGGTATCAGTCGAACAACCGCTGGGAGGTGCCGGAGGATCCCTACTCGCCGCGCACGTACCAGCCGCCCTATCGGCTGTTCATCGACGAGCCCGGCGACACGAACAACGATGAGACGTTCTCGCTCACCAGCGTCTACACGCCTTACGAGAAGGCCAACCTTGCCTCGTTCGTGGCGGTCGACTCGGATGCGACGTCGGCCGACTACGGACAGATGAAGGTGCTCGAGCTGCCCAACGAGTCCACGCCGGGTCCGAGCCTGGTTGCCAACCAGTTCGCCTCCGACCCACAGGTGGCCGATCTGCTCGCCCAGTTCAACCGCTCGGGTGCGCGCCCGGTGTACGGCAACCTGCTGACGCTGCCGGTCAACGACGGGCTGATGTACGTGCAGCCGGTCTACGCCAGCCGCGAGGTCACCGATGCCTCGTTCCCGATCCTGCGCTACGTGCTCACCAAGTACGGCAACAACATCGGCGTCGGCACCACGCTGCGCCGCTCGCTCTCCGACCTGCTCTCGACGTCCGGTGCGGGATCGGGCGACGACGGTCAGGGCTCGGGCACGGGCAACCAGGGCAATGGCAACCAGGGCAACGGCAACCAGGGCACGGGCAACGCCACGGTCGACCAGCTGCTGAAGCGGGCCGAGGCCGCCTTCAACGCCGCCGACCGTGCCTATGCGGCCGGCAACCTGGGCGGCTACCAGAGGAACGTCAAGAAGGCGCAGGATCTCATCGGCCAAGCCCTCGCCCTCTCCAACGCCAGCGCGGGTGGCTCGGAGTCCGACGACCCGTCGTCGAGCGCCAGCCCGAGTGAGAGTCCCAGCGCGTCGTCCTCCGCCGGGGGATGAGCCGGGGTCGAGGCAGGGCCTCCAGCTCCGTGAGCACCTCGATTTGGTGGCCCCAGCACCGCTGTGTAACGTTGGGTTCACCGACGCGGGGTGGAGCAGCTCGGTAGCTCGCTGGGCTCATAACCCAGAGGTCGCAGGTTCAAATCCTGCCCCCGCTACAAAGAAAACCGGCCCTGACCTGCGGAAACGCCGGTCAGGGCCGGTTGCATTTGCCCCGAGGATTTGAACCCACCGGCCAGAAACTGGCCAGAAATCGGGTCGATGACCCATGACACTCCTGGATTCTCCGCGTGAATCAGACCGCGGGCACGCGGATCTGAGGCGAGTTGACTCGGGTTCAAATCCCGCTGCCCCACCCGGGTCATGGTCTTGGGAAGCCGGAGTTTGTGTCGGCGGTCGGGGCTACCGTGTCGGCCGTGGCCGACGGCATGCTGCACCCGCGCGAGCGTCAGACGCTCGGAGCGCTGAGGTATGCGGTCAACGAGGAAGCGGCCAGCTACCTCGCGATCATGCGGCTGTTCACGAGTGGGATGAGTGGCTTTCTGTCCGATCAGTCGGCAGGCGAAGTCGCGGAGCGACTTGCCGCGCAGGGATTGGAGCTCGACCGGGACGTGGTCGATCAGCGTCTCTCCTACCTCGTCGAGCACGGCAACTTGGCGCGCAGCCCCCGCGAGTCCGACGCGCGGAGCGTCCGTGAGTACCTCGCTAATCGAGCTCGCTATCAGCTGACCCAACGTGGGGAGCTCGTTCACCGCCAGGTCGAGGAACTGCTGGCGCATTCCGACTCCGCGCGAGAGGTCTCGAGCGAGATGCTGCCCGGCATCCTCAGTGGCATCGAGGAACTGACTCGGATCTGCGGCCACGGTCTGGAAACCGCCGATCCTCGCGACTTGGCAGGTCGGATCACCACCTTGTTCGCCCAGTTCGAGGTCCTGGTCTCGTCTACGCGGCAGTTCTACTCCTACTTGACCCAGGTCCTCACGCGGTTCGACCTCGGTCGCGATGAGTTCGAGATGTTCAAGAGCGCCCTGCTGGACTACCTCCAGCGGTTCATCGACGAGATCTCCCGACACATGCCGCAGGTCGCCGACCGGCTGCGCGAACTCGAGCCGAGCGTGCCGTCGCTGTGCGAGCGCGCGAACGCTGGCGAGCGCCTGATCGGGTTGGATGGCGCGAGCGCCAGGCGAGCGACCGGCCTCGAGCCTGGCGACTGGGAGAGTCTGCACCTGTGGTTCGTGGGCTCGTCCGGCCGCCGTTCCGATGCCAACAACGTGCGCCGCTTGGCGACTGACGCGATGCGGTCGCTCCTGATCAACCTCCGCCGGATTGCAGCGGGTGCTGACCGCCAGCAGAGCAGGTACGGCGATCTGGTGAGACTCGCCGGCTGGTTCGACAGTGCCGACGACGCTCGCGCCCATGACCTGTGGGCGTCGGCGTTCGGCCTCTACTCTGCTCGCCATCTCTCGTTCGCTGCCGATCCGGACGGTGACCCCGTGGCGGCTACCCAGAGTTGGTGGCGGGCTCCCGTGGCCGAGGTGCCAATCGGCTTGCGCATCCACGGCGAGCGCAAGGCCGGCGGCCGCACCGGCGCTCGAGCCGACTACTCCGCCGCCAAGCAGGCCCGGCTCGCCGCGCGCGAGCGGGAACAGCAGAGGCGATCCGAAGCGCTGCGTGAGCTCGCCAGCCATGTGGGCGAGCTGCGCGATGTCCGACTCAGCGACGACGCTCGTACCGCGTTTCTGGACCTGCACGCGCAAGCAATGAGCGGAAACGGCGGTGCGCCGACAGTCGACGCGCCCGCGAGGGCTGCCACTCGGGTCGACGACGATCTGCTGACGATCTCACTGCGCGCACTTCCTGGCGGGTCCACCACGATCACCAGTCCGGCGGGCCGCTTGACGCTGCGCGACCTCGCCGTCGAGATCGCCGTTGTGGTCGACGCGGAGCGATCCGAGAGGATGGCGGAGGGATGACCGTCATGCCCGAACGCCCCGGACCGGCGCCCGACCTGCTTGCTGAGGCCGACCTGCGCGATGCCGCCCGCGCCCTGCTCCTGACGCCGCTGCTCACCGCTGACAGGAATCCTGATGAGTTAGGTCTCGTCCGCCGACATCGCGACGAGCTTGCGCGCTTGTTCGCCGAAGGGCTGGGCTACCGGCTGGTGGTGGAGCCGGGCCTCGCGCGGCTGTTCAAGACCGGGCTCGGGCGTGACGCTCTCCGTCCTTTGCGCCGACGCAACGACGCACCATTCACCCCACGGCGTTACGCATTGCTCGCGCTCACCCTCGCGGCCCTGACCCAGGCACGCCGACAGCTGATGGTCGACGAGCTGGTTGCAGCGGTTCGCTCGGCAGCGGTCGACGCAGGCCTCGATGTGGACCTCGACGTGATCACGGACCGGCGCGCCCTGCACTCAGCCCTCGTTGCGCTGGTCGACCTCGGTGTGCTCAGCGAGCGTGACGGCGACCTCGAACACTGGGTCGAACGGCGCACGGAGTCCCTACTCGACGTGCACCGTGACCGGCTGGCCGTCCTCCTGTCGGCTCCTGTCGCGGGGTGTCAGGGGCCGGACGACCTTCTGGAGGTCGCGGCAGTGCCGTCCGCCGCGGGCGGTGCTCGGGTGGCGGTGCGCCGCCGGCTGGCCGAGCAGCCGGTCCTCTCGACTGAAGACCTCACCGACGAGCAGCGAGAGTGGTGGCGCCGCAATCGGGAGCGAGAGCGCGAGTGGTTCCGCCGTTGGCTCGGGCTCGACCTAGAGCTGCGTGCCGAGGGCGCAATCGTCATCGACCCGAGCGGTGAGCTCACCGACCGGCCGTTCCCCTCGTCAGGATCAGCGCGTCACTTCGCCCTGCTTCTCCTCGGTGAGCTGGTCGAAGAGCTGCGGACCGAGCAGGGTGCGGCACTGGCCGGCGTTGCCTGGGCGCATGTCGCGGTGTCCACCGCGCGCGGGGCCGCCGATCGAGTCTTCAACACGTGGCGGCGCGGCCTTCGCAAGGACCACCGTGACGATCCCGACCTGGTGTTCAACGAGGCGGTCGAGGTGCTCGTGGAGGCTGGGCTGGTCCGCATGGACCCGAACGGGCTGCTCGTGCACGCGGCCGCGGCCCGCTACGCACCCCGCCCCGAGCTTCTGGCAGCCGGCCCGTCGGGGGAGCGGTCGATCTTCGAGGAGGACGAGGCATGACCATCGAGCTGACATCCCGCCGAGCAGACGCACCGAGCGGCGGGTCCGACCGATTCCGGCTGCATCGTGCCGGCATTCTCAACGTCTGGCAGTACGACGAGCAGGAGTTCGCCTTCGCCGACGGTCGCCTGTTGCTGCGCGGCGCCAACGGGGCAGGGAAGTCCAAGACCCTGGAGATGTTGCTGCCGTTCGCGCTTGACGGTGACAAGGCGCGGATCACCGCGTCCGCGCGTCATCACACCAGCCTGCTTTGGCTGATGACCGACGGCTACGAGGGTCAGGCTCGTGTCGGCTACATCTGGCTGGAGTTCCTGCGAGTGCTGTCCGACGGCTCTGAGGAGGCATTCACCTGCGGGGTCGGTATCCGTGCCTCCGCATCGGCGCGGACGGCCACCGCCTGGCACTTCGCCACAGATCGCCGGGTGGGGCACGACCTGTCACTCGAGGACGACGCGGGCCCGCTGTCCCGCCCGAGGCTGGAGGAGCTTCTCGGGCCGGAGCACGTGTTCGAGAAGGCTGCGGCCTACAAGGAGCACGTTGGCCGAGAGTTGTTCGGTCTCGAAGTCGCGCAGTACGACGAGGTGCTGCGGCTGCTCTACTGGCTCCGTCAGCCGCAGGTCGGCGAGGACATCGAGCCCGCGAAGCTGGCCGACCAGCTGTCCCAGGCGCTGCCCCAGGTCGACGAGCAGGCGGTCCGGTCGGCCGGCGACACCTTCGATGAGTTGACTGCTTTCGGCGAGCAGATCGAGCGTCGCTCGGCAGCAGCGGGCACGCTCGAGTCCCTAGCCGACGCCTTCTCCCGTTACGCGCGCGCTGTCGCCGCCCAGCGTGGCAGGGAGCTGGCGGAGTTACTGCGAGTCGAGCGGCGTCTGCTCAAGGACGTACGCAACGCCGAGACGCGCGTCGTCGAGACGGCGCAGGCCCGGGAGAGCGTCGAGAACGCCTTGCAGCAAGCACGGGACGGACTCGCGGAGGACGACGCGCGGCTGCGCGCCCTGGAGGCGGAACCTGCGGCACGCGACCAGCGCCGTCTGTCCGAGCTCGCCGACCTGCTCGTTCGCGACCTGAAGGCTTCTGCGAGCGGTCGCGAGCGTCTGGACCGCCATGCCCGGCACCACCGTGCCAAGGAGGAGGCCCTCGCACGGCGGGCCGGCGAGATCGAAGCAGAACTGTCCGAGCATGCCGGTTCAATGCGCACCACCGCACTGAAGGAGAGGGAGATCATCGCCACCGTCCACGTCGTCGTGCCGCCGGCCCTCGACGGGATCACGCTGGCCGAGGCTGCTGACGCCACCAGAGCCGCCGATGCCTTGGAGCAGACCACCGGAGCGTTCGAGGTGTCACAGACGGCCACTCGCACTCGGGCCGCCGCAGTCACGTCGGTGCGCGAGGCCGCCGGTGACGTCGAGATGGCGCGGACGCGTCAGGCTGAGGCCGACCGGCGAGCGGACGATGCCGAGCGGCGCTGGGAGGAGTCCCGCGCCCGGAGGGTCGCTGCACAACAGGCCGCAGACTCCGAGGAGGCGGCGCTGCTCACCGCCCTCGGCGACTGGGTGCGGGCCCCCGAGGCGCCGACGGTCGAGCTGCCCGACGACCTGACGCCCGAGAGCATAGAGGCGCTACCGGCGCTGGCGCGCGCCGCCGTACGACCTGGCCTGCAGCGGTTGCGCGAGGAGGAGCAGCGCGCCGCAACCCGGCGCGACAATGCGGCCTTCGATGTCGAGAAGCTCTCGATGGAGCGAGCTCGAGTCGAAGCCGAGCCCGAGCCGGCCCCTCCGCCCCCGGCGTTGGGCCGCACCTCGCGTCCCGACGGTAGTGCGCTCTGGCAGTTGGTCGACTTCGCCGACCATCTGTCCGAGGCCGAGTGCGCTGGCATCGAGGCCGCACTGCAGGGCGCGGGCCTGCTCGACGGCTGGGTCCGCCCGGGTGGCCGCTTGCTGGATGCCGACCATCGCGACGTCGTGCTGTCGGCGCTAGCGACCTCAACCGAATCGGGAACCCTTGCGGACGTACTCCGGCTCGACCTACCTGCCGACAGCGACGTAACCGCCGCCGACGTTAGTCGCGTGCTTGCCGCGATCCGGACCGGTGACATCGCGGAAGCAGCCGTTAGCGTCGCCCTCGACGGATGCTGGCGGATCGGGCCCGCTCACGGTCGTGCGACGAAGGAGCGGGCGCAGTACGTCGGCGCCACGGCTCGCACTCAGGAACGCGCACGTCGTCTGTCCGACCTCGACCAGCGGATCGAAGAGGCGCGCGCAGCACATGGCGCCGCCGCCACGGCGGTGGCCGAAGCCAAGGCTGCCATCGCCACACTCGAGCGTTGGGAGCAGGCGCTGCCGTCGTCTACCGCGCTGCGCGAGGCGTGGTCTCAGTTGAAGGTGGTCCGCGAGGCCGAGGACCGCGATGATACTGCGAACCGTGAGGTCCAGAGGCTGGCCCAGGAGGCGAGGGCCGTGACCGCCCGAGCTACGAGCGAACTCGATCGGCTGGCAATCGGCCACGGGCTCCCCACTGACCTGGATGCGTTGGCGGCGGTAGAGCAGCGTATCCGCGACCTGCTCGACGGCCTCGCGACGCTCGTAGGCGCAGTGTCCCGGCTGGCCCGCGATCTGAGGCGGTGGTCTGCCGATCACGACGAGGTCCGGCTCGGCGGGGAGTCGCTGGCCCAGGAGGAGCAGGAGGCACGCGCGGCCGACCGCCATACCGAGGAGACCCGGGCGGAGCTCACCGCGCTCCGCGAATCCGTGGGCGCCTCGGTACGCGAGCTAGAGGAGAAGGTGACCGCGGCAAAGGAGTCGCGGTCAGTGCACAGCAGGCAGGCCAAGGTGGCGGAGCAGGAGCGGACGCACGCAATCGAGCGCCACGCGACCGCCGAGGCCGACCTGCGCGCGGCACGCGTCCACGTAGCCGAGCAGGTGGCGCGTCGCCAAGACGCCTTGGCGTCGTTCGCCGCGCTCGCTACACCGCCCGGACTTCTCGCTGCGGCGACCGACGACGCTGACCTCCTTGATGGGACCGTGTCGATCGCATCCGTGGGGCCGGACGACCCCACCCCGACCGCGCTCGCCCGGGCAGCCCAGGGCTTCGCCGCCCTATCCACAGACGATCCCGTCGCAGCCCGCAACGAGGTGTACAAGGTTCACCGGGAGGCTTCGACGGGACCCGCCGCGGACCACCAGCCATCCATCGCCCCCTACGAGGCGTGGGATCTCCTTGCCGTCATCGGACGTGATGACGGGGGAGAGGCAGGGATCGTCGACCTTGCTCGACGTGTCCGAACGTCGGTCGACCGAGACCGCAGCCTGCTGACAGAGAGGGAGAAGAAGCAGTTCGAGCAGCACGTGCTGGGCGAGCTGGGTGATGCGATCCGGCGTTGTCGGCGCGACGCCGACGAGCTCGTGGCCGCCATGAACGGATTGCTCGGCGACGTGATGACGTCGCAGGGGATCCGGGTCCGGCTGGATTGGAAGCTTCGTGACGATGTGCCCGCCGAGGCGCGTGCGGCGGTCGACTTCCTTGCGCAACCAGTGGGAGCCCTCATCCCGGAGGAGCGCGAGAAACTGCGCGATGTACTCCACCGACTGATCGAGGCGTCGCGTGCGGAGCGACCCGAACTGGCTTACAGCGAGCATCTCGCGGCTGCCCTGGACTACCGAACGTGGTCGGCGTTCACGATCCGCTACTCCCGGCCCGAGAAGCCCGGACAGTGGGACCGCCTTCATCGTCGATCGCCTCTCTCCCAGGGCGAGCAGAAGGTCTTGTGTTATCTCCCGCTGTTCGCGGCGGCGGCGGCGCATTTCACCTCGCTCGCCGGCGCTGCCCCGCACGCGCCGCGGTTGGTCCTGCTCGACGACGCGTTCCCGAAGATCGACGTCCGGACGCATCCCCTGCTCTTCGGCCTGCTCGTCCAACTGGACCTGGACTTCGTGATGACGAGCGAGCGGCTCTGGGGCGATCACTCGACGGTTCCGGCGCTTGCGATCTACGAGGCGCTGCGCGATCCGAGCCAGCGCGGCATCGCCCAGTACGAGTACCGCTGGGACGGGCGCGTGCTGCAAGGCATCGGATGAGCACCCTGCCGGAGTGGATCGCCCACCCCGCGCTGAGGCCCACGTGGGAACGCGTGGCCACCCGCCTGGAGCAGGCTGGCCTCGTACCGGAGGGCTCGGTCCGGGTTCGCCTTGCAAGCAGAGAGGAACGGCAGGCGGCCGGTGATCTGCTCGGTCGCACGATCACGCGGGAGGCTGTCAGCGTCGACTTGGCAGCGCTGGACCGCCGACTCCATGAGCGGTCAGGTGTGGGTGGACTCCACGCGGTTCTGGTGAGGCTCGGCATCGGTCTCGAAGACCGACCGGCGGCGCGGGCCGCGAAGACTGAGTCCCGGCAGCGACCGCTCTCCATTGCAGCCGCCGCGATCGACGCTCCCTGGGTGCCGGATTGGGTTGCCGGCCTCCGCCGTTCTGGGCTGTTGACCAATCGCGATAACGCCGAGTCGATCGCGCGGAATGCAGCTCTGGTCCTCGACGACCTCACACGACGCGAGCGCAGGTCGCAGTCGCGGGTCGAGCTGGGCGCGAGGCTGTTGGGCGACGCGCATGCTCTCGACCGGGATCGGCTGCTCCATCAGGTCGTCATTCGCGGTCTCGCAGCCGCGGCTGGTGTTCCCGTGCCGATGGGCGGCCGGAGTCGTGAAGCCCTCTGGGCTCGCTTCGGTGTCGACCCCGATCTGCTGTCACGCACCTGCCTGCTTTGGGGTCTTCGCCTCGCCAGTGACTCTCCGGTAGCCGCGCGCCTCGACGCGGCTGCGGAGGCGGGCGACCCCGTGCATGTCACCGAGTGGGACCTTCGCCGTACTCCGCGCCTCATACCGGCCCCGGACACTCGGATCCTCGTCTGTGAGAACCCGCGGGTGATCGAGGGGCTGGCTGAGAACGGTGTGGCGGGGTGGGCGGCAGTGTGTACGTCGGGTCAGCCGAACCTGGTCGTCGACAAGGTCTTGGACCACCTGGCTCGGAGCGACGTCGAGCTTCGCTACCACGGAGACTTCGACTGGCCCGGTGTCGCGATCGCGAATCGGGCGGTCGAGAGGTATGGCGTGATCCCCTGGCGGATGTCCGTCGACGACTACACCCGCGCCGTGCGAGCCGAGGGGCTGGCGCTAGGCGAGGCGGTCGTCGAACCCATTTGGGACTTAGAGTTGGGGGCCGCGATGCGCAGTCGGGATCGGGTGGTGCACGAGGAGTCCGTGCTCTCGGAACTGGTCGACGCGCTGGCAAATGAGCCGTAGGCGCCCGACTCCCAGGAATCCCAAGCGGTCATGCAGGTGTTCGCCGGTACGCTTGGGGCGGAGGTGCAACCGAGATGACCGCAGCTGCGATCGAGCCAGAGCCGGTTCCGCTGACCAGGGACGCCGCTGGGCGACTGGTGGTCAGCGGCACGCGTGTTCCGCTCGACACCCTCGTTGCCGCGTTCGAACGGGGTGACTCGCCCGAGGCGATCCACGAGTCCTACCCGACCGTCTCTCTGGGTGACATCTACGCGATCTTCACCTACTGCGTGCGTCATCGTGACGACGTCAACGCCTACTTGACGGGGCGGGCGGAGGACCGTGGCGCGCAACGCGCGGAGATCGAGACGAGGTTCCCGCCCGAGGGCCTGCGCGCAGAGTTCCTCGCCCGGCCGGGTGCATGACGATCAAGTTCCTGGCTGACGAGAACTTTGATCACAAGACACTGGCAGGGCTGAAGCGGCGCGAGCCCGATCTCGACATCGTGCCCGTGCAAGACGTTGGTCTTCGCGGGGTCGATGACTCGCAGGTGCTTGAGTGGGCTGCCGGCGAGGAGCGCATCGTGGTGACCCACGACGTCTCAACCTTCGCCGACGTTGCCTACGAGCGCGTTGCGGCGCGACTGCCCATGCCGGGGGTCATCGAGATCCCGGAGTCCGTCCCTCGCTCTGTGATCATCGACGAGCTCATCCTGATCGCTGGCGCGAGCGATCAGGACGACTGGGAGAATCGGGTCGTCTACCTCCCGCTCCGCTGACACGTCGACTGGCCCCGAGTGCAGGATTCGATCGCGGCCACAAACCGGCCACTTACAGCCAGGTGCCATCCCATGCCACCCCGCTACACTCCGAAGTGGACTGTGAGGTTCCCGTGTAAACCCGAGGAAGTCCACGATCCTCCAAGCCAGTCCTTGGTGGCCGATCTCGTCCAGAGGTCGCAGGTTCAAATCCTGCCCCCGCTACAAGAAACAAGGCCCGACCTGCGGAAACGTGAGTCGGGCCTTGTTGCATTGTGGGTCGTATGCCAAAGGACTCCCAAGCCATTCTCGAAGCAGAGCGCTCGTAGGTGAGTCTTGGGAGGCCTCGACGGCTCGACATCGTCGGCAGGTCTCGGCGGCAACGCCATGACGCTGGCGGCGTGGTTCGCGGTGTCCTGCCGTCCGAGGTAGCGGGCGGTGACGTTGGTGTCGGCGTGCCCTAGCTGATTGGCGATAGCGGGTGCGCTGTCGAACCACGATGACCATTCTCGCCTCCCCGCGAGGTCGCCCAGGGCGCGGTCCATGGCGTTGCGGACCACGACTTCGACCGTGCCGGTGGTGTGCATGATCGCGCGGAGGCGGTCATGTTCCACTCGTAGAGCGCGAAGGCCGCCTCGATGTCGCCGCGGCTCCACTGGAGGTAGGAGTCGAGTCGTTCGGAGGTGAGCAGGTCGTGCAGGGTCGGGTAGTCGCGGGCCGGCGCCTTGTCGTCGGCTTCCTCTTCTGCGTTCCCTGGACCATGGCGGCCGATCCGACATCCGCAAGGCCCGCGACCGAGCGACCCGCTTCGCTAGCGTGCCCGAGGTCAGTGCTCGATCGAGGTACGACAACTTCTAGGGCGCATCAGGAGGCCGTCCAGGCATCCACGCAGGGCGAACCCGCACCGTTCGCGCCAGAACGTCTCGTTGGGATCGCGCGTTGGCGCCACCTCAGTGAGGCCACCATGGCACCTGCAGAGCCCCAAGTCGGACGTTTCGTTCACGTCGGGCACGCTCCCCGTTTCGGGGTCGACGACGTCCTCCGCCGCCTCCTCGAGCGCCTTCAGCCTCCCGTCGGCGGCGTCGTCACCGTCGGCCACCACGGGAGGTTCCATTGCTCCCCGGGCGCCGATCGGGCCGCCCGCGACATCCCCGAGAGGAAGACGGAGTGTGTCCGGCCCACAATTTTTCGGTCCAGGTCTTGTGTGAGTGCTCGCTACTTCGAGAGTGCTGATGGGGGGTTCTGATGCCGGCTAGGAAGAAGCACACCGCGGAGCAGATCGTTGCGGAGCTGCGGGAAGCGGAGAAGGCGAGATGCCCAGCCAGGCTGGGGGAGCCGCCCTACTGTGCTCGAGGCAGCACGCTCAGCGGCGGCTCGCCGCGTCGGCGTCCACCGTTTCGCGTCTGGGCCCAACACGGTCGATGACGGTCTCGGTCGTGGCCTATCCTTCGTGCGAACCGTCCGTGCGAGGCCCGTCCGGGTCCACGGCGCACGCACGCAACCTTCGACCGGGGAACGGTGGCACTAGATGTCGACTGACGCGACGCGCGATCAGCCCTCGAAGAAGGATCTGATCGCCGAGCAACTGCGTCGTGATATCGCAGCGGGGCTGATTCAACCAGGGGAGAAGCTGTCCGAAGCTCGTCTCGCCCAGCGGTTTGGCGTGAGCCGGATGCCCGTGCGGGAGGCGTTCAAGGAGCTCGAGAGGGCAGGCTTCGTCTCTGTCGAGCAGCGCCGTGGAACCTTCGTCAAGCAGATGGCCAAGCACGACATCTTGGATCTGTTCGAGGTTCGCGAAGCCGTCGAGGGAATGGCTGCGCGTCTGTGCGCGAGCCGGGCAGGAAACGAAGTGCTCGCGCGCATCGACGAGGTCATGGACGAGATGCGATCTGTCGTCGAGAGCGGCGACGTCGACGCCTACAGCGACGTCGACGCACGGTTGCACGAACTGATCGCCGAGGGCACCGGCAACGACCGCCTCCTCGAGCACTATCGACTCCTCGTCCAGCACCTCAACCGCGGGCTCCTCTCCTCGATCGTCAGCCATCGCGAAGGCCGAGTCGTGCGCTCCTACGACGAGCATCTGCAACTGGTGGCCGCCCTGCGATCGCGAGACGGTGACGCCGCCGAACAGGCAATGCGAGCACACGTGCGCAGTGGCCGTACCGAGCTTCAAGACGAGGTCGCAGCCAAGTTCGCACTCTGACATGTCAGGTGCCCTCGACGAGGACTCATGTCGGGGAGGCAACGCGCGCCCGACGGTGCGACCAGTGCGGTGTTAGCGCTTTGTTACGGGTTAGTTGCATGCGTCTCCGACCGTTGACAACTGGTATGTCAGTTCTACATGCTTCTCGATACCGGCTGATTTTCGGGGTGCGAACCCGCATCAACTGACATACCACGAGTCGCAGCGCCGGTGTCACCCATCCGACCCGGCGTGAGCCGGGACGCCTGAAAGGCATGCCCATGCGCTTGAAGCTCGCCGCGATCCCGGTCGCGCTCGCCTTGCCACTCTCGCTCGCCGGCTGCGGCTCATCCTCGTCCGACAGCGGCGAGGTCGCGGACAGCGGCACCGTGAAGGTCGGCTTCCTCTCCCCGGCTCCTCGCAACGATGGAGGGTTCACCCAGTACGCCCTCGTCGGCGTCCAGGACGCAGTCGATGCCGGCGACATGGAGCTGACCTCGATCGTCGACAACGTCGCGGAGTCCCAGGACCAGATCGAGGGACTGCAGACCCTGGCCGCCAACAACGACGTCGTCATCGCCGACGGGGCCGTCCTGAACAAGGCGGTCGCCGTCGTCGCGCCCAAGTACCCCGACACCCACTTCGTGCTCGTCGCCTCCGACCTCGACGAGTTCGCCGAGAACGTCAGTTCCGTGACCGTTGCCGTCGGCCTCGACGCGATCGTCGCCGGCGCCGTCGCTTCGATGCGCTCGAAGAGCAAGAAGATCGGCATGATCGCCGGCCCCGAGGTTCCCTCGTCCACCGCCTGGTACTACGGGATGAAGCAGGGTGCCGCCCTGGAGAACCCCGACACCGAGGTCTACCAGGCCTACACCAACGACTACAACGACGTCGGCAAGGCCAAGCAGGCCGCCGAGGCGATGATCGCCAACGGTGCCGACCAGATCCTCTCCGACCTCGACAGCGGCTCCGAGGGCATCTACCAGGCCGCGGACGCCGCAGCCGGCACCGAGGTCTACAACGTGTTCGCACTCCACTGCGACGAGAATCCGAACATCGTCGGGTCCGGTGTCGTCAGCTGGGCCGACGTGCTCAAGACCTCGACCACCGAAGCGGCGGCGGGCGACCTTCCGGCGGGAGCGATCAGCTTCGGCCTGGAGTCAGGTGCGCTCTCGTTCCAGTTCTGCGACGACAAGCCGAGCGCTGAGGAGAAGGCGCTGGTCGAGAAGGTCACCGGCGAGATCTCCGACGGCACTATCACCCCCGAGGAGAACGTCCTGCTGCCGAAGCCCGACTACGACTTCGAGCAGCGCTGATCCATGACCTCGATGCCCGATCCCGGTGCGCAGACCACCCGTCGATCTCCATCGCAGTCCTCGACGCAGCCCGCTCTGCGACTCTCGGGGGTGACCAAGCGTTTTGGCGGCTTCATTGCCAACGACTCGGTCGACCTCGAGGTCGGCTGGGGCGAGGTGCACGCCCTGCTGGGTGAGAATGGCGCTGGAAAGACGACCCTCATGCGTATCGTCACCGGCCTCTACCAGCCCGACGACGGCGATGTCGTCGTCGACGGGACGCCGGTCGACTTCCGACGCCCCGAGCAGGCACTGCGCGCCGGGATCGGTATGGTCCACCAGCACTTCACCTTGGTGCCCACCCTCACCGAGCTCGAGAACCTGGCCCTGGCACCGGCCGCGTTCCCGGTGCGCGACGGCCGCCGTGCCGCGCTCGAGCGCGCCGAGCAGGTCGAGCGGGAGAGCGGACTGCGGATCACCCCGGACCGCCGGGTCGCGGACGCCTCGATCAGTGAGCGGCAACGACTCGAGATCGTCAAGCTCCTGTGCCGCGGCGCCCGGATCCTGATCTTCGACGAGCCCGGGGCCGCGCTCACCCCCGAGGAGTGGGAGGAGCTGGCGAGGCTGATGCGCCGGCTCGCCGACGACGGTCACGCAGTCATCCTCATCTCGCACAAGATGTCCGAGGTCTTCGCGGTCGCTGACCAGTGGACCGTGCTGCGCGGTGGAGCCGTCGCAGGTACCGGAGCCATCGCCGACACGACCCGTGAGCGACTCGTGGAGCTCATGGTCGGAGCATCGATCGAGACCCGACGCGTCCTCGAGCCCGTCTCGCCCGGAGCGCCCGCCCTGGTCATCCGCGACCTCACCGTTCCCAGGGATCCAGACCAGCCCCGCGGACCGAAGGCACTGGACGGCGTCAGCCTCCAGTTGCGCGCGGGCGAGATCCTCGGCGTCGCGGGAGTGGCCGGCAGCGGTCAGGCCGAACTGGTCGACACCTTGTTGGGAGTACGGCGGTCCACCGCCGGTCGCATCGAGCTGGCCGGTAAGCCCTACGACGACCGCACGCCTGCCGCCTTCTACGCCGCCGGCGGTGCCCTGATCGCCGAGGACCGTCACCACGTCGGGATGGTCGGGGCGATGCGCCTGTGGGAGAACATCAACCTGCGCACCCTGCGTCAACGACCCCTCGCCCGCCGAGGCGTCCTCGACCCCCGCGCAGCCCGCAGCCGCGCCCGGAAGCTCATGGCCGATTACGAGGTGCGAGCCACCAGCGAGAACCAGCCCATGGGACGGCTCTCCGGCGGTAACCAGCAGAAGGCCGTCCTGGCCCGAGAGCTGGCCACCTCCCCGAGCCTGGTCGTTGCCGTCCAGCCGGTGCGCGGCCTCGACGTGCGCGCCACCGAGTTCGTCTACCGGCGTCTCCTCGAGCACCGCGCCCAGGGCGGCGCGGTCCTGCTCATCTCCATGGACCTCGACGAAGTCCTCTCCCTCTCCGACCGCATCCTCGTCCTGGCCCACGGCCGCGCCCAGGGCGCGCTCACCGCCGCCGAAGCCACTCGCGCCCGCGTCGGCGAGCTGATGACCACCCAGGAGGCGTCATGACGCTCCTCTCGACAGCCACGATCCTCGGGCTCGCCCAGCGACTGCTGACCCAGGTCGCCGTCGCCGCGGTCACGTTGCTGATCGCTGCCCTGCTGCTGCTCACCATCGGTGTCTCTCCGCTGGATGCAGCCGATGCGTTCTGGGCCGGCACCTTCGGTAGCTCGACGAACGCCGGCACCACGCTCACCCAGGCCGTCCCGCTCTTCCTGGTGGCCCTCGGCTGGATCGTCACCGAGAAGGCAGGCCGCATCCAGGTCGGGTTCCCCGGCCAGGTCGTCATCGGCGGCTGCGCGGCCGCGGCCGTCGGCCTGCACGCCGAGTCGCTACCCGGCCCCTTCGCGGTCCTGCTCTGCGCGGTGGCCGGCATCGCCGGCGGCGCCATGTGGGCCGGCATCGTCGCCTGGCTGTGGGCATCGCGCGGCGTCTTGGAGATCGTGTCGTCGCTGCTGCTCAACCTGGTCGCCGTCCAGGTTCTCGCCTGGCTGGTCCGCGGCCCGCTGCAGGGATCCCTCGACAAGCAGCCCCAGTCGGCCAACTTCGCGCCGTCCACCTCCTGGCCGGCGTTCCCCCAGATCCCCGGAATGACGCTGTCCTACGACGTCCTCCTCGCCCCGGTGCTGGCCGTCGGGCTGGTCTGGGTGCTCTCGCGCACCACCTTCGGGTTCACCGTTCGGGCCTCGGGCGGCAACGTCACCGCAGCCCGCTGGCAGGGCATGGACCCCGTCCGCGCCGGCGCCAGCGCGATCGTGGCCTCCGGAGCCTTCGCCGGCCTGGCCGGCGCCGCGCTGCTCTTCGCCGGCGCAGCGCCCTGGCTCAGCGAAGGATTCGAGGCCAGCGTCGGGTTCAACGGGATCGCCGTTGCCCTACTCGCCCGCAATTCGCCGATCGGTGCCATGGTCACCGCAGTCGTCTTCTCCTCCCTCAACGTCGGCAGCACCTCCCTGCAGAGCCTGCTGGACGTGCCGTCCACGCTCACCTCCGTGCTCCAAGGCGCGGTGATCGTCCTCGTCCTGATCGCCGCCGCGGTCGCGATGCGTCGCCGACGCACGCCGCCACCCGTGCCCGAGCCGTCGACGCTCGAGGCGAGCCCCCGCCCTGCCACCGCCGGAACGGGGGTCTGAGTCATGGGTGTGTTCGACGTCGCCTTCCTCGTCTCGGTGCTCACGATCGCCGCACCCGTGCTGCTGGCCGCCAACGGCGAGCTGCTCGCCCAGCGGGCCGGCGTCATGAACGTCGGCCTCGAGGGCGTGATGCTCTCCGGCGCCTTCTGCGGGTACGCCGTCATGTGCCAGGTCGACAATCAGATGCTCGGCTTCCTGGGAGGCATCGCCGGCGGTGTCCTCGGCGCCGCCCTGATGGGGATCCTGGCCATCGAGGCTCGGGTCGACCAGATCGTGGCCGGAATCGCGATCGGCATCCTCGGCTACGGCGTCACCGCCTTCCTCAACCAGCACTTCATCCCCGAGCCCCGGACCTTCGATCCGCTGCCCCGCTTGGCCATCCCCGGACTCTCCGCCCTCCCGGTCATCGGCGACGTCCTCTTCCGCCAGGATCTCTTCATCTACGCCACCGCCATCGTCGTCGTCAGTACGGCCTACGCCCTGCACCGCACCACCTGGGGCATCAACCTCGTCGCGGTGGGGGAGACCCCGATGGCCGCTGACGCGGCAGGGGTCAGTGTCCGCGGAGTGCGGTGGGCCACGGTGCTGCTGGCCGGCGTCGCCGCGGGCGCAGCCGGTGCCTACGTCTCGATCGGCGACGTCGGGGTCTTCCGCGACGACATGGTCGGCGGGCGCGGATACCTGGCCATCGCCGCGGTGCTCTTCGGCATGTGGCGCCTGCGCGGCGTCCTGCTCGCCGTGGCCATCTTCGCCACCACCGACGCTATCCAGCTGCGGCTGCAGTCTCTCGACGTGATCCCGCGCGAGGTCTGGGCGGTGGCTGCGATCCTGCTGGTCCCGATCGTGCTCCGGCTGGCCACCCGCGCCGACGGCACCCGCACGGCGACGGCGCTGCTGACGCCTCCACGACTGCTCGTGGTCGCCGGCTCGACCGTGCTGGTGTGGTTCGCCATCCGTCCACCGGACGTCAGCCTGCCCGCGTCGCTGTGGCTGGCGATGCCCTATGTCCTCGCGCTCGTGGCGCTGGCCGCGGCCAAGGCGTCGCGGCACCAGGCGCCGTCCGCGCTCACCATCCCGTACGTCCGAAGCGAGGCATGACGTGATCACCGACGTCCACACCCACTACTGGACCCCCGAGCACCAAGGACCGCCCTGGACCGACGGGCTCTCCCGGGTCGCGCGCCGGCACGCGGCCGCCGACATCGACCTGGTCACCATCGAGAGCTACCGACGTCAGGTGGCACCCGCCGAGCGCACCATCGTCTTCGGGCTCCAGGCAACCGCCGCCGGCATGTGGGTGCCCAACGACGAGGTCGCGGCCTTCGTCGAGGCCGTCGGGGGGCAGACGGTCGGGTTCATGTCCGTCGACCCGACCCGCCGCGACGCGGCCGAGGAGGTCGAGCGCTGCCACGCCGACCTCGGTCTGGTCGGCATCAAGCTCGGTCCGATCTACCAGGGCATCTCGCCGCTGCACCCGATGTACCTGCGGGTCTTCAGCACCGCCGAGCGGCTCGGCCTGCCCGTCCTGATCCACCAGGGCGCGATCTTCACCGACAGTGGCCGTCTCAGCGAGGCCAACCCACTGCTGATCGACGACGTCGCGCTCGCCTTCCCCCAGCTGCGCATCGTCATCGCGCACCTGGGCCATCCCTGGATCTACGAGACGGCCGTCGTGATGCGCCGGCACCCGCACGTGTACGCCGACACCTCAGCGTTGCCCAACCGGCCCACCGTGCTCGCCAACGCCCTGGTCGCCGCCAAGGAGTACGGCGTCCTGGGCAAGGTCCTCTTCGGCAGCGACTCGCCGATGGTCGGCGCCACGAGCGCCGTGGAGGCTCTCCACCGTGTCGTCGCCCACACCCAACGCGCGGGCATCACTCCCATCACCGACGACGAGCTCCACGAGCTGCTGCACCGACCCTCGTTCGACCTGCTCGGCATCGAGTCGGCCGACGTGTCAGCGACCGCGGCCGGACCGCCGCCGGTGACCGCCGACCTGATCACCGCACCGACCACTGGAGGAAACCCTTGACCACGCGAAGCCAGGCCGCGCCCTACCTCGACGGCGCGAGTGTCCTGCACGGCGAACTGCCGATCGAGATCGACATGTCCCCGATCACCTTCGGCGCGCCGTACGCCTACGAGGAGGTGGTCTCCGACGCTGCGGACGGCTTCTTCGCCGTGTGGGCCTGCGACGCTGGCGTCTACCCACGGCATAAGGACCGCCGGGGCTCGTTCATGTACTTCACCGAGGGCGCCGGCAACATCGTCGACTGGGACGGCACGACGCACGAGCTGACCCCCGGGTCGATCCTGGTGCTGCCCTACAGCTGGATGGGCCACTGGGACATCCGCGAGACGATCCGGAAGGTCTACGTGCACAGCACTCCGGTACCGCCGCTTCCGGTCGAACCGGTGCCGTGCACGTTCGTCGACGCCGAGACCGTCGCGGGCCCGCTGCCCGAGGGCGGACTGGTCGCCTTCGACGGGCCCGACGGTTCCTGCCTGGTCACCGAGGTGCCCGAGGGGCAGAGCCGGTACGACGCGGACGAGCACGCACGCTTCCTCCACCTGATCTCGGGTGCGGCCCAGGTGCTCGGCGACGACGGCACCGTGCTCACGCTCGACGCCGGCAGCGTCGTTGCTCTCAACGCCGGCTGGAGCGGGGTGCTGAGCGTCACCTCGCCGCTGCGCCTCCTCACCGTCATCACCACCCCCGACCCGCGCGGCTGACGCCGCTTCCGACACCTCACCGACTCTTGTCTGAGACGCTGAACCAGGAGCACGCATGAACGATCTGAACCCCGACGACCCGTACGCGGCGTGGACCCCGGCCCCCGCCCTGGCCGTGACCAGTGCCGACCTCGAGCACGGCGGCGAGGTGCCCGTCCCGTTCCGCGACCCGGAGATCGGAGGCACCCATCTCTCGCCCCAGCTGGCTTGGGCCGGCGCACCGGAGGGGACGAAGAGCTACGCGATCACCTGCTACGACCCGGACGCACCGACCGGCATCGGGTTCATGCACTGGGCGGTCGCGAACATCCCCGCCGAGGTGACATCGCTGGCCCAGGGTGCCGGCGCCGAGGGTGCGGACTCGATGCCCGGGGGAGCGCTCACGCTCCCCAACGACGTCCGCATGCGCCAGTTCGTCGGACCCAACCCCCCTCCCGGAACGGGCCGCCACCGCTACGTCTTCATCGTGCACGCCGTCGACGTGCCAGTCCTCGAGATCCCCGAGGATCTGACCCCCACGGTCCTCGGTTTCAACCTCCACTTCCACACCCTCGCCCGCGGCCACCTGACGGCGTGGGTCGACTCTGCCGAGGTCAACTGATGAGCAGCACCGCCAGCGCTACCGGCTCGACCAGCACCCCCAGGCACGCCGAGGTTGCCGGAGCCGGCTTCGCCGGCCTGACCGCCGCGATCGCGCTGGCACGCTCCGGGTGGAGCGTGCGCGTGCACGAGCAGAACGACACCCTGCGCGACTTCGGCGCCGGGATCCTGCTGTGGCGCAACGCCATGCTCGCCCTGGAGGTCATCGGCGTTGCGCCCCGGATCAAGGCCGAGGGCGTCGTCCCCGACGCCTACGCCACCAGCCTCAACGGCGAGATGTTCACCCCCGAGCTCGCCGGCTACCCCTACTGGGCGATCACCCGCCCCCGGCTGCACGCGATCCTCGTCGACGCCGCCCGCGACGCCGGCGTCGACCTGGTCACCGGATCCAAGGCAGTCGCCGCCGAACCTTCGGGCGTGCTCGTCCTCGAAGACGGCAGCCGCCTGCAAGCCGACCTCGTGCTCGCCTGCGACGGCGCCGGGTCCGCCGTCCGCAACTCCCGGCCCGAGCTCGTCCAGGAGCGCAAGAAGTACCAAGACGGCGTCTGCCGTGTCCTGGTGCGGCGTCCCGAGGAGTTCCAAGGCGAGGAGTGGGACCGGGTCATCGACTACTGGACCCTCGAACCGGACGCGATGCGGATCCTCTTCATCACCACCGGTCCGGACACCATCTACATGGGCATGATGGCGACTACCGACAACGAGCGCGCCTCCCAGATCCCCATCGACCCCGAGGTCTGGTCGGCTCGGTTCCCGCACCTTGCCCCGGTGATCGAGCTGGCCGCTGAGGCCACCGGAGGCCGTCACGACCCCTACCAGACCAACAGGGTCGAGCCGTGGTCGGCAGGCCGAGTGGTGCTGGTCGGCGACTCCGCCCATGCCATGTGTCCGGCCCTCGGCCAAGGCGCCAGCGTCGGCATGGTCAACGCCGTCGAGCTGGCCCATGTGCTGAGCGAGCACGACGACCTCGGCACCGCACTCGCGGTCTGGGAGGACCGCCAGCGCGCGATGACCGACGCCGCGCAGGCCCGCAGTGCCTACATGGCCGAGACCCGCACGCTGGCCCGGGGGAACGGCTTCACCCCCGAGGTGATGGAGACGGCGAACTTCGAGCTGGCCGCGGCCACGCCCGAGCACCTGGCGCTCTACCCGGTGCCCCTCGCCACAGAGCCGGCGTCGTCGTGAACATTCCCTTCGGGCCGCCGGCCACGGTGACCATCGGCGACGTCGAGGTCACCCGGATTCAGGAGTACGCCGGACCCAGCCCCGGCACCCCCGGGTTTCTGTTCCCCGACGCCGATCCGGCGTACTGGACCCAGAACGTCGACTGGCTCGATCCGGCGTTCTACGACGCCGGCACCGGGACGCTTCGCACGGTGCTGTCGAGCTGGCTCATCCGCAGCCAGGACCGCCTGATCCTCCTCGACACCGGCGCCGGCAACGGCAAGGAGCGGCCGTATGCCTCGGTCTACGGCCACTTCGACAACCCCTACCTCGACCAGCTCGCCGCGGTGGGGGTCACGCCCGAGGACGTCGACATCGTCATCAACACCCACCTGCACGTGGACCACGTCGGGTGGAACACCGTGCTGGAGGGCCGCTCGTGGGTGCCGACGTTCCAGCGGGCGACGTACCTGATGCCGGCTGCTGACGTCACCTACTGGGATCCGATCGCGAACCCGCGAGGGCCAGGCGACGGCAACCAGAACGTGTTCGAGGACAGTGTGAAGCCAGTCTTGGAAGCCGGGCTGGTACACCAGTGGCGCGGCAGCTACCGGCTCGACGACAACCTCGTCCTCGAGGCGCACCCCGGGCACACGCCCGGCTCCTCGGTGCTCCGTCTGGAGAGCGGCGGCGAAGGTGCACTCTTCGTCGGCGACATCCTGCACTCGCCCGTGCAGGTCGCCAGCCCGGACGTCAACAGCTGCTGGTGCGAAGACCCTGCCATGGCCCGCGCTGCCCGTCGCCGGATCCTCGGTGAGGCGGCGGAACGTCGACTTCTGCTCTTCCCCGGCCACTTCGGCGGTCACTCCGCCTGCACGGTCCATGCCGACGGCGATGGCTTCGCCGTCGAGGGCTGGGCCGATCTGCCCCTGATCTGATAACTCCAACCGAAGGAAACCCATGAACAACGACCTCTTCGAGACCGGCCTGACGAACCGCCGCGCGGTCCTCGGCACCGCCTACGTCGACGCCTCTCTTGCCGCGGCCACCGACTTCTCCCGTGACCTGCAGGAGTACGTCACCCAGTACTGCTGGGGCGACGTGTGGGATCGTCCCGGACTCAGCTTCCGCGACCGGTCCCTGGTGAATCTCGGCATGCTCACCGCCCTCAACCGGGGCCACGAGTTCAAGGTCCACGTGCGAGGCGCATTGAACAACGGCGTCACCCGCGACGAGATCAAAGAGGTGCTGATGCAGACCGCCTTCTACTGCGGTGGCCCGGCTGCCCTCGAGAGCTTCCGCCTGGCTCAAGAGGTCTTCACGGCGATGGACGCCGAGG
Source organism: Nocardioides acrostichi (assembly GCF_015319165.1). Taxonomy (GTDB): domain Bacteria; phylum Actinomycetota; class Actinomycetes; order Propionibacteriales; family Nocardioidaceae; genus Nocardioides; species Nocardioides acrostichi. The sequence continues at coordinate 721,851 of NZ_JADIVZ010000001.1, forward strand.
CCACAGCAGGGGCGGCCGGCGCATGAGCCTGCCGCTCATCGGCTTCATCGGCCTCGGCAACATGGGGACTCCCATGGCCGATCGCCTGCACGCCGCGGGGTACCCGCTCGTCGTCTCCGACATCGCCCCCGGAGTCGCCGACTCGTTCGTCGCCACGCACCCAGGCGCGATGGCGGCAGACGACCAGAGGTCGCTCGCCACGGCTGAGCTGCTCATCCTCATGCTGCCAAACTCCGCGGTCGTCGAGGGGGTGCTCGAGGGCACCGGCCGAGGTGACGGGCTGGCCGCGCTCGCAGGTGCCGGATCTCTGGTCGTCGACATGAGCTCCTCCGACCCCACGCGCACGCGGGCGCTGGCCGAGCGTCTGCAGAGGCTGGACGTGCGCCTCGTCGACGCCCCGGTCTCCGGGGGTGTCCGCGGTGCGATCGCCGGGACGCTCGCCGTGATGACCGGCGGCGCCGACGAAGACCTCGCCGAGATCGCGCCGCTGCTCGAGCACCTGGCCAAGAACGTCGTCCACGTCGGCCCGGTCGGCGCCGGGCACGCCGCGAAGGCGCTCAACAACCTGGTCTCCGCTGCCAGCGTGTCCGTGACCGTCGAGGCACTGCGGGTCGCCGAGGCGTTCGGGATCGAACCCGAGATGATGAACGAGGTGCTCAACGGCTCCTCGGGTCGTTCCAACACCAGCGAGAACAAGGTCGTCCAGTTCATGACCAGCGGCACCTTCGGTTCCGGCTTCGCTCTCCAGCTGATGGCCAAGGACGTTGCCATCGCCCTCGAGGTGGCGCGGTCCCTGGGTTTTCGGACCGACGTGTCCGACGCCGTGGGCCAGCAGTGGAGGACCGTGGCAGCCGAGGTGGCCCCGGCCACCGATCACACCGAGATGTACCGCCTCGTAGGAGGGCCCCGATGACCGCACTCCAGGACACCTCCCTGACTGACGCGCAGCGGGCCGTCGATGACGCCTGTCGGGCCGCCGCGGCCGCCGCACCCAACTGGCGGTACCTGGCGTCTTTCGACCGCGGCCGGGTGTTGATGGCCATCGCCCGGCGGATGCTGGCTGACCTCGACGAGCTCGTGGCCATCGAGTGCGCCGAGACCGGTAAGCCGACCGCGTTGGCCGAAGCCGAGATCCGCGGCGCGGCCGAGTACTTCGAGTTCTACGCCTCCCTCGTGCACCTGCCCGCGGGGGACGTCCTCGACGTGCGCTCGGACCTGCACGTCTACACCGTCCGCGAGCCCTTCGGCGTGGTCGGGGTCATCACCCCGTGGAACCTGCCCCTGAACCAGGCTGCCCGCGCCTGCGCTCCCGCACTCGCAGCCGGCAACGTCGTCGTCGCCAAGCCCGCCGAGACCACCTCCGGCACCACCGTTGCGTTGGCCCGCATCGCACTCGAAGAGGGCCTACCCGCGGGCGTGTTCAACGTCGTCACCGGTCCCGGGGCGACCGTCGGCACCGCGATCGTCGAGCATCCGCTTGTTCGCAAAGTCGCCTTCACCGGCTCCGTGCCGGTCGGCCAGACCATCGGCCGGATCGCCGCCGAGCGCATTCTGCCGCTCACCCTCGAGCTCGGCGGCAAGTCGGCGAACATCGTCTTCGCCGACGCCGACCTCGACTTCGCGGCCACCGAGGCCGTCCGCGCTTTCACCGGCAACGCCGGGCAGGTGTGCTCCTCCGGCACCCGCCTGCTGGTCGAGCGGTCGATCCATGACGAGTTCGTCGCCAAGGTCGTCGGTGTCACACGTCGCCAGCGACCAGGCCACGAGCTCGGTCCGATGATCACCGACAAGCAGTACGAGACCGTCCAGCACTACTTCCGGGTCGCGGCAGAGGACGGCGCGGTGGCAGCCACGGGCGGCGCGATCGCCGACGACCCGGCGCTCGCCGGAAAGCGGTACGTCGAACCGACGGTCTACACCGGCGTCAGCAACGACATGCGCATCGCCCGTGAGGAGGTCTTCGGCCCGGTTCTCGCCGTCATCCCGTTCGACACCGAGGCCGAGGCGATCGGCATCGCCAACGACTCCGAGTACGGGCTGGTCGGCGGCGTCTTCACCAACGACATGTCCCGGGCCTTCCGCGTCGCCACCGCGATCGAGGCCGGTCAGGTCTACATCAACTCCTGGTCGACCCAGTCGGTGCAGATGCCGTTCGGAGGCCACAAGGCCAGCGGCTACGGGCGCGAGAAGGGCATCGAAGCGCTGGCGCACTACTCCCACCTCAAGAGCGTCAGCGTCCGCATCTCGTCGCCGTGATCGGCACCGTCTCGCTCTCGTCATGACCAGAGCGACCTCTCGCGGGCGGGGTTCTCGTTCCCGTGATGGCGGACGAGACCTAGGGGTACCTGGTCGACGTCGCCCAGCTCGACGCGGCGTGCACTGAGCGGACGAAAGCGCTGACGACGACCTCATCGAGGGGCTCGATCGCCTGCAACGTCTCTTCCGCTCGACCTGAAACTCCTGACTCTCGTGGGATCGGCGAGGGGGAGCGACTATCGATCGATGCCAGATTTGTCGCGACAACGCTCCCGGCCGTCATACGTCGAACTCGTATCGGGCAAGGTCGCCGACGGGCACCGGTCCGGCCGTGATGCTCGTGCCCGCCACCGGCTTCACCACCGCTTGGCTCGTGAGGATTCGTATCGTTCCTCGAGAGATGCCTCGCATCTCGGGTTTTGGGCCGGCGTCGTGCCGACTGAGCTACCTGCGCCGCGGGCAGTGCCTCGCGAATCGCCGCGGTCCAGATGTCGGCAGCTTTTGCATTTGACCGGCTCGCCGCCGGAACGAGGTGAGCGGGTCGAGCTACAGGCCGGATCGAGACTCCATGTCGACCGGCGGCCAGGTACTGATGATATGGCTGACTTGTTCGGGCCAAGAGGAGCTGGTCAGGCCGTTCGGCTCACTCAGGCCTGTCGCGACCACCGCGCGGAGGAACGCCCGCGCGTACTCGAGCGAACCGACGATCATCGTCTTCTCGTCATCGAACAAGCTGAAGTACTCCCGGTCAGGTAGCGAGACCAGCTCCGTGCGATCGCGCGGCGGAGAATCGAAGTCCTGCGCCGGTCGGTGGCACCACTCGAAGCCATTCTCGTGTACGTAAGCAGCGGCGGTAATGCGCTCGTCGCTATCGCGCCACACGCTGACGCCCCAGGGCATTTCATTCGTGCCGGTCGGGGAGTAGCGGTCGACGTAGTCCCAGCTGGTGATGCTCTGGGCGAGGAGGACGGCGGGGTCGAGATGACGGAACCGGTCGGGAGTGCGCAGCAACCTCCTCCACACGTCGTCGACGCTCCCACCCAGTGCGCGATGCTCGGCCCGGACCATCGAGGTCTGGTACGCACGATTGTCAGGTGGGAGGACGTGCAACACACGCACGATGTCGGCGCCCTCGGCGCGATCCTGCTCGAGCCGCCAAGCGAGCAGTTGCTGGCGCATCAGCTGGTAGAACGGCTCATCCAGCATCCACTCGATGTCGATCAGCTCCGAATGAAGCGGCCCGGAAGGATCGTTGTAAGCCGCGCCGTATCTCTTGATCCGGGTCTTGTCATAGCCGGGGTTGGGCTTGCGGGCGGTCGTGTACCTCTCGGTGTATTTCCACTCGACCAGAGCGAGCTCGGTCGTGCCGACGCAGGTGCGGTAGAGGAATGCCGCGTCGAAGCTGGTGCACCGGGTGCCTCTCACGCGCGGCTTGCCTGCACCTTCGTCGAAGTAGTCGGTCGGGCCGATGTACTCGAAGGTGAGATGGCGTCCGGGCTCGATCTCGAGAACCTCGGCGATGTCGACTGCGTTGCCGAAGGCTCGGACGATCCGCATAGGGTCGTGGACCATGGGCATCAGCGCGTTCACACACTGGACCTGGCTTGAGAGCAGGTTGTTGCCGGGGCCTCCGTCGATGCCGCAGTGCCAGGGTATGCCTAGTTCGCTGAAGAGTTCGGTGGCTCCGTAGCTATCGGGCAGGAGGTTTCCGGCGGCGTTCTCGGCGGGCAGGCAGTGGGCGTAGTGGCCGACCGGCTTGCCGTCCTGATCGATCCAAGGTGCCGCTTTCCTCGCGGCGGGCCACAACGTGGGAGTGCGCTTCTTCCAAGCGGCAGCGAGCGCCTGTTGCTCGATCGCGTAGTCGTCGTGCGTCATCACTCAGGAGGGTAGATCGGATCTGGCACAGAACACTCAAGCTGGGGTGTGGGGGTCGAGGCGCCCTGACGGCGCGACGGCATAGAAGGCGAGCTCCGGGTCGCCCACCTTCTCCTCGAGGAGCACGTCTTGGACGTCATACATCCGCTGGACCAACACGGGCGAGGCCATCCGTTGAAAGGCGACGGCAGGCACCACGCGCGGTTGGAGCGTCGGCAGTTCGAAGTCGGGCCGGACCAGTCCGAGTGCCTGCCGTTGAGCGAACATCTTGGTGATCGTGTCCTGCCAGGTCGGGTCGTTGTCGACCCAGTGCTGCAGGATCCGCGCGTACATCGTGGCCTGGGCCGAGACCCATGCAAGTGAGGCGACACTGCCGGGCTTGATCTCGATGGCAACCAGGTGGCCCCCGGCATCCACGGCGAGCGCGTCGCATTCCATTCCGAACCGGGCGGGTGGTACGCCAGGAGTCGGTCGCCGCCGTGCGAGGGCTTCGACCAATGGGTCGTTGTATGTCGCGTGTACAGCGGCCTTTGTTGCCGTGTCGCGGAAGGAGGGCAGGGCTTCACGATCGATCACGACGCGACTCTGGTCGAGGAGATGTGCGGAGACCGACGCTTGGACGATCCCTTCTGTTCTCACGTATCTCCCGTCGGTAACGATCTTGGGGATTGCACGTTCCAGATACGCCTCGACGAGCGGCCAGCGCTCCCCCCAGGTGACCGCCGATGCCGGCGTGGCCCATTCGTCGCTCCAGCCGAGTTTGAGCGTCGGATCCCGGTAGGTCTTGTGAGCGTCGAGCGCGAGTCCCTTGGAACCCTTATCGAGGACGTTCACGACTGCCGTGAGTCCGACGTACAGCGTCGCCCACTGGCGGCCGGTCTTCGGATCCTTGCGGTACTGGAAGTCGATTGGGTACTTGCCACGTGCGTAGTCCACGAGTGAGCTGGCAAACCCTGATTGAAAGAGACACGCGAAAGCGGATGTCACGCTGCGGTCGTAGCGAAGGTCGCCGATGTCCACCATGGGTCGGTTCTACCTCAAGCCACCTTGAAGTCGCATCCGAACTGGCTCGGGTTGTTTCCGGCATAGGAAGACCAGCAGGCCTCCCGGGTCACCTTGGGACTGCTGAGGGGGTAGGAGGGCTGCGGGAGGGTCTTCTCTGGCGTCTTGCGCGTACGATGGCGCAGACTGTGGCGGTGAACGGCGGGCGCACCTCCACTCCTGGTGGGTTGAACGGATTCGGTGCGGCGGTCGCGACGAACGCGCTGGTGGCTCTCGCTCTCTGGTTCACGGTGACAGCCAGGTACGGCTTCTCCGGCTACGGCGCGATCTCCTACCACTACGGTCGGTGGATGTGGCCGGTCATCGCAGTCCTTGCCGTGACGGTTCTCGCCGGACTGGTTGCCCTGGCGGTCAGTGGCCGGCGCCGGCTTGGGGTGGGAGTGGTCCTCGGAGCACTCGTGACCGGACTGGTGGACCTAGCGTGGTCGTTCGTCTATTTCGTCAGCCAGACGTCGTAGCTCACGCCTGACGGCTCGATGCGGATGCCATCGTGAGTGGGTGTCGTGTCGTAGACGCGACGAAGGGGCTCGCGGTCAAGGCCCCGGGACGTGACCTGACAATTTTCCCTTGTGAACCCGTCGGCCGAGTACCGCGGCGCCCGCCCCGACGAGGACGTCGCCCGACCTCGCCGCGTGCTCGCCCTGCGGGCGATGGTCGCCGCCGGCATGTCGCAGCGCCCGATCGCCGAGGCGGTGGGCATCGCCCAGCCTGCTGTGAGCCAGCAGCCCAAGTTCGCCGTCAAACGGAGCGGGGGTCCACGCCGAGGTGTTGCTCGAAGCGGCCGCGCCCACCTTCAAGGCCCTCGCGGTCGAACACGGCTGCGACTGTCCGTCTTCGGATCGGTCGCCCGCCGCCAAGCAACACCACATTCCGACATCGACTGGTCGTCTGAGTAACGGCACGTCGACGTTCGGTTTCATCCTCTTCAGGCAGCTCATGGAACAAGTCCTCGGCCAGCCCCGGGGGAATCAGGGGCGACGACACGGCCCGGACCTCGTGGCGCGCCGAGCAGTGCACACCCAGGACGAGTCAGTCCGGGGGGACTACGTGGCCTTGAAGTAGGACACAGCTTGGTTTCGCTCCTGGGAGCCTTCGGGGCTCGGACCCGGCGAACCTGGGATCGCGTCCGTGGCTTGCTTGGCGTCGCCGGTCGCATCCATGACCCGACGTGGGCGAAGGGCATCCCCGATGATGAGCGGGCTGACGCCCGCCAACTCCAGGCTGCCAACCAGATCCAGAAGCGGCATCCCGCCCGACCAGCCCACGAAGGAGTCGGTGGAGATCATGCGGTCCTCACCGCCGAAGACGCCCGCCAGACGCACGGAGCCTCGCGAGACCTCTACCGGTCGCACGCGCTCTACGACAGTGACGCCGATGTCGTTCAGTCGCCGCAACATGGTGAAGAGAGTGTTGATGCCCTCGCCCTCGCCCACGTGCACGCGCGCGGTGGCCAGCGTCACCTCGTGCCCGATCGCGACCAGGTGCTCGGCGATCAGTGCGCCGTCGAGTTCGCCCACCTCATCGAAGACGAGGACCCGATGCCCACCCGGGATCACGTTGTTGAAGGCATCGGCCGGGGTGTGGCGCACGACGCTGCCGTCGTCGACGCGGATCTCGGTCGGAACCTGACTCGAGCCCGTCGCGAGCACGACCGTCTCGGGCATCAGCTCCGTCACCATCTCAGAGGTGAACGGAGTGTTCAGCCGCACGTCCACACCGAGCGCGTCGAGCTGACGTTCCTGCCAGGCGACCCACTTCATGAGTTCAGCCCGACTCGGCGCCGTGGCCCACTGGGCCAGTTGGCCACCCAGGCGGGGGAGTGCCTCGAAGAGCGTCACCTCGCTGCCACGGGTTGCCAACCGGCGAGCGGCCTCCATCCCTGCGGGGCCTCCGCCGACGACAACGCTGCGGTGCCCGACCAAGCGTGCGGCCGAGGCGAGATCGTCCGAGGTTCGTGCGTCCGGGTTGATCATGCAGGAGAGGGGGTGATCTCTCAGCAGCTCGTTCACGCAGACGTTGGCTCCGATGCAGGGCCGCACGTCCTCTGTCCGCCCGGCCCTCGACTTGGAGATGATCTCGCCGTCGGCGATCTGGGCTCTCACCATTCCCACCAGGTCTGCGTCCCCGGCATCGATCAGGTCGTGAGCGAGGTCGAGGGTGAGAATGCGTCCGACCGCCGCGACGGGAATGTCGACGGCGTCCTTGACGGTGCGCGCGACGTTTCGGAAGAGGCCGGGCTCCGCCGGAGTCGGAGGCCAGTGCTGGACTCTCGCCTCGAGGCGGTTGTTGTTGCCCACCATGACGCTGATGTAATCGGCGCGGCTTTGGAGGGCTTGCGCGATCTGCGCGGCGTCAGCAGGAGTCAAGCCACCCGCGACCAGGTCGTCGGCGCCCAGTCGGATGCCGAGGACCATGTCGGTGCCGATAGCGGCGCGGACAGCGTCGAGCACAAGGATGGGCAGGCGGAGCCGGTTCGCGAGCTCGCCGCCGTACTCATCGTCTCTGCGATTGGTCAAGGGGGAGAGGAACGAGGCGAGAAGCATCCCGTGGGCCATGCTGATCTCGACGCCGTCGAGCTCGCCCCGGCGACAGCGGTCCGCGGCCGCCGCGTATTGGGTGACGACCTCCTCGAGCTGTGACGTGGTGGCGGCTACGGCGACCTGACGCGTGGGCTCGGAGAGATCCCTCGATGCGCCGAACACGTGCGGTCCGCCGTACTCCGTGGGGCCGGGGTGCGCCAGCTGGGCCAGCATGCGCCCGCCCTCCGCGCGCACCGCGTTGCCCAGCTTGCGATAGCCCGGGACGATCGACTCGTCGATGTTCCAAAGACAGATGTGGGACCACTGCGACGAGGCCACCACGGGCGTGGCGCCCGTGATCTGCATGGCAGCCCCGGCGCGGGCTCGCTGCCGGTGGTAGGCGATGTACCGCTCGCCGGGCGTGCCGTGCTCCGCCAGACCCGGCTGATGTGCGGGTAAGAACACGCGTCGCGGAAGCGTGATCGGACCGATGCGGATGGGGTCGTCGATGCGCCACGTGCTGTTCATCGCTGAGCTCCCGCCAGACGGCGTCGACCTCGGGTGAAACGGTGGGGCGAGAGGGGGTCGGCGAACTCCACCGGCTTGCCCTCGAGCAGGTCGGCGATCTGGACTCCCGCGAGCGGCGCGAGGGTGAGGCCGAGCATCGCGTGCCCCGCCGCGACCGCAATACGTTGACGTGAGTCGACCCATCCCAGATAGGGCAGACCGTCCGGGGTGCAGGGTCGCAGGCCCGCCCATCGCGAGACCACGGTGGCGTCGGACCAGCTCGGGAGGTTGCGCGAAGCGGCCCTCATGATCCCCTCGATGCGCCTCATCGAGAGGCGAGGGTCGACGCCGGTGAACTCCATGGTCCCAGCCAGCCGCAGCCTGCGGCCCAGAGGCGTGACTGCGACCCGGCTCTCCTGCAGCATGAAGGGTCGAGCTGGCATCTCCCGGTCGCCGGCGTCGAGATCGACCGTGTACCCCTTGCCGCTGATGAGTGGCATGGTGACGGACGTGGCGAGTGGCGGCGCCCAGGCACCGGTCGCCAGGACGACGGACCTGGCGGCGACGTCGCCCGCGGTCGTCTGCAACACGGACCCGTCCCGGTCGCGGTGGACGGCCAGGACGCGGGTAGACCCCAGCAGTCGAGCTCCCAGGCTCTCGGCGTGCGCCCCCACGCTCGTCACGAAGGACAGCGGGTCGCAGTGCGCCTCGTCGGGATACAGGACGCCGCCGACCACCGATCGGCTGAGTGCGGGTTCGACGCCGCGCACGGCTTCGGCGTCGAGAATCTCCGGGCGCAGGCCCGATGTCCGGTGGGCGTCGGCGGCGCGGCGGGCCCGGGCAAAGGCTGCCTCTGTCTCGTAGGTGTCGAGGAGACCCTCGTGGCGAAGCCCCGTCGCGAGTCCGTTCGCCACCATCGCGTCGTGGAGGGCCAGCGACGCGGCGCACATGTCGCGCGAGATCCTCAAGACCCGATCCGCAACGGAGCCGCGGGTGTGCGCGAGCAGTCTGGTCATGAAGGGTGCCAACTCGGGCCGCGGCGCGAGGCCCAGGGGACTGGTGGGGGAGAGCAGCCAGCCTGCGGCCTTCCCGATGTCGGCACGAGTGGCGTACGGGCCGGCGTGACTCGGGCAGATCAACCCTGCGTTGCCCCATGAGCAGCCCGCAGCCCAGCCCGCGCCCTGCTCGAGGACGAGGACGCTCCTCCCGCGAGCCGACACCTCGGCGGAGACGGCGGCGCCGATCGCACCGGCCCCGATCACCGCCACGTCTGTGGTCCATCTGTGCAACGCCGGCCCCCTGGGGTAAGTGATCGATTACCGATCTATAGTTACCTTCAACGGTGCGGGCGTGCATGTCAAGCACTCGAGAGTGGATCCGAGATATCGTGACGCGCCAGCTGGCTACTGCATCGCCCTCGTAGGAGCCTCGTCCATGCTCAGGAGGTCGGGTCGTGCATTCCGATCGGCTCCGCGCGCTGCCTCGGCTACCCAAGTCGTCGCTGAAGGATCAAGCCATGGTGGTGATCCGCCAGGCGATGGTGGACGGCGACATCCGGCCAGGCGAGGTGTTCTCCGCCTCGGCCCTCGCCCAGCAGCTCGGCGTGTCCAACAGCCCGGTGCGCGACGCCTGCATGGAGTTGGTGCACAGCGGCATCCTCGAGGTCGTTCGCAACCGCGGATTCCGCTTGGTGTACCTCGATCAGGAGGCTCTGGACAACGTCTACGAGATCCGCATCATGCTGGAGGGGCCGGCCGTGGAGCGGATCGCCGATCGCGACCTGACGGAGCACGAACCCCCGTTGCGTGAGTTCGTCGAGAGATGCCTCGCGGCAGCACTCGAGGTGGATACCCAGGGTTTCTTGCAGTACGACCGGCTCTTTCACTTGACTCTTCTGGGCCTGCTCGACAATCCGAAACTGGTCGACATCGTCGACGGCCTGCGCGATCAGACCAGAATCGCCGGCATGCATCGCCTGGTCGAGACCGGGGGTCTGGAGCGCTCGGCTCGTGAGCACGGCGAACTCCTCGATGCGCTCGTGGCGGGCGAGGCCGAACGCTCGCGCGACATCATGGTGCGACACCTCGCGCACGGCAGCTCGCGCCGCCCCGACCCCGTGGACTCATCGCGTTCAACCCATTGACACGCGAATAAGGCGGTGTCACCGTACTCCTCATCAGTAATCGATCACTGATTACTTCGAGGAAGGGTGCGGATGGAGATCCCGGTGTCAGGGCCGTCGTTCTACGACGTCCAGGCCGTCATGGCGACGGACTGGTCGTCGGCCGTCGACGCACTCGAGCAAGCGTTGTGCGACGGGCTGGATCCCGAACTGGACCCCATCCGCAGTCGCGTCGAGGCGGTCTCCGGCGAACTGCTGCTGATGCCGTCGGCGAGTCCCGCATGGGTCGGCACGAAGCTGGTCACGGTCTGCCCACGCAACCCCGACCGCGGCGAGCCGCTCGTGCAGGCCGTCTACGTCCTCTTCGACGGAGACACTCTTCGCCCCGTGGCGACGATGGACGGCACCGCCTTGACGGTGCTGCGCACCGCAGCCGTCTCGACCCTCGCCGCTCGCTGCCTGGCGCCTGCGTCGTCGACCCGCCTGGTCGTCTTCGGCAGCGGGGTCCAAGCACGCGGGCACATCGCGGCGCTGCGCGACTCGTTCGCTCTTCGAGACGTCACGATCGTCGACCCTGCCGCCGAGCGCGCGAGCGCCTTGGCGCGCGACCTGGATGCCAAGGTCGCGACACCCGACGAGGCAGAGATGCTGGTGGCGGAGGCCGACATCATCGTCTGCGCCACCAACGCCGGGGTGCCACTGTTCGACGGCGAGGCGGTGCGCAAGGGCTCGTTGACCATCGCCATGGGCAGCTACACCCCCACCACTCGCGAGGTCGATTCGTCATTGGTGGCGAGAAGCCTCGTCGCAGTCGAGTCACGTCACAGTGCACTGGCAGAGGCCGGTGACGTCATCATCCCGATGGCCGAGGGTGTGCTGGAGGAAGACGATCTGGTGACGCTCGCAACGCTGGTCACCGAGGCCCCGACCATCGATCCCGACGTGCCTCGACTCTTCACCGCGACCGGCATGTCCTGGCAGGACCTCGTGGTCGCTGCCGCGATCCACAGTAACTCCGGCACGTCGATCGACGGCGCCAACACCCATCACTGACCACAGTGAGCGACGAGAAGGACGACAACGCATGTCCGAGCTGCAGAACGCCTACTACGGTGAGGTCGCCCCAGAGCGCGAGGGGTTCATTCCCGAACGAGGGGACTCAAGGATCTGGTACCGGGCAAACGGCCTGGACAAGGACGGCGTGCCGCTCCTCATCGTCCACGGCGGCCCCGGGTTCTCGCACCACTATCTTCTCAGCCTGACCGACCTCGCCGCCGACCGGCCGGTCTACTTCTACGACCAGTCCGACACCGGCATGTCCGACCGGCCGGGACGCAGGGACCGGTGGAACGTCGAGCACTTCGTCGACGAGATCGAGACCGTGCGCCAGGGCTTGGGCTTGGAGCGGTTCTTCGTGCTCGGTCACTCCTGGGGTGGCACGCTCGTTCCGCCCTACGCCGCGAGACACCCGGCCGGGTTGGCTGGAGTGATCCTGGCGAGCCCCGCGGTCAGCGAACCGCGGTGGGCCGCCGACGCCATCAGGCTGCGCCAGACGCTGCCCGCGGAGATGCGCGAACGTCTCGAAAGCCACGAGCGCGCCGGCACCAGGGACAGCCAGGAGTACCAGGAGACCTGCGAGGCCTACTCTGCTCGCTTCTTCTGCAACACCGACCCTTGGCCCGAGGACATCCTCAAGACGTTCGACTACATGAACGGTGAGCAGTTCGCGGCGATGTGGGGCTTCACCGACTTCGGCGCGGAGCCCGGAACCTCGTGCAAGGGTTACGACGGCACGTCCCACCTCTCGGCCATCTCGGTGCCGACGTTGTTCACGGGCGGGGAGTTCGACGAGTGCCAGCCAGAGACTCTGCGTGACTATGGCGACCTGGTGCCCGACAGTCAGATCGAGATCTTCGCCGGGGCCAGCCACTCGCCGCAGTACGAGGTGCGCAAGGCCTGGATGGACACGGTGTCCACCTGGATGCGTGACGTCGAAGCGCGATCCGACCTCGTAGACGAGCAGTAGCCGAAACCGCCGGGATGCGTTCCCGGCCGGCTTCAACGTCGACGCTCCCACCGCGGATGGTGGTGCGTCGTCCCCGGCGCTGTGCGCGGGCGTACCCGATCGAGAGTGCGATCGGCCCACCGCACAAGACGCCCACACTCAAGCCCGGCGCCCAGATGGCGCCCGGGACCATTCGGCTTGTCCAAGTGACGTGGAGGTCTCCATGGCTACGACGCAACGACCCACCGGCACGGCGCAGCACCAGCCCCCCGAGCGCGAGCACCTGCGGGGGCGTCTCGGAGTTCCCCATCTCGTCTTCACGGTGTTGGCCTACAACGCCCCACTCGCGGTCTACGCCGGCTTCTTGCCGGTGGTCATCGCATTCGGCAACGGTCAAGGAGCGCCCACCACCTTCGTCGCGGTCGGCGCCCTCCTGCTGATCTTCTCTGTCGGCCTCAACGCCATGAGCCGCCACATGAAGAGTCCCGGCGCGTTCTACTCCTACATCTCGGCCGGCCTCGGCCGGCCCGTCGGTCTGGCCGGCGCCTTCACCGCCTTCTTGTCCTACGTACTCATCACGATCGGGGCCTACGCCTACGGGGGCATCGTGGCGAAGGCGCTGGTCGAGAACCTGCTCCACGGGCCCGAGCTCCCATGGTGGCTGTGGTGCCTGGTCTTCTGGGCCGTCGTCAGCGTCTTGTCGATGCTGCAGATCGACGTGTCGGCCAAGGTTCTCGGCATCTCCATCACCTTGGAAGTGGCCATCGTCTTGGCTTGGAGCCTCGCCGTCGTCGTGCGTGGGGGCCCCGGCTCCCACCCCCTGGACAGTTTCACGCCCACCGCTGCGACGTCGGGCTCGGTGCCCTTCGCCATCATCTTCGGTGTCTTGTGCATCACGGGATTCGAGGCGCTGGCGGTGTTCCGCGAGGAGACGAAGGATCCCGTTCGGACCGTCCCTCGTGCCACCTACGCTTCCGTAGCCCTGCTGGCCACGCTGTACACGGTCGGTTCCCTCGTGTGGCTGAAGGCGTTCGGTGTGGACGGAGCCATCGACGCAGGCGGCACCGACCCGTCAGGATCATTCACCGGATCGGTCAAGACCTACCTCGGGAGCGTCTTCGCCGACCTCGTGTCAGTCCTCCTCGTCACCAGCGTCTTCGCCTGTCTGCTCGCGCTTCACAACATTGCATCGCGATACGTGTACACACTCGGAGAGGATCGAGTGATCCCCGCTGCTCTCGGGAAGGTCCACCCCAGGTTCGGATCCCCGGCCAACGCCGCTCTCACGGTCGCGGCCATCATGCTCGTCGGCTTCGCCGGGTCGGCCGTCCTCGGCATCGATCCCCTGACGGTGTACGCCCGAGCGCAGGCCGTGGGCGCGGTCGGCATCATCATGCTGATGGCTGCGACCGCCCTGGCCGTCGTGGTCTTCTTCCGCCGCCATCGCGAACTCGACGTCAACCTCTGGCAGTCCCTGATGAGTCCCGTCCTCGCCCTCGCCGGTCTTGCCACCGCGTGGTACCTCGCGGTGAGCAACATGGACGCGGTCGCTGGCAGCAGCAAGGGGGAGGCAACGCTGTTCTTGGTGCTCGGGGCGGTCGTGATCCTCGCGGCAGTCGGCTTGGCGCTCGTGCTTCGACGCCTCCGCCCCGAGGTGTACCGGCGCATCGGGAAGCAAGACGTCTGACCGCTCCGGTGCCCGACGCCGTGGTGGACCCGCCTGGATGGTCCGCCTCCTCGGGACGCTTTGTGCCGTAGCGGGTCGAGCCGTGCGATGGGTGATCCCCAAGCTCTGAGAGGAATCCGACATGACAGCAGATCCCTTCCAACTCATGGACGACTGGGGTCCGGAGAAGATCGTCGTGGTCTCCGACCGGCGCTCCGGGATGCGAGGTGTGCTCGTGCTCGACAACACCGCACGCGGCATGGGCAAGGGCGGTACCCGCATGGCTGCCGATCTCAGCGTGCACGAGGTGGCCCGCCTGGCGCGCACCATGACGTGGAAGTGGGCCGCGTGCGACCTCTTTCACGGTGGCGCCAAGGCAGGCATTCAGGGGGATCCGAACTCTCCTGACAAAGAACGGATACTCCGCGCCTTCGCTCGGGCGCTGGCCGCCGAAGTGCCCAGCGAGTACGTCTTCGGTCTCGACATGGGGCTCTCGGAGACCGACGCGGCCATCTTCGTCGACGAGCTCAACGACCGCGGTGCCGCGGTCGGTCTGCCGAGCAGCCTGGGGGGCCTGCCGTACGACGAGCTGGGAATCACCGGCTACGGCGTGGCTGAGGCCACCGACGCGTCAACGAACGCCCTCGGGTGGGAGACAGCCGGTTCCCGCGTCGCTATCCAGGGCTTCGGCGCGGTCGGCCAGGCAGCGGCCCAGCGACTAGGCGAACTGGGCGCACGGATCACGGCCGTCTCGACGGCTCGTGGAGCGATCCTCGACGAGGACGGCCTCGATGTCGCCAAGCTCGTCGAGCTGAAGGATGCATACGGAGACGACTGCGTCGTCGCCTACGGGGGGAGACACGAAGCAGACGCGCTCCTCGATGCAGCCGTGGACATCCTCATCCCGGCAGCGCGCGAGGATGTCGTCGGCACGCAGGTTGCGCGCGCGACCACGGCCCGGCTCGTGGTGGAGGGCGCGAACCTCCCCACCACTCGCGAGGCCAGAGCGATCTTGCACGCACGGGGTGTCGCCGTCGTACCCGACTTCATCGCGAACGCCGGCGGCATCATCGCCGCAGCTCACTCGATGGACGCACGGACCTCACCCTTTCCCGTCGATCGAAGTGAGGTGTTCACGATGGTGTCCTCGAAGATCCGGTCGAACGCAACCCTCATCGCCCACGAGAGCCGGCGCAGCGGAGCACCACCCCACGAGGTCGCTCGAGCCATCGCGCAAGACCGCGTGCGACGAGCCATGCAGGCTCGAGGCCAGATCGCGCCATCCGCCCTCGCCACCCCGAGCCCGAGCCCGAGCCCGAGCACGTGCCCGAGTCCGAGCCCAAGTCCGAGCCCCTCGACCGTCGCCGACCTCGAGCGGCATGGCGTGTCACCAGAGGGCAAGACCTGCTGAGCCTGCCGCGAGACAACCGCATGCTCCAGGTCTTCCAGCCGACCCCAGGAGAGGGTGAAATCATTCCGTGCTGATTCACGACACTTTCGACCTCATCGACGAGTGGGGTCCGGAGAAGACCATCTGCGTCTCCGATCGCCGGACCGGGATGAAGGGCGTCCTGGTCATCGACAACACCGCTCGCGGGATGGGCAAGGGCGGAACACGGATGAGCCCGACCCTCTCGGTCCAGGAGATCGCACGCCTGGCGCGAACCATGACCTGGAAGTGGGCGGCCGTCGACCTCTTCCACGGCGGCGCCAAGGCCGGGATTCTCGGGGATCCGGGCTCACCCGACAAGGAGGGCATGCTGCGCGCGTTCGCACGAGCCCTGTCCAACGAGGTGCCCAGCGACTACGTGTTCGGTCTCGACATGGGCCTGAGCGAGACCGATGCCGCGATTTTCCTCGACGAGCTCGGTGACCGCGGTGCGGCGGTCGGCCTCCCGCGAGAGCTCGGCGGGCTGCCCTACGACGAGCTCGGGGTCACCGGCTTCGGAGTGGCCGAGGCGACCCAGGCGGCGGCGGAGGAGATCGGGCTGCCGCTGGCCGGAGCGCGGGTGAGCATCCAAGGCTTCGGCGCCGTCGGTGCCGCAGCACTCGAGCGGCTGGTCGAGCTGGGTGCGGTCGTCGTCGGCGTGGCTACCGCCCAGGGCGCGGTTCTCGATCCGGACGGCCTGGACACCACCGCTCTGCTGGCCTTGCGCGCCGAGCACGGGGACGCCTGCGTCCACCACTGCGGACTGGCCCTCCAGCCCGCCACGGCGGTGCTGCGAGCGGCCGCGGACATCTTGATCCCGGCCGCCCTGGAGGATGTCGTCGACAAGGATCTGGCCGCCGAGACCAGCGTCCGGCTGGTCGTCGAGGGGGCGAACCTGCCCACGACGCCGGCGGCCAAGGAGGTGCTCCACAGCCGGGGCATCACCCTCGTGCCGGACTTCATCGCCAATGCCGGCGGGATCGTCGCCGCCGCGCACTCGATGGATGCGCGCTACAGCCCCTTCACGGTCGACCCGGCCGCGGTGCTGCCGATGATCTCCACCAAGATCCGTGCCAACGTGGTCTCCGTGCTGGCGGAGTCCCGAGACCGCGGCGTCCCACCCCACGAAGCGGCGCTGCTACTCGCCCAGGGACGGGTGCGTGCGGCGATGCGGCTGCGGGGCCGACTTCCTGCCGGACCTCGAGGAGCGCGACCGTGACCACCACCGCTAGCAGGATCTTTGTCGACCCGACCACGCTGCGGGCGCGGTTCGCCGCGCGCCTCTCGGACCTCTACGGCACCGAGGTGCCGGCGTACACGACGCTGCTGACCGTCTCCGGTGAGGTCAACCGCCGCGTCCTCGCCCGCGACGGAGCCGACGCCGAGCGCCTCGGGAGCATCGAGCGGGTGACCGCTGAGCGACACGGTGCTATCCGCGTCGGGAGTCCTCGGGAGCTCGCGCAGGTCGCACGGATCTTCGGAGCGCTGGGCATGCGACCCACCGGCTTCTACGACCTGCGCGATGCCTACCCGAGACCGATCCCGGTGATCTCGACCGCATTCCGGCCCATCGACCGCGACGAGCTTGCCGCGAACCCCTTCCGGGTGTTCACCAGCATGCTCGTCCCCGAAGACCGACGCTTCTTCAGCGCCGATCTCGAGGAGCGGTTGCGACGCTTCATCGACGAGCGCACGCTGTTCGCCCCCGAGGTTCTCGAGCTCGCCGACCGGGCCGAGGCGGGCGGCGGTCTCGAGAGCGCCGACGCGGACCGGTTCTTGACACTGGCCACCGAGTCGTTCGCCCTCTCGCGCGAGCCGGTGGACCGCGCCTGGTACGACGAGCTCGAGCGGGTCTCGGCCGTGGCCGCCGACATCGGCGGGGTCGCTCGCACCCACATCAACCACCTGACCCCGCGGGTGCTCGACATCGACGACCTCTACGTGAGCATGCAGGCCCGCGGGGTCGAGATGATCGACGCCATCCAGGGTCCGCCCGGGTGGGAGGGGCCTGACGTGCTGCTGCGCCAGACCTCGTTCCGGGCGCTGGCGGAGCCGCGTGTCTACCGCGAGACGGACGGTTCGCTGGTCGAGGGGACCATGCGCGTGCGCTTCGGCGAGGTCGAGGCACGCGGCATCGCCCTCACCCCCGCCGGGCGCGACATCTACGACCGCGCCATGGAGGACCAGGCGCGCTGGTCGGAGTACTGGCCCGCGACCGAGCGGGAGCTGCACGACCGGGGCCTCGCCTTCTTCACCTACCGTGTCGCGGACGAGCCGCCGGCTGGGCTGCCGCCGGAGGCGGCGACCGGTGTCGACCTGGTCGCCGGTGGGTGGCTCGTTGCGGAGCCGATCGTCTACGAGGACTTCCTGCCGCGCTCTGCTGCCGGCATCTTCGCCTCCAACCTCACCGGGACCGGGAGCACCGACGCCGGCCAGGGCGGAGCGGACCGCGACCTGGCGTGGCTGGCCGAACGGATCGGGCGCACCATCAACGTCCCCGAGGAGCTGTACGCGGCGCAGAGTCTGGCGTCACTGCGGGCCGCTCGTGAGCGGCTCCGCCAGGTCGCCCGCGGCCAGGCGTAGGGCACTCACGGCTGCGGACCACGCGCCGTCGGCGACGACGGGAGCGCCTACCGCAAGTACCTCGCGGTAGGCGTTCTCCATCTCGACCCGGCGACCGACCACGCCTCGGGTCGCCTGGTGCCCCAGCCGAGGCACGATGGCCAGCCCGAGCCCGGCGGCGACCAGGCCGTGGACGACCGTGTAGTTGTTGCTGCGGTGCACGATGTCCGGTTCGAATCCGGCGCGGGCGCAGAGCCGCCGCAGTGTCGAGGCGCCGGAGGTTCCTGGACCGGTGCTGATCCAGGATTCGCCTCCCAACCTGGCGAGCTCTTCCTCCCCGACCGGTTCCTCGGACCGCCCGCCCCCGCCCAGCCGGTGGCGGGGCGGGGCGAGCAGGACCAGGCTCTCGCGGAACAGGCGTTCGGCGCGCAGGCCGGTCGGGATCGGGGTCGGCACCTGCCCATAGCGGTAGATCACCGCGGCGTCGAGCTCGCGGGAGGCGAGCTTCGCGAACAGCTCGGTCGGCTCACCTTCGTCGAGGCTGATGGCCAGGCCAGGGTGGGTGCGCCGCAGATGAGAGACCGCCAGCGGCAGCAACCGCTCGCTGGCACTGGGGAAGCTCCCCAACCGGAGCCGTCCGATGGTGCCGTTCTGGCGCAGGGCGAGGTCGTCCTCGAGCGCCCGCAACTGACCGAGCGCCTGGTCGGCCCGCTCACCCAGCCAGGCCGCCGCCGGTGTCGGTTGGACGCCGTGGGCCTCCCGCTCGAACAGGGGGGTCCGGGTCGCGCGCTCCAGGGCGGATATCTGCTGTGAGACCGCGGACGCGGTGTAGCCGAGCTCGCGCGCGGCCTCCGAGAACGAGCCGGTGCGAAGCACCATCTGAAGCGTCTGCAGCTGAATCGGGTTGAGCACCGTCGATGCTAACCACACCCCGCGCGGACCCGCGTCGCTGCGCCACCCAGGGCAAGTTTTTCTTATAGGAGGCCGACGCCTCATGCGGCTCGACGTGTTTCGGTCGGCACCTCACGCCGCCAGACTCCTGCCATGCCCTCGAATCGTTCGCGCAGCCTGGCGACCTCAGCCGATGTGGTCGTCATCGGCGGCGGTGTCATCGGTCTCAGCACCGCCTACCATCTGGCGGCGGCCGGCCAGCGGGTCGTGCTGCTGGAGAAGAACGCCCTGGGCGAGGGCTCGACGTGTCGGGCGGCGGGTGGTGTCCGCGGGTTCTTCTCCGACGCCCTCAACATCGAGATCGGCTTGCGCAGTCTGGCCGTCTTCGAGCGCTTCGGTGAGCTGTTCGACACCGAGATCGACCTGCACCGCAGCGGCTACCTCTTCCTCATCGACAACGAGGCCGACCTGGTGTCGTTCGAGCAGAACGTCGCGCTGCACACCTCCCTGGGCGGCGAGAGCCGGATGATCTCCGTGGCCGAGGCGGTCGAGCTCTCACCGCTCATCGACCCGCGGGGTCTGCTCGGAGCCGCGTGGTCCCCGCGCGACGGGCACTGCACCCCGGAGGCGGTCGTCCAGGGCTACGCTCGCGCGGCCCGGGCCGCCGGGGCCACGATCCTGCCGCACTGTGCGGCGACCGGCATCGAGATGGAGGGCGACCGGATCGTCGCGGTGACGACCGAGGCGGGCACCATCAGCACCGGCACGGTCGTCTGCGCGGCCGGCGCCTGGTCGGCGGCGATCGGCAGCTGGGTCGGCGTCGACCTGCCCGTCTCGCCGCTCCGACGCCAGATCGCGGTGACCGAGCCCGTGGCGGGCCTCTCGCCCCAGACCCCGTTCACGATCGACTTCTCCACCTCCTTCTACTTCCACGGCGAGGGCGGTGGACTCCTCCTCGGCTGCTCGGAGAGCACGGACTCCTGGAGCTTCGACACCACGCGCGATCCCGCGTGGCTGGCCGATCTCGCCGAGGTCATGGAGAATCGCGTGCCGGCTCTGGGAGAGGTCGGCATCGCCAGCGGGTGGGCAGGGCTCTACGAGATGACGCCGGACCACAATGCCGTCATCGGTCGGTCTCGGACGGTGCCCGGTTTCCTCTACGCCTGCGGGTTCTCCGGCCACGGATTCCTCATGGGCCCCGCCGTCGGCGAGATCGTGCGGGATCTGTGCCTGGGCGTTGAGCCGACGCTGGACGTGAGCGCCCTGGACGTCGAGCGCTTCGCGACCACCGGCGGGCGCCGCGAACTCAACATCGTCTGACCGTTCGACGACCGATCGCACGACCGATCCCCGACCGAGATCACCCCTACCCCGAGGAGCACGACATGTCCCGCACCGTCATCCCCACCGCCCAGGACTTGGGCCAGCAGGCTTTCGAGGCCGCACGGCGCTGCGGCGTGGACGTGGCCGCCGTGGCCGGCGACGCGGCACACCGCTCGCCGGTCAACGGCCGCTCGCTCGGCGGCGTGCGGTGGGACGCCTCCAGCGCGGTCGACGAGGCCGTGGCGCGGGCACAGGTCGCCTACCGCCAGTGGCGCTCGGTCCCGGCGCCGGCGCGTGGTGCGGTCGTCAAGCGCCTGGGCGAGCTCCTCGCCGAGCACAAGGAGGATCTGGCCGCGCTGGTGAGCTACGAGGTCGGCAAGATCACCTCCGAGGCGCTCGGTGAGGTCCAGGAGATGATCGACATCTGCGACTTCGCGCTGGGTCTGTCGCGCCAGCTCTACGGACGCACCTCGGTCTCCGAACGCCCGGGTCACCGCCTGATGGAGACCTGGCACCCGCTGGGTGTCGTGGGTGTCATCAGCGCCTTCAACTTTCCGGTCGCCGTCTGGTCCTGGAACACCGCGATCGCGCTGGTGTGCGGTGACACGGTCGTCTGGAAGCCGTCGGAGCAGGCACCGCTGTGCGCGTGGGCGAGCGCGGGTCTGCTCCGGCGTGCGCTCGAGGAGTGCGGGGCCCCCGTCGACGTGTCGCAGGTCGTCGTGGGCGGCCCCGACGTCGGCGAGGCACTCGTCGACCACCCGGGCGTGGCGCTGGTCAGCGCGACCGGCTCGACCCGGATGGGGCGCTCCGTGGGCCCCCGCGTCGCCAACCGGTTCGGGCGCTCGCTGCTCGAGCTCGGCGGCAACAACGCGGCGATCGTGGCCCCGTCGGCGGATCTGGACCTGACCCTGCGCGGCATCGTGTTCAGCGCCGCCGGCACCGCCGGGCAGCGGTGCACCACGATGCGCCGCGTCATCATGCACACGTCGGTGGCGCAGGAGCTGACCGAGCGTCTCGTCGAGGCCTACGGCCGACTGCCGATCGGCAACCCGATGACCCAGGGAACCCTGGTCGGGCCTCTGATCCACCAGCAGGCGCATGACGCCATGCGAGCCGCCCTGGCCAAGGCCGCCGAGCAGGGCGGGAGTTTGGTCGCGGGCGGCGAGCGGGTGCTCGCGGAGGCTGCCCCCGACGCCTTCTACGTCCAGCCGGCGATCGTCACCATGCCCGGGCAAAGCGACATCGTCCGCGCCGAGACCTTCGCGCCGCTGCTCTACGTGATGACCTACGACGACTTCGACGAGGCCATCGCCCTCAATAACGACGTACCGCAGGGGCTGTCGTCCTCGCTGTTCACCCGGGACCAGGCCGAGGCCGAGGTCTTCGTGTCGGCCGACGGCTCCGACTGCGGCATCGTCAACGTCAACATCGGCACCTCGGGGGCCGAGATCGGCGGCGCGTTCGGCGGCGAGAAGGAGACCGGTGGAGGGCGGGAGTCGGGCTCGGACGCCTGGCGCGCGTACATGCGCCGGGCGACCAACACCGTCAACTACTCCGGCGAGCTCCCGTTGGCGCAGGGCGTCGACTTCTCGGTCTGAGTCTGGCCCGCGCGCCCCGCAGGAGGAGTTCCCCGTGAGCAGGACAGCCGGGACCGCGCACCTGGCCGCCGAGCTGCGGCGGCGCGGAGTCGCCCGGGTGGACGCATCGCGCCTGGTCCGCGCGCTCTACTCCTCCGACGCCTCGCTCTACCGTGTCGTGCCCCAGGTCGTCGTCCGTGCCCAGCACGTCGACGAGCTGGTACTCGTGCACGAGGTCTCGCGCGACCTAGGGGTTCCCGTCACCCTCCGCGGGGCGGGAACCTCCATCGCCGGCAACGCCGTGGGGCCGGGCATCGTGATCGACACGCGCGACCTGCGCCGCATCGCCATCGATCCGGAGTCCCGCACCGCGCTCGTCGAACCCGGCGTGGTCCACGCCGACCTGCAGCGCGCGGCGGCGCCGCACGGGCTGCGGTTCGGCCCGGACCCGTCCACGCACACCCGCTGCACGATCGGCGGGATGATCGGCAACAACGCCTGCGGATCCCGAGCGCTCGGGTACGGCCGTACGGTCGACAACGTCGAGTCGCTCACGGTCCGGTTCGGGAACGGCGAGACCGCCTCGCTCGGTGCGGCGGCGACGGGATCCGCCACGGGATCCCGGCTCGTCGACCTCGCCGCCGAGCACCTCGCGCACGTGCGCACCACCTTCGGGCGGTTCGGACGCCAGGTCAGCGGCTACGGCATGGAGCACCTGCTGCCGGAGAAGGGCCGCCGGGTCGAGCGGTTCCTGGTTGGCAGCGAGGGCACCCTCGCCACCGTCCTGGAGGCGACCGTCCGCCTGGTAGCCGACGAGCCGGGTCGCCTGCTGCTCGTCCTGGGCTACGACTCCATGGCGGAGGCCGCCGATGCCGTACCGCCGCTCCTCGCGACCGCCGGGGGCCGCATGATCGCCTGCGAGGGGCTCGACGCCAGGATCGTCGAGCTCGGCCGCAGCGCAGGCCGGGCGGTTCCACAGCTGCCTCGCGGCGGTGGCTGGCTGTTCGCGGAGGTCGCCGGCGCCGACGCCAGCGCCGTGGCCGACCGGCTCCGGGTCGCGTCTGGGGCCGCGTCGCACCGGCTGGTGACCGACCCGGGTGAGGCGGCAGCGCTCTGGAGGATCCGCGAGGACGGTGCCGGCCTGGCCGGTCGCTCGCTCCCGACCGCCGCGCACTCCGGGTGGGAGGACGCCGCGGTGCCACCCGAGCACCTCGGGGCGTGGCTGCGCGACTTCGAGGAACTCCTCGCCGACCACGACCTGCGCGGCTACCCCTACGGCCACTTCGGCGACGGCTGCATCCACTGCCGCATCGACTTTCCCTTCGCGGCCGGCGACCCGGCGAGCGCCGAGGTCTTCCGGAGGTTCATGACGGCCTGCGCCGAGCGGCTCCGGCTGTACGGCGGGTCGCTGTCGGGCGAGCACGGTGACGGCCGGGTCCGCTCGGAGCTGCTGCCCACCGTGTACGACGCGACGTCGCTCGCGCTGTTCGGCGCGGTCAAGGGGATCTGCGACCCGGACGGCCTGATGAACCCGGGCAACATCGTCGAGCCGGCGTCCATCACCGAGAATCTCCGCCCCACCCGCCCGGTGCGTGCTCCGGCGGTGCTCGGGTTGAACCTGCTCCACGACGGTGGAGATCTCGGTGCGGCGGTGCACCGCTGCACCGGTGTCGGGAAGTGCGTCTCGCCGGCGACCTCCGGCGTCATGTGCCCGTCCTACCTGGCCACCCGGCAGGAGAAGGACTCCACGCGCGGCCGCGCCCGCGTCCTGCAGGAGGCCCTGGACGGAACCCTCGTCGACGGCCTGGCCGACGACGCGGTCCACGATGCGCTCGACCTGTGCCTGGCGTGCAAGGGCTGCGCGTCGGACTGTCCCACCGGTGTCGACATGGCCACCTACAAGTCCGAGGCGCTCTTCCAGAAGTACGACGCGCCCGGAGCCACCGCCCGCCGTCCGCGCTCCCATCTCATCCTGGGCCGCCTCCCGCTGTGGGCCCGGCTGATCCAGCCGGTCGCGCCAGTGGCCAACGCCACGCTCGCCCTGGGGCCGGTGGCCGCGGTCGCCAAGCGAGTGGCCGGCATCGATCAGCGGCGGGGCATCCCGCGGTTCGCCGACGTCTCCTTGCAGCGCTCGACGCAGAGCGCCTCGCTGGGGCAGGAAGCCCCGGACGTCTGGCTGTGGGCCGACTCGTTCACCGACCACTTCTCGACCGGGTCCGGTCACGCGGCCATCGCGTTCTTGGCCTCCCACGGGCTGACGGTGCGGGTCATCTCGAAGCGGGCGTGCTGCGGTCTCACCTGGATCACCACGGGCCAGCTCGACCGGGCCAGGGTCTTGATGCGCGAGAGCGTGGCGACCCTGGCGCCCTACGTCGAGAGCGGCGTGCCGGTGTTCGCGCTCGAGCCCTCGTGCACCGCGACGCTGCGCTCGGACTCGGTCGAGCTCGTCGGACCCGAGCGGATCGAGCAGGCTCGCACCGTCGCGGCGGGTGTCCTCACCTTCGCCGAGCTCATCACCCGGCTCGATCTACCGCTGCCGGACCTGCGCGGGGTCGACGTCGTGGCCCAGCCGCACTGCCACCAGTCCGCCGTGCTCGGATGGGACGCTGACCGGGCGCTGCTCGAGCGCGCCGGGGCGAGGGTCACCCGGGTACCCGGGTGCTGCGGTCTGGCCGGGAACTTCGGCGTCGAGCAGGGCCACTACGAGGTCTCGGTCGCGGTCGCCGAGACGCACCTGCTTCCGGCAGTGCGGTCCCGACCGGACGCCGTGGTGCTGGCCGACGGGATGTCCTGCCGCATTCAGCTCCACGACCTGGCCGGCGTACCGGCACTGCACCTGGCCGAGCTGTTCGCGGCGAGGGCGGATGGCGCACACGCGTCGCTCTCCCGCGGGCCGTCGACACGTCGAGGCGGTTGAGCCCAGGACCGTCCACGGGATGCGCCGGAGCGAGGCCGGCGGGTGCGGTCCTCGCACGGCCTCAGATGGCCTCAGATGCCTCAGATGGCCAGGGCGCTGTGGCGTCTCGTGACGGTCGTGTCCAAGGACGGCAGGAGGACCACCTTGCCGGCATCGCCCTGCATCAGATCGAGCGCCGCGGGCAGCTCGTGCAGGGGCAGTCGGTGAGTGATCAGCTGCTGGAGGTCGACCGTGCCGCTGAGCACGAGGCCCGAGAGCCGATCCCACGTGGCCCACAAGGAACGACCGAAGCTGCCACGCAACGTCAGTCCGCGCGTGATCAGCGTCCGCGTCACCGCGAGCGGGAACTCGCCGTTGACGAGCCCGACGGCCATGACGGTGCCCTCGTTGCGCACGCACCGCACCAGCGTCGTGAGCGCCGGCAGAGCCCCTGAGCACTCGAAGGCCACGTCGAAGCCGTGCCGGTTCGCTGTGACCAGGTCGCCCCACTCGAGCGGGTCGACCTGCACGTCGAGTCCGACCACGCCACGGCCCAGCTGCTCCGCGCGAGCCCGGCGCACTCCGTTGGGCTCGATCACGACGACCTGCCGTGCGTTGTGAGCCGAGGCGATCTGCGCCAGGACCAGCCCTACCGGTCCGGCGCCGCTGATCAGGACACTCGCCCCGGCGAGGGGGACGCCGCAGCGTAGGACGGCGTGCATCGCGCTCCCGGCCGGCTCCAGGAGAGCGGCGGCCTCGAGTCCGATCTCGTCCGGCAGCACGAAGCAGCTGCGAGCCGGCACGACCACTCGTTCGGCGAACGCTCCGTCGACATCGATCCCGAGCAGCCGCATGGCCTGGCAGTTGTGGCCGGCCGCGGTGCGGCAGTAGAAGCACTCGCCGCAGCCCAGGTGGGTCTCGACCGCGACACGCATGCCCTCCCGAAGACCGTGGGTGTCGGGGCCGACCTCGACGATGGTGCCGGCGACCTCGTGCCCCATGGTGACCGGGTAGGTCAGCCCGAGTTCGAGGGCGGCCGTGGTCGAGTGGTAGATCTCTGCGTCGGTACCGCACACCGAGGTCGCCCCGACACCGATGCGGACCTGGCCCGGGCCGAGGGTGGGCTCTGGACGGTCGGTGACGAACGTGCACCCGACACGCTCGTCGGCCTTGACCACGGCGCGCATCAGACGACACCCGACTCGACGCTCGGAGCGAGCACCGCGCCCGGGTTCAGGCGAGCGGACGGGTCGAGAGCGCGACGGACAGCGAGTTGAACGTCGCGGGCGACCGGGTCGAGCTCGCGTTCCAGCCACGCCGCCTTCAGTCGCCCGACTCCGTGTTCGCCGGTGATCGTGCCCCCCAGCTCGAGCGCTGCGCCGGTCATGGCGTCGAACGCCCGCACGGCTGCGGCCCTGCTGGCCGGGTCGGCGTCGTCGTAGATCACCGTCGGGTGCATGTTGCCGTCCCCGGCGTGTCCGAACACCCCGATGGTCAGGCCCTCGGCTGTCGCGACTCGCTCCACGCGAGCGATGAGGTCGACGATGCGCGAGCGCGGAACGCAGACATCGTCGAGGAGCCAGTCCCCGAGCCTCTCCAGTGCCGGGAGGGCAAGTCGTCGCGCGTGCAGCAGCATGGCCGACTCCTCAGGGTCACTGCTCGTGACGGTGTCGATGGCGGAGCTGCCACGACATGCCTCCTCGAACGCGGTGACGTCGGCCGCGGCGGTGGAGCTGTCGCTTTGAACGAGCAGGACGGCGCCGACAGTGTCGTCGAAGCCGAGAGGTGAGAGCTGTTCGATGGCGGCGAGGGTGGTCCGGTCGAGGAGTTCGAGCATCGACGGAGTCGCACCGGTGGAGAGGATGGACTGGACTGCGTCGCCGGCGGCACCTGCATCCGGGAACGTGGCCAGCAGGGTCGTCGGCGGGTCCGGGGCCGGCACCAGGCGCAGCGTGACCTCGGTGATGACGCCGAGGGTGCCTTCGGATCCGACGAAGAGGCTGGTCAGGTCGTAGCCGGCGACGCCCTTGACGGTGCCGGTGCCGGTGCGCAGCACGCGACCGTCGGCCAAGACCACCTCGAGGGCGAGGACGAAGTCGCCGGTGACCCCGTACTTCACACAGCACATCCCGCCGGCGTTGGTGGCCACGTTGCCGCCGATGCTGCAGATCTCGACGCTGCCCGGGTCCGGGGGGTACAGCAGGGCATGCTCGAAGACGGCTTCACGCAGCGCCGAGGTGATGACGCCGGGCTGCACCACCGCCACCTTGTCGACGGGGTCGATACGAAGGATCGTGTTCAGCCGGCGCGTGCTGAGCACGACCGCCCCCTCGACGGCGTTGGCGCCACCGCTGAGCCCGGAGCCGGCGCCCCGTGTGATGACGCAGAGGCCGAGGCGGTGGGTCGCGGCCAGGCACTGGGAGACCTCGGCGGTACTGCGCGGCAGAAGCACGAGCCCAGGCAGATGTCGGCCGGTGAACCGCGACTCGTCGTGGGCATAGCTGACGAGCAGGTCGGGATCCCTGAGGACGATCTGTTCTGGAAGCTCTGCGGCGAGCGCATCGAGCGCGCTGCCGGTGGCCTGGCCGAGTTCAGACACAGCGAGCTGCCAGTCCGCCGTCGATGGGCAGCAGGATGCCGTTGATGTACGCGGCGCGGTCGCTCATCAAGAACAAGGCTGCCTCGGCGACGTCCCATGGGCTGCCCATGCGACCGGTCGGGCTGGTGGCGTGCCGGGCCTCGATCTCGGCCGCGAGGGCGGCTGGGGTCGTGACGATCTGGTTCCCGACCAGAGGCGTGTCGATCAGTCCGGGGGCGACGGCATTGGCCCGAATGCCGCGGGCGGCGTAGGTCAGGGCGAGGGAGACCGTGAGCTGGTTGACTCCGGCCTTGGCGGCGTTGTAGGCGGGATAGACGTACCCGGTGTCGCGGATGCTGGCGACGGAGGACACGTTGACGATGGAGCCCTTTCCGCGGGCGAGCATGTGCGGCAGCACGTGGCGTGCCGTCAGGTAGCAACTCGTGACGTTGACCGCCATGGCGGTGTCCCATCGCTCCCGCTCGAGGTCGATGACCTCGCCGCCGATCGCGGCGCCGACGTTGTTGTGCAGGCCTCCGGGGGCTTCCCAGGCAGCGGTGACCTGGGCGACGGCGCGGGCGATGTCGTCCTCGTCGGTCACGTCGGCGTGGACCGCGAGAGCGGTGCCGCCTTCGGAACCGATCCTCTGCGCCACCCGCTCAGCCTCGGCCGGGTGGCGGTCGACGCACGCCACGGCGGCCCCCGCCCGTGCGTAGGTGAGCGCAGCGGCCTCGCCGTTGCTCAGGGCCGCACCACTGGAGCCGGCGCCGAACACCATGACGACCGTGCCGCTGAGTTCGCCTTCCAGGCCGGTCACGACGATACGTCCTCGAGGAGCAGTTCGACGGTCACCGCGACGATGTTGTCGTCCGTGAGCAGACCGATGTGCACTCGCCCGTACCGATCGATGACGACCGCCGAGACCTGGTGGTCGACCGCACCGTGCGGGGCGAGGCGAACTCGGCCGCTCAGGGACACCTCGGTCGCGGGCCCATCGACGATGAGGAGGCCGGACGCACGTTCGAGCGCCGCACCGACGAGGCTGCCCAGGCTCCCCGACAGGGCAGCCTCGGTGAGTCCATGCTCGCGCATGATGGCGGCGCAGCTCGCGATGAGGTTCTCGCCGGCGCACACCCGCGACATCACTGCCCGGTGGGTCTCGGCGGGGGCGACCGGCCGACTGGCGGCACCGAGGGCCGGCGCGAACACGGGCAGATAGCTCTCCGGGTCGTCGGTGCTGGTCAGGTCGACGTTCTCGAGGGCGTGCACGATGGCCTGAAGCCCGGACGCACCGATCCACGTCTCCGGCCACAGGTGGCCGCCGCGCAATCGGCCATCGGCGTCGAACCATGCGGCATGACAGTGGATGAACCTCTTCTCGTCGCGGAAGCCGACGGTCGCAGACCCGGCCAGGAGCCGCACCGGTCCCAGGGCGTGCTGGGTCTCGCAGTACCCGACGACCGGTCCGGTGGCCCCGCCTATCGCGGGGAAGCAGTAGTCGACCGCGGACAGCACGCCATCGAGGAGCTCCACCTGTCCGCAGGTGACACCGGCGGCGCTCAGCGCTTCGTCCAATGCGTCGAGGAGTCGAGCCCCCGGTCGCAGCGTCACCCGGTGGACGCGGGTTGCGGTCGGAACCGGGATGATCCGGTCTGCCGAGCGGGGTCCACGATGGCCGAGAGGCTCGAAGAGACACGTCAGGGTCGTCATACCGGGGCCTTCTCCGCGGCGGGGCGCCAGCCGCGCGCCACGAGCTCGTCACGAATGGTCCGACGCACGACCTTGCCGTACCCGGAACGGGGCAGCTCGTCCCAGAACACGACGTCGCGGGGCACCTTGTAGCGCGCCATCCGCGGTGCCAGCCAAGCGCGGAGCTCCTCGGCGTCGACCGTCGTCGCGGGGTCGAGGACGCAGACTGCGACGCCGACCTCGCCCCAGGTCGGGTCGGGCATCCCGAGCACGACGGCCTCACGGACGGCGGGATGCGCGAGCATCTTCTCCTCGATGTCGCGCGGATGCACGTTGGAGCCGCCCGAGATGTACATGTCGGAGAGCCGACCGGTGATGAACAAGAAGCCCTCGTCATCGACGAACCCGATGTCTCCCGTGCGGAACCAGCCGTCGCGGAACGCGGATGCGTTCGCGGCCGGGTTGTCGAGGTACTCCCGGAACACTCCGGGCCCCGCCACGCAGATCTCGCCGGCCTCGCCGGCCGCGAGCTCCGCGCCGTCGTCGTCTTGGATGCTGACCTGCATCCCCGTGCGGGGGTAGCCGCACGTGCCGAAGTCGACGCCCGCGGGCGATGGTCGCCCATGGTTGCGGCTCGGAAGGACGGTGATGTTGCCCGTCACCTCGGCGAGACCGTAGTACTGGACCAGCACGTCGCCGAGGGTCGCTCGCGCTCGCTGCTGGTCCACCGACGGCATCGGGGCGCCGGCGTAGACGACGTACTGCAGGGTCGAGTGGTCGTGCTCGTCGACGCTGGGATCCTCGACGAGCAGCTTCACGATCGTCGGGACGGTGAAGATGTTCGAGACCCGTTCCCGCTCGACCAGTGCCCAGGCCTCAGCGGGGACCAGGCTGGGGCTGGCGGGAATCACTGTCGTCGCCCCGCGCGCCACCTGCGGCAAGAGATGGACGCCGGCACCGTGGGAGAGGGGCGCGACGACGAGCGAGCTGTGGGTCTCGTCGGTGGTCGGCATGAGGTCGGCGAGATGATTCGTGACCACGTACCCGAGCTGGTCATGGGTGAGGACCGCCGCCTTCGGGGTGCCGGACGTACCGCTGGTGAAGAAGTACCAGGCGGGGTCACCAGCCCACACCGATGCGTCCGCGACGGCCTCCTCGCTGTCGGCCACACCGCTGATGGCACCGGTTCCCTCGAGCGCGAGACCGAGGACACCGGCGGGGAGGTCGCGTTCGCTGAGCACAGCGGCCACGTGGGAGGTGGTGCTGGCGTGGGCGACCATCGCGACCGGTCGACACACGGACGCGATCTTCTTGATGTCGGCGTCGTGCAGGCGGCTGTTGACCGGCGCGAGAACCCCACCCGCTCGCCACACGGCGAACATGGCCTGGATGAACTCGGGGTGGTTGGGGCCGTCGAGCAGGACGCAGTCCCCGGGTGCCAGGCCTCGGCGCAGCAGCTCGGCGGCGAGCGCGCTGACGCGTCGGTCCAGCTCACGCCAGGTCCACCGGACGTCGCCGTGGACGATCGCGTCACGGTGGGGCAGTCGTCGGGCCGTCTGGGTGAGCAGGTGGGCCAGGTTGACGGCCCGGTGACGCGGTGTCGAGGCCGCAGGCGTCGCGCCGCTCACCGGGCACGCTCCAGCACGCTCGCGTAGTTGGCCACCGCGGCGCCGCCCATGTTGAACACGGCCGCTCGATCGACGCTCGGCAGTTGCATGTCGCCCGCTTCGCCGACCAGCTGCATCGCAGCCATCACATGCTGGGAGACTCCGGTCGCGCCGAGTGGGTGACCCTTGGCCTTGAGGCCGCCCGATCGGTTCACGGGTACCCGGCCGTCGGCGTTGGTGACCCCGTCGGCCAGTGCCTGGGCGGCCTTGCCCGGCTCGGCGATGCCGAACGCCTCGTACTGAAGCAGCTCGGCGACGGTGAAACAGTCGTGGGTCTCGAGGAGATCGAGGCCGTCGAGGCCGATGCCCGCGCCCCGCAGCGCGGCCGCGAACGCGGCCCGGGCGCCGGCGAGCTCGAGGGGGTCGCGTCGGGCTGCGATGGCGAGATGATCGTTGGCCTGGCCGCGCCCGGTGACCGCGACGGCGCGACGCCTGCCTCGGGCGACGTCCTCGCCGGTGACCACGAGGGCTGCGGCGCCGTCGGAGACCATCGAGCAGTCGGTGCGCAGCAATCTGCCGGAGACGACCGGGTTGCGCTCGGACGGCGTGGCACAGAACTCGTAGCCGACGTCCTTGCGCAGGTGCGCGTACGGGTTGTCGACGCCGTGGCGGTGGTTCTTGGCGGCGATCATGGCCATGGCGTCGTGTGGGTCGCCGTAGCGGTCGGCGTAGCGGTCGGCCAGGTCCGCGAACACGTGCGCGAAGCTCGAGTAGTTGCCCTCGGAGGCGCGGTGCGAGGCGCCGAGCAGGATGTCGTTGAGAGCGGGCCCGCCCGTCGCCGTCATCTTCTCCGCGCCGACGACGAGCGCGATCGTGGCGCGCCCCGCCTCGATCCGGTCGAAGGCCGCGTACAAGGCGGCGCTTCCGGTGGCGCAAGCGTTCTCAGCCCGCATGGCTGGCACCAGGGCCAGCTCGGGCGTCCCGGAGCCGACGAGCGCACCCTCGAAGCCCTGACGGGAGAAGCCGTGGTTGAACACACCGACGAAGATCGCGTCGACCTCGGAGGGGTCGACCTCGGCGTCGGCGAGAGCCGCTGAGGAGACCTCGCCGATCAGCGACTCGACATCAGGCAGCTCGCTCGTGCCGAAGCGTGTGTGGGCCCAACCCACCAGGTGGGGGTGCGACATGGATCCTCCCGAACGCGGATGACGGACGTGACCATGCTGGGCGTCGGCGGGCTCCGGGGCACGCACGCTGAGCAGAGATCGGCATCGACTATTTCCTCTGTTTGTAGAAGATGGTCCTACTCTGCTGCCATGTCCGACGGAGCCGTGCAAGCACTCATCGACGAACTGGCCGAGCGTCTCCAGCGCTCCGTCGTCATCGACGACCCTCGCGTGCGACTGCTGTACGCGAGCCCCCACTACGGAGACGAGGACCAGGTCCGCACCCGTGCGGTTCTGCAGCGCAATGCCGGCAAGGCGGCCATCGGGCACGTCCTGGCCCAGGGAGTCGCCCACTGGACGTCGGCCGGCGTCATCCCCGCAGCGCCGGAGATCGGCATGCACGCGCGGGTATGCGTCCCGATCCGGTGGCGAGCAGAGCTCATCGCGCTTCTCCTCGTCGTCGACGCGGGCGGCACGATGACGACCTCGGAGCTCGGGATGATCGGGTCGGTAGGGGAGGAGCTCGCGGCCCTCATGATCGGGGAGCACGAGGCCTCCATCGACCCCGAGCGCCGCGAGAGGGAGGCGGCGGTCGGCGATCTGTTCGACTCCGAGGGCGCGGTCCGCCGCGGTGCGATACGGACCCTCGCCGCCGGCGTCGACTCGCGGGTGTTCGATCATGTGCGCGCCGTCGAGCTCGACGTGCGCGGCGGCAGGGAGACCAGTCCCAGTCACGTCGCCGCGGCGCTCAGGCACGCGGTGGAGACGCCGGACGCCGCGCTCGCGCTGGCCATGATCCTGCCCGTCGTGCGCGAGCGCTCGGCGACGGTCGTGGTGGCGTCTCGTCAGCCGATCGCGGACTCCGCCGTCGACCGGTACGGGGAGCGGCTGATCAAGGAGGTCCGCGACCTCGCCGCCGGCCGCTTCGACGCCTCCGTCGGCGTCGGGTCCCAGGTCGCGGGCCTCGAACAGGTGTGGAGCTCGGGCAAGCAGGCCCGCCTGGCCTGCCGTGCCGCGGCCAGCGTCGTCCCCGACGCCGTCGTCAACTGGACCTCGCTCGGGGTACACGCCCTCCTGCTCCGCCTACCATCCGCCGAGATCGAGTCCGAGACACTCCCCGACGAGATCCAGCGCCTCCTCGCAGTCGACAAGGACGGACGCCTCGTGGAGACCCTCCGGGCGTTTCTCGACCACGCCGGGGACGTGCCGACCACCGCCGAGGCGCTGCACATCCACCGCACGACGCTGTATTACCGGCTGGAGCGGATCGCGACCCTTGCCGACCTCGATCTCGGCAGCGGCGAGACCCGCCTCGTCCTCCACATGAGCCTGCGAGTCATGGACATGATCGCCCGAGGCTTTCGACAATAAGAGGAAAATGTTGAGGCGAATCTCGTCGCCGAGTGGTAGTGACCGCGAACACACCGGACCCATGCTCCGTGTTACCCCGATCACAGCATCGGATCGCTAGCAAGGTTCGGGCCTTGCCGGACTTCAAGGCCGAGGAGGGCCGCAGTCATGACTGAGTTCACCACCCGCGACGGGTGCACGATCCGCTACCGCGACACCGGCACAGGAGACCAGACCCTGATCGTCCTGCCGGGCTGGTCGCAGACCGCCGCGATGTTCGACCGCATGATCGAGGCGCTCGGCCCGGGACTGCGCGTCGTGAGCTACGACCACCGCAACCACGGCGAGTCCGGCCACATCGAGGGCGGCGCACGCATCGCCTCGCTCGCGGCCGACTTCGACGAACTCCTCGACCACCTCGACATCGAGAGCGCCCATGTGCTGGGCCACTCGATGGGCTGCTCGGTGATCTGGTCCTACATCGACCGCTTCGGCACCGACCGGGTGGCCTCGACGATCTTCGTCGACCAGCCCAGCGTCTGCGCTCTCGTGCCGTGGCTCGAGCAGTCCGAACAGGCCGAGGTCGGCGCCATCATGGACTTCCAAGGAGCCGACGACTTCGCCAAGGCGCTGCTCGGCGAGGGCTCCGACCAGGCGCGAGCCGACTTCCTCACCTCGATGCTCACCCCTGACATCCCCGCCGAGGACTACGCGTGGATGCTCGCCGAGAACATGAAGCTCCAGATGCCGTTCGGCGCCAGGCTGCTGATCGACCACGTCACCCAGGACTGGCGCGACGTACTGCCCCGGATCGACGTCCCGACCCTGGTGACCGGCGGCGCCGTCAGCCACGTCGTGCCCTCCTCCCAGGAGTGGATCACCGCCCAGATCCCGGGTGCTCGACTCGTCATGTTCTCTCGCGAGGACGGCGGCGGCCACTTCCCGTTCTTCGAGGCTCCCAAGCCTTTCGCCGCCGTGATCGAGGACTTCGTCCTCGGCACCGACACCACCAAGGACCAGTGACCCCCGATGACGACTCCGCTCACCGCGCCTTCTCGCCGTGGCCTCCTGAAAGGCATCGGTGCCCTCGGCGCCGCCGCCGCCTCCTCCACCGTCCTGGCCGGATGCGACTTCGGCGGGCAGGGAACATCCGACGCGTCCGGTGACGTCGCGGCCGCCGCCACCGCTTCCGCAGCCCCTGGCGGGGACGGCATCGACCTGTCCACGATCTCCACCGGCCACAAGGTCGGCCTCATCTCCCTCGACAACTCCGCCGCCGCCGTCGCGGTCGGCCTCCAGGGCATGAACGCCATCAAGAAGGAGATCGACTGGGAGGTCGAGGTCGTCGACATCAAAGGCGACCCCAGCGCTGTCCCCGGTGCCGTCACCGGCCTGCTGTCTCGCAAGGCCGAGGCCATCTTGTGCTACGCCCTGCCGTCGGTAGGCCTCGAGCAGGCTGTGAAGCCGGCAGGCGACGCGGGGGTGCCGGTCATCAGCCTGGTCTCCGGCAGGTTCGCCGGCGCGGATGCCGTCGCCGACTTCAACGAGTGGATCTCCTCCTCGCGGACCTCGCTCTACACGATGCAGCGGATGGGCTACGAGGGCGAGATCGCCCTGCTCGACTTCACCGGTCTCGAGGCGACCGCGATCCGGTCCATCGTCGTCCGCGACGTCATCAAGCGTTTCCCCGACGTCAAGATCGTCGAGGACATCGTCGTGAAGGTGCCCGGTCAGCTCCAGGACGCACACGACCGGACCGCCGCCTTCCTCGGCAAGCATCCGGATCTGAAGGCGATCTGGTGCGCCTTCGACGACATCGCACTCGGCGCCAACACCGCCGTGAAGGAGTCCGGCCGAGACGTCTTCGTCACCTCGATCGACGGCGTTCCGCCGGCCCTCGAGGCGATCCGCAAGGGAGACCCGCTCTCGGCGACCTGCTACAACGACCAGCCGCTGCTCATGAAGATCGGGGTCAGCCTCGCCGACCGGCTGATCGCCGGGAAGACCGTCCCCGCCGTCGGCTACCAGGACAGCCCCATCATCACCATCGACACCGTGCCGAAGGACGGCTCGCTGCCGCACGGCTTCGTCACGCCGTTCTACCAGGGCTGAGGGCCGTGAGTACCGACTCCCTGCCCACACCGGCGCTGGAGGATCGCGCCGCGCCGGCGTCGCAGCACGCCGACAGCTCACCTTCGACGACGCGGGTACGCCTGGAGCGGTGGGGCCAGCGATACGGCACGCTGGCGATCCTGGCCGCCCTGTTCGTCTACTTCACCCTCCGCACCGACGACCACGTGTTCGCGACGAAGGACAACCTCTCCTCGATCCTGCAGTCCGTAGCGGTCCTCGCCATCGTCGCGGCCGGGCTGACGCTCGTCCTGGTCATCGGGGCCTTCGACCTCTCCATCGCCGGCACCATGGTGCTCGCGACCCTGGTGGCGGCTCAGGTCGCGGTGAACACGGGCAGCACCGACTTCGGGATCCTCGCCGCGATCGGTGTCGGGGGACTGGTCGGCCTCGCGAACGGCCTCATCGTGACCGTCCTGCGGGTACCCCCCTTCATCGCGACCCTGGCCATGGGTCTGTTCATCCTGGTCGGCTTCCAACAGAAGATCGCCCCGGACGGCACCGTCAGCCTCGGCCTGCCCGACAACTTCGGTCAGTGGGGGCAGGGCGAGATCGCCGGCATCCGCTACACCGTCATCGCCGCCGTCTCGACGATGCTGTTCTTGCACCTGGTCCTCAAGCACACCGTGACCGGCCGCAACATGTACGCCGTCGGCAGTGGACCCGACGCCGCCCGGCTGGCCGGCATCCGGGTCGACCTGGTCCGGGTCGCCGCCTTCTCGGTGTGTGGGCTCTGCTGCGGCCTGGCCGGTTTCCTGACCGCGTCGTCCTTCGGCCTCGGGTCCGCGCAGGCCGGAGGCTCGATCCTGCTCGACGCCTTCACCGCCTGCTTCATCGGAGCCTCGACTCTGGTGATCGGTCGTTTCCACATCCTCGGCACCGCGGTCGGGGTTCTCACGCTCGGCATGCTGACCAACGGGCTCACCCTCACCGGGTGGACCAGCGACGACGTCCCGATCGCCAAGGGCGTCATCTTGATCGTGGCGGTCGCGGCGGCCGGTCTGCTGAGGCGGCGCTGATGGAACCCACCGTCTCCGTCGTCGGCCTGGGCAAGACCTTCCCCGGCGTCCGCGCCCTCCACGAGGTCTCCATCACCTTCGAGCCCGGGACCACCCATGCTCTCGTCGGAGAGAACGGCGCGGGGAAGAGCTCTCTCATTCGGTGCCTCGCGGGTGCGCAGCGACCCGACGAGGGCGCCATCTCGATCGACGGCCGCGAGGTGCGGTTCCACTCACCCCTCGACTCCACCAAGCACGGCCTCGCGTTCATTCACCAAGAGCCCAACCTGGTGGACGACCTCACGGTCGCCGAGAACGTCCTCCTGGGCAGCCGTGACGCGCTGCGGCTGCGCTACCTCGTCGATCGCAAGGCGATGAGGCGCCGATACGCCGAGCTCGTCGAACCGCTCGGCCTCGACGTGCGCCCCCACACCATGGTCTCTGAGCTCGGTGTGGCCGACCAGACGCTGGTGGCCGTGGCCCGAGCGTTGCACCGCAAGGCTCACTTCCTGGTCTTCGACGAGCCCACCGCGGCACTGAGCGACCGTGAGAGCGAAAGCCTCTTCGACATCATCGGCGAGCTCTCGAAGGCCGGGAAGACCATCGTGTACGTGTCGCACCGCCTCCACGAGGTCTTCCGCCTCTCAGACACGGTCTCGGTGCTCCGCGACGGGGAACTCGTCACGACCCTGCCGACGGCCGACCTTCCCGACCGGCAAGCCCTCGTCGGCCTGATCCTCGGTCGCGCCGGCCAGAGTGCGGGTGCGACCGAACGCGCCGAGGTCGACATCGTCGAGGGTGGCGAGCCCCTCCTCGAAGCGACCAGCGTCTCCGACGGCGGCCGCGTCAAGGACGTCAGCCTGCGACTGATGCCGGGCCGCATCACGGGTCTCGCGGGTCTGGTCGGCGCTGGTCGCTCGGAACTCGCGGCGGTGCTGTGCGGAGCCGCGCGAGCGACGGCCGGCGAGGTCCGACTGTTCGGGAAGCGGGTCGCGTTCCGGTCACCCCGTGCCGCGATCAAAGCCGGCGTCGCGCTCGTCCCGGAGGACCGACGCCACCTGGGGATGCTGCGCGAGCTCGACGTCCGCGAGAACCTCACGATGCCGTTCCTGTCCCGCTTCAACGTGGCGCCCGCAGTCCCGGTCATCAACGGAGTGCGCGAGCGGAGGTGGGCCGCCGGTGCTGTGGACCGGCTCTCCATCAAGATCAGTGGTCTCAACCAGCCCATCGCCTTGTTGTCCGGGGGGAACCAGCAGAAGGTCATCGTCTCTCGCTGGGTGGGTGCGGGTGCGAAGGTGTTCGTGTTCGACGAGCCGACCCAAGGCGTCGACGTCGGGGCGCGTGCCGAGATCTATGCGGTGATGCGCGAACTGGCGGCCGACGGTGCCGCTGTCCTCATGATCTCCTCCGACGTGGAGGAGGTTGTCGCGCAGTCGGACGAAGTTCTCGTCATGCGAGAAGGCCGGCTGGTGGCGCACCTGGAGGACGCGACGGAGGCCGCCGTCCTCGACGCGTTCTACGCACCCGACGAGAAGCCACCTCCGGCCGCCTGACATGACTCCCAGACCCCTCCTCCTGCGGTACGGGGGACAGGCGCCCACGATCGCCGACACCGCCTGGATAGCACCCACTGCGACGTTGATCGGCGCCGTCACGGTCCGCCCCGACGCCAGCGTCTGGTTCGGCGCAGTCATCCGCGCGGACGGCTCGGACATCACGATCGGCGCAGGCAGCAACGTGCAGGACGGATGCGTCTTCCACACCGACACCGGCATGCCCCTGACCGTCGGCAGCGGAGTCGCCGTCGGGCACAACGCTGTCCTACACGGGTGCCGGATCGGCGATGGCGTCCTGGTCGGGATGGGTGCCGTCGTTCTCAACGGCGCCCGCATCGGGAGCGGGTCGCTCATCGCGGCCGGAGCCGTGGTGCTCG
Source organism: Nocardioides acrostichi (assembly GCF_015319165.1). Classification (GTDB taxonomy): domain Bacteria; phylum Actinomycetota; class Actinomycetes; order Propionibacteriales; family Nocardioidaceae; genus Nocardioides; species Nocardioides acrostichi. The sequence goes on from NZ_JADIVZ010000001.1 coordinate 759,992, forward strand.
AGGGGACCGAGATACCACCTCGCTCCCTGGTGGCTGGGGTTCCCGCCACGGTCCGACGCGTGACGACTGCCCACGAGGTGGCGATGATCGCGGACAACGCCTCCCGCTACGTCGCTCGGGCGCGCGAGTACGCCTCGCAGTAGCGCCTCGAGACCCTGCGCCAGGCGCGGCTGGCAGGGTTCCTGCGCGCTCACCCGCGGGCGAGCGGGTCTCAGGTGCGGACTCTCCGGGCCAGCCGTTGCCGCACCGGGGCGCCCTCGACGACGACGTTCGACGTCTCGCCGAGCGGTCCGGCGCCGAGGCTGACCACGTCGCCCGGCTTCAGCGGTGCCACGGAGCCGCGGCCGTGGCGACCCCAGTGCTCGGCGAGGCAGCCGTCACCGCAGGTACCCGACCCGAGGACGTCGCCCGGACGCAGCCGGGTTCCTCGCGAGGCGTAGGAGGCCATCTCGGCGAACGACCATGCCATGGCGTCCAAGCGCGCCGTACCGAACCGCTCGCCGTTGATGTCGACCGACAACGTGACGTCGGTGATGCCGTCGACCAGCCCGGGCAGTTCGTCGGCGGTCACGAACCAGGGGCCCAGGGTGATCGCGGAGTCCTTGCCCTTGCACGGGCCGAGGGGGCCCTGCATCTCGCGGCCCTGGAGGTCACGGGCCGTCCAGTCGTTCATCAGCACGTAGCCGGCGACGGCGTCGCGTGCCTCATCGATCGTCAGGTCGGCCAGGTCGGGATTGGCCGCGGAGGTGCCGACGACGGCGGCGATCTCGAGCTCGAAGTCGAAGGCGGTGCATCCAGGGGGCACGGCGACCTCGTCGAAGGCGCCGATCACCGACGTCGGGTTGGAGAAGTAGTAGAGCGGCTGGTCGTACCAGACGTCCGGCACGGGGGGCTCGGCTCCGGCCAGCATGGCCATGCCCTCGACATGCTGCTCGAAGACCATGAAGTCGCGGATCGAGGGAGGGGCCGGTAGGGGAGTCAGCAGACTCGCCTCGGCCACGGCAACCTGCTCGGCCGGCTCGTCGGCCAGCCGGTGGCCGGCGGCGTCGATCTCGGTGGCTGCCAGCAGGTCGACGAGTTCTCCGTGGAGTCCACCCCGGATCGTGTCGCCGACGACGATGCCGAGTCTCGGGCGCTCGTCACCGGGGGTGGAGTAGCGCACCCAACGCATGGATCACTCCTTGGTCGTGCCGAGGAGCGCGGCCATGCAGCCGAACAGCTCGGGGCCGGAGGGGGGCTCGGTCTCGGTCGTGAGCTCGCGATACACCGTGGCCACGTTGACGGCGAGACGCTCGGCCTCCGGCCACCCGGAGAACGAGCCGAGGTCGATGTCGGTCGCCGCCTCCAGCGAGGTCATGCCCGCCTCGAACCGCGGCACGGTCTCGTCGCGGACGAACTCCAGGTAGTCGACCATCTCGCGGATCCGGGAGACCGCCGAGACGGGCCCGTGCCCGGGCACGGCGAGGTCGGCACCGAGATCGAGGATCCGCCGGCACGCTGCGACCCAGTTCTGCACGGGGCCCTCCCACATGATGGGCGTGCCGCCGGCGAACATGATGTCGCCGGTGTAGACGACGCGGTCGCGCTCGCAGTAGACGACCGTGTCGCCGCGGGTGTGTGCCGGACCCACGTCGACGAGCAGCACCTCGGTACCGCCGACCGAGACGACGTGCTCACCTGTGAAGGCGTGATCCGGATAGCGCGGCGTGATGCCGGTGAAGTCGTAGCGACCGAAGATCGCGCGTCCGTAGTCGCCGACCGCGCCCGGGGCGGACACGAGTTCCTGGACGGTGCGGGGTCCGACCGCGTGCATATCCTCGACCGACCCCTGGGCCGCCACGATGGAGGCCTCCGGTGACACCAGCTCGTTGCCGAACCAGTGGTCGCCGTTGCCGTGGGTGTTGACGACGTGGCGGATCGGCGCCTGCTCGGTGAGAACCGCCGTCGCCTCGAGCATCCGCCGGGTGTGCGCCAGGTCGAACAGCGTGTCCACGAGCAGAGACTCCGACCCGCCCACGACGACACCGGCGTTGGACAGTCCCCACCCGCCGTCCGGCTGCACCCACGCGTAGGACCCGCCGCGGACCTGCTCCAGACGTGGCTCCTCAGGTGCCTCCGCTTTCGGCTGGGTGCGACTCACGGCTGGTCCAAGAAGGCGTCGTGGTGACGTCGCCCGCCGAGCAGGACCGCGGCGATCAGGGCCGCCACCAGGGCGGCGACGCCGCAGACCAGGTAGCCGACCGCGTAGGCGTTCGAGAGGGCGTGGAAGGCGACGTCCTTGAGGGGGTTGAACGCCTGGGTCTGACCGTTGGGCAGGGTGATCGTCCCGGGCACCGCGTTGGCGCCGAGCGGCCCCGAGCTCACCGCGCCGACAGCCTCCTCGAGCTCCGGCCTGGCCGCTGCCGGCGCGTGCTGAGGAGCCTGGTTGAACCCCTCCAGCGCCGCGCTGAGCTGAGGTGAGGCCGCGAGCTTCGCGGCGATCTCGTCGGCCGCCCGGGTCAGCGCGATGGCCCCAATCACCGCCGGTCCCAGCGTCAACCCGAAGTCGCGCAGCATGCTGGTCGCGCCACTGGCCATCCCTGCCTTGTTCGTCGGGACGCTGTTCACCGCGACCACCGTGATCGACGTGACGGCCAGCTTGAAGCCGACGCCGACGACCAGCAGGGGCACCGCGATGGCCGCGATCGAGAGGTGGGTCGCCGGGATGGCGGCGAGGACCAGGTCGCCGGCCCCGATGCATGCCATGCCTGCGGCGAGCACCCAGCCCGGGTTGTAGCGCTCGATCATCTTGGCGCTGACCGGGAAGAGCACGACGCCCATGATGTTGAGGCACACGAAGCCGATCGACGTCTTCAACGGCGAGTAGCCCTGGATCGCCGAGAGTCGGATGCTGGTGGTGTACGCCGTGCCGAGGTAGGCGAACATCCCGATCACCGTGACGATCGCACTGGCCACGAAGATCCGGTTGCTGAACAGATCGAGCTGGATCAGCGGCCGGTCGGTGCGGCGCTCGACCAGCACGAACATCGCGAGGAAGACGGCCGCGACGACGAAGCCGGCCACGACCTTCGCCGACGCCCAGCCGTCGTCGGCGCCCTGGATCACGCCGAACAGCAGGGCGAACAGAGCGATGGCGATCGTGATCTGGCCTGGCCAGTCCAGGGACCGACCCTCGGGCGCCGAGGAGTCCTGCGCCAGCAGCAGCGTCACCACCGTGCTGATCAGGGCCGCGACGGCCAGGGCGAGGAACGCGTAGCGCCAGGAGGCGTTGGGGCCACCCGAGTGGTGGGCACGAGCCAGCAGACCGCCGAGGAGGGGGGAGACGAAGCCCGCGCCGGTCAGCGCCGCGGCCCAGATGGAGATCGCCTTGGCGCGCGTGGCGACGTCATGGGTGCCTGCCGCGAGCATCGCGACCGACGTGGGCAAGATCGCGGCGGCGCCGATGCCGGCGATGCCCTGGCCGGTCCACAGCACCGCCACGCGGGCGCCGGTACTGGTGCCCGCGCCGGGGGTGAAGAAGGCGATCAGGGTGCCGATCACCATCAGGGCCGAACCGATCGCCAGCAGGCGCTTGCGGCCGAAGAGGTCGCCCAGGACGCCGAAGGTGAGCTCGAAGAGGGTCACCGGGACCAAGAACGCGTCCGAGATCCAGGTCAGCTGCGTCGACGAGGTGTTGAGATCGAGTTGGAAGAGGCCGTTGAGCACTGCCGGAATCGAGAGCCCGATCTGTGCGACGGCGACGGCGACGACCGCTGCGACCAGCGTGCCGTGCGTGAGATGCGAGCGACTCTCGAGGGTCGCCTGACCGGCGTCCGTGGTGTTCGTCATGACTGTGAAGAAAACCACATCGGAAACCTGATGTACAGGTTTCCTGATGATTTTATTGGTCAGGAAACCTGATCTTCGGCAGCGGCTGCCGCAGCGGCCAGCGACTCACGGCACGACACGACCGCCGAGCGCAGCGCCTGGGCCTGCGTGCGGGTCAGCCCGGCGAGCATCTGGCTCTCCAGGGCGGCCACCTCGCTGCGGAAGGTGTCGAGGAGGGCCTGGCCCTTGTCGGTGAGAGCCAGGACGAGGCGACGCCGGTCGGCCGGGTCGCGGTGCCGCTCGATCAGGCCGCGCTCGTGGAGCGTCGTGACCATCTCGGCCATGCTCTGCGCGGTGACGAAGGAGTTCCTGGCCAGGTGTGCCGAGGTCAGGTCGGGGTGTCGCTCCAGGACGGTCAGGGCGGTGTACTGCAGGGCGGTGAGCCCGGCCGGTCGGACCATGTCGTCGAGTCGGGCCCGCACCGCGAGCTCGACCTGCTTCATCAGGTACAGCAGCGTCGGGGGCTCGGGGGAGGACTCGGTCGTTCCTCGTTGCGCCATGTCCTCACCATCGCCGTGTGCGTCCAGAACCTCACGCCAACCCGAGGATCCGCGCGGCGGTGCCCTTGAGGATAGCTGGCAGGTGCCCGGGGGGTACGCCGAGCTGGGCGAAGTCGTCGAGCCACCGCTCCGGGGTGATCAAGGGGTAGTCACTGCCGAACAGGACCTTGTCGCGCAGGATCCCGGAGGCCGCGCGGACCAGCTCCGGTGGGAAGTACCTCGGTCGCCAGCCGGAGAGGTCGATGAAGACGTTCGCCTTGTGCGTCGCCATCGAGATCGCCTCCTCCTGCCAGGGGACGGAGGGATGGGCCAGGATCACCGTCAGGCCGGGGAAGTCCGCAGCCACGTCGTCGAGCAGCAGCGGGTTGGAGTAGCGCAGCTTGATGCCGCGCCCTCCGGGCAGACCCGCACCGATGCCGTTCTGGCCGGTGTGGAAGAGGGCGGGCACGCCCAGCTCCTCGATCGTGGCCCACAAGGAAGCGAAGGCCGGGTCGTCGGGCGAGAAGGCCTGAAGGCTCGGATGGAACTTGAAGCCCCGCACGCCGTACTCCTCGACCAGCCGGCGAGCCCGAGTCGCCGCAGCGTGCCCTTGGTGGGGGTCGACGGAGCCGAAGGGGATCAGCACGTCGGCGTGCTGAGCCGTCTGCTCGGCGATCTCCTCGCTCGAGAGGCCGGGGTGACCGGTGGCGGTGGTGGCGTCGACGGTGAACACCACCGCGGCCATGCCGGCCTCGCGATACCGGGCGGCCAACGCGGGCACGTCGGGGGTGCGGCTCTCGCCGGAGCGGAAGTACGCCGCGGAGGCCGCCATCAGCTCCTCGTCGAGGGAGAGGTGCCCGTGCTCGTCGCTCTCGACGTGGACGTGGACGTCGAGGGCGGTGATCGCCTCGAGGTCGATGGCCGGCTCGTAGCGTGTCATCCGTGCTCCTCTCGAACGCGCGTCTTCAGCAGCTTGCCGGACGCGTTGTGCGGTAGTTCGGCGACCACGACGATCGACCGGGGGATCTTGTACCGGGCGAGACGACCGTCCAGATGGCTCAGCAGTTCGCCCTCGGTGGCGTCGTGACCCTCGGTCAGGACGATCACCGCGCGACCGACCTCGCCCCACGTGTCGTCGGGAACGCCGATGACCGCGCACTCGGCGACGGCCGGGTGGGTGTGCAACGCCTGCTCGACCTCGGCGGGGTAGACGTTCTCACCGCCCGAGATGAACATGTCCTTGACCCGGTCGACGATGCGTAGGTAGCCCTCCGCGTCGCGGACCGCGAGATCTCCGGTGTGCAGCCAGCCCCGCTCGATCGCGGCCGCGGTGGCGTCCGGGTCGCGCCAGTAGCCCGGTGTCACATGGGGGCCCGACACCACGACCTCCCCGGCCTCCCCGTCGGAGGTGGTCGTCTGGTCCGGGCGGACCACGCGCACGTCGCTGAAGAAGCAGGCGGTGCCGGCGGAGCCCAGCTTGCGGACGCCGTCGGCGCTGCGCAGCATGGTGACGCCGGGGGAGGCCTCCGTGAGGCCGTAGCCCTGGGTGATCACGACCCCGCGGTCGAGCCAGGTGTGCAGCAGCGTCTCGGGGATCGGTGCCCCGCCGCTGAGAGCGCTGCGCAGCGTGCTCAAGTCGGCTGAATCGAACGTCGAAGTCGCCGCCAGCGCGAGGTACATCGAGGTGACCCCGAACAGCAGCGTCACCCGCTCCCTCTCGATCAGCTCGATGGCCCGGGCCGGGTCGAACTTGGCCTCCAGTAACGCCGTGCCGCCCTTGAGGATCGTGGGCAGGAGCACCTGGTTCAGGGCTGCGGTGTGGAAGAGGGGTGCGGTCACCAGGGCCACCTCGGCGCTGCCGAGGTCGACGTCGACCAGGAGGTTGTAGACGTTCCACACGATGTTGCCGTGGGTCAGCATCACGCCCTTGGGGCGCCCGCTGGTGCCGGAGGTGTACTGGATCATGAACAGGTCGTCGAGGCCGACGGGCTCGTCGAGACCGACGTCGTCGGGTGCCCCGAGAAGATCCCGCAGGCCCCTGCCGGCGGCTCGGGTGAACCGGTGGTGGCCGGAGGGGTCGTCGAGCACGTCGAGCCCCCGGAGGGCGTCGGCGAAGACGTCCTCCCAGATCAGCAGTCGAGCTCCGCTGTCCCTCAAGACGTGGTCGAGCTCGGGCGGCGCGAGGCGCGTGTTCACCGGCAGGAACACCGCGCCCAGGCGGGCTGCCGCGAACATCGTGGTGACCAGCTCGACCGAGTTCAGGCCGAGGAAGGCGACCCGGTCGCCGCGCTCGACGCCGCGTGCACGCAGGCCCGCGGCGAGACGGTCGGAGAGGGCGGCCAGCTCGGCGTACGTCGTCACCGTGCCGTCTTGGACCAGGGCCGCGCGATCGGGGGTCATCCGGGCCCGGCGGACCGGCCAGGAGCCGATGCCCTGATCCCTCACGACTCCTCCTGTGGATCGAGCCCGGCCTGGCGCTTGAGCTCCAGCAGGGCCAGCAGGGCCTGGTCGCGACGTCCGCGGATCTCTTCGTCGCGTCCCTCCAGCTCGGTCGCGACACCGTCGACGAGCCGATCCACCAGATCCGGGGTCAGGTCGGGGTCGCCCAGGGCGTGCCACCAGTCGACCATCGGCGGGCCGAGGTGCTCGAGCACGTGACCGAGTCCTCCCGGTCCGCCGGAGAGATGCTGGGTCGCGATCGGTCCCAGCAGTGCCCACCGCAGGCCGGGACCGGACGCCACCGCGGCGTCGAGGTCGGCGACCGAGACGGCGCCGGTGCCGACGAGGTGGTACGCCTCGCGCCACAGGGCCGCCTGGAGGCGGTTGACCACGTGTCCGGGCAGCTCGGCCCGCACGTGGATCGGACGGCGGCCCAGCCGGCGCATGGCGGCCATCGCGCTCTCGACGGTCTCGGGGGAGGTCGCCCGCCCGCCCACCACCTCGACGAGCGGCACCAGGTGCGGCGGGTTGAACGGGTGCGTGACCACGACCCGCTCGGGGTGGCGACACCCGCCTTGGAACGCGCTCGGGCCGAAGCCGGAGGAGCTGCTGGCCAGCAGCACGTCGGGTGGCGCGGCGTCGTCGAGGGCACAGAACAGGTCGCGCTTGAGGTCCAGCCGCTCCGGGCCGGCCTCGATGACGAGGTCCGCGGCGGCGACGGCCGCCCGCGGCTCCGGCTCGAAGGTCAGGCCCGGCAGCCGGTCCTCGGCACCGAGCGCGGTCAGGTGTCGGGCGACCTCGCCACGCAGGCGCTCGGCGGCCCCCGGTGCCGGGTCGGTGGCGATCACCTCGAGATCGCGCGCCAGCGCGAGAGCCGCCCAGCTGCGGCCGATCGACCCGGTGCCGACGACGGTGACCTTGCGCAGCTCCTCGACCGGTCTCACGCGTCTGCTCCCGGCCACTCGCGGGCGAGCTGCGTGTAGGCATCCAGCGACGAGGGGTCGGTCAGGTTGTCGGGGCTGGCGACCTCGGTGGCGTCGACGCCTTGGAGGATGCGCTTGACCGGTAGCTCGAGCTTCTTGCCGGTGAGGGTGCGCGGCACCGACGGCACGGCGACGATGCGGTCGGGCACGTGGCGAGGCGACAGCCCGGTGCGCAGCTCGGTGCGCAGCCGGGCCTCCAGGCCGGTGTCGAGCCGGACTCCGGTCGACGGCACCACGAAGAGCACCAGCTCGCCATTGCCGCCCGCGGTGTCCTCGAGGTGGACGACGAGACTGTCGGCGATCTCGTCGAGCTCCTCGACCACGCGATAGAACTCGGCGGTCCCGAGCCGGACCCCGCCGCGGTTGAGGGTGGCATCCGAGCGCCCGGTGACCCGGCAGCTGCCGTCGGCCTCGAAGACGATCCAGTCGCCGTGCCGCCAGATGCCGGGATACGCATCGAAGTACGACGCGTGCAGGCGTGAGCCGTCGTCGCCCCACAGCCCCACGGGCATCGAGGGCATCGGCGCGGTGATGACCAGCTCCCCGGGTTCGCCGACGACGGCGTGCCCGGCCTCGTCGAAGGCGTGCACGTCGACGCCGAGCCCGCGGCCCGAGATCAGGCCGGCGCGCACCGGGAGAAGAGGATTGTTCTGCACGAGTCCGCTGCACACATCGGTGCCGCCGCTGCCGACGTTCAGCTGTACCCGCGACCCGAGCCGGTCCCTGACCCAGGCGTAGCCCTCCGGGGGGAGGGGCGAGCCTGCCGAACCGATGGTGCGAAGCCGCGCGGGCCGGCCCGGGTCCAGGCCTGCGGCGCGGCAGGCCATCAGGAAGCCTGGACTCGCCCCCATCATCGTCGCCCCGGTCTCCTCGGCCAGGCGCCACTGCCAGCCGAGGTCCGGGAAGCCCGGGTCGCCGTCGATCATCACGACGCCGGCACCGACCAGCAGCGCCGACACCAGGGCGTTCCACATCATCCACGAGGTCGTCGTGTACCACAGCAGCACGTCGCCGCGCCCGAGATCCCAGGAGAGGGCGTGGTTCTTCAGGTGCTCGAGCAGGATGCCGCCGTGGCCGTGCACGATGGCCTTGGGCCGCCCCGTCGTACCGGACGAGAACAGCACGACGAGGGGGTGGTCGAACGGGACGGGCTCGAAGCCCGGATCGGGCCGGGCGGCGGCCAGCAGCGCCGGCCAGGAGGCGGCGTCGGGAACCCGCCAGGGGCCGTACTCGATGTCGACGACGCCGCGCACGCTCGGCAGCGCCGCGCGGATCCGCTCCACCTCCTCGAGCCGGCTGATGTCCTTGGCCCCGTAGACGTAGCCGCCGGCCACCAGCAAGACGGCCGGCTCGACCTGCTGCAACCGGTCGAGGACGCTGTGCACGCCGAGCTCGCTGGCGCAGCTGGTCCAGACGGCGCCGAGACTGGCCGCGGCCAGGAAGGCGATGAGCGTCTCGGGGACGTTGGGGAGGTAGCCGGCCACGACGTCGCCGCGTCCGACGCCCAGGCCGGTCAGGACGTTACGAGCGCGGGCGACCAGGGCGGCCAGCTCGGTGAACGTCAGGTCCAGATCCTCCCGGGTCTGGGAGCGGCCGCGCACCGCGACGCCGTCGCCGGTCGCTGCCAGGGCATGCTCCGCGTAGTTGACCAAGGCCCCGGGGAACCACACGGCGCCGGGCATCCCCGCCTCCGCGAGGACTGCCGTGTAGGCGCCGTGGTCCCGCACGCCGCACCAGGTCCAGACCGCCTCCCAGAACGCCTCGAGGTCGTCGACCGACCACCGCCAGAGTTCCTCGTGGGTCGTGGTCTCGGGGCCGCCGTTCTCGGCGACCCAGCGCATGAAGGCTCCGACCCGCGTCGTCTCCAAGGCGTCGTTCGGTGGGGTCCACGTGACATCCCCGAGTGCGGCTGCCGCTCTCACCGGTCGGTCACCTTCGCCGCGCGTCCGTCGAGGAAGGCCTGCATGCGCGCCTTCGCGTCGTCGGTTCCCTGGGTGATGGCGGCCATCATGGCCTCCATGAGGTACCCCTCTCGCGGGTTCGCCTCGGCGATGCGCGGAAGGGCCTGGACGACGGCGTAGTTGGTCTGGGGTGCGTTCTGGGCGATGCGCTCGGCCAGGGCCAGCGCCTCCTCTCGCCCGGTGCCGTCGTCCACGACGTACTGGCTGAGCCCGGCGGCCGCTCCCTCCTCGGCGTCGAGGCGGCGACCGGTGAGGATCAGGTCGATCATCCGTGCCGTGCCCATGAGGCGTGGCACCCGCACCGCCGCTCCGCCGCCGACGAAGATGCCGCGCTGGCCCTCGGGCAGGGCGTAGAAGGTGGAACGCTCGGCCACCCGGATGTGCGCGGCCGCGGCGAGCTCGAGCCCGCCGCCCACGACAGCGCCCTTGAGCGCTGCCACGACGGGCACGGGTCCGCTCTCGACCAGCTCGAACACGCGGTGCCACATGCGCGAGTGCACCATGCCGTCGAACGTGCTGCGCTCGCTCATCTCGGACAGGTCGAGACCTGCGGAGAAGTGGTCACCGGCAGCTGCGATCACCACGGCGGCGACGCTCGCCGGCAGGCCGAGGAAGAACGCCTCGATGCCGCCGATCATCTCGTCGCTCAAGGCGTTGCGCTTCGCGGGTCTGTCGAGTGTCAAGACGGCGACCGCGCCGCGGAGCTCGGCATCGAGTGACGACGGCAGGGCGGGGAGCGTGGGAGCAGCGCCGAGGGTCACGTGATCTCCTCTAGATAGTCAGGAAACCTGAATATTGCACGGCGAGGAAGCGCACGTCAAGGCGCCGCGGACGGAGGTCGACGAAGGTCGACGGAGGCCGGCGGAGGCCGACGGAGGCCGATCGGGACCGCTCGAGGCAGGGCAGGTCGGAGGGCCGGGGGAGAACGTTCGTGACGCGTGGATCCGGTCGGAGTCGGCGCCCCGGACTCGCTCAAGATTTTTCTATTGGTCAACCAGTTACCGGTTGACAACTTCCGCGCCCCGACCCAGAGTGTGACCGACGGCACTGACGCCGAACCACGAAGGAGCACGGAATGAGGCGGAGAAAGGCACTCGCGACGATCGCGGCGGCCATGCTGCTGGGAGCTACGGCGGCCTGTAGCTCGTCGAGCACTCAAGGCGACACCCGAGCGGAGCCCTTCCCGGCTTGGGACGCACCCACGATCAACCCCGACATGACGGTCGAGGAGGCCAAGTCGATCGTCGCGAAGGCCACGCAGCCGTCGACGAAGTGGACCGGGCCGACGACCGGCCCGAGGGCGAAGGAGGGTGGCGAGACGATCGCCTACGTCTCCTCCGACCAGTCCTACGTCTCGTACGTCAACTGGGGTGACGGCGTGAAGGATGCCGCCGACAAGCTCGGGTGGGAGTACAAGGCTTTCGACGGCAAGGGCACCGTGAGCGGCACGCTGACGGCGATGCAGCAGGCCGTCGCCTCCAATCCGGTCGCCATCGTCACGTCCGCAGACGCCTCGGCCTTGCAGGCTCCGATCAGCCAGGCCGTCAAGAACGGCATCCCGGTGATCGGCATCCACGCCACGGCCTACCCGGGGCCCGACCCGGAGCTCGGCTTGTTCACCAACATCGCCAGTGACCCGGCCGAGATCGGTCGCACCCAGGCGGCGTACGTCATCGCCACCTCCGACGGCACCGCGAAGCTCGCACACATGCTGGACAACAGCTACGCGATCGCCCGGTTCAAGGCGGAGGCTGCGACGACGCCGGTGGAGAACCTCTCGACCGCGACGTTCCTGGAGAGCATCAACATCCCGGTCGCCGAGCAGTCCAAGAGGATCCCGACGGCGGTGTCGGCGCTGCTGTCGAAGTACGGCTCGGACAACGTGTGGATCACGACCTGCTGTGACAACTTCTACCCCTACGTCGCCGCCGCGCTCCGCTCCTCCGGTGTCGCTCCCAACGCCATCAAGCTGGTCGGCGCGGACGGCGCTCCGTCGGCCTACGACATGATCCGCAAGGGCCAGTACGAGGTGGCGACCGTGCCCGAGCCGAGCACGCTGTTCGGCTACCAGGCCGTCGACGCGGTCGTTCACGCGATGGCAGGCGAGGCGCCGGACGAGTTCGTGGCCCCGACGTACCTGGTCGTCAAGGACAACGTCGACGCCGAGGGCGGGTCGAAGGACCAGTACATCCCGAGCAACGGTTTCGCCTGCCACTACGCCAACATCTGGCTCGGCACGAACGACGACTGCTCGGCCGCGTCGTGACCGCAGCCCTGGACACGGAGGGGTGGAGCGGCTCGGCGCTCCGCCTCACCGGACTCACCAAGCGCTTCGCCGGGCAGCTCGCCCTCGACGGCGTCGACCTCACCCTCGAACCCGGCCAGGTCCGCGGACTCGTCGGTGAGAACGGCGCCGGCAAGTCGACTCTGATCAAGCTGCTGGCCGGGATCTACACCCCGGACGCCGGCACCATCGAGGTGGCGGGTCGGGAACTGCACCCGGGGTCGGACCGGAGCGGACTGGCGTTCGTGCATCAAGATCTCGGTCTGGTCGACGAGCTCACGGTCGGGGAGAACCTCGCGTTCACGTCGGGATTCCCGCGCGCAGCGGGCCTGATCGACTGGCGCCGGGTGTGGAGTTCGGCGCAGGCGGCATACGAGCGGATGAGCCTCGACGCACCCGCCCCTCGCACCCTCGTCGGCCGGCTCTCGGCGGCGGAGAAGGCGCTGCTGGGCATCGTCAGGGCGCTCGCCAAGGACGCATCCGTGGCGGTCCTCGACGAGCCGACCGCCTCGCTGCCGGCCCCCGACGTCGCCTACCTGATCGACGCGTTGCGCCGCCTCAAGGAGTCGGGCACCGCGATCCTCTACGTCACCCACCGCCTGCAGGAGCTGTACGAGATAGCGGACAGCGTGACCGTGCTGCGCGGGGGCCGGAAGGTCGCGGAGGGGCCGATGGGCGACTACGGCGTCGACCGGCTGGTCGAGGCGATGCTCGGTCGTCCCGTGGCCAGCGTTCCGGTCACCGAGGAGACCACTCGCGGTGACGACGTGGTGCTCGTCGTCGACCGGCTCGTGGTCCGAGACGCCCCACCGGTCTCGTTCACGGTCGGAGCAGGCGAGATCGTCGGCGTGGTCGGGCTCCGTGGCGCCGGGCAGGAGGCCATCGGCCGTGCCGTCGCCGGCGCGGAGCCGAGCACCACGGCCTCGCTCGTCCTGAACGGCGTCGACGTCGGCCGGTCTCGTGGGGTCGGCGGACGCATGCGCCACGGCATCGCGCTCCTGCCCGCCGATCGCCAGCGCGAGTCGACGTTCCCGGGCCTCTCGCTGGTCGAGAACCTGTTCCCCGGCCCGCGCAACCGCTCCGGGGGTGGCGGGCTGCTCGCCGTCGCCGCCGAGCAGGAGAGGGCCCTTGCGGCGATCACGTCCTACGACGTGCGGCCGCCGCGGCCGGCGCTGCCGATCGATCAGCTCAGCGGCGGCAACCAGCAGAAGGTGTGCGTCGCTCGCGTGCTCGGACAGGCGCAACGACTGGTCGTGCTCGAAGAGCCGACGGCCGGCGTCGATGTCGGCTCGAAGCTCGAGATCCACAACTTCGTCCGTGCCGCCGCCGAGAGTGGCACCGGTGTTCTCGTCGTCTCCAGCGATGTCGAGGAGATCACCCAGTTGTGCACGCGCGTGCTCGTGGTCGTCAACGGCGCCATCACCGCCGAGGCCACCGGTGAGGCGATCACCGACGAGAACCTCATCGTCCTCGCCAGCTCGGCGCCCGTCGCGGCGCCGGCGGACGGTGCCACCGCCATGAAAGGGAAATGATGTCCGTGTCCACCGAGACCCAGGCGCCGGTCGACGGTCCGCGCGCCCGCACCCGCACGGGTGGCGCCGAGGTCTTCCAGAGGTTCGCGCTCGTCGGCGCGTTCGTCGTCGTGCTCGTGGTCTTCGCCGCGCTGCGTCCCGATTCGTATCTGAGTGCCGGCAACGTGCAGAACCTGCTCACCGCGCAGTCGGTGACCATGCTTCTCGCGTTCGCGGTGATGGTGCCGCTGGCGACAGACGAGTTCGACCTCAGTGTCGGCTATCACGCCGGGCTGGCCCAGGTGCTGATCATCGGGATGCAGGAGAAGCACGGGATGTCGTGGCCGCTCGCGGTCGTGATGATCCTGCTCGTCGGCGCCGTCGTCGGTCTCGTGAACGGCGTGCTGGTGACACGGTTCGGGATCAGCTCGTTCATTGCCACGCTGGGTTCCGGGATGTTCCTGTTCGGCATCACCAACTGGTTCACCGGCGGTGAGCAGATCATCGGTACCAAGCTCACCGAGAGCTTCTTGTCGCTGACCGGAGCAGTCGGCTGGCTGCCCTGGTTCGCCGTGCTGGCGGTCGTGGTCGGCGTCGTGTTGTGGGTCTACCTCGAGCGCACGGTGTCGGGTCGCTCGCTGTTCGTGGTCGGCTCGTCGCGGCGCGCCGCGGAGCTCACCGGCGTCTCGGTGACCCGGACCGTCACGACCGCGTTCGTGGTCTCCGGGGTGCTGGCCGCGCTGGGCGGGATCCTGCTCGGCGCCAACCTGCGCACGGGAACGGCGTCCGTGGGCCCCGAGTACCTGCTCCCGGCGTTCGCCGGCGCGATGCTCGGCGCCACCTCCATCAAGCCCGGCCGTTTCAATGTGCTGGGGACGGCGATCGCGGTGCTCACCCTCGCCTTCCTCTTCTCAGGGGTGCAGCAGCTGGGCGCCCCGTTCTACGTCGAGTACTTCTTCAACGGCGGGATCCTCGTGGTCGCCGTCGGTCTGTCGGTGTTCGCAGCCAAGCGACACCGCGAACGAGCGAGCCGCGCATGAGCGCAGGAGAGGGAAGCCAGATGGGACAGGTGTCGATGGCGGTCGCCGTCGTCGGTTCGGGCTACATGGGCAAGGGGATCGCACAGACCCTGGCCCGCGGCGGCGCCGCGATCACGCTCGCCGACCGTGATGCGGCGACGGCGCGGGCCGCTCTGGAGAGCATGCTCGAGGAGGTGCGGGTCGCGGAGGAGGCAGGTCTGGTCCCCGCCGGCTCGACCGATGCCGTCCGGGAGCGCTCGCGTGCCGCGAGCTCGATCGCCGAGGGCGTCGCGCACGCCGACTTCGTGGTCGAGGCGGTCCCCGAGGTGATCGAGCTCAAGCACGACGTGCTGCGCGTCGTCGAGGCCGCCGCGCGGCCGGACGCCGTGATCGCGACGAACACGTCGGCGATCCCCGTGACCGACCTGGCCGCGGTCCTCGAGCGCCCGGAACGGTTCTTCGGAGTGCACTGGTTCAACCCCGCGCCGTACCTGCCGGCGGTCGAGATCATCCTCGGGGACGGCTCGGACGCGTCGCTGCTGTCGCCGGTCACCGCGCTGCTGGTCGCCGCGGGCAAGGCTCCCGTGGTCGTCGCGGACACCCCGGGCTTCATCTGCAACCGGCTCCAGTTCGCGCTCTTCAAGGAGGCCGCGCTGATGGTCGAGGAGGGCTCGGCGACACCCGAGCAGATCGACGGCGTCGTCCGTTCGTCGTTCGGGTACCGGCTGCCCTTCTTCGGCCCGTTCGCGATCGCGGACATGGCGGGCCTCGACGTCTATGCGAGCTCCTACGCAACGCTGGAGTCCAAGCTCGGTGAGCGGTTCACCTGCCCGCCGTCGCTGCGGGCGCGGGTGGACGCCGGTGACCTCGGCACCAAGACCGGTGGCGGGTTCCTCGAGATGAGCGCTGAGCAGGCCAAGGACATGGCGGAGCGGCGAGACCGTTCGTACGTCGCCCTGGCCGCGCTGCGTGATTCACTCGAGTCCTGAGCGGTCCGAGGAAGGGAATTCATGGGACGTCCACCGAAGAATCCGCCGGCGCAGCCAGCCCTGAGGCCGATCGCCGTGAGCAAGGCGTCGGTCTCGCAGGAGGTCATCAAGGCGCTGACGGAGTCCTTCTTCAGCGGTGACCTGATGCCAGGGCACCGGCTGCCCTCGGAGCGCCAGCTGAGCGAGGAGCTCGGAGTCAGCCGCTCGGCCGTGCGAGACGCCATCCAGTCGCTCGGACTGCTCGGCATCCTCGACATCCGGCAGGGCGACGGAACCTACCTGCGAGGGACGACGGGGTCGGAGTTCTTGCCGACCGTCATCGAGTGGGGCCTCTTCCTCGGCGAGCAGCGGCTGATGGATCTGGTCGAGGCGCGTCAGCAGCTCGAGATCGTGATGGCCGGGTTCGCCGCGTCCCGGCACACCGAGGAGGAGCTGGCCACGATCAAGAAGGCCCTCGACGCGATGTCGGAGGCCGCCATCTCCTCGGAGGACTTCGTCGAGCGCGACATCGAGTTCCACTTCGCCATCGCCGACGCGGCCAGCAACAGCGCGCTGCGCGACGTGTTGAGCAGCATCACCGGCCTGTTGAGGGCGTGGATGGCTCGCTCGATCCGGGCGGCTGGCGAGACCCGGTCGTCGTATCTCGAGCACGCAGAGATCTTCGAGGCGATCGCGTCCGGTGACTCGCGCGGCGCCCGCGCCGCGATGCGTCGCCACCTGGAGAAGGCGGAGCGCCGGCTCCGCGCCACCTTGAAGGAGCGCCCAAGCGAGGCCGAGCCCGCGGTCAGCTCCGACGAACGACCAAAGGACCAAAGATGAGCACTGCCTGGGACGAGAACCGCCGCGGATCCCTGCCCGGCGTCCGGTACGTCGACGAGGAGTTCGGCCGGGTCGCCTCGGTGACCACCGAGCAGGTGGCCGCCGCCCTGAGCCTCGGCTCCGGGGGCCGGATCTATGACCTCGACAGCGGCCGCTGGCCGGGGATGCCGCTCTTCGGGGGGCACCCCGACTTCCAGGTGCTGCGCTACCGCACCGCACGCGGGCAGGATCTGATGGGCGACATGGACGAGTGGCGCGGGCGCAACGAGGTTCACATGGGCTTCACCACCGAGCTGGTCTCCGGGACCATGCACACCGGTACCCATCTCGACGCGCTGTGCCACACCACGTGCGGCCCCGAGGACCACTGGTACGGCGGGTTCACCTCCGGGGAGGAGCTGACCGACTTCGGTCCGCGGCGCGCCGAGGCTTCGTCGATCGCGCCGATCATCACGCGCGGCATCCTGGTCGACGCCACCCGCGGCAACGGCCCGCTGCCGGCCGGCCACGTGATCACGCTCGCGGAGTTCCTCGAGGCGCTCGGCGACACCGTGGTCAGCGCCGGCGACGCGGTGCTGGTGAACACCGGCTACCTCTCGCTGTGGGCGGGGCCGGCCGACGTGGTCGCCCGGCACAAGGGCGCCGGCATCAGCGTGGAGGTCGCCGACCATCTGGCCGACCTGGGCGTCGTCCTGGTCGGCTCCGACACCGAGACGGTCGAGGCCGACCCTTCCCCCGACCCCGCCAACCCGCACCCGGTGCACATCCGCCTGATGATCGAGCGGGGCGTGCACCTGCTCGAGCTCGCCTGGCTGGGCGACCTGGCCCGCGACGGCGTCACGGAGTTCCTCTTCGTGTGCCTGCCGCTGCGGGTGCGGGGCGCGACCGGAAGCATGGTGCGTCCCGTTGCCGTCGTCTGACCCCGCTCCCGGATCCCGGCCCCGCGGCCCCTGGCTCGGCATCGTGGCCGACGACGTCACGGGCGCCACCGATGTTGCGGCCTACGTGACTCGTACCGGGGAGTCGGTGGTGCAGCTGTTCGGCGTACCGGAGGGTTCGCTGCCCGAGGTCGCCGATGCCGACTGCGTCGTCGTCGCGCTGAAGACCCGCAGCATCGCGGCCGCCGACGCGGTCGAGCAGTCCCTCGCCGCGACCCGCTGGCTGGAGTCGGTCGGTGTCGAGCACGTCTACGTGAAGTACTGCTCGACCTTCGACTCCACGCCCGCGGGCAACATCGGCCCCGTCGTCGACGCGATCGCCGAGCACCGGGGGGCCGGTGCCGTCCTGGTCGCTCCAGCCGCTCCGGAGAACGGTCGCACCGTCTACCGGTCGCGGCTGTTCGTGCACGACCAGCTCCTCGCGGAGTCGCCGATGCGCGACCACCCGCTCAATCCGATGCGCGAGTCCGATCTGCGCGTGGTCCTCGCCGAGCAGTCCGACGTCCCGATCGCGGCCGTCGTGCTGCCCGAGGTGCTGCAAGGCCCCGAGATCGTGCAGCGGGCGATCGACGCCCTGGCGGACCCGCGGGTCAACGTCGTCGCGGACGCAGTCACCGAGGCCGACCTCGGGGTGCTCGGCCAGGTCGCCCTCCGCCACCGGGTCAGCAGTGGCTCCGCCGGTCTGGCGGCCGGGATCGCGGCCAGTGCGGGTCACGGGGACGTTGCGCGCGCGTCTGCCCTCCCGGAGCCGCCGGCGGGACCGGTGGTCGTGCTCTCGGGCAGCTGCTCGAGCGCGACGCGCGCCCAGGTGGAACGGTTCGCCGCCGAGCACCCCTCGTTCGTGCTCGACCCCGTCGCCCTGGACGCCGGGCCGGAGCACCTGATGGTCGCGCTCGCGTTCGTCGAGGAGGCACTCGCGGCCGGTGAGGTGCCCTTGGTCTACTCGACGACCGACCCGGCCGCACTGGTCGGCGTCCAGGAGCGCCTCGGCGTGGAACACGCCGCCTCTCTGGTCGAGGCAGCGGTGGGAGCGCTGGTCGGCCGCCTCGTCGAGGGGGGTGTGCGGCGGGTGGTCGTCGCGGGCGGCGAGACCTCCGGCGCCGTTGTGGCCGCGCTCGGACCGGCTGGGGTCAGGATCGGGGTCGAGGTCGCGCCCGGCGTGCCGTGGACGATCACGCTTGGTGACGAGCCCGTCGGTCTGCTGCTCAAGTCCGGCAACTTCGGCGGCCCGGACTTCTTCGAGCAGGCAGCGTCGTGGACCTGAGCGAGGCCTCCTCCGCGCTCGTCGAGGCCGGCGCCCGGCTGAGCGCCGAGCGGCTCTCGCCGGGCACCACAGGCAACCTGAGCATCCGCGTCGAGGAGGGGCTCCTGTGCACGGGCACCGGTGCCGAGCTCGGCGCTCTCTCCCAGGCGGACCTCAGCCTGCTCAGCCTCGACGGTGTCCTGCGCGACGGCCCGAACCCGACCAAGGAGGTGCCGATGCACCTGGCGATGTACGCCGCAGCCCCCTCCGTGGCGGCGGTCGTGCACACGCACGCACGCCACGCCACGGCCTACGGCTGCCTGGCGGGCCTCGACCCCCACGACGCGGTGCGCGCCATGACCCCGTACCTGACGATGAAACTCGGCCGGATCGGTGTCGTCGCCTACCGCCCGCCCGGAGATGCGGGGCTCCGACCGCTCATCGAGAACGCCGTCGCTGAAGGCCACCGCGGACTGCTGCTGGCCAACCACGGCACGCTTGTGGGCGACCGTTCCCTGGCGGAGGCCGTCTCGGCGACCGTCGAGCTCGAGGAGGCGACCGCGCTCTCGATGCTGCTCCACGGACGGTCGGTGCGGTACCTCACGCCCGGCCAGGTGGACGAGCTGGTCGCGCGAGGCTAGGGGTGCGCCTACGAGGTTCCTGAACGGTTCGCGTCGTCAGGGTGCGTGCATCGCAAGGCGGCGACACGCTGGCATACCGGGGTGCCGTGCGGGCCGAACTGGCCCATGCTCGCACCCTGGCCGCCCCGAGGGTCGATGTGATAGGCACCACAGCGTGACTCGAGCTGCGCGCGTCGTCCGGCTGCTGGCGATCGTCGTCGTGCTGGCCGCAGGGCAGGCGACGGTCACGGTGGCGGCCCCCGGCGGCGCCGAGGGCGCGCCCGCGGCGCCTGCCTCCGCGATCTCCGCGATCTCCGCGATCTCTGCCCTCGCCCCGGGCGACACGAGGGCGGAGCAGCCGCGCACCCGCGTGCGCGGCACCTTCTTCGGCGTCAACGGCGCCCGCATCATCTCCCCGCGCAATGCGGCGCAGTGGCACACGCGCCGCTTCGCCTCCCAGCTGCGCCGGCTGGCTCCGGGGATCATCCGGGTTCAGGGCGGGCACACCTCGCAGTGGATCGACTGGCGCACCGGGCGCTTCGTGCAGGGGCCCGACAGTCCGTTCGCCGGACAGAACGCGGGGCGCAAGCCGCTGACGATGCGCGACTGGGCCGCGCTGGTGCACCGCACCCGCGCGGTCCCGCTCTTCGACCTCAACGTGGTCTCGTCCTCGCTGGGTGAGCAGCTGGCCATGCTGCGCACGGCCCGCCGCCTGGGCATGCCGGTGCGCTACGTCGAGCTCGGCAACGAGCTGTACACCGCCGATGACCGCTATCTGGAGCTCTACCCCACGGGTGCGGACTACGCACGCACGATGAACCGGTGGATCCGCCGGATCAAGCACGCGTTCCCGGGGGTCGAGATCGCGGTGTGCGGCGCCGACGACTCCTCGACCTTCACCAGTCTCTACTTCGGCCAGCGCTACCAGCAGTGGAACGAGCAGCTCTACGCGCGCATCCGGGGCGCCGACGCGGTCACGTTCCACCCCTACTGGATCGCGCCGCCCGAGCAGACGGCGGACCAGGCGGCGTCCAACGGCGCCCTGGCCTGGCGGGAGTTCGCCGACCAGACGCTCGCCGGGGTGCCCGGGCGGCTCCGGGTCTGGCTGACCGAGTTCAACCAGATCGACATCCCCTTCAGCGAGCTGCCGGGCTCGCCGCCGCAGGTGTTGGGGCATGCCGAGCAGACCTGGACCACCGGACTCTCCCTGGCCGCGTTCTGCCTGCTGGCCACGTCGGACCCGCGCGTGGAGACCGCGCTGGTGCACTCCGCGCTGAACGGCGCCCCGGATCCGAAGTCCTCGCAGGCCGGGGGCAACATGGAGATCCAGGCCCTGCTCGCCGACGGGACCGACGGCTCGAGCAGGTTGGGCCGGACGGCGGAGAACATCGCCCTGACGCCGATCTTCCACCAGGTCCGCGGGACCGCGCCCAGTCCGCGCGGCTCGCTCCGGGTCCGGCGCGTGTCCGAGGGTCTGCCGATCCCTGCCGCGCTCAGCTCACCGAGCGCCGCGGGCCTGGTGGACTCGCTGCTGGGGGTGCGCCTGGGCGGCGGGCACGTCCTGCTGGTCAACCTCGCATCGTCGGCTCAGCGCTGGACGGCGCCCGGTGGCGTCGCGCGTCTGCGGGGCGTGGTCCTGACCGCCGAGCCGCAGGCTCGGCCGGCCTTCGACGAGACCAGCACCGTGCAGCGGACCCGCCTCGACTCGGTCTCGGGCTCACTCGACCTCCCGGCCTACTCGGTGACCCGGGTGGAGGTCCGCTCGCCCACGGCGAAACGGCGCCAGCGGTAGCGA
Organism: Nocardioides acrostichi; assembly: GCF_015319165.1. GTDB lineage: Bacteria > Actinomycetota > Actinomycetes > Propionibacteriales > Nocardioidaceae > Nocardioides > Nocardioides acrostichi. The sequence continues at coordinate 780,939 of NZ_JADIVZ010000001.1, forward strand.
CCCCGCTCCCCGATCTGCGCCGTGGGGACGAGCCGATCGCTGGGATCCACGAGACGCCGAGGCGCTGCTGGCGGCGGGCGGGACTCGCCCGGGGCCGTGCCCGGTCGAGCCGACGGGCGGGTGGCCGGATCGTAGGGTGAGCGCGTGACCCAGCACTCAGACGACTCCGGTCAGACCGACGCCGACCTGGCCTCGGTCGGCCGTCAGCTGCGAGCCCTGAGGCGTCGTCGGGGCTGGTCGTTGCAGCAGCTCAGCGAGCGGGCGGGGGTCAGCTTCGGGCTCATCAGCCAGCTGGAGCGGGGCCTGGGCAATCCGTCGTTCACGGCGATGCACCGCATCGCCTCGGCGCTGAACGTGCCGCTGCCGACGCTGCTCGAGGGCGATCGCGACGCCGCCGTGGTGCGCGCAGAGGAGCGAGCGCTGCTGCCGGTGCCGGCCGACGAGCCACCTGCGCAGCAGGTGGTGCGCGAGCTGCTCACGCCGCGATCATCGGCCCTCCTCCAGCTGATCCGCAGCACGCTTCCGCCGGGGTTCAGCAACGAGGGGCGGCCCTACCGCCACCTCGGTACCGAGTGCGTGACCGTCGTGTCCGGCCGGCTGCTGGTGGTGCACGGCGACACGCGCTGCGAGCTGGGCGAGGGCGACTCGATGACCTACGGCTGCTCCGTGCCGCACTGGTGGGCGAACGCCGCCTCGACGCCGACGGTCGTGCTGGGCGCCGTCACGCCGTTCGAGACCTGAGCTCGAGCAGGCGGGCCAGCTCCTCCAGCGGGCGATGGTGGTCGTCGACCCGGAGGTCGACCGCGAGGTCGGGCGGGGTCCAGTCCTGAGCGGGTCCGGCGCCCACGAGCAGAGCCGCGCTCTGTTGACCGCGGCTGTCTCCTCCGGCGCGCTGCCCGGCTCGCAGAGCGGTCAGGGCGAGCGCGGCCAGCTCTCCAGGGCGCTGGGGCGGGGGAGCGTCGCCCAGCACGCCGGCGGTGGCCTCGAGCGTCGTCCGACCGACGAGCAGGTTGCCCAGCACGACGCCGTGCACCGCTGTGCCGAGGTCGATCTCCCCGGCGAAGGGCGTGCAGGCGCTGCCGGTGTGCCAGGCGGATCGTCCGGCGGCGTCGACGAGTCCGACCTGGCGCAGCGTCGGTTCGGGGTCGAGAGCGCCGAGAGTCGCGACAGCCTGGTCGGGCCGGGCCCCGGCGGCCAGATGCGCGAGCAGCCGTCCGCGCAGCGACCGGTTGGTCCAGGCCTGGCTGACGACGGCGCCGACGCCGGGCCACACCGCCGGCACGGAGTTGCCGACGCTCAACGAGAAGCTGGCGGTGGCGGCAGCGAGCAGGCCGGCCTTGGGCACGGCGACCACGAGTGAGAGCGTCATGGGCGGCCCCGGCGCCGAGCCGGCCCGCGTGTTGCAGTCGTGTTGCGGATCGTGATCACCCCTTGCCAGCGAGCAGGCGCCCACTCCATAGTGATGGAAACATCATCATAATGATGAAGGAGAGCGCGATGTCCACTACGTCCCAGCGTCGGTCGCGACGCACCCGCCGGCTTCTCGCCCTCGGCGCCGCCACCCTGCTCGCTGCCGGCCTCGCCGCCTGCTCCTCGGGCAAGAGCGTCGATCTCGGCGACGCCGGTGACTCCGGCGACACCAGCCAGGGCATCACCGTGGCCATCGCCGGCGAGCCCGACCAGCTCGACCCGCACAAGACCACGTCGTACTTCTCCTTCGAGGTGCTCGAGAACGTCTACGACACCCTCGTGGAGCCCGACGAGAACCTCCAGATGCAGCCGTCGCTGGCGGAGTCGTGGGACGTCAGCAAGGACCAGCTCACCTGGACCTTCCACCTGCGCCAGGGCGTCATGTTCCAAGACGGCACCCCGATGACCGCCAAGGACGTCGTCTACTCCTTCGACCGGATCATCGACGACAAGCTCGCCACCGCCTACCGCTTCTCGGCCGTCAAGGACATCAAGGCCCTCGACGACGACACGGTCGAGATCGACGTCACCGCTCCTAGCCCGAACCTGCTCTCCAGCATCGGTGGCTTCAAGGGCGTCGCGATCGTCGAGAAGAAGAACGTCACCTCCGGCGACATCACCACACACCCCGTCGGCACCGGCCCCTACGAGCTCACCGACTTCACCTCCGGTGACCACATCGATCTCGAGGCCAACCCCGACTACTGGGGCGGCGCGCCGTCGATCCCGTCGATCCGCTACCGCTTCATCTCCGAGGGCTCCACCGCCGTCGCGGCCCTCAAGGCCGGCGAGATCCAATGGACCGACTCGATCCCGCCGCAGCAGGTGAAGGCGCTCCAGGGCGACGACTCGGTGGACATCGACGTCGTGCCCAGCAACGACTACTGGTACCTGGCGCTGAACGAGAAGCGCAAGCCGTTCGACGACGTCCGGGTGCGCCAGGCGATCGCCTATGCGATCGACCGCGACGCCATCGCGCAGGTGACCAGCTACGGCACCGCGAAGGTGAACGAGCTGGCGATCCCCGAGGAGTCGGCGTGGTACACCGCCTACGACACCTACTCCAAGGACGACGACAAGGCCGAGCAGCTGCTCGACGAGGCCGGCGTGAAGAACCTCACGATGGAGCTCATGGTCTCCAGCGACTACCCCGAGACCGTGAAGGCGGCCCAGGTGATCGCCGACGAGCTGGCCGACGTCGGCATCACGCTGAAGATCCGCAGCCTCGACTTCGGCACCTGGCTCGACGAGCAGAACAAGGGCAACTTCGACATGCTCTACATGGGTTGGCTCGGCAACATCGACCCCGACGACTACTACTACTCCCAGCACCACACCGGGGGCAGCAGCAACGCGCAGGGCTACTCCAACGCCGAGGTCGACACGCTGCTCGACGAGGGCCGCACCACCACCGACGAGACCGAGCGCAAGGAGATCTACGCCAAGGCTGCGACCCAGATCGCCGACGACGCCAGCTACATCTACCTCTACAACCCGTCGGTGATCCAGGCCTACAGCCCAGACCTCAGCGGGTACACCGTGCGCAGCGACCGGGCCATCCGCTGGGTCGACGCGTCGATGGGCTGAGGCCGATGAGCACCCACGAGCCCCTCACGTCGTCGACGGCGACGAAGGTCGACGAGCGCGGCCGGCTGTCGCGACTGGCCCGGCACCCGGTCACCCGCTTCGTGCTGGTGCGCGGCATCCTGCACACGCTGGTCGTGCTCGTGGGGGTCGTGGTGGTGACCTTCGGTCTCATCCTGCTGGTGCCGGGTGACCCGGTGCGCATCGCGCTGGGCACCCGGTACTCCCCGGAGACCTACGACGCCCTGCGTGCGGCCAGCGGCCTCGACCAGCCGGTGCCGCTCCAGCTGCTGCACTACCTCGGGCACGCGTTCACCGGCGACCTCGGGGTCAGCTTCCGCAGTGGCGAGCCCGTGACGACGCTGCTGCTCGAGCGGCTGCCCGCCACGGCGTCCCTGGCGCTGGCGGGCGTGCTCGTCGGGCTGCTCATCGCGCTGCCGGCGGGCATCTGGTCGGCGCTGCGCGAAGGCCGCCTGGCCGACGCCATCATCCGGGTGACCAGCCAGGTCGGCGTCTCGGTGCCGGACTTCTGGATGGGCATCCTGCTCATCACGCTGTTCTCCTCCACCCTCGGCTGGCTGCCCTCGTCGGGCTACACGCCGTTCTCGGAGGATCCGGCCGGCTGGTTCAAGAGCCTGGTGCTGCCCGCCGTCACCGTCGGACTCGTCGCCGGCTCGATCATGACCCGCTACGTGCGCTCGGCCGTGCTCGAGGTGCTGGCCAGCGGCTGGGTGCGTACCGCCCGGTCGAAGGGGCTCGGCGAACGCGTCGTGCTGCGCCGCCACGTGCTGCGCAACGCCGTGGTGCCGGTCGTGACCATCGTCGGCATCCAGATGGCGACGCTGCTCGGTGGCGTGATCGTGGTCGAGGTGGTCTTCGCCTGGCCCGGGCTCGGGCGCCTGACCTACGAGGCGGTCGCCGCGCGCGACTACCCGCTCATCCAGGGCGCGGTGCTGCTCATGGGCGCCTTGTTCCTGCTCATCAACCTCGCCGTGGACGTGCTCTACGCGGTGGCCGACCCGAGGATCCGGCAGCGATGACCGACGCGATCGAGACGAGACAGGATCCGGCGGACGACGTCGTGCCGGTCGCCGAGCGCGGCCCAGGCACGCTGCGGTTGCTGCTGCGCAACCCGGTGTCGCTGGTCGGCAGCGTGGTGCTGCTGGTCGTGGTGCTCGCGGCCCTGGTCGGACCGTGGATCGCGCCGTACGGCGTGAACGACACCGACGTGAGCCGCGCTCTCCAGGGCCCGAGCGGAGCGCACTGGTTCGGCACCGACGACCTCGGCCGCGACGTGTTCAGTCGGGTGCTCGTGGCCTCGAGGGTGTCGGTGGAGGTCGCGCTGGTCAGCGTCGGGATCGCCCTGGTGGTCGGCGTCGGTGTCGGCCTGGTGTCGGGCTACCTCGGCGGGATCACCGACGGCGTGCTCATGCGCGTGGTCGACGTGGTCTTCGCGTTCCCCGTGCTGCTGCTGGCGCTGGCCATCGTCGCCGTGCTCGGGCCGGGTCTCACCTCGGCGATGATCGCCATCGGCGTCGTCTACACCCCGATCTTCGCCCGCGTCGCGCGGGCCTCCACGCTCAGCGTGCGCTCCGAGCCGTACGTGCAGGCCTCGCGCACCATGGGCACCGGCAACACCTACGTGGTGTGGCACCACGTGCTGCCCAACATCTCGGGCCCGGTGATCGTGCAGACCTCGCTGTCGCTGGCCTTCGCCATCCTCTCCGAGGCCGCGCTGTCGTTCCTCGGCCTCGGGGTGCAGCCGCCGCGGCCGTCGTGGGGCCGGATGCTGTTCGACGCCCAGGACTTCGTCGGTGTCGCATGGTGGCTCAGCGTCTTCCCGGGAGCGGCGATCCTGCTCACCACCCTCGCGTTCAACCTGGTCGGTGACGGACTCGGCCAGGTGCTCGACCCGAAGCGTCGCACCCAGCTCGCCGCGCAGGCCGGAGGCCGCTGATGCCGAACCTGACCAAGCCGTTCAAGCCGTCGGCACCCGTGCTCGCCGTCGACGACCTGCGCGTGGCCATCCACGGTCGCGAGATCGTGCACGGCGTCTCGTTCGAGGTGCCGGACGGAGGCTGCCTCGGAGTCGTGGGGGAGTCGGGCTCGGGCAAGTCGCTCACCGTGCTGTCGGCGACCGGGCTGCTCGACATCCCCGGCGCGTCGGTCTCCGGAAGCTCACGGCTGGGCGGTGCCGAGGGCGATGTGAGGGATCGTGTCGAGATCGTCGGCGCGAGCCGCCGCACCCTGCGCTCCGTGCTCGGACGCCGGGTGGGGTTCGTGTTCCAGGATCCCGGCACCTCCCTCAACCCGCTGCTGACCCTCGAGCGGCAGCTCACCGAGGGCCCCGAGCAGCACCTCGGCATGACCCGGCGAGCGGCGCGTCAGCACGCCCTCGACCTGCTGGACGCCGTCGGGGTGCCCGACCCGGCCGACCGGCTGCACTCCTACCCGCACCAGCTCTCGGGCGGGCAGCGGCAGCGGGTGATGATCGCGGTGGCGCTCGCCTGCGACCCCGACCTGCTCATCGCCGACGAGCCCACGACGGCCCTCGACGTCACGACGCAGGCGCAGGTGATCGACCTCGTGCGCTCGATGCAGGCCGACCGAGGCATGGGTGTGGTGTGGATCAGTCACGACCTCGGCGTCATCGGCCAGGTCGCCGACGAAGTGACCGTGCTGCGCCAGGGCGAGGCGGTGGAACGCAACGACACGCTGGGCATCTTCGACGCGCCCCAGCACGACTACACCAGGCTGCTGCTCGACGCACGGCCCGTGCTCGGTCACCCGCGGCGGATGCCCGAGCCGGCGCCCCAGCCGCTGGTGGGCGTCGAGGATCTGCACGTCACCTTCACGCAGCGCGCGGACTCCGGCACCCGCCGCATCCTCGCCGTCCAGGGCGTCTCGTTCGAGGTGCCGCGCGGCACCACGCTCGGCATCGTGGGGGAGTCGGGGTCGGGCAAGTCGACCATCGCCGGAGTCCTCACCCGCCAGACGCCGGCCGACTCCGGCAGCGTGCGCCTCGGCGACGTCGACGTGCTGGCCGCGAAGGGCAAGGAGGGGCGCGACCTCAAGCGCCGGATCGCCATGGTGTTCCAGGATCCGTTCGCCGCGCTCAACCCGCGCGCCACCGTGTCGCGCTCGATCTCCGAACCGCTGCGCGTGCACCACCTGCTGCCCAAGCGCGACGTCGACGGTCGGGTGCGCGAACTGCTCGAGCTGGTCGAGCTGCCCGCCGACTTCGCCGAGCGCTACCCGCACCAGCTCTCGGGCGGTCAGCGGCAGCGGGTGTGCATCGCGCGGGCGCTGGCCTGCGATCCCGACGTGCTGATCCTCGACGAGTCCACCGCCTCCCTGGACGTGTCGATCCAGGCGAAGGTCATCGACCTGCTGCTGCGTCTCCAGGCCGAGCTGGAGCTCACCTATCTGTTCATCGCCCACGACCTGGCCGTCGTCGAACAGATCAGTCACGAGGTGCTCGTGATGCATCGCGGTCGCGCCGTGGAGCACCGGTCGTCGGCCGAACTCTTCGCCGACCCGCGCGAGGGCTACACCCGCTCGTTGCTGGCGGCGATCCCTCCCGTGCGGCCACGCGCGGCGCTCGGCTGACCAGCCCGCCTCCGCACGAAACCTCGCCGAACACCTGCGCGGGAGCACCGCGACGGGGCGGGTGCTCGCGCGCGTCGAACGAACCCGATCGCGCGTTCGCCATCGCCGAACGACACCGGTGGTCATGTGATCGCCGTTACACCAGCATCGGCATTCCTACCGCACCGCCGGGCCGCGTCCTTGAGTCACCCGCACCGGCGGTGCCGTGTGTCAGACCGATCCGGCGTGCCCGCATGCCGAGAAAAGGAGTCGTTCAGTGCTGACCGACATCTTCTTCCCCGAGGTGCTGGGCACCGCCACGCTGCTGCTCCTGGGCGCGGGCGTGGTCGCCAACGCCGTGCTGCCCAAGACGAACGGCAACGGCGGCGGGTTCTTGATGATCAACTTCGGCTGGGGCCTGGGCGTGTTCGCCGGCGTGTACGTCGCCTACAAGTCCGGCGCCCATCTCAACCCCGCGGTCACGATCGGCCTGGTCGCCTCCGGCGACGATCTCGGCGGCGACACGGCCCTGAAGGTGCTGGTCTACCTGGTGGCCCAGATGATCGGTGCCTTCCTCGGGGCGGTGCTCGCCTGGGCCGCCTACCGCAAGCACTTCGACGACCCGGAGGCCGATCCGGACGCCCAGCTCGCGTGCTTCTCCACCGGGCCCGGCATCAGCGCCCCGCTCTGGAACGTGATCACCGAGGTCATCGGCACCTTCGTGCTGGTCTTCGTGGTCATCGCCTTCGGCCACACCCCCAGCGGGCTGGGCCCCTTGGCCGTGGCTCTGCTCGTCGTCGGGATCGGCGCCAGCCTCGGTGGTCCGACCGGATACGCCATCAACCCGGCCCGCGACCTGGGGCCCCGCATCGCGCACGCCCTGCTGCCCATCAAGGGCAAGGGCGGCAGCAACTGGAGCTACGCCTGGATCCCCGTCGTGGCCCCGCTCATCGGAGGCGCGCTGGCGGGCGTGGCGGCACACGCCTTCGCCTATGCCTGAGCCCCCGGGCGAGAAGCCGTACGCTCCCTGAACGCCACCACCCGACACCATCGCGACACCCGCAAGCAGTGAGGAACCAGCTATGACCGACAGCTACATCCTGGCCATCGACCAGGGGACCACGAGCACCCGCGCCATCATCTTCGACCGGTCGGGATCGATCGTCGCCTCCGACCAGGTCGAGCACGAGCAGATCTTCCCGCGGGCCGGCTGGGTCGAGCACGACCCGATCGAGATCTGGGAGAACACGCGCAAGGTGATCGGCGGCGCGCTGGCCAGGGCCAACCTGAACTCCGGCAACATCGAGGCGGTCGGCATCACCAACCAGCGCGAGACGGCGGTGGTGTGGGACAAGACCACGGGCCAGCCGGTCTACAACGCGATCGTGTGGCAAGACACCCGCACCCAGAAGATCGTCGACCGTCTCGGCGGCGAGCAGGGCGTGGAGAAGTACAAGTCGGTGTGCGGCCTTCCGTTGGCTACCTACTTCTCGGGGCCGAAGGTCGCGTGGATCCTGGAGAACGTCGACGGCGCCCGTGAGAAGGCAGAGGCCGGCGACCTGCTCTTCGGCAACACCGACACCTGGGTGCTGTGGAATCTCACGGGCGGTGCGGAGAACGACGGCGTGCACGTCACCGACGTCACGAACGCCTCTCGCACGATGCTGATGGATCTCTCCTCGCTCACCTGGGACTCCTCGATCGCCGATGACATGGGCATCCCGATGTCGATGCTGCCGCAGATCAAGAGCTCCTCGGAGGTCTACGGCGAGTGCCGCCCGGGCGTGCTCAAGGGCACCCCGGTCGCCGGCATCCTCGGCGACCAGCAGGCCGCGACGTTCGGCCAGGCGTGCCTGGAGAAGGGCATGGCCAAGAACACCTACGGCACCGGCAACTTCATGCTGCTCAACACCGGCACCGAGCAGGTGCCGAGCGAGAACGGCCTGCTCACCACCGTGTGCTACAAGCTCGGCGAGGAGCAGGTGGTCTACGCCCTGGAGGGGTCGATCGCCGTCACGGGGTCGCTGGTCCAGTGGATCCGCGACAACCTCGGCATGATCTCGTCGGCACCGGAGATCGAGACCTTGGCCCAGAGCGTGGAGGACAACGGCGGTGCCTACTTCGTGCCCGCGTTCTCGGGTCTCTTCGCCCCGCACTGGCGTCCCGACGCCCGTGGCGCGCTGGTCGGCCTGACCCGCTACGTCAACAAGGGCCACATCGCCCGCGCGGTGCTGGAGTCGACCGCCTTCCAGACCCGCGAGGTGCTCGACGCCATGAACGCCGACTCCGGGGTGCCGCTCACCGAGCTCAAGGTCGACGGTGGCATGGTCGTCAACGAGACACTCATGCAGTTCCAGGCCGACATCCTCGGTGTCGACGTCGTGCGGCCCAAGGTCGCCGAGACCACCGCGCTGGGCGCCGCCTACGCCGCAGGCCTGGCCGTCGGCTACTGGGACTCCACCGGCGACATCACCGCCAACTGGGGCGAGGACAAGCGCTGGACCCCGCAGATGGACACCGAGGAGAGGGAGCGTCGCTACCGCCTTTGGAACAAGGCCGTCACCAAGACCCTCGACTGGGTCGACGACGACGTCGAGGCCTGAGCCGGGGTTTCGTCGACGCCGACCCCCGACCCCCCGACCACCACCGACCACCGATCATGACCGGGCCGGCTCCTCCTGGGCGGCCCGTCGAGGAAGAGCATGCTGAAGTCCCATCCCCTGGATCCCGCCCGTCGCGCCGACAGCTGGCAGGCGGTTCACGACGGCCACGTCGACGTGCTCGTCATCGGAGGCGGGGTGACCGGAGCCGGGGTCGCCCTCGACGCGGTCACCCGCGGACTCTCCGTCGCGCTCGTCGAGCAGTCCGATCTCGCCTCGGGCACCTCCTCGCGCAGCTCCAAGCTCTTCCACGGCGGGCTGCGCTACCTCGAACAGTTCGACTTCGGGCTGGTCCGCGAGGCGCTGCGCGAGCGTGAGCTCATGCTGACCCGGCTCGCGCCGCACCTGGTCAAGCCCGTCAGCTTCCTCTACCCGCTGACCCATCGCGGCTGGGAGCGGCCCTACGTCACCGCGGGGCTGACGCTGTACGACCGCATGGGCGGTGCCCGTTCCGTTCCCGGACACCAGCAGCTCACGCGCCGCGGGGCCCTGCGGCTGGCGCCGGGACTGCGGGAGGACGCCTTCGTGGGGGCGCTGCGCTACTACGACGCCCAGTCCGACGACGCCCGGCACACCATGACCTTGGCGCGCACGGCCGCGGCCCACGGCGCCCACGTCCTCACGTCGGTGCGCGTCACCGACCTCACCCGAGCCGGGGAGCGGGTCACCGGCGCCCGGCTCGAGGACGCCGAGACCGGTGCCGTCACGGCCCTCTCCGCCTCGGTGGTGATCAACTGCAGTGGCGTGTGGACCGACGACGTGCAATCGCTCTCCGGTGGCCCGGGCAACTTCCGCGTGCGGGCCTCCAAGGGCGTGCACATCGTGGTGCCTCGGCATCGCATCCGCTCCGAGAGCGGCATCATCTTGCGCACGGAGAAGTCGGTGCTGTTCGTGATCCCGTGGGACACCCACTGGATCATCGGCACCACCGACACCGACTGGGAGCTCGACAAGGCGCACCCGGCGGCGAGCCGCAGCGACATCGACTACATCCTCGAGCACGTCAACACGGTGCTGGTCAGCCCGCTGACCCACGACGACATCGAGGGCGTCTACGCCGGGCTTCGCCCACTGCTGGCGGGCGAGAGCGAGTCGACCGCGCGGCTCTCGCGGGAGCACTCGGTGGGCCGGCCGCTGCCCGGCCTCGTCTCGATCGCCGGCGGCAAGTACACGACCTACCGGGTCATGGCCAAGGACGCCGTCGACGCGGCGCTGTCCGACCTGCCGGCCGGGGTGGGGGTGTCCATGACCGAGGACATCCCGCTGCTGGGCGCCGAGGGCTACACCGCGTTGGTGGCCCAGTTGCCGCGCCTCTCGCAGCGGCTCGCCCTCCCGCAGTGGCGGGTCAAGCGGATGTTGGAGCGCTACGGCTCGCTGCTCGACGAGCTCGAGGAGCTGGCCGGTGAGGACGCCGGGTTGTGGGAGCCTCTCGCCGGAGCCCCGGAGTACCTGCGCGTGGAGGTACTGCACGCTGTGACCCACGAGGGGGCCCTGCACCTCGAAGACGTGCTCGCACGCCGCACCCGGATCTCGATCGAGACGCGTGACCGGGGCGTGGAGTCGGCGCAGGAGGTGGCCGAGTTGATGGCACCGGTCCTCGGTTGGGACGACGAGCGCGTCGCCGCGGAGGTGGAGGCCTATCGGGCACGCGTGGCGGCCGAGCGCGAGTCGCAGCAGGCCGAGGCCGACCAGGAGGCCAACGACCAGCGTCTCGCGGCTCCGGACGTGCGGCGCCGGGTGCCGGCGGTGTGAGGCCACCGCCCGCGAGGGGGGATGGTCGTGCGTGTCGTGGGTGTCGTGGGAGTCGAGCCGGTGAGGAGGGGAGCATGTCGGGCAACGTGCAGTCTGTCGAGCGCGCCGCGTCGGTACTGACCGTGCTGGCCGGGGCCCACCGTTCGATGGACCTCGCCGAGATCGCGAGCGCGGTCGGTCTGCCGAAGACCACGGTGCACGGTCTGCTCGCGACCATGCGTGGCGTCGGGTGGGTCGAGCAGGACCGACCCTCCGCCGGGTACCGGGTGGCTCGGCGGCTCAGCGGGCTGGCCACGTCGCTCGATCCGGCGGATCTGCGCTCGGCGGCCACGCCGTGGATGGACCGCCTGGCGCTCGACACGGGCCTGGAGGTGCATCTCGCGCGCCGAGACCGCGATGTCGCCCGACTCGTGCAGCACGTCTACCGCCCCGACAACACCGCGCAGCGGCTGCGCGTCGGAGAGGCGCTGCCGCTGCACGCGACCGCCCTGGGCAAGGTGCTGCTCGCCGAGACGACGGGCGCCGAGCCGACCGCCGACCAGCTGGAGACGTTCACCCGCTTCACCGTCACCGACCACGGTGTCCTCGACGAGGAGCTGGCCGGCGTGCGCGCCGAGGGTCACGCGGTCGAGACCGGCGAGTACTACCCCGACCTGCACGGCCTCGCGGTGCCCGTGCGCGGGAGCGTGGGGGAGTGTCTGGCGGCGCTCGCGGTCGTGGGTCGCCGCGACGAGGTGCTGGAGCGGGGCCGGGCCGCCTCGAAGCCGCTTGCGGCCCTGGTGCGCGCTGCTGGCTACGTCAGCCGGTCGATCGTGGGGCTCGCGTGAGCGTTGGGCCGCACTCGCGGCGGCTCGTGGCCTCGATCGACCAGGGCACCGGCTCCACGCGCTGTCTGCTCTTCGACGCCGCCGGGCGCCTGGTGAGTCTGGCCCAGCGCGAGCATGCCCATCGCTATCCGCGGCCGGGCTGGTCGGAGCACGACGCCAGCGAGATCTGGTCCAACGTGCGCCGAGTCGTCCCCCAGGCCCTCTCCGACGCGGGCGCCACGCCCGACGACGTGGTGGCGCTGGGTATCGCGAACCAGCGGGAGTCCTGCGTGGTGTGGGAGCGGCGCACCGGACGCCCGCTCTCGCCGGTGATCACCTGGGAGGACACCCGGGCCAGCGGCGTCATCGAGCAGATCGTGGCGGCCGGTCACACCGAGGCCGTGCTGGCGGCCACGGGAATCCCGCCGGCCAGCTACTTCGCTGCCGGCCGGCTGCGATGGCTGCTCGACACGGTGCCCGACCTCGAGCGGCGGGCGCTGCGTGGCGAGGTGGCGTTCGGCACCATGGAGACCTGGCTGATCTGGAACCTCACCGGAGGCGAGCACCTCACCGACGTCACCAACGCCAGTCGCACGAACCTGATGAACCTCGACTCGTTGCGCTGGGACAGCGACATGCTCGACGTCTTCGACATCCCCGAGGAGACCCTCCCGGAGATCCGGGCGACAGCCGACGCCTACGGCACGTGCGCCGAGGTGCTGCCGGGGGTGCCGATCACCGCGGCCCTCGGCGACCAGCAGGCCGCGCTGTTCGGGCAGACGTGCTTCGACGTCGGTCAGAGCAAGTGCACCTTCGGTACGGGGGCGTTCTTCTTGATGAACGTGGGTCAGACGCCGGTGCCCTCGCGCCACGGACTCCTGGCGACCGTCGGCTACGCCCTCCCGGGCGAGCCGCCGGTGTTCGCGCTCGAGGGCTCCATCGCCGTTGCCGGATCCCTCGTGCAGTGGGTGCGCGACAACGTCGGCCTGGTCGACACCGCACCGCGCATCGAGACCCTGGCGCGCACGGTCTCCGACAACGGCGGGTGCTACGTGGTGCCCGCCTTCTCGGGGCTCTACGCGCCGCGCTGGGACGCCCAGGCGCGCGGGGTCATCGTCGGTCTCACCGCGTACGTGACCAGCGGTCACCTGGCGCGTAGCGTCTTGGAGGCCACCGCCTGGCAGACCGCCGAGGTCGTCGAGGCGGTCGAGCAGGTGTCGGGGCAGCGACCGGCCAGCCTGCGCGTCGACGGTGGGATGACCACCAACCACCTGCTCATGCAGAACGTCGCCGACGTGCTCGACCTGCCCGTCGAGCGACCGCTCTTCTCCGAGACCGTGTCGGTGGGGGCGGCCTACGCCGCCGGGCTCAGCGCCGGCGTGTGGCCCGATCTCGACGCGCTGCGCCGGCTGTGGCGTCGAGCCGCGAGCTGGCAGCCGGAGATGGACTCCGCCACCAGGGATCGTGAACGGGCGCACTGGGCGCACGCCGTCGACCGGGCGCGGGGGTGGCTCGACCACGACCCGGCGCCCGGCCGCGATGAGCAGGCGCGAGGACTCACGGGGTAGCGGGCAGGGTGGGCAGCGCGGTGAGCAGGTCGTCGCACGCCTCGAGCATGAACGCGCGAGTCGGCCCCTGGAGCGTCGCGCAGGCAGGTCGGACCCGATCGAGCAGGAAGGCCCGGCTGGTCAGCAGGGGATCCTGGTCGACCTTCCGGACCAGCCGACGGGTGAGCCGCTGGAGAGAGGACGGCGACACCGAGCCCTCGTGCACGGCGGCCCGCGGCAGGTGCTCCGCGGTGGTGGCCAGCACCTGGGCCAGCTCGAAGGGCCGGTAGAGGGCCAGAGTGCGCTCGAAGATGCCGAAGCCCTCGATCGGTGTGTCGCGCAGGTGACCGCGGTAGTGCACGGGGCCGAACATGTACTCGACGGGGAGGGGGTGCGCTGGCGCGGGAACGAGGGTGTGCGCGGTCAGCTCCAGCTCCCAGGCCGGCACCCGCAGGACGTGGCCGTCGGGGCAGTAGCGGTTCGGCGAGGGAGGCGGGAAGGCCGTCTGCACCGACTCCGGCCACTTCACGTACGAGGTGGTCTCCACCTCCAGATCGGGGGAGAAGCGCGTCGTGCCGCGGCCGGGCCCGGGGATGAACCGCGTCGCTCCCGAGAAGCCGCTCAGGCTGTTGCGATCGGTCCGGTCGAACTGACGCCACAAGGAGAGGTCGGTGCCGTCGGAGAGGTTGATGGTGCGCCACTCGTGGGAGCGGTCCCGGGCGAACAGCCCCACCTTCTCGCCGGCGTACTGCGGGAAGAACTGACGGTCCATGTGGCCGACGTGGCCCTCGAAGTCCTCGGTGCGCCCGCCCCAGGTGATGGTGCCGCGCACGCGCTGGCCGGTCTGGAAGTAGGTACCGGTCCCGGTCTGCCCGAAGCACTCGATGTAGCCCTGGCCGCGCCCGACGACCGTGGGTGGGTTCTGCGGGATCTGCACGCAGCTCAGTCGCATGGCGCGGCCGTGCTGGTCCTCGCCGCGCAGGTCGAGACGGTACTCGAAGGGGACGAGGTGGCCGGCCCGGCGGCGCGTCCGCCAGGTCGAGGTGCCCTGGGGGCCGTCGAAGGAGAGCCCGAGATGGCCCGACGCCATGTGCAGCTTCGGCGGTGAGAGCAATCCCGCGGGAGGGAGGTCGGTCGGGACGGAGGTGCCGTAGTCGCCGCTGCCGAGGTCGTAGAACCCCAGGGCGTGGAAGTCGGCACGCAGCTCACCGGGGAGCCGGTTCTTGCAGAAGATCGTGCTGAACGCCAGCCGGCGGCCAGACGTCGTCACGATGGCGGCGTCGAGGTACCAGGTGTCCGTGCCCTGGTCGTCCTGACGCCCCTCCACGGTCGGGAAGGTGAAGCGCGGATCCCCGAAGAGCCGTAGTGGGTAGCGCCGCCACCCCGGCCGGCTCGAGACCTGGCGGCCCGACGCCGCTCCGGCGCCGCTTAGGCCACCGAGCGCGAGCCCGGCGGCTGCTCCGGCGGCCTTCATCACGGACCGTCGGCCGACGGCGTGCTCCTTGACCACGTCTGCATCCCCTCTGTAGGGCGGGTCGGTGGCTCGCCGATCCGCGGCGTGAGACGGGCTCCGCGTGCACGACGACGCGTCCCGAGTGCCGCGCCGATAAGTGAGACGACTGTAACACTTAGTTCGCCCGCCAGCGGCCGACCGCTGCTACCTCGCTGTGGGGGGCCGGGATGCGACAGTGAGGCCGTGAGTCCCGTCCGCCGTCCACCTCGATCCGACGCCCGGGCGCACCGGTCCGCCATCGTCGAGGCGAGCCAGGAGGTGCTGCGCGACGTCGGACCCGACTTCTCCATGGGACAGGTGGCCGGCGCGGCCGGGGTGTCGCGCACGACGGTGTACCGGCACTTCGCCGACCGCGAGGCCCTCCTCGACGCGCTCGTGGTGGTCATGGCTCAGCGGCATCTCCCGGAGGTGGTGGCGGTCCTGGGCCGAGGCACGCTCGAGGACTCCGTCGATGCCTTCGCCCGCTCGGTCCTCGAACGGGCCGCCCAGGAGAGGGCGCTGGTGCGAGCGGCCGGTCCGCGACTGGAGGCGCTGACCCGTCTCGCCGTGATCGACGAGCCCATGGTGGCTCTCCTGGCCAGGCGGCGGACGCGCGGCGAGCACCGATCGGCGCTTCCGGAGCGCTACCTGGTCTCGTGCGTGCGCGCGCTCGTCGTCTCCGCGGTGCTCGACGAACGCCCGGTCGATCCGGCGGCCACCGAGCTGGCCACGGCCCTGCGGCTGCTGCTGGGACTCCCGCCGCACGGATGAGCCACGACCCTCGGCTCGTGCTTCCGGGGTGAGTTTCACGTGCGTGGCCATAACCCCGGGCCACCGAGCGCCGTTCTAGCCAGAGACGTCGTGACGATGGTCACGACCGGCAGTGAGGAGACGGTGGATGCCAGCAGCGGATCCGGCAGCGGATCGGTCAGGGTCGGACGCCGTGTCGGGGCTGCCCCGCACGTCTCGTCGCGGTCTGATCGGGGGAGCAGGCGTGGCCGGTGCGGCGCTGGTCGGTCTCGGCGTGCCGGGCGCACGCTCGCGGGCGGATGCTGTGGCGTCCATCCGGCGAACGCGTGTGCGGCCGGTGCCGCTCCCGTCCCCTGCGCGCGTGCGACGTGACTTCACGACGATGGTGGAATTCGGACCGCGCCTGACGGGCAACGCCTCGCACCGGGCCTTCACCTCCTGGCTCGAGCGCGAGTTCGTCCGGGCCGGCGCCGTGCTGCGTCCCTGCGACCAGTACGCCTACCGGCGCTGGAGCGTCCGCGACGTCGACCTTCACCTGCTCGAGGGCCCGCAGGCCGGTCCGACTCGGGTGGCGACCTACTACCCGCGATCGCGACAGACTCCGCAGGCGGGCATCGAGGCGCCCCTCGTGTACGGCGGCACGCTGCCCTCGCCGTCGGTGGACCCGGCCGACCTGGGTTCGCTGCCCGAGGCCCTGGCCGCCTACCCCGGCCGGCTGACCACCTGGGCGCAGGGGCTCTCCGGCACGCTCGGCGGCCCCGGCTCGCTCCAGGGCTCGGTGCTGCTGGTCGACCTGCCAGTGCCCGTGCCGCTCACCGCCGGTGCCTTCTTGCCGTTGACCACCTACCTGCACTGGCCCGGGCACAGCGAGGCCGACGTGGCGGTCAGCGACTACAGCCGTTCGTGGAGCATGCCGGGACTCGGGGTGCCGTTGGCCCCCTTCGAGGAGCTCGGCGTCGCTGCCGTCGTGTTCGTCGTCGACCGCTCCTTCGAGGCGCTCCAGGGCAACTACCTGCCCTTCGACAGCGGCCACGAGCCCCTGCCCGCCCTCTACGTCGACCGAGACGAGGGCGCTCGGCTGCGCGCCGCCGCTGCGACCCGGCCCACGACGAGGCTGCGCCTGACTGCCGGCGAGAAGGACGTGTCGGTGCCCTCGGTGACCGCCGTGATCCCCGGGCGTGGCGACGAGACCCTCATCTTCAACACCCACACCGACGGACAAGGGTTCGTGGAGGAGAACGGCGCCGTGGCCCTGGTGCACCTGGCCCGGCACTTCGGATCCCTCCCACCGGGCCGACGCCTGCGGCGGACGCTGGTGTTCGCCTGCTGGCCCGGCCACATGAGCGGCGAGCTGCCCGAGCTCGAGGGGTGGATGGCCGCCCACCCCGACCTCGTGGCGTCCGCAGCCGCTGCCATGACCATCGAGCACCTGGGGTGCACCGAATGGCTGGATTCCGCGGCCCTCGGCTACCACGCAACCGGCGAGAACGAGTTCTTCGGAGTCTGGACGACCCAGGGGCCCATGTTCGAGCTGGCGCGGGACTCACTGGCGCCGCGCCCGAAGCTGGCTCGCACCGCTCTGCTGCGTCCGCCCGTGCAGTTCGGAGTGGGAGGGGCCTTCCAGGACAACGGCGTCCCGCAGATCGGGGCCTTGGCCGGGCCCGAGTACCTGCTCACCGTCAGCGAGAACGGCGACCTGGACAAGCTCGACGAGGCGCTGGCGGCCGAGCAGATCGCCTGGTTCGCCGACATGGCCCGGCGCATCGACGCGCTGGACGCCGAGACGCTGCGCAGCGGGGATCCGACCCTCGGCGACCAGCAGTACACCGACGACCCCAGCACCCCGACGCAGTGCGGCCCGGGCGGCCTGGTCGTGGCCGACGCCGGGGACGGCCGTTCGCTGCGCATCGACCTCGGCGACCGCGTCGACGCAGGGCGACGGCTGGTCGCGACGGTGAGCGCGATGGGTGCCGCGGTGCGCGACGTCCGGATCGAGCTGCGCCGCAACGGCGTGCGTGTGGGCGCGGCCCAGCTTCGGCGAGTGGGTCGACGGGGCGCCCGGCTGCGACTGCGGCATCGGGCAGGCGCCCACTGGCGCCGAGGTCGACACGTGCTGGTCGTGTCGGTTGAAGGCCGGCAGGTGCTGCGGCGTCCGGTGCAGCTGCGATGACGGCGGGGTCGCGACGGAGCCGGGCACTCGGCCTCCTCCTAGCCGCCCTCACGACGGCCCTCGGCGCCTTGCTCGTGGTGGGGCTCGGGACGGGGCTCGAGCCCGCGGCGTCCGCCTCGGACGGCGCCGCGCGGTCCGGCCCGCTCCTCGATCCCGTGGTGCCGGTCCCGAGCCCCGCGGTGACCGGGCCGATCCCGGCCGACGCCGTGGGCTCGCCGGACCACGACTACCCCTTCGGCGCGGCGTCACCACGCGCACTACGGCGACACGGCTACGTCGAGCGGGAGTTCTTCTTCTCCGGCACGGCGGCGGGGCAGCCGTACACCTCGCGGATGGTGGTGCGGCGTCCGGCCCGGGCACGACGGTTCAGCGGCAACGTGGTGGCCGAGTGGACCAACGTGACCAACGGCTTCGACCTCGACTGCCTCTGGGCGCGCTCGGGGGAGCACGTGATGCGTCGACGCGACGCCTACGTCACCATCGACGCCCAGACCGCGGGTATCGACACGCCGCAGACCGGTTTGAAGGCCTTCAGCGAACAGCGATACGGCTCACTGAGCATCCCGACCTCGGGAACGTTCGTGGCCGAGGCCGGCAGCTACGACATCTTCGCCCAGGCACTGCAGGCGATTCGTCGCCCGACGGGCACCGCCCCGCTGGGGCCTCTCAGGACGCGGCACCTGGTCGCCACCGGGTGCTCGCAGTCGGCCGGCACCATGAGCATCTATGCCAACGCGATGGGCGCTGCGCAGAGCCTCGCGGACGGCTACCTGATCGCCGCACTCTCCTCGGCGACCCTCGACGTGCCGCCGACCGGCGTGGTCTTCCCCGTGCCGTCCCCGGCGCTCACGGGCGCGAAGGTGATGCAGGTCAACACCGAGACCGACGAGGGCCACCTGCGCGTCGAGCCCGACAGCGACGCCTACCGCTACTGGGAAGTGGCCGGTGCCAGTCACGAGGACGCTCGCCTCTCGGCCTACGGCGATCGGGTCGTGCACCGCGACCTGGGCATCACCCGGGTGCATCGGTGCACGCTGCCGCCCTTCAGCCGGATCCCGTTCGCACACGTGCAGGACGCCGCGATCGACGCCCTCTTCGGCTGGATCGCGACGGGGTCGCCGCCACCCTCGCAGCCGGCGTTCCGCTACGAGAGCGACGGCTCACTGGCGCGCGATGCCGACGGCAACGTGCTCGGCGGCATCCGGCTGCCCGAGCACGCGGTGCCCACGGCGACCAACAGCAGCCTGAACTCCGGCTCCGACTTCTGTGCCTCCTTCGACGGCAGTCATGTGCCGTTCAGCCGACGCCGCCTGCGCGAGCTCTACCCGAGCCACCACGCCTACGTGCACCGTTTCGTGCTCGCCACGCGGGCGGCTCGTCGAGCCGGCGTGCTCGGTGCCGCCGACGCGCGTCGGAGCGTGGCCCGGGCCCGGCACTCCGACATCCCCTGAGGACGTCGCGCGGCTGCTCGACGGTGTCCGGGCGTTCTGCGGGAACGGGTGAGCGCGGCCGCGTGCGTCATGCCACTCCCGGGCCGCGAGGGGCGTACCGATCAGGACCGTTCCCGCGACGGCGACGGCGACGGCGACGTGACGGCGACGGTAACTGCCGCGGGCGCTTCGATGCGGTCGGCCAGGAGGCCGGCGGCCACCGGGCCGACCCCTTGGCCGGTCATGGTCCCAAGCGCCGGCTGGAAGGATCGCTGACCTGCGGTCACGCGGGCGGATCTTCTCGCTTTCTGGCTTGCACGACTCCCCGCCGGACGAGATCGCGCACGCGCTCGTCCGGCACGCCCCAGTCGTGCAGGACAGCTTCTGAGTGCGTGCCCGGCACGGGTGGGGGCAGGCCGAGGCGACCAGGGGTGCGGGCGAAGCGGGGGACGGGAGCCGGCTGCAGCATGCCGTTGCGGCGCACGTAGGTGCCTCGGGAGCGAAGGTGGGGGTGTTGCTCGACCTCGTCGTAGGTGAGGACCGGGGCGATGCAGGCGTCTCGGCCCGCTGCGCGCCTCACCCACTCCTTGAGGGGGAGCGAGGCGACGGCGTCGCTGAAGGCGGTGCGCAGCACGGGCCACCCGGAGCGGTCGGTCTGCTCGGGCAGCTCGGCCTCGTCGAGGCCGAGCACCTCGAGCATCTCCCGGTAGAAGCGCGGCTCGAGGGCGCCCAGGGAGAGCCAGCGACCATCGCTGGTCTCGTAGACGTCGTAGTACGGGGCCCCACCGTCGGTGATGTTGCTGCCTCGGAGAGGAGACCAGTCCTGGGTCTGCCAGTACCCGAGGAACGGCGTGGCCAGCGTCGCGGCGCCGTCCACCATGGCCCCGTCGACCACCTGCCCCAGGCCGGAACGCTGACGCTCGAAGAGGGCGGCCACGATGCCGAAGGCCAGCACCAGCCCACCGCCACCGAAGTCGCCGAGCAGGCTCAGGGGCGGCCGAGGGGGCGAGCCCTCTTGGCCGAGCAGGCCGAGAACGCCGGTGATGGCCAGGTAGTTGATGTCGTGTCCGGCGGTCATGGCATCGGCACCGCTCTGCCCCCAACCGGTGGCCCGGGCATAGACCAGGTGCGGCGCACGCTCGCGCACGTCGTCGGGGCCGAGCCCCAAGCGCTCGCATACGCCTGGTCGGTACCCCTCCAGCAGCACGTCGGCGGACTCGCACAGCGTGAGCAGCACGTCGCGTCCCCCTGGATCCTTCAGGTCCAAGGCCAGCGAACGCCGACCACGATGCATCAGCTCACGGGTGTGATCGTCGTTCGGGCCGATGAGCGGGTTGTCGTCGGCGCGGTCGACTCGCACCACCTCAGCGCCGAGGTCGGCCAGGAGCATGGCGCAGAAGGGACCCGGGCCGATGGAGCCCAGCTCCACGACGCGTAGGCCGCTCAGCGGTCCGGAGCCCGCGATCACGACGAGCCCCTCAGCGTCGTGAGGGCCTTCTCCGCAAGGAGGCCGACCTGTTTTGAGAGAGTGCCCACGTCCAGTCCCGCCGCGCGATCGCGCACACAGATGCCCTCGCCGATGCACGCGAGCTTCCACAGACCGAAGGCCATGTAGAAGCCGATGCGGTCCAGATCGAGGTCGGTGCGTTCGCGGTAGCGCTCCACCAGCTCATCCCTGGTCGCGAAGCCGGGGGTGGTGGTGGGGACGCTGGTGTAGAGGTGCGAGGTGTCCTCACCTGGTTGGGTCCAGTAGACGAGGAACAGGCCCAGGTCGGCGAGCGGATCCCCGAGGGTGCACAGCTCCCAGTCCAGCACGGCTCGTACGTCGCCTTGCGGTCCGAGGACCACGTTGTCGAGTCGGAAGTCCCCGTGCACGATCGACACCCGTTGCTGACGCGGGATGTCGGCGGTCAAGCGCTGGTGCGCCTCGTCCAGAGCGGGCAGGCGGCGCGTGCTGCTGGACTGCCACTGCCGGTGCCACCTGGTCAGCTGACGCTCGAGGTAGCCGTCACGCCGGCCGAGCGTTCCGAGGCCTACGGCCTCGGGGTCGATGCCGTGCAGATCGGCCAGGACGTCGATCATGGCGTGTCCGACGCGCGCACGCCCGCCGTCGCTCAACCCGGCCGTGTCGTCAGGACTGCGCAGCACGAGGCCCGGCTCGAACGCCATCGTGTAGAAGGGCGCGCCCAGGATCGATGGAGACTCACACAGCGCCAGGGGCGCCGGAGTCGGCACCGGCTGCCCTCGGAGCGCGGAGAGGATGCGGAACTCTCGGAGAACGTCGTGCGCCGAAGCCAGCAGCGGTCCTTCGGGCGGACGGCGGAGGATGAAGGCGTGCCCGCGTGCGTCCGTGACGTGCAGCGTGATGTTCGAGCGGCCGCCTGCGATGCGTGACCAGGCGAAGGGACCGACGTGGTCGCCGTGCCGAGAGACCAGCCAGTCCGTGAGGCGCCGGGCGTCGACGGCATCACCTGCCGCAGCGCCCTCGGGGGCCGAAGGGTGCTCGATGGACTTCGCCCTCGCGGGCACGGCATCCAGTCCGTTGCGGTTGCCAGGCACGCGCCCATCATCTCTGCGACCCCGGGTGTCATCTCGCGATGCGGGCCCCTGGCTTGTGGGAACACACAAGTGCCCCGGTTGCTCGCAGCGTGATGGCGGTCACGTGGGTGCTGTACTCCTCTGCACCACACGCCGCATGACGGTTCGGGACTCGGCCGACCGGCAGACTTCATGGAGGAACAGATGAGTGCACGCCGTCTCGCCAAGGTGGGAGCGCTGTTGCTGACTGCGTCCGTCGCGACTGCTTGTGGCTCGGGTTCGTCCGAGTCCAGCAGTTCTCGCGATGCAGCCGACAGCGCAGTGATCGGTGTCATCGGCCCCAAGACCGGGCCGGCGCCGCAATTCTGGACCGAGACGAACCGAGCCATCCAGCTCTTCGCGCCCAAGATCGAGAAGCAGTACGGAGTGCACCTGACGTTCACGTACGCCGACGACGCCGGCACACCCGCCGGTGCCTCGCGGGCGGTGCAGACGGTGCTGAACGAGGACAACGTCGATGCCGTGATGGGGCCGCCGCAGTCGGCTCAAGCCCTGCAGGTGGCCGACGTCGTCGGACGCGCGCAGCGCCCCTGGCTCCTGCACTCGGCGTCCAATGCCACCCTGGTGCCGACCGCCGGTGACACCAACTGGGCGTTCCGGACGGCCTACAACAGCGACGACCTCTCGGACGTGAGCGGGCAGGTTCTGTTCGCCCCCATCGACGGCAAGGATCCGGTGGTCGGCATCATCTACTCGGCCGATGCGTTCGGGCAGGCAGCGCTGGAGACCTTCAAGACCTACGGCGAGCAGCACGGCGTCCAGGTCGTGGGGGAGAGCATGCAGACCGGAGCCACGGACTTCAACAGTGGCATCAGTCGGCTCAAGGCAGCCGGCGTGGACTCGCTGTTCATCAACATGACGTCAGGCGCCGACATCGCGACGGTGACCGAGTCGATGGCCGTCGATGACTTCGACCCCGTGCGCAAGTACGCGACGGCGAACGTGCTGGCCGACTACCGAGGTCTCGCGTCCCCTTCGGAGTGGAAGGGCCTCTACTTCATCGACCCCGAGAACTTCAACGGGTCTGCCTACAAGGCGATCCTGAGTGCCTACAAGAGCAGGTTCGGCGGGGTACCGGACCTCTACACCACCGTGTTCAACACCTACGCCATGCTCGACGCCTACGCCCAAGCCGTCAAGACGGCCGGCAGCGGTGACGACTACAGCGCCGTCCGCGACGCGCTCGAGAACCTGCCGGCCGTGCACGTCGAGGACCAGTCCTACGAGAAGCCGTTCGGGCCCGGAGACGGAGAGCTGGACGAGCCCGACGCGGCCGACTGGTACGTGATGGGCTTCGACGACACACCCCAGGGCAACATCGTCACGCTCGGCACCGTCCAGCACTGCATCGACAAGGGCTGCTGAACCGCTCCGACAGTGATGGAGAAGTCATGATGGATGTCGTTGTCACCGGGCTGGTGACCGGCGGACTGTACGCCCTGATCGCCCAAGGATTCGTCCTCACCTACATCACCACGAACACGCTGAACTTCGCGATCGGGGAGTTCATGGTCGTGGGCGCCTTCTTGGCCATGTTCCTGCACGGCAACGTGGGTCTCACCGGCCTGCTGGCGATCGCGGTCGCTGTGCTGGTCACTGGCCTTCTCGGAGGACTCACCTACCGGGTGCTGGTGCTCCCGTTCAGCACGGAAGGCAAGCACGACACGAGGTGGCTCCTGACGACCGTCGGGCTGTCCTTCGTCATCGTCAACCTCACCACCAACGCGGAGGGGGCCAACCGGCAGCCGCTCGGCTTCGGGAACGTCGACAGCATCGTCACCGTGCTCGGTGAGCGCGTGACCGGGCAGCAACTCCTCCTTGCCGTCGTCGCGGTCGTGGTCACCGTGCTGCTGGTCGTCGTGATCTCACGGACCCGGCTCGGTGGTGACATGCGGGCCGTCTCCGAGGACGCCGAGACCACGGCGCTCATGGGGATCTCGCCGCGTCGCATCGGCGCCTTGTCCTACGTGGTCGCCATGATGCTCGTAGGGCTGGGCGGGATTCTGTGGGCTGCGCAGACCGGAGTCTCGCCGGGGCTAGGCCCGCCGCTGCTGATCGCCGCGTTCTCGGCCGGCATCATCGGCGGCCTGACCTCTCTGTGGGGCCCCCTGCTGGGCGGAGCCGTCTACGGCCTCGTCACGGCCGCGGTGGGCACGGCCCTGGGCAGCCTGTGGGGCGAGGTCTCTGGCCTGCTCGTCGTCATTGCCGTGCTCATCGTCCGACCCGAGGGACTGCTCGGCCGCCGAGTCGAGATCAAGGTCTGAGGAACATGAAGCCCACCAACAGCCCCCGCACCACCGCTCAGCGCTGGACAGGCCGGAGGCCGGGACGACGCCACGCCGGTCTGCGCATCGGGGCACTGCAGCGTGACCTGTTGTTCCTCGTGGCGGCGGCCGTCGTGGCGGCCCTCGCGATCCTGCCGGGCCGCACGGGGGAGGGAACCTCGATCGCCACCATGCAGCTGGTCGGGCAGATGGCTGCCATGATCGTGGCCGCCATTGGGCTGAACCTGGTGGCTGGGCTGACGCGACTGGTCTCGCTCGGGCAAGGGGCGTTCTACGCCCTGGGCGCCTACGCCTTCAGCTACCTGCTGCTCGACGTCGGCCTGCCGGCGCTGCCCGCCATGCTCGTCACGGTCCTCGGCTGCGCCGGAGTCGGTGCCGTGGTGGCCCTCGGCAGCCTGAGGTTGCGCGGGCCCGAGTTCACCATGATCACCCTGGCCCTGGCCGTGCTAGTGCAGCAGATCCTCCTGCGGTGGCCTGAGCTGGGGGCTGCCTCCGGCTACCCGAACCCCCTGCAGCACGGGACCGGGCTGCTGGACCCCGTGTCCGTCCTCGGCTTCGAGTTCGACCCACCGCTCACGGGTGGTGTGGTCGCCACGGCCATGGTGCCCATCGCCGTGATCACGGTCGTGGCGCTGGTGCTCTACCGCAACCTGTGCCGGTCCGCGTGGGGTCGATCGCTGCGCGCGGTGGGCGAGAGTGACATGCTGGCCGCGCACCTGGGGGTCAACGTGTTCTGGCGCAAGACCGCCGCCTTGGCGCTCTCGAGCGCCCTGGGCGCCGTAGGGGGGATCTTCTACGTCTTGATCTACGCCCACGTGCAACCGGAGTCCTTCGACCTCTTCCTCTCGATCTCCATCCTGCTGGCCGTGCTGCTCGGCGGAGGCGGCACGGTCCTAGGCCCGGTGATCGGGTCCGCGGTCATCGTCTGGCTCCAGCAGTCCCAGGTGCTCGACGGCGTCACATCCTTCGAGCAGGAGCACCTCAGCTCGTCGTGGTACCTCTCGACCCCAGGGCTGCTGGGCGTGCTGCTGATCCTGGTGCTCTTCTTGATGCCGCAAGGCATCACCGGCACTCTCGCCAAGCTGTGGAGCCATCGCGCGGGTCAGACCACGAGTGTCGAGACCGAGCCCGGCATCGCCGGCGGGGGCGACGAGCGACGCGTGGTTCGCCTCCTCGAGCAGCCCGATCAGATGCGCGACGGGGCGCAGGCCCTGCTGCTCACCGACGTCACCAAGCGCTTCGGCGGCCTGGTCGCGGTCGATGCTCTCGACCTGAGCGTGGACTACGGATCGGTCC
Organism: Nocardioides acrostichi; assembly: GCF_015319165.1. GTDB lineage: Bacteria > Actinomycetota > Actinomycetes > Propionibacteriales > Nocardioidaceae > Nocardioides > Nocardioides acrostichi. The sequence continues at coordinate 806,367 of NZ_JADIVZ010000001.1, forward strand.
ACGCGATCATCGGCCCCAACGGAGCCGGCAAGAGCACCGTGGCGAACCTCGTCACCGGCGTCTATCGCCCCGGGAGCGGCTCGGTCGCCTTCGAGGGCACCGAGCTCTCCACGAGGCGGCCTCACGACATCGCCAGGCTGGGGGTGGCGCGGACCTTCCAGACCCCGCAGCTGTTCAGCTCCGAGACCGTCTTGGAGAACGTGAAGGCCGGCTTCGCCGACACGGCCTCGCTGCCCTGGTGGAAGGCCTCGCTCAAGCCTCCCGGCCAATACCGGCGGGAGGCCGAGCTCGACCGGGATGCCCGGGCACTGCTGGCCCGGGTCGGGCTCGCGCACGACGAGCGGACGCTCGCAGGAGCCCTCGCGTACGGCAAGGCCCGTGCGCTGGAGATCGCCCGGGCGCTGGCGCGCCAACCGAGGCTGCTGATCCTCGACGAGCCGGCGGCCGGGCTGAACTCGACGGAGGTTGCGGTCCTCGGCGAGCTCCTCATGGAGCTGCGTCGAGACGGCATGGCCCTCGTCGTCGTCGAGCACCACATGGATCTCGTCGCCAGCGTGGCAGACGTGGTGACGTGCATGGCCGAGGGCCGCGTCCTCGCCAGGGGCACCGCCGCAGAGGTTCTGGCCGACCAGGAGGTCGTCGCCGCGTACCTGGGGCGTCCTGCCGAGGACGGCGGCGAGACCCTCACGGATCCGCGCCCGGCAGGGGGTGGTCAGGCATGACGCTCCAGGCGCGTGGTCTCGAGGCCGGCTACGGTCGGGCCGCGATCCTGTCGTCCATCGACCTCACCCTCGAGCCCGGCGGCATCGTGGCCGTGATCGGGTCCAACGGCGCCGGGAAGTCGACCTTGGCGCGCACGCTCGCGGGCCTGCTGCGGCTCAAGCAGGGTGAGATCGAGGCCGACGGGGTACTGGTCCAGGACCACTCGGCCGAGCGGCGCGCGCGCAGCGGACTCATCCTGGTGCCCGAGGGACGTCGGCTCTTCGGGCGTCAGACCGTCGCCGAGAACATCCGGATCGGCGGCAGAGCCGCGAGTCGTCGTTCGCCCGAGCGAGCCAGGCAGAACGTCGAGATGCTCCTCGACAGCTTCCCGGTTCTGCGAGAGCGCTGGAACCAGAAGGCCGGTCTCCTCTCGGGCGGCGAGCAGCAGATGGTAGCGCTGACGCGGGCCGTGGCCTCCGAGCCTCGCTACCTCCTGCTCGACGAGCCGTCGCTCGGGCTTAGTCCGAGGCTGACCCAGGAGGTCTTCAGGCTGGTGACCCTGATCGCCCGGGAGACCGGCGCCGGCATCCTCCTCATCGAGCAGATGGCCGAGCAGGCCCTGCAGATCGCCGACTTCGCCTACGTGCTCGAACAGGGCCGCATCACGGCCGAGGGGCCCTCATCCGAGGTGGGGAGCTCCGAGGCTGTGCGCACGGCCTACCTAGGCAAGTAGCCCCCTGGAGGAACCTCCAAGGCGCTGCGGTCGGCGTGGCGCGACGGGTGCCGGCGCCGCACTACCTTCTCCGACATGGTCCTCACCGACGAACAGAAGAGCTTCATCTCCGCAGTCCGCGCCTTCTGCGCGAAGGAGGCCGGAACGATCGAGCAGCGCGACGCGCTGTCGGACGACCGGCGTGCCAAGGACAACGTCGAGCTGACGAAGAAGCTCGCGGGGATGGGATGGCTGGGCATCTCCCTCCCCGAGGAGTACGGCGGCTCCGGGCGCGGGCTCGTCGACGAGCTGCTCTTTCTCGAGGAGACCGAGCGGGCCCTGCTGCCGATCCACGGCTACTCGACCGCCATGACGATGGGCGGCTACTACCTGTCGTTCGGCACGGAGGAGCAGAAGCAGCAGATCCTGCCGGGCATACCTCGGGGCATGTACGGCTCCATCGCCCTCAGCGAGCCCGAGGCCGGCTCCGACCTGGCTGCGTCGGGTTGCAAGGCGGTCCGCGACGGCGAGCACTACGTCCTCAACGGCCAGAAGACCTGGATCTCGGAGGCGCATCTCGCCGAATACATGCTCGTCCTGGTGCGAACCGACTCCAGCGGTGACAAGCACCGAGGTCTGTCGATGATCACGGTGCCGACCGACCTCCCGGGCATCGAGGTGCGCCCGATCAACACCATGGGCGCCCACATCGTCAACGACGTGTTCTTCTCAGACTGCCGAGTTCCGGCTTCGGGCGTCGTCGGCGGTGAGGGCAACGCCTGGTCGCTCCTCACCCAGGGTCTCGCGGTCGAGCGGCTCTACATCGGGGCGATGTCGCTGGGACTCGCCCAGCGCTGCTTCGAAGATGCGATCTCCTACCTCAAGCAGCGTCAGCAGTTCGGCCGACCCATCGGCAGCTTCCAGGTTCTCAAGCACCGCGCGGCCGACATGGCCACGGAACTGGAAGCGATGCGGGCCCTGCTGTACGACGTCGCCCAGATGATCGACCTTGGCCTGGTTAAGGACGCCAACCGTCAGGCGTCGATGGTCAAGCTGAAGGCCACGACCCTGGGGCGCGACATCGCCATCGAGTGCATGCACATGATGGGAGGCGCCGGTTACACCCGGGACTTCGAGATGGAGTTCCACCTCCGGACGGCTCTGGCGCCGCCGGTCTACGGCGGCAGCAGCGAGATCCAGCGGGGCATCATCAGCAAGTCGCTCGGGCTGTGACCGTGACGGCCTCCGTGTCGGCACCCGTCCGGCCGCACCAGAACCTGGGCTGGCTCGTCGAGCGGCACGCGCGCGGTCCGGGTGGGTCCCGCGTCGCCTTCGAGTTCGAGGGGGAGCCGCGCACGTTCGCCGCTCTCCACGACCGCAGTCTGCGTCTCGCCGCCGGGCTCGCCGACCGCGGCGTCCGTCGTGGCGATCGCGTGGGAGTCCTGCTGGGCAACGGGCACGCCTGGGTCGAGGTCCTCTTCGGGCTCGCAGCCCTGGGAGCCGTCACGGTCCCGGTCAACGTGCTGCTCAGGTCCAGCGAGGTCGAGCACATCATGGAGGACGCGCAGGTGACTTGCCTCGTCGCCGACGCGTCGGCATCGGGATGCATCGCCAAGATGAGCGGCCTCCCACCCCTTGTCGTGGCAGTCGGCCCCCTCGAGGTCCCGGCAGGCACTCGCGTCCCCCTTGTCGTGGCAGTCGGCCCCCTCGAGGTCCCGGCAGGCACTCGCGTCGTGCGCTACGACGACCTCTTCGAGCGGCGCCCTGCGTCCGGTGCGCGGGCGTTCGCGGGAACCGATGCGGGGACCGAGTCCGACCTGGCGATGCTCTACTACAGCTCCGGGACGACCGGCCGCCCGAAGGCCGCGGCGCACACGCACGAAGGCGTCTTGTGGAACACGTTCGGCCAGGTGGCCGGACTCGATCTCACGCCGGACGACGTCAACCTCATCGTCCCGTCGATGTCGTGGGCGGCGGGCTTCCACACCGCAGCGCTGGCGCTGGCCTGGCTGGGGGGTCGCAACGTCGTCCTGCCGACCGGCAGCAACTCCATCGGACAGATCGCCTCCGTCGTCGAACGCAGCCACGTGACGCACACGTTCTTGGCGCCGACCCTCCTGCGCCGCCTCCTGGCCTCGGCGAGCGACATCGAGCGACTGCGTAAGTCCTCCCTGCGCTGGATCATCACCGGTTCGGAGCCCGTGCCCCTCTCCGTGGTCGACGCCCTGGCGACCGAGCTCCCCGGATGTGCGCTCATCCAGGGCTACGGGCTCTCCGAGTTCCCCAACATCGCCACCTCCCTCCGGGCCGACGAGGCCCGGACCCACGCGGGGAGCGCGGGTCGGGTGCTGCCGCATACCGAGATGGCGGTACGCACGGACAGCGATGAGATCGTGGCCGCCGGCGAGGGGGAGATCCTGCTCCGGTCCCCGGCCACCATGCGGGGCTACTTCAACAAGCCGGCGGAGTCCGAGGCCGCGTTCCGCGACGGGTGGCTCAACACAGGTGACCGCGGGTCGGTCGACGACGAGGGCTACCTGACGCTGACCGGCCGGGTGAAGGACATGATCATCTCCGGTGGCCTCAACGTCTACCCGGCCGAGATCGAGGAGACCCTGCACCTTGTGTCGAGGCGTGCCGGATTCGTGCTGAGCGAGGTCACGGTGGTGGGCGTGGCCGACGACACGTGGGGTGAGATCCCGGTCGCGGTCTGTGGTGAGGATCTGGCGCGCGACAAGGTCGACGCGCTGCTGTCGGGGTGTCGCGAGCACCTGGCCTCCTACAAGGTCCCGAAGGCCCTCCTGCACTACGAGCAGCCCCTGCCACGCACCGCCACCGGCAAGATCCTCAAGCGGGAGCTGCGCCCGTGGGCCCAGGCGAACATCCGACACCGAGAGGACGCACGATGATGCAGGCCCTGGAGCTGATCGCCCTGCGCGGCCCGGATGGCCTGCGCCTCGGCGAACGCCCTGTTCCCAGCCACGAGGGGATGGTGGTGATCGAGACGCACGCAGCCGGGGTCTGCTTCCCCGACCTCCTGATGAGTCGGGGCAAGTACCAGGTCAGTCCGCAGCTCCCGGCCGTCATGGGCCAGGAGGTCGCAGGCAGGGTTCTCGAAGCCCCACGGGGCTCGCGCTTCTCACCCGGTGACCGGGTCTGGGCGCTCCTCGAGAGCGGTGGCCACGCGGAGGTGGTGGCAGCGCCGCCGGAGCGTACGTTCGCGCTCCCTGACGACGTCGACTACGTCGATGGGGCCGCGCTGGGCGTGAACTACCTGACCTCCGCTTTCGCGCTCCACCGGCGAGGCGACCTGAGGGCCGGGGAGAGCATCCTGGTCCTGGGCGCTGCCGGAGGACTGGGTACCGCCATGGTCGGGATGGCCCGGGCGATGGGAGCGGTGGTGCACGCGGTCGTCTCGACGGACGACAAGGTCGCCACGGCTCGCGAGGCGGGCGCCCACCAGGTGTACGTCGGCGACGGATTTCGGGACGCCGTGATGGCCACGACCGGTGGGCGCGGCGTCGACTGCGTCGCTGACATCGTCGGCGGGGATCTGACGGTCCAGGCCGTCCGCTCGACCAGGCCGGAGGGGCGCGTCCTCGTCCTGGGGTTCACGAACGGTATCGGGGCCGTCCCCAGCAATCGACTGCTGTTGCGCAACGTGTCGCTCGTCGGGGCCGGCATGGGACCGCTGATGGCTCACGTGCCCGACCTGCTGACCGGGCTCTCGGTGACGGTCGTTGAAGCCCTCGCCGCAGGGCTGCGGCCGCTGATCGACTCGACCTTCCCCCTGGCTCGAGGCGCAGAGGCCCTGCGCCGCATGGAGGATCGAGAGGCCCGTGGGAAGCTCGTCCTCCAGGTGCGCTCCGATACGCGTGAGACGGCGGAGCCCGCACTGACCGGCGGGCAGTGAATCCGCACGGCTGCTTTGTGGGTTCGTCCAACCGGCCGTGTGCGGCGCTCTTCACGTTCTCCTAGGCCTGGCCTACTGTGACGTTGGTTACAGCTAGAGGACGGTAGTGGAGGGCGGAGTTCCACATGAGTGCTGGTCAAGCCCCTTCACGTCGCGACAACTATCGCCCGTGCCCCCCGGGTGCTCGCCTCGACCACCACACTCGGGTTCTCGGCGCTTTCGAGGAGGTCGCCGCGCTCGCCGCCGGTGAGGGCGTCTCCCTCGACGAGATCCTCAGACTCGTCGGGCGTCACCTATGCGAACTGTTGGGTGTCAGCCGGTGCTCGGTGTATCTGCGCATCACCAACGGCCTCTTCCAAGGGCGCGCCGGCTACTGCGCGCGCGAGGGCTGCATCGACAAAAAAGTCAGTCGCCTCGTGTCGGGAGTCCAGGGCGACCAGTTCACCTCGGAGATCGTCCAGGGTGCGACGCCCGTCTTGGTGCAGAACGCCGCGACGGATCCCCGGACCATCCAGAAGACGATGAGGCGCTGGGGGGTGTGCGACATGCTCGGCGTCCCCTTGGTGGTGGGCGAAGAGGTCATCGGCATCATCTACGCCGACTCCCCGGGCCAGCACCACCGCTACCAGGACGCCGACGTCAGTCTGGCGCAGGCCTTCGCCGGCCTCGCGACCTTGGTCGTCGTCCAGAGCTGGAGACGCGAACAGGCCGAGGCTCAGCGCGAGAAGCTGGAACGACGCACCGAGGATCTCGGTCTGCTGCTGACCGTGGGTGATCTGGCGACTCGACTGATCTCAGAACGACGCCCGCTTGCGGACCTGCTGAGGCCGCTGGTCACCATCATTGACAAGCCGGTCGCCGTGCACGATGCCAGCGGAGCGACCGTTGCCTGGGCGGCGCCCCAGCGCGACTCGCTGAAGGCCGCACCCGGCCTGACGCCCGAGGAGTTCGAGTTGCCTTGGGTGGCTCAAGCACTCAGCGAGTGCCCCGAAGACGCCAGTGTCGTCCTCAAGGCGCAGCCGCGGCTTCGGTATCGCCGACTGGTCGTTCCGGTGGTCGTCTCGGACGCCGTGAGCGGCTACCTCGAAGTCTGTGAGCTGGGGCGCCGGCTCACCGCTCGAGACGCCGCCGTGCTGGAACGAGTCGCGCGCACGTACCGGCTCGCCCGCCACGCGGAGCCAGGGGACGGGCAGGCTACCTGCGACAGCTCCGCGTTCCTGTCGGGCCTGCTGTCGCGGCGCGGCGAGCCAGAGTCCCTGCCTGACCGGGCCGAGGCCGTGGGCATCGACCTGACCCATGCCCACGTTTTGCTGCACGTGAGCCAGGTCGTTCCCGACGACCCCAATCTCGGTGGCCGTCGGGAGAGCGTCGCCGACGTGATCGGTCGCGCCGGGGGGAGTTGTGTAGCGCACACGTCCCGGCACGGAGCCGACCTCTTCCTGATCGAGTCCAGCCGACGTGGCGCCGCGGACATCTCGGACGAGGTCGCCGGGGCGGTCGATTCCGCCCTCCGGGCGGTAGAGGCTCGAGGTGAGCAAGTCGGATTCGTCATCGCCTCTCACCCGCTTCGGTCGTTGCAAGAGGTGCCGTCCGCCGCCAGCCGTCTAGAGCAGATCGCCGAGATCCTGGAGAAGGTGCCCAGCGCCGTCAACGCATGGGCTCCTCAGATCGTCCACGAGCGCGACTTGCAACTGGTGCGACTCATCGCCAACCGCGAGGGCCTGCAGGGAGCGGTCCAGGACTCACGAGGCCTGCTGGCCCCGCTCCTGGAGCACGATCGCGTGCACGACTCCCAGCTGGTCACGACCCTGCGGGCCTACCTGGCTGCCCAAGGTCGGATCCGCCCTACCGCGCTGGGGCTGGCCGTGCACGAGAACACCGTGCGCTACCGTCTCGGACGGATCCGAGAGTTGTCGTCCGTCGAGCCGGAGCGGCTCGACTCCCTGCTGGGCGCAGCCGCCGCCTTCCAGATTCTGGATCTGCTGGAGTCGCGCGAGGCCGTGAGCAGTGCGACCGCGTTGCCGCTCTTAGATGATCCTTGTGCAATCGGCCAACAGCCGCCCATGAGCGACGCGCCGACGGTCACGCGCCGGGCCTAGCCTGCCGTCACCGGATCTCTTCCGGTGCGGTCTGAGATGCAGACCGTTGGGCGACCGGAGGTGGTAGCAAGTGTCGGTATCTGGACGTGACGCCGTGATCGTGGGTGCCCTTCGGACTCCCGTGGGGGTAGGCAAGCCTGGCAAAGGTGTGCTGGACCATTGGCATCCGGTCGACTTGTCGGGTGAGCTTCTGGCCGCCCTCGTGGCGCGTGCCGCCATCGATCCGGCCCTGATAGACGACGTCATCTGGGGTTGTGTCACGCAGGTCGGTGAGCAGAGCTCGAACGTCGGCCGCCTCGCGGCTCTGGCGGCGGGCTTTCCCGAGTCAGTGGTGGGCACGACGATCGATCGTCAGTGCGGTTCTTCCCAACAGGCTGTGCATTTCGCCGCCGCCGGCGTCGTGGCAGGTCACTACGACCTGGTCGTCGCCGGAGGCGTTGAGTCGATGTCTCGCGCCCCGATGTTCTCCAACGTGCACGGGGGCGACGGCCCCGTGGGACCGCGGGTCAACCAACGGTTCGACCTGGTGGGCCAGGGGACGAGCGCCGAGCTGATCGCGTCCTCGTGGGGCATCTCGCGCGGAGGGGCCGACGAGTTGGCGGTCCGCTCGCACGAGCGTGCTGCGGCGGCCACCGCAGACGGACTCTTCGAGGCCGAGCTGGTGCCCGTCCCGGGCAAGGACGGACAGCAGGTCCAAGCCGACCAGGGCATCCGTCCCAGCACCTCCCTCGAGACGCTGGCCGCGCTTCGTCCTGCCTTCCGCAGTGACGGCGTCGTGACGGCCGGCAACTCTTCCCAGATCTCCGACGGCGCGGCGGCGCTCCTCATCACCACCAGCGACATCGCGGCTGAACTCGGACTCACGCCCCTCGCCCGCATCCACACGGTCGCGATGGCCGGGGTGGACCCCGTCATGATGCTCACCGGACCGATCCCCGCCACCGCTCGCGTCCTGAGTCGTTCCGGCCTGACGATCGACGACATCGCGGCGTTCGAGGTGAGTGAGGCCTTCGCCCCGGTGGTCGGGGCGTGGCTGCACGAGACCGGAGCAGACCCGCGACTCACGAACCCCATGGGAGGTGCCATGGCGATCGGGCACCCGCTCGGCGCCAGCGGCGCCCGCCTCATGACCACCTTGGTGCATCACCTGGCCCGGACCGGTGGACGCTACGGCCTTCAGACGATGTGCGAGGGCGGCGGAATGGCCAACGCCACCATCATCGAGAACCTGCAGTTGTGAGCGTCGGCCCGGCTCGCCCTGGCCGGAAAGGCGCGGCGGTGCGCGCTCGGTCGACGACCGTCCGGCCGGGGCGCGTACTCGGTGACGGACCAGGAGCTCGACGCGGGTTGCGCCTGTGTTCGACGTGGGCCTAGCGGCCCGTCCAGACCGGCTCGCGCTTCTCCATGAAGGCGCGCGGCCCCTCAGCGAAGTCGGCGGTCAGTTCGATCGCCCGGGAGGCAGCGTCACTGAGCTCCCACAGACGCTCGTGATCCACGGTAGAGGCCTCGACGACGAGTCGGCGGCTGGCCCGGACCGCCAGGGGTGCGTTACGGCAGATCTCCTCGGCCAGGCGGACTGCTCCTGCCTCGGCGTCACCGTCCCCGACGAGACGGTTGACCAGACCTAGGTCGTACGCGCGGCGCGCGTCGATTGGAGAACCCGTCAGCGCCAGCTCCATGGCGATACGCTGAGGAAGCAGACTGGGAAGGCGGATGAGTCCGCCGCCACCTGCGATGAGTGATCGCTTGACCTCGGGTATGCCGAAGGAGGCCTGCTCGCTGGCGACGATGAGATCGCAGGCCAAGGCCAGCTCGCAGCCTCCGGCCAGCGCCGGACCGTCGACGGCAGCGACGAGGGGTGTCTCCCTGGCCAGTCTGGTGATGCCGCCGAAGCCCCCGGCGGCAGTGGACAGACTGTCGAGTCGTCCGGCCGAGATCTCCTTCAGGTCGGCGCCTGCGCAGAACACCGGGCCGGACGCCGACAGAACGCCCATCCAGATCTCGGGGTCGGCGTCGAGGCCACGGACCCAGGACTCCAACGCGGCGGCGGTCTCACCGTCTATCGCGTTGCGCGCCCGGGGCCTGTCCAAGCGGAATACGGACACTCGACCGGCCGCTCGGGCCTCGACATGGACCATGCGCCGAGCATCCTGCCCGGGCCACGGTGAAGGCCACATCGCGCATCGGGCGTCCTGGTGATTCCTCCAAAGCGGACATCGTCCTGTGCTGGACGTTGGCCGCAGACACGCCGCAGGCTCGGGTCGAACGACGGCTCTCAGAAGCCGTTCCCCGACCTGAGCAGGAGGAACCGGTGACCTGGGACTTCTCGACCGATCCCGCCTTCGAGTCCAAGCTGCAGTGGATGCGCGAGTTCGTGCGGGAGGAGATCTACCCGCTCGAGACGCTCCCGCTGACGTGGCACTCGTTCCGGCGGATGATCGAGCCGCTGAAGGAGCAGGTGAAGGCGCAGGGGCTCTGGGCCGCTCATCTCGGACCCGAGCTCGGGGGCCAGGGCTACGGGCAGGTGAAGCTCGGCCTCATGCACGAGATCCTGGGTGGCAGCGAGCTCGCGCCCCCGGCCTTCGGGAACCAGGCGCCCGACTCGGGCAACTCGGAGCTGGTGGCCTTGGCCGGTACCGAGGAGCAGAAGCAGCGCTGGCTGACACCCCTGCTCGCCGGTGACATCTACAGCGCCATCTCGATGACGGAGTCCGGCACCGGCTCGGACCCGCGACAGTTCACGACGCGTGCGGTGCGCGACGGCTCGGATTGGATCCTCCACGGGACGAAGTTCATGGTCGGCAACGCCAACCGCAGCGACGTCCACTTCGTGATGGCCAGGACCGACCTCGACCCGGAGGCGAATCCGTACTCGGCGATGTCGATGTTCATCGTGCCCACCGACCTGCCCGGTGTCTCCTCTCGCTTCCTGGGCACGATGTCGGACCCCGAGGCCCGGGGTGTGGTGCACACCCACGGTGAGGTGACCTACGCCGACGTCCGCCTGCCGGCGGAGTCCCTGCTCGGCGCGGAGGGCGCGGCGTTCACCCTGGCCCAGCAGCGGCTCGGGCCCGGGCGGATCCACCACTGCATGAGGTGGCTCGGTGTCTGCCGACGCGCCTTCGATGCCATGTGCGAGCGCGCCGTGAGCAAGTCGCTGCGTGGCGGGCTGCTCAGCGAGAAGCAGACGATCCAGAACTGGGTGGCCGACTCTGCGGCAGCCATGGAGGCCGCGCGGCTCCTGACATTGAAGACGGCATGGAAGGTCGACACCGAGGGGGTCGCGGCGGCGCGCACCGAGATCGCGATGATCAAGTACTTCGGGGCCACGGTGATGCACGACGTGCTCGACCGGGCCATCCAGATCCACGGCGCTCTGGGCTTCTCCACCGACCTGCCCCTGGAGGAGATGTATCGCTGGTCGCGAGCCGCGCGTATCTACGACGGACCCGACGAGGTCCACCGCATGGTCGTGGCGCGCAATGTCTTGCGTGGCTACACGCCTCGCCCGGTACCGACGGAGCACGTACCCACGCGTCGCGTGAAAGCGATGGAGCGGTTCGCATCCCGACTTGCCGAGCTGCCGCCTGATGCGGGGCGCTGACGTGCGACCGCCCACCTCCCACAACACCCCACCACTGGCGATCGGAGCACCCAGATGACCACCACGCCGAACCGACGTGCAGACGAGTTGACCCTGCTCCACCACGGAGGCAAGGGGCTCATCGAGGGGCCTCGCTACGACAGTCGACTCGGACTCGTGTTCTCCGACGCTCGGCGAGGTGGCGTGTACGCGCTGGACGACCACGGTGACGTCTCGGTCCTCTGGCCCCACCGCCGAGGCATCGGGGGTATCGCCCTCCACGCAGCGGGCGGCATGGTGGTCTCGGGACGCAACCTGGCCTATCGAGACGCTGGCGGCGGCGACACGGTCGTGCTGGTGGAGCAGAGCCCGGAACAGGGCCTGGCGGGTTTCAACGACCTCACGGTGGACAGTCGGGGGCGCGTCTACGTCGGCTCGGTGGCCGAGGTCGCCGTCGACGGCCGCGCGGACGACCCCGACCGCAAGGCCGGCTGTCTCTACCTCATCGGTACCGATGGGACGGCCGAGGTCGTCGCCGACGACATCCAGCTCTCGAATGGTGTCGGCCTGTCTCCAGACGGCGGAACCCTATACATGTCGGACTCCGCACGAGGACACGTGCTGTGCTGGGACGTCGACGCCGACTCCGGGAGGCTCTCTGCTCGCCGCGTCTTCCACTCCCTCACGGCCGGACTCCCCGACGGTCTGGCGGTCGACGAGCACGGGCACGTGTGGGTCACCGCGGCTCGCGCCGGCCAGGTTCTCGAACTGACACCCGACGGGGTTCTGGTCTCCACCATCGAAGTTCCGTCGCCGATGGTCACCAGCGTCGTGTTCGGCGGAGAGGATCTCACTCGGCTTTTCATCGTCACCGGAGCGGAGAGCCCTGAGGATCCGCACGACGCACTGATCCTCAGTCTTGAGCTGTCGGTCCGCGGGATGCAGGTGCCGCGGGCCGAGACCCCGACCCGGGTCGGGCCGTGAGCGACGACGGGGCCCGCGCCCCAGTCTCGCTCATCGTGACCGACGGCGTCGCCACGCTTTTGTTGGACCGACCGGAGAAGAGCCATGCCTGGCTGGGGTCGATGTACCGCACGGCTGCCACCGAGATCGAGGCGCTGGCCGGACGCGTTGACGTCGACGTGCTGATCGTCGACTCGACCGGCGACACCGTGTTCAGCGGCGGCGGAGACCTGGCCGAATTGGCAGCACTGCGTGACGCGGGGGACCGCCGGGCAGTGACGGCGCTGCTGCACGACTTCGAGCGACTCTTGAGGTCGATCCAGGATCTACCGCAGGTGACGATCGCCGCCATCACCGGCTCCGCTCTCGGCGCCGGACTCGAGATTGCCTGCGCGTGCGACCTGAGGGTGGCCTCACGGACAGCCACGCTCGGCATCCCGGCTGCCCGCATCGGCGTCGTCATTGCACGCCCGGATGTCGCGCGACTCGTGAGGGTGGCCGGACCGGCGCTCGCGACCGAGATGCTGCTGTGCGCGCGGATCCTGACCGCTCAGGAGGCGCTCGAGCACGGATTGGTCTCGCGGGTCGTCGACCCGGGCAAGGTGAGGTCCGTCGTGGGTGCCATGGCCACCGAGGTCACCGGCTTCGCGAGCGACGCGGTGCGTGCGATGAAGCAGCACCTCGCTGCTGTGTGCACGCGCTGGGACGAGATGGGAGCCGAGCTCGAGCCCTCGGCCGACGCGCTGCTGTCCCAAGAGCTCGGCCAGCGGGTGGCGCGCCACCTGCGTGGTCTGTCCCGACGTGACGCCGCCGCAGAGGACACCACCCCCGACCCTGGAGTGCCCACATGAACACACGACCCGGACCGACCGACCCGACGTCGACGGGGCAACGTCCCCCTCGGACAGCTCTCGTCACCGGCGGTGGCCGTGGCATCGGAGTGGCGATCGTCGAACGACTCGCGACCAGCGGGATGAAGGTGGTCGTCGCCGACCTGAGGCACGACGAGGCCGTCGCGGTCGCCGAGTCGGTCAAGGCCGCGGGCGGCAGGGCGCTGGCCGTCGAGACAGACGTGACGGACTCCGCCAGCGTCGATGCGGCCGTGGCTCGCGCGGAGGAGGTGTACGGCCCGGTCGAGGTGCTGGTGAACTGCGCCGGTTGGGACGACCTGCAGCTGTTCGTCGACACCGACGAGGACTACTGGGACCGCGTGATCGACATCAACTACAAGGGAGTCCTCCGCACGGTGCGTCGCACCCTGCCTGCGATGAACCGGGCCGGGTGGGGCCGCATCGTCAACGTCGGCTCCGACGCGGGTCGTGTCGGCTCCTCGTTCGAGGCCGTGTACTCAGGCGCCAAGGGTGGCGTCGCGAGCTTCACCAAGACCATCGCCCGCGAGTCGGCTCGCCACGGGGTCACGGCCAACACGGTCTGCCCCGGTCCCACAGACACGCCGCTGGTGCAGGAGAGCATCGCCAGGCGGGGCGACAAGGTCGTCAACGCCATGGTCCGCGCCGTCCCGATGCGGCGTCTGGCAACAACGGCCGAGGTTGCCGAGGCCGTGGGGTTCTTCGCCTCCGAGGGGGCCGGTTTCGTCACGGGGCAGACGCTGTCGGTCAGCGGCGGCCTGGTGATGAGCTGAGTGAACGGGAGATGAGACTTCTCGACCGGGTGGCGGTGGTGACGGGCGCCGCTGCGGGCATCGGCGCGGCCGTGGGACGCGAGCTGCACCGTGAGGGGGCCCGGGTGGTCTTCGCTGACGTGGAGGAGCAGGGTGTCCGTGAGGCGGCGGCGGACCTGTCGGCGGACGGAGGACGCGCCGTCCCGTTCGTCGGTGACGTGTCTCGCGAGGACGACCTGCGGCGGCTGATCGCGTTCGCCGAGTCCACTTTCGGGCCCGTGGACCTCTTTCACGCCAATGCCGCGATCAGCGGTCTGGGTGGGCTGGAGCTAGCCGACAGCGACTGGGAGGCCGCGTGGCAGGTGAACGTCATGGCGCACGTTCGCGCCGCTCGACTGCTCGTGGACGGGTGGGTCGAGCGCGGGTCCGGCTACTTCGTGTCCACGGCCTCGGCCGCCGGCCTGCTCACGCAGCTCGGCGCCGGCCCCTACACCCTCTCCAAGCACGCCGCGGTCGCGTTCGCGGAGTGGCTGTCGGTTACCTACGGCGAGAGCGGCGTGCGCGTCAGCTGTCTGTGTCCACAGGCAGTGGACACGCAGATGTTGGCGACCGCCCACGAGCACACCTCCGCGGGAGCCCTCGGTGCGCGGGCCATCGAGGCATCCGGCGTGGTGGTGACACCCGAGTACGTGGCGGGGTGCGTTGTCGAGGCCATCACGTCTGAGCGCTTCTTGGTTCTCCCGCACCCCGAGGTAGCCGAGTACGCGCTGCGCCGGGCGCAGGACCACGACCGCTGGCTGGCCGGGATGCGTCGCCTCGGGGCACGCCACCGCAGCGACGCGACCACCGACGAAACACACCACCGAGGAGAACGATGGACTTCCAGCTGAGCGCACGAACCCTCGAGCTGCAGGGGAGGCTCTGGTCCTTCATGCTCGACTCTGTCGCCCCCGCCGAGAAGGTATACGCCGAGCAGATGCGGGCCTCCGGCGACCCCCATCACTACCCGGCGGTCATCGACGAGCTCAAGAGCAAGGCTCGTGCCCTCGGGTTGTGGAACCTGTTCCACCCGGACGAGCGCTACGGAGCCGGGCTCACCAACCTGGAGTACGCGACCCTGTGCGAGATCCTCGGGCGTAGCCCGATCGCCCAGGAAGCGACGAACTGCTCGGCTCCGGACACCGGCAATATGGAGGTGCTGTCCATGTTCGGTACCGAGGAGCAGAAGCGCACCTACCTTCAGCCGCTGCTCGAGGGCACGATCCGCTCGGCCTTCGCCATGACCGAGCCGGCCGTCGCCAGCTCCGATGCCACCAACATCAGCACCCGCATCGAGCGAGACGGCGACGAGTACGTCATCAACGGCCGCAAGTGGTGGACCTCTAGCGCGATGCACCCGCACTGCAAGGTCTTGATCCTCATGGGCAAGACCGATCCCACGGCCGACCGGCACCGACAGCAGAGCCAGATTCTGGTGCCGCTCGATACGCCCGGAGTCACCGTCCTGCGCAGCCTGCCCGTCTTCGGGTACCACGACCGTGAGGGGCACGGCGAGGTTGACTTCGACGACGTCCGCGTGCCGGTGGGCAACCTCATCGCCCAGGAGGGTGACGGCTTCGCCATCAGCCAGGCCCGCCTCGGACCGGGGCGCATCCACCACTGCATGAGGGCGATCGGTGCTGCGGAACGAGCACTGGAGCTCATGGTTGCCCGGATGAAGTCCCGCACTACCTTCGGCCAGCCGCTTTCCGCCCGGTCCAACCTGCGTGACTGGGTGGCCGAGTCGCGGGTCGAGATCGAGATGGCGCGCCTGCTGACGCTCAAGGCGGCCTGGATGATGGACACCGTCGGGAATCGCGAGGCGCGGATGGAAATCTCGGCCATCAAGGTGGTCGCTCCGCAGGTGGCCCTTAAGGTCATCGACCGTGCGATTCAGGTGCACGGTGGGGGCGGGCTCAGCGACGACTTCCCCCTGGCCGAGATGTACGCCTACAACCGAACCCTGCGGCTCGCCGACGGTCCTGACGAGGTGCACCGCGAGTCCCTGGCGCGCCAGGAGCTGTCCGCCGACCGAGCCGCCCAGCACGAGGCACTCGCAGTGGCTGGCAGAGAACAGTGAGTAGCCCACAGGCGTCCGTGGCTCGGGCCGGTGGCTCACTCGTCGGGAAGACCGCCGTCGTCACCGGCGCTTCGCGGGGGATCGGGTTGGCCATAGCCGCGCGCCTCGCCAGCCAGGGGGCCAGGGTAGTGCTGACGGCGCGCACGCGGTCAGCCGCTGTCGAGGCCGCGGCATCGATCGAGGGGCAGACTATGGGCTGGGCGGCCCACAGCGCCGACGAGGCGCAGGCACGTGCCTGTCTCGACGCAACCGTGGATCGCTTCGGCTCCATCGACATCCTGGTCAACAACGCCGGCACCAACCCTGCCTACGGGCCGTTGGTGGAGGTCGACCGCGAACGGTTCGCCAAGACGCTCGACGTGAACGTCTGGGCCCCCGTCCTGTGGACGGGCCAGGCGTGGCGTGCCTGGATGCGAGCCCACGGAGGGTGCGTCATCAACACCGCTTCGCTGGGGGCCTACGTCGTGGGCGCCAACCTGGGCGCCTACAACGTGTCCAAGGCCGCTCTGGTTCACGTGACTCGCCAGCTCGCGCTCGAGCTCGCGCCTGGTGTGCGGGTCAACGCCCTCGCGCCCGGAGTGTGCCGGACCAAGCTGGCGTCGACACTGTGGCAGGACCGTGAGGACGACGTCCGGCGCGTCACCCCCCTCGGACGCATCGGCGAGCCGGAGGACGTCGCCGAGGCGGCTCTCTTCCTGACCGAGGCGTCGTGGGTCACGGGACAGACCATCACCGTCGACGGGGGCCAGGTGCTGGTCGCCGCGGTCGGCGGGGACCAGCCGGGGTCTCGGTGACGACGGGGCGCACCGGTCTCGACCCCGGTGCCTTCGCAGACTGGTGGCGCTCCCACGATGCCCGGGTCGAGGCCCCCGTGGCGGTGACGGGGCTCGGCCGCGGCATGTCCAACGTCACGGCGCGCGCCGTCGATGCCCGGGGGCGGGTGGTGGTTCTGCGACGGGCTCCCTTGGGTGCCGTCCTGAAGTCGGCACACGACACGGCCCGCGAGTTCCGCATCCTGCAGGCCCTCGCCGCCACCGAGGTGCCTGCCCCTCGCGCGCTCTTCCTGATCGAGGATCCGCGGGTCGCCGACGTACCCGTGATGGGTATGGAGATGGTCGAGGGCCTCACCATCGACGACGTCGCCACAGCGCGACGACTGGAGGAGGCGCAGCGGGCGCGAGTCGGGGCCAGCGTCGTGGACGCACTGGCACGGCTGCACGACCTCGACCTGAAGGGAGTGGGGTTGGCCGACCTGGCGTCGCACGAGCCCTACGCGCCGCGTCAGCTCAGGCGTTGGCGGCGTCAGATCGCGGACGGTCCGATGCCCGCACCTCCGGGTCTGGTCGAGCTGTCGGAGCGCCTCGGCCGTGCAGTGCCGCCGCAGCACGAGGTGACGCTGGTGCATGCCGACTGCCACCTGGCCAACGTCGCTGTCGACGCGCAGGGACGCGTCGCGGCTCTCTTCGACTGGGAGCTCTGCACGCTGGGCGAACCCCTGGCGGACGTCGGAACCACCTTGGCCTACTGGCCCGAGGCCGGCGACGCGGATCCACCTGGGCCGTACCCCCAGACCACGTTGCCCGGCTTCTCGACACGAGCCGAGCTGGCGCAGCGCTACGAGACGGCCACCGGACGGGACACGGGGGCACTCGCCTTCTGGGAGTGCTTCGGCGCCTGGCGCATCGCAGCGATCTACAAGGGCGTCCTGGAGCGACGCGTCTCGCGCGGAGAGCTTTCCCGAGACCAGGCCCTGGCGGATCCGTTGATCCCCGACATGTTGGCCCGAGCCGCCCGCCCCGCCGCCGAGGCCGGCCTCTGAGTCGCGACCGCCGCCACCACCACGAGCAAGGAGACAAGCATGGGTTCGTTCGTCGTCTCGACCAAGGAGATGGCCGATCTCGCCGAGCAGGATCTCGGCGTCAGTGAATGGCTGGAGGTCTCACGCGACCAGGTCCAGCGATTCGCGGACGCGACCCTCGACCACCAGTGGATCCACCTGGACGAGGAACGTGCCAGGAACGGCCCCTTCGGCACGACCATCGCCCACGGCTACCTGACCCTGGCGCTGGTGCCACGGCTGCTGGACTCCGTCTTGTCGATCAGCGACGAGGTCAGGGGCGTCAACTACGGGTTGGAGCGGGTCCGGTTCACCGCGCCCGTGCCGGTGGGCTCCGCCATCCGGTTGGCGGTGCGCTTCGTCATGGCCGAGACGCGACCCGACGGTGCCATCAGGTACCGCCTCAAACTCGAGGTGCAGCTCGAGGGAGGCGACCGGCCCGTCATGGTGGCCGAGGCTTTGTACCTGTCCTACTCCTCTTGATCCGCGCCGGCCTCGACCCGCCTCGGGGCCTGCGCCCATGCAGACCCAACGAACAACGTCGAAGGAGCATCATGTCTGGTCGATACGACGGTCGCGTCGCCCTGGTCACCGGCGCCGCGCGCGGCATAGGTCGAGCCATCGCGTCCCGCTTCGCAGCGGAGGGGGCCTCCGTGGCCATCGTGGATCTCGATCCTGCCGAAGCCGAGGCGACCGCGGAGACTCTTCCCCTGAGCTCGGGAGCCACGGCCGTGGGCATCTCCGCGGACGTCAGCGACCCCGCCTCCGTCGAGCGCGCCGTAGCCGCGACGGTAGGGAACCTCGGCGCCCTCCACATCGTGGTCAACAACGCCGGGGTGACGCGGGACAACCTGCTGTTCAAGATGAGCGACGACGACTGGGACACGGTCATGGCCGTCCACCTGCGCGGGGCGTTCCTGGTCAGCCGAGCGGCGCAGAGCCACTTCGTCTCCCAGCGCTATGGCAAGATCCTGTGCCTCTCCTCGACCTCGGCCCTGGGGAACCGGGGCCAGGCGAACTACTCCGCGGCCAAGCTGGGCGTGCAGGGCTTCGTGAAGACCCTGGCCATCGAGCTCGGACCCTACGGGGTCAACGTCAACGCGGTGGCCCCCGGGTTCATCGCGACGGAGATGACGGACGCGACGGCCCACAGGCTGAACCTCGACGTCGAGGAGTTTCGGCGCCTCTCGGCGGAGGCCAACCCGGTCCGACGGGTGGGTGCTCCCGAGGACATCGCGTCCGCGGCGGCGTTCTTGTGCAGCGACGAGGCGTCCTACATCTCGGGGCAGACGCTGTACGTCGACGGGGGCCTCAGCACGGGAGTGTGAGGCCTGTGTCTTTCGTGCCCTGCGTCTTTCGTGCCCTGCGTCTTTCGTGCCCTGCGCCTTTCGTGCCCTGCGCCCCTCCCGCAGAGGGACGTCGTGATCAGCGGACGAGGCGACCCATGGGCTCGGTTGGGGCCACAGGGGTGGCCGACACCTCGGGCGTCCTGGTCGACACGTTGCCGTGCACGTCGACACTGTCGACCGTGAACCAGTACACGGTGTCGTTCTCGAGGCCCTCGGCGAGGAACGAGGTCGATGTCGTCTCGGTGAGGAGCGCCCAGTCGGTCGTGTCGGTGCGCATCCAGACCTCGTGGTGGGAGAAATCGGCGGGCGTCGAGCGCGACCAACTGAGAGCGACCGTCCCGTCGCCGGGGCTGGCGACCAGATCGGTCGGCGCTGGGGGAGGGGTGACGTCGACCGCGGTCAGATCCCGTGACCGAGACTTCGCCGAGACGGCACCGTGGTAGCGCGCGGCGACCGCACGGTAGGCGTACCGGCCGAGGGCTGGGCGTACGGAGATCTTCGCCCGGCCGCGACGGTCGACGGCGGTGCGCTCGACTGTGCGCCAGCCGTTGCCCGACCGGACCTGAAGCGTGACCGTGCGGCCCTTGCGGACCGGCGAGGCCTCGATGGTGGCCCGGGTCCGGCGACCCTGAGGCACCTGCGTCTTGGCGAAGTCGAGGGTGACCTTCTGCTGCTGCACCCTCAAGGGCCGTGCCGGGCTGGAAGCGCCGGTGTACTTCGTGGAGCCCTTCGTGACCGTCGTGAGGACTGCGCGCAGCGCCAGGTCGCGTCGAGGGGCCCGGAAGCCCTTCGTCACGGTGCCTGACGGGCTCGTCGTAGCCTTCGCGAAGGCCTTCCAACGGCCGCTGACCCTCTTCTGGATCGTGACGGGACGGCTGATGGCCGGGCTCACCGACACCTTGATCTGGTACCTCTCGCCCGCGATGCGACGGTTCGGGGCGACGCGGAGGGCCACCGCGGAGGACACGACCGTGACCTGGGGCTGCGACGGGGTGCCACCCCCGCCGCCCCCGCCAGGCAGCGTGGTGCCGTAGTAGTAGGGCGCCGGGTTCGACTCGCACGCGATCCCGTCGCCGTCGGCGTCGAGGCCGTTCGGGTCTGAGCTCGGGCCACCGGCCTTGATGAAGAAGATCTGCGCGGCCTTCTGGCTGGGGAAGTCGCTGCAGTTCTTGTCCGCGGCGGAGGCGGTCGGTGCCGCGACGGCGCCGACCGTCGAGGCGAGGGCGGTGGCGAGGAGGAGGGTGGCCAGTTGGCGACGCACAGAGGGCTCCAGAAGAGGTCGATCGGGGTGGGGCGCGAACAAGGTAAAGCCTGGTGACCCACCTCGTCCTCGCTTTGCGGACTCGCCGATCCCGAGTGGCGCTGGTCGCGAGAGGATGCGGGGGTGAGCGAGCAGACATCGATGCCCAGCAGCCAGGCCCCGGACGTCGCGGCCCGGCTGCGTCCGAAGGTGCCGGCCCTGGCCGGTGGGACCGCGTTCTTCGACGGCCCCGGCGGCACGCAGACCCCGGCGCCGGTGGCCGACGCGATCCGCAACGCCCTGACGGCGCCGCTGTCGAACCGCGGCAGCCTGACCACGGCCGCGCGCAACGCCGGCGACATCGTCGACGGGTGTCGGAGCGCCTTGGGTGACCTCCTGGGCGTCGACCTCGACACGGTGGCCTTCGGTCGCAGCATGACGGCGCTGACCTTCGACCTCGCTCGCGCGCTGTCGCGCTCGTGGGGGCCGGGCGACGAGGTCGTCGTCACGCGGCTCGATCACGACGCGAACGTCCGGCCGTGGCTCACAGCCGCTGAGCGTGCCGGGGCGACCGTCCGGTGGGTCGACTTCGACCCCGAGACCGCCGAGCTGGACGCCGCGGAGGTCGCCGCGGTGGTGGGGAAGCGCACGCGACTGGTCGCGGTGACCGCTGCCTCGAACCTCCTCGGCACGATGCCCGACATCCCCGCCATCGCTGAGATCGCCCACGACGTCGGCGCCCTGCTCTACGTCGACGGCGTGCATTACGCGCCACACGCCGTCGTCGACGTGCCGGCGATGGGCGCCGACCTGTTCGCCTGCTCGCCGTACAAGTTCCTGGGGCCGCATTGCGGAGCGGTGACGGGGCGGCCGGAGCTGCTCGCGGCGCTGGAGCCGGACAAGCTCGACGCGTCACCCGCGAGCGTGCCCGAGCGCTTCGAGCTCGGCACCCTGCCCTACGAGCTGATGGCCGGGGTGACCGCGGCCGTCGACGTCATCGCCGGGCTGGGCGCCGGGTCCGACAGCGCCGCGAGCGCGTCACGGCGGAGCCGCCTCGTTGCCGGGATCGAGGCGGTCGAGCGTCACGAGACGGAGCTGCGCACCCACATCGAGGAAGGTCTGCGCGCGATAGACGGCGTCGTCCTGCACGCTCGGGCGGAGCGCCGCACGCCCACGCTGCTCGTCTCCCTCGCCCAGGGGTCGGTGGCTGAGCTCTCCACGTTCTTGGCCGAGCGCGACGTCAATGCCCCCGCCGGCCACTTCTACGCCTTCCGCGCTGCCGAGCGGCTCGGGCTCGGGCGCACGGGCGGGCTGCGGGTCGGGCTGGCCCCCTACAACGACGAGCAGGACGTCGAGCGGCTGCTCGACGGTGTCCGGGCATTCTGCGGAACTCGGTAGCGTGGCCGGGATGAGCCCGTCCCACTCGCTCGTCGCCGATTGCCCCTGCGGATCCGGAGAGCCCCTTGCGGTCTGCTGCCAGCCGCTGCACCGCGGTGCCAGGGCGGCGAGCACCGCCGAGGAGCTCATGCGTTCGCGCTACGCCGCGTTCGCGCTAGGCGAGGTCGGCTACCTGACCCGCACCTGGCACCCCCGCACGCGACCGGTGCCGCTCGACCTCGATGCCACCCAGGACTGGCAGGGTTTGAGCGTCCTCGACGTCGCCGCGGGCGGGGCGGACGACGAGACCGGCGAGGTCGCGTTCGAGGCGTGCTACGAACGGGCCGGGGTGCCGGGGGTGCTGGCCGAGCGCAGCCGCTTCGAGCGGCGACGCGGCCAGTGGGTCTACGTCGACCGGGTGTGAGGGCGCTCGGACGCAGCGACCGGGCGAGCGGGGCCGCATGCGGCATGCCACTCCCGGGCCACGAGGGTGAGGCCGTACCCGACCAGGATCGTTCCCGCGGCGGCGACGGCCGCGGACGCTCCGATGCGGTCGGCCAGCAGGCCGGCGGCAACCGGGCCGACCCCTTGGCCGGTCATGGTCCCGGTGCTCAGCAGCCCGAAGGCCTGCCCCTGCTGGCCGTCGGGAACGGCGTCTAGGAAGTCGCGTTGTCGTCCGAGTTGGTAGGCGAGGCCGGCGCTGCCCAGCGTGAACAGTGCCACCGAGACCAGGCCGGGCGGCTGCAGCAGGGCGGTCGCGAGCCCGACCCCCATCAGGCACACCAGCGGCGCGACCAGGCGCCGTTGCGCTCCCTCCCGGCACCAGCGCCCCACCACGACGTCGCCGATCAGGGCTCCGGCGGGGAAGGCCGCCAGAAGCAGCCCGAGCTGGTGGGGCGCGCGGAGCTGGTCGGCGTAGGGGACCATGAGCGACTCGCCGGCGACGAACAAGGTGGGCGGTACCCAGAACAGGAAGAGGAGCGATCGCACCTGCGGCCGGGCCAAAAGCCGACGATTGGTCCGCCACGAGTCGGACCAGCGCCACCGCGCCACGGGTGAGCTCGCCTCGTGGTCGGCGCCTGGCTCGCGGTCGAGCTGATCGCGCAGGGTCGTCGGGACCAGCAGTACGACGAGGCAGAAGGCGCCCGCACACACCAGCAGCGCGGGCCGGGCACCGCACAGCGATACGAGTGCTCCGCCCACGGCGAGGCCGCCCAGCTGGGCCCCGGAGGCCGCCATGGTGAGCATGGAGCGACCCAGCACGTAGCTCTCGGGGGGCAGGATCCTCGCGGCGGTGGCCGACTGCACGCCCGTGAACAGGGGGCTGGTCGTCGCCACGAGCGCCACGACCGCGATCACGGCTGCGGTCGGCAACGGGGCCGCAGCCAAGATGAACGCAGCCGCCGCGCGCAGTGCGGCCCCGCCGGCGAGGAGCACTCGGGGTGACCATCGGTCGGCCAGCGAGGTGAGTGTGAAGCCGCCGACGACCTGGGGCAGGAAGCCCGCGGCGAAGGTGGTGCTCGCCAGGGTGGCGGACCCGGTCGAGTCGTAGACCAGGACCGAGAGGGCCATCACCTGCAGCGAGGTCGCGGTGATGGTGAGCGTCCACATGGTCAGAAGCCCGGGGAACCCGCGGGCGCGCAGAACTCGGGTGTACGTCGGGCTCGCGGAGCCGGTGTCCGCAGCTGTGTCTGTCACTCGGAGAGCCTCGCGTCGGGGAAGAACGGGCACAATGGATTCGCGCCAGAACGAAAGGAGCGAGCCGTGTTCCGGTTCAAGGTCGAGAGTCACGACCTCGCGGCCAGTCGTTTCGCGCTCTCTCCGTTGATGGAGCTCGACGCCGTGCTGCGACTGCTCGGCGGGCTGAGCGACGCGAGGGGCCGACTGCCACCTGCCGTCCATGAGCGTTTCGAGCGCCGCTACGCGCCACTGCGCGGCGACCCGCTCGTGCAGGCTCTGGAGTTGCTGCGCACCCCTCGGCACGGCGTCACGTTCCTCACGCCGCCGCCGGGCAGCCTCGGCCAGACCGTGGACGACGACGTCGCCCAGGTCCGGGCCACCCCGCCCGAGGTGGCCATCGCGGAGATCGCCGAGGCGCTTGCGCGCAGAGCACGTGGCCGGCACGTGGCCGGTCCCGCGGACGCGGTCGCCCGGTGGGTGGAGTCGCTGCCGGGGGAGAGCCTCGTCGGGCAGCTCGCCGACACCCTGGAGGAGCTGTGGCGATGCGTCGTGGGTCCGGACTGGCCACTGCTGCGGGCCGTCGCGGAACGAGACGTGCTGCACCGCGCCCAGCGGCTGACCAGCGAGGGGTGGGCCGGCGCGCTCGACGACATCCACCCGCGAGTGCGCTGGCGGGCGCCCTACGTCGAGGTGCTGGGGCACCCGGCGGGCACCGTGGATCTCGATGGGCGCGGTCTGCTGCTCGTTCCCTCGGTCTTCGTCACGTCCGGGGTGGCGGTCTACGCCGACCGGCAGTGGCGCGCCGCGCTGGTGTACCCGGCGCGCGGTCACGCGGCCCTCTGGTCGAGTCGTCGGCCACCCGGTGCGGCGGTGGAGCGCCTCCTCGGCCGCGGGAGGGCACGCATCCTCTTGGCCGTCGACACGGGAGCCTCGACCACCCAACTCGCCAGGGAGCTCGAGCTCTCGCCCGCCGGCGTGAGCGCGCACCTCGGCGTGCTCCTCGAGGCCGGACTTCTCACGCGCTCACGGATGGGCCGCACCGTGGTCTACCGACGCAGTCCGCTGGGGGATGCCCTCGCCGCGGCGGGCGACGACGATCCCGTCCCGGGCACGGCCGGCCCCGCGACTGGCTAGGTGGTGGTGGTCAGGGTGGCCCGTGGTGCGCTGAGCTGCCACGAGTTTCCGGGTGACCCGTCACCAGTTTTCAGCTGACCTGCCACGAGTTTCGGCGCCGGCGTGGAGCGAGGTCACGGTTGGGTCACGGTCTTCGGTGGGGCCGCCGGATGGGCGGTTTTCGGGGGTTGGTTGTCGGTGGTCGCGGCTTGACTGGACCACATGAGTTCTCTGGTGGCCGAGCCCCTGATCGCGGGCATGTGGCACCCGCTGGGGCGGGTCGTCGAGCAACTCGACGCTGCCTTGGACGACGCCGAGGGCTTGTCTCTGTGGGGGCTGGACCAGGCCTCGACGGCCGGCGCCTTGTCGGTGTTGACGGCGTTGGAGTCACGCCTGGTCGAGCTGGAGCACCGGGTGCTCGCGCATGCGGGCGAGGTCGTCGTCGCGGACACCACCGGCGCCGTTCAGACCTCGGCGTGGCTCGCCGGCACCGCCCGGTTGACGCGTGCCGAGGCGCGGCGGCGGGTGTGGCTGGCCCACGCCCTCGAACGTTATGGGGCGCTGCGGGCTGCCTTCGCCGACGGGTCTGTGAACCGGGAGCAGGCACCCGTGATCGCCGGCGCCCTGGACGACTTGCCTGACGACCTCGATGCCGATGTGGTGGAGAAGGCCGAGCGGTTCCTGGTCGAGCAGGCAGCGCTGCACGATGCTAGGGATCTGCGGGTGATGGGTCGGCATCTGTTGGAGGTCGTCGACCCCGAACGCGGCGAGCGCGAGGCTGCGAAGAGGCTCGAGGCCGAGGAAGAACAAGCTGCCCAGCGCGCACGGTTGACGATGAGCGACGACGGCCACGGGACCGTGTTCGGACGCTTCCAGCTACCCGCCCTGCACGGTGCGATGTTCAAGAAGGCGTTGGATGCGATCCTCGCACCCGGCCACTGGAACAGCGAAGGGCACGCACCGAAGGCGAACCTGACCACGCCGCAGCAGAACGGTGAAGCACTCTGCGAGCTCCTCGAAACGCTCACCGAGCGGGATCTGCCCACCACCGGCGGCCTCGGCGCGACCGTGGTGGTGACGATGACGCTCGATGCGTTGCGCGGTGGCTTGACCGAGGCCGTGCTTGACACCGGCGACCGGCTCTCCGCGGCCACCGCGCGCAGGTTGGCGTGTGGAGCGAATCTGGTCCCGGTGGTCCTGGATGGTGACGGGGTGCCGCTCGATCTCGGTCGTGGGCAGCGGCTGTACTCCAAGGGCCAACGCCTCGTCCTAGCCGTGCGCGACCGGCACTGCACCGCCGAGGGGTGCGAGACGCCTGCGCACCGGTGCCAGGCGCACCACGACCACCCCTGGTCACAAGGAGGGCCCACCGACCTCGCCGACGGCCGGTTGTTGTGCTGGCGGCACCACCGCATGGTCCACGACCCCGGCTGGGCCTACGAGATACACCGCACCGGCCCACCCGGCACCCGATCCACCATCAGGTTCAGACTCCGCAACTGAGCCGAAGGTGTGGGCGCCGTTCCGTCTGGCCGGGTCGCGACGACGTCCGCTGACGCTCACTGCTCGAGCGCCGTCGTGCCAGGAATGGTGCACTCGACCTCGGCGCCGAGACCGAACCCGCGATGGACCAGATCGTGCTCGCACGGGCGCGCGCGACGGCAGCGCCGAGAGCAGCAGAGCATCGTGGAGCGAGCGCCGTGTCGAACGAGTACGCCGACCGGCCGACACCGTGCTGGCAGGGTGATCACTGCACACGCAGCCGACCGATGTGCTTGCGTCCTCTGGCCGACGGTGGACTGGCGTGCGCAGGAGAAGGGGAACCGGGGACATGGAGCTGACGACGGCACAGTTGGACCGCGCGTGCGGAGTGCTGCTGGCCTCCGCGGTGGGCGACGCGCTGGGCGCGGGGTACGAGTTCGAGAGCGCGCCCTACCCGGGGTGGCCGGCGATGATCGGCGGCGGACTCGGTGGCTTCGCGCCGGGGGAGTGGACCGACGACACGGCTCAGGCGATGGCCATCGCGCACGTCGCCGCCACCGGTGCCGACCTGCGCAGCGTCGAGGCACTCGACTCGATCGCCGAAGGCTTTGCCGCGTGGTTCGCGCCCGGTCCGGCCGATGTCGGGATGCAGACCGCGGCGGTGCTGCGCCACGCCGGCCGCGACGCGACCGCGGCGCAGATGGCGGCGGCCGCGCGCGCCGTCCACGAGAGCAGCGGTCGCTCGGCGGGCAACGGATCGCTCATGCGCACCGCCCCGGTGGCGCTCGCGTACCTCGGCGACCCCGCGGCGCTGGTCGAGGCCGCGACGGCGATCAGCGCTCTGACGCACTTCGACCCGATGGCCGGCGAGGGTGCCGCGCTGTGGAGCCTGATGATCCGGCATGCGGTGGTGCACGCAGAGTTCCCGACCGCGGACGACGTGCTGCCCTCGCTCGGAGACACCACACACGACTGGTCGGCCGTGCTGGCCGAGGCCGAGACCTCGCCGCCGTCGAGGTTCACCCAGAACGCCTGGGTCGTCGGCGCTCTCCAGGCTGCCTGGTCGGCTATCGTGCACACTCCGGTGCCCGGCGATCTGCCCTGCCGTCATCTGCAAGACGCGCTCGCCACGGCGATCGGCATCGGGCACGACACCGACACCGTGGCGGCCATCGCGGGCGCGCTGCTCGGCGCCCGCTGGGGTGCCAGTAGCGTGCCCCAGGAGTGGCAGCAGCCGCTGCACGGCTGGGCGCCGCACTCGCCCGCCACGGTGCGGGCCGACGCGGCCGGGCTCCAGGCGCTGGCCACGCTCACCGTGCGCGGCGGTTGAGTCGGCGCGAGTCCTCGGCCAACCGCTCCTGGGGCCGGGCATCGGGCCGCACGCTCGGGACAGCGATCAGGGCTCGGTTCACGTCGGCACCGGTGAGGACGCCGACCCGAGCGGCCACGATGGGGGTGCGGCTCTGCCCCGCGACCCCAGCGGGGCAGAGGAAGTGGCGCTCAGTCGTCGGTGACGGAGAGGGTGACCTCGATGTTGCCGCGAGTCGCGTTGGAGTAGGGGCACACCTGGTGCGCCTTCTCGGTCACGGCGACGGCAGCATCGTGGTCGACGTGGGGGAGGGTGACCTCGAGCTCGACGGCCAGTCCGAAACCACCCTCGTCGTTCGGGCCGATCGAGACCCGCGCCCCGACGGTGGAGTCGGTGGTGTCGACGCCGGCGTCCTTCGCCACGAGGCGCAGGGCGCCGTGGAAGCAGGCGGCGTAGCCGACGGCGAAGAGCTGCTCGGGGTTGGTGCCCTCGCCCGATCCGCCCATCTCCTTCGGGGTCGCCAGGTCGACATCGACCTTGGCGTCGGTGGTGGCGCCGTGGCCGTTGCGGCCGTCTCCGGTGGCGAGGGCCTCGGCAGTGTAGAGCGTCTTCATGGGATGTTCCTTTCGTCGTGGTCGGATGATCAGGCAGTGGAACCGTCGGCGGCGTGCAACGCCTCGGTGACGGCCAGGATGGAGTCGCGCAGCTGCTCGACGTCGAGGCCGTCGACCGAGAAGCGCTCTGCGAGCCGGGTCGGCACGCACTCGGCCTCGGCCCGCAGTGCCGCCCCGGCCGGCGTGAGCGAGACGAGCACCGAGCGCTCGTCGTCCGTCGAGCGACGACGGTCGACGAGGCCCGCGAGCGTGAGCCGCTTGAGCAGCGGCGACAGCGTGCCCGAGTCGAGGTGCAGCCGGCTCGAGAGGTGCCCCACGCTCACGGTCGATCGTTCGCCGTGCTCGGCGGCGTCCTCCCACAGCGCGAGCATCACCAGGTACTGCGGGTAGGTGAGCCCGAGCTCGGCGAGGAGCGGTCGATAGGCAGCCGTCATGGCCCGCGACGCGGCGTACAACGCGAAGCAGAGCTGTCGGTCGAGCCGTAGTGCATCCACGTCTCTTTTGTATTGCGCACAATCAAAAAGGGCAAGAGATAGTTACTCAGGTCACGCGGCAGCGGCGCCGTGGGGTTACACAACGACGCCGCGCGCAACGCAGACGTGACGAGCCGGAGCGCACAACGTCTTCCATCGGAAACCAATCTGAAACGTCGGGGCCGGAGCGTTGAGACATGCCCGCACCGGTCTACGACGCCCACCGCCACATCGGTGTGCTGCCGGCCTTCGGCTTCTACGGAGGCCCGCCGGTCAGCCCCGACACGACGGCGCGCGCCACCGTGGCCGAGTTCGTCGCAGCACTCGACGCCGAGGGCATCGACCGCACCCTGGTGCTCCCGAACTACGGCGTGCCGATCCCCGATGCGGCCTTCGACCTCAACCCCCTGGCCATCGAGGCCGCACAGGCCGACGACCGGGTCCGCTGCGGCCTCTGGGTCAGCCCCAAGGCCAGCGACCGCGAGCGCAACGATGCCGCGCTCGCGCTGGCCGGCGAGGACGGCGTCCGTGCGCTCAAGACCAGCTTCCTGCTCGGCGGCAGCCCGACCGACCCCGACTGTGCCGAGGAGCTGCACCGCATCTTCACCACCGCGGCCGAGCGCGACCTCGTGGTGCACGTGCACACCAGCCCGGGCGCGGCCAGCGACGTCGACCAGATCGGCACCCTGGTGGAGAGGTACGGCGACGACACGAAGATCCACCTGGTGCACCTCGGCGGCGGCATGAGCGGCCACCTCAAGCTCATCGGCGGCCGACTCTTCGACTGGATCGAGGCCGGCAAGCAGGTCTACACCGACACCTCGTGGTCGATCGGCTTCGCGCCCTCCTGGCTCATCGCCGAGATCGAGCGCCGCGGTGTCGGTCACGACCGCATCCTCTTCGCCACCGACATGCCCTGGGGCGACGTCGAGGGCGAGTACCACCGCCTCAGAGCGGCCACCGGCGACGGCGCCCTCGCCGACGCCTTCTTCCACCAGAACTTCGCGGCCCTCTACGACTGAGGCCGCCGAAGAGCAACACCCACCGAGCAAGACCAGCACCACCCGACAGCACCGTCCCCTCCCACCCAGCTCAAGGAGCAGCAGCGATGCCGACGTTCGACGACGAGATCATGGCCAACATCGAGAAGTCGGTGGCCGAGATCCCCCACCCCTCGCAGGCCCCGGGCACCAACCTCTACGGCAGCACCAAGATCTTCCCCGACTACCAGGCCGAAGGCGGCGAGTCCTACTTCACGCTCGTGCACGGCATCCCGCACGAGTCCTCGGTGAGCTTCGTGGCGGTGCTCCAGGCCACGCGCGCCCTGCGCAAGGGGTACGAGTCGGCCATCTACTTCTACGGCCCGGGCGCCCTGGCGTGCATGGACACCCGCGGCTTCCCGACCACCGGCGACGTCGCGTTCCCGGGCAACCAGAACATGAACGACTCGATCAAGACCTTCATCGGCGAGGGTGGCACCGTGTTCTGCTGCCGCTTCGGCATGGCGCTGCACGGCTGCCGCGAGGAGGATCTCATCGAGGGCGTCATCCCGGCGCACCCGCTCGACGTACAGGACGCCGTCATCCACTACGCCCGCAAGGGCGCCATCATCAACAGCACCTACAACCTCTGAGCGGGCGGCCGCGACCATGACTGCCCCGACCCCCTCCGCGCCCCGAAGAGGAGCGGACGCCCGCCGCGTCGCCTCGACCCGCGTCGACGTCGCGATCCAGGGCATCCGGCTGCTCGACGCCCCCGTGGCTCGCCGCGCCGGCGCCGGCCCGAGCGACGACGGCCACGTGCTGCTCGAGGGGGTCGGCGCGGCCGTCCCGCTGAACCCCCGCAGTCCCTACTCGGTGCGCTCGGGTCGGCTGCTCCTCGACGGTGCCGACACCGGCCTCGGGGTCGAGGCCGTCGCCCGACCTCGTTTCTACGACCTCGCCACCGACGACGGCGTGCCCTACGAGAAGATCGCGCGCCTGCACTCCGAGAGGGTGCTGGCCACCACCGTCGTACAGACCTGTGTGCGCTACGAGGAGGCGCAGCGCTGCCGCTTCTGCGCGATCGAGGAGTCGCTGCGCAACGACGCCACCGTGGCGGTCAAGAGTCCGGCGCAGCTCGCCGAGGTCGCGAAGGCCGCCGTGGAGCTCGACGGCGTCACGCAGATGGTGATGACCACGGGCACCAGCAACGGCCGCGACCGCGGGGCCACCCACCTGGCCCGGTGTGTGCGCGCGGTGCGCGAGGCCGTGCCCGACCTGCCGATCCAGGTGCAATGCGAGCCTCCGGGGGATCTGCGCACCATCACCGACCTCTACGAGGCGGGGGCCCGCTCCCTCGGCATCCACGTCGAGTCTCTGGACGACGACGTGCGCCGCCGGGTGATGCCCGGCAAGGGCAGCGTGCCGATGGCGGAATATCGCGCTGCCTGGGCCGAGGCGGTGCGCGTCTTCGGCTGGAACCAGGTCTCGACCTACCTCATCGTCGGCCTCGGCGAGGATCCCGACGAGCTCGTCGCCGGTGCCGAGGAACTGATCGAGATGGGGGTCTACCCCTTCGTGGTGCCGTTCCGCCCCATCGCGGGCACCCTGGCCGTCGAGGTCGACGGCACCACGCCACCTCCGCACGAGGTCACCTACGACGTCACCCGGCGCGTGGCGGCCGCCCTGCGCCGAGCCGGCATGACCGGCGCCGACCAGGCCGCCGGGTGTGCCGCGTGCGGCGCGTGCTCCGCCCTGGGCTCGGCCGAAGAGGAACTGGGTACCACCCGCGCGTGCGAGGTGTCGGCATGAGCGAGCTGTTGGCCCACGAAGTGGTGCTCACCGGAGCACCCCGCTTCACCGCCCACGTCGATGCCGAGGCCTACGTCGTCGTCCCGGCCGAGTCGCTCGGCGATCTCACCGCCTATCGCCGGCTGCGGCGCGAGGTGTTCGTGCACGAGCAGGGTCTCTTCGCAGCAGACGACGCCGACGACGTGGACGACGACCCGCGCACCCGCGTGCTCGTCGCTCGCGCCCCGGGCGGCGAGGTGCTCGGCGGCGTGCGGCTGCACCCG
The DNA here is from genome assembly GCF_015319165.1 of Nocardioides acrostichi. GTDB lineage: Bacteria > Actinomycetota > Actinomycetes > Propionibacteriales > Nocardioidaceae > Nocardioides > Nocardioides acrostichi. Next base: position 837,608 of record NZ_JADIVZ010000001.1, read on the forward strand.
ACCACGCATCCCGCGGCCGGGGGGCGTGACCTCGGCTGGTGGACCGGCTCGCGGCTGGTCGTCGCCCGCGAGGCGCGGCTGCACCTCGGCGTCGGCGCCGCGCTGGTGCGCGCGGCCTGCGCCACCGCCGAGAGCCTGGGCGCGCTGCGCTTCGACGCGTGCGTGCAGGAGCCGAACGCCGTGTTGTTCCGCCGCCTGGGCTGGGTCGTGGGTGAGACCCTCGATCTGCACGGGCAGCCCCACGTGCGGGCCGAGTGGCCCGTGCGCCGCGTGCAGCGACTCGTCGAGAGCACCAAGACCGCCCTGGGTGGGCTGCTCGGAGAGCTGACCTCGGCCCCCATGGGCGGTGGTGGGCCGGGCTTCGTCGGCGACGACGGCGCGCCGGTGCCCGGCACCGACCTGGTCGCCGCGTGCGACGCGATCCTGCCCGCGATGGTCGAGCGCGACCCTGAGTGGGCCGGCTGGTGCTCGGTGCTGGTCAACCTCAACGACCTTGCCGCGATGGGTGCCGTGCCGGTCGGGCTCCTCGACGCCGTCGGCGCCCGCGACGCCTCCTTCGCTCGGCGCGTCCTGCGCGGGCTCGCCGACGCCGCGGCCGCCTGGGGCGTGCCCGTGCTCGGCGGCCACACCCAGCTCGGTGTGCCCGGTGCCCTCTCGGTGACCGCGCTCGGCCGTACCCACGCCGGCCTGCCCGCCCCGGTGCCGGGCGGCGGTGGTCGCGTCGGGCACCGGCTGCGGGTCACGGCCGACCTCGGCGGCTCCTGGCGGCCCGGTTACACCGGCCGGCAGTGGGACTCCTCCTCGCACCGCACGCCTGCCGAGCTGCGCGCGCTGCTCGACGTCGTCCCGACCCTGGCGCCGACGGCGGCCAAGGACGTCTCGATGAGCGGACTGGTGGGCACCACCGGCATGCTCGCCGAGGCCAGCGGCTGCCGCGCCGTGCTCGACGTCGCGGCGATCCCACAGCCGCACGACGCCAGCACCGGCGACTGGCTCACCTGCTTCCCGGGGTTCGCGATGATCACCGCCGAGGACACGCCGCGCGACACCGCGGCGCTCCCCGACACCGTGACCTCGCGCGTCTGCGGCGAGCTCGCCGCCGGCTCTGGCGTGGGTCTGCGCTGGCCCGACGGCGTGGTCACGGAGTCGGTCGCGGCCGGCGTCACCGGGATGGGAGCGGCATGAGCAAGCACACCGCGGGGGTCGCCGCCGTCGCCGAGAGCTTCGGCCGCGACGTCGAGGCCAACCTGGCCCGCATCGCCGAGATCGTGGACGACGCCCGGGCGCGCGGCGTCCGGCTGCTCGCCCTGCCGGAGGCGGCACTCGGCGGGTACCTCTCGGTGCTCGGCGCCGGCCGCGACGGCGCCCACGACGAGCGGCCGGACTCCGTGCCGCCGGTCATGGACGTCGACGGCCCCGAGCTGCGCCGGGTCGCCGAGATCGCCCGAGAGATGACGGTCGTGGTCGGGTTCTGTGAGGGCGATCTGGGGGAGCGGTACAACTCCGCGGCCGTCGTCTCCGGCGATGGGGTGCACGGGGTCTACCGCAAGATCCACCAGCCGCTGGGCGAGAGCCTCTACTACGCGCCCGGCGAGACTCTGCGGGCCTTCGACACTCCGGCCGGCCGGCTCGGCATGCTGATCTGCTACGACAAGGCCTTTCCCGAAGCGGCCCGCGCGCTCGCGCTCGACGGGGCCGAGACGATCGCGTGCATCTCGGCCTGGCCCGCGTCGCGCACCGCCACCGCCGGCGACCTCGCCGAGGACCGTTGGACCAAGCGGTTCGACATCTTCGACGCCGCCCGTGCGCTGGAGAACCAGGTCGTGTGGCTGGCCTCGAACCAGTCGGGCACCTTCGGCTCGCTGCGGTTCGTTGCGTCGGCGAAGGTCGTCGGCCCGGGCGGCGACGTGCTCGCCTCCACCGGTCCACGGTCGGGTGTGGCCGTGGCACAGCTCGACGTGTCGGCGGCGCTCGAGACGGCGCGACGCTCGATGTTCCACCTGGGCGACCGCCGTCCGGACCTCTACCCGACGCATGTGAGCGAGGGCAGCTATGCCTGAGATGACCGTGACCGTGCGCTGGCCCGACGGCCGGATCGAGGAGTGCTACTCGCCCTCGCTGGTGATGCACGACCACCTCGAGGTCGGCGCCCGGTACTCCGTCGTCGACTTCACGGTCCGGTCGACCCACGCGCTCGATCTCGCGAGTGAGCGGGTGCGCGCGAGGTTCGGGTTCGCGTGCACCTCGGCCACCGCCAGCGCCGAGCAGATCCGCCGCTCGGCCTCCTCACATCGACCCGACGACCTCGTCGAGGTCGTACGCATGTGGCCCCCTCTCCCGCAGGAGCAGTCATGACCCAGATCTCCCCGGAATCACGCCCGAAGCACGTCGATGTCGCGATCGTCGGTGGCGGCCAGGCCGGACTGGCGACCAGTTGGTATCTCACCCGCGACGGCGTCGACCACGTCGTCATCGAGGCGAGCACGGCAGCGCACGAGTGGGCCGACACCCGCTGGGACGCCTTCACGCTGGTGACGCCCAACTGGCATTGCCGGCTGCCCGGGTACGCCTACGACGGCCCCGACCCCGACGGCTTCATGACGCGCGACGAGGTGGTGGCCTGGCTGGCCGGGTACGCGCCGTCCTTCGGACCGCCCCTGCTCGAGCACACCCGCGTCACCGCGCTGACCCAGACCGAGGACGGCGGGTTCACCCTCACGACCCAAGGCCCGGACGGCGACCTCACCTGGCACGCGGGACAGGTGGTCGTGGCGACCGGCGGCTACCACGTGCCGATCGTGCCGCCGTGGGCTCCGGGGCTCGACCCGTCGATCGCCCAGATCCACTCCGCCGACTACAAGAACCCGCACAGCCTGCCCGAAGGCGAGGTGCTCGTGGTAGGTACCGGCCAGTCCGGCGCGCAGATCGCCGAGGATCTCCACCTCGCCGGCCGACGCGTGCACCTCGCACTCGGTGACGCGCCCCGGGTGGCGCGCACCTACCGTGGCCGCGACGCCATGACCTGGCTGGCCGACATGGGTCTCTACGACACCGCCGTCGCGCAGTACCCGGGCGGCCTCGCGGCGCGGGAGAAGACCAACCACTACGTCACCGGCCGCGACGGTGGTCGCGACATCGACCTGCGCGCCTTCGCGGCCGAGGGCATGCGCCTCTACGGCCTGCTCGACTCCCTCGAGTCGCCCGGTGGCTCGCTGGTGCGGTTCCAGCCCACGATGCGCGAGGCGCTGGAACGCGCCGACTCGGTCTACAACTCCATCTGCGGCGACATCGACCGCTACATCGAGTCCCGCGGCATCGACGCACCGCCCGCCTCGCGCTACGAGCCCGTGTGGGAACCCGAGACCGAGCCCGCCTCCCTCGACCTGCGCGCTGCTGGCGTCACCAGCGTCGTGTGGGCGATCGGCTACCGGCCCGACTACCGCTGGGTGCAGGTCGGCGTCTTCGACGGCACCGGCCGCCCGACCCACACCCGCGGCGTCACCGAGGTTCCCGGTCTCTACTTCCTCGGTCTGCCCTGGCTGCACACGTGGGGCTCCGGGCGGTTCCTCGGCATCGCCACCGACGCCGAGCACGTGGCGGGGCGCGCCGTGGCCCGGGTGCGGCCGCGTCGGTCGTCCGCGCGGGCCGGCATGTCGGTGATGGACGTCGCGGTGGCGGGCTAGGGTCCGCGCGTGGGGCAACTGCGCATCGGGGCCGTCGCGGCGCACTTCGGTCGCGACCTCAGCCGGGCGATCGACAAGCTCGAGGGCATCATCGGCGACGCCCGCCGGGCCGGCGTCGGGCTGCTGGTGCTGCCGGATGCCACGCTCGGCGGCTACCTCTCCGACCTGGCACGCCCCGACCCGATGGCGCTACCGCCGGGGCTGACCGAGAACTCCTTCGAGATCCGCCGGGTCTCGGCGATGGCCGGCCCGATGGTGGTATGTCTCGGCTACGCCGAGGAGGTCGTCGAGGCCGGCCAGGCGCTGCTCTACAACTCCGCGGTGTGCGTGAGCGGCGACGGCGTGCTCGGCCGGCACCGCAAGGTGCACCAGCCCGCGGGGGAGTCGTTGGCCTACGCCGCCGGCACCCGCTTCACCGCGTTCGACACCCCGGTGGGGCGGCTGGGCATGCTCATCGACTACGACAAGACCTTCCCCGAGGCCGCCCGCAGCCTCGCTCTGGACGGCGCCACGACGCTCGCCTGTCTCTCCGCCTGGCCCGCGTCGATCACCGACCGCGCCTCCCGGCTGCCCCAGGACCGGCAGTCGCGACTCTTCGACCTCTACGACCAGTCCCGCGCCGCGGAGAACCAGGTGGTGTGGGTCTCGTCGAACCAGACGGGCGTGATGGGCGGCCTGCGGTTCCTCGGCCAGGCGAAGGTGGTCGGGCCGGGCGGAGAGATCCTGGCGCGCACCACGTCGAAGGGCGGACTGGCCGTGGCCGAGCTCGACGTCGAGGCCGAGGTCGCGCGCTCGCGACGGATCCTGCACCACCTCGCCGAGCTCGCGCCCAGCGCCTACAGCCAGTGCGGCGACCGGGATCTCGGCCGGGGCATCGACCAGTCCGCACGCTCCGGCGGCTGACGTGCGGATCGCGCTGCTCACCTACTCCACCCGACCTCGTGGCGGGGTCGTGCACACCCTCCACCTCGCCGAGGCGCTGGCCGACCTCGGCGAGGAGGTGCACGTGTGGACCCTGGGCCGCGGTGGCGACACCACGTTCTTCCGGTCCGTCGACCCCCGGGTGCACGTGCACGCGGTTGCGTTCGAGGATCCCGACGACGACGTGGGTGCGCGCATCCTGCGCTCCATCGACCTGCTGCGCGGGGCCCTGGCGCCGCACGTGGAGGGCTACGACGTGGTGCACGCCCAGGACTGCATCTCGGCCAACGCGGTGCTCGAGCTCGCTCCGTTCGTGCGCACCGTGCACCACCTCGACACCTTTACCACGCCGGAGTTGGTCGCGTGCCACGAGCGCGCCGTCCGGCGGCCCGATGCGCTGGTGTGCGTCTCTGCCGCGGTGGCTGCGGAGGTGCAGGCGGAGTACGGGCGGCCCGCCACGGTGATCCCGAACGGCGTGGCCGCCGAGCGGTTCGCGGCCGGGGCAACCGACGACGACGGCCGCGCGCTGTGGCGGGCGCAACTGGGTCGCTACGTGCTGGCCCTGGGGGGCATCGAGCCCCGCAAGGGCAGCCTCGACCTGCTCGAGGCGATGGCGCTCGTGCGCCGCTCGCGCCCCACCCTGGCCGACGTCCGACTGGTGTTCGGTGGGGGAGAGACCCTCTTCGACTACCGCGACTACCGCGCCGAGTTCGAGCGGCGTGCGGTCGAGCTCGGCGTCGAGCCGCTGGTGCTCGGGCCGGTGCCGGACGACGACTTGCCGTCGCTGCTGGCGCAGGCCGCCGCGCTGCCGTTCCTCTCCACCAAGGAGGGCTTCGGGCTCGCCGCACTCGAGGCATTGGCCGCGGGCACCCCGGTGGTCGCGCGCGATCTGCCGGTGCTGCGGGAGGTGTTGGGCGAGGCGGTCGCCTACGGCGACGGGCCGTCGTCCTTCGCCGAGGCACTCGCGCGGGTGATCGAGGCACCGCCGCCCGTCGATACCGGGCAGGCGCTGGCGCAGCGCTACACGTGGCCGGCGGCCGCGGCCTCGCACCTGCGGTTCTACGCTGGCGAGCAATAGGACATCCCCTCTCTCGGCAGGAGCCTCACGTGGAGTACACGACCCTCGGGAACACCGGACTGACCGTGTCGCGGCTCGTGATCGGCGCCATGAGCTGGGGCGACCCGGCTCGCGGCGGCCACCCGTGGGTGAAGGACGAGGCGTTCGCCGAGGAGGTGGTGCGCACCGCACTCGAGGCGGGCATCACCTTCTTCGACACCGCCAACGTGTACTCCGGCGGGTCGAGCGAGGAGTTCACCGGCCGCTCGCTGTGGAAGCACGCCGCCCGCGAGGACGTCGTCGTGGCGACCAAGGTGCACGGCCGGATGCGCCCGGGGCCCTATGGGGCCGGTCTCTCGCGCAAGGCGATCCTGCACGAGGTCGAGCAGTCGCTGCGGCGGCTCGGCACCGACTACATCGACCTCTACCAGATCCACCGCTTCGATCCGTCCGTGCCGGTCGAGGAGACGATGGAGGCGCTGCACGACCTCGTGCGTGCCGGCAAGGTGCGCTACCTCGGCGCGTCGTCGATGTGGGCGTGGCAGTTCGCCATGATGCAGCACGCCGCCGAGTTGGGCGGTTGGACGCCTTTCGTGTCGATGCAGGACCACTACAACCTCCTCTACCGCGAGGAGGAGCGCGAGATGCTGCCCCTCTGCGCGCACACCGGCGTCGGCGTCATCCCGTGGAGCCCGCTCGCGCGCGGCCGGCTGACCCGGCCGTGGGGCGCCGAGACCAGCCGCACGGAGACCGACGAGTTCGGCAAGACGCTCTATCGCGACGAGGACGCCGACATCGTGGGCGCCGTGCACGAGATCGCTGGGCAATTCGATGTCCCCGCCGCGCAGGTGGCGCTCGCGTGGGTGCTGCGTCAGCCGGTCGTGACCGCCCCCATCGTGGGCGTCACGAAGATCGCCCAGCTGCACGACGCCGTCGCCGCGCTCGACGTCGAGCTGAGCGACGAGCAGTGCGCCCGGCTCGAGGCGCCCTACCGTCCGCACGACGTGGCGGGTCATCGATGAGGCGGCGACGTCGCGGGGCGGTCGCCACTGCTCTCGTCGTGGCGCTCGGGGCCGGGTTGGTCGGCTGCGGCAACGACGCGTCGTCCGACCCCGCCGCCGTCTCGACGGCCACCGACGGGTCGGTCTACGACCAGGCCGACGTCGACTTCCTCACCGGGATGATCCCGCACCACGCCCAGGCCGTGCAGATGGTCACGATGGCTCAGGGGCGGCAGGTCTCGCCGAAGGTGCGCGCGCTGATGGACTCGATCCGCGACGCCCAGGTGCCCGAGGTCGAGCAGATGAGCGACTGGCTCGAGGGCTGGGGCAAGGCGGTGCCCGCCACCTCCCTCGACCACGCCCACGGCGCCTCCGGCATGGACGACATGGAGGGCATGGAGGGGATGGACGGAGACCAGATGGCCGGCATGATGAGCGGCGACCAGATGAGCGAGCTGGAGCAGTCCTCCGACGCCGACTTCGAGCGCCTCTGGCTGCAGATGATGATCGAGCACCACACCGGTGCCGTCGACAGCGCCGAGACCGAGATCGACGACGGCAAGAACCCCGAGGTGCTCGAGCTCGCTCAGAGCATCGTCACCAGTCAGACCGCCGAGATCGAGCAGATGAAGGCGATGCTCGGCGAGCAGTGAGCAGGGGCAGCACTATGAGCGAGCTGACGATCCGGACGGCGAGCGCGGACGACGTACCCGAACTGATGGCGTTGTGGGAGGTGGCCGGGGAGAACGCTGCACGCCCTGATGACCGCCGCGAGCTCGTGGAGCAGTTGATGGCGCGCGATCCCGACGCCGTCATCGTGGCTGAACTCGGAGGGACAGTCGTCGGCTCGGTCATTGCCGGATGGGACGGCTGGCGGGCGAACCTCTACCGGCTCGCGGTGCATCCCTCCGCACGGCGACGCGGCGTGGCCCGACGGTTGTTGGGGGAAGCCGAGCGGCGGCTGGCGCGCCTCGGTGCCGAGCGCGGCTGCGCGATGGTGCTGGAGGGTAACGACGAGGGCGCGGCATTGTGGCGCGCTGCGGGGTACGCGCCCCAGCAGGAGTGGCGCCGATGGGTACGGCAGCTCGACGCGTGATGTCGTCTCCGGTGGTCGAGCAGCGAGACAGCGCGAAGCGCTGAGTCGCTGCTCGACGGCTGCGTGGTTCGTTGTCACTTGGCTCGTCGGCGGACCAGGCTGCCCGTCAGCAGCAGGACGCCGATCACCGCGCACCCGCCAGCCAGTCCGACACGCACGTGGGCATCGATGGCACACGCACTGCGCAGTGCCGCGGTGTACGCCTCCCGGTGCTCACCGCCGGGAAAGCTGCTCTGCCCGTTGAACACAGTGTCGTACGGCGCCAGGCACTGGCCCGCATGGACCCCTCCGAAGTCGCGCGCGGCGACCTCGACCGTGGGGTTGTGCACCGCGAGCCACAGGCCTAGCACCAGTACGGCAGCCCCGAGCAACACGAAGGTCGCCGTGCGTCTCGACATGGGGTGAGGGTAGGGCCGGAGGCTCCGTGGGGCGTGGAATGCTCGTGCCGTGAGCGAGACCGACCTGCTGAGCGTGTACGACGACGAGGTGCGCGGATCGTTCGCCCACAGGCTGCCACCCGGATGGACCGGTGAACAGGACGGTCCGCTGACGCGGGCGCTGACCCAGCGGTCAGGCTTCGCCATACTCACCGGCTCGGCCTCGCAGCTGGACGAGGCCGAGCTCGCCGCCCTGGTCGATCGCACCGTGGCCTTCTTCGCGGCGCACGAGCGCTGGTTCGAGTGGAAGACGTTCGACCACGACCCGGCCGCGTTGCGACCGCTGCTGCTCGAGGCGGGCGCGGTGCCCGAGGAGCCGGAGGCGATCGTGATGGGGGCGTCCGCCGCGATCGCGCGTGAGCCGGCGCTGCCCCCGGGCTACACGCTGCGCGAGGTGAGCGCGCGGGCCGACCTCGACGCGATCGCCGCGATGGAGGGCGAGGTGTGGGGCGAGGACTGGGGTTGGCTGGCCGACGACCTGGAGTCGCGGCTCGGCGCGGTCGACCCGGTGCGTGTGTTCGTCGTCGAGCACGCCGGGCGAGTGGTGAGTGCTGCGTGGCTGGCGCCGCTGTCCGGCACGAGCGTGGCCGGACTGTGGGGCGGTAGCACGCTGGCCGGGCATCGGGGCCGAGGCGTCTACCGGGCGCTGGTCGCCGAGCGCGCGCGGCTCGCCGTCCGGCTGGGGTACGACTACCTGCAGGTCGACGCGTCACCCGACTCGCGGCCCATCCTGGAGCGCCTCGGGCTGCACACCGTGGGCGGCACGACGCCCTTCGTCATCGGCCGCTCGTGAGCTCACCGGGCGCGGCCGGCACCTGGACGCCGTGGCGCACCGTCGTCGCGTTCGGCGTGGTGTCGCTGGCGGCCGACATGGTCTACGAGGGCATGCGCTCGGTGACCGGCCCGTTCCTGGTCTCGCTGGGGGCCAGCGCGCTGGTGGTCGGGTTGGTGACCGGTGCCGGTGAGGGCGTCGCGCTGCTCCTGCGGCTCGCCGTCGGGCCGGCTGCAGATCGCAGCGGTCGGCACTGGCGCTATGCCACAGCGGGCTACGGACTCACCGCGGTGAGCGTGCCGCTCCTGGCCCTCACCCCCTTCCTGGGCGCGGCCGGGCTCGCGGTCGCGTGCGCCCTGGTGCTGGCCGAGCGCACCGGCAAGGCGGTGCGCTCGCCGTCGAAGTCGGCGCTGCTGGCCGGCATCGCGAAGGACGTCGGCCGCGGGCGTGGCTTCGCGGTGCACAAGGCGCTGGACCAGGTGGGCGCCTTCGCCGGACCGCTCCTTGTGGCCGGTGTCGCGCTCGTGGCCGGGCACCGCTTGTGGGCCGGACTCGCGTTGCTCGCGGTGCCGGGTGCGGTGTCGATGGCCCTGCTGACGAGGTTGCGACGGCGTGCGCCGATCGAGGGGCGACCGCCCTCTCGCCGAGCGGATCGCTCCCCGACGGCCCGGTTGCCGCGGCGGTTCTGGGTGCTCGCCGCGGGCGCCGCCCTGAGCACGGTGGGCCTCATGACGTTCGGCGTGCTCTCGGTGGTCGTGGTGCGTGGCGGCGTGCTCTCCGCGGCGGTCGTACCCGTGGCGTACGCCGGGGCGATGGTGGTCGAGGCGGTGGCGGCGCTCGGCGCCGGGTGGGCCTACGACCGGGTGGGCGCCGCGGTGCTGCTGGGGGTGCCCGTCATCGTGGCCGGGGTGCCGGTGCTGCTGCTCGGTGCCGCGCTCCCGTTGACGCTCGCCACGGTGGGGGTCGGATTGGCGTCGTGGGGCGCGGCGACCGGGCTGCAGGACTCGGTCGTCAAGGCCTTCGTGGCCGACGTCGCCCCGAGCGACCGGCTCGGCGCCGCCTACGGCTGGTTCGCGGCCGTCCAGGGCACGGCCGCCTTCGTCGGCGGGGGTGTGGCCGGCGCGCTGCTCGGTCACCGCGGCGTGCTGGTCGTCGTCCTCGTCACGGCGCAGGTGGCGGCGCTGGTGGTGTTCGCGGTGGCAGTTCTCGACCCCTCGAGGCGCGATTCCTGACCCCTCGGGGGACGATGCGCGACCCCTCGCGGATTCAGGGGCTGACGCTGTGGGTGACCAGGAGGCCGGTCACGACGACGGCGAGCGCCAGGCGGTAGAGGATGAAGCTGGTGAAGTCGTGGCGGCTGACGAAGCGCAGCAGCCAGGCGATCGCCACGTAGGCCACGACGAACGACACCGCCGTGCCGACCAGCACCGGGGCGACCCCGATGCTGCCACCCACGGCGTCCTTGAGCTCGTAGAGCCCGGCACCGGTCAGCGCCGGGATCGAGAGGAAGAACGACAGCCGGGTCGCGGCGACGCGGTCGAGCCCGCGCAGGAGTCCGGTGGAGATGCTGGCGCCGGAGCGGGAGAAGCCCGGGAACAGCAGCGCCAGGATCTGGCTGACGCCGACGACGAAGGAGTCCGCGAAGGTGACCTCGCCCTCGGGGCGCGTGTGCGACCCGCGACGCTCGGCCCACCACATGAAGCCGCTGCCCACCACCAGGGAGGCCACCACGACCCACAGACCCGCGAGCGGACCCTCGATCAGCGGCTTGGCCGCCAGTCCGACGATCACGATGGGGATGGTGGCGATGATGACCCACCACGCGAAGCGGTAGTCGTGGTCGGTGCGGGCCTCGGCATTGGTCAGACCCCGGAACCAGGCGCCGACGATGCGCACGATGTCGCCGAAGAAGTACACGAGCACGGCCGCGATCGCCCCGACCTGGATCACAGCCGTGAACGCCACCACGGAGGTGTCGTCGGTCTGGAGTCCGAGCAGGGACTCGGTGATCTTGAGGTGGGCGGTCGACGAGACGGGGAGGAACTCGGTGATCCCCTCCACCACGCCGAGTAGGGCCGCTGCGCCGATTCCGATGCTCACGGTGCGTCATCCTCCCGTACGGACCTGCAGCCCACCTGACCGACACCCTTCCGTCCCTCGCACGGTCAGGTGGGCGGCAGGATCGAAGGAGCACCGTCGAGTCATGAATCGGATCCCCCCGTCGGTCCTCCGCCGTCTGCTGCTGGTCGGGGCCACGACCACTGCTGTCGCCCTGGCGGTGCCCCGGCTCGTCGGCGTGCCGTGGGGGAACGTCGCGACCGTGCTCACCGCGGTGCCCGCGCCCTGGATCGTCGGACTGGTGCTGCTGTGGGCGGCCGGGCTGGCCACGCACACCGTCACGCTCACCGCGGCCATGCCGGGGCTCAGCCACCGACGGGCGGCCACGCTCAGCCTCACCGGCAGCTTCGTGGCCAACGTGCTGCCTCTCGGTGGCGCCGCCGGCATCGCCCTCAACACCCGGATGGCCCGCACCTGGGGCTTCGGCCCTCGCGAGGTCGCCTCGTACACCTTGGTGACCAACGTCTGGGACGTCCTGGCCAAGCTCGCCGTGGCCAGTGCCGCGGCCGCCCTGGTCACCCGAGCCGGCCTGGTGCTGCCGGGCATCGGGCTCGTGGCCGGTGTCGCGGGAGCGCTGTTCGTGGTGAGCGCCCTGCTGCTGCTCTCCGACCGCTGCGCACGCGTGGTCGCGACCTGGCTCGACGTCTTGAGTGAGCGTCTCTTCCGACGTTGGCCGCGCGTGCCGGCCGGCTGGGGAGGCGCCGTCCTCGCGACCCGGCGGACGGCGGCAGCCACCGCCCGCGAGCAGTGGGCCGGCCTGAGCGGGGGCATGGCCGGTTACACCACGCTGCTGCTGCTGCTGCTCGCGGGCTGCCTGCACGTCACCGGTGCGGGGGTGCCGCTGCTGGGACTGGCTGCCGGGTTCGCGGTCGAACGGGTGCTGACCCTGGCTGCGCTCACGCCCGGTGGAGCCGGCCCGGTCGAGGTCGGGCTCACGGCGGTGCTGGTGGCCTCGGGCGGCGACCCGGTCGGCGTCGTGGCGGGCGTGCTCTGCTACCGCCTGCTGACCTTCGCCCTCGAGATTCCGGTCGGCGGACTGTGGTGGGCGGGCTGGGTGCTCGCCCGGCGCCGGAGCGTCCCGACGAGGCGATCGGTGGTGGCGGCCCGATGAGGGTCTGGCACGTCACCGACACCTACGCGCCGACCCTCGGCGGGATCGAGATCCATGTGGCCGAGCTGGCCCGGCGCCAGCAGGCGGCGGGTGACCAGGTGCGCGTCGTCACCCTGACCCCGGACGACGGCAGCATCCCGCCGGGCGCGACCGGAGGCGTCGACGTGCACCGCCTCGGTGCGCCCGAGCACGCCGGGCTGCCGGTGCTCGGGCACGAGCGACTGCGCGGTCTCACCAGCGAGCTGCGCCGGCTGCTGGCCGAGGGGCGCCCCGACGTGCTGCACGTCCATGCCTCGGTGGTCTCGCCGTTGGCCGCGGCCGCGGTGCGCGTGGCCAGCGCCGACGGCGTGCCGGCGCTCGTCACCGTGCACTCGATGTGGGAGGGCTGCGGCCCGCTGCCGTGGCTGGCCCGGCACGGTCTCGGCCTGCCTCACGCGCGAGTGGTGTGGAGTGCGGTGAGCCGGGTGGCCGCCGACGCGTTGGCGCCCGTGGTCGCGCCCAGCCCGGTGCACGTGCTGCCGAACGCGGTCGACCCGGCCGCGTGGGCGGGCGTGGCCGGGGCCGTGCACGTCGCCCCGCTGCACCTCGTGGCGGTCATGCGGCTGACCCGGGTCAAGCGGGCGGTGCCGCTGGCCGAGGTGCTGGCCGAGGTGCGCGAGATCGTGCCCGACGACGTGCCGCTGCGCGCGACGGTCGCCGGCGACGGTCCCGCTCGGGGGCGGATGGAGCAGCGGCTGGGTCGGCTCGGTGCGGACTGGGTGTCGCTGCCGGGCGCGGCCGACCGCGCCGGCATCCGCAGACTGCTGGCCGGCGCCGACGTGTTCGTGGCGCCGGCGCACCGTGAGTCCTTCGGCATCGCGGCCCTGGAGGCGCGTGCCTCGGGAGTGCCCGTGGTCGCGCCGGCCTGCTCGGGTGTCACCGAGTTCGTCTCCCACGGGGTCGACGGGCTGCTCGGCGACGGCGACCACGACCTGGCCCGGCAGATCGCGCGACTGTGCGTCGACGACGCCCTGCGCGCGCGGATCCGCTGGCACAACCTGGTCACCCCGATCGCGCACGACTGGGAGCGTGCGCGTCGGGGTGCCGAGGATCTCTACGCCGTGGCGCGTCAGCGGGACGCCGCGCTCGAGAGGTCGCGATGAGCCGCCGCGTCGCGCCGGCGTCGCTGCTTCCGGGATCGCCGGGCACCGTCGTCGCCGTGCACGCCCACCCCGACGACGAGGCGCTGTGGACCGGTGGCACCCTGGCCGGCCTGGCCGCCGCGGGGCACCGGGTCGTGCTGGTGATGGCCACCGACGGCGCGCTCGGTCTCGCCGACGACGGGCTGCGTGCTGATCTCGGTCGTCGCCGCTTGGCCGAGCTGCAACGCTCGGCGACCGTCCTGGGGGTCGACCGGGTGCACCGGCTCGGTTACGCCGACAGCGGGTCCGGCACACCGTGCGACGGGGGATTCGCCACCGAGCCCACCGATCAGGTCGGCGCGAGGCTGGCCGCCCTGCTGGCCCGGGAGGACGCCGACGTGGTGCTCTCCTACGACGCGGCGGGCGGCTACGGACACCCCGACCACGTGGCGGTCCATCGGGCGGTGCGGGCGGCCCTGAGTCTCCTCGATTCGCCGCCGCGGCTGCTCGAGGCCACGGTCGACCGGTCGCTGGTGCTGCCGGTCTCGCGCGTGCTGCGCTCGGCGGGGCGGCTCCTGTCCGTGCCCGAGATGCCCGACCTCAGCCACTGCTTCACCCCGCGCGGCCAGATCACCGCACGGGTCGACGTCCGGCCGCACCTCGGGGCCAAGATCGCAGCGATCGAGGCGCACGCCTCTCAGGCCACCGGCGGACCGCGCACGGCGTCCCTGCTCACCTCGCTGCCGTGCCCCCTGCGCTCCCTCGTGCTGGGTACCGAGTGGTTCCACGAGCCCGTGCTGACCCGTCACGAAGTTTCAGCTGACCCGTCACGAAGTTTCAGTTGACCCGTCACGAGTGGCGCAGGCACTGACCCCTCGAGGCGCGATGTGCGACCCCTCGCGGTCTACACCCCGCGGCGCCTGGCGTAGCGCATCTTCACCATGCGCCGCACCTGCTCGAAGTACTCGGGCTTGCGCGGGAAGGACTGCATGTCGGGGCCGAGCTGGAACCGCTTGGCCAGCGTCGCCTTGGGCGAGGTGAACTCGCGCAGGCCGTCCTCGCCGTGGAAGCGGCCGAAGCCGGAGTGGCCGACGCCGCCGAAGGGCACCGAGGGCATGCCGACGAAGGTGAGGCAGGCGTTGATGACCGTGCCGCCGGCCCTGATCTGGGCGGCGATCTCGCGGCCGCGATCGGCGGAGAACACCGAGGAGCCGAGGCCGAACGGCGTCGAGTTCGCACGCCGCACGGCCTCGTCGGTGTCGGGCACCGAGTTGATCACGACCAGTGGACCGAAGGTCTCCTCGGTGAGGGTCACGCAGTCCTCGGGCACGTCGACCAGCACGATCGGGTCGACGAAGGGCTCGCGCACCGACGCCGGACCGCCCACGAGCGCGGTGGCTCCCGCCGCCAGGGCGGCGTCGACGTGCTTGCGCACCGTCTCGATCTGCGACGGCACGATCATCGGGCCGTAGGAGTCGGTGTCGCCGAGTCCGACGGTGATCTGGGCGGCCTTGGCCTTGACCTTCGCCAGCAGCGCCTCGCGCACCGACTCCACGACGTAGACGCGCTCGATGCCGACGCACGCCTGGCCGCCGTTGAAGACCCCGCCCCAGACGATGGCGTCGGCCGCGGCCTCGATGTCGGCGTCCTCGGCGACGATGAGGACGTCGTTGCCGCCGAGTTCGAGCAGCACGGGGGTGAGGTTCTCGGCGCACGCCTGCATGACCTTGCGACCGGTCGGCACCGAGCCGGTGAACGCGAGCTTGTCGACGCCGGAGCGGCACAGCGCGTTGCCGGTGTCGCCGAACCCGGTGATCCACGAGACCAGGCCCGCGGGGGCGTCGGGGTTGGCGCGGTAGAACGCCTCGATCACGAGCACCGTGCCGCCGGGTGCGATCTCGCTGGCCTTGACGACGGCCGCGTTGCCGGCGGCGAGTGCGTAGGCCAGGCCGCACAGGGCGGTGTAGACGGGCACGTTCCACGGCACGATCACGCCCACGACGCCCAGCGGCGGATAGGAGACGTGGGCGTCGAAGTTGAACAGCGCCAGGCCGGGCGGCACTCGCTTGCCGCCGAGCACCTTCTCGGCGTGCGCGGCGGCCCACCGCACGTCCTCGAGACCGGCGATGAGCTCGAACTGGCCGTCGCCGCGAGGTCGGCCCACCTCGCGGAAGGCCAGCTCACAGATCTCGTCGCTGCGCTGCCCGAGGTCGGCGATCCAGCGATTGAGTCGGCGCTTGCGCTCGACCCAGCCGAGGTCGGCCCACCAGCCCTGGGCGAGGCGCGCCTGCTCCACCCGCTCTTCGACGTCGGCTGCGGTGTGCACCGGGTACGTACCGACCTGCTCGCCGGTGGCCGGGTTGGTCACGGTGAACGTCTCCGGTGTGCTCACGCGCCGACCATACAACGAGTGTCCAGGCGGATGGCGTGTCAGGCTCGCGCACTACCGTTGCCCCGTGCCTGCCTGGATCGAGCCCACTCTGCTCGCCCTCGCTGTAGTGGCTCTGCTCGGTCTCGTGGCCGCGGTCGTGCTCGGCACCGTGCCCCTGCGCGGACGGCGCCACGCGCGCGCCGCGATCGCGTGCGGCGTGGTGGGGCTCGTCGTGCTCGCGGGGCTCGAGACCGTGCCGCGGGTCGCGGCGGGCCACGGGGTGGGCGACCCATGCCTGGGTGGCGCGATCGACGTGTCGTTCGCGGGCCGGTCGGTGACCCAGCAGCTGCTCACCGGGGGGCTCGAGTTCGACGTGCACGTGACGCCGCAGCAGCTCCAGACGATGGTCGGGGAGCGACTTGCGGGCTCCCAGGTCTCGGATCCGACCGTGCGCCTCGCGGCCGGGGCCCTCGAGATCGACGCGACGGTCGACTCGCCGCTCGGGTCGCTCCCCGTCGTGGTGCGCGTGGCGCCCGAGAGCAGCGGCGGCGGCACCCGGCTGGCACTCGACTCGGTGTCGGTCGGCGGCCAGGAGATCCCGAAGGCCGCCCTCGGCATGGCCTCGCAGCTCGGTGGTGCCGGCGACCTCCTCAGCGGACTCGACGAGGGACTCGCCGGTGCCGTGGGCACCGACAACGAGCTCGCCAGCTGTCTCGACGACCTCGACCTGACTCGCTACCTCGACTCCGCCGTCCTCGAGCGGGCCCGCATCGACCAGCGGGGTCTCGACCTCCGACTGCGGCTCTGACCATCGACCCTCGAGCGACGATGTGCGACCCCTCGCGGGACGATGTGCGACCCCTCGCGGGACGATGTCCGACCCCTCGCGGGTGACGGGTGGGCAGCCTCAGGCGAGGTGGCGGCGGACCAGGGCGAGGGTCTCCTCCGGGCGCTCCTCGGCCAGGAAGTGCCCGGCGTCCAGCGCCCGGCCTGTGGCTTGCGGGAACACGCGTCGCCACTCCTCGACCGGGTCGACCTGCGCGCCCACGACGCCGCGCGAGCCCCAGAGCACCAGGGTCGGCATCTCCAGGGTGCGTCCCTGGTCGAGGCGGTCGTGCTCGAGGTCGACATCGCCCGCGGCCGCGTAGTCGGCGCACCATGCCTGCGCCACGCCCGGCGAAGCAGCCGCCCGCTCGTACTCGGCGAGCGCGCGGGCGTCGAGCCAGTCCCCGACGCCGAGTGTGCGGAGCCCGGTGCGCAGCCAGGTCACGGGGTCCGGGCACACCACCGCGGGGCCGACGACGGGGTGCGCCAGCAGCGGCCAGTGCCAGTAGCGCCGGGCCAGCCACCCGTCGTCCGCCCCCATGAGCCGCCACACCGCCAGGGTCGGAAGGATGTCGAGCAGCGCGAGACTGCGAACCCGCCCGGGATGGTCGAGCGCCAGTCGGTGCGCCGCGCGGGCGCCGCGGTCGTGGGCGACGACGTGCGCCGCTTCGATGCCGCGCTCGTCGAGCAGGGCGGCGACGTCGGCAGCCATGGCTCGGAAGGAGAGGTTCCCGTCGATAGCCGAGGAGCGGCCGTACCCCCGCAGGTCGGGCACCAGCACTGGGCGCTCGGTCGCCAGCCCCGAGGCGACCTCGTGCCACATGGCACCGGTCTGCGGATAGCCGTGCAGCAGCACGACCGGTGGGCGGACGGGCGAGCCGGCTCGCTGCGGCCCGGGATGCGAGCGCAGGTGGATCCGGGCACCCGGCACGTCGACGTCGTCCTCGGAGAACCCGGCGAACCAGGTCGGGTCGGCAGCGGTCATCTGCCCATGGTGCGCCCCGTTCCCTGAACCCGGTGACCGCGATCGACCCCTCGAGGGACAATTCGCGACCCCTCGAGGGACGATTCGCGACCCCTCGCGGGTGATGGGTGGGGGACTGAACGGCTATACATACGCCATGGCTGTGTCTACCCACCGCACCGCGCACCCCGCTGACGTCTCGGTGACGATCGACGAGCTCGATCCGGCGACCCCTGTGCTGGTGGGCGTGGGGGAGGCGTCCGAGCGCATCGACGACCCCGGCTACGCGGCGCGTTCGGAGTGCGACCTCGCGGCGATGGCGCTGCGCGAGGCCGTCGCCGACATCTGTGTGGACGACGCCGCGGTGCTCGCCGCGCTCGACCTCGCGGCCATGACCCGCTCGTTCGACCAGATGAGCGTCGGGTCGCCGTTCGGACAACCCACCAACTTCCCGTGGGCGGTGTTGCGCCGAGTGGGGGCAGAGCCGGCGCTGGCCATCTACGAGCGCCTCGGCGGCGAGACCCCGCAGAGCCTGGTCAACGAGTTGGCGGCGCGCATCGCGGCGGGCGAGTCCGAGGTGGCGGCGGTGTTCGGTGCCGACATCACCTCGACGACCCGACACATCACCCGGGGCAAGCCGCGGGAGAAGTGGCCCGACTTCTCCGAGCAGGTGGACGCCGGCCCCACCGACGACCACGGCCGCGGCACGCACCGCGTCAACTCCCGGCACGGCGTGCTGCACGGCATGACCAGCGCCCCGGCTCAGTTCGCGGTCATGGAGAACGCGCGCCGGCATCGGCTGGGGCTCGACCGCGCCACCTACCGGCGTCAGATGGCCGAGCTGTTCGCCCCGCTGAGCGAGGTGGCGGCGTCCAACCCGCACAGCGCTTCGCCCGAGGTGCGCAGTGTCGAGGAGGTCGGCACCGTCACCGACGACAACCGACTCCTCTTCGATCCCTACCTGCGACTGATGGTCGCGCGCGACCAGGTCAACCAGGGCGCGGCAGTGGTGCTGATGTCGGTCGGTAGGGCGCAGAGCCTGGGCGTGGATCCCTCGCGCTGGGTCTTCTTGCACGGGCATGCGTCGCTGGCCGAGAAGCACGTGCTCGCGCGCCCGGACCTCTCCCGCAACCCCGCCGCGGGCGCCGCCTTCGAGCACGCCATGGACCTCGCCGGACCGGGCCTGGCGGGTGTCGGTGACCTGGTGGTCAAGGACATCTACAGCTGTTTCCCGGTGGCCGTCACCTCGGTCACCGAGCCCACCGGCATCGACACCAGCGACCCACGCACGCTCACCGTCACCGGTGGCCTGCCCTACTTCGGCGGCGCCGGCAGCAACTACTCCCTGCACGGCATCGCCGGCGTGGTACGGCACCTGCGCGCCGACGGCGCCGGCGGCTTCGGGGTGGTCAGCTCCAACGGCGGCATGATGAGCAAGTGCGCCGTCGGCGTCTACTCCACGACTCCGGCGCCGTGGGTCAACGACGACTCGAAGGTGATCCAAGCCGCCCTCGACGCCGCGCCGGACACGCCGTCCACCGAGGTGGGCGAGGGCCCCGCCACGGTCGAAGCATGGGCGGTGCAGTACCTGCGTGGTGGCGGGCGCAGTGCCATCGTGGTCGCCCGCGACCTGCAGGGACGCCGGTTCCTCGCGTTGGGGGTCGACGGTGACGAGGCCCTGCTCGACCGCCTCGACGGCACCGACGGCACCGACGATCCGGTGGGCACCCGCATCCATGCCCGTCGGGTCGGTACGACCAATCGGGTGGCGCTGACCCGACGGACCCTCGACGCCGCCCACCCGGTGCGCCGCCCGCGCTGGGATCGCGACTTCGAGCGCCTCGTGGTCAGCCGCGACGACCACGTGCTGCACATCGCGCTCGACCGGCCCGACGACGGCAACGCCCTCGACCAGACGATGAACACCGAGCTCGAGGAGGTCGTGGCCGCCTACCTGGCCGACCCCGAGCTCTGGGTTGCGGTGCTCGAGGGTCGGGGCAGCGACTTCTGCGTCGGGCACGAGCCCGCCGAGATCGGCTGGGGCAACACCCTGGTGCGTGGCGACAACGGCGTCGGTGGCATCACCCGCCGCACGGACCTGGAGAAGCCGCTGGTCGCGGCGGTGCACGGCCGAGTGCTCGACGAGGGCCTGGAGCTGATGATGGCCTGCCACCTCGTGGTCGCGGCCGACGACGTGCGGCTCGCGCTCACCCAGGCCCGTCGCGGCCTGATCGCCGAGGAGGGCGGCCTGGTGCGGCTGCCCCGTCAGGTGGGCTCGCGACTGGCCTTCGAGATGGTGCTCACCGGACGCCGCCTCGACGCCGGCCAGGCGCTCGCCGCCGGACTGCTGACTCGGTGCGTGCCGGCGTCCGAACTCGGATCCGCCGTCGACGGGCTCGTCGGCGAGCTGTTGTCGATGTCGCCGACGAGCCTGCGCGCCTCGCTGCGGCTGGCTCGTGCGGGTGCGGCCGAGGGCGACCCCGTGGCCGCCCTGAGGGTCGAGAGCGACGCTGCCGACCACATCACCTTCTCCCAGGATCTGCTCATCGGCCTCGACGCCGCGCGATCCGGCGGAGACCCGGAGTGGGGTGGCGTCTGACCCCGGCGGCACCGCTATACATGGGGGCATGTCGCACGGTCACGGGCACGGCCCCCCAGCCGACCAGCGTGGTCGGCTGGGGCTCGTGCTCGCACTCTCGCTCGTGGTGCTCGTCGTCGAGCTCGTGGGTGCGGTGGTCACCGGCTCTCTCGCCCTGCTCGCCGACGCCGGTCACATGCTCTCGGACGTCGCGGGGCTGGGCATGGCGTTCACCGCCGCGACGCTGGTGCGGCGCCCCGCGACCGACCGCCGCACCTGGGGGTTCCGGCGCGCGGAGATCCTGGCCGCGGCCGCTCAGGCGGCTCTGCTGCTGGTGGTCGGGCTGTGGGTGTTGGTGCAGGGCGTCGAGCGGCTCCTCGACCCGCCGAGCGTCGGCTCGGGCGGCATGCTGCTCTTCGGCGTCGTGGGCCTCGTCGCGAACCTGGTCGCGATCGGCGTCCTGCTGAGAGGTCGCGGAGCCTCGCTCAACACCCGGGCCGCGTTCCTCGAGGTCGTGAACGACGCCTTGGGTTCGATCGCGGTGGTGATCGCCGCGCTCGTGATCGCCCGCTGGGGCTGGGACCGCGCCGACGCCGTGGCCTCGCTGCTCATCGCCGGACTGATCCTGCCGCGCACGCTGCTCCTTCTGCGCGAGAGCGTCGAGGTCCTGATGGAGTCCACGCCGGCCGGCCTCGACCTGGCCGACGTGCGCGCCCGGGTGCTGGCGCTCGACCACGTGGTGGAGGTGCACGATCTGCACGCCAGCCAGGTCGCCACCGGGCTGCCCACGCTCACCGCCCACGTCGTGCTCGACGAGCGCTGCTTCCACAGTGGGCACTCCGCCGAGCTGCTCGACCAGGTGCAGGCCTGCCTCGTCGACGACTTCGACATCGCCCACTCCACCATCCAGTTCGAGGCGCCGCACCACGTTGAGCACGAGCAGCGCGGGCATCCCTGACAGCGGATTCCGAGCTCCGGCGATACCCTGGCGGCCATGGCCTCCCTGGTGCTCACCGTCGTCGGACCCGACCGTGCCGGACTCGTCTCCGAGGTCTCCCGCGTGGTCGAGGCCGCCGGCGGCAGCTGGCAGCGCAGCGCCCTGGCCCGACTGGCCGGCACCTTCGCCGGAGTCGTGCTCGTCGATGTCCCCGACCGCCAGCGCGGGGCTCTCGAGGCGACCCTCGCCGAGCTCGGCGCCCAGGGGCTCACGGTCACGGTCGCGGACGACGAGGGGTCGCCCTCGGATGCCCACGGCACGACCTGGCGGTTGCACCTACTCGGCCAGGACCGCCCCGGCATCGTCGCCGAGATCTCCGGTGCCCTCGCCGTGCACGGCGTCGGCATCGACGAGATCGCCACCCAGGTGCGCGAGGCTCCCATGGCCGGTGGCCTGCTCTTCGAGGTCGAAGCGGTGCTCAGCGTGCCGGCCGACCTCGACGAGTCCGTGGTGCGTTCCGACCTCGAGCGGGTCGCCGACGAGCTGCTGGTCGATCTCGAACTCGACGTCTCCACCGACTAGCACCGTCGTGGCATGTCGACTGAAAACTAGTGACGGGTCACGTGAAAACTAGCGACGGGTCACGTGAAAACTAGCGACGGGTCACGTGAAAACTGGCGACGGGTCACGTGAAAACTGGCGACGGGTCACGTGAAAACTGGCGACGGGTCAGCGGGAGGCCGCGCGTTCGTCGCGTCGTGATCTGATGCCGGCATCCGAGCAGTAGCCGTGGCCCGACCGCTTGCGGCACACCAGGCCGAGCAGGCGGCCGGTGTCGTCGACGACGGCCAGCCGGCGACTGGCACCGCCGACGAAGGCGGCGGCCAGGTCGGGTTCGGGCAGGTCGGCCCGGACGGTGCGACCCGCGAGGTCGGCGGCCTCGCTCGCGGGCGCGGCGTCGTCGAGCCCGTGGAGGTCGTCGCGCTGGACGGCGGCCACGAGGTGGCCGGCATCGTCGACGAGCAACGCGAGATGCACGTGCTCGCCGGCGAGGAAGGTCCGGACGTCGCCGACGGTCGCGTCGGCGGGGTGTGTGGTGGGGGAGCGGACGGCCACGTCGAGGGCCGTCGTGCCGTGCGTGGTCACGCGCGGCCCCCGGGTGTCTCGAGGAGTGCGCGGAGGTGGCGGAGCAGGTCGTCGACGAGGACGTCGGGAGAGCGGTCGCGTCCGCTCGCCACCCAGTCGGCGAGCCACACCTGGAGCGCCGAGACCACCATGCCGCCCGCGATGCGCGGACGAATGTCGGTGAGCTGACCGGCGGCGGCGACGGACTCCAGACCCGACACGATCATGTCGATGCCGGCGTCCCACACCGTGCCCTGCACCCCCTCGCCCGTGCTGGGAGCGAGCCAGCCTCCACCCGCGCCCAGGCTGAGGTCGAGGTAGGCGTCGTGCCGCATGAGGAACCGGCAGACCGCCCCGACGCCGCCGAGCATCCGGTCGAGCGATGACCCCAGGTCGGGTAGGTGGGAGATCTCGGCGAGGAGGCTCTCCATCCGCTCGCTGTGCAGAGCGTCCCAGATGCCGCTCTTGCCGTCGAAGGACTTGTAGACCGTCGCGAGCGACACGTCGGCGGTGGCCGCGATCGCGGTGACCTTGGTGGCGGCGAAGCCGAGCCGGCCGAACTCGGTCTCGGCGGCGGCGAGGATGCGCTCGCGGTAGAGGTCGCGCCGGGCCTCGGCGGTCGCCGTCATCGTGCCTCCTCGGGGACGTCGATCGGGGTCGGCGAGTCTCTTGACGCCGTGCGCAGAATCGTGGTTCTGTGCTGCAGAACGGTCATTCTATCGCGTGCGAAGGAGCGTCGTCGTCGTGAAACCGACCCTACCGATGAACCCCACCGGCTGGTTCCAGGTGGCGTGGTCCGACCAGGTCGACGTGGGCCAGGTCGTGCGAATGCGCTACTTCGACCGCGACCTGGTCGCCTGGCGCGCCGAGTCCGGCAAGGTCACCGTGATGGACGCCTACTGCGAGCACCTCGGTGCGCATCTCGGATACGGCGGCAAGGTCGTCGGCGAGAACATCCAGTGCCCCTTCCACGGCTGGCAGTGGAACGACCGCGGCCGCAACGTCTGCATCCCCTACGAGGACCGCCCCAACCTCGGCCGCCGCATCGACACGCTGCCCACCGAGGAGGTCAACGAGGCGATCTTCGTGTGGCACGACGTCGACCGCGGCCAACCGACCTTCGACGTCCCCGACATGTGGGCCGACTTCGAGGAGCACCCGCTCGGCGGCGGTACCACGCGCGAGGCCTACTACCCGCTGAACGAGACGTCGAAGCTGCACCACGCGGCTCTGGAGATGCACCCGCAGTACGTGCTCGAGAACGGCGTCGACTTCGCCCACTTCAAGTACGTGCACGAGACCCCCATCGTCCCGGAGTTCACTCGCCAGGACTTCGACGGCGCCGTCTCCTACGTCGACTTCACCATCACCTTCGACGCCCGTGACGAGGGCGGCACCATCGAGGACATCAACTCCGGCGTCCACGCCATCAACGGCGGCCTGGGGGTGGCCATCACTCGCAGTTGGGGCATGATCGACAACCGCACCATGACGGCCATCACGCCGGTCGACGACTCCACCAGCGCGGTCTTCTTCACCGTGTGGATCGGGCGCAAGCCCGGTGACAACCGCGACCGGTCCGACGGCGCCGACCGCCACGCCCAGGGTGTGATCGAGCAGTTCCAGAACGATGTCGACATCTGGAGCCACCAGAAGTACGCCAGTCCGGCGGCCCTGGCACGAGGCGAGTACGAGGGTTTCACCGCTCTGCGCGCGTGGGCCGAGCAGTTCTATCCCGGCGACACCCCGGCGACACCCCGGCGACACCCCGGTGACATCTCAGTGACGCCGCCCGACACCTCCCTCGCCGACCGGCCTTCCGGCTCTCGCGCGGCACCCCGTCCAGGATCACCAAGGAGCCCCGCATGACCAGCACCAACGACCAACCGATCCGCGTCTTCCAGGTCGCCACCGGCAACGTCGGCTCGGAGATGATCAAGCGTCTGGGCTCCCAGCCCGATCTCGAGCTCGTGGGCGTGCACTGCTACTCACCCGAGAAGGTCGGCACGGACGTCGGCGAGCTCGCCGGGGTCGGGCCGGTCGGCATCACCGCCACCGGCACGGTGGAGGAGATCCTCGCCGCTCGGCCCGACGTGCTGACCTTCCACGGCGTGTTCCCCGACGAGGATCTCTACGTGCAGGTGCTCGAGGCCGGTATCGACATCGTCACCACCGCCGATTGGATCACCGGCTTCCATCGCGACACCAATCACCCGCACCACTCCGGCCGCAAGGTCAGCGAGGTCATCGAGTCGGCGTGTCAGCGAGGCGGCTCCACCTTCTACGGCACCGGCATGAACCCAGGCCACAACCAGATCATCGGCGTGGCCGTGAGTGCCAACGTGGCCGACATCGAGAACGTCACCACCATCGAGTCGGTCGACGTCTCGTGTCACCACTCAGCCGACACCTGGCGCGAGGTCGGCTACGGCCTGCCGGTCGACGATCCGGCCCTGCCCGACATGCTGCGCAAGTACACCGAGGTCTTCGCCGACTCGGTCTACCTCAAGGCCGACTGCTTCGGCCTGGAGCTCGACGAGGTCAGGTTCTCCTACGAGCTCGGCGCCTGCACCAAGGACGTCGACCTCGGCTGGTACCAGCTGCCGAAGGGTTCGCTCGGCGGGAACTACATCAAGTACCAGGGCATGATCGACGGCGTGCCGCGCGTCGAGACGCACCTGGAGTGGCAGATGACGCCGGACACCGACCCGAGCTGGGACATCAAGGGCTGCTACATCACCCAGATCAAGGGCGACCCGCAGATCTACAACAAGCACATGATCTTTCCGGCGCCCGGCGTGGACCTCTCCGACCCCTCGGACTTCGCCTCGATCGGCATGACGGTGACCGGCATGCCGGCGTTGAACTCGATCAAGGCCGTGCACGCTGCCCGCCCGGGGATCATCACCAGTGCCGACCTGCCGCTGCGCGGCTTCGCGGGGCGCTTCAAGCTCTGAACCGGAACCGGAACCGGGGCACGGAGACGCGTCGACGACGACGCCTGGCAGGGTGGGCTCATGGTCTACCTCCTGCTGGGCGTCGCGATCGTCCTCGAGGTGATCGGCACCTCGCTGCTCCGGGCGACCGACGGGTTCACGCGGCTGCTGCCCTCGCTCGGGGTCGTGATCGGCTACGGCGGTGCCGCCCTCCTGCTCAGCCACGTGGTCAAGCACCTGCCGGTGGGCGTGACCTATGCCATCTGGAGCGCGGTCGGCACCGCGCTCGTGGTCACGATCGGGGTCACCGTGCTGGGCGACCGCTTCACTCCGGCCGTCGGCCTCGGCCTGGTCATGGTCGTCGCCGGCGTCGTCGTCCTCAATCTGTCGGGCTCGACGCACTGACGCAGGGGGTCATGGGTCGTCAGGTGTCGAGCAGTCGGTCCGAGGCCTGGCGTTCGAGGGGTGGCCTGGGCCCGACCGAGATCGTTGCGACCAGCCCAACAGACGGCGAGAGGCCGCCCGCCCGGACGGATCCGGTCGAGCGGCCTCGCGTGTCACGCCGCGACTCCCACGCGGGAGATCAGGCGTGCAGGTCGAACCGGTCGAGCTCGGTGACCTTCGCCCAGGCTGCCACGAAGTCGGTCACGAACTTCTCGGCGGCGTCGTCGGAGGCGTAGACCTCCGCGACGGCTCGCAACTCGCCGTTCGAGCCGAACACCAGGTCGGCGCGCGTGCCGGTCCAGGACTCGCCGTTCGGGCCGACACCGTTGAAGGTGTCCTGACCGTCGCCCGGCGTCCACGTGGTCTCGAGGTCGAGCAGGTTGACGAAGAAGTCGTTCGTCAGCACGCCCACCCGGTCGGTGAGCACGCCGTTCGTCGAGTCGCCGGTGTTGGCGCCGAGCACCCGCAGACCCCCCAGCAGCACCGTCATCTCCGGCGCGTTCAGGCCCAGCAGGTTGGCCCGGTTGAGCAGGTGGTACTCCGCGGGCAGCTTGCTGTTCTCGGCCTCGGTGTTGCGGAAGCCGTCGGTGACCGGCTCGAGGTAGGAGAACGACTCCACGTCGGTCTGCTCCTGCGTCGCGTCGCCGCGACCGCCGTGGAACGGCACGGTGACGTCGTGGCCGGCCGCCTTGGCCGCTTGCTCGACACCGTGGTTGCCGGCCAGCACGACGCAGTCGGCGAAGCTGACGCCGGAGTCGACCGCGATCTGCTCGAGCGCGACGATGACGGGCTCGATCGCCGCAGGGTCGTTGACCGACCAGGTGCGCTGCGGCTCCAGCCGCAGACGGCCACCGTTGGCACCGCCCCGCTTGTCGGAACTACGGAAGGAGGACGCCGCGGCCCAGCCCGTCTTGACCAGCTGCGACACGGAGAAGCCGGCGTCGGCGATGGCGGCCCTGGCCGCCGCGACGGCGTCGTCGGACGGCGCCTGCGCAGCGGGGATGGGATCCTGCCAGAGGAGCTCTTCGGCCGGAACCTCGGCGCCGATGAGGCGGGCCTTGGGGCCCATGTCGCGGTGGGTGAGCTTGTACCAGGCGCGGGCGAAGGCGTCGGCGAACTCGGCCGGATTCTCCAAGAAGCGCTTCGAGATCTTGCCGTACTCCTCGTCGAAGCGCAGCGAGAGGTCGGTGGTGAGCATCGTCGGCTTGCGCTTCTTGTCCGCCTGGGCGAACGGGATGATCTCCTCGGCGTCCTTGGCCACCCACTGCTTGGCGCCCGCGGGGCTCTCGGTCAGCTCCCACTCGTAGCCGAAGAGGATCTCGAAGAACCGGTTGCTCCACTGCGTCGGGGTGTCGGTCCAGGTGACCTCGGGGCCACCGCCGATGGTGTCGTCGCCGTGCCCGGTGCCCAGCGAGCTCTTCCAGCCGAAGCCCTGCTGCTCCATCGGGGCGGCCTCCGGCTCGGGGCCTACGTGGGCGTCGGGGTCGCCGGCGCCGTGGGTCTTGCCGAACGTGTGGCCGCCGGCGATGAGGGCGACGGTCTCCTCGTCGTTCATCGCCATCCGCTTGAAGGTCTCTCGGATGTCGACGGCCGCGGCGATCGGGTCGGGGTTGCCGTTGGGGCCCTCGGGGTTGACGTAGATCAGGCCCATCTGCACCGCCGCGAGGGGGTTCTCGAGGTCGCGCTCACCGGAGTAGCGCTCATCGCCGAGCCACTCGGTCTCGGGGCCCCAGTAGATGTCGT
Organism: Nocardioides acrostichi; assembly: GCF_015319165.1. Classification (GTDB taxonomy): domain Bacteria; phylum Actinomycetota; class Actinomycetes; order Propionibacteriales; family Nocardioidaceae; genus Nocardioides; species Nocardioides acrostichi. The sequence continues at coordinate 864,848 of NZ_JADIVZ010000001.1, forward strand.
CGTCGGGCTCCCAGGCGTCGACGCGACCACCGGCGAAGCCGAAGGTCTCGAAACCCATCGACTCCAGCGCCACGTTGCCGGCGAGGATCATCAGGTCGGCCCACGACAGCGCCTTGCCGTACTTCTTCTTCACCGGCCACAGCAGCCGGCGCGCCTTGTCGAGGTTGACGTTGTCGGGCCACGAGGCCAGGGGAGCGAAGCGCTGCTGCCCCGTGCCGCCACCGCCGCGACCGTCCTGCACGCGGTAGGTGCCGGCGCTGTGCCACGCCATGCGGATCATGAACGGGCCGTAGTGCCCGAAGTCGGCGGGCCACCATTCCTTGGAGTCGGTGAGCACGTGCTCGATGTCGCTCTTGACGCCCGCGAGGTCGAGGCTCGCGAAGGCGGCGGCGTAGTCGAAGTCGTCACCCAGGGGATTGGACACCGCAGGGTTCTTGGCGAGGATCTTGAGGTTGAGCCGCTCGGGCCACCACTCGCGGTTGCGGTCGCTGGCCGCCGGTGCGGCCTCGCCGTGCAGGACGGGGCACTTGCCCTCGCGCGAGGAGTCGTCGAGCTTGGCCTCGACGGTGGTGTGCTGGGTCTCGGACACGTGGAGCCTTTCCGTTGGACGGGTGCTGCTGGACTGACGATCGGTTCAGACGGTGGGTGCCGGTGTCGACGGGCCGGCGTCGACTCGGCAGGTGGGGCATCGGCCCCAGTACACGACCTCGGCCTCGTCGATCGTGAAGCCATGGTCGTCGGACGCCGTGAGGCACGGCGTGTAGGCCACCGCGCAGTCGACGTCGGCGATGGCGCCGCAACCACGGCACACCACGTGGTGGTGGTTGTCGCCGATGCGGGTCTCGTACCTCGCCACCGAGCCCTGGGGCTGGATGCGACGGACCAGGCCGGCCTCGGTCAGCACCCGCAGGCAGTCGTAGACGGCTTGATGGGAGACCTCGGGCAGCGTGGCGCGGGCGGATCGGATGACGGTCTCGGTGTCGAGGTGCGGGTGGCCGTGCACCGCGGCGAGCACCGCGGTGCGCGGCTTGGTCACGCGAAGGCCCGCGGCACGCAGGTGGGCCTCGAGTTCGGCGGTGGTCGGTGCGAGTGACATCGGCACGACCTTGCCATGAGATCTTGAACGATTCAAGAGTAGCCGTCGGTCGGCGTGGCGGAACCGTCGCGCCGGGTCACGAACGGCACCCGCGTCCGGGCCTTCGTTGCAGAGGAGACGCATCCGCAACGCTCCCAGCCGCTACCGTGCGCAGGTGAGTCGTGGTGAGGCGCCGGGTCGCGGGCGGTCCCTGGCCCGGGTGACGGCGGTCTACGCGGTGGCGGTGCTGGCCGGCGCACTGTGGTTGCTGCTCGGCCCGCAGACGCCGTGGCGGTGGTTCGACACGCTGGTCGCCGACCTGTTGGCGACGCTGGTGGTGTTCTCGGGCAGCAGGGCGCTGGGCAACTCCTCGGTCTACGACGCCTACTGGAGCCTCGCGCCGCCGCTGCTCGTGTTGGCGTGGTGGCTCGATCGCGACCCCGGCTCGGACCCGGTGCGCGCGGTGCTGTTCGCCGGCGTCCTGCTCGCATGGGCGGTGCGGCTCACCGCCCACTGGGTGCGCGGCTGGTCCGGACTCGACCACGAGGACTGGCGGTACCCGCTGCTGCGTGACGGTGCCGGGCGGTTCGGGGTGGTGGTCGATCTGGTGGCGATCCACGTGATCCCGACCGTGCAGGTGTTCGTCGCGCTGCTGCCCGCCTACCTGCTCACCACGGGGGCACCGTCGTCGCACCCGCTGGCGATCCTCGTGCTCGCGGTGGGCCTGCTGGTGGGCCTCGTGGCCGTGACCCTCGAGACGGTCGCCGACGAGCAGATGCGGCGGTTCGTCGCCGCACGCACGCCCGGAGCCGTCATGGACGCCGGCCTCTGGGCCTGGTCGCGGCACCCGAACTACCTCGGAGAGTGGCTGTGGTGGCTCTCGGTGGCCCTGGTCGGCCTCGGCGCGGCCCCCGGTCAGTGGTGGTGGGCGCTGCCCGGGCCGGCAGTCATGCTGGCGATGTTCGCCTTCGCGAGCATCCCGATGATGGACCGGCGCTCTCTCGAGCGGCGGCCCGCCTACGCCGAGGTCGTCGCCCGGGTGCCGGCGTTCTTCCCGCGGCGGCCACGCGCGTGACCCGCATCGTCGTCGCCGGGCTCGGCGACACCGGGGTCCTCACCGCCGTCGGGTTGCGCCGCCGTCTGCCGCGGGCCGAGATCGTGGGGGTCTCACCCACCACGGAGCTGGTGAGCGGCCAGGAACTCGGGATGCGCCTCGCGGACCCCACCCGCTGGCAGCGCGACTACCGGTTCGGCTACGACCGCATCCGCGGCCTCGACGGCGTCCGTGCACTGCACGGCACGCTGACCGACCTCGACGTCGAGGGCCGGGTCGCGCATGCGCGGCGCCTCGACGGCACGACCGAGCAGCTGCCCTACGACGTGCTGGTCGTCGCCACCGGCGTGGCGAACGGCTTCTGGCGCGACGCCACCGCGCGCACCGGGTCCGATACCGACGCCGCGCTGAGGTCGGGCCACGAGCGCGTCGCGGCGGTGGCGGACGGCGGCACGCTGGCCGTCGTGGGCGGCGGAGCGGCCGCGGTGAGCGCGGCCGCAAACCTCGCAGCGCGGTGGCCGCGGCTGCGGGTGCACCTCTACCACCCCGGCGCCCTGCCACTGCCCTCGCACCACGCGCGCACCGCGCGTCGGGTGCGCGAGGTGCTGGCCCGACGTGGCGTCGTCCTGCACCCGGAGCACCGGGCCGAGCTACCGACGAACGCCGACACGCTGAGGTCGTGGGGCTCGGGACCGCTCGCCTTCACTACCGGCCAGCCCCCGGCGCCCGCAGACCTGGTGCTGTGGGCGGTCGGGCGGGTCTCGCCGCACACCGGCTGGCTACCCGCCGATCTGCTCGACGGCGACGGCTTCGTGCGTGCTCGGCTCGACCTCACCGTGCCCGGGGCGCCGGGTGTGTTCGCCATCGGTGACGTGGCGGCCACCGACCCGCTGCGCAGCTCGGCACGCAACTTCGGCCACCGCACGCTGGTGCGCAACGTGGCCGCGCACCTGCGTGGCGCACCCCTGCGCGAGTTCAGACCGCCGAGGTCGCGCTGGGGATCGGTTCTGGGCCCCCAGCCCGAGGGGCTCGACCTCTTCGGACCCACCGGACGACGCACCCGCGTGCCCGCGGCGGTCAACGACCACGTGCTCCAGGGGTTCGTCGTGCGACGAGTGCTCTACCGCGGCGTCGACCCGGACCGCTCGTGAAGCCTCAGCGTTCGTACACGCATCGCCCGCCGGCCCAGGTCGAGGCGACCTCGCACGCGCCGATCTCGGAGGAGGGCAGGGTGAAGGGATCGCGGTCGAGGACGACGAGGTCCGCGCGGGCGCCGACGTGCACGAACCCGGCGTCGACGCGGTGGTCGGCCCACGCGGAGCCGCGGGTGTAGGCCGAGAGGGCCTGCTCCAGGCCGATCGTCTGGTCGAGCACGAGGGGCTCGGTGAGCTGGGCGGGGTCGGAGGCCCAGGCGCGCCGGTTGACCAGCACGTGCACCGCTCCGAGCGGTTCGGGTGGATTGACCGGCCAGTCGCTGCCCCCCGAGAAGCGCGCCCGCCCCTCCAAGACGTCTCGGAAGGGGTAGTGCCAGCCGAAGCGCTCGGCGTCGAGATGCGGTGCGAGCAGGGTCACGGCCGGGGTCTCCCGACGTGCCCACATGCCCTGGAGGTTCGCGACCACCTGGAGGTCGCCGAATCGGTGCCGATCGCTCGGCCGGACGAGCTGGAGGTGCGCGATCTGGTGGCGTAGGTCGCGCAGACCGTGCTCGCGCTGCGCCTGCTCCACCGCGTCGAGTGCCGTGTGGACGGCGGCGTCGCCGATGGCGTGGAAGTGACATTGCAGGCCGGCCGCGTGCAGCGCCGAGACCGAGGCACGGGCAGCCGACTCGGAGAGGAACGGGAGGCCGTGGTCGCCGCACGGGCATCCGTGCAGATCGTCGTAGCCGTCGGTGAGCGTGGCGGTGAAGGTCTCCGAGATGCCGTCCATCATCACCTTGACCGAACCGGCGTCCAGGCCCCGGGCAGCGAGCTCGTCGCGGCGCTGGACCAGCTCGCCCACCTGCGCGGCGATGGCGTCGTCGTCGCCACAGCGAGCCCGGTCCCACCACTGCGAGCAGCGCACCGTGGCGCTGAGCTGGTCGGCCTCGAGGAGGTCGAGGTAGGCCTGGGTGGGGTCGTCGAGCCCGGCATACCCTCCGATGAGAGCGTCGTGCCACCCGGTGACCCCCCACCCGTGCAAGCACCGCTGCGCCTCGCGCAAGGCGTCGGCGTCCTCCTCGCGGCTACGGGTCACATGGTCGTGCACCAGCGCCATGGCGGCCTCGCGCAGGGTCCCCGTGGGATGACCGTGCTCGTCGCGCTCGATCCACCCGTCGGCAGGGTCGGGCGTGTCCCGGTTGACCCCGGCCACCTCCAGGGCGCGGGTGTTCACCCACGCGTCGTGGTGGTCGGTGCTGGGCAGGAACGCCGGGCGGTCGGGCACGACGCGGTCGAGCAACTCCGCGGTGGGGCCGCGCTGGTCGAAGGCGTCGACCGACCATCCGCCGCCGCGCACCCACTGGTCCCCGTGACGACGACGCGCCGCGTCGCCGATCGCGGTGAGGTACTCCTCGGGCCGGGAGAGACCCGACATCTCGCAGCGCAACCGCTCCAGACCCCCGACCAGCGGGTGACAGTGCGCATCGTGGAAGCCAGGCATGATCAATCCGCCACGCAGGTCGACGCGTTCCACGGGGCCATCGAGGTCGGCCACCCGCTCGAGTACACGGTCGGCGGGGCCGGTGTCGACGATCCGGAGCCCCTGCACCAGCACGGCGTGCCCCGGCCGCCGACGATGTCCGTCGAAGACGTGACCACCCACGAAGAGGGTGCGCCGAGGTGCATCGCTCACTGCGTGATCCGCCCGGCCAGGTCTGCGGCGTCGGCAGGTCGCGCCTTCTCGGCCAGCAGACTGCGCGCCTGCTCGAGGTCGGCGAAGAGGTTCCACATGAGCACCCCGCGCACCGCGTCGTCGTCGAGGTAGTACACGACCGCCGCATCCTGTTCGCCGTCGACGACGTCGACGAAGGTCTCCATCGACGGGTCGAGGACGCCCATTCCCTGGTAGCCCAGGTCGATCACGTCGGAGTAGAAGAACGGTGTGTGGTCGTAGACCTCCTCGGAGCCGGCCATGATCCGGCCCGCCGCGGCGCCGCTGGAGGTCGCGTGGTCCTCGTGCTCCACCCGGGTGCGGCCGAGCACGGGGTCGGGGTAGATCACGGCGTCACCGGCCGCCCAGACGTCGGGCGCAGAGGTGGCCAGCCGCTCGTCGACGACCACCCCGCCGTCGTCGGCCAGGTCCAAGGTGCCGCGCAGGAACGATGTCGGCGGTTCGACGCCCAGCCCGACGACGACCAGATCGGCGTCGAGCGAGCTGTCGTCGTCGAGAGTGAGGTGCACCCGGTCGCCGTCGACCCGCCCACCGGTCACCTCGCGTCCGCCGCGGGGCTGTACACCGGCTTGCACCAGACGTGACTCCAACCGCTCGGCGACGGTGCGGGGCAGCATGACGTCGCCCAGCACCTCACCGGGGTGCACGATCTGCACCGAACAGTCCTCGCCGGAGAGCGCTGCGGCGATCTCGGAACCGATGTACCCGGCGCCCACCACGACCACTTCCGCGCCGGGCTGGTCGGCGAGCAGCGTGCGCACCGCGCGGTAGTCGGCAGGGGTGCGAAAGTACACGACCCGCGGACCCGCGGAGAGGCCGTCGAGGGTGCGCGGCGAGCCGCCCGGCGCCAGCAGCAGCCGGTCGTAGCCGACCCGGCCTCCGTCGGCGCACGTCACGGTGTGGCCGGTGGCGTCGAGTCCGGTGACCTCGGTGCCCAGGTGCACCGACGCCCCGGTGGCCTCGGAGGTGCCGAGGAAGGAGTCGTCGAGGCTGTCGGCGTCCTCGGCCCAGAGATCCTTCGAGAGTGCCGGACGCGGGAAGGGGGCGTCGTGGCCGCGCTCGAGGATGCCGATGGTGCCGGTGAAGGCCTGCTCCCTCAGCCCGCGTGCGGCGGCGTCGGCAGCCATACCGCCGCCGACGATCAGCACCTCGTAGTGGTCGGTAGGGCCTGGGGATGACGGGTTGCTCATCCCTCCACCGTGCGGGGGCTCCACGGCGTACGCGAGACCCGGACGGGTGTCCTCGAACGGGGGATCAGCGCCGGAAGACGCTCGCGTGCGTGGTCTCGCCCACCGCGATCGAGTACTCGGCGTAGTACGACGCGACACCGTGCCGCTGCGCCTCCCGGTGTCGTGGGTGCTCGGCCCACCCGCGGTGCGAGACGGGGTCGGCGAAGGTCACGACCGTGCAGCGCTCACCGTCGTCGGCCACGAAGGTCTTGGTCTCGACGAACCCCGGCATCTCGTGCGCGAGAGCCACGACCTCGGCGAGTTCCTCGGTGTAGTCGGCGGCGGCCTCGGGCCGCAGCCGGTTGCGGAAGACCGTGACGACCTGGCCGACGAGTGGTCGCTGCTGGGCGCTCATGGCGCCAGCGTGTCAGACGACGCCGCGGTCAGTGGCGCGAGCGGTGGTAGCCGAGGCGGCGGGCGGCGGCGGAGCCGCCGGTGACAGCCGGGCGCAGGACCAGTGCGGCGGCGGTGGCCAGACCCATCAAGGAGAGGGAGGTGCCCTCGATGAGGGCCAGGCCTGCGCTCTCGCGACGAGGGGATCGCTGCGGCTCGAAGCGGGCATCAGCGGCGTGGGGGGACAAGCCTGACTCCTGACCTGGGGAACGGGCGTCACGTCAGGATGCGCTCGCCTGCGAACGCACGGGACCCCCGGACGGGTGAAGTCCGGGGGTCCGCGTGGTCAGGGCGGGTCAGCCGTGCCGCTAGTTCTTATAGGCCCGGGTGACCAGCTTGAACGCCTTGCCGTTGTCGACCGGGGTGCCGTCGCAGGAGTACTCCACGCTGCCGGTGCCCTGGCCGCAGTTCTTGAACCGGGTCGAGCCGTTGACCAAGGTGACCGACACGGCGCTGACCGCGTTGCCCGAGAACAGCACCTTCTTCACGCCGTTGCCCTGGGCGTTGAGGTTCATCGGCGAGCGCTTCCATGCGCCGTTCTTCATGCGGACCACCACGTAGGCGATCGGCGAGGTCTTGGCGACCGGACCGTCGACCTTGATCTTGAGCCGCCACTTCTTGTTGCCGACGCCGTCGCCCGGGGTGATCACGTAGCTCGCCGCGGACATGTGCGGCAGCGTCGCAGTGACGTTGTTGCCGGTGCTGGTGCCGGTGAGCGTCCAACCGCCGTGGTTGGCGCTGGGCCACGACCCACCCTCGGGGTAGGTGCGCTTCGGCGTGAGGTTCGCGGCGTTGTAGGAGGCGAAGTTGCGCACGAACCCGCCCTTGCTGCTGAGCGTGCTCTTGAGCGCCTTGGTCGAATACGACGGGCCGGCCGCCTTGTTCCACGTGGTCTTGACGATGCCGTTGTTGAACTTGTGGGTCAGGAACTCCCACCAGGCCCAGTTGCCGTACGGACGGCTCGAGCCGCTGGCGAAGTAGTCCAGGGCGGTGCTCGGGGCCTTCACGCTGCCGGAGGGCAGGTACTGGCGGTTGTCGTTGACACCGTCGGCGTAGCGCTCCTCCATCCACGTGGCCGTCGACTCCATGAACCAGCGGTCCTCGGTGTAGTCGTAGGCGTACTGCACGGCGTGGAAGAACTCGTGGGCCGCGGTGACCTTGAGGCTGTTGACCGGCCGCTGGCCGTACTCGGCCTTGGAGAAGTTGTTGTCGAGCACGCAGAAGCCGCCGCCCTGGCGGGTGGTCTTGCCGCTCTTGACCTTGGCGAACTCGGCGGCGCAGTAGCCGTAGTAACCGGCGCTGCCGAGATCCTTGAGGTAGACGTCGAACTTGCCGTTGCCGCCGTTGTTGCCGCTCAGGATGCGGTCGCTGACCGGGTGGCGGTAGCCCATCTTGCCGACCTCGACGTGCCAGACGCTGTTCATGGTCTTGAGCGTCTTGATCGCCCACGCGCGCTTGGCGGCGTCGGCGGTGTCGGTGACCCAGTGCACGCAGAAGTTGCCGGCGCACTTCCTCTTGCGCTTGTTGGTGGTGTAGCCGTCGCCGTAGGGGTCGCTGCTGCCGTCGGTGGGCCGGGCGAGGATCGCCTGCGCGGTGCGCCGGTCGGAGGCCGACATGTTCGGCAGCTGGAGAGCCAGGTCGCGCAGCGCCATGCTGACGTCGGGGGCCTGGTCGGCGCCCTGGGTGGCGTCTTGAGAGGTGCCGCGGGCGGGCGCGTCGCCCGACAGCGCGGCCTGGGCCGCGTCGAGCGCGTTGCTCGCGGCCTGCGTCGACTGGCTCGGCGCCTGGGAGGTGGCCTCCTGCGCGAGCTGGGCCAGCGAGGCGGTGCCGTCGGTGATGCCCGCGGGCGGCTGGGGGGTCGGTACGGAGTCGTCGGCGATGACGGGTGCGGTCGTCGCCGTGGTGGCGGCCAGGGCCAGGGCGGCCAAGGCGGCCATCCGCGCGAGGGAGCGGCGCATGGATCCTCTGATTTCTCGACGGGGAATGGGGCGGTGGGTCGCAGTCAGCGTGCCCTGCCGACCCGAGGGCAAACGTGCACCGACAGCGTAAGGGCCGCACCCTGGGCACCGGGTCGCGGCACGGTCATGATCGCGAGATCTTCTCGATGAGGGCGGTGGTCGAGATGGCGGGCGTGCGCGGCAGGTAGACGACCTCGCAGATGTCGCCGAACTCGTCGAAGCGGCCTGCCCAGTCGTCGCCCATGACGAGCACGTCGGCGCCATAGCGCACCAGGTACTCGCGCTTGAGCTCGAGGCTCTCCTCGAGGAAGACCTCGTCGACCGGCTTGAGGGCGCCGACGATCGCCATCCGCTCGGTCTCGTCGAAGACCGGCTCGCGGCCCTTCTTGCGCATGTTCAGCTCGTCGGCGGAGACCCCCACGACGAGCCGGTCGCCGAGCTCGGCGGCTCGCTGGATGACCTTGAGGTGGCCGACGTGGAAGACGTCGAAGGTGCCGAAGGTGACGACGGTGCGGGGGGCGGGCATGGCGCGCAGTCTTGCAGAGGCCGAGGTCGCGGTGCCGGAGGACGGCGATGCCGGAGACAGCTCGTGCTGCACAATCGCTCCTGATGAGCAAGCCGCCCCCGCCTCCGCGACTCGCCCTGCCCCTGGGAGACCCCAGCGCCGACGTCGAGCGTCGCCGCGGCCTGCGCCGCATGCGGCTGCTGGCGTCGTCGCTGCTGGTGGTCGCCGCCGTCGTCTACGTGCTGACCCGCGACCAGGGCGGCGTGCTGGGTTTCGTGAACGCCGGCGCCGAGGCCTCGATGGTCGGCGCGATCGCGGACTGGTTCGCCGTCACCGCGCTGTTCCGCCATCCGCTCGGGCTGCCGGTGCCCCACACGGCGCTCGTACCCAGGCGCAAGGACGAGCTGGGCCGAGGTCTGGAGGAGTTCGTCGGAGAGAACTTCCTCTCCGACGCCATCGTGCGCGAGAAGGTGCTGGGGGCGCAGGTCGCGCTGCGGGTCGGGCGCTGGCTCGAGGAGCCGGAGCACGCCCAACGCGTGGTCGACGAGGTCGCCGACGCCGTCGGTACGGCGTTGTCGAAGGTGCGGGACGACGACGTGCGCGCGCTGGTGACCGAGGCGCTGGTGCCGCGGTTCCACGAGGAGCCGATCGCGCCGCTGCTCGCCGACCTGCTGAGCGAGGCGATGCGCGACGACCTGCACCACGGGCTGGTCGACCTGGCGCTGGAGGAGCTGCACGCCTGGCTCATCGACAACCCCGACACGGTCGCCGAGGTGCTCGGGGAGCGGGCGCCGTGGTGGGCGCCGCAGAGCCTGAACGACCGGGTGACCTCGCGGGTGCACCTGGAGCTGGTGCGGTGGGTGGCCGACATCCGCGACGACCGCGGCCACCGGGCGCGGGCGGCCCTCGACACGTTGCTGCGACGCCTGGCCCACGACCTGCGTGAGGATCCCGCGACGCGCGAGCGTGCGGAGGCGCTGAAGGACCGGCTGCTCGACCAGCCGCAGGTGGTGGCGACGGCGGTGTCGTTGTGGCAGGCGCTGCGCCGGGCGCTCGCCGCCTCGCTCACGGATCCGGCCGGTGCGGTGCGGGTGCGGCTGCTCGACGAGGTCACCCGCTTCGCGCGTCGGCTGCTCGGCGACGACACCCTGCGCGAGCGTCTCGACCGGGCCGCCGCCGACGCCTCGGTGTTCGTGGTCGAGCGATACGGGCGAGAGCTCACCTCGGTCATCACCCAGACCATCGAGCGCTGGGACGGCCGCGAGGCCGCCGAGCGCATCGAACTGCACGTCGGTCGCGACCTCCAGTTCATCCGTATCAACGGCACCGTGGTCGGCGGTCTGGTGGGTGTGCTCATCCACCTCGTCAGCGTGCTGCTCGGGTGACGCGGCAGACTGCTGCCATGAGTGAGCCGCCCGGCGTCCCCATCCGCGACGAGTCGATCCGGCTCGGTCAGTTCCTCAAGCTCGCGAACCTCATCGAGAGCGGCTCGATGGCCAAGGAGGTCATCGCCGCGGGGCAGGTGCTGGTCAACGACGAGGTCGACACCCGCCGCGGTCGGCAGCTTCGGGTGGGCGACGTCGTCCGGCTCGACGACGCGCTGGGAGAGGGGCTGGGAGGCCTGAGCGCCAGGGTGGCCGACGAGTCCGAGCCCGACGGCCTGCCCTGGTAGTCGCGGAGGGCGCGATCGCGCCAGGGCTCAGGAGACGGCGAGCAGGTCGACCACGAAGATGAGGGTCTCGCCCGGCTTGATGACGCCGCCGGCGCCGCGCTCGCCGTAGCCGAGGTGCGGCGGGATCACGAGCTTGCGGCGGCCACCGACCTTCATGCCCTGCACGCCGGTGTCCCAGCCCTGGATCACCTGGCCGATGCCGAGCCGGAACCGCAGCGGCTCGCCGCGGTTGTAGGAGGCGTCGAACTCCTCGCCGGTGGAGTGGGCGACGCCGACGTAGTGCACGCTCACGGTCTGGCCGGCGGCGGCCTCCTCGCCGTCACCGGTGGTGACGTCCTCGATCACGAGGTCGGCGGGCGGGTCGAAGTCGGGGAAGTCGATCTCGGGCTTGTCCATGGGCCCGACCCTAGACGCTGCGGGGGAGCCGCCCGATCCGGGTGAGCCTCCACGCGGGCCTGGGATCGCCGGGTAGGGTTCCCGGGGCCGGGAGCCAGTCCGGTCGTGAGCGGAGGACATGTGTCGAAGGAGCCTGACGGGCCGGAGTCGGCGGCCGGTGCCACGGCGTCTCGTCCGCGCGCCGAGAAGCGGCGGATGCCCGTGTGGCAGGAGTCCCTGCTGCTGCTCGTGATGGCCGTGGTGCTGGCGCTCATCGTCAAGACGTTCCTGGTGCAGGCCTTCTACATCCCCTCGAAGTCGATGCAGCCCGGGCTCCAGGTCAACGACCGGATCCTCGTGCAGAAGGTCTCCTACTGGGGCAGCGGCACGCCGCAGCGAGGCGACGTCGTGGTCTTCGAGGATCCGGGCGAGATGCCCGGCGCCGAGGGTCAGGACCGCATCGACTGGCTCGACTCCAACGAGCAGCAGCCGGCCGACCCCTCGCTCCTCACCGACGTGCTCGGCAAGATCGGTCTGTATCCGACCGGCGGGCACCTGGTGAAGCGGGTCATCGGCGTCGCCGGCGACACCATCGTGTGCTGCGACAGCCAGGGCCGTCTCGAGGTCGACGGCGTGCCGCTGGACTCCAGCGGCTTCACCCTCAACAACTCCCGCTGCGACGGCCCCGAGAAGGCGACGTGCGACTGGTCGGCCGGCCCGATCCCCGACGGCATGCTCTTCGTCATGGGCGACCACCGCGACGACTCCGCGGACTCCAGCTACCACCTCAACTGCGTGGGGCGCGAGAAGGATGCGCCGTGCGATGCCAGTCAGGCCTACGTGCCGGTGAGTGCCGTCGTCGGCAAGGTGTTCGCGCGTGTCTGGCCGGCCAGCCGGATGGGGCTCGTCAAGCGCCCCACCGCCTTCGACTCCCTCGACTCCGCGATCGAGCAGCAGGACCAGTAGCGAACGACTCACGCCTCCCGGACGAGGGTGTCGAGCACCCGTAGCCCGTCGCTGACGGCGGAGAGGTTGCTCTCCCCGTGCATCCGGTCGTACTCGTGCGCCGGCACCTCCACGATCTCCGCGTCGGCCTGCGAGAAGCGACAGCACAGCAGCGTCTCGATCTCGAAGCCGTCGCCGAAGCGCATCTCCGGCTCGTCGCCGGAGGCGGTGGACGGCGGGCAGCCGCACGAGCGTCGGCGCTGCCGGCCGGCGTCGGGCAGGTCGAGCAGGGGCAGCTGGTCGAGCCAGAGGGCGTTGTAGCCGTAGCAGAGGTCGGTGATCTCCTCGTCGAAGGCGAGGTTGAACGCGCGGGTGAGCATCCGGTTGCCCCAGGCGCGCACCGGGTCAGGTCGTCGCTGCCCGCGCCCGGCACGAGCCGGCTGCCCTTGGCGTAATCGGCCCCGGCGACCAGCGCCGCCGGGGAGACGTCGGTCACCGCGGCTGCGGGTGCCACGTCGAGATCCTGCTCGGGCTGGTAGCGGTCCTTCACGAGGCGTCCTTGGGTGAGGTGTCCGCGCCGGGGGCTCCCGGGGCACGGAGGACGTTCTCAACCCTCGGCACGCGCCGCCCTCAGCTAAGACCCGCGTGGAGGTGTGCTGGACCAGCGCGGGCTCAGGTCTGGTGCACGTAGGAGTCGAGCTGGTCGCGCTCGAACTGGAGGTCGGCGATCTTCTGCTTCACGACGTCGCCGATGCTGACGACGCCCACGAGCGTGCCGTCGTCGACGACGGGCAGGTGCCGGATGCGTCGATCGGTCATCTGGCCCATCACCGCGTCGAGCTCCTCGTCGCTCGTGCAGGTGGCCACGACCGTGGTCATGATCGCGCCGACTGTGTTGTTCACGACCGTGCCGTCGGCGTGCAGGTGACGCACGACGTCGCGTTCGCTGACGATGCCGTCGAGGGACGCGCCGTCGGCGCTGACCACGACGGCTCCGACGTTGTGCTCGGCGAGCAGCGACAACAGCTCGCGGACGCCGGCGTCCGGCGTGATGGTGATGGGTGCGACGTTGGCGGACTTCGCCGCCAGAACCTCGGCGATCTTCACAGCTGACCTCCCGCATCGGATGTGACCTGGGTCACGACCCTAGCCGACGCGCAGCGTCCGGTGGGAGATCCGCGGGCGGCGTCCCATCGGCGTCCCATCGGCGTCTCAGCGGCGCCGGTGGCGGAGGTCGGAGACGGATCCGCCGGGCCGTCGCGGCCAGTCGGGGTCGTCGCGGTCGGGGTCGTCGGGGGAGGAGCCGAGGAACGCCAGCGCCGCCTCGTGGAGGTGGCCGTTGCTGGCGATCGCGTTCCCGCCCCACGGTCCGTCGTCGCCGGCCAGGGAGGTGAACCTGCCCCCGGACTCGCGCACGATCACGTCGAGGGCGGCCATGTCGTAGACCTCGAGCTCCGGCTCCGCGGCGAGGTCGACCGCGCCCTCGGCGACGAGCATGTAGGACCAGAAGTCGCCGTAGGCGCGGGTGCGCCACACCCGGCGCATCAGCGAGACCATGTCGTCGAGCTGGTCGCGCTCCTCCCACCCCGAGAGCGAGGAGTACGACAGCGACGCGTCCTCGAGACGACGTACGTCGGAGACCTGCATGCGGGTCGCCTTGAGCAGCGACTTGCCGGTCCAAGAACCCGCTCCGGTCGAGGCCCACCAGCGGCGGTTGAGCTGCGGCGCCGAGACCAGGCCGACCACGACCTCGTCGTCGACGGCCAGCGCGATCAACGTCGCCCACACGGGCACGCCACGCACGAAATTCTTGGTGCCGTCGATCGGATCGACGATCCAGCGGCGGTTGCTGCTGCCCGTCGTGCCCTGCTCCTCGCCGGTGACCGCGTCGCGCGAGCGGGCGCGCGAGAGCGTGCGCCGGATGCTCTCCTCGACACCCTGGTCGGCGTCGGTCACCGGGGTGAGGTCGGGCTTGCTCATCACGTGCAGGTCGAGCGCCTTGAAGCGAGACGTCGTCAACGCGTCGGCGTCGTCGGCGAGGACGTGGGCCAGGCGCAGGTCGTCGGTGAAGTCGCGAGGGTCGGTCGGGGGCACGTCTGTGAGGCTAGGGCATGGCGCGGGTCGCAGTTACCAGGCCGGCTCGGAGCGCGCGGCGAGCAGCCGCCGGAACGAGCGCACCCGGTCGGCGTCGGCCCGTCCCGCCTCGAGCGCTTCGTCGAGTCCGCACTCGGGCTCGTCGTCGCCGTGGGTGCACCCGCGAGGACACTCCTCGGTCTCCTCGTCGAGGTCGGGGAAGGCCTCGATCAGGTCCTCCGGCTGCACGTGCGCCAGCCCGAAGGAGCGGATGCCGGGGGTGTCGACGATCCAGCCGTCGGCGGGGTCGTCGGGCAGTGTCATGAGATAGGCCGAGACCGAGGTGTGCCGCCCACGGCCCGTGACCGCGTTGACGTGGCCGACCTCGCGGTCGGCGTCGGGCACCAGCGCGTTGACCAGCGTCGACTTGCCGACGCCACTGTGCCCGAGCAGCACGCTGCCGCGCCCGGCCAGCCGCTCGCGCAGCTCGGCCAGATCGCCGCCTCGCTGGGTGACGACCCAGGGCACGCCCAGGGAGCGGTACGTGGTGAGGAAGGCGTCTGGGTCGGCCAGGTCGGCCTTGGTGAGACACAGCAACGGCTGCATGCCGGCGTCGTAGGCGGCCACCAGGGCCCGGTCGACCAGTCCGGTGCGCGGCTCGGGATCGGCCAGCGCGGTGACGACGACCAGCTGCTCGGCGTTGGCCACGATGACCCGTTCGATCGCATCGTCGTCGTCCGCCGTGCGGCGCAGCACCGTACGACGCTCGGTCACCTCGACGATGCGGGCCAGGGATCCGTCGTCGCCGCTGAGGTCGCCCACGACCCGCACCCGGTCGCCGACGACGACGGCCTTGCGACCCAGCGGGCGGGCACGCATCGCCATCACCCGCTCGCCGACCCCGTCGCTCCCGGCGCCGTCGGGACGCAGCGTGTAGCGGCCGCGGTCGACGGTGACCACCACCGCCTCGGCAGCGTCGGCGTAGCTGGGGCGGTCCTTCGTGCGCGGGCGAGTGCGCCGGCGGGGTCGTTCGTAGTGCTCGTGGTCGTCGGTGCCGTAGCGCTGGCGGGGAGGCACGGCGCCTCAGTCCCGTTCGAGCAGGCCGGACCAGAAACCGGCGAAGTCGGGGAAGGTCTTGGAGGTGCAGGCGATGTCCTCGACGAGCACGTCGTCGACCGCCACGCCGACCAGGGTGCCCGCGTGGGCCATCCGGTGGTCGGCGTAGGTGCCGAACCTCCCGCCGTGCAGGGTGGCCGGAGAGAACGAGAGGCCGTCGGGGTGCTCCACGACCTCGGCGCCGAGAGCGTCGAGCTCCTTCGCGAGCGCGGCGATCCGGTCGGTCTCGTGGTGGCGGATGTGAGCGACCCCGCGCAGATGGCTGGGGGTGGTCGCCAGCGCACACAGGGCCGCGATGGCGGGTGTCAGCTCGCCGACGTCGTGCAGGTCGGCGTCGAGCCCGCTCAGGGCGCTGCGGCCGCCGTCCGGGCCGGTCAGGCGCAGGCCCTGCTCCTCGAGGGTGGCGGTGCAGCCCATCTGCGTGAGCAGGTCGGGCAGCACCGCGCCGGGCTGGGTGGTGTGCTCTGGCCAGTCGTGCACCAGGACCGTGCCGCCGGTGAGCGCTGCCAGGCCGAGGAAGGGCGCGGCGTTGGAGAGGTCGGGCTCGATGGTGCGGTCGACAGCCCGGATCGGGCCGGGGGCCACGGCCCAGCGGTTGGCGTCGGTGTCGTCGACCTCGACCCCGTGCTCGCGCAGCACCGCGACCGTCATGTCGATGTGGGGGAGTGAGGGCACCGGCTTGCCGTCGTGACGCACGTCGACGCCCTCGTCGTAGCGGGCACCGGAGAGCAGCAGCGCCGAGATGAACTGCGAGGACTGCGAGGCGTCGAGCACCACCCGGCCGCCGCGCACGTGCCCGCTGCCGTGCAGGGTGAAGGGGAGCGCGCCACGGCCTTCGTCGCGCACGTCCACGCCCAGGCCCACGAGGGCTGCGAGCACCTCGCCGACCGGGCGCGAGCGCATGTAGGGGTCGCCGTCGAAGGCCACGACACCCGAGGAGAGGGCCGCCGCGGGCGGCACGAACCGCATGACGGTGCCGGCGAGGCCGCAGTCGATCGCGGCGTCGCGGTCGAAGGCGCCCGGCGCGACCCGCCAGTGCTCGCCACTCGTGTCGAGGTCTGCTCCCAGGGCCTCGAGGGCACCCGCCATGAGCAGGGAGTCACGTGATCGCAGCGCACGCCGGACGAGCGAGGGTCCGTCGGCCAGGGCTGCGAGCAGTAGCGCCCGGTTCATCAGCGACTTGCTGCCCGGCAGGGTGACGGCCAGGTCGACCGGACGACGGGCGCGCGGCGCTGGCCAGGCAGGGGCATCGCTGTCGGTGGTCATCACCGGCAGCGTAGTGCCCACGCCTGCGTCGGTGCGCTCAGCCCAGTGGCGAGGATGCCACGGCGAGCTTGGCCTCCTGGCGAGCGGAGTGCGCGAGGTGGCCGGCCTCCTTGCGGGCGTCCTTCGCGGCCCGCTTGGTGCGCCAGGCCACTCCGGGCTTGCCGTCGGTGTCACCCGCGGCGATCACGAGACCACCCAGCATCGAGAGGTTCTTGAAGAAGTGCAGTTGCTGGGCCTTCTTGGTCGCCGGGTCGGTCTCCGACCAGAACGCGTGGCCGGCGACGGTGGTGGGCACCAGCGAGGCGGCCAGCACGGCGGAGGAGAGGCGGGGCGCCTTGCCGGTGGCCAGACCGAGGGCGGCGACCATCTGGGCGGCGGCATTGATGCGCACCAGGGTCTGCGGATCCTCGGGCACCACCGGCACGGCCTTCTTCAACTGGGGTACCACGGCGTCGGTGACCGGCTTGGCCTTGGCGGCCAGCGCGTCACTGTTCTTGATCGCGTTGACAGACCCGATGACGAAGGTGGAGGCGAGCAGGGGGCGGGCGATGAGTCTGCTGAGTGACATGACTCGTTCCTACACGACCCCACCCAGGGCCAGTCCCACCCTAGGGTGGAGTCATGTGCGGCCGGTACGCGTCGAGTCGGAACCCCGACGACCTCGTCGAGGAGTTCGAGGTCGACGAGCCGCTGATCCGTGAGCCTTTGGCGGCCGACTACAACGTGGCCCCCACCAAGGAGGTCTATGCGGTGCTCGAGCGACCGCCCCGGGGCGAGGAGCCCCCTGCGGCCGAGCGGCAGCTGCGGGTGCTCACCTGGGGACTCGTGCCGTCGTGGGCCAAGGATCCCTCGATCGGGAACCGGATGATCAACGCCCGCGTCGAGACCGTGGCCGAGAAGCCCGCGTACAAGCGGGCGTTCGCCAAGCGGCGCTGCCTGCTGCCCGCCGACGGCTACTTCGAGTGGTACCCGACCGAGCGGCTCACGGCGAAGGGAAAGCCCGCGAAGCAGCCCTTCTTCATCCGGCCCACCGACGGCGGTGTGCTCGCCATGGCCGGTCTCTACGAGATCTGGCGCGACCCCGACAAGTCCGACGACGACCCCGACCGGTTCCGCTGGACGTGCACCGTCATCACCACCGACGCCGAGGACGACATCGGGCGCATCCACGACCGGATGCCGATGATGGTCGACCGCGAGCGCTGGTCTGACTGGCTCGACCCGACCGTGGCGTCCGGTGACCTGCGCGACCTGCTGGTGCCGGCCGCGCCGGGCCGGCTCGAGGCGTTCCCGGTCTCGACCCTGGTGAGCAACGTGCGCAACAACGGACCCGAGCTCGTCGCCCCGCTGCCGGCGGAGTCGTGACGCCCGCCCGGCACGACGTCGAGACATCCCACGGGCCGGGGCGTCTCGAGGTGCACGAGGCCACGGGGGAGCCGGTGGCGGTCGTATTGCTCTCGCACGGCGCCGGTGCCGGCATCGACACCCGCGACCTCGTGGCCCTGGCCCAGTCGTTGCCGGCCCAGGGCTACACGGTCGCGCTCTTCGAGCAACCCTGGCGCGTGACCGGACGCAAAGTCGCGACCCCGCCGCCGACCCTGGACGACGGGCTCCGCGCGGCAGCCGCTCGTCTCGGGGAGGCCGCGGGAGCGGTGCCGCTGGTGCTCGGTGGCCGGTCGGCGGGTGCGCGCTCGGCGCTGCGGACCGCGGGCGAGCTCGGGGCGGTGGCGGTGCTGGGGCTCGCCTTCCCGCTGCATCCGCCGGGCAAGCCGGAGAAGTCGCGGCTGGCCGAGCTCGAGCAGGCGGGGGTGCCGGTACTGCTGGTGCAGGGAGACCGTGACCCGATGGGTCGTCCCGAGGAGTTCCCCGACCCGCTGCCCGACGGGGCCGAGATGGCCGTGCTGCCGGGCGGCGACCACTCGTTCGGCGTCCTCAAGAGTGGCCCGCTGGACCAGGCGGAGGCGATGGAGATGCTGGTCGAGGCCGTCCTGGAGTGGCTGGCCCGGAACGTGTGAGCCGCCAGGAGCCGCGCGGGAATGGTCGCGTTGCTCCCCGGGTTGGACATGTCGTGATGGCAGTGATGGACCCACCCGTGCGGGATGCGGTGTCGGTAGGCTGGAGCGCGATGAGTGACTCCGCCCTCGAGGCCGCCCCCGACCCCGTCGACCGGGAGACAGAGACCGACGCCGAGCGCTCGGCGCGCTTCGAGCGCGATGCGCTGCCGCTGCTCGACCAGCTCTACGCCGGTGCGATGCGCATGACCCGCAATCCGGCCGACGCCGAGGATCTGGTGCAGGAGACCTTCGCGAAGGCCTACTCCTCGTTCCACCAGTTCAAGCCGGGCACGAACCTCAAGGCGTGGATGTACCGCATCCTCACGAACACCTTCATCAACAACTACCGCAAGAAGCAGCGCCAGCCGCAGCAGTCGATGTCCGAGGACGTCGAGGACTGGCAGCTCGCGCGCGCCGAGTCGCACAGCTCCTCTGGACTGAAGTCCGCCGAGACCGAGGCCCTCGAGCACCTGCCCGACTCCGAGGTGAAGGACGCCCTCCAGCGGCTCCCCGAGGAGTTCCGTCTGGCCGTGTACCTCGCCGACGTCGAGGGGTTCGCGTACAAGGAGATCGCCGAGATCATGGACACCCCCATCGGCACCGTCATGTCGCGGCTGCACCGCGGCCGGCGTCAGCTGCGCGACATGCTCACCGGCTATGTGCGCGAGCACGACCTGCTGCCCGCCTCGAGCCTGCCGGGGGAGGACGCATGAGCACCGACCCCGCCCACCGGAACCACGACCACGAGCACCCCAGTGCGAGCGACTGCGTCGACTTCCTCGAGCAGATCGTCTACTTCATCGACAACGAGCTCGACGAGGCCGACTGCGCCGCCGTGCGGCTGCACCTCGACACCTGCAACCCGTGCCTGGCCAAGTACGACCTCCAGCGCACCGTCAAGGCCGTGGTCGCCCGCTCGTGCAGCGAGACCGCGCCGGCCGAGTTGCGAGCCCGCGTGATGATGCGCGTGCGGCAGGTGCAGATCGAGATCCGGGAGTCCTAAGACTCACCACTCCTCGCGCGCGACAAGAGCCCCGGACCCTGAGCGGGTTCGGGGCTCTGCTGCGCTCTGAGCGCCGATCTGGCAGAAGCCGGATCAGGCGTTGGGACGCTTGCCGTGGTTGGCGCTCTTCTTGCGACGAGCGCGGCGCTTGCGACCGGTCTTGCCCATGGTCATCTCCTCCGCTCGTGAGCCACCGGCTGGTTGGTGGCGCTGGATCAGTGGGTCAGTCTCCCAGGTCGGCTGGACTATCCGAAATCGAAGCGGTCCCGGTGGTGGTCGGCCGCGAGTCCGCGATGGTCCACCTCACCTGACCTGCGTCCGAGTAACCCACCTCGGCGGTCGGCCACTGGTGTGGGTCACCCGCGCCAGCCGCCGCAAGACGCCACGAGCGCGTCGGCGACCCGCTCGGCGTCCGCCTGCGCGACGTCATCGGGGTACTCGGGCAGCAGGTCGTCCCAGACGACCATCCAGGAGCCGAACAGCTGGGCCTGGCCCTCGGGGCGGGCGAAGAGCCAGAGGTGCAGGTGGGCGCCGCCGTCGCCGAGCCGGTAGGTGTGGCAGCGGGCGATGTGCGGCAGCGCCTCGACGTGCCGGGTCAGGTGCACGTCGAGCACCCCGAGCTCGGCGGCCATCTCGTCGCTCAGCTCGTCCATGTCGTAGTGGTCGCGCGGGTGCAGGATCAGCACCAGGGGCACACCGACGCCGTCGATCCGGGTCAGCCGCCACCGCTCGTTGAGCCAGAGCCCCTCGTCGCGCCGCTCGCACGATCGACACGACGACGCGTCGTCGCCGTGGCGCGGCGGCTCGGGCAGCACCGGTGGTTGGAGACGGGATACCACGAGGCCGTCGGGCTCGAAGGGGCTGATCTCCCAACCGGTCATCCGGGCCAGCGGCAACCGCCGCTCCGCGTCGGTGGCCGCGAGGGCGTGTGCATAGAACTCGTCCGGACTCAGGGGCATGAGGTCACAGTAGGGCGGCCACGCGCTCGACCTCGGCCGCCAGCGCCTCGGCGTCCAGCTCCGCCGGCGCGTCGTCGTCCGGCCAGGCCACCACGACCTCACCGGCACGTGCCCGCCAGGTGCCGCGCACGACGCCGTCGACGAGCACCAGGTCGGACTTCCTCGTGACCGCGGGCCGCATCATCGGCGGCACCACCAGCTGGTCGTCGCTGCCCGGACCCATCACCCACGCGTCGTGGCCGGGCAGCAGGCGCACCGCGCGCGACGGCTCGGCCGCCGTCAGGCCATCGGTGTGCTCCGCGAGCGCGTAGGTCGGTTCGTCGACACCCTCCAAGCGCGCCTGCGCGAGCCGATCGCCGAGTCCGGCCAGCCAGCGCTCGATGTTCTGACGACCCGCGCTCAGCCCCGCGCCGAGCCAGTGGTGGATGTTCGCGCGCGACGCGGGTCCGAACGCACCGAGGTACGCGACCACGCAGTGCGGCCCCGCCTCATCGAGATCCCAGATACCCCGCCAACCTCTCACGTGGTCGAGGGACCGCAGCGTCGCGCGACCCTCACGCGGTGGCCCGAAACAGCAGGCGCCCTGCCAGAAGAAGGGCTTGACCAGCGTGCCGTAGTCGCCCTCGAACGTGGCGCGCAGGTGGGCGAACCGGCGGTGCGCGGTGAGCGCCGCGCCCAGCTCGCCGAACGTGACCGGACCGTCCGCGACCGCGGCCCGCACGGCGTCGAGCAGCGGCGGCCAGTCGTCGGCCTCGAGGCGATAGTGCTCACGCCAGCTCTTCAGCTCCCACTGACGGCCGGCGCCGCGCACCGCCAGCCACGCGCCGGCGTCGTCGGGTGCCATCACGTGCACCGCGCCGCGGAAGGCGAAGGCCTGCACGACGTCGCCGTCCGCGATCGCCGTGGCCAGCTCGCCGGCCTGAGAGCCGGTTCGCCGCACGCGGACTGCCAGCTCGGCCTTGGCGGCGTCCATGGTCGGGACGCCGGTGAGCCGCCGCACCACCTCGGTCACCGAGGCACCACCGACGGGGTCGAGCAGGTGACGCTCGAGGCGCCACGAGCGAGCGGCCCCGCGGGAGACGCTGAGCGCGGCCATGGTCGCTCAGCCGCCGGGCGGCACGAGCTGACCGCGGAAGACGTCCCAGTGCGAGCCGTCGAGCAGCTCGCGTGCGAGGTCGAGGTGGCCGACGTGGGTGGCGACCTCGACGAGCAGGTGCGTGATGACCTGCTCGTTGGTCTCCAGCCGCCAGGTGCCGAACAGGTTCTCCGGCCACCACGCGGGTGCGGCGCCCAGGTCGAGGTCGGTGAGGACCGCCTGCGCGGCGGCCGACTCCGCGGCGTAGGAATCGCGGGCCTCGGCGATGGTCGCGGGCGCGGCGTTCTCGGCGTCCGGGGCGCAGCGCGCGATGGCGGCGGGGTCACCGGCGATCACGGCGGCGGTCCACAACAGCAGGTTGTCGACCGCGAGGTGGTGCAGCATCCAGGGCATGGTCCAGCCGGAGGGGACGACGCTGCTGGCCGCGTGCTCCTCGTCGAGCCCGGCCGTTACGCCGAGCACGTGCCGGTCGAGTCCGGCGAGGTGGGCGGCGAGCAGTTCGGCGGTGCTGGGCGGGTTGTTGCCTCGACTCATGGGTCTCCTCTCGGTGTCGTGCGTGGGTACGGACGGGTGTCGACGCCGGAACTCATCGCAGCCGCGACACGAACCGTTCGACGTCCACGATCACACGGGTGACCTCGCCGGTGGCGACGACTGCGCCCGCCCTGCCAACCGGTGAGTCGCGGGTGTGCCTGGCGCCGACGGTGAACCGGCGCAGCCGACCGTCGATGTGCATCACCGATGCGGTGACCTCGAGCCGTGCGCCCACCGGGCTGGGTGCCTGGTGCTCGATCGCCACCCGGGTGCCCACCGAGCTCTCGCCCTCGCGCAGGTCGGACTCGAGTGCCGCGCACGTGGCGGCCTCGCACCAGGCCAGCAGCCGAGGCGTGCCGAGCACCGGCAGGCTGCCCGAGCCGACGGCCAGCGCCGTGTCGTCGTCGGTGACCGTGAACGTGAGGGTGGCGGTCGAGTCGCTCACAGCTGCCTCCCGAAGGCGATGAGGTGTACGTCGGGCAGAGGTGACCAGTCGCGCTCCGGCAGCCGGACGAACCCGTGGCGCTCGTAGAGCCGGTGGGCGCTGTGCATCGCGGGCAGCGACGACAGCACGATGGAGCGACACCCAGAGGCTCGGCTGTGGTCGAGCACGTGACTCAGCAGGGCGGCGCCGACACCGCGGCCCTGCGCGTCGGGAGCCACCGCCAGCATCCGGAACTCGGCCTCGCCGTCGCGGGCGAGTTCGCGCCATGGCGAGCCGGGTGGGCAGGTGGTGACGCAGCCAGCGACCGCCGACTGCTCGGATGCCACCCACAGGTCCGCGTCTCTGGCGCGGGAGGCCGTGTCGCGGAGCCGGTCGACGTAGGGGTCGGTGGGGCCGTGGGTGAACGGTGCGTAGGCCGCGACCGTCACCTCGGCCGCGGCCTCGAGGTCGGCGTCCTGGGCCGCGCGGACCTGCATCAGATTCCGTGGGTGCTGCGCGGGTAGGCGGCCTCGACGTCGGTGATGACGTTGACCAGGTAGGGCACGTCGGCGGCGAAGGCGCGGTCGAGCGCCGGCCCGATCTGCTGGGGGTCGGTCACCGTCTCACCCGCGCCGCCGAGCGCCCTGACCACGTCGTCGTAGGGCGTGCGCTGGGCCAGGTCGGCGATCACGTCGTAGCCGTAGAGCATCTGCATGGGGCCCTTCTCCAGCGCCCACGCGGAGTTGTTGCCCATCACCATCACCACCGGTAGGCCGTGGCGCACCAGGGTGTCGACGTCCATGAGGGAGAAGCCGGCCGCGCCGTCGCCGAGCAACAGCACCACCTGCGCCGAGGGCCGCGCGATGCGGGCGGCGATGGCCGCGCCCAGCCCGGCGCCGAGGCAGCCGTAGGGGCCGGGATCGAGCCAGCCGCCGGGTCGCTTCGGCTCGACGTACTTGCCGGCGAAGGAGACGAAGTCGCCGCCGTCGCCGATGACGACCGCGTCGTCGGCCAGCCGCGGTACGAGTTCGCCGTAGATGCGGGCCGGGTGCACGGGGTCGGCCTCGGCCCGCAGCAGGTCGGCGTCGCGCTCGGCAGCGGCGAGCACGGCCCGCCGGAGTTCGTCGGACCACGGGGCGTACGAGCGCTGACCCTGCCGCTCCACCGCCTCCTGGAGGCCGGCGAGACAGGACGTGAGGTCGCCGGAGACGGACGCCGCGAGAGCGGCGTGCGCGGCGATCTGGCCGGGGGAGTCCGCGATGTGCACGACCTGCGCCGGGGTGGCGCTCGCCCCGTCCTTCGACCCGGTACCGCCGAAGACGCCGTACCCGAGCCGGAAGTCCAGCGGGGTGCCGACCACGATCACCAGGTCGGCGCCGTTCAGCGCTCGGCCGCGGGCCTTGGTGACCAGCAGCGGGTGCCCACCGGGCACCACACCGCGGCCCATGCCGTTGGTGATCGCCGGGATGCCCAGCGCCTCGACCAGGTCGAGGGCTGCTCCCTCGGCGCGGTCGGCCCACACGTCGGTGCCCAAGATCACGACCGGTCGCTCGGCCCGAGTGAGCAGCCGGGCGATGTCATCGATCGCGTCGGTGTCGGGAGCGGCCCCCCGCGGCCGGTCGGCCTCGGGGGCGAGCACCGAGGAGGTGCCGAAGAGTTCGTCCATCGGCACGTCGACGAACACCGGGCCGCGGTGCGAGGAGCCGGCGACGGTGAACGCCTCGTGGAGACCCGGCACCACGTCGTCGGCGGTCATCAGCGTGCGGGCGAGCTTCGAGACCGGTGCCACGATGGGCGGCTGGTCGAGCTCTTGGAGCGCACCGGTGCCCCACCGGTTCTGTGGCGACCGCCCGCCCACGACCACCATCGGCGAACCGGCGAACTGCGCCTGCGCGATGGCGCTGACGCCGTTGGTGACACCGGGCCCCGCGGTCAGGGCGGCGAGCCCGGGTGTACGGGTCAGTTTGCCGGTGGCCTCGGCCGCGAACGCCGCGGTCTGCTCGTGCCGTACGTCGAGCAGCCGCATGGGCGGCTCCGCCTTCACCGCCCCGTCGTAGAGCGGGAAGACGTGCGCACCCGACAGCGTGAAGAGCGTCTCGACGCCGTGAGCGCGCGCCACCTCGACCGCACCGTGCCCCACGGGCCGTGCAGCCGCCGCGCTGCCGCCGTCCGCCGGGCTGCCGTCGACGCCCGTGACGCTGTCTGACCTGACCTCACTCATGCTGCGCACCGTACCCCCGCGCCCACGCCGACGGGTCACGTGAAACTGGCGCCGGGTCAGTGGCTACGCGGTGGGGCCCAGGGCCCAGGGGGTGCTGCGTCGCAGTGCGTCCACGAGCACCAGCACGAGGTCGCCGCGCACCTCGGGTGGCCGGGGCCCGATGGCCAGGCGCAGGTAGAGGGCGCGCAGGAACGCCTCGGCGTTGTGGGTGGCCGCGTAGGGGTCGGCGCCGGTGTCCTCGACCGATGCCGGGTCCATGGTCGCGGCGGTGAGCAGTCGCTCGATCCAGGGTTCGAGCACGCTCATCGGCACCAGGTCGCGGCGCAGGACGGCGAGCACCGAGCCCGCGAGCCGGTCCGGCTCGCCTGCGGTCCAGCGCTGCTCGGTGCTGGTGATGGCCAGGTCGGCGACGACGTCGAGCAGGACGGTGAGCTCGGGGGTACCGAGGTGTCGCGACGCCGCCAGGGCGGCCAGCGCGTCGGCCCCGTGAGCGACCGCGTGCGCCCAGCCCTTGCCGGGCACCCAGCCACGCTGGTCGGTCTCGCCGAGCAGCCACGTGACCAGCCGGTCGCCCCAGCCCAGCACCGTGGTGTCGGGCAGCACGGAGACGGCATTGTCGCGCTCGATGCACACGCCCAGCACGAGCGCCGAGAACGAGCGGCGGAACACGGCGTCCGGGCCCGTCGGCCCCAGCGACGCGTCGTCGCCGCGTACCCGGCGTCCACCGCCGAGGCCCCGGGAGAGCCCGGTCGTCATGCCGTCGCCGAGCCCGGCGAGCAGGTCGTCGTAGACGCCTCGCTCGATCCAGGTCGCCAGCGTGGGCAGGGCGATGTCGTCGCGCAGGAGTGGATCGGTGTCTCCGAGCATGCGCGTGAGCTCGGCCGTCAGGTCCCCGAGAGGGCGGTCGGTGGGCACCGACATGTCGTCGGCGATCACCTGTTCCCAGTAGCTGCCCGCCATGGCCAGCATCCTGCCAAATGAGTCTGAGGACGACGAGTGGGGTCTCGGCGTGTGGAGGCCGGTGTGACGAATGCCCCTGGCCGGCACCACTACGCTGCGCTCGTGCCCTCGATGAGCGAGCTCGTGCGCAGCCACACCGACCTCGACGAGAGCGACGTCCGGTGGCTCCAGCTGCTCCAGGCCGACTGGCAGATCATCGCCGACCTCTCGTTCGCCGACCTCGTGTTGTGGCTGCCCGATCGCGAAGGGCACGGGTTCTGGGCCGGCGGCCAGATGCGCCCGACAACGGCGCCGACGGCCTACGTCGACGACGTCGTGGGCACCTTCGTGCCGGTCGGACGCCGCCCTCCGCTCGACGAGGCGCTCGCCACCGGACGGCTGGTGCGTGAAGGTGAGCCGGAGTGGCGCGACGACGTGCCGGTGCGAGTGGAGGCGATCCCGGTGCGGCACCGCGACAAGGTGGTCGCGGTGGTGGCCCGTAACACCAACCTGCTCGGCGTGCGGGCTCCCAGCCGGCTGGAGCTCTCCTACCTCCAGGCCGCAGGCGAGCTCACCACGATGATCGCCGAAGGTCGCTTCCCGGCTCCCGGCCAGCGCAGTGACCACGCGGACTCGCCGCGGGTCGGCGACGGCTTCGTGCGCGTGGACTCCGAGGGGCGGGTCGTCTACGCGAGCCCGAACGCCCAGTCGGTCTTCCGGCGGCTCGGGCTCTCCGGTGACCTCGCCGGCCACGCGCTCGCCGACCTGACGCGCAGCCTGGTGCCGCCGCGGCGTCGTCTCGACGAGGAGACGCTCAGCGCGGTGATGGGCGGCCGCGTGCATCGCGACACCGAGCTGTCGGGGGAGTCGGTCTCGCTCATCGCGCGCTCGATCCCCCTGCGCCCGGGCGGCGAGCACATCGGCGCGCTGGTGCTGGTGCGCGACGTCTCCGACCTGCGTCGTCGCGACCGAGAACTGGTGACCAAGGACGCCACGATCCGCGAGATCCACCACCGCGTGAAGAACAACCTCCAGACCGTCGCGGCGCTCTTGCGACTCCAGGCACGCCGTATCGATGCCGTCGAGGCCCGCGCCGCACTGGAGGAGGCGGTGCGCCGGGTCGGGTCGATCGCCCTGGTGCACGAGACGCTGAGCCAGGCGGTCGAAGAGGACGTCGAGTTCGACGAGATCGCCGACCGGTTGGGCGTCATGGTGGGCGAGGTGTCCAGCGTCGCCGGACGGGTCAGGGTGCGACGCGAGGGCTCCTTCGGCCGGCTGCTCTCCGAGACCGCGACGCCGCTGGCCATGGTGCTCACCGAGGTCATCCAGAACGCGGTCGAGCACGGCTACCCCGGCGAGTCGCCCTCAGGCGCCGACGGCGCAGTGGGCAGCATCGTCATGGGCGTGCGGCGAGAGGCCGGACGTCTCCGGCTCGGCGTCGAGGACGACGGCCGCGGGCTGCCGCCGGGCTTCGATCTGGATGCCTCGACGAGCCTGGGGCTCTCGATCGTGCGCACGCTGGTGGAGTCCGAGCTCGGCGGTCGCCTGGAGATCGGCCGGGTCGCCAGCGGACGAGGCACGCGGGTGGCGATCGACCTGCCTTTGGACTGAGCCTGGGACCGTACGTTCCCGGGAGGGTCGGTGTGGCTGAGGGGCCGGGTCAGGCGCTGCGCACGCGCGATCGGGCGTTACGGCGCTTGAGTGCGCGACGCTCGTCCTCGCTCAGGCCGCCCCACACCCCATGGTCCTGGCCCGCCTCGAGCGCCCACTGCAAGCACTGCTCGCGCACGTCGCAGCGGCGGCACACCTGCTTGGCCTCTTCGATCTGGAGGATGGCCGGACCGGTGTTGCCGATCGGGAAGAACAGCTCGGGATCCTCGTCGAGGCAGGCAGAGCGATGGCGCCAATCCATGGCCGGGATGGTCCTTCTTTCCTTTCGGATGCGTGCACGCCTCCCGGGGGAGAGGCATGATGTGCGCGCGTGCGGTGGGCACAGCGATAGGCGGCTTCGACGAGCGCGAAACCCCAGCGTGGCAACAATCCCGCAACAAGACAACCCTTTCGGGGGGCTGGGCCGGGTTTGCTATGTCACACGCGCCGCGCCACCGCGACCCGTGCCGGTCGTGGTAGCGAGCACGCGCAGCCACGGGCGGTCGGCTCCAGACGAGGATGCCCTACCCTCGGGCCGGTGGACCAGCCCAGCCCCTCCTTGTCGCCCCGACGCCCGGCCCCGCTGAGCGTCGCGGCCTCGCTCGGCTTCGTCGAGGGGGTCGTGCTCGTCGCGGTGGCCGTGCTCGAGGCCCTCTCGATCGAGCGCGACCGACTCTCACTCGGGCTCTCCACCGCGGTGTTCTTCGCGATCGTGGCGGTGGCCCTGCTGGCCTGCGCGGGCGCCCTGTGGAGGCTGCACCCCTGGGCGCGCGGGCCGTTGCTGCTCACGCAGCTCATGGCGCTGGGCCTGGCCTGGAACCTGCGCGGTGCACCGGTGGTCGCGGTCATGCTCGTGGTCACCGCGCTCGTGGCCCTGGCCGGGCTGCTGCACCCCGACACGATGCGCGCCCTGGAACGCGACCGAGAGGTCTGACTGCATCCGGGTCGTGCGCGGGCGTGGCGTCAGGCGTCGGCCTCGAGCGTGGTGCGCAGTTGTTCCAGGGTGCGGTTGAGAAGCCGCGACACGTGCATCTGGGAGACCCCGATCTCCTCGGCGATCTGCGACTGCGTCATGTTCTTGAAGAACCGCAGCAGCAGGATCTTCTTCTCCCGGGCCGGCAACTGCGCCAGCAAGGGGCGCAGCGACTCGCGCACCTCGACGTGCTCGATACCGGCGTCCTCGGAGCCGAGCATGTCGAGCATCGACGGCGGTCCGTCGTCCGAGCTGTCCTGGGAGTCCAGGGAGAGGGTCGAGTAGGCGTGCGAGGACTCGATGCCCTCGACGATGTCCTCGACGGTGCAGCCGATGTGGGCCGCGAGCTCGGCGGCCGTGGGGGAGCGGCCGAGCTCCTGGTTGAGCAGTCCGGTGGCGCTGCTGATCTGCATCCGCAACTCCTGGAGCCGGCGCGGCACCCGGATCGCCCAGCCCTTGTCGCGGAAGTACCGCTTGATCTCGCCGATGATCGTCGGCGTGGCGTAGGTCGAGAACTCGACGCCCCGGCCGGTGTCGAAGCGGTCGATGGACTTGATCAGGCCGATGGTGCCGACCTGCACGAGATCCTCCAGCGGCTCCCCGCGGTTGCGGAAGCGCCGCGCGCAGTGCTCGACGAGCGGCAGGTGGAGGTGCACGAGTCCGTCGCGAGCGGCCTCGCGTCGCGCCTCGTCGCCGCGGGCGACCGCGTCGTCGATGACAGCGAACAGCTCGGTGCTGCGGCGGCGGGTCTCCTCGACGTTCACCCGGTGGTGCTCGGTGGGTGCGTCGGGAACCTCGGGGAGGTGGAGCTCGGGTACCGCGGTGTCGCTGGACGCCGGGGCCTGGGAGGTCGGGGAGGTCACGGTGCTCACGGACCAGCCGGGGCGTCCAGCGCGCTGGCCCGCACGACCATCCGCAGGTGCAGGCGCCCCTCTGTCGTGCTGGCCGCCACGTCGCCGGCGAGGGTGGTGAGCACCTGCCAGGCGAAGGAGTCCTCGTCGAGAGCGTGACCCTCGGTCGCGGGCACGCTGACGTCGACGCCCAGTTCGCGCTGCCCCAGGGTGAAGCGCCCCAGAAGGTCACCGCCGGCCGTGGCCTCGGAGAGCACGATGGCGCAGGCCTCGCCGACCACGATCCGCAGATCCTCGATGTCGTCGATGGTGAAGTCGAGCCTGGCCGCGAGCCCGGCCGTCAGAGTGCGCAGCACCGAGACGTAGGCGCGCTCGGCCGGTAGCCGCACCTCGACGTCGGCGCGCGGCGCGGCAGGGGCGGGTGCGTCCGTGGCGGCGTCCGTGGCGGCTTCCGTGGAGGAGGGGAGCGACATGGGGATCCTCTGCGGCTCGGAGTCGTGGTGGGTCGCGGCAGCCTAACCCCGTGACGCCGGCCGCGTCGGCGAAAGTGAAGGGACCGCGGGCGAGGTCACCTGCTCGGGCGAGGTGGCCCGGACGACCCGACGCCCCGCACCGAGTTCGGTGCGGGGCGTCGGATGTCGCGCGAGCGGTCGCTCAGGCCTTCTTGGTCTCCCAGAAGATCTCGGCGATCTCGTCGATCTTCGCCAGCAGCTGGTCGGCGACATCGGCGTCGAGGGCGCCCTTGGCGCCACTGGCGCCGGCGAGCTTGGTGGCCTCGTTCACGAGCACGTGCAGCTGCGGGTACTTCTCGAAGTGCGGCGGCTTGAAGTAGTCGGTCCACAGCACCCAGAGGTGGTGCTTGACCATCTCGGCGCGCTGCTCCTTGATGAGGATGGCGCGGGTACGGAAGTCGGGGTCGTCGTTGTCGGCGACCTTGGCGATGATGCCCTTGATCGACTCCGCCTCGATGCGGGCCTGGGCCGGGTCGTAGACGCCGCAGGGGAGGTCGCAGTGAGCGCTGACCTCGAGGGTGGGGGCGAACAGCGTGGCGAGCATTCCATCTCCTCGTCGTTTGGATCTCGGTTGACCCTTGCGACACTACTCCCGTGCCAGGTCCAGCAGCACCCGTCCCACCCACCCGGACGGGTAGAGGCACCCGGTGGAGGCCGCCGCGTCTCGGCCTGGCGGTCGTGTCGGGGGAGTCGATGCTGCCGACCCTGCGACCGAGCGACCGGCTGCTGGTCGTGCACAGGCGCGCGGGCGCGCCCCACCCGCGCGCGGGTGGGATCGTGGTGGCGCGCTTCGTCGACGGCACGCTCACGGTGAAGAGATGCGTCGAGCCCCGGCAGACGTCGTCCGGGCGGTCGGGCTGGTGGCTGCTCAGTGACAATCCAGAACGCGGTGTCGACTCCCGTCACCGCGGCCCGGTGGCGGACGACGCCGTGCTCGCGCTCGTCGTCGGACGTCTCTGGCCGCGCCCTCGAGTGCGGCTGGCGCGCACGGTGCTGTGACCCAGCACACGCGTGCACGCCAGGGCCAGCGGGGGTCCGGCTGTGCCACACTGCCACGGCACCCGAGCCGATGCTCGGGCCGGACAACGTGACGTCTCCGGACGCCGACGCCGCACCGTCAGAAAGCCTCGACTGATGCCCGACGCCCGACCGCAGCCCTACCGCGACCCCGCCCACCCGAAGAAGGGCGACCCTGTCTTCGACCTGCACGTGGGCGGCAAGATGGAGGTGACCTCGGCGCCGTTGCGCGGACGCGAGGATCTCTCGTTGGCCTACACGCCCGGCGTCGCGCTGGTCTGCTCGGCCATCGCCGAGGATCCCAGCCTCACCCAGCACTACACGTGGGTGCCGAACACCGTCGCGGTCGTCACCGACGGCACCGCCGTGCTCGGACTGGGAGACATCGGTCCGGCTGCGGCCATGCCCGTGATGGAGGGCAAGGCCGTGCTCTTCAAGCAGTTCGGGGGCGTCGACGGCGTGCCGATCTGCCTCGACACCACCGACGCCGACGAGATCATCGAGACCGTGGCCCGGCTGGCGCCGAGCTTCGGCGGCATCAACCTCGAGGACATCTCGGCCCCGCGCTGCTTCGAGATCGAGGACCGGCTCAAGGAGCGCCTCGACATCCCCGTCTTCCACGACGACCAGCACGGCACCGCCGTAGTGGCCCTGGCGGCGCTCGAGAACGCGCTGAAGCTCACCGGGCGCAAGCACGCCGAGACCAGGGTCGTCATCTCGGGTGCGGGCGCGGCGGGCGTCGCCATCGCCAAGATCCTCATCGAGGCCGGGATCAGCGACCTCGCCGTCACCGACCGCAAGGGCGTCGTGCACTCGGGCCGCGACGACCTCACGCCGGTCAAGAAGGCGCTCGCCGAGATCACCGCCGACAGGTGCGGCCGCACCGGCTCGCTGTCCGAGGCGCTCGACGGCGCCGACGTCTACCTCGGCGTCTCCGGCGGCACCATCCCCGAGGAGGACGTCGCGCGCATGGCGACCGAGGCGATCATCTTCGCCATGGCCAACCCCACGCCCGAGGTGCACCCCGACGTCGCGCACAAGTACGCCCGCGTCGTCGCCACCGGCCGCTCGGACTTCCCGAACCAGATCAACAACGTGCTCGCCTTCCCTGGCATCTTCCGCGGCGCGCTCGACGTGCAGGCCACCGGCATCACGGAGGGCATGAAGCTCGCGGCCGCCAACGCGCTGGCCGACCTGGTCGGTGACCAGCTCAGCGAGGAGTACGTCATCCCCGACCCGTTCGACCCGCGGGTTCCCGGCGCCGTCTCCGACGCCGTCGCCGCGGCCGCGCGGGCCGAGGGCGTCGCCCGCCGCTGAGACCGGCGCTGAAAACCTCTCGGCGGTCGCTGACGGGTCCAGGTCCGCGATCGTCTCACCTGGTCTCGACGCGCCGTCACGACCTCGCAGGCTCGGTCGTCACGACCTCGCAGGCTCGGTCGTGGGCTTGCTCGACCTCCCGGCCCACGCCGGGATCTCCCTCGTCGTCGGTCCCGGCTAGGGTCGGGACATGTTCGCCGTCTACGCCGAGTCCTTCTCCTCCGACGACCCGCTGTCCGGCCTGGTGGTCGGCGAGCGCCCCGACCCGACGGCCCCCGAGGGGTGGACCACGGTCACCGTCAAGGCCGCCTCGCTGAACCACCACGACGTGTGGTCGCTGCGCGGGGTGGGCCTGCGCGAGGACGCCCTGCCGATGATCTTGGGCTGCGATGCCGCCGGACTCGACGAGGACGGCAACGAGGTCGTCGTGCACGCCGTGGTCAGCGACCCCGACTGGACCGGCGACGAGACCTTCGACCCCAAGCGCTCGCTGCTCTCCGAGCGGCACCAGGGCACCTTCGCCGACCGGGTGATCGTGCCGAAGCGCAACGTGGTGCCCAAGCCGGCGTCCCTCTCGTTCGAGGAGGCCGCGTGCCTGCCGACCGCGTGGCTCACCGCCTACCGGATGCTCTTCACCCGCGGCGGCCTCAGGGCCGGCGACACCGTGCTCGTGCAGGGCGCGGGAGGCGGTGTCGCCACCGCGTGCATCATCCTGGGGCGGGCGGCGGGGCTGAGGGTGCTCGCCACCAGCCGTGACGAGACCAAGCGCGCTCGCGCCCTCGAGATCGGCGCGCACGACGTCTTAGAGTCCGGGGCTCGCCTCCCGGTCAAGGTCGACGCCGTCATGGAGACGGTCGGGCGAGCCACCTGGTCGCACTCGATCCGCTCGCTGCGCCCCGGTGGCAGCCTCGTCATCAGCGGCACCACGTCGGGCCCGAAGCTGGACGACGCCGAGCTCACCCGCATCTTCTTCCTCCAGCTCTCGGTGGTCGGCTCGACCATGGGCACCCGTGACGAGCTGGCCTCGCTGGTGGGCCTGCTCGACGCGACCGGCGCCAAGCCGCTCATCGACCGCACCGTCTCGATGGAGCAGGCGGCGGAGGCGTTCGGTGCGATGGTCGACGGCGAGGTGTTCGGCAAGATCGTGATGACCCGGTGAGCGTCCACCTGCTCACCGGTGCCGGCTCCGGCATCGGCGCGCTCGTGGCGGCGTCCCTGCTCGACCGCGGCGACGAGGTCCACGTCGTCGCGCGCTCGCAGGAGCGGGCAAGTGAGCTGGCCACGGCCCTCCCGGGGGTCCGCGCAGTCGTGGCCGACCTGGCGCACCCGGAGTCCGTGGAGGCCCTCGACCTCCCCGATCGGCTCGACTCCCTGGTGCACGCCGCGGGCGTCGTCGAGCTGGGCACCGTCGCCGAGCTCTCCGTCGCCGACTGGGCGACCCAGCTGCGGGTCAACCTGGTCGCCCCGGCGGCCCTGACCCGGGTCGCCCTGCCGGCGTTGCGCGCCGCGCACGGCACCGTCGTCCTGGTCAACTCCGGTGCCGGCCTGGCCGCCCACCCGCAGTGGTCGGCCTATGCCGCCTCCAAGCACGGGCTCAAGGCGCTGGCCGACTCCCTGCGCGGGGAGGAGCAGACCAACGGCGTGCGCGTCACGACGGTGTACCCCGGTCGCACGGCCACGCCGATGCAGGCCAAGGTGCACGAGCAGGAGGGCAAGAGCTACGACCCTGCCGACTGGATCCAGCCGAGCACGGTGGCCGAGGCGATCCTGCACGTGCTCGACCTGCCCGACGACGCGACCATCCCCGACCTCACGGTCCGGCCGCGCTGACCCGGCGCAGCGACACTCGCGCGCCCGAGAGAGGGCCGCGAGCTCAGGACCGCTGGCTCGAACGCCACTGCAGCGCCCCGATGAGCACCATGCGCAGCTGGGTGCGAGCCACCTCGGCGGTCCGCTCCTCGACCGCGCGTCGGCCGTGGCCGGAGATGACCTGCTCTGCGGTGGAGACCATGGCGGTGACGATCAGCCCGGAGAGGATGCGCAGGTCGTCGGTGCTCCAGTCGTCGGCCACGGCAGGGAGCTTGGCGATGTCGGTGGCGAGCTCGAGCTCGCACAGCTCGATCTCGTGCCGGATGGCGTCACGCACCGACGGCTGACCGGCGGTGCGCTCCCGAGCGATGAACGCGAAGTGGCGCGGATGCGCGTGCACGTGCTCGAGCAGGATGTCGACCGACGCGTCGACGATCGAGGCGAAGCTGCCGTCGAAGCGGTCGGTCTGCCGGACCGCGCGCAGCATGCTGCGCAACGAGGCGAAGGACTCGTCGACCAGTGCCAGGCCGAGCTCCTCGATCGACTCGAAGTGGCGGTAGAAGCCGGTCGGCACGATGCCGACCTCCTTGGCGACCTGGCGTAGCGAGAGCGCGACCAGGCTGCTCTCCTCGCAGAGCTCGAGGGCGGCGTCGAGGATCGCGCGTCGCGTGCGTTCCTTGCGCTCGACCCTTGTCTCCGTCACGCGCACGAGGGTAGCGGTGGGTGGCGTGGGCCGGGTCACGCGTACGGCCCTTGACCGGTCGGGGGGTGCATCCCCTACCTTTGAGTGCACGGATGTACACCGAAAGTGCATCGGTCGACGAGGAGGATCACCCACCCATGAGCATCGCCGCAACCCTGCTCCGCTCCCGGGCCGTGGCAGCCCTGACGTCGCCGCACGGGGTCGACCGCTACCTCGAGTTGGTCAACCCGCTGTGGGCGGCCAACGAGGTCCGAGCGCGCGTCGTCTCCGTGCACCGGGAGACGTCGGGGGAGCATCCGGTGGGCACCGTCGTGCTCCAGCCCACGAGCACCTGGCGCGGCCACCGCGCCGGCCAGTACGTGCAGGTCGGTGTGGAGCTGCCGGGCGGACGACGCGTCACACGGTGCTTCTCGATCTCCTCGGCCGCCTCGATGCCGGGGGAGCAGATCACGCTCACCATCCGCTCGAACGCCGCCGTGCGCGGCGAGCGCTCGGTCTCGCGCTTCCTGGTCGAGGAGGCCGGTCCGGGCACGATCGTGCACCTGGGGCAGGCCGAGGGCCGCTTCGTGCTCGACGAGAGCCCGGCGACCCCCACGAACAACCACCTGCTCTTCATCACCGGCGGATCCGGCATCACGCCCGCCATGTCGATCCTGCGCACGCTGCTGCGCGACGGGTACGACGGCCGCGCGGGCCGCAAGGTCACCTTCGTGCACTACGCCCGCAGCGGCGAGGACCAGATCTTCGCCGAAGAGCTCGCGCGAATCGCCGCCGACGACAACGACGTCACCGTGCACCTGCGCCACGACAGCGTCTTCAGCGAGTTCGAGCTGCGCCGCCTGGCCCCGGAGTACGAACGCCTCGACACCTGGGCGTGCGGTCCGGCGCCGATGATGGCCCTGGTGCGCGAGTCCTTCGGCGACTCCCCGCGGCTGCGCACCGAGATGTTCAAGCTCGGCGGCGAGGCGTCTGGCACCGCGGAGGGCCAGGTCGCCTTCACCTCGTCCGCGCTCGAGGCTCCCAACACCGGGGCGACGCTGCTCGAGCAGGCCGAGGCCGCGGGGCTGACGCCGGAGTTCGGGTGCCGGATGGGCATCTGCTTCTCCTGCACGGCCCGCAAGACCAGCGGCACGGTGCGCAACGTGCTCACCGGCGAGGAGTCCGATCTGCCGGACGAGGACGTCCGCGTCTGTGTCAGCACCCCAGTCGGCGACTGCGCCGTCGACCTCTGACCCGCCTCCGCGCCACCTGCCACCCATCGACCGCCTTCCACGAAGGGACACCCCATGACCACCACC
Source organism: Nocardioides acrostichi (assembly GCF_015319165.1). Taxonomy (GTDB): domain Bacteria; phylum Actinomycetota; class Actinomycetes; order Propionibacteriales; family Nocardioidaceae; genus Nocardioides; species Nocardioides acrostichi. The sequence continues at coordinate 900,737 of NZ_JADIVZ010000001.1, forward strand.
GCCACCTCCCAGACCGACGGGGCCACCCGGCGTCCGAGCGACAAGGTGCACCTGACTCCCGAGCAGCTGCGCGCCTTCGGTGAGGAGCTCGACGCGATCCGCCAGCGGATCGTCGACGACCTCGGCGAGGCCGACGCCGCCTACATCCGCAAGATCCTGAAGATCCAGCGAGGCTTCGAGGTCGCGGGGCGCGCACTGTTCTACCTGCCGCCGGCCTGGCCGCTGGCCGTCGGCGCCCTCTCGATCTCCAAGATCCTCGACAACATGGAGATCGGGCACAACGTCATGCACGGTCAGTACGACTGGATGGGCGACCCCGGCCTCTCGTCGCGCATGTTCGACTGGGACACCGTCTGCCCGAGCAGCCAGTGGAAGTACAGCCACAACTACATCCACCACACCTTCACCAACATCCTCGGCAAGGACCGCGACATCGGCTACGGCATCCTGCGCATGGACGAGGACCAGGCCTGGAAGCCGTACTACCTGGGCAATCCGGTGTACGCCTTCCTGCTCATGGTGCTCTTCGAGTGGGGCGTGGCGCTGCACGACCTCGAGGTCGAGAACATCGTCGCCGGCAAGCGGTCGCTGGACGACAACCTGCCCCTCTACCCGGGGCTGCTGCGCAAGATCCGCAACCAGGCGCTCAAGGACTACCTGCTCTTCCCGGCCCTCACCGGCCCGCTCTTCCCGATGACGCTGGCCGGCAACGCGGTCGCGAACCTGGTGCGCAACATCTGGGCGTTCAACATCATCTTCTGTGGTCACTTCCCCGCCGGCGTCGAGACCTTCACCGAGGAGGAGTGCCTCGACGAGGAGGGCCCCGACGGCCCGCGCGAGTCCCGTGGTCACTGGTACTACCGCCAGGTGCTCGGCTCGGCCAACATCACCGGGGGACCGCTCTTCCACATCATGAGCGGCAACCTCTCCCACCAGATCGAGCACCACCTCTTCCCGGACCTGCCCGCCAAGCGCTATCCGCAGATCGCCCCGGAGATCCGGGATCTCTGCGATCGCTACGGCCTGCCCTACAACACCGGGCCGCTGCACAAGCAGGTCGGCAGCGTGGTCGCCAAGATCTGCCGCCTGGCCCTGCCCGGACGCCGCTCGCGCGGCGGCGACCAGGTGGCGCCGTCCGCTGAGCGAGAGGCGGCCTGAGCGGCCCACGCGCTAGCCTGCCAGGCATGTCAGACCCCCGGGCAGAGCCCCCGATCTCGCAGGCCGCCGAGTCCGGTGGCACGCCGGCCTACCCGCCCGCACCCTGGCTCATGGCCGGCCAGCTGTGGATGTCGCTGTTCAAGCTCGGGCACGACGTCGACGAGCTCCGGCCCGCCGGGGTGTACGGCGCGGCCGTGGTGTCCTACGAGGCGCCCAGCCCGCTGACCTACGCCGAGCTGCTGGTCGCCCGCCCCCTGCCGAAGAGGGGGCGCCCGGTGAGCATCACCGACATCTGGGTCGACTCACCGGCCTCGGTGGCCGGTGGCCGCGCCCTGTGGGCGATCCCGAAGGGCCTTGCGACGTTCGCGCGCGACAACCGTAGGCGTGGGCCGCTGCGCACGACCTCGTGGTCGGTGGCGACCCCGGACCGAGCCCCGATCGCGTCGGCGTCGTTCACCGACGCCTCCCACCTGGCCCCCCGGGTGCCGTTCAGAGGTGCCACGTGGCAGCCACCGATCGACGATCACGTCACGGCGGTCAGCGCCGTGATGAAGGGGTCGGCCAAGGCACTGCCCTGCCGGGCCGAGTGGACCTTCGACCTTCACGGACCGCTCGGCTGGCTCGTCGGAGCCACGCAGCTGGCCTCGGTGCGCATGAGCGGCTTCCGGATGAGCTTCGGGTGACCTGCGGCGCAGGAGCAACCTGTCGGCCCGCTCGTGCGTCCACTCCACGTGATCGTGCGCGCGTGGCTGCTGGCTGCCCTCCTGCTCGGCGGCCTGCCGTTGGCCGCCTGCTCCAACGACGCGGACCCCGAACTCACGCAGGCGTTGGCCGCGACCGGGTTCGACCTCTACCTGCCCGAGATGGACGGCTACGAGGTGGGAGATGTCGAGGTGTCCACTGAGGCGATGGTGAGCGCCGAGGTCGCCCGCACCGGCTTCTCGATGAGACTGGAGGAGCGGCCGGCGGCGGGTCTGGAGACCGTGACGGATCTCTGCCACACCCGGCTCATGCGGCCGTACCGCCAAGGAGGGGACAGCTGCGCGCCCTCCGACGACGAGGGGATCCACGCGGCGGCGATCTCGTTCGAGGAGATGACCGACGTGTTCGTGGTGCGCGGCAACACCCTGCTGGCGATCCGAGGTGTGGTGAGCGAGGCCGACCCCGGTGCCGTGCCCGACGCGCTCGCCGCGCTGCGCGACGCGCCGGAGGTCTCGGCGTCCGAGCTGGCCAGCCGGTGACCAGGCGCACCCGACCGACCGGTGGCGCGCGCGCCGCTGGACCAGCACACTGGACGCATGGCGCGACTGAGCAAGGCAGAGATCACCAAGGACACCGTGCAGAACGCCGTCGGTGCCACGGCGAGCACGGTCGGTGAGGTCGCCGGCATCATCACCGGAGCGGTGCGCGACGTCGCCAACGCGGTGGGCAACCTCGGCACCGAGCTGTTCGAGATGGGCGATGCCGCCAAGCAGGCCGCCGAGGACGACGACCCGGCCACGACGTAGGTCAGCGAGCTGCGCCGGCGTTCAGAAGTCGGATTCCTCCTCGTCGATCGCGCCCCGGCCCGCGCACTGGCCGCGCGCGAGCGTGTAGGACTCGCCGGAGATGCCCGAGACGTCGGGCGCGACGTCGTTGCCGGCGCAGTAGAGGGAGCCGAGGTCGAAGGTGAGGCCGCGGATCCTGGTGGGTCCGTGCATATCGAGCACCAGGTAGCGGCCGTCGAGCTCGCCGTCGGTGATGGTCAGCCGCGAGCCTGACTGGAACACGAAGTCGACGACCATGCCGTCCTCGGCGCTGTCCACCACCAGCGGGCCGCGCCCCTTCTCTCGGCGGGGCAGGAGGTCGACGCGGCGGAACCCGTGGGCACCGATGCCCTCACCGAACGTGGAGCCGTGCGAGACCAGGGTGGAACCGAAGCCGACCACCGTGCGGCCACCGACCAGCACGCGGTCGAGCCGGCAGGTCGCGCGGTTCGGCACGACCAGGTCGCCGACGACGCGCTCGCCGGACATGCGCCCGCGGCAGGTGGTGGCCGGCGGCTCCTCGAGCCCGCCGTGCTCGCCGCGGTGCCAGCCGGTGATCGTGACCTCCGCGGGATCGCTACGCGACGCCTGGTCGGAGTCGCCGGAGCAACCCGACAGCGCCACGACGACGAGCGTGAGGGCGGCACCGAGGCGAGGAGTCATCCCACCGTGCTATCACACGGAGGGCTCTGGGCGAGGTCAGTCGTCGGGGTCGTCGAGGCGGGCCAGCCAGGTGGCCAGCCGCTCGACGGTGTTCTCGGCCTCGGGATACATGTCGACGAACGCCTGGAGCTGCTCGGCGAGCCACGCCAGGGTGACCTCCTCGTCACCCCGGCGCGCGATCAGCTCCTCGAGGCCGCGGTCGGTGAAGTACACGTCACTCGAAGGCCCGGGCGAGCAGATCCTTCTGCTCCTCGGTGTGCCGCTTGACCGTGCCGACCGACGGTGACGACGACTCCGGCCGCGCCACCGGCACGACCGTCGCGTCGACGTCGTCCCAGGCGCTGAGCCGGTAGTGCGGCCACGGGCCCATGTTGATGGGCTCGTCTTGGACCCAGCGGACCTCCTTCAGGTGCGGGTACCGGGCGATCTCGGCCTTGATGTCGTCGATCGGCCGCGGGTAGAGCTGCTCGACCCGGGCGATGGCGAAGCGCTCCGGATGGTCGACCTTGCCGCGCTGCACCATGAGATCCCAGGTGACCCGGCCCGAGCACAACAGCAGGGTGTCGACCTTGTCCTGGTCGGCATCGGCGTCGGCGATGAAGGGCCGGAACCCGCCCTCGGTGAAGTCGGCGGGCTGCGAGGCCGCCTCCTTGCGCTTGAGCATCGACTTGGGGGTGAAGACGATGAGCGGGCGGTGCGCCTCGCCCAGCGCGTGGTGGCGCAGCAGGTGGAAGTAGGAGGCCGGCGTGGAGGGCTGGGCCACCACGAAGGCCTCGTCGGCGGCCATGGTCAAGAACCGCTCGATGCGGGCCGAGGAGTGATCGGGGCCCTGGCCCTCGTAGCCGTGTGGCAGCAGCAGCACGACGCCGGAGTCCTGGCGCCACTTGGTCTTGCCCGAGGTGATGAACTCGTCGATCACCGTCTGCGCGCCGTTCACGAAGTCGCCGAACTGCGCCTCCCAGGCCACGAGCGCCTCGGGGCGGGCCACGGAGTAGCCGTACTCGAAGCCGAGGGCGGCGTACTCGCTGAGCAGCGAGTCGTAGATGTAGAACTTCGCCTGGTCCTCGGTGAGGGACGACAGCGGCGTCCACTCGTCGGCGTTCGTGCGGTCGATGATGGTGCCGAATCGCGACACGAACGTGCCACGACGGGAGTCCTGGCCGGCCAGGCGCACCGGGCGCCCCTCCATGAGCAGGGAGCCGAACGCGAGGATCTCGCCGGTTCCCCAGTCGATGGGGCCCTCGGTGATCGACGTGGCTCGGCGCTGGAGCTGCGGCATCACCTTGGGGTGCACGGTGAAGCCGTCGGGCGGGGTCGTGTAGGAGTCGGCGATGCGCTTGAGCACCTCGGGCGTGGTCGCCGTGCGGGTCTCGCCGCTCGGCTTGTCGGGGTAGTCCGGCACCGTGGTCCACTCCGAGGGCTGGCTGGTCGCCTCGCGCACCTCGGTGAAGACCCGCTCCAACTGCTGCTGGTAGTCCTTGAGAACCTGCTCGGCCTCCTCGATCGTGATGTCGCCACGACCGATGAGCGACTCGGTGTAGAGCTTGCGCACCGAACGCTTCTGCTCGATGAGGTCGTACATGAGTGGCTGGGTGTAGCTCGGGTCGTCGCCCTCGTTGTGGCCGCGGCGCCGGTAGCAGACGAGGTCGATGACGACGTCCTTGTGGAACTGCTGGCGGTACTCGAACGCCAGCTGGGCCACCCTGATGCACGCCTCGGGGTCGTCGCCGTTCACGTGGAAGATCGGCGCCTGCACCATGCGGGCGACGTCGGTGCAGTACAGCGACGAGCGCGAGGAGCCCGGCGAGGTGGTGAACCCGACCTGGTTGTTGACGATGAGGTGGATGGTGCCGCCGGTGCGGTAGCCACGCAGCTGGGAGAGGTTGAGCGTCTCGGCCACCACGCCCTGGCCCGCGAACGCGGCGTCGCCGTGCACGAGCATCGGGAGCACGGGGTACTCCAAGCCGCGGTCGAGCACATCCTGCTTGGCGCGCGCGATGCCCTCGAGCACCGGGTCGACCGCCTCGAGGTGCGAGGGGTTCGCGGCGACCGACACCTTGATGGTGGAGCCGGACTCGGCAGAGAACTCGCCCTCGGCGCCGAGGTGGTACTTCACGTCGCCGGAGCCCTGCACCGTGCGGGGGTCGATGTTGCCCTCGAACTCGCGGAAGATCTGGGAGTAGTTCTTGCCGACGATGTTCGCCAGCACGTTGAGGCGGCCGCGGTGGGCCATGCCGATCGTGACCTCGTCGAGGCCCGCCTCGGCGGCCGCCTCGCAGATCTCGTCGATGACCGGGACGGTGGTCTCGCCACCCTCGAGGCTGAACCGCTTCTGGCCGACGAACTTGGTCTGGAGGAACGTCTCGAACGCCTCGGCCTGGTTGAGCTTGAGCAGGATCCGCAGCTGCTCCTCACGCGGCGGCTTCTGGTGCGGCTGCTCGACGCGCTCCTGGAGCCAGCGGCGCTGCTCGGGGTCCATGATGTGCATGTACTCGATGCCGGTGGTGCGGCAGTAGGAGTCGCGCAGGATGCCGAGGATGTCGCGCAGCTTCATGAACCGGCGACCGGCGCCGCCGAAGGAGCCGGTGGCGAACTCGCGGTCGAGATCCCACAGCGTGAGGTCGTGGTTCTCGACCTCGAGGTCGGGGTGGGTGCGCTGGCGGTACTCCAGCGGGTCGGTGTCGGCCATGAGGTGGCCGCGCACGCGGTAGGCGTGGATGAGCTCGAGGGTGCGGGCCTGCTTGGAGATCTCGTCGTCGTGGGACGTCGCGATGTCGGCGCCCCAGCGGATCGGCTGGTAGGGGATCCGCAGCGAGCGGAAGATCTCGTCGTAGAAGCCCTCCTCGCCGAGCAGCAGCTGGTGCACGCGGCGCAGGAACTCACCCGACTGCGCGCCCTGGATCACGCGGTGGTCGTAGGTCGAGGTGAGGGTCATGACCTTGCTGATCGCGCTGCGTGCGATCGCCTCGGCCGAGGCGCCCTGCCACTCCGGGGGGTACTCCATGGCGCCGACGCCGATGATGGCGCTCTGGCCGGTCATCAGGCGGGGCACGGAGTGGTTGGTGCCCAGGCCGCCCACGTTGGTGAGGCTGATCGTGGTGCCCGCGAAGTCGGCGACCGTGAGCTTGGAGTCGCGCGCCTTGGTGACGACGTCCTCGTAGGCGGTCCAGAAGCTGGCGAAGTCCATCGACTCGCACGCCTTGATGCTCGGCACCAGGAGCTGACGCTTGTCGCCCTTCTTGATGTCGATGGCCAGACCGAGGTTGATGTGGGCCGGCTCGACGAGGTTGGGCTTGCCGTCGCGCTCCTCGTAGGAGTTGTTCATCTCCGGCATCGACTTCAGCGCCTGCACGAGGGCGTAGCCGATGAGGTGGGTGAAGGAGACCTTGCCGCCTCGGGCGCGGGCGAGGTGGTTGTTGATGACGGTGCGGTTGTCCCACAGCAGCTTCACCGGCACCGAGCGGATCGAGGTGGCGGTGGGCACCGTGAGGGAGACGTCCATGTTCTGCGCCGTGCGCGCCGGTGCGCCGCGCAGCACGGTGTAGGTGGGCTCGTCGTTCGCCTCGGCCTTCGCGGCGGGCGCAGACTCCTTCGGGGTCGGCTTGCTGGTGCCCTTCGAGGGCTCGGCCGCCTTCGAGTCGGGCCGCGGCTTGGCCACCGGCTTCGGGGCGCTGGCCTTCTCGGAGTCCTGCGCGGGCTTCTCCTCGGCCCGCTTCGGGGCCGAGGCGGCCGGCTTCGATGCACCGTTGCTCGCCGAGCCGTTCTGGGAGTTCTTCTGGGAGCCGTTCTGGGCGCCGTTCTGGGAGCCGTGGGCGCTCATGCCCTGGTTCTTGAAGTAGTCGGCCCACTGCGGGTCGACGCTGGCGGGGTCGCGGCGGTACTGGTCGTACATCTCCTCGACGAGCCACTCATTGGCGCCGAAGTCGTCGCCGACCTCTGCTGAGCGGGTGGTGGTGGACTTGCCAGAGGACTGCGGCACGGCCTGGATCGCCTCTTCCGATGAGCGCGCGGGTTGGTGTTTTTCGACAGCCCAAGGCTAGTGCCCCGCGGCCTCAAATACACGGGGGATCGCCACCCATCGGGCAGGGTGTCACGAACGTCTCGTCCGATGGGAGGACACCGATGCTGCCAAGCCCTCGAGAGGGAGCCGGAACCGAGCTGCGGCTGCGCGTGGGGCGCGCCCTGGTCGTGGTCGTGACCGTGCTGCTCATGGGAGTCGCCGGCGGGTGCTCGAGCGACGAGGACGCCGGTCCCGCCGGCCGCGGACACCAGGACGCCGGCACGCAGGCGACGCACCGCGACGTCCGTACCCATGTCGTGGTGGGGCAGGTCACCGGTCTGCTGAAGCGGCAGCAGCGCGAGCAGGTCGCCGGCCGGGTGGCAGCGGTGGTGGACCGCTGGTGGGAGGCGTCGTTCGTCGGTGTGGACTACCCGCATCGGCGCTTCCGGAGCTCCTTCCCCGGATTCACGCCCGGAGCGCGGGACCAGGCCTTCGCCCAGCGAGACGTGATGACCGCGCGGCGCATCGGCTCTCGCATCGACGGTCTCCACGCGCTGCGGCGCCGGGTGGCGGTCGACGTGCTGGCCGTCGGCGGCCGTCCGCGCAGTGCGACGGCGCGGGTGCGGATGGACCTACAGACCACGGGTGGACTCGAGCAGCGCATCCGGGTGCAGGGCCAGCTGTTCCTCACGCTCTCGAAGGGGTGGAAGGTGTTCGGCTTCGACGTGACCCAGCAGCCGATGCCGCGACATCAGAGCACCCCGGAGAAGGCCCACAAGAAAGCGCAGGGGAACGACTCGAGGAAGGGACGACGATGAGACGGTCGGTGCGCACGGTCGTGCTCGGCGTGGTGCTGGCCCTGATCGCGCTGGTGGTGCCGACCTCGCAGGTGCACCCGGAGCAGGCGACGCTGGTGGCGGTGAGGCAGGCACGCGGGTTGGACGTCGACCCGCACGTGGTGTGGATTCTCGCGGTGGGCTCCGACGCGCGACCAGGGCAGCTGATGACGCGCACCCGTGGCGACGCGCTCCAGCTCGTCGGTATCGACACCCGCACCGGCGCGGCGGCAGCCATCGGAGTCCCGCGGGACTCCTTCGTGGACATCCCGGGCCACGGTTACGACAAGATCAACGCCTCGATGGTGTTCGGTGGCCCGCAGTTGCTCGCACGGACGGTCGGCAACCTGGTGGGCATTCGGCCGGACTTCGTGTTCGTGACCCGATTCCCGTTCTTCGAGGACATGATCGACGACATCGGTGGCATCACGGTCGTGAACCCACGCCCCTTCTCCGACTCCGCCCTGAAGCCGAAGGGTTTTCGGGCCGGACGCATCAGCCTCGACGGCTATGCCGCGATGGCGTTCTCCCGGATCCGCCACGACCTGCCCCGCGGTGACTTCGACCGATCGGCCAACCAGCAACGGGTGCTGCGCGGGATCCAGGCCAGGGTCGCGCAGCGCGCCGCGGAACCAGGGTTCATCGACCGCGGTGTCTTCTCGGTGCTCCAGCACACCTCGACCGCGCTGGGCCCGGCGGCGCTGTTCCGCCTGGCGCGCGCCGTGGCGGCCGTGGACCCGGCCAAGATCACGACCTGCGTCGTGACCGGCTCCATCGGCACGGCCGGCGCGGCCAGCATCGTGCGTCCGAACGTCGCGCAGGCGCGCCGGCTCGGACATGCCGCACGCAGCGACGCCACCCTTCCGCGCGGCTGCTGACGCCCTCGGGACGCCACCGACCCCGCCCGGCGGATGCCGGACGGGGCCAGTGGTGGAGCGAGGAGAGAGGTGCGATCAGGTCTCCGCCGGGGTCAGCGGGGGTAGATCGCGGACTCGGCCCAACCGACCTTGAGGTTGGCGACACCGGGGATGTCGACCTTGATCGCGGAGAGGTCGGCGCCGTAGTAGGTGCGGCGGCGCACCTGGCCGAAGGTGATGAAGTTCTCCTGGCCCGTGAGGTCGTCGACGAAGCTGATCGTCTCACCGATCTTCAGCCCCCCGGCCGGGATGATCGACTCGCCGTTGTGGGTGATGTCGGCGACCCGGAAGATCGGTGTGTTGGTGCCGCGCACCCGCTGACGCTTCACGTTCTTGCCGGGCTTGACGAGGTCGAGCTTCGAGGTGGCCCCGGTGATCTTGAGGCCGAGAGCCGGGATCTCGAGGGCGCCGAGGCGGCTCTTGACCATGGACTTGGCTCGGCCGTTCTTGAGCTGCTTGCCCATGTAGGAGTAGGTCAGGCCGGTCAGCTTGGCCACACCCAGGTCGGCGCCTTCGGAGGTCACTCCGAGCGGGATGCTGCGGGTGCCGAGCTTCTTGGTGACGACGTCGCCGCCGGTGCCCTCGCACGGGATCGACTCGGTGCCGATGCCGCCCATGTGCAGCAGGGACACGTCGTCCGAGAGCACGCCGGCGTTGAAGTCCAGACCCATCACGGTCGAGCGGAAAACGCCCGAGCGGACCGGCTTGGAGATGCGGGACGACGCGTAGCCGAGCTTGAGCAGGGTCTCGTCGTTGGGCTCGTCGGGCGTGGTGTCGACGACGATCTGGAGCGCGTTCGCGCCGGAGGAGGCGAAGTTGCTGCCCTTCGGGTGCTTGGTGAACGTCTTGCCGAGCGCGATGGTGCCCAGGCCGGGGATCTGGATGACGCCGACGTCGGTCAGCGCCTCGAGCAGCTGGTTCACGGTCGCCGTGACGGGCTCGGTGATGTCGCTGGGCTGCACGCCGATGATGTCGAACAGCGTCTGGAGGGTGCTGCCGACCTCGTCGGAGGTGGTGTCGTCGGGCAGGTCGATGGTCAGGCCGCCGAAGGTGAAGCTGGGGTCGGCGCCGTAGGTGTCCGTGGACTTGTCGTAGAACGAGTCCGCCGTCGTGGTGAGCCCGTCCAGCGAGATGGTGGGCAGCGAGACGATCTGCGGCAGGCCGTCGGGCGTGAGGTTGAGCTTCACGTGGGCGATGGTGTTGATGCCGCGCACGCCGGTGATGGCGCCGTCGGTGTAGGTCTGGGTGTCGGACTTCGACGCCGAGACGTTGATGAGGTCGTTGGGGATCGGCAGGCTCGTGGAGCCGAGGCCGTAGGAGGTCCGCTGCTTGCCGGCCGTGCGCGTGCAGGCCTGGATCAGCTTGGCGTCCTTCACGGTCTTGAGCTCGACACCGCCGATGTTGACCTTGGTGCCGAAGGCGACGGCCTTCATGCCGAAGTCGGTCAACTCCGATGCGGCGCCCTTGGCGTCGGCGCCGTCGGCCGAAGCGGTCGGACCGCTCGCGAGGGTTCCGGCGAGCCCGGCGGCGCACACGGCGGAGACCGCCACGGCCCGGGTCAGGGTCTTGTTCACTCTGGCTCTTCTTTCGTCAGCGCTTCGTCAAGCGGAGTCGTCGTGTCAGGAAGAGTGCTGCACACGCTTCCCCTCCCGTGACGAGTTGTGCGAAAGCACCTCGTCTAGGAGTCCAAACGGCCCGGGGGAGTGTGAGTTAGGTGACGAGGGAGGGTGGTCCAGACTGGTCAAATCGGGCCATTCGGCCGTGGGTGCGACCGCGCTCGTCGCTGACCCGTCACCAGTTTTCACCTGACCTGCCACGAGTTTTCACGTGACCTGCCACGAGTTTCGGGGCCGGCGTGGAGCGAGGTCACGGTTGGGTCACGGTCTTCGGTGAGGCCGCCGGATGGGCGGTTTTCGGGGGCTGGTTGTCGGTGGTGCCGGCTTGACTGATCCACATGAGTTCTCTGGTGGCCGAGCCACTCGATCACCCGATCGGTCGGGTAGTCGAGCAACTCGATGCTGCCTTGGACGACGCCGAGTCGCTGTCGCTGTTGGGGCTGGACCAGGCCACGACGGCGGGGGCGTTGAGCGTGTTGACGGCGTTGGAGTCACGCCTGGTCGAGCTCGAGCACCGGGTGCTGGCGCACGCGGGCGAGGTCGTCGTGGCGGACACCACCGGCGCCGTTCAGACCTCGGCCTGGCTCGCCGGCACCGCCCGGTTGACCCGTGCCGAGGCGCGGCGGCGGGTGTGGCTGGCCCACGCCCTCGAACGCTACGAGGTACTCCGGGCCGCGTTCGCCGACGGAGTGGTGAACCGGGAGCAGGCACCCGTGATCGCGGGCGCCCTCGACGACCTCCCCGACGACCTCGATGCTGATCTGGTCGAGAAGGCCGAACGCTTCCTCGTCGAACAAGCAGCCCTCCACGATGCCCGGGATCTGCGGGTGATGGGTCGGCATCTGTTGGAGGTCGTCGACCCCGAACGCGGCGAGCGCGAGGCCGCGAAGAGGCTCGAGGCCGAGGAAGAACAAGCTGCCCAACGGGCTCGGTTGACGATGAGCGATGACGGGCACGGGACCGTGTTCGGACGCTTCCAGCTACCCGTCCTGCACGGTGCGATGCTGCGCAAGGCGTTGGATGCGATCCTCGCCCCCGGCCACTGGAACAGCGAGGGCCATGAACCGAAGGCGAACCTGACCACGCCGCAGCAGAACGGTGAAGCACTCTGCGAGCTCCTCGAAACGCTCACCGAGCGGGATCTGCCCACCACCGGCGGCCTCGGCGCGACCGTGGTGGTGACGATGACCCTCGATGCGTTGCGCGGTGGCTTGACCGAGGCCGTGCTTGACACCGGCGACCGGCTCTCCGCGGCCACCGCGCGCAGGTTGGCGTGTGGAGCGAATCTGGTCCCGGTGGTCCTCGATGGTGACGGGGTGCCGCTGGACCTGGGTCGTGGGCAGCGGCTCTACTCCAAGGGCCAACGCCTGGTCCTCGCCGTCCGGGACCGGCACTGCACCGCCGAGGGGTGCGACACGCCTGCCCATCGCTGCCAGGCGCACCACGACACCCCCTGGTCACAAGGAGGGCCCACCGACCTCGCCGACGGCCGGTTGTTGTGCTGGCGGCACCACCGGATGGTCCACGACCCCGGCTGGGCCTACGAGATACACCGCACCGGCCCACCCGGCACCCGATCCACCATCAGGTTCAGACTGCGAAACTGAGCGGAGCGTGCCGTTGACCAGCATGGTGCTGCCGGGCCGCGTGATCGAGACACGGCGAGGCGTGTCGACGGTTCGAGCACGTCGCCGGCAGGGCGCACGTCGACGCCTACGGCTCCGGCTCCCGCCCTGATAGGAACCCATCACGTCGTGGTATGCAGCCAGCACGATCGGATCTCTGCTCAACCTGGTGGGCATCTGTTTCCTCATCGCCGCGCAGGTCGGCGCATCTCGCGATCGCGACCGGCGCGAGCGAGCCACCGGCCAGCGTCCGCAACCCATCCGATACATGGGGCGGGCCCGACTCTTTCGCGGCTTCGCCACGGGCCTTCATTGCAGTGGGCAGCGTCGTTCTGCTGGGCGGCGTCGTCGCTGGGTGACCTCGGTTGAGAAACCGCTTCCCCGACGGAACGCGCGGGCGCTGGCGCCGACCCCTTCGTGGGGGAGGGGCACACCCCCCAGTTCTGCGCAAGATGCCACCCCCTGGCCCGCGTTTGTGGAGGTCAGGGGGCTGAGGTGGGACGGGCTGGCCAATAGGCCGGGTTCTGTCTCGCTGCACGTAGCCGGCAGCAAGGGCGACCATCCATCTAGGCCCACCGTTGCCGATGGGCTCGAGCGGCCTACCCGCGCACTCGGGCGAGCAGCCCTCGAACGTGCGCGCACCACCTCTCGGTGGCTTCTTGGCCTTGCTCCAGGTGGGGTTTGCCGAGCCGGCCGGGTCGCCCCGGCCGCTGGTGGTCTCTTACACCGCCCTTTCACCCTGACCGCATCGGCGAACCGATGTGGCGGTCTGCTCTCTGTGGCACTGTCCCGCGGGTTGCCCCGGGTGGGCGTTACCCACCACCTTGCCCTGCGGAGCCCGGACCTTCCTCGACACACCCGGCGTGAGCCCGGTGTGGCGCGGTCGCCCGGCCAGCCCGTCCACCGACCAGTGTAGGGCGCGACGGACTCAGTCGATGCGCGTGATCTCGACGACGACTTCGTAGGAGCCCGGCTCGGCGTTGGCCACGATGCCCGCCAGCGGAGTGGCGTCGTCGTGGTCGCGACCCTTGGCCACCGACACGTAGGTGTCGCCGATCTCGCAGAGCCGGGCGGGGTCGTAGCCGTGCCACGCGTCGTCCCACCACTCGATCCAGCCGTGCTCGTCGGCCCGCACGGTGGTGCCGATCTGCGGATCGGCGTCGGGGTGGGAGTAACCGGAGACGTAGCGCGCCGGGATGCCGAGGGTGCGCAGGGCACCGATGGCCAGGTGGGCGACGTCTTGGCAGGTGCCGGAGCCAGCGGCCCACGCGTCGGCCGCCTGGGCCAGTATCGGAGCCCGGCAGGTGGTCGAGACCTGCTCGTGGACGACGCCACACACTCGACGCGCGATCTCGCCAGGCAGTCCGCCCTCGGCCTTGATCGCTTCGGCCCGCTCCACCAGCTCTTCCGGCGGCTGGACCCGCGGTGGGAGCATGAGGAACTCGGTCCAGCGGTCGGCGACCTCGCGCTCGGCCATCTGCTCCCAGGAGAGCGTGGCCTCCTCCGAGGGACTGCGGCCGGTCTGCACCGTGCAGGTCGCCTCGACCACGAGTGCGTCGTGCGGGTCACTGATCTCGAACGCGGTGACCAGGGAGCCGAAGTAGTCGCGGTACTCCGAGATCCATGGTTGCGGGGTGATCTCGACGCGTGAGTGCACGACGATCTGGCCCGGTGTGGTGACCGGGGTCAGCCTGGCCTGGTGCAGGCCAGCCGTGGCCTTCTCGTCGTAGCCGACGGTGGTGGTGTGGCTGATCCGCAACTGCATCAGTGGCTCACCTCTGTCCAGGTCTTGGCTTCGGCGCCGGAGAAGTAGCGGCGGGTCACGGCGTCCGTGGCCATCGCGCAGGTGCGCTGGAGACGCTCCATCTCCGTGGGCAGGTCGGCGACCAGCTCGGAGAGCGAGCGGTACTCCAACTCGGCGCGCATGCGACCGAGCAGCCGCTCGGCCTCGTTCTGGAAGCCGGCCCGTGCCCCGGCCGCCTCGAGATTGATCAGGCACTGCTCGGCCCGGTTGAGCGAGAACACGACCGATCGGGGGAAGAGCCGGTCGAGCAGCAAGAACTCGGCCGAGCGCCGCTCGGTCTCCAGGCCGCGGTAGGTGCGCAGGAAGGCCTCGTGGGCGCCGCAGGCTCGCAGGGTGCTGGTCCAGCCGGAGTCGCTGCCCGAGGCCAGCGCCGAGGAGGCGATAAGGCGCGAGGTCATGTCGGCGCGCTCGACGCAACGGCCGAGCACCAGGAAGTGCCAGCCCTCGTCGCGCACCATCGTGGCGTCGGCGGTGCCGTTGATGAGCGCCGCTCGCTCGCGTGCCCAGTTGAACACCACGGGTGAGCGCAGCGCCGCGAACTGGCCCGACGGGATAGCCCGATAGGTGGTGTTGATGGCCTCCCACATCGTCACCGAGAGCGTCTCGCGTGCCCGGCGCGCCGACTCCCGGGCTGCCGCGAGGCTGGCCGCGATGGACGAGGAGTGGTCGGGGTTGTAGCAGAGACGGTCGAGCACCAGGTCGAGCCCCACCTCGAAGTCGGGCTCGTAGGCGTCCTCTATGCCCATGATCGACAGCAGCGCGCGACATGTCGCGTCGGCGTCGATGGTGGCGTCCTCGAGGATGAGCTGGGTCTGCACGTCGAGGATGCGCGCGGTGTCCTCCGCACGCTCGACGTAGCGGCCGATCCAGAACATCGACTCGGCGATCCGGCTCAGCATGCGTCGTCCCCCTCCTCGAGCAGGTCGAAGCCGTGCTCGTCGGCCAGCTCGTGCAGCGCCTCGATCTGGGCTCCGGCCTGCATCTGCTGTTGGCGCTGCATCTGCTGGGACTGTCTCGCGGCGCTGGGGCCGGCCAGCACCCAAGTGTCCTTCGAGCCGCCACCGCGTGAGGAGTTCACGATGAGCTCGCCCTTGGCGAGCGCGACGCGGGTCAGGCCGCCCGGCAGCACCCACACGCGGTTGCCGTCGTTGACGGCGAACGGTCGCAGGTCGACGTGGCGCGGACCCAGCTCGTCGTCGATGTAGGTGGGCACCGTGGACAACTGCACCACGGGCTGGGCGATCCACGCGCGCGGGTCGGCCAGCACCTTGGCGCGCAGCTCGTCGAGCTCGGCGGCGTCGGCGCGGGGCCCGATGACGATGCCCTTGCCACCCGAGCCGTCGACCGGCTTGAGCACGAGCTCGTCGAGCCGGTCGAGCACCTCCTCGCGGGCGTCGGCGTCGCCGCACCGCCAGGTGTCGACGTTGCGGAGCATCGGCTCCTCGTCGAGGTAGTAGCGGATCAGGTCGGGCAGGTAGGTGTAGACGAGCTTGTCGTCGGCGACACCGTTGCCCACGGCGTTGGCCAGCGTGACGTTGCCGGCGCGAGCGGCGTCGATGAGACCGGGGCAGCCCAGCACGGAGTCGGGGCGGAAGTGCACCGGGTCGAGGAAGTCGTCGTCGATGCGGCGGTAGATCACGTGCACCGGCTCGAGGCCCTTGGTGGTGCGCATCATCACCCGGCCGCGATTGCACTCCAGGTCGCGCCCCTCGACCAACTCGACGCCCATGGTGCGGGCGAGCAGGGCGTGCTCGAAGTAGGCGCCGTTGTAGACACCAGGGGTGAGCACCACGACGGTCGGGTCGGCGACGCCGGCCGGCGCGGCGGCGCGCAGGGCCTCCAGGAGCCGCTGCGGGTAGCTGGCGACGGGCCGGATGCGGTGCTGGCGGATCGCCTCGGGCAGCGCGGCCGAGATGGCGCGGCGGTTGGTCATCACGTACGAGACCCCGGACGGCACCCGGCAGTTGTCCTCGAGCACCCGGAACTCACCGGCGTTGTCGCGGATCAAGTCGATGCCCGACACGTGCACGCGTACGCCGTTCGCGGGCCGGATGCCGGCCGCGGCGCGGTGGTAGTGCGAGGAGGTCGTGATGACCCGCCGGGGGATGACGCCGTCGTCGAAGACCTTGCCGGCGTCGTAGACGTCGGCGAGGAAGGCCTCGAGCGCCTTGACGCGTTGTTGCACGCCGCGCTCGATACCGGACCAGGTGTCCATCTCGATCACGCGCGGGAGGATGTCGAGCGGGAAGGCTCGCTCCTCGCCACCGATGTCGAAGGTCACGCCCTGGTCGAGGTAGGCGGACTGCAGCGCCTCCACCCGGCCGGTGAGGTCGGCTTTGGTCATCGACGCCAGCGATGAGTTGAGCCCCTCGTAGGTCGGACGCAGACGGTTGCCGTCGAACATCTCGTCGAAGGCGGGACCATCCGATTCGTAACCCTCGAACATCCCCGTCATGCGTCGGACCCTATCGACACGGGTCGGTGATGCCAGGTCCGCGGGGGTGTGTTCACCGGTTGTTGACGAACTGTCGCCGTGGCGGCGTGATGCAGGTCTCACGTGCCGGGTCGTGGTCCGGTTCTCAAGCCTGCTCGGGTCTTCGACCGGGCGCACTCGTGGCTGGCGGTACGGTCGAGGCATGGCCGACGGATCACCCGATGAGTTCTGGTACTGCGTGAAGCACCACCGCGTGGAGTCCGGGGAGGATCTGTGCAAGATCAAGCACCGCCTCGGCCCGTACAAGACGCACGGCGAGGCCGAGCGGGCGCTGGAGACCGCCCAGGCGCGCAACGAGGCGTGGGAGGAGTCCGACCGCGAGTGGGACGCCGGGTCAGAGGCAGGCGACGACTAAGCGCCGCCCGTGCAGATCCACCGCCGTCCGCGCTACCGCCAAGACGGCATCTCCCCGTGGCCGTTCGTCGGCCTCATCGGCATGGCCGCGGTGTTCTTCCTCGTCGCCGCCAGCGGCCCGTTCACCCCGTGGTGGGCGCAGACCCTGCTGTTCCTCGGGTGGGGCGCCGCTCTCGTGGCGGCCATCCGCTGGTGGGAGCCGCACCCCGCTCGGGTCGTGTGGGTTCCGCTCGCCTGTGGCGTCATGTGGTTCGTGGTGATCCTGGCAGGCGTCTCCGCGCTGGGTTGGTGAACGGGGCCCAGTCTCACCTCAGCGCCCAGCGCAGCACGCGGATGCGGAACTTCGAGACGTCGTAGCGTGTCCCGGCGGGTGCGTCGAGCTGCCAGACGACGTGGTGTCGGCCGGTCGCGGAGTCGAGGCTCACGAGGTCGTGGTTGGGGGACCGGACGGTGTCTCCAGGGTGCTCGCCCCACGTGCCGTCGAGCCGAGCCGGGCGCGCCAGCCGGTGACGGCGGTCCTGAAAGGCCAGGTCCAGTGCAGCCGACCTCGTACCGCGGGCGGCGCCGCCGACGACGGTGATGCGCAGGCCGCGATAGCGGTCGTTGCGCGTGTGCTTGGTGGGCGTGAAGCCGGCCGGCAGGGCGGCGCCGAACGCGGCCGCGATGTGGCCCTGGGAGCGGTCCGAGCAACGCGTCAGTGTCACGAACCCCAGTGAGCCGGCACCGCCGTGGCTCGAGGGGCGCTTCAAGGTGGAGCACCGCCCGACCGCCGTGCCACCCATCACCGAGCCTGCTCGCACGGTGCGCTCCCACTCGACGCGCTGCAGGCGTTCGGTGCCGACGTGCATCGGGCCGAGATCCCGCTCGGTCCGGTTTCCGGCCGGGTCCGTGGCGACGAGGCGCACCTCGAAGTCCCCCACCAGCG
Source organism: Nocardioides acrostichi (assembly GCF_015319165.1). Lineage (GTDB taxonomy): Bacteria > Actinomycetota > Actinomycetes > Propionibacteriales > Nocardioidaceae > Nocardioides > Nocardioides acrostichi. The sequence goes on from NZ_JADIVZ010000001.1 coordinate 918,655, forward strand.
GGTGGGCTCCGCGGTGCGGCGGCACCCAGCGGTCACTGCCCTGGTGGATGTTGGCGACGTGCACGACGGTCCCGTCGTGATCGAGCACCTCGAGCCTCACAGCAGCGGACTCGTCGGTGCGGGCGTGGACGCGCACGAAGTCGAGGTAGTCGTCATCCGCCGGGTAGACGACATCGCCCGACAGATCCGCTCGGAGGAAGGTGGGCGAGGTGTCGTCCACCTCCACCTCGACGGTGACGTCGTCGGGGAGCGGGCCGAAGCGCTCGGCCTCGTAGTCGAGGTGCGCCGCCAGGGTGAAGGAGCCCTCGGGCGCACCGGCCAGGTCGACGACCAGCGGGAAGCCGTAGTCGGCCCGGTCCGGGACGACGAAGTCGGAGGTGCCGTGGAGCACGGGGGTGTCGGCGCCGGGCGCGGTCAGCTGCCAGGTGGCCGTGCCCTCGCCGGGAGGCGGGATCCACGAGGAGCGGAGGCCGAGGGAGACTGGTCGCGGCCGCACGTACGACGGCGCCCACGCCTGGACGTCGAGCGAGCTGTGCACGTGGAGCACCGGCGAGGTGGCGATCGTGGTGCAGCTCTCGGCGAGGCAGCCGACGACATACACCGAGGCGTCGCCCTCGGGGGAGAGGTCGACCTCGGTCGAGCCGTGCGGGTCGAGAGGTTGGTCGCTCGCCCACTGCGAGCCCCAACGCGCGGAGACGGTGTCGTACTCGTCGGTGTCGACCTGGACGGCGTAGGGCGTCGTCGTCGGGTTGAGGGCGACGACCGGCGGGAAGGTGACGCTGGTGGCCCGGGCCGGCGCGGCGTCGTCCGCGCCGGCGGGCGGCGGGGCGACGCCGACGAGCGCCGCGAGGAGCAGCAGCGTGGCGGGCACCGCCCTGGCGAGCGCCACTCTGGCGAGCATCACGGCCGTGAGGCCCGCGGCCGAGGTGCGGGTGGAGGACATCAGCGCAGCACCCAGCGCTTGACCTGGATCCGGAACTTCTGGAGGTCGTAGCGGCTGCCGGCGGCCAGCCCGGCCTGCCACCACACGTAGTAGCGGTCGCTGCGGCGGTCGTGGCGCACGACGCGGGTGATGCCGCGCGCCAGCTTGTCGAGGTCGTGACGCCCGTAACCCTCGTAGAACGTGCGCTTTCCGAGGAGGCGGTCGTGCAGGTCGGTGTAGGCCATGACGAGGTAGGGGTCACGGCCCGCGTCGCGAGCAGGGCCTCCGAGGAGCGAGATCTGCAGCCCCGAGTACCGGGAGCGGCGCGTCTTCTGGGTCGGGGTGAAGCTGTCGGGGAGGTAGGCGCCGAACCCGGCCGCCACCACCGACTGGCTCGCCGTCCGGCACCGGGTCAGGGAGGCGAATCCGAGGGATCCGGCGCCGCCGTGGGTCGACGGGCTGCGCAGCTGGGAGCACCTGTCCACGTGGGTTCCGCCGAGCACCTTCTTGGCCGACATCTGACGAACGGTGACCACCTGGCGCAGCCGCTTCTTCGGCGTCACGCGCACCTGGCCGGCGACCACCCTCGCCGTGTTGCCGGCCTCGTCAGTGGCGACGAGCCGCAGGGTGTAGACGCCGGCGTCGATGCGGTTCGGGTACTTGGTGCGGGGGTACCACTTGGCGCGGTCGTGCACGAAGGTGTCGCCGGCCACCACCGTCCCGTCGCCGTCGAGCACCTCGTAGGCGCGTTCGGTCTCGCCCGACCAGGTCGCGGAGAACGAGGCGAAGTCGAGGTAGTAGTCGCGCTCGGGGTAGACGTGGTCCTCGTAGAGGCGCACGGCGGTGATGGACGGCGGCGTGTCGTCGACCACGATCGGTGCCTCGACGGCGCTCGCCAGGGGGCCGTAGCCGTCGACGTCGGCCGTGACGTCGACCCGGGCCAGGTAGTCGCCCTCGGGAAGGTCGCTGAGGTCGACGGGCACGCTCACCTCGCCGAGCCAGTCGGCCTGGAGGTCGACCGTGCCGGACCCCTCGGTGAGCGCCGCAGCCTCGGGCGTGGCGGCCGGTACGATGCTCCAGCTCGCCTCACCCACGGTGCCCTCCGGCAGCCGCCAGGAGATCTGCAGGTGGAGGGCGGTCGCTTGGGACGGGCTGCGCAGCGTCCGGGAGGGCGGCCAGAGCCCCAGCGTGCGATGGACGGTCACCTCGGGGCCAACCCCGATCTCATCGCAAGCGCTCGCGATGCACCCGTAGACCAGGACCGGGCCGGAGCCGTCCCGCGGGAACTCGATGGTGGTGCCGCCGTGCGCGTCGAGGGTCTGGGGTTCTGCGTAGTGCGAGGGCCACCGCGCCTGGACCGTGTCGTAGCCGTCGACCTCGACCTGCACCACGTAGTCGGTGGTGTCCGGGTTCAGCGTGGTGATGTCGGGGAAGGTCACGGTGGCCGTCGGGTCACCCTCGGCGGCGAGGGACGGCGACGTCACGCCGAGCGCGAGGGTGCTGGCGGTGAGCAGGGCGAACAGAGCAGAGCGCACGAGAGTCCCCAGAGCGTGGCCGACCCGGGCGGCTCCCGAGGCGTCGTCGCGGCACCTTAACTCTCTCTCAGGCCATCCTCAGGAATATGGGGCGCTTTGTTACCGGGGTGAGACCCGCAGGATCACGTCGTTGCCGTCGCCGTTGTCGGTGAGCAGCACGACGTCGTTGCCTGGGATCTGCACGACCTGGCGGATCCGTCCGTACTGCTTGAGGCTCTGCGGCGCCTTGACACCCTTGAGTCGCCCGCGAGAGTCGAAGCGCAAGAACAGCACCTCGGTGTCCTTGAGCACCCCGACTGCCATGGTGCCGCGCAGCCCGCCCCACTTCTTGCCGTACACGAAGGTGCCGCCGCTGGGGGCGACGGTCGGGTCGCCCGAACGCCACCGGGCGCCGACCTGGCGGCCTGGCAGGGAGAAGTCGGTCATCGGCACCGACTCGTCGTAGGTCGTGCTGCCGTTCGACGACACCGGGTTCCAGCCGTAGTCGCCGCCCTTGACGAGCTTGTTCACCTCGTCGTCGCGGTAGCTGCCGTGCTCCACGTTCCACACCGTGCCGTCGTTGCGCTGCGCGAGACCCTGCACGTTGCGGTGGCCGTAGGTGTAGACGTACCGCTTGCGTTGGTTCGTCGCCTTGGCGAACGGGTTGCCGGGCCACGGCTTGCCGGTGAAGCGGTTCAGCCGCAGCGTCTTGCCGCCGAGGGAGCGCAGGTTCTCGGGGTTGGTGCCGATGGCCGCATCGCCGGTGCCGACGTGCAGGGCGCCGTCGTCGGCGACCAGGAGCCGACAGCCGCCGTGCCGACCGGACGACGTCGGGAACCCGGCCACCAGGGTGCCGCGCCGCAGCGCCTTCGTGCCGTCGTCCGAGAGCTTCCACGCCTTGACCCGCACGTCGTGACCAGTGCTCGTGGTGGCGCCCTGGCAGGTGTAGAAGCGGCGGTTCTTCGCGAAGTTCGGATCGACCGCCAGGCCCATGAGCCCGGTCTCGCCCGAGACCCACACGTTCTCGCTCGGGAAGTCGACCGTGCGCACGGTGCCCCCCTTCGTGAGCACCGAGAGCGTCGCCCTCTCACGCTGGGTGAAGAGCAGGGCACCGTTGCCGATCGGCGCGGCGTCCCACGGGTGGTCGAGCCCCTCGGCGATCGTCGTCACCTTCAGGTCCGGGACGCCGCGCGCGTCGGTCTCGGGGCTGGCCGTGTTCGCGGGCTCGGTCTCCTGGCCGCTGACAGACGCCGACGAGGACGCCGAGGGCCCCGAGGGCGCCGGATCCCGGCCGGCGTCCTCGGCGTTGCAGGCGACGGTCGTACCGAGAGCGAGAGCGAGGGTCAGGCCGGTGCCGAGGCTGACCTGGCGGGCGCGTCGGGGCAGGTGCATCTCGACACGGTACGTCGCGGGCCGAGGTCGCGGCCTCGTCAGAAGGTGTGGTCCGGCCCCGGGAAGGTGCCGGCCTTGACGTCGTCGGCGTAGGCGCGGGCGCCGTCCAGCAGCACCTGGTGCACGTCGGCGTACTGCTTGACGAAGCGCGCCATCTTGCCGGTGCGCAGGCCGAAGGCGTCCTGCCACACCAGCACCTGGCCGTCGCACTGGTTGCCGGCGCCGATGCCGATCGTCGGGATGACCAGCTCGCGGCTGATCTCGCCGGCCACGTCGCCCGGCACCATCTCCATGACCACCGCGAAGGCTCCCGCGGCCTCGACCGCCTTGGCGTCGGTGCGCATCCGGTCGGCGGCGTCGCCGCGACCCTGCACCCGGTAGCCGCCGAGTACGTGCTCGGACTGCGGGGTGAAGCCGATGTGCGCGATGACCGGGATGCCGCCTGCCACCAGCTTCTCGATGACCGGCGCCATCTCGGCACCGCCCTCGAGCTTCACGCAGTGCGCGCCCGCCTCCTTCATGAACCGCACGGCGGTGCAGTAGCCCTGCTCGGGCGAGGCCTGGTAGCTGCCGAAGGGCAGGTCGCCGACGACCATCGCGCGCCGGGTCGACCGCGAGACCGCACGCGTCAGGGGGAGCAGTTCGTCGACCGTGATCGGCAGGGAGGTCTCGTTGCCGAGCACGTTGTTCGACGCCGAGTCGCCCACCAGCAGCAGGTCGATGCCGGCCTCGTCGAAGGTCGCCGCGGTGTACATGTCGTACGCCGTCAGCATCGTGATCTTCTCCCCGCGCTCCTTCATCTCACGCAGGTGGTGGGTGCGCACACGACGTACGGGGCTGCTCGCCTCGGGCGAGGGCGTCGCGGAGCCGCTGCCGTAGGGCGCAGTCTCCTCGGGGGTGCCGGATGCGGGGTTCTGGCTCATCGTCGAGCTCCTTCTTCCATCTCGCGGCTCCCTGACGGAGTCCACGGACCGCCATCCAGGCTAGGGCCATCACGACCCCGCCGCCGACGTGTCGCTCGTCACTCCGGGTCGAGGTGCGCCTCGAGGTCGAAGAGCTCGAGCAGGCCTGCGTCGACGTCGACGAGGTGCTCCGCCCCGGCCCGCACCAGGTGCCGCAGGTCGCGCTCGACCGGGGCGAGTAGCAGCCCGGACCAGCCGGTCAGCAGCAGCCGGCCGGTGGGCGCGCGCATCCGGTGAGCCGCGTGCGGGGCGCCGTGCGTGGGTACGAGCGGGCGCGCTCGGGCCCTCTCGGCGAGGTCCAGGTACCGCTCGGTCCACGCCTCGTCGGGCAGCTGGGTGCGGGTGCGGGGCCGCCAGTGGCGGACGCTCGGCGGGGGCGCGGCGCGGTGCAGGCGCATCAGCAGGCGGGTCAGCGCCTCGACCTCGGTGCGGTCGCGCGGCGGATCCTCGACCGGCTCGCCCCAGACCCAGGGCGCCGCGGTGACGCCGAAGCCGGACGCCGGTCCCCGCAGGCCGGCGACGTAGCCGCCGGTGGCGCGCGGGAGGCCGGCGACGACCCCGTCGACGGCGAAGGCCAGGTGCCCCGCCCCGGCCTGCGCGGCCTCAAGCGCCTCCAGCCCCCCGACCACCTCCTGGTCGGTGCCTCCGAGCGCTCGCGCCGTGACGAACAGCTGCGGGGCTCCCCGCTCGTCGGCGCGCCAGTGCAGGCTCCGCCCGCCGAGCGGGAGCCGCTCCACCGCGTCGACGTCGACGTCCCAGTGGGTGCGCAGGGTGCGCAGCACGTCATGGTCGGCGACGTCGGGTGATGCCTCGGGCACGGCGCCAGCGTGTCACGGCCGAGGCCGCGCCTGGAGGCCCGGACGAGTGCCCCGAGCGGGCCTACACGGCGGCGACGGCCGCCTCGAGGTCGGCGACGACGATGCGCTGCATGCCGAGCATGGCCTGGGCGGCGGCGCTCGCGCGGGCCGGGTCGGGGTCGCTCATCAGCTCGTAGAGGCGGGTCGGGACGATCTGCCAGGAGAGCCCGAAGCGGTCCTTGAGCCAGCCGCACATGGACTCCTGCCCGCCGCCCTCGAGCAGCGACGTCCAGTAGTGGTCGACCTCGGCCTGGTCGGCGCACGAGACCGAGAACGAGACCGCCTCGGTGAACGAGAACATGGGCCCGCCGTTGATCGCCTTGAAGGTCAGGCCGTCGAGGGTGAACTCGCCGGCCATGACCGTTCCGGGCTCGCCGGGCCCGGCCTCGGAGTAGCGGGAGAGGTGGCCGACCGAGGAGTTCGGGAAGATGGCGGCGTAGAAGTGCGCCGCCTCCTCGAGCTGGTCGTCGAACCACAGGCAGGGCTGGATGCCGGTCCCGGCGCCGGGACGGTCGGAGGTGAGGGTCATGCGGGTGCAGACCGCGCGACACGTCAGGACTCATCGTTTCCGGCCCGGGGAGCCGCGCACGCTACGGTCGTGCGCATGCGCGTCCTGGTCTCCGGCGGTGCCGGCTACATCGGATCCCACACCGTCCTGGCCCTCATCGAGGCGGGCCACGACGTGGTGGTCGTCGACGACTTCTCCAACGCCAAGCCCACCGTCGTCGCCCGGCTCGAGGCGCTGTCGGGCCAGCACATCCCCGTGCACGCCTTCGACCTGACCGACGTCGACAAGACCGCGCACCTCTTCGGGATCGAGGAGATCGACGCCGTCATCCACTTCGCCGGTTTCAAGGCGGTGGGGGAGAGCGTCGAGAAGCCGCTGGAGTACTACCGCAACAACCTCGACTCCTCCTTCGCGCTGCTGGAGGCCATGCGCCGCCACGACGTGCGCCGGCTGGTCTTCTCCTCCTCGGCCACCGTCTACGGCGAGCACGCCCCCGTGCCCTACGAGGAGGGGTTCGCGCACCTGTCGGCCAGCAGCCCCTACGGGCGCACCAAGGTGATGATCGAGCAGGTCATGACCGACGTCGCCCTCGCCACCCCGGGCCAGAGGGTGGCGCTGCTGCGCTACTTCAACCCGGTGGGCGCCCACCCCTCGGGCCAGATCGGCGAGGACCCGCAGGGCATCCCCAACAACCTGATGCCGTTCATCGCCCAGGTGGCGGTGGGGCGTCGCGAGAAGCTCAACGTGTTCGGTGACGACTACCCCACGGCCGACGGCACCTGCGAGCGCGACTACATCCACGTGCTCGACCTCGCCGCCGGGCACGTGGCTGCGCTGGAGCACCTCGACGACATGGCCGAGCCGGTGCGTGCGTTCAACCTCGGCACGGGCACCGGCACCTCGGTGCTCGACCTCTTCCACGCCTTCGAGCGCGCCGTCGGCCGCGAGCTGCCCTACGAGGTGGTCGGACGCCGCGCCGGCGACCTGCCCGCCTTCTGGGCCGACCCCACCCGCGCCCACGAGGAGCTCGGCTGGCGCGCCTCCCGCACCATCGACGACATGTGCGCCGACGTGTGGCGCTGGCAGTCCGAGAACCCCCTCGGCTACCCGGACTGACCACCTCGGTGGTCGCCCTTCGACGCGCCTGGTACCTCGGCGGCTCAGGAACCGCAGCGAGCGCCAGCGAGCGTCGTCGAGACCGGGTGAGTGTTCGTGGGGGCGTCTCCTCTGACCTCGCGAGGTCTCGACGACGCTCGTCAGCGCTGCGCGCTGTCTCGCTGCTCGACCTGCGGTGGTGGGCGCTGTCTCGCTGCCCGACCACCGGCGTCTGACACAGTAGGCACGTGGACTTCTACAACGCCTACGACCAGGGGTTCGCCCGGGTCGCGGCGTGCTCGGCGCCGGTGGCGATCGCGGATCCCGCGACCAACGCCGCCACCGTGCTGGAGCAGGCGCGGCTGGCCCACGACGACGGGGTGGCCGTGGCGGTCTTCCCGGAGCTGTGCCTGACCGGCTACGCCATCGAGGACCTGCTCCTCCAGAGCACGCTCCTCGAGGCCACCCAGGAGGCTCTGACCAGCGTCGTCGCGGGCAGCGCCGACCTCACCCCGGTGCTCGTCGTGGGTGCGCCGCTGGTGGCCGGCAACCGGGTGCTCAACTGCGCCGTGGTCATCCAGGGCGGCGAGATCCTGGGCGTGGCGCCGAAGTCGTACCTGCCCACCTACCGGGAGTTCTACGAGCGGCGCCACTTCGCCCCCGGCGACGACCGCCGCGGCACCATCTCGGTGGCCGGCCGCGACGTGCCGTGCGGTCCCGACCTCCTCTTCGACGTCGTCGACGTGCCGGGGCTGGTGCTGCACGTCGAGGTCTGCGAGGACATGTGGGTCCCGGTGCCGCCCAGTGCCGAGGCCGCGCTGGCCGGCGCCACCGTGCTCGCCAACCTCTCCGGCAGCCCCATCACCGTCGCCCGCGCCGAGGACCGTCGCCTCCTGGTGCGCTCGGCCAGCGCCCGGTGCCTCGCGGCCTACGTCTACGCCGCGGCGGGGGCGGGGGAGTCCTCGACCGACCTCTCGTGGGACGGGCAGACCCTGGTCTACGAGTGCGGCGCGCTGCTGGCCGAGGGGCCACGCTTCGAGCCGGACGCCGTGCGCACGATCGCCGACGTCGACCTCGACCGGCTGCGCCAGGAGCGGCTGCGCCAGGGCACCTTCGACGACAACCGCCGCAGCCACGACACCCGCGTCTCGGCTCTCCGTCGCATCGAGGTGCGGCTGGGTCGTGCCGAGAGCCTGACCGGCGACCTCGGGCTGCGGCGTCCGCTCGACCGGTTCCCGTTCGTGCCCGACGACCCGCAGCGGCTCGCCCTGGACTGCTACGAGGCCTACAACATCCAGGTCTACGGCCTCGAGCAGCGACTGCTCGCGGTCGGTGGCGATGCCTGGCAGCCGAAGGCCGTGATCGGGGTGAGCGGGGGACTCGACTCCACCCACGCGCTCATCGTGGCCGCCCGGGCGATGGACCGCATGGGCCGCCCCCGCAGCGACGTGCTGGCCTACACGATGCCGGGGTTCGCCACCGGCGACACCTCCAAGAAGCTCGCCACCCAGCTCGCCGAGAGCCTGGGCGTGACCTTCGCCGAGCTCGACATCCGGCCTGCGGCCGAGCAGATGCTGCGCGATCTCGACCATCCCTTCGGCGACGGCGAGCCGGCGTACGACGTCACGTTCGAGAACGTGCAGGCCGGGCTCCGCTACGACTACCTCTTCCGGCTCGCCAACCATCACGGTGGCCTCGTCGTCGGCACCGGCGACCTCTCCGAGCTGGCACTGGGGTGGTGCACCTACGGCGTGGGCGACCAGATGAGTCACTACAACGTCAACGCCGGCGTGCCGAAGACGCTCATCCAACACCTCATCGGCTGGGTGGCGGACTCCGGCGAGGTCGACGAGCCCACCGGGACGCTGCTGCACGAGATCCTCGCCCAGGAGATCACGCCCGAGCTGGTGCCGGCCGACGAGCACGGCACCGCCCAGTCGACCGAGAGCAAGGTCGGCCCCTATGCGCTGCAGGACTTCACGCTGCACCAGGTGCTGCGGCACGGCGCCCGGCCCAGCAAGGTCGCGTTCCTGGCCTGGCACGCGTGGCGCGACGCGAGCGCCGGCACCTGGCCGCCGGGCGTGCCCGACGACAAGCGGGTGGACTACGACCTGCCGACGATCAGGCACTGGCTCGAGGTGTTCATCACCCGGTTCTTCGCCAGCCAGTTCAAGCGCTCGGCGTTGCCGAACGGCCCGAAGGTCAGTGCGGGCGGCACGATGTCGCCGCGCGGCGACTGGCGCATGCCCTCGGACGCCTCGCCGGCGGCCTGGCTGGCCGAGCTTCGTGCGCACGTGCCCGATCACTGAGGTGAACTCTGGGGTTGCTGGCGGCAACTTTCCGGGTCGGGCGCGACGTCTCCCCTCCGAGAGCCGGCACCGGGCCGGCGCACCACCTCGGAGGAAGACATGTCCACGCGACTCCCCACTCGACGCATCCTGGCCGGCCTGGTCACCACCGCCGCCCTGGCCGGGGGTCTGGGTGCCGCCGCGGCGGCACCCGCTCACGCCGACGACCAGCCCACCCGCACCAAGGTGACCGTGAAGATCGCGCACTGCGACGGCTGCACCGTGCACCTGGTGCAGGCCATCGAAGGAGAGCAGGACGTCTGGCAGAGCCGGGTGCGCGACGTCGTCGACGGCGAGGCCCACTTCTCGGTGCCGGTCGAGCACACGGCCGGCATGAGCCTCGACTTCACCGCTCCGTGGGAGAACCACATCGGGGCGGTCACGACGGCCGCGTTCCACTACCCCGGACACCAGGTGGGCGACAAGGTCACGAAGTCCGACGCGCTGGGTCGCAGCCGAGCCTCGGGGTGCTTCGCCGGAACCGACCAGCGGCACCTCACGCTGCGGCTGCGCGCGGTGCAGATCCCGGTGCAGGAGGAGGGCAAGGGCACCGGCACCACCCTCTTCGCCGTGCACTCGACGGCCTTCGACAAGCCGATGTATCGCGCCTACCACGGACGTCTCGGCACGCAGGACGCGACCTGGTGCCGTCTGCCCTGAGCACCGGCGGGAGCTGGCATAGGGTGACGGCGTGAGTCCTCGCAGCGCCGCCACCCACGCCGCGCGCACCGTCGCGCGCGGCGCCGGCGCTCCGTTGTGGCAGCAGGTGCACGACGACCTGCTGCGGCGAGTCGAGGCGGGTGCGTTCACCGACGCGTTCCCGGGTGAGCTGGCCCTGGTCGAGGAGTACCAGGTGAGCCGGCACACCGTACGCGAGGCACTGCGCCGCCTGCGCAGCGCGGGCGTCGTCCGGGGGGAGCGGGGCCGCACCTCCCGACTGAGCGAGCCCGCCGAGATCGACCAGCCGCTGGGCACGCTCTACAGCCTGTTCTCCTCGGTCACCGCGGCCGGCCAGCAGCAGCACAGCGTGGTGCGCACCCTCGACCTGCGCGCCGACGGGGTCGTGGCGGGGCGGCTCGGTCTGGAGGAGTCCTCGCCGCTGCTCTATCTGGAGCGGCTGCGCATGGCCAGCGATCGTCCGCTGGCGGTCGACCGGGTGTGGTTGCCGGCCGAGCTCGCGCGGCCGCTGCTCGATGCCGACTTCTCCACCACCGCGCTCTACCAGGAGCTCGCCGCGCGCTGCGGCGTCCGGCTGACCGGTGGCAGCGAGCACATCCGCGCCGTCATCCCGACCCCTGCCGAGCGCAGCCTGCTCGAGATGCCCGACGGCGTCGCGGCGTTCGCGATCGAGCGCAGCGGATTCGCGGGGGAGCGGCCCGTGGAGTGGCGGCACACGCTGGTGCGCGGTGACCGGTTCGCGGTGAGCGCGGAGTTCTCCGGGCGTACCGGCTACCAGTTGGTCGCCAACGGCTGAGCACGCCCCGGCAGGTCAGCCGAGGAAGACGCCGTCGAGCCGGCGGCTGGGGGTCGTGGGCTCGACGGCAGCGGTGGCGCGTTGCTCGGCCGCGAACTCGCGCAGCAGGTCGAGGGCGGCGAGCACCTTGGTGCTGCTGAGCGAGTAGTAGACCGACGTGCCCTCGCGGCGCCGGATGACGACACCGCGTTCGCGCAGCACGGCGAGGTGCTGGCTGGTGTTGGACTGGCTGATGTCGAGGACGTCGCAGAGGTCGCCGACGCTCAGCTCACCCTCACGGAGCGCGGCGATGATGTGCAACCGCTTGGGGTCGGCGATCGCCTTGCACACGCCGGCGTAGAGCGCGTCGAGCTCGCGGCCCAGCGACGCAGTCGGGTCGGTCACATCGATCTCCTGTCCGGACAAATATTCAGCGTGTGACGGTGGTGTATGCGGCTAGCCTAACGTAGTGTGATCGAGCGCACACCGCCGAGCCACTGAAGGGGGAGTCGCCCATGAGGTACGGCTTCGCCATCGACCAACGCACCTGCATCGGCTGCCACGCCTGCACGGTCGCCTGCAAGACCGAGCACGAGGTGCCGGTCGGGCAGTTCCGCACGTGGGTGAAGTACGTCGACTCCGGCACGTTCCCGGACACCACGCGCTCCTTCGGCGTCATGCGGTGCAACCACTGCACCGACGCCCCGTGCGTGAAGATCTGCCCGACCCAGGCGTTGTACAAGCGCGACGACGGCATCGTCGACTTCGACAACGAGCGCTGCATCGGCTGCAAGTCGTGCATGCAGGCGTGCCCCTACGACGCGATCTACATCGACGAGAACACCCACACCGCGGCCAAGTGCAACCTCTGCGCGCACCGGGTCGACGACGACCTCGAGCCGGCCTGCGTGGTGGTGTGCCCGACGCACTCGATCTGGGTCGGCGACCTCGACGACCCCACCTCGGGCATCGCCAAGCTGATCGCCACCGAGCAGACCCAGGTGCGCAGCCCGGAGCAGAACACGGGGCCGAACGTCTTCTACCTGGGGGCCGACCGGGCCGTGCTCGACCCGTTGGCCGCCCCGGTCGACGACACCTACATCTGGGCCAAGCCCGACGCGCAGCGTCTCGCCACGCAGGGCGACGTGCAGCCCGATCCCACCACGCACGCCCGCACCACCCTCAACACCGCGCACCCGCGGCCGTGGGGGTGGCGGGTCACCACCTATCTGTGGACCAAGGGCGTCGGGGCCGGGGCGCTCGCGTTGGCCCTGCTCGCCCACCTGCTCGGCGTCGACCTCGGCGGTCTCGGTGACGTCGTCGCGCCGGTGCTCGGCATCCTCGGCGGTGCGAGCACCGGGGCCCTGCTCGTCTGGGATCTCAAACGGCCCGACCGGTTCTACTACCTCTTCACCAAGCCGCACTGGAGTTCCTGGCTCGTGCTCGGCGGACTCGCGCTGGCCGGGTTCACGGGCGGCTCGGTGCTGTGGCTGATCGCCTCACTGGCCGACCTGGGCGCGGCGCAGACGGTGCTCGCGTGGCTCGGCCTGCCGGCCGCGGCGATGATGGCCGGCTACACCGCGTTCCTCTTCGGCCAGGCCGAGGGACGCGACCTCTGGCAGTCGCCGCTGCTGTTCTGGCACCTGCTGGCCCAGGCCGTGATGGTCGGTGGCGGCGCGATGGCGCTGATCGCGCTGGCGGGTGACCTCTCGTCGTCGGCGATCGCCCTCGCCGGGGCGTTCCTCACGCTCGGCACAGCGCTGCACCTACTGATGCTCGCCGGCGAGTACGGCGGCCGGCACTCCAGCCGTCAGGCGGCCGTCGCCGCGCACCAGATCACCCACGGCCGTTACGCCGGCCACTTCTGGGGCGGCGCGGTGCTCCCGACCGGCGTCGCCCTCGTCGTGGCCGGACTCGGCTGGGGCCTCGGGTCGCTGCCGCTGCTGGCGGTGGCCGGCCTGATCGTGCAACCCGCCCTGCTCGTCTACGAGTCCTGCTTCGTGCGCGCCGGCCAGGATCCGGCGCTGTCCTAAGAGTCGAGGAGCACCCGATGAGCACAGACCAGAACCGCCGCGAGACCGCGGGCTCGCCCGTGCCGGGCCCTGGCGTCCGCACACACGAGCACCTGCGCAGCTACCCGCACCCCGACACCTGGGACCACCACGTCGAGCACGACGCGAAGGCGCACCCACGCAAGGTGGCGCACACCTACTCGCTCATCCCGACCACGTGCTTCAACTGCGAGTCCTCCTGCGGCCTGCTGGCCTACGTCGACCACGACGACCTCTCGGTCAAGAAGTTCGAGGGCAACCCCGTGCACCCCGGCTCGCGCGGGCGCAACTGCGCCAAAGGCCCGGCCACGATCAACCAGGCGAACGACCCCGAGCGCATCCTGCACCCCATGAAGCGGGTCGGCCCGCGCGGCTCGGGCCAGTTCGAGGCCGTCAGCTGGGACGACGCCATCGCCGACATCGCGGCCCGCATCCGGTCCGCGATCGTCGAGGACCGACGCGACGAGGTCATGTACCACGTCGGCCGCCCGGGCGAGGACGGCTTCGCCGAGCGGGTGCTGGCCGCGTGGGGCGTCGACGGGCACAACAGTCACACCAACGTGTGCTCCTCCTCGGGCCGCACCGGCTACACGCACTGGATGGGCTTCGACCGGCCCTCGCCGGACTACGCGAACGCCCAGACCATCGTGCTGCTCTCCGCGCACCTGGAGACCGGGCACTACTTCAACCCGCACGCCCAGCGCATCATGGAGGCCAAGCAGCGCGGCGCCAAGGTCGTCGTCCTCGATCCGCGGCTGTCGAACACCGCCAGCCACGCCGATCTGTGGATCTCACCCTGGCCGGGCAGCGAGGCCGCGATCTTCCTCGCCGTGGCGGCCACGCTGATCCGCGAGCGCCGCATCGACCGGGCGTTCGTCGAACGCTGGGTCAACTGGGACGTCTACCTGGAGCGCAAGCACCCCGGCACCCCCGTGGTCTTCGAGACCTTCCTCGAGCACCTCGAGGCCGACTACGCCGAGTGGACGCCGGAGCGCGCCGCGGAGCTGGCGAGGATCCCGGTCGAGCAGGTGCACGAGCTGACCAAGCTCGTCGGGCAGGCCGGCACCCGACTGGCCACCCACACCTGGCGCTCGGCCACCGCGGGCAACCTCGGCGGCTGGCAGATCGCCCGGGCGCTGTTCTTCCTCAACGTGCTCACCGGCGCGGTCGGCACCGAGGGCGGCACGCACCCCAACGGCTGGGACAAGTTCATCGCGCACTTCCCCGACAAGCCGGAGGCGAACGACGTCTGGTCGGAGATGCTGTGGCCTACCGAGTACCCGCTGTGCACCAACGAGATGTCGATCCTGCTGCCGCACTTCTTGAAGGACGGGCGCGGCAGGCTCGAGGTCTACTTCAGCCGCGTCTACAACCCGATCTGGGTCAACCCCGACGGGTTCTCGTGGATCGAGGCGCTGACCGACGAGTCCAAGGTCGGCCTGCACGTGGCGCTCACGCCCACGTGGAGTGAGTCGGCCACGTTCGCCGACTACGTGCTGCCGATGGGTCACGCCGGCGAGCGGCACGACACGGTGTCGATGGAGACCCACGCCGGCAAGTGGCTGGCCTTCCGCCAGCCCGTACGCCGGGTCGCGATGGCGCAGCAGGGCATCGCGTTCCAGGACTCCCGCGACGCCAACCCCGGCGAGGTGTGGGAGGAGAACGAGTTCTGGTACGAGCTGTCGTGGCAGATCGATCCCGACGGCTCACTCGGCATCCGACGCTTCTTCGAGTCCCGCGAGCACCCGGGGCAGAAGATGACGATGGACGAGTACTACGAGATCCTCTTCGCCGAGTCCGTGCCAGGGCTGCCCGAAGCCGCCGCCGAGCGGGGCCTCACGCCGCTGGAGTACATGCGCAAGTTCGGCGTGTTCGAGGTCGCGAAGGACCAGTTCGCCCTGCACGAGCGGGTGCTCGGTGCCGACGAGCTCGCCGGCACCCACGTCGACGACCAGGGCGTCGTACGCAAGCCGGACGTCGGGCTCGACGTCGCACCGCCACTGGTGGGCGAGGCCGACTCGGTGGGCGTGCAGCACCGCGACGGCACCGTGACGCAGGGCTGGCTCTCGCCGTCCCGACGGCTGGAGCTGTTCTCCGAGACCCTGGCCGACTGGGGGTGGGAGGAGCACGCGGTGCCCGCCTACTTCGAGTCACACGTGTCGGCGCGGCGCATCGACCGCGGCAACAGCGAGTTCGTGCTGATGCCGAACTTCCGGCTGCCCACGCTGATCCACACCCGCTCGGGCAACGCGAAGTACCTGAACGAGATCTCCAACACCCACCCGCTGTGGACCAACGTCGACGACGCCCGCGGGCTGGGCATCGCCACCGGCGATCTCGTGCGGGTCACGACCGAGATCGGCCACTTCGTGGCGCGGGCCTGGGCCACCGAGGCGATCCGGCCGGGCGTCGTGGGGCTCAGCCACCACATGGGCCGCTGGATGCAGGCAGGTCACCCCGGCTCGCGCTGGGTGATGGGCACGGTGGAGCTCGGCCACGAGGGCAGCGTGTGGAACCTGCGCTACACCGACGGCATCAGACCCTTCGAGAGCTCCGACCCCGACTCCTCGCGCATCACCTGGGACGACCCCGGCGTGCACCAGAACCTGGCCTTCCCGGTGCAGCCCGACCCGGTCTCCGGCATGCACTGCTGGCATCAGTTGGTGCAGGTCACGCCCGCGCAGCCAGGCGATGAGTACGGCGATGTGCAGGTCGACGTCGCGAAGTCGCGCGAGGCCTATCGTCGCTGGCTCGAGATGACTCGCCCCGGGCCCGGCCCGGGCGGGCTGCGGCGTCCGGAGTTCCTCATGCGGCACGTCACGCCCAAGCGCTCGGCCTACCTGGCGGAGGTGCCGCGGTGAGGCTGTTCTCCTCCGCCTCCGACGCGGCCGTCGACGCCGCCGGCGTCGAGGCCGCGGTCGGTGCGGTGCACGACCCCGAGCTGAAGATCGGCCTCGCCGAGGCGGGCATGGTCGCGGCGGTCGAGGTCGACCGCCGCGGCACCGTGCACGTCACCCTGCGGCTCACCACCCCCACCTGCCCGATGAAGCAGCAGTTGGCCGACGACGTCACGGCCGCCGCCGCGGCCATCGACGGCGTGCGCGGTGTCGAGGTGGGCTACGCCGCGATGACCGACTCCGAGCGGATGGCCCTGGCCCAGCGACTGCGCGGCAACCGTGGCCGGCAGCACCCGTTCGGACCCGACTCCGGCACCCGCATCTACGCGGTCGCCAGCGGCAAGGGTGGCGTGGGCAAGAGCTCGATCACCGCCAACCTCGCCGCCTCGCTGGCCGCGCAGGGCCAGCGCGTCGGTGTGCTCGACGCCGACGTGTGGGGCTACTCCGTGCCGCAGCTGTTCGGTGTGCGGCAGGCGCCGGTGGCGCTCAAGGGCCTGATGCTGCCGCCCCAGGCGCACGGGGTGTCGCTGATGAGCGTCGGCTTCCTCGTCGACGACGAGGAGCCCGTGATCTGGCGCGGCCCGATGCTGCACAAGGCCATCGAGCAGTTCCTCACCGACGTGCACTGGGGCGAGCTCGACGTGCTGCTCGTCGACCTGCCGCCCGGCACCGGTGACGTGACGCTCACCCTGCTCGAGCTGCTGCCCGACGCGCAGTTGATCACGGTCACCACGCCGCAGCCGGCCGCCCGCACGGTCGCCGCACGTGTGGGTCGGATGGCACTCGATGCCCGCATGCCGATCGCCGGGGTCATCGAGAACATGAGCGCGCTGGCGTGCGGCTCCTGCGGCGAGCACACCGCCCTGTTCGGCGAGGGCGGGGGAGCGCAGCTCGGCGAGCAGCTGGGCGTGCCGCTGCTGGGGCAGGTGCCGCTCGACCTCTCCCTGCGGGCAGCAGGGGACGCCGGGGTGCCGGTCGTCGTGGCCGACCCCGACGCCGCCTCGGCCCGCGAGCTGGCGCGCGTGGCGTCGTCCCTGCCCCACGTGCGGCGCAGCCTGGTCGGCCGGTCGCTGCCGCTCGCCGTCGTCTGACCGCGAGGCTCAGGCAGACAGCTGGGCCAGGGCGGAGTCGAGGGTGGGCTCCTCGGAGCCGCGGTTCCACGGCATCTTCGAGAGCACCTGGGCCATGGCGCAGGTGTTGCTGGCCGCCGAGAACGTGAGTCCGGCGCCGATGCCGCCGGCCAGGAACTTGGCGCGCGGCGCCTTCAGGCTGGCCAGGATGCCGAGGAGCACGATCGAACCGGCCGTCATGCGCACCTGGCGCTCCATCGCCCAGACCTGCTTGCCCCGGCGCACCGGCCGGCCCTCGCCGTCCCAGGCGCCGACGCCGCCACGCAGCACCCGGACGCCGGGAGCACCTGCGCTCGCGAGCGCTGCGGCGCCCTGCTCGGCGCGGGGGCCGGACTGGCACAGCACGACCGTGCCCGGCTTGAGCCGGGGCGCGATCGTGGCCGCGTTCGCCGACACCAGGGAGACCGGCACGTTGACGGCACCCTCGAGGTGGGCTGCCTCGAACTCGGCGGGCGTGCGCACGTCGAGCAGCAGCGGCCGGTCGGCACTGTCGAGCAGCGTGGCGAGCTCGGCGGGGTCGATCTTGGAGCAGACGTCTGTGGCGGTCATGACGTGGTCAACTTCTCCTGGTTGGTGGGTGTTCCCGGATGCCGGATCAGATCTCGAGAGGCCTTCAGGCCCTGCCCTTGAGCATCAGGTTCCAGTACATGAACGGTAGCCCGTAGCGCTTGAGGTACCACATGTCCCTGCGCTCCTTGGTCGTGTCGATGATCGGGAACGACGGGGTCACGTTGAACTCGTAGTCGAACTCGGCGAGCAGCATCTTGTTGCGGGCGGTGGTCAGCGGACACGAGGCGTAGCCGTCGTAGGAGGCGCTCGGCGTGCGACCGGCCATCACGTCGACGAGGTTCTGCACCAGCACCGGAGCCTGCTTGCGGATCGCCGCACCGGTCTTCGAGTTCGGGGTCGAGCCGGCGTCGCCGAGGGCGAACACGTCGGGGTAGCGGGTGTGTTGGAGGGTGTGCTTGTCGACCTGCACGTAGCCTCCTGCGTTGTCGGGGTCGGCCAGGGGCGTGGCCTTGACCCAGTCCGGAGCCGACTGGCGCGGCACCGCGTGCAGCATGTCGAAGTCGATCGACTCCTTCGAGCCGCCGTCGGCGTTGTGGGAGATGACCGCCTGCTTGCTCTCGCCGTCGATCTCGACGACCTCCGAGCTCTTCATCACCTCGATGCCGTAGTGCGCGACGACCTTCTCCAGTTCCTGGGCGAAGACCGGTACGCCGAACATGCCCGGCGTGGGCAGCGACAGCACCACGCGGATCTGGTCGAGTACGCCCTGCTGACGCCAGTAGTCCGCGGCCAGGTAGGCGATCTTCTGGGGCGCACCGGCGCACTTGATCGGGTTGGCCGGCATCATGAAGACCGCGGTGCCCGAGGTCGTCCTCTTGATGTTCTCCCACGTCTGCGGGGCGGAGGAGTAGTCGTAGTTGCTCGTGACGCCGGGCGTCCTCATCGCCTCGGGCAGGCCGGGGGTCTTGTCCCAGTCGAGCTGGATGCCCGGGCACATGACGAGGTAGTCGTAGTCGACCGTGCGGCCGTCCTCGAGGCTGACCGACTTGTTCTCCGGGTCGACGCCGGCGGCCGCCGCCTTGATCCAGACGACGCCCTGCGGCATCACCGACGCCTCGGTGCGCTCCGACTCCTTGGCCGGGGCGCAGCCGCCACCGACGAGGGTCCACAGCGGCTGGTAGAAGTGCTGGTCGGAGGGCTCGATGAGACCGATGTCGCCGACCCCCTCCTTGCGCAGCCGCGCGGCGACGCTGATGCCCGCCGTGCCGCCGCCGACGATCAGGACCTTGTGGTGCTCGGCCATCCGACTCATCTCCCTGGATTGATGGCTGTGTTGCAGAACCGGTTGCTAGGGCTGGGACGCGTCGGAGGAGGTGAGCCCGAGCTCCTCGGCGTGGTCGTAGGCATCGTCGACCAGGACGACGTCGCGCCCGGCCCGCGCGAGCAGGCTCGCGGCGATCGAGGCGCGGAAGCCGGCCGCGCAGTGCACCCACAGCCGTCCCTCGGGCACCTCGTCGAGGCGGTCCAGCAGGCCGTGCATCGGCACGTGGGCAGACCCGCGGACGCCGCCGGCCGCGCGCTCGTCGTCGCGACGCACGTCGAGCACGACGGACCCCTCGTGCTCGCCCTCGAAGTGGCGCTGGAGCTCCTTGAAGTCCACGCGCGGATAGCTGGCGAGTCCGTCGCTGCCGGCGAGGTCGCCGATGTCGCCGACCGCCTGGCCGTCAGGGCGATCGATGCCGATGCGCACGAGCTGGCGCTGCGCCGCAGCCACGTCGTCCGCGCTCTCGGCGAGCAGCGTGAGCGGGGTGCCCCATGGGATCAGCCAGCCCAGGTAGGTCGAGAACTGCCCGCCGAGCTCGATGCCCACGGAGCCGTCGAGGTGGCCGCCGGGGTAGACGGTGCGGCTGCGCAGGTCGACCACCCACTCGCCGGCGGAGATACGACGGCGCAGCTCGGCGGCGTCCACCGGCTCGGGCGCACTCAGGTCGATGGGGGCCGGACCCTCGAGGTTGCGCGGAGCCATGTGGGCGTAGTAGGCGGGGTACGCGGTGAGGTTGGCGACGAGCCGGGTGACGAAGGCGTCCTCGTCGGTCTCGGTGAGGGCGTCGTTGACCTGCTTCTGGTCACCGATCGTCGAGGAGTCGCCGCCGGAGGCCGAGCCGGAGGAGCAGAAGCTGCCGAAACCGTGCGTCGGGTACACGCCGGTGTCGTCGGGCAGGGTGTCGGCCAGCTTGTGGGCGGTGCGGAACTGGGCCCGGGTCAGCGCGTCGGTGTGCTCCTCGCCCAGCAGGTCGGTGCGGCCGACGCTGCCGAAGAGCAGCGAGCCGCCGGTGAACACGGCCGGGGACTCATCGCCCGCGACGGCGTCGACGACGAAGGCCAGGTGGGTGTGGGTGTGGCCGGGCGTGGCCACGACTCGCACCCGCAGGCCGCCGTAGGTGCGCTCGTCGCCGTCGTGGACCGCCACGCGCTCGAAGGCCACCGGATCCTCGCCGTTGACCAGGTAGTCGGCGCCGGTCTCCTGGGCCAGCTGGAAGCCGCCCGTGACGTAGTCGTTGTGGATGTGGGTCTCGGCCACGGCGGCGATCTGCACTCTCAGTTCGCCGGCGCGGGCCACGACGCGGTCGATGTCGCGCTGAGGGTCGACGACCACGGCGGTCGTGCCGTCGTGGGCGATGTAGCTGCGATCTCCCAGGTCGCCCGTCTCGACGACCTCGATCGTGATTGCCGCTGCCATGACCACCCTGCCTTCTCATCCGAACAGTCCGGACATTTCGTCCGACGTCACGGTAGACCCGTGTGATCTGGATCTCAAGGTTTCTGCTTGTGGTGAGCGAAAAGATGTCCGTACATTACTAGATGTACGGACATTAGAAAGGGCGCATAGATGAGCGAGACACACCAGGTCGTGACCGATCTCGACCCCGCGCAGGCCCGGCAGTTGATGAGCGACGGCGCGCTCGTCGTCGACGTCCGAGAGCCGCACGAGTGGGCGGCCGGCCGCATCGACGGAGCCGTGCACCACCCGCTGTCCGCCCTGGACCCAGTACTCCTGGCCGCTCAGCAGCGGCCGGTCCTCGCGGTGTGCCGCTCCGGCGGCCGCTCGAGCCGAGCCGCGCAGGTGCTGGCCGCCCAGGGCGGGCCCGCGGTCTACAACCTCGCCGGCGGCATGCAGGCCTGGGCCCGGGCCGGCCTGCCGATGGTCGCCGACGGCGAGACCCCCGAGGTCGCCTGATGCCGATCGCCGCTCTCGCCCAGCCGGCCGAACTCCTCACGCTCGGGATCCTGGTGGGTCTCGTGCTCGGGGGACTCGGCGGTGGCGGCGCGATCCTCACGGTGCCGTTGCTGGTGTTCGCGATCGGGGAGAGCCCGGCCGACGCGGCGACGAGCAGCCTGGTGATCGTCGGGATGGCGGCCGCCACCGGGGCGGTGTCGCACCTGCGGGCGCGCCGTGTGGACTGGCGCTCCGGGCTCGTGTTCGGCCTCGCCGGAGTGCCGGCCGCGCTCGTGGGCTCACGCCTCAGCGGCGCCGTCGACGGCCGTGTGCTGATGAGCGTCTTCGCGATCGTCATGGTCGCGGCCGCGGCCAGCATGGCTCGCGGTGTCCTGAGTCGTGGATCCGCCGCCTGCTCGCGCCCCGCCGCGAGCGAGGCGGCGGACGACGCACCCGGCGACTACGCGGGTATCGCCGGAGCCTCCCGAGCCGGCACCACCCTGCTGGAGCGCACCGTGCCGTCGACCACGACGCCGCAACGTATCCGCCGTCCGGTGGCCGTGCTGCTCTCCGGCCTCGGCGTCGGTCTGCTCACCGGCTTCCTCGGCGTCGGCGGTGGTTTCGTCGTCGTCCCGGCGCTCGTCCTCGTGCTGGGCCTGCCCATGGAGCTCGCCGTGGGCACCTCTCTCGTGGTCGTCGTCATCAACACGCTGGCCTCGCTGGTCGCGCGGATGCCCGACCTGCACGTCGACCTCGCCGTCACGGCGCCGTTCGCGGCCGCGGCGATGATCGCCACCCTCATGGGCCGCCGACTCGCGTCGCGACTCCCCACCGCACAGCTCCAGCTCGCCTTCGCCGGACTGCTCGTGCTGGTCGCCGGTTACACCCTGCTGAAGGTCGCCACCGGCGCCGCAGCCTGACCCGTCACCCCGCACACCTTCGGAGGAACCATGTACTTCGCCCAGCACTACCTCGACTGCCTCTCCCAGGCCTCCTACCTCATCGGTGACGAGACCACCGGCCGCGCGGTCGTCGTCGACCCCCGTCGCGACGTGGCCGAGTACCTCGACGACGCCGCGGCGCACGGCCTGGAGATCGTGGGCGTCATCAACACCCACTTCCACGCCGACTTCCTCGCCGGACACCTCGAGATGGCCCAGGCCACCGGCGCCTGGATCGGCTACGGCGACCGCGCCGAGGCCGACTACGAGGTGCGCAAGCTGGCCGACGGCGAGCGCATCGAGCTCGGCGAGCCCGGTCAGCACGGCTCGGGCGTCGCGCTCGAGATCATGCACACGCCCGGCCACACCCCCGAGTCGATCAGCGTGCTGGTCTTCGAGAACGCCGGCGACGAGACCGCCTACGGCGTGCTCACCGGCGACGCCCTCTTCATCGGCGACGTCGGCCGCCCCGACCTGCTCGCCTCGATCGGCGTGACCGCCGCCGAGCTCGGCTCGATGCTCTACGACTCCGTCCAGCACAGACTGATGGGCCTCGACGACGCCGTCCGGGTGTTCCCGGCGCACGGTGCGGGCTCGGCCTGCGGCAAGAACCTCTCGACCGAGAAGCAGTCGACGATCGGCGAGCAGCGCCGGTCCAACTACGCCTGCCAGCCGATGAGCGAGGCGGAGTTCGTCGCGATCGTCACCGAGGGGCAGCCGTCGGCTCCGGACTACTTCGTCTACGACGCCACGCTCAACCGCCAGGTGCACGAGACCTTCGACGACTCCCCGGCCCCCATGCTCGCCGTCGGTGCCGTGTTCGAGGCTCTTGCCGACGGCGCCCTGCTGCTCGACACCCGCGATGCCGCGGAGTTCAGCGCCGGTCACCTGCGCGGCTCCATCAGCGTGCCGCTCGACGGTCGCTTCTCCGAGACCGCCGGCATGATGCTCGACCCCAGCGACCAGATCGTCGTGGTGGCCCCCGAGGGCCACGAGAACGAAGCCGTCATGCGGTTGGCGCGCATCGGCTTCGACGGCGTGCTCGGCTACCTGCCCGAGATCGAGGACGTGCTCACCGACTGCGAGGCGGCCGGTGTCGGCCACGCCAGCCGACTCACGCCGTCCCAGCTCGACCAGGCCCTCGCCGACGAGGGTCGCGCCGTCACCGTGGTCGATCTGCGCAACGCCGGGGAACTCGCAGCGGGCGGCGTGCCCGGGGCCCACCACCTGCCCTTGGCGCAGCTGCGGCGACGCCTCGACGAGATCCCGCGCGACGGCGCGGTGGTCGTCTACTGCGCCGGCGGCTGGCGCTCCAGCGTGGCCGCGTCGTACCTGCGCGGTCAGGGCTACCCCGACGTCTCCGACATCCTCGGCGGCTTCAACGCCTGGGAGACGACCCGGGAACCCGTCGGCGCCTGAGTCTCGCGGCGATCCACGCCAGACCGAGCACGAGCAGCGCGAGCGGCAGCACCCACGGCGGCACACCGGCCGGCCTCGGGCTCGACGCGGTGGGAGCCGGCTCCTGCTCTTCGCCTCCCTGCGGCAGGACGACGACGAGGGCTGGCGCTGCCACGGTCACGACGACGAGGGGAGCGGCGAGCCGGCGACCCCTGCTGGTCTCAGACATCGCTCGCCACCCTCGTCGGCAGCGGGCAGGTCTGGTCATAGCGAAGGCGCCGACGCAACGCCCAGGCCAGGAGCCCGAGCGCGGCCACGGCGAGCAGGGGCTGGACGGGCTGGAACCAGGTCAGCGCGCCGGAGTAGCCGAGGGCGAGCAGGACGACTTTGTTGCACACCGGGCAACCGACGGCGAAGAAGGTGAGCAGCCCGCCGAGCCAGCCGCCGCGAACCATCGGTTCCTCGTCGCCAGCTGGCTCGGGTCGGGGGGACTCGCGCACGTAGGTGGCCGCGAGCATCCCGAACAACACCGAACTGATCAGCAGCGCTGGCCACGACCACCACGTGGGCGGCACGTCGCGGCCGAACCACGGGGTGTCGATGAGATCGGTCGGCACCGCCACGACGACCACCGAGGTCGCGGCGGCCGCGAGGGCGACCAGCCACCGGCGCGCCGTCCACGTGCTCATGCCAGACGTCCGTACGTGTCCGAACCAATCACGATTCGCGACCCCTCGCGGGACGATTCGCGACCCCTCGCGGGACGATTCGCGACCCCTCGCGGGTGATCAGCCGCGGCCGAAGAGCTTGCGCAGGAGGCCGGTGGAGGGCTCGTTGTCGTGACCGGCGCACCGGTCACCCTGCGGCACGCCGGCCATCACCTGGTCGACGTGCTGGCCGCAGCCGGCCCAGGTGGTCTTGCCGCACTTCGTGCAGGTCACTGCTCGGCACATGGTGTAGATCCTCTCGTTGGTCCGACGGTAGGGGTCGTGCGGGGTGGGAGCCGGAAGGTCAGCCGTGGGAGAAGGTGATCTTCGGCAGCACACGGTCCAGCCAGCCGGGCACGTGCCAGGCGGCGCGGCCGGTGAGGCGCAGCAGCACCGGCAGCAGCACGAGACGCACCACGAAGGCGTCGAGCAGCACGGCGGTGCCGAGCACGATGCCCATCTCCTTCGGCGGCAGAGGGCCGGCCAGGGAGAAGGTGAAGAACACCGCGACCATCACCGCGCCGGCGGCGAAGATGACGCGACCGGAGTGCGCCATGGCGCCGACCATCGCCTCGCGCGGGTCGCCCGAGGCCTCGTAGTGCTCCTTGGCGGAGGCGAGCAGGAACACGGTGTAGTCCATCGCGATCGCGAAGATCATGGCGAAGAAGAACACCGGCGCCCACGCGTCGAGGAAGCCCTGGTGCTCGAAACCCATCAAGCCGGTGCCCCAGCCGTCCTGGAACACCAGGCGGGCCACACCGAACGCGGCGGCGGTCGAGAGCAGGCTCACCACGGTGCCCAGCAGCGCGATGAGCGGGGCGCGCAGCGCCACGAGCAGCAGCACGAAGCCCAGCGCCAGCACGACACCGATCACCAGCGGGGTCGACTCGTCCAGCTGTGACTTCAGGTCGAGGTTCTCCACCGCGGCGCCACCCACCAGGGCAGACGACGGCAGGTTGGCACGCAGCCGGTCGACGGTCTCGCCGAGCGCGGGGTCGGAGGGGTCGACCGTGGGCACGGCCTGGACGAGGACGAGCTTCGCGCCGTCCAGCGCCGGCATGGCGGGCAGCACCGCGGCGATGCCGTCGTCCTGCGAGAGCACTCGGCTCGCGGCCTTGGCCTGCTTCGCGGGCACCACGACCTGGAGGGTGCCGGGTGCGCCGTCTCCGAAGGCGTCCTGCACCAGGTCGTAGCCGACCCGGGCGGAGGCGTCCTCGGGGAGCACCTTGATCGAGGGCATCGCCGTGCGCAGGCCGACGATGGGCGCGGCCAGCGCCACGAGCACCACCACGGCGGCGGTGCCGAAGAGCACGGGACGACGCCACAGCCGCTCGCCCCACGCCGCGAAGAACGGCGAGCGGTGCTCGCCGGTGCGCACCCAGGGCAGGGCCAGCTTGTTGATGCGGTGGTCGAGCTGGTGCAGCACCAGTGGCAGCAGGGTGAGCGTGGCCGCGAGCACGAACACGACGGCGAGCATGATGCCGGCCGACATCGAGCGGAACGCGGGGCTCGGCACGAGCATGACCGCGGAGAGCGAGATGAGCACGGTGAGGCCCGAGAGCAGCACGGCCTTGCCGGCGGTGTCCATGGTCTCGGCGATGGCGTGCTCACGGGTGCGCAGGTGGCCTTCGCGGGCGCCGCGGTAGCGCACCACGAGGAAGAGGGCGTAGTCGATGCCGAGCGCGAGGGCGAACATCATGGCGAAGTTCATCGCCCAGATCGACACCGGCACGAACTCGTTGATGAGCACCAGGCTGCCGGCGGAGGCGACGAGGCCGGCGAGCGTGAGCAGCAGCGGGAGCCCGGCTGCCACCAGCGCCCCGAAGGCCAGCACGAGGATCGCCAGCGTCACCGGCCACGAGATCATCTCGGACTTCATCATCGCGTCGAGGTTGGCCTCGTTGAAGTCCGACCAGAGCAGGGAGGAGCCGGTCGGCTCGACGCTCACGTTGCCCGTGGAGAGGTCGGCGAGCTCGGCCTTGAGATCGTCGGCGACCCGCACCATCTCGTTGGTGTCCGCACCGGCTCCGGCCAGCAGCACGGCGGTGTGGCCGTCCTGGCTGACCGTGGCGCCGGGCTGCGGGGCGATCACCTCGCCGATCCGGGGGTCGGCCTCGAGGATCGCCGTAGCCTGGCGCAGCACCCTCGCGCCCACGCCGGTCGTCACGTCGCCGTCGGCGTCGTGCACCACGACTTGGATCGCGGACGACGCGTTGCCGCCGAAGTGCTCGACGGCGAGATCCCGGGCGGTCACGGAGTCCGAGCCCTGCGCCTGCCATCCGGCTCCGGAGAGGTTCGCCTCGACCTTCGGGGCGAAGGCCCCGAGGCCCACCACGAGCAGCAGCCAGACGACGGCCACGAGGCGACCGTGCCCGGTGACCCACAGCCCGAGCCGGCCCAGGGGACCGGCCGTCTCGTGCGGGTCGGGCACGCCGGAGGCGGCGTCAGCGGGGGTGGCCGGGGCCGTGGTCATGGGGACTCCTGCGGGTGAATGATGCCGTACATGCGTTGACATGAATGTACGGACAAATAACATGACATGCAAGTCGACGCATATACCGGGCCGGTCCGCGTGCCGCAGACGCGCGCTGGGAAGATGACACCCGTGAGTGACCCGAGTCCGACCTCGCCCGACACCCCACGCGCCCGACACCTCATGGACCCCGCGAACATCACGCGCGACAATCTGGAGTCGCCGGGCATCAAGCGCGTGCAGAAGTGGGTCGTGTCGGTCCTGGTCGTCACCACGATCCTGCATTTCGCAGGCGGCCTGTTGGTCGCCGCGTGGTTCATCGACCCGTCCTTCGCCGCGCAGCGCTACGGCCTGGCGGTGCTGGCCGGGGCCGTCAGCGTGCTGGCGGTGGCTGCGGGGCGCGCTATCCACCGGGTGTCGCCGTTCACTCCCTGGTTGCTGCTCGGCGTGCTCCCGACCGCCATCGCCATCCCGCTTCTCGCGCGCGGCTGACCCGCGGCTGACCCGTGGCTGACCCGTGGCTGACCCGTGGCTGACCCGGGCGGTCCAGACCCCTCTGTAGCCTGCCTCGCATGCGGGTGGGACTCACGGGGGGCATCGCCTCCGGCAAGAGCACGGTGGCGCGGATGCTCGTCGACCTCGGTGCCGTGCTCATCGACGGCGACGCGCTCGCGCGCGAGGTGGTGCAGCGCGGCACCCCCGGACTGGCCGCGGTGATCGAGGAGTTCGGCGAGGGGTTGCTGACACCGGACGGCGACCTCGACCGGCCGGCGCTGGGTCAACTGGTCTTCAACGACGACGACGCCCGCAAGCGTCTGGAGGCGATCGTGCACCCGCTGGTGTTCGAGCGCTACGCCGCGCTCGAGGCGGCCGCACCCGAGGGCGGGCTCGTGGTCCACGACATCCCGCTGCTCGCCGAGACGGGCCGCGCGGGCGACTTCGACGCCGTGCTGGTCGTCGACGTGCCTCGCGAGCTCCAGGTCGAGCGAATGCTGTGCGACCGCGGCATGAGCGCCGACGACGCCGCGTCGCGCATCAACGCCCAGGCCACCCGCGAGCAGCGGCTGGCGATCGCCACCCACGTCATCGACAACTCCGGTTCGCTCGGAGCCCTCCGTGAGCGTGTCGAGCAGGTGCACGCCGAACTCCTGACTGCGGCATGAGGCGGCTGGGTCTCGCAGCGGCCGCCGTCGTCGCGGCAGGTGCGCTGGCCGGGTGCGCGAGCGACGGCCCCGCCCGCCCCACCGCCCGCGAGTCGGCGTCCGGGCCCCCGTCGACGAGCGTGACCCCGAGCACGACGTCGACGCCCACCACGACCCAGGGCCCGGCCCAAGATCCCACCCAGGAACCGACCCAGGATCTCGGCGAGCCGCTGCCGTGGGGCCCGACCGTGGGCGAGCTGGCGCAGGCCCACGAGATCGTCGCCGCCATGACGGCCGGGGAGCTGGCCGGCCAGGTCATCGTCGGGCGCTACGCCGGCACCGACCCGTCCGTGGCAGCACGGCTGGTGCGCCGGCTGCACCTGGCGGGCGTGTGCGTCACGAACGACAACGTCGTCGACGCCGACCAGGTGCGGGCGACCACGCGAGCCGTGACCCGCGCCGCGCACCACGACGGACGCGACTTCCCGGCCGTCATCGGCATCGACGAGGAGGGCGGCACGGTCTCGCACCTGCGCGGCATCGCCACCGACTTCCCTGCCTTCGAGGACGCCGGTCTCGCCATCGGGCAACACGAGCGGCGGGGCCGTCAGGTCGTGCAGCAGGCCGCCTACGCGACCGCGCAGGAACTGCGCGCCTTCGGGTTCAGCTGGGTGTTCGCCCCCGACGCCGACGTGACCATCGGCCCGGCCGACGTGACCATCGGCTCCCGCTCACCCTCCAGCGACCCCAAGCTGGCCGCGCTGGCCGTCGGCGCGGCCGTGCGCGGCTACGACGACGCCGGACTGGTGTCGACGATCAAGCACTTCCCGGGGCACGGGTCGGCCACCGTCGACTCCCACCGCACCCTGCCGCACATCGACGCCTCGATGCGGCGTCTGGAGCATCGCGACCTGCGACCGTTCGCCCGAGGCATCGACGCCGGTGCCCCGGCCGTCATGGTCGGGCACCTCGACGTCGAGGCGATGGCGCCGGGTGGGCCGTCCAGCGTGGAGCCGAAGATCTACGACTACCTGCGCGACGACCTCGGCTTCGAGGGTGTCGCGATCACCGACTCGCTCGGCATGGGTGCGGTCGCCGGCATCCCCGACCTCGGCGTCAAGGCGCTCGAGGCCGGCGCCGACCTGCTCCTCATGCCGGCTGACACGACGACCATGCACCGGGTGGTGAAGCGGGCCGTCGAGGACGGCACCCTGAGCCGTGATCGCGTCGAGGACGCTGCCGCACGCGTCGTCGCGCTCCAGTTGTGGCAGGCCAGCGCGTCGCAGGACGACCCGCTTCCGGCCGATCCGGCGAAGGTCGCCGAGAACGCCGAGGCCGCCTCGGCGGCATTGCGCGAGGCGGCCTACGGGTCGTGATCAGGGGGTCGTGATCAAGGGGTCGTGATCAAGGGGTCAGGCTGCGGAGCCCGACGCGAGATCGGGGTCGGCGAAGCGACGCAGCTTCTGCAGCGCCTCCCGCTCCAACTGGCGCACCCGCTCGGCGGAGATGCCGTGCTTGGCGCCGATGTCGGCCAGCTTGTGCTGGCGACCGTCGGTGAGGCCGTAGCGACTGCGGATGATGTCGGCCGCCCGGGCGTCGAGCCGGTCGACCAGCGCGTTGAGGCGGTCGCGGGACTCGACGTCGAGCACCGTGAGGTCCGGACCGGGTGAGGTCTCCTGGGCCATCAGGTCGCCGAGCGAGGTGTCGCCGTCCTCGTCGACGGGGGTGTCGAGCGAGACGTGCTCGCGGCCCCACGAGAGCAGGTCCAGGACGCGGTCGACCTCCATGCCGAGCTCGGTCGCGATCTCCTCGGGCTCGGGGTCACGGCCCAGCTGCCGCTCCAGGGTGCGGCGGGCGCCGCCGACCTGGTTGAGCTCCTCGACGACGTGCACGGGCAGCCGCACGACGCGGGCCTGCTGGGCGATGCCCCGGGTGATGGCCTGGCGCACCCACCAGGTGGCGTAGGTGGAGAACTTGTAGCCCTTGGTGTAGTCGAACTTCTCGACCGCGCGGATCAGGCCGGTGTTGCCCTCCTGGATCAGGTCGAGCATCGGCATCTGCGCACGGCCGTACTTGCGGGCGATGGAGACCACGAGGCGCAGGTTCGCGGTGATGAAGGTGTCGACGGCCTTCTCGCCCTCCTCGGCGAGCCACTCCAACTCCTCGCGCGTGGCCCGGGAGGGGGCGCCACCGCCGGCACGGCCGACCCGGCCCTGGTCGAGCAGCGACCGCGCGTAGAGACCCGCCTCGATGGTCTTGGAGAGCTCCACCTCCGCGGCCGCGTCGAGCAGGGAGTTGCGGGCGATCTCGTCGAGGTAGAGCCCGACGCTGTCGCGACCCTCGATCTCTCGAGTGGTGCTCGTGCGGGTGGAGCGGGTGCTACGGGTGGCGGTGGTACCGGCCATGGGGGTCCCTCCTTCGCAAAGCGCGGGCGCCGACATTGCGGTGCCTCACGTGTGTCCCAACGCTCGAACGGTGCCCCGGATTCCCGTGGTCAGCTCACCCGGACGGTGGGTGAGTGGCCTCCGTGCGGCCCGGGGGGACCGGTGGAGCCTTCACTGGGACTGACGACCGAGCGCGACCAGGAGTTGCATGCCGCCGGTACTTTCAGCGAGTTCTCAGGGCATCGTCTCCTTCGGGCTTCCTCTCTTGGGGGGCATCCTGACTGCGGGCCTCGCAGTGCAAAGGGCCTACTCTCGCCCCATGCATCTGCTGGAGTGCCCCTCCCAGGACTACGCATGGGGAACGGCGCACGAGATCCCGGCCTTCCTCGGTCGCCCCTCGCTGGGTCGACCGATGGCCGAGGTCTGGATGGGCACCCACCGGCTCGGGCCGGCGATGGTGCAGACCGCCGCAGGTCGGCGGCCGCTGAGCGAGCTCGCCGGCGAGCTCCCGTTCATGATGAAGATCCTCTCGGCCGCCCGGCCGTTGTCGATCCAGGTGCACCCGAACGCCGAGCTCGCCCGCAAGGGGTTCGAGTCCGAGGAGGTCGCGGGCATACCACTCGACGCCGCGCACCGGTTGTACAAGGATCCGAACCCCAAGCCGGAGATGGTCTACGCGCTCACGGCGTTCGACACCCTGGTCGGGTTCCGGCCCACGGCCGAGATCCTGCGCATCCTGGCGCCGCTGGCCCACCCGGTCATCGAGGCGATGGTGGCGCAGCTGGCGGCCAACCCGGGGTTTCACGGCATCGTGCGCGTGCTGGAGCGCCTGCTGCTCGAGCCCCCGAGCCCTCAGGAGGTGCACGAGATCGTGGCCCTCTGTCATGCCCGTCTTGGGCTCGGGCTGGACATCAAACGGGCCTACGCCTCGGCCACCGAGATCGCACCCCACTACCCCGGCGACGTCGGGGTGATCGTGTCGCTCCTGCTGAACCGGCTCACGCTCCAGCCCGGAGAGGCCGCGTACCTGGGCGCCGGGATCATCCACGCGCACCTGAGCGGCATGTGCCTGGAGGTCATGGTCAACTCCGACAACGTGCTGCGCGCCGGCCTCACCTCGAAGCATCTCGACCCGTCCGGAGTCGTGGCCAGCATCGACGCCGAGATGTCGCGTCTGGCGCGGGTCAGTCCCGATCTCTTCGGCTTCGGCACCGACGTCTTCGCCCCGGGCGAGGGCGACTTCGCCCTCGCCGTGTGCCAGACGTCCCCGGCCGACCCCGACGGCGCCCCGCTGCCGGAGTCCGGCCCTCGCCTCCTCGTCTGCACGGGCGGCGAGGTCGAGGTGCACAACGAGGCGGGCGAGTCGGTGCTGCTGCGCCGCGGCGACGTGCTGTTCGCGGGCCCCTCCGACGGCGCCGTCCGGCTGACCGGCACCGGCGAGGTCGCCCAGGCCTACCAGCCCACGGCCGAGGGGCGTCGCCTGCTGCACGACCTCGTCTGAATCCGTCGAGCCTGCTCAGCCGCCGGCGGCCAGGCCCATCCGGTCGAGGATCCACGCCAGGGTGAACGCCCGGTCGCGCCACGACTTGTAGCGGCCCGACACCCCGCCGTGTCCGGCCGCCATCTCGGTGCGCAGCAGCACATCGGGGCGGGCGTCCGGCGCCGTGGCGCGCAGTCGCGCGACCCACTTGGCGGGCTCCACGTAGAGCACGCGCGTGTCGTTGAGCGAGGTCTCGGCGAGGATCGGCGGGTAGGCCTGGTCGGTCACGTTGTCGTAGGGCGCGTAGGTGCGCATGTAGGCGTAGACCTCGGGGTCGGCCTCCGGGTTGCCCCACTCGTCGTACTCCGTGACCGTGAGCGGCAGCGTGCTGTCGAGCATGGTCGTGAGCGCGTCGACGAAGGGGACGCCGGCCACGATGCCGCCGAACAGCTCGGGCACCTGATTGGCGACGGCTCCCATCAGCAGCCCACCGGCGCTGGCGCCCTCGGCGACGAGCGAGTCGGGGCTCGCCCAGCCGGTGTGCACGAGGTGGCGGGCGCAGGCGGCGAAGTCGGAGAAGGTGTGCTGCTTGCGCATCAGCTTGCCATCGTCGTACCACCGCCGGCCCATCTCCCCGCCGCCGCGAACGTGGGCGATCGCGAAGGCGGCACCCCGGTCGAGCAGTGAGAGCCGGGCGATCGAGAAGTACGGGTCGATCGAGGCCTCGTACGAGCCGTACCCGTAGAGCAGCGTGGGCACCGGCCCGTCGACGACGGCCCCCCGCCGGGCGACCAGCGAGATCGGCACCCGCTCACCGTCGTCGGCGATGGCCCAGAGCCGGTGCTCCTCGTAGTCGGCAGGGTCGTAGCCGCCGAGCACGGGCGCGCGGCGCAACAGGGTGAGCTCGCGGGTGCGCACGTCGTAGTCGTAGACGCTGGAGGGGATGGACATGGTCGTGTAGCCCAGCCGCAGCACCGGAGAAGCAAAGGAGGCGTTGCCGCCCGTGCCGACCGTGTAGACCGGCTCGTCGAACTCGATCAGGTGGTCGTCGGCGACCCCCGACCCGGTGGCTGTGTCGTCGAGGTCGAGGATCCGCAGCTGGGTCAGGCCCTCGCTGCGCTGGTGCAGGACCAGGTGGGTGGCGAACGCGTCGACGTCCTCGAGCCGGACGGCGGGGTCGTGCGGCACCAGGGCGCGCCATTGCTCCTGCGGGGTCGGTCGGCAGGGGGCCGTGCCGAGCTCGAAGTCGGGGCCGGTCGCGTTGTGCAGCACGAAGAACGTGTCGTCACCGAGCAACCTGCCGTGGTCGAGGGAGTACTCGACGCCCTCGACCCGCTCGGCGAAGACCTGCCACCCGGCGTCCGGGTCGTCGGCGTCGAGGAAGCGGAACTCCGAGGTGGTCTTCGATCCGGAGACGATCATGAGGAAGCGATCGGACCGGCTGCGTCCGACGCCGGTGAAGAATCGCGCGTCGGTCTCGTGGTGGACGAGCTCGTCGTCGGCCTGCGCAGTGCCGACCCGGTGGCGCCAGATCTTGTCGGCGCGCCAGGCGGCGTCGACGGTGGAGTAGTAGAGGTTCTCGCCGGCGCGGTCCCAGGTGCCGCCGCCCAGGGTGCCCTCGATGACGTCGTCGAGCAGGTCGCCGCTGGCGAGATCCTTGATGCGCACCGTGTAGCGCTCGTCGCCGACGACGTCGGTGGCGTAGGCGAGCCGGCCTCCGTCGGGGCTGATGCTCGCGCCGCCGAGGGAGAAGAACTCGTGGCCCTCGGCGAGGGCGTCGAGATCGAGCAGCACCTCCTCGCCGGGGAGCGCAGGCTGGTCGGGCGCGCAGTCCTCGGCCGGGCGCGGCGGGGTCCAGTCGTCCGGTCCGCCGGCCGGCACCCGACAGGTGGCGCCGTACTCGCGGCCCTCGAACGAGCGGCCGTAGTACCAGTGGTCGCGGTTGCGCGACGGCACGGAGAGGTCGGTCTCGCGGGTGCGAGAGCGGATCTCGGTGAAGATCGTCTCCCGCAGGTCGGCCAGGTGCTCGGTGCGGGCACGGGTCCAGGCGTTCTCGGCCTCGAGGTGCGCCTGCACCGCCTCGGAGTCCTTCTCGCGCAGCCACTCGTAGTCGTCGTCGCGTACCTGCCCGTGGATCGTGCGAGACGTCGGGCGGCGGGTCGCCACCGGTGGGTGGTCGGGCGGCGGCTGCTCGGGCATGGGGGCGAGGCTACGGGTCGGCCGGTGGGTCGAGGTCGGGTGGCTGCCAGCGGTGCAGCGCGGGGTCGTCGTCGGCGAAGGAGCGCACAGGTCCGGCCGGCGACTCGCGGGTCTCGAAGCGCACGGTGACCACGCCCCGCCCGGAGCCCCACACCCAGCCGCGGCCGTGCTCGTCGTGCTCGACGTCCAAGCCCGGAGCCCAGCCCGACGACCGGGCGCGCGGCGGCTCGGGCGGCTCGGTCTCGGTGGCCGGCTCGACGGCATCGGTCGGGTCGGTCGGGCCGGTCTCCAGCAGATCGCCGAAGAGGTCGTCCTGCACCCAGTCGGCCAGCCCCGAGACGCCGACGCCGAGCAACCGCACGCCGCCGCGCACCTGCGCCTCGCTGTCGGGATGCGCCAGCAGTTCGGCCAGCAGCCCGCGGGCCAGCCGGCCGACCACGTTCTCCTGGTCGGTGGGGGAGGCGAGCGTGGTCGAGCGAGACAGTGTGGTGAAGTCGTGCAGCCGCACCTTGATCGTGACCGTGCGCCCCGAGAAGCCGGAGGCCCGCAGCCGACGCGCGACGTCCTTCGCCTGGCTCGTGAGCAGGCTCTCCATGAGGCGGGTGTCGGTGAGGTCGGTGTCGTAGGTGCCCTCGACGCTCACGGACTTGGTCTCGCGCTCGGGCTCGACGGCGCGGTCGTCGCGCGCGTGCGCGAGCCGGTGCAGCCCGGAACCGTGCGCGCGGCCGAGCAGGCGCACCAGCTCCTCCTCGCTCACGCGCTCGAGGTCGGCGACCGTGTGCAGGCCGGCCCGGCGCAGCCGCTCGGCGGTAGCGGGCCCGACGCCCGGGATCACGGTGGCGGCCATCGGACGCAGCAGCTCGAGCTCGGTCCCAGGCGTGACGACGACCAGACCGTCGGGCTTGTCGAGGTCGCTGGCCACCTTCGCCAGGAACTTGCTGGAGGCGACGCCGACCGAGGCGGTGAGGCCGTCGGTGGCCTCGTACACCCGGGCGCGCAGCCGCTGCGCTGTCTGGGTGACGGTGTCGACGTCGAGATCGGGCAGGCCGGCGGCCGCGAGGTCGACGAACGCCTCGTCGAGCGAGAGTGGCTCGACCAAGGGCGAGAGCTCGCGCAGCAGAGCCATCACCACCGCGGAGGCCTCGCGGTAGGCGTGGAACCGCCCCGAGAGGAACGCCGCGTGCGGGCACCGGGCACGCGCCTCGCGGGTCGACATGGCCGACCCGACGCCGTACCGCCGAGCCTCGTACGACGCCGTCGACACGACGCCGCGGCCACCCGTGCCGCCGACGACGACCGGCTTCCCGCGCAGCGACGGCTTGTCGCGCTGCTCCACCGAGGCGAAGAACGCGTCGAGGTCCAGGTGCAGCACGGAGGCGTGGGCGCGCACCGGTGGCCTCCTGGATTCGTCGGGCGGGTTCGTGGGGGCGGGTTCGTGGGGGCGGGTTCGTGGGGGCGGGTTCGTGGGGGCGGGTTCGTGGGGGCGGGTTCGTGGGGGCGGGTTCGTGGGGGCTAACGAGAGGCGGACGCACCAATCTTCCACAGGCCACCGACACGTCCGGGTTCTCCACAGACCGTGTCGGCACCGTCTCGTCGCTGCCCCCGGGCCGCGAACGTGGCTGTATGAGACGAGAACCCACACCCGATCCGACCCTTCCCGACCGGCACGCGCCGCTGGTCGCCCGCAACCCGCAAGACATCGCCGCCGCTGTGCCGGTGGCGCTCGGCTTCGAGCCCGACGACTCGGTGGTCATGCTGACCATCGGCGGGCGCGACGGCTTCCACGCCCGCGTCGACTTCCCGCCCGCGGCCGCGGCCGACGACGAGGTGATCGACCTGCTGATGGCACCGGCCCTGACCCATGAGGTCGAGGCGGTGCTCTTCGTGCACTACGCGGCCGACGCGAGGGCCGTACGCCGGCTCGCGCGTCGGCTGGAGCGGGAGTTCCGCGCCGCGAGGGTGCGTGTCATCGTGCAGCTCCGCGTCACCGACCAGCGCTGCTACGCCGCGCTGGGCCGGCTCCCAGGGGTGACTGCCCACGGGCTGCCGCTCGACGTGCGCAGCCACGCCTTCCGAGCCGCCTCGGTGCTGCACGGGCGAGTGACGCTCGGCTCGCGGGCCGAGGTGGCTGCCACCGTCGCACCCGACGTGCCCTCGCAACGCGCGGTCGAGGCGCTCCCGATGCCGATCCCGTGCACGGCGCCGGGGTTGCGGCTCCGGCTGTGCGAGCTCCTCAGCGACGAGACGACCGTGCGCCTCGACGACGCCGAGGTGGCCAGGATGGCGCACTCCCTCGTCGACCCGCGCATCCGCGACGAGGCGCTGCTCCTGGTCTCCCGCGACACGGCGGATCGACATGTCGCGCTGTGGAGCGACGTGGTGCGCCGCGCTCCGGAGCACCTGGTGCCCGACGTGGCTGCGGTGCTCGCGCTGGCCGCCTGGGTCGCGGGGCACGGCGCCCTCGCGTGGTGCGCGGTGGAGCGGTGCCGCGAGGTGGCGCCCGACCACCGCCTGGCCGGATACGTCGCCGCGGCGCTCGAGAACGCCCTCCCGCCGAGGGTGTGGGACGAGAGGGTGGGGTGAGCGATCGGCGCACCTGCACCGAGAGGGGGAGCGGGCTCCGCTAGGTTCTCGTCCATGGGCGAGAGGGTGGAGCGCCAGGAGTTCACACGCGCCGACCGTACGCAGCACCGGGAGAAGGTGCGGCGCTGTCTCGACGTGTTCGCCCGGATGCTGCGCGAGTCGGCCTTCGACACCGACGACCCGATGGTGGGTCTGGAGGTCGAGCTGAACCTGGTCGACGACGCGGGCGATCCGGCGCTGAAGAACGGCGAGGCGCTGGAACGCATCGCCGACCCGGACTTCCAGACCGAGCTCGGTCAGTTCAACCTCGAGATCAACGTGCCGCCCACGCACCTGCGCGGCGACGGTCTGGCGCGCATCGAGGCCGAGCTGCGCGCCGACCTCGACCACGCCGAGGTGGCGTCCGCCGACGTGGGCGCGCACCTGGTGATGATCGGCGTGCTGCCGACGCTGGCCGAGGGTCACCTGACCCGCGACACCATCAGCGCCAACCCACGCTATGCGCTGCTCTCCGACCAGATCCTGGCTGCGCGGGGCGAGGACATCGCCCTCGACATCTCCGGGGTGGAGCGGCTGCAGTGCACCGCCGACACGATCATGCCGGAGGCCGCCTGCACCAGCACGCAGTTCCACGTGCAGACCTCGCCCGACCAGTTCGCGGCCTACTGGAACGCCTCGCAGGCGATCGCCGGCGTGCAGGTGGCGGTCGGCGCGAACGCGCCCTACCTGCTGGGTCGCCAGCTGTGGCCCGAGACGCGCATCCCGCTGTTCGAGCAGGCCACCGACACCCGCAGCGAGGAGCTCAAGGCCCAAGGTGTGCGGCCGCGCGTGTGGTTCGGCGAGCGGTGGATCACCTCGGTCTTCGACCTCTTCGAGGAGAACGTCCGCTACTTCCCGGCCCTGCTGCCGATCACCGACGACGAGGATCCCCTCGCCGAGCTCGAGGCCGGCCGGGTACCGCGGCTGCCCGAGCTGCGGCTGCACAACGGCACCGTCTACCGGTGGAACCGCCCGGTCTACGACGTCACCGACGACGGCCCGCACCTGCGGGTCGAGAACCGACTGCTCGCCGCCGGTCCCACCGTCGTCGACACGGTGGCCAACGCCGCCTTCTACTTCGGGCTCGTGCATGCGCTCGCCCACGACGAGCGGCCGCTGTGGTCGCAGATGTCGTTCAGCGCCGCGGAGGAGAACTTCCACACCGGCGCCCAGCAGGGCATCCACGCCCAGCTCTACTGGCCGGGCATCGGCCAGGTCGCGGCCACCGAGCTGGTGCTGCGCCGCCTGCTGCCGCGCGCCCACGCCGGGCTCGAGTCCTGGGGTGTCGACGCCGAGGTTCGCACCCGGCTGCTGGGCGTCATCGAGCAGCGCTGCCTGCGTCAGACCAACGGTGCGGAGTGGTTCGTCCGCCGCATGCGAGAGCGCGACGGCGACCCCGCGAGCCGCTTCGACGACCTGCGTGCCGTGCTGGGGGAGTACCGCGAGCGGATGCACACCAACGAGCCCGTGCACACCTGGGACCGCTGACCTCGCACCGGGTCTCGCACAGCCGGCTCAGCGGGGTGGACGTCGCCACTCGCGCTGGTCACCGGTGAGGGGCAGCCGCCAGCCGTGCGTGGTGACGACCGCGAAGTCGATCGAGGCCCCGCCGCGTTCTGCCACCGCGCCGAGGGTGGCGGCGAGCCACGCCTGGTCGGCGTCCTGTGCCGCAAGGTCGCCGGTGCGAACGAGGCACACCAGCAAGGGGAGCGTGCGGATGCGCGGGTCACGGCACCGTGCGTCGAGGGCCGCGCCGACCAGGTCGCGCCGCAGGGCGTCGTCGAGCGACGTGGTGCCGAGACCGGGGTCGACCACCGGCGGCCAGTGCTCGCTCGGGCACCCGATGCGGGCGGTGGTGGGGAACCAGCGGCGACCGGCCCGTGCCGTCTCGGCGACCGCGAGCCGCAGTCGTGCCCGCAGCGCGCTGTCGACGCCCGCGGTGGCGAAGGTCTGCGAGCCGGCCATGCGGCTATCGTGCCCGCCCTCGGCGGGCGTGGGCATACGTCGTCCACAGGTCGCCTGACGTGCGAGGATACGGGGGTAGGTGGCGACGTCGGGCGGGTAACGAGCCCGGGCCGGAGCCGACACCCACGACGAGAGCCCCCCATGTCTGACCTCTACATCGACCTCGACGCCCTGGAGCGCACCCGCCACGACCTCGAGCACGTGGCCGACCTGCTGCGCGACCCGGTGAGCCGTCTCGCCGACGAGGCCGGCGCCGTCACCTCGATCAGCCACCTGCGCTCCCGGTTGCAGGACTTCGGTCACGAGTGGGACTACGGCATCGGCAAGCTCTCGGAGTTCAGTGGCACGGTGGGCGAGGCCCTGGTGCACATCCGCGACGCGTTCACCGAGGTCGACCAGAAGCTCGCCGCCACCTTCGACCAGGCCGACGGCCGATGAGCGCGCACGTCTACCCCCACCTCGGCTTCGACCCGGTGGCCAGCGACGAGTCGGCCGGTGCCGAGCTCGCTCGCCGCTTGAAGTACGCCGTCGACCGACTCACCGAGGTCGATGCGGTGCTCGGCGGCACCGGGCGACAGCACTGGGAGGGCCGCACGGCCGACGCGTTCCGCGCCTCGGTGAAGGACGAGCTGCGCCCGCGCGTCGCCGACGCCCTCGCGAGCTTCGGTCATGCCAGCAGCGCCTTCGAGGGCTGGGTGCTGGCGCTCGGCGGCTACCGGCGCCGCGCCGACGCACTCGAGGTGGAGGCCGCCGGAGCAGCGGAGCGCGTGAGCAGCGCCACCTCGCACCTCGGCGGTCTCACGGTGCCCGGTCACGACGCCGACCGGAGCGCGGTCGACCGCTACCACGACGACCTCGGCCAGGCGCGCTCGCGCCTCGACGGCGCCCAGGGCGAGCTCGCCGACATCCACCGCCGAGCCCGGGATCTGCGCGACGAGGTCGAGGACCACGCCGACACGGTGGCGGGTGCCTTCGACACCGCCATGAAGAAGGCGCCCGACGAGCCCGGCCTCTGGGACAAGCTGGGCGGCGTCCTCTCCGACATCAAGGACGCCCTCGGCGCGGCCTTCGACTGGTTCATGGAGAACCTGGCGCCGCTGATCCAGCAGCTGGCGCGCGTCATCGGTGCCGTGGCGACGATCCTGGCGATCGTCTGCTTCGTCGTCGGGTTCGTCTTCCCTCCCGCCTTCGCTCTCGCCGGGACGCTGGGCACGATCGCCCGGGTGGCCTCGTTCGTCGACCTCGGCATCCAGGGCCTGCGCGTGCTGCACGGTGAGGACGGCGCTCTCCAGGGCTTCGCGCTCCAGTCCGCCGGCATGCTGCTGGGCATCGGGGCGGCCAAGGCGATCGGGCCGATCGCGGTGAACGCGACCTCCAACATCCGCAACGGCCTCTACATCCCGCAGGTCGCGATGGCCGGCGTGGGCAGCAACGGCGGCGCCGCGGTCGCGGCGATCCAGTACACGATCAACCCG
Source organism: Nocardioides acrostichi (assembly GCF_015319165.1). Lineage (GTDB taxonomy): Bacteria > Actinomycetota > Actinomycetes > Propionibacteriales > Nocardioidaceae > Nocardioides > Nocardioides acrostichi. The sequence goes on from NZ_JADIVZ010000001.1 coordinate 958,297, forward strand.
AGCTTCTTCCACTCGCTGCTCTACTGGGGCGTCACCAGCTACCAGGATCTCGACAGCTCCTTCGACACCTTGGAGTCGGGCGGCCGATGAGTCAGAACCCAGCCGACGAGCTGCCGAGCATCGCCACGGGGCTGCCGCCGGGGTGGATCGAGCTGGTGGCGTTCTCGTCCGTTGACGTGCTGGCGTCGTTCCTGCGCGCCCAACTCGCCGTCGACGCGGACCGGTTCGACGACGACGAGATCGAGCGCATCGTCGACGCCTGCGTGCGTGCTCACGCCGTGGCCGCGCCGCAGCGGTGGCTGCACCTGGGCTGCGTCGTCACCGAGTTCCCGGTCGAGGAGACCTCGCGCAACACGGTGTGGACCATAGGAGTGGGGGTGATCACCCCGCCGTCGTTCGGTGACGTCGACCCGGTGGCGGTCGCCTCGCGGGTGGTCGGCTCACTCGGCGAGATCTCCCAGGTCGAGCGATTCAGCACCGACGACGGTCGCGAGGGCGTCGTCTTCGGCGGCACCACCAGCGCCACGTCGCTGCCCGACGGACTGACCGACGCCGATGTCGTGCGGATGCTGCCGCAGATCGATCTCGCGGCGCTGGGCCTCTACGCCGTCGTGATGCCACTGCGCGGGCTCCCCGACCGGCTCGTGCTCACCCTCGGCGTCGCGCCGTGTGTCGAGGAGCGCCAGGCGATGTCGGTGCTCGCCGGCCAGATGGCCGCCAGCGTGCACGCGATCGCCGACCTGGCCGCCTACCCCCGGGCCAACGTGCTCGTCGACCGCACCGGCGCGGTGCACGAGCGCGGATTCCTCGCGGCCGAGGACACCGAGCCCGCCGAGAGCACCCGTGGCTGAACCCTCGCGTGACGTCGCCCTGGCCGATCTGGAGTCCAGCCTCGTCACGTGGCGCTGCACCGGCGGCGGTGCGCTCGCCGCCCTGCTCGGCGTCGCCGGGAGCACGCTGGTGGCGGCCGCGATCGATTCCGCGGGTGACATCGGCCTCGTGCTCGCCCTGGGGCTGCCCGGGCTGCTGCTCGCGGCCGGGGGAGCGGCGCTCGGTCGGTGGGCACTCCTCGCCGGACGACGAGTCGTCGGCGCGTACGTCGACCGCTGCGCGCAGGTGGCGTCGTCCGACCCCAGGGCGGTGAGCGACCACCTGCTCTCGTCGCGGGGCCTGCTGCGCGGCGCCCTGCTGGCGCTCGCCGTGATCGGCCTGCTCTTCGCGGTCACGATGCTCTATGTGGGCTTCGCGCCCGGGGATCCGGCCGACCTGGCCGACGGCCGCACCCTCACCGGCCTCATGGGCGTCGGCTGGTCGCTGAGCCTGCTGCCCGTCGTGCTGGCCCAGGGGTCGGGCCAGCTGCGCACCGCGCGTGCGGTCGGTGGTCGCCTCGCCCGCGAGACGCCGCGCCATGACGGCGTCTCCGGCTGATCGGGGAGGATGGCCCGCATGGCCATCCACATCACCGGCGACGACGCCGCCGACCAGGTACTGACCGAGGATCCCTTCGCGCTGCTGGTGGGCATGATGCTCGACCAGCAGTACCCGATGGAGCACGCGTTCCGCGGGCCGTCCAAGGTCAAGGACCGCCTCGGCACCTTGGACCCCGCCGCGATCGCCGCAGCGGATCCGGAGGAGTTCAAGGAGTTGTGCAGCACCACGCCGGCGATCCACCGCTTCCCCGGCTCGATGGCCGGCCGGCTCCAGGAGCTGGCCGCACTCGTCGAGGAGACCTACGACGGCGACGTGACCCGGCTGTGGGGCGAGGCGACGTCGGGTAGTGATCTGCTCAAGCGAGTGCAACAGCTGCCCGGGTTCGGCAAGCAGAAGGCGCAGATCTTCGTGGCGCTGCTCGCCAAGCAGCTCGGCGTCCGGCCCGAGGGCTGGGAGCAGGTCGTGGGCGACTACGCGCTCGAGGGCCACCGCTCGGTCGCGGACGTCGTCGACGACGCATCGCTGCAGAAGGTGCGCGACTTCAAGAAGCAGAAGAAGGCCGCAGTGAAGGCGTCCTCGGCCCGTTGATTCGTCGCAGAGGCCCCTCTGGATGTCACCCTCCTGGGTGGGCGTGGCAGAATGGTCGGCGCGGCTCTTGACAACTACGGCCTTTGCCGCGCCCCTACGCCAGTAGACGAGAGGTGTTCGTGTCCTCGAACGCACGCAAGATCCCCGCCGAGGTGCTCGCGCACCCGGCTGTCGTCGCACTCATCGAGGCGGGCACGCCCAGTGGTCGTGTCGGCCCGGAGCAGGTGCGACGCGCCAGTGAGCATGCCGCGGTGGAGCCGCAGCATCTCAAGGCGCTGATGGCTCATCTGAGCAGTCTGGGGATCACCGTCGACCTGGGACAGTCGGACGGCACCCGGGTCGCTGCCGCGACCTCCACTCGTAAGGCCACCGCCTCGGCCGCCGCCAAGAAGGCACCGGCCAAGAAGGCGGCGGCCAAGAAGGCCCCCGCCCAGAAGGTGGCGGCCGAGACGCCGGCCGCCGACGGCGCCGTGGTCGGTCAGGACGGCCCGAAGGTGCTGCCCGACGTCCCGGACGAGCAGTTCGAGAAGGACGTCAAGAACGACCCCACGATCAAGGAGGACGAGAAGGAGGCGACCTTCGTCGTCTCCGACGCCGACGACTCCGGTGAGCCCGAGCAGCAGGTCACCGTCGCCGGCGCGACCGCCGACCCGGTCAAGGACTACCTCAAGCAGATCGGCAAGGTTCCGCTCCTCAACGCGGAGATGGAGGTCGAGCTCGCCAAGCGCATCGAGGCCGGCCTCTTCGCGGAGGAGAAGATGGGCAAGGGCGGCAAGATCAAGGCCGACCTGGTCGAGGAGCTCGAGTGGATCATCGACGACGGCCGCCGGGCCAAGAACCACCTGCTCGAGGCCAACCTGCGCCTCGTCGTCTCGCTGGCCAAGCGCTACACCGGCCGCGGCATGCTCTTCCTCGACCTGATCCAGGAGGGCAACCTCGGTCTGATCCGAGCGGTCGAGAAGTTCGACTACACCAAGGGCTACAAGTTCTCGACCTACGCCACGTGGTGGATCCGGCAGGCGATCACCCGCGCCATGGCCGATCAGGCCCGCACGATCCGCATCCCGGTGCACATGGTCGAGGTCATCAACAAGCTCGCCCGCGTGCAGCGCCAGATGCTCCAGGATCTCGGCCGCGAGCCCACGCCGGAGGAGCTCGCCGTCGAGCTCGACATGACCCCCGAGAAGGTCATCGAGGTCCAGAAGTACGGCCGCGAGCCGATCTCGCTGCACACCCCGCTCGGCGAGGACGGCGACTCCGAGTTCGGCGACCTGATCGAGGACTCCGAGGCCATCGTCCCGGCCGACGCCGTCTCCTTCACGCTGCTCCAGGAGCAGCTGCACGCCGTGCTCGACACGCTCTCCGAGCGTGAGGCGGGTGTGGTGAGCATGCGCTTCGGGCTCACCGACGGCCAGCCCAAGACCCTCGACGAGATCGGCAAGGTCTACGGCGTCACGCGCGAGCGCATCCGCCAGATCGAGTCCAAGACGATGAGCAAGCTGCGCCACCCCAGCCGCTCGCAGGTTCTGCGCGACTACCTCGACTGAGGCGCGGGCCGAGGGGTTCGGCTCGAAAACACCGACCGCCCGCATGGCGTGCTGCCAGCGGGCGGTGAGGTGTCGTCGGCGACCGTTCCCCCTTGCTGTGGCTCCTCTCCGCGGAGGGAGCCTCGATCGTCGACGGAGGAATAGTGCGTCGTGGAGCGACTGCGAGGCAACGGGCGGCGAAGGTTTGTAGACCCTTTGTTACCGACAAGTAGCTCATGGTGTGGTGCGGGTCACGCTGCGGCGCGTCATCCCGCCGAGATCAGCACCACCGCGGCACAGCAGGCGACCAAGCCCATGCCCTGGGAACGAGCGACGGGCTCGCGCAGCAGGGCGGCCGCCAGCAGCACGGTGACGGCCGGGTAGAGGGAAGCCAGCACCGCCACGACGCTGAGGCGCCCGCCCTGGCTCGCGAGGAGGAACGCCGCGGTGGCCGCGGCGCCCAGCAGGCCGGGGGCCACCGACCAGAGGCCGGACCTCCCGCGTGGTCGCCAGTCGGCCCGGGTGGACACGGCCAGCGCCAAGACGAGCGACCCCGCGACGGCGTGGTTGAGCGCCAGCGGCAGCAGGCCGGCGTCGTCCGGGATCTGCCCGAGTGCCGCGAACAGCGTGCCGAAGCCCAGCCCGGCGAGGATGCCGTCGCGCACACCTGCGGCCTGCACGCCGGGGCCGCTGCCGGCCTCCGGGGCGGGCTGGCGGGCCACCAACCAGATGCCGGGCAGTGCCAGCACGACACCGGCCCACACGAGCGCTGAGAGCCGGTCGCCGGCGGCGACGACCCCCACGACCACGGGCACCAGGGTGGCCCCGACCGCGGAGACCGGCGCCACGACGCCCATGCGACCCAGCGAGAGGCCCCGGTAGAGCGTGACCGTGCCGACTCCGCCGCCGAGCCCGGCGAGTGCGCCCCACCCGAGGTCGACGCCGGACGGTCGCCCGGGCACGGCGATCGAGAGGACGGCGGTGGCGGCGGCGGCGGTCGCCAGGACGACCAGCGCGACCGCCCACGGACTCGCCCGGCGAGACGTCAGTCCGCCGAGGAAGTCGCTGGTGCCGTAGGCGACGGCGGCGGTCAGGGCGAGTAGCACGGCCATGGTGGTCCCGTCGGAGGATGCGAACAGACGACGACGGCCCCGGACGTCGTCGTCCGGGGCCGTCGGCTATGGCTGTGTGGAGTGGGCGCTCAGCGCTCGCCCTCGGGGGCGGAGACGGGAGTGGTGCCCAGCTTGTGGGTCTCGTCGACGATGCTGGCGGCCTGCTCCTTGAGTGCGTCACCGTGCTCGCGAGCGTGGTGGGCGCAGAAGAGGAGCTCGCCACCGCTTTGGAGCTCGACGCGGAGGTAGGCCTGGGCTCCGCACCGGTCGCAGCGGTCAGCGGCAGTCAGCGCGGCGTCGGGGGCAATCGCAGTGGTCACTGTCGGCCTCATTTCTCTCGTGCTCATGTCAGGTGGTTCAACGTAACGAGCGGACTGAAAGATTCCCACCGCGATGTGGCGAACTCCACGTCCATCCGGTCGATGGTCGTGCTTTCGTTCCTGGCCCAGTGTTACCCACTTGTCCGGCTGGATAGTCACTGTGCCGTCGCGTGTCGTCCACGTCGTCCACGTCGTGTCGAGACTCTTCGAGCGGCGTTGCTCCTCCAGTGTGCCGCGCGGCTGGTGACCAGGAGGGTGATTTCCACAGGCCGAACCGGTTCGTGTCCACATCGTGACCGCGTGCCGCCGGTCCGCGTGCCTGCGCCGTCCTCAGGTGGGCCGTCGACTAGATTCGAGACACCCGGCGCGACCGCGCCGCGGGCCGTTCGCAGCAGGAGCAGGGACGATCGCCGACAACACCTACAACGCAGCGCACCTCCTCGTCCTCGAGGGTCTCGAGGCGGTGCGCAAGCGCCCGGGCATGTACATCGGGTCGACCGACACGCGCGGTCTCATGCACTGCGTGTGGGAGATCATCGACAACGGCGTCGACGAGGCGCTGGCCGGTGCCGCGCACCGGGTCGAGGTGACGCTGCACGCCGACGACTCTGTCGAGGTGCACGACGACGGCCGCGGCATCCCCACCGACAAGGAGCCCCGCACGGGCCTGCCCGGTGTCGAGGTGGTCGCGACCAAGCTGCACGCCGGCGGCAAGTTCGGAGGTGGTTCCTACGTGGCGACCGGTGGTCTGCACGGAGTCGGCCTCTCGGTCGTCAACGCGCTCAGCGCGCGGATGGACATCGACGTCGAGCGATCGCCGTCCGAGCAGGGCATCAGCTTCCAGCGCGGCGTGCCCGGCGTGTTCGCCGCAGACGGGCCGAAGGCGGCCTTCGAGGCGAGGTCGGGCCTCTCGCGCAAGGGCAAGCGGGTCGCGAAGGGCCGCACCGGCACCCGCATCCGGTTCTGGCCGGACCGCCAGATCTTCACCCGCGACGCCACGTTCGTCTGGGACGAGCTGGTCACCCGCGCTCGGCAGACCTCCTTCATCGTGCCCGGCCTCGAGCTGGTGCTGCGCGACGAGCGCGGTGACCAGCCGGTGGCCGAGTCGTTCCGACACGACGGCGGCATCACCGAGTTCACCGACTTCTTGAGCCACGACGAGCCGGTCACCTCGGTGCTGCGGCTGCAGGGCTCCGACACGTTCACCGAGACCGTGCCGATGCTCGACGACCAGGGGCACATGACTCCGCAGGAGGTCGAGCGCGAGCTGACGGTCGACGTCGCCGCTCGCTGGGGCACCGGGTACGAGACCGAGCTGCGCTCGTTCGTCAACGTGATCGCCACGCCCAAGGGCGGCACTCACGTGTCGGGTTTCGAGACCGCGATCACCAAGACGTTCAACGACGTCATGCGCGCCACCAAGGCGCTCAAGCAGGCCGACGCCGACGTCATCAAGGACGACGTGCTCGAGGGCCTGACCGCCGTCGTCACCGTGCGGCTGGCCGAACCGCAGTTCGAGGGCCAGACCAAGGAGATCCTCGGCACCCCGGCCGCGCGCACCATCGTGCGCAAGGTCGTGGCCGCCGAGCTCAAGGCGTTCCTGACCAGCACCAAGCGCGCCGAGAAGGCCGAGGCGAAGCTGGTGATGGAGAAGGTCGTCGGGGCGCAGAAGACGCGTCTGGCGGCCCGAGCGCACAAGGAGAACCAGCGCCGCAAGAACGCCCTGGAGTCCTCCGCACTCCCGGCCAAGCTCAACGACTGCCGCACCTCCGACATGGAGCGCTCCGAGCTGTTCATCGTCGAGGGCGACTCCGCGATGGGCACGGCCAAGGCGGCCCGCAACTCCGAGTTCCAGGCCCTGTTGCCGATCCGCGGCAAGATCCTGAACGTGCAGAAGGCTTCGGTCGGCGACATGCTCAAGAACGCCGAGTGCGCCTCCATCATCCAGGTCGTCGGAGCCGGCTCGGGTCGCACCTTCGACCTCGACGCGCGCCGCTACGGCCGGATCATCCTCATGGCCGACGCCGACTCCGACGGCGCGCACATCCGATGCCTGCTCGCCACGCTGTTCTTCAAGTACATGCCCGAGCTCGTGCGCGACGGCCGGCTCTACAGCGCGGTGCCGCCGCTGCACCGCATCGAGCTGACCAACCCCAAGAAGGGCATGGAGAAGTACATCTACACCTATTCCGACGGCGAGCTCCAGCGCAAGCTCGCCGAGCTGCGCAAGAAGAACCTGCGCTGGAAGGATCCGGTGCAGCGCTACAAGGGTCTCGGTGAGATGGACGCCGACCAGCTGGCCGAGACCACCATGGACCCTCGGCGCCGTACCCTGCGCCGCATCACCATCGACGACGCCGACGCTGCCTCCACCGTGTTCGAGCTGCTCATGGGCTCCGAGGTCGCCCCGCGCAAGGACTTCATCGTCGCCGGCGCCTACGAGGTCGACGCCGACGCCATCGACGCCTGACCTCCGTGCGCCCGGGGCGGAGGCCCGGAAGGGTCAGCTGCTCTGGCCCGTGGCGTCGGCGGTGCACTCTTCCCAGATGTCGATGAGCGCCCCCTGGTCGGGCACACTCGACCGGGTGCGAGCAGGGCTGGTCGGGCGGTGGCGGGGGAGGGTGGCGATGCTCGCCGTCCTGACTCTCCTCGGGGGAGCCGCGGGGTGCTTCGACGACGGCTCCGGTGGGTCGCCGGACGGCAAGGCCTCACCGTCGGCGCGGTCCAGCCCCTCGCAGCGTCTCGGACTCACCACCGGCTGGGGACCGACCCGGGCCGAGCTCGACCGTGCCGCCCGCCAGGTGCACCGGCTGGCGCTGCCGGCGCTGGCGGGGCAGGTGATCGTGGCGCGCTGGCCCGGCGGTACGGCGGCTCCCATCGGACTGGTGCGGCGCCTGCACCTCGGCGGGGTCGTGGCCTTCAGCGAGAACGTCGCCTCCACCGGCGCTCTGCGCTCGGCGGTGCGCGCGCTCGAGCGGGGCGTCGACCGCCCGTGGCCGGTCGCCGTCGGCGTCGACCAGGAGGGTGGGCTGGTACAGCGCATCCGCGGCGACGCCACCGACTATCCGACCTTCATGGCAGCGGGTGCGGCCCGGCGTCCGAAGCTCACCCAAGCGGCCTACCGGGCCTCGGGCGCGGAGCTGCGCGGGCTCGGCGTCAACCTCGTGCTGGCCCCCGATGCCGACGTCACGGTAGGCCCGACCGATCCCGTCATCGGATCCCGTTCGGCCGGATCCGACCCCGAGGCCGTCGCGCGGCAGAGCGTGGCCGCCGCGGAGGGGTTCCTGGCGGCGGGGGTGCTCCCCGTGGTCAAGCACTTCCCGGGGCACGGCTCGGTCACCACCGACAGCCACCTGGGTCTGCCGCGCCAGACGGCGTCGGTGGCGCAGCTCATGCGACGAGACCTGGTGCCCTTCCGGGCCGCCGCGAAGGCCGGGCTGCCGGCGGTGATGGTGGGCCACATCGCGCTTCAGGCCGTGCAGCCGGGCGTACCGGCCACCGTGTCGCGCCCGGCCATCACCGGAATCCTGCGCGAGCGGCTCGGCTTCGACGGCCTCGTCATGAGCGACTCGTTGGAGATGGCGGCCCTGGCGGGCACGCGGCGTCCGGCCGTGGGGTTCCTGCGCGCGGGGGGAGACGTGGTGCTGATGCCGCCCGACCCGGCGGCTACGCGCGACACGATCGTGGCGGCCGTGAAGCGCGGGCAGCTCTCCCGCGCGCGGCTGGAGCAGGCGGCGGCTCGCCAGGTGGCGCTGCTCGAGCACGAGTCGGGCCGCGGCGAGCCGGCTCCACCGGGGTCGGCGCGAGCCGTGGTGCAGCGGTTGGCGACGAGCGCCGTCACGGTGGTCGCCGGGGCGTGCCGTGGTCGGCTGGTGCAGGGCAAGGTCGTGCCGATGGGCGATGCGAGTGCGGTGGCCGGCTTTCGCGCCGCAGCCGCCCGGGAGGGCCTGGCCCTCGGCAGCGTGCGCCAGGTCAAGCCGCCGCGACCCCAGCGCACCGGGCATGAGAAGAGGGATCGGATCCGACTCCAGCGGTGGCGCCGTGCGCCCGCGCGAACGGTCGTCGACGGCACGCCCCTGCATCTGGACGTCGCCGGCGTGACACCGCCGTCGACGGGCATCGCGGTCAGTGTCGACACGCCCTATGGCCTGGGTCGCACCGCGGCGCCGGTGCGGCTGGCCGCCTACGGCACCGACCCTGCGTCGATGGACGCCGTCGTGCGGGTGCTGCTGGGTCGTGCCAAGGCACTCGGGCACCTGCCGGTGCCGGTGCCCGGCGCGCCCCGCCAGGGCTGCTGAGTCGCCGGCGGTTCAGTACTTCTGGTCGAGCAGGCCGCTGTCGACGTCGTAGAGGAAGCCGCCGACCTGTACCGACTCGGGAACCAGCGGGTGCGACCGCACCTTGTGCACGTCCTGACCGAGGGCCGCGACCTGGTCGTCGATCACGTGGAAGCGCTGCCAGGCGGCGTCGGTGCCGGCGGAGGCCGCGATGCGCTCGCGGATCTCGTCCTCGGAGCTGGACGCCACGGCGCAGCGGGTGTGCGGCACGATCAGCACCCGGTTGACGTTGAGCAGGTGGGTGGCGAGCACGATCGCCTCGAGCGCGGCCTCGGTCACGCGGCCGCCGGGGTTGCGGAAGATCTTCGCATCGCCCGGCCCGAGGCCGATCATGCGCAGCGGGTCGATGCGGGAGTCCATGCAGGTCACGAGGGCGACGCCGGCTCGGGCGATGCCGTCGAAGCCGCCGTAGGCGAAGTCGGAGGCGAAGTCGCGGTTCGCGGAGAGAAGGTCGTCGAATCCAGATCCGGTCACAGCACAGACGCTAGTGCGTCACCTCGCGGACCGACACTGCGGGTCTCAGCGCCGCGCAGCAGCACCAGCGCCAGCACCGCGGCTATGACAGCGCAGGCCGCCGCGCCGGCGAACACGGTGTGCTCCTGGGCGATGGCGGCCTGTTTGAGCAGCATCGAGTACTCGCTGCACCGGGTCGAGCCGCCCGTGCAGACCTCCTGGACGGGCGGGATGTCGGCCTGCTCGGCATAGAACCGCCGCAATCCGAGCGTCGTGAGTGCCGAGATGCCCACGAGCATGCCGACCATCCGCGCCACCACGACCATGGCGGAGGCGAGACCGTGCACCGATTGGTCGGTCGTGGCGAGCACGGCCGCGTTGACCGGCGCCAACGCCAGACCGAACCCGAGACCTCCGACGACGAGCGGGAGTGTCGCTGTCCAGGAGTCGAGCGCGTCGATGCCCCACCGCGACATGAACCCGAACCCGATCGCGGCCAGCAGCATCCCGGTCGCGGCCACCACGCCCGCAGGCAGGGTGCGGGTGAGCACGCCTCCGAGCACGGCGCCGATGGGCAGCGCGACGAGGAAGCGCAGTAGCACCAGCGCCGCCATCAGTTGTGAGTCGGGGTAGGCGGTGGTGCGGGCGAAGAGCGGCACGTCGATGAGGGCCGCGATCAGGGCGCCCCCGATGAAGAAGCTGACCAGCACCGAGCCCCAGGCCGGACGAGCGACGAGGGCGCCGCGAGGCAGCAGGGGCGCCTTCGCGCGCCGTAGGTGCACCACCAGCACGATCGTGGCGATCGCCGCGCCGAGCAGGTACCACAGACCGGCGTCGGAGAAGACCTGGATCTTCGGGTCGGCCGTGGCGAAGGCGAGGATCACCCCACCCAGCGCGAGCGCGAACAGAGCAGCGCCCACCACGTCGGCCTCGCGCAGCGACCGAGACCAGGCGGGCAGATCGACGAGCGGACGACGCGCCGTGGCGCACCGGACGACGAGCAGCACGGTGGCCGCGATCGCGACGGCGCCGATGGGCGTCGTCCAGCGACCGGCCCCGGAGGAGAACGGGATGAACAGCTGCCCCCACGTCAGATCGGTGACCAGCGCGTTGGGAGGCTGGAAGACCAGGCCGCCGGTGGCGAGGGCCACCAGGAGGAGGAGCACGCCGAGCGGATCCGGAAGGCGCAGCCGTGGTCGGTCGGCGTCGCGGGCGGCGGTCGCGATCGCGGCCGCCAGCACCAGGCCGACGGCCAGGTTGAGCAGGAAGATGGCGCGCCAGTCGGCGACCGCGAGCACGGCGGCGCCGTAGAGCGGGCCGAGCACGCTGCCGAGCTCTTGCACGGCGGAGACCACGCCGAGAGGCACGGCGCGGCGCTCGCGGGGGTAGATGTCGGCGACCAGGGCGAGCGTGGCCGGCACCAGCCCTCCACCGCCGAGCCCCTGGAGGAACCGTCCGCCCACCATCGTGGTCATGTCGTAGGCGGCGGCGGTGACCAGCGACCCGAACGCGAAGACGACCAGGGCCGCGGTGAGCACGGGCACCCGGCCGCGCAGGTCGGCGATGCGCCCGATCAAGGGCAGCATCGCCACGTAGCCGAGCAGGAAGCCCGAGACGATCGGCGCCGCACGCTGGAGCTGCTCGGGGGAGAGCCCGATGCCCTGCATCATGTCGACGAGAGCGAGGACGACGACGTAGGTGTCGGCGGCTGCGAACGCGACGGCGAGCGCCGCCAGGGACAGCAGGGTGCGCCTCATCGCGGCCCGGCCTCCTACTCCGGTGCGGTGATGTCGGGCGTGGAGCCGTAGTCGGAGAAGTCGACGGTGTAGGTGACGTCGTCGCCGCTGGCGTAGAAGTCGCCGGTGAGCTTCATCTGCGTGAGCTCATCGGAGTCGGTGAGGGTGAGGGTGGCGTCGAACTCGCCGGTGGCCGCGGGAACGATGCCCGCGACCGACTCCTCGGGCACCGTGCCGGTGTAGGTGGTGAGGATGTCCTTGTTGTCGGTGCCACCGCGCACCTGGTCGCCCTGCTCGAGGCCCTGCACCGACGCGAGCAGCGCCGAGAACCCCTCGTCGGGTGCCAGCAGCGAGGCCGGGTCGACGGTGCCGTAGTCGGTCGGGTCGATCGTCGACCAGCCCGTCGTGAGCGGCACCTGGGCGTAGACCTTGCCATCGACGGCGATGATCGGCACCTGCGGCTCGATGCCGGAGTACCGCACGGTGACCGAGCCGTCGAACGCGGGAGCGTGGGTTGCCTGACCCTCGGCCGAGAGCAGACCGGACACGCCGTCGGGGAGCGCGTCGGTGCGCAGGGCGATGGTGACGCCGCTGGTGTCGTCGAGGGCCGAGCGCGCGGCGTCGAGGGCCTCTTGCGGCGTGGCCGCCTTCTCGTCGGCCCCGTCGCTGCCGTCGTCGCTGCCGCTGCACCCGGTGAGCAGCAGCGCCGGGACGAGGGCGAGAGGAACCAGGGCGCGGCGCATCGACATGCGGCTCACTGTGACACAGCGCCCTCAGCGGAGGCGGCGACCGGGCCGGAGCACGCGACGATCGGTTGCGCTGCGGGCAGGCCGGAGCCGTCGCGACGCCCGGTCGGGTCGGGCAGGTCGACGGGTGCGCCGCTGGCCGCGGCGGCTCGCGCGGGTGCCGCGCCGACCCAGGCGAAGACGAGGGCGTCCTCGCCCTTGAGGAACCGGTGGCAGCGCACGCCGCCGGTGGCTCGGCCCTTCGCCGGGTACTCGGTGAACGGCGAGACCTTGACCGCGCCGGCCTCGGTGCCGGGCAGGGCGGAGGAGGAGCCGGAGACCGTGACGACGACGTTCCCGACACCCGGGTCGAGCGCCCCGAACGACACCACCTGCTGACCCGCTGCGAGCCGGACGCCGGCGATACCGCCGCCGCTGCGGCCCTGCGGGCGCACGGCCTCGGCACCGAAGTGCAGCAGTTGGGCGTCGCTGGTGACGAAGCAGATCTCCTCGGAGCCGGTGGCGAGCTCGACGGCGCCGACGACCGCATCGTCGTCCTTGAGCGAGATGACCTCCCACTCGTCGCGGCCGAGCACCTCGGGGTTGACCCGCTTGACCACGCCCTGCCGGGTGCCGAGCGCCAACCCGGGCCCGTCGGTGGCCAGGCTGCAGAGCGCGAGAGCCTTCTCACCGGGCTCGAGGGCGAGAAGTTCGGTGAGCGGCACGCAACCGTTGAGGTTCGGGTGGTTGGCCGAGGGCGGCAGCACCGCGGTGACCTCGAGCATGTCGAGTCGCCGCAGTCGCCCGGCGCTGGTGAGCACCCCGATCTCGCCGCGCGCGGTGGTGCGCACGGCCGAGATCACGACGTCGTGGTTGGTGCGCGCGCCCTCGGTGCCAGGTGGCTCGTCGCCCGCCGTGCGGGCGATGAGGCCGGTGGAGGACAGCAGGACGTGGCAGGGGTCGTCGCTGATCTCGGTGGGTGCCTTGAGGGCGCCGGCGTCGGGTGCAGCACCGAGCAGCACCGTGCGGCGCGGGGTGCCGTACACCTTCGCCACCTCGGCGAGCTCGTCGGAGACGACCTTCCGCAGGAGCGTGTCGTCGGCCAGGATCGCCTCGAGCTCCTCGATCTCGCGGCGCAGGGTCTCCTGCTCCCTCTCCAGCTCGATGCGGCTGAACCGGGTGAGCCGGCGCAGCTGCATCTCGAGGATGTACTCCGCTTGAGCCTGACTGAGGTCGAAGACGCTCATCAACCGTTCCTTGGCGGCGGCGGAGTCGTCGCTGGAGCGGACGACCTGGATGACCTCGTCGATGTCGAGCAGCGCGACGAGCAGGCCGTCGACGAGGTGGAGTCGCTCGGCCTTCTTGGCACGCCGGAACTCCGAGCGGCGGCGGACGACGTCGTAGCGGTGCCCGAGGAAGACCTCGAGCATCTCCTTGAGCCCGAGGGTGCGGGGCTGGCCTTCGACGAGGGCGACGTTGTTGATGCCGAAGGAGTCCTCGAGAGGAGTGGAGCGGAACAGCTGCTCGAGCAGCGCCTCGGGCACGAACCCGTTCTTCACCTCCACGATGAGCCGCAGACCGTGCTCGCGGTCGGTGAGATCCTTGATGTCGGCGATGCCCTGGAGCTTCTTGCCCTGCACCAGCGTCTTGATGCGCTCGACCACCTTCTCGGTGCCGACGCCGTACGGAAGCTCGGTGACGACGATGCCCTTGCGGCGTCCGATGGTCTCGACGCGGGTGGTGGCGCGCATCTTGAACGAGCCCTTACCGGTCTCGTAGGCGTCGCGGACGCCGTCGAGGCCCACGATCTTGCCGCCGCTGGGGAGGTCGGGCCCCGGGATGAACCGCATGAGGTCGTCGAGCGTGGCCCTCGGGTGGGTGATCAGGTGCCGCAGCGCCTGCACGACCTCGACCAGGTTGTGCGGCGCACAGTTCGTGGCCATGCCGACCGCGATACCGCTGGTGCCGTTGACCAGCAGGTTCGGAATGGCCGAGGGCAGCACCACCGGCTCGGTCTCGCGGGAGTCGTAGTTGGGCCGGAAGTCGACGGTGTCCTCGTCGATCGACTCGGTCATGCCCACGGCGGGAGGCGCCATCCGGCATTCCGTGTAACGCATGGCCGCGGGCGGGTCGTCGGGAGACCCGAAGTTGCCGTGGCCGTCGACCATGGGCAGCCGCACGGTCCAGGGCTGGGCCAGGCGCACGAGGGCGTCGTAGATGGCGCCGTCGCCGTGCGGGTGCAGCCGACCCATGACCTCGCCGACGACGCGAGCGCTCTTCACGTGACCGCGGTCGGGCCGCAGGTTCATGTCGTGCATCGTGTAGAGGATGCGGCGCTGCACCGGCTTGAGGCCGTCGCGGGCGTCGGGCAGGGCGCGGGAGTAGATGACCGAGTAGGCGTACTCCAGGAACGAGGAGCGCATCTCGTCGCCCACGTCGATGTCGAGGATGTGCTCCTCGAAGTCGTCGTCGGGGAGATCGCTCTTGGTGCGCCGTGCCATGCCGCCATTCTCACCAAGCGCACCGACAACCGGCACGGGGGCACGCCGCGGGCAGCGGTGAAAGCCTGCTCACCGGTAGATTCGACCCCGTGACCGCAGGCCCCGACCAGAGCCAGCAGACCGGCGACCCCCTGCCCCCCGACGCGCCGCCGCGCCACTGGGAGGCCGACGTGCTGCTCCGAGACGGTGGCACGGCGCACATCCGGCCGATCACGCCGGACGACGCGGGCCTGCTGGTGGAGTTCTACGCGCGAGTCTCCGACCGGTCGAAGTACTACCGGTTCTTCTCGCCGATGCCGAACCTCTCCGATCGCGACGTCACCCGCTTCACCCACGTCGACCACGTCAGCCGGGTGGCGCTCGTGCTGACGCTCCAGGGCCGCATGATCGCGGTCGGCCGCTACGACGTCGTCCGGCCAGGCGAGGCCGAGGTGGCGTTCTTGGTCGAGGACGAGCACCAGGGCCGCGGCATCGCCCAGCTGCTGCTCGAACACCTGGCACAGGCCGGTCGCGAGCGCGGGGTCGAGAAGTTCCTGGCCGAGGTGCTGCCCGACAACGCCCGGATGATCCAGACCTTCCGCGAGGCCGGGTACCGCATCGCCAGCGAGTACGACGACGGCGTGCTGTGCCTGGAGTTCCCCATCGACGCCACCGACACCGCGATCGGCGTCATGCAGGGTCGCGAGCACCGTGCCGAGGCGGCGTCCATCGAGCACTTCTTCCGGCCTCGCTCGGTCGCGATCATCGGTGCCAGCCGGCGCCAGGACACCATCGGTCAGACGCTGGTGCGCAACCTGGTCATGGGCGACTACACGGGGCGCGTGTTCGCGGTGAACCCGAGCGCGCAGGCGGTCTCCGGTCTCCCGGCGTACGAGTCGGTGGGGGAGATCCCCGGGCCCGTCGACGTCGCCATCGTCGCGGTGCCTGCCGACGCCGTGCAGGACGTCGTCCTCGACTGCGCCGCGAAGGGCGTGCGCGGCCTGGTCGTGATCTCCAGCGGCTTCGCGGAGTCCGGCGAGGAGGGGCGCCGCCGACAGCGCCGGCTGGTCGGCCTCTCGCGCTCCTACGGGCTGCGGCTGATCGGCCCGAACTGCCTGGGCATCATCAACACCGACCCGAACGTGTCGATCAACGCCTCGCTCTCGCGCGTGATGCCCCCGCGCGGACGAGCGGGGTTCTTCTGCCAGTCCGGCGCGCTGGGCTCGGCGATCCTCGAGACGGTGCAGAACCGAGGCCTGGGCCTCTCGACGTTCGTCAGCGCCGGCAACCGCGCCGACGTCTCGGGCAACGACCTGCTGCAGTACTGGGAGGAGGACGACTCCACCGAGGTGGTGCTGCTCTACCTGGAGTCGATCGGCAACCCGCGCAAGTTCTCGCGCATCGCGCGCCGGGTGAGCCTGCGCAAGCCGATCATCGCCGTGCGATCGGGCCGCACCACCCAGGGCGTGCCGATGGGCCACGCGGTGCGCAAGATCGCGGCACCGCCGGAGGCCGTCGACGCGATGTTCCGCCAGGCCGGCGTGATCCAGGTCGACACCCTCGAGGAGATGTTCGACGTCGCCCAGCTCGTGGCCCACCAGCCGCTGCCGCGCGGACGCCGCGTCGCGATCGTGGGCAACTCCGACGCTCTCGGCCTGCTCGCGGCCGACGCCGCCGCCGCGGTGGGCCTGGTCGTCAACCGGTCGGTCGCCCTCGGTGCCGAGGCCGGCGCCGAGGACTTCGAGGACGCTCTCGACGCCGCGATCGACGACCCCGACATCGACGCCGTGGTGGCCGTGTACATCCCGCCGCTCAACGTGTCGGGCGAGCAGGTCGCGAACGTGCTCGCGGCGATCGGCGAGCAGTCCGACAAGCCACTCGTCTCGACCTTCCTCGGAGTCGAGGGCGTGCCGGAGCTGCTGCGCGTGCCCGACGTCGCCGGCTCCACGGCCGGACGCGGGTCCGTGCCCTCCTACCCGGCGGTCGAGGCGGCCGTGCGCGCGCTCGCGCGCGTGGTGGAGTACGCCGTCTGGCTGCGTACGCCCGACGGCGCGCCCCCCGATCCTGCCGACGTCGACGGGACGACGGCACGCGACCTGGTGCTGCGCCGCCTCGGCGACACCCCCGGTGGGGTCGAGCTGAGCCGTGACGACGTCACCGCGCTGCTGGGCGCCTACGGCATCGAGCTGTGGCCTGCCCGGGAGGTGACGAACGCCGACGAGGCCGTGGCGGCGGGGGCGGAGTTCGGGTGGGACGTCGTGCTCAAGGCCACCGCTCACCACCTGCGCGAGCGGCCCGACCTGGCGCACGTGTGGCGCAACATCGACACCGAGGTCCAGATGCGCGATGCGTGGGCGAGCCTCACCGCGCTCGTGCCGGTCGACGTCGCCGGCTTCGTGGTGCAGCGGACGGCGCCGCCCGGCGTCCCGATCACGGTGCGCAGTATCGAGGATCCGCTCTTCGGGCCGGTGGTGTCGTTCGGCATCTCCGGGCCCATGACCGAGCTGCTCGGCGACCGCGCCTACCGGATCCCGCCGCTGGGCTCGCGTGACGCGGCGGCCATGGTGCGCGAGGTGCGATCCTCGCCGATGCTGTTCGGCTACCGGGGGGCCGAACTGGTCGACACCGGTGAGATCGAGCGGCTCATCATGCGGGTGGCGCAGATGCAGAACGACCTGCCCCAGATCAGTGCCCTCGAGCTGGGGCTGGTGCTCGCCGGGGCCGAGGGGGCGAGCGTGCTCACGGCCTCGGCGCGGCTGGAGCAGGTGGCCGACGCGCGCTCGGACTGGTTCGTTCGCCGGATGCCGACGCAGGCGGGGGACACCCTCCCCTCCTGAGCGGTGCCGAGACAGTAGGCTCGCGGCCATGGTGATCTCCGACCGCGTGCGCCTGCTCTTCGTGCACGTGCAAAAGACGGGTGGGTCCACGATCCACAACCGCCTGAGCGAGGTGCTCCCGGACGCCCGGCAGGTCAAGGGGCTCGAGCGGCACAGCCAACTGGCTCAGATCCTGCGGGCCGAGCCGGAGCTCTCGAGCTACTGGACCTTCGGCGTCGTGCGCAATCCGTGGTCGAGGATGCTCTCCTGGTACAACATGGTCGACCGGTTCCGCGGCGACGAGGACAGCAAGAGCAAGCTCGACCGCAAGAACGGCTTCATCCGTTCGGTCGCCGAGGCCTGCCCCGACTTCGAGTCGTTCGTGATGGTCGGGCTCGACGAGTTCAAGCGACTCCAGATCCCGCAGGTGCGCTACCTCACCACCAAGCACCGCCGTGCCGACTTCATCGGCCGCCAGGAGACCCTGGAGGCCGACCTGCGCGCCGTCCAGGCGAAGTTCGAGATCGAGTGGACGCCGCTGCAAAGCGTCAACATCGACCGCTCGCGACCCGACTACAAGAGCGGACCCGAGCTCGGCGGCCGCGACACCCGCTACCGCGAGTTCTACACCGACGCGATGCAGCGCCGGGTCGAGGCCGTGTTCGCTCGCGACGTGCAGGCGTTCGGGTACGAGTTCTGATGCGTGGCACCCGCCCCGGGGGTCGTCCCGACGATCGCCTCGATCGTGAGTTGCGCCGCGCCATCGAGCGCACGGGCTACTACCCCGACATCGTGGCCGAGGCGGTCGCGTCGTCCGTCGCCGGCGAGGAGGTCGTCTCCTCGTTCGTGCACCACGAGCCGACGTTCGAGCGCGATGAGGTGCGACGCCACCTCTCGGTGCTGGTGCTGACTCCGACGCGGTTGGTGCTCACGCACACCGACGAGCACGCCGGCGACGACCTGCTGCCCGAGCCCTACACCTCGACCTCCACCGAGGCGGTGCGGCTCTCGTCGGTCACCTCGGTGGTCGTGACGCGCATGGTCACGAGCCCCGCCAAGGGTGCCGGGCGTACCGCCGAGGTCAACCTCACCATCGGTTGGGGCGGGGTGAGCCGGGTCGACCTCGAGCCCGCCGCGTGCGCCGACCCGGCCTGCGACGCCGACCACGGCTACTCCGGCGTGCTCGCCACCGACGACTTCGCGCTGCGGGTCTCGGCGGCCGCCGACGGCGGCGAGGCGGTCTCCGGACTGCTGGCCTTCGCCGATCAGCTCTCGGCTCGCACTCACAGTTGAGCGACCCTCACGTGACCGGCTTCGTCGAGCCCGCCTACGGCACGGCGTCGCTCGCGGACGTCGTGCCGGGCGTCGCGGCCGCCCTCGGCCGTCCGCTCGCCGGGCTGACCGAAGGTCCGACGGAGGGCCTGCTGCTGCCGTCCGCCGACTCCTACGTCGTGCTGCTCGTCGACGGTCTCGGCGCTCGGTTGCTGGAGCGCTATCGCCACGTCGCGCCGTTCCTGGCCTCGATGCGGTCGGTGGCTCCGTCCGCCACCGCGGGCGTGCCGTCGACGACCGCCACCAGCCTCACCTCGTTCGGTACCGGGCTGGTGCCGGGCCACCACGGGGTCGTGGGATTCACCTCGCGGTTGCCCGGCACCGACCGGTTGCTCGTGGCCCTGACCTGGGACAAGTCCGTCGACCCCGAGGAGTGGCAGCCCCACCCCACCGCACTGGCCCGGCTCGCGGCGCAGGGAGTGGAGGTGAGCGTGGTCAACAAGCGCGAGTTCCGCGACTCCGGACTGACGCGGGCCGCCGCCCGGGGCGCCGACTACGTCGGCGCCGACCGCGTGGGAGAGCGCATCGCCGCCGCCGTCACGGGAGCCGGGCGGACGCCGTCCCTCACCTACCTCTACGACCCCGACCTCGACTGGACCGGTCACCAGCACGGCGTCGCCTCCCCGCAGTGGCTCCAGCAGCTCGCGATGATCGATCACGAGGCCGAGCAGCTTCGTGACGCGCTGCCCGCCTCGACCCGCCTGCTGATCGTCGCCGACCACGGCATGGTCGACGTGCCCCCGACCGCCCGGGTCGACGTCGACCAGGTCGACGAGTTGCGCGACGGCGTCTCGCTGCTCGGCGGCGAGGCCCGCTTCCGCCACCTCTACTGCTCTCGAGGCGCCGTCGACGACGTCGTCGCCACCTGGCGCTCGGTGCTGGGGGAGCGCGCCGACGTGCTCACCCGCGACGAAGCCGTCGCTCGCGGCTGGTTCGGCCCCGTCGAGTCACGCGTCGTGCCACGGCTGGGCGACGTCATGGTCGCGTGTCGTGACGAGACGGCGGTGCTCTCCACGAGGTCGTGGGCGTACGAGGCGACCTTGATCGGGATGCACGGGTCGCTCACTGCCGAGGAGATGTTGATCCCGTTGTTGGTGGGGTGAAGCTTGTAGCGACGTGTTCCGCGTCGCGCGCCCGATTTGTGTTGACGCAGAGATGTGCGGTCAGGCGATCGCCGATTGAACACACTGGTACCTGCTGGCACTCAAACAGTCAGCAAGTAATTGGGCTTTGAATCTGCCCGCACTGGTCCGCATCGGCCTCCGCATCCGTCGACACTCAGAGTTCATCAGGTAACGGTTGGGTCACGGTCTTCGGTGGGGCTGTGGAATGGGAGGTTTTCGGGGGTTGGTTGTCGGTGGTGACGGCTTGACTAGACCACATGAGTTCACTGGTGGCCGAGCCACTCGATCACCCGATCGGTCGGGTAGTCGAGCAACTCGATGCCGCCTTGGACGACGCCGAGGGCTTGTCGCTGCTGGGGCTGGACCAGGCCGGCACGGCGGGCGCGTTGAGCGTGTTGACGGCGTTGGAGTCACGCCTGATCGAGCTCGAACACCGGGTGCTCGCGCACGCGGGCGAGGTCGTCGTGGAGGACACCACCGGCGCCGTTCAGACCTCGGCGTGGCTCGCCGGCACCGCGCGGTTGACCCGTGCCGAGGCGAAGCGGCGGGTCTGGCTGGCCCACGCCCTCGAACGCTACGAGGTACTCCGGTCGGCCTTCGCGGACGGGTCTGTGAACCGGGAGCAGGCACCCGTGATCGCGGGCGCCCTGGACGACTTGCCTGACGACCTCGATGCCGATGTGGTGGAGAAGGCCGAACGGTTCCTGGTCGAGCAGGCAGCGCTGCACGATGCCAGGGATCTGCGGGTGATGGGTCGGCATCTGTTGGAGGTCGTCGACCCCGAACGCGGCGAACTCGAGGCCGCGAAGAGGCTCGAGGCCGAGGAAGAACAAGCCGCCCAACGCGCACGGTTGACGATGAGCGACGACGGGCACGGGACCGTGTTCGGACGCTTCCAGCTACCCGTCCTGCACGGTGCGATGCTGCGCAAGGCGTTGGATGCGATCCTCGCCCCCGGCCACTGGAACAGCGAAGGGCATGAGCCGAAGGCGAACCTGACCACGCCGCAGCAGAACGGTGAAGCGTTCTGCGAGCTCCTCGAAACGCTGGCCGAGCGGGATCTGCCCACCACCGGCGGCGTCGGTGCGACCGTGGTGGTGACCATGACGCTCGACGCTCTGCTCGGTGGGCTGGGTGAGGCGGTCCTCGACACCGGCGACCGGCTCTCCGCGGCCACCGCGCGCAGGTTGGCGTGTGGAGCGAATCTGGTCCCGGTGGTTCTCGACGGCGACGGGATCCCGCTGGACCTGGGGCGTGGGCAGCGGCTCTACTCCAAGGGCCAACGCCTCGTCCTCGCCGTGCGCGACCGGCACTGCACCGCCGAAGGGTGCGACACGCCCGCGCACCGGTGCCAGGCGCACCACGACCATCCTTGGTCACAAGGAGGGCCCACCGACCTCGCCGACGGCCGGTTGTTGTGTTGGCGGCACCACCGGATGGTCCACGACCCCGGCTGGGCCTACGAGATACACCGCACCGGCCCACCCGGCACCCGATCCACCCTCGGGTTCAGACTGCGGAACTGAACCCCGGAGTTGGGGTTGCTTTTCGTCTCACCGGGTTTCGACACGCTCGTCGCTGGCGCTCCTCACGGCTCAACCACCGGGACGTGCTTGTCGCTGGCGCTCCTCACGGCTCAACCACCGGGACGTGCTTGTCGTTGGCGCTCCTCACGGCTCAACCATCGGGACGTGCTTGTCGTTGGCGCTCCTCACGGCTCGACCACCGGGACGTGCTTGTCGTTGGCGCTCCTCACGGCTCAACCACCGGGACGCTTGCTGCTCCGGCACCGGCGCGCGCTCAGCCGTCGAAGGGCAACGGGTCGGGGGCGAGGGAGACGGCGCGGGCGCGGGCGGCGGTGAGACCGCGGCGGTGGTGTTGGCGGCAAAGCACCTCGTAGGCCACCTCGGGTGGCGGCGTGCCGTCGTGCGCGTCGACGTCGCCGACGACGACCTGGTCGCCCTCGGTGACCATGACGCCGTTCTCCGTACGGGCGTTGTGGGTGGCGCGCTGGCCACACCAGCACAGCGCCTCGACCTGGAGCACGTGCATGCGGTCGGCGAGCTCCACCAACCTCGCCGCACCCGGGAAGAGGCGAGTGCGGAAGTCGGTGAGGATGCCGAAGCAGAACACGTCGACCTGCAGCTCGTCGACGACCTTGGCGAGCTGGTCGACCTGCTCGGCGGTGTAGAACTGCGCCTCGTCGCAGATGAGGTAGTCGATGCGGGAGCCCCGAGTCAGCTCCTCGACCACGTAGCGCCAGAAGTCGAAGGAAGGGTCGACCTCGAGCGCGTCCTTGGTCAGGCCCAGGCGGGAGGAGAGGCGCCCCGAACCGGCTCGGTCCAGCGCCACGAAGATGCGACCTGACAGCCCCCGGGCGGCCCGGTTGTGGTCGCTTTGCAGGGCCAGGGTCGACTTGCCGGAATCCATGGTCCCGGTGAAGAACTGGAGCTCTGCCACGGTGCCGGATTCTCGCACGTCGGCACGCGTGACGAGGGAGGCCCCGACCGATCTGCCCTGGCTTCCCCGGCCAGGGTTCAACGTCGTGGGGAGGCTGCACGTGGCAGGCATCGGGGCTCGTGTGCATGCGGATTACCTGCACCGCGTCGCCGACGATCACCGCGGTCGCGAGCAGTGGGTGGGCTCACCTCGCAGCCCGGTTACGGCCGCGCTGTGCACCTCGACCGACTCGAGCCCACCAGTGCGCCACCACGCGCGGCCGCACTCGCCCGGGGCCTCGTGGCTCGAGGCCCTCAGGTCGCCCCCTGGGCTGCCGCGTTGCTGCGCCGGCGCAGCACCACGGAGTCGAGCCACAGCAGCACCACGACGTCGAGCACTGGCGGCTCGGACTCCGGCCCCACCACCACGTCGAACACGGGCCGCCGGCTGAAGAAGGACGACGTGGCGAGCTCGCCGATGGTCTGAGTCGTGTCGCTGACCGTCATGCGCTGGGTGAGCCACCCGGCCGGCGCGACGGTGAGCTCGACGGGTCCGCCGGTGACCGTCCAGCGACTGACCGACCACCCCTGCCGGACGAGGGTGCGGTGCACGGCACCTGCCAGCGTCACCTCGATCGTGCCGCCCGTGAACCCGTGCGAACTCACCTCGTAGTCGCGGCCCTCGACGCTCAAGGTGGCGCGTTCGCGCCAGAACGACTTCTCGGCACGGGCCACGATCGTGCCGTCGCGGGTGATGGTGCCGTCGGACTGCCACTCATAGCGCATGGCCGGATGCTTACCCGGTCGCACGATGTTCACTCGCGCCCTGCACTCCCGGGCTGGCGGATGGTGCCAGGATCGGGCCATGGCAGACCCGACCTTCGGCCCGCTTCTCACGGCCTCCGACCTGCGCGACCGCGTGGCGGCACGGGCGGTGACGTTGCTCGACGTCCGCTACCGGCTGGGGGCCCCGCCCGAGTCGACCGGGCGTACCGCCTTCGCGGCCGGTCACATCCCCGGTGCCGCGTACGTCGACCTCGACACCACGCTGGCCGCGGAGCCGGGCGTCGGTGGGCGACACCCGCTGCCCTCGCCCGACACCTTCCTCGCCGGCATGCGCGCCGCGGGCGTGGACCGCGATCGACCGGTCGTGGTCTACGACGACTGGTCTGGGCACGCCGCCGCGCGCGCCTGGTGGCTGCTGCGGCACTACGGACACCGCGACGTGCGCCTGCTCGACGGCGGTTGGACGGCATGGCAGGCTCTCGGCGGCACGGTCGAGCGCGGCGAGGCGCCGGTCACCGCCGGGGACTTCGACGGTGCACCCGGCGCCATGCCGGTCGTCGAGGCGGACGACGTGTCGCGCGTCGGCGTGCTCGTCGACGCCCGCGCGGGGGAGCGGTACCGCGGTGAGGTGGAGCCCGTCGATCCGGTGGCGGGGCACATCCCCGGTGCGGTGAGCGTGCCGACCTCGGCGAACCTGCGCCCCGACGGCACCTTCCGTGACCAAGGCGAACTGCGCGAGCTGTACGCCGGCGTCGGGGCTACCCCGCAGAGCGACGTGGCGGTCTACTGCGGGTCCGGCGTCACGGCGTGCCACGACCTGGTCGCACTCGAGGTGGCCGGCGTGCGAGGTGCGCTCTACCCCGGCTCGTGGAGCGGTTGGATCACCGATGCTGCGCGACCCGTGGCTACCAGTGGATGCCCTTGAAGATCTTGGCCAGCATGATCTGCTCCGACTCCCGGGTGCCGCCCTGCGCGGCCTGACCGCGCGCGGCGGCGCTGTCGGGGAACACGTGGTAGGCCATGTTGAGCACCCGGAACGCCAGCTTCGGTGCCACCGTGTGTGCGATCGCACCCGCGTTGCCGAGCGCGGTGTTGATCTCGTGGGGGCGCTCGACGATCGCCTTGATGACCAGGTCGGCGGCCTGGGCCGGTGAGATGGTGGGGAACTTGTCGTAGATCTTGGTCGGCGCGATCATCGGGGTGCGCACCAGCGGCATGTGGATGCCGGTGAAGGTCACGCCGTCACCGACCAGCTCGGAGGCGACGACGTTCGACCACGAGTCGAGCGCCGACTTCGAGGCGACGTAGGCGGAGAACCGCGGTGGGTTGGTCTGCACGCCGATCGAGCTGATGTTGACCACGTGGCCGCGCTTTTGGTCGCGCATCGCCGGGAGCAGACCCATCACCAGGCGGATCGCGCCGAAGTAGTTGAGCTGCATGGTGCGCTCGAAGTCGTGGAACCGGTCGTGCGAGAGCGCGAGCGACCGGCGGATCGACCGGCCGGCGTTGTTGACGACGACGTCGACCGAGGGCAGCTCGCTGATGAGCTGCTCGCACAGCGCGTCGATGGCCTCGAGGTCGGAGAGGTCGCACGGGAAGACGTGGGCGGTGCCGCCGCGGGCCTCGATGTCGGCCTTGGTGGCCTCCAGCTTGTCCTTGCCGCGGGCCACGAGCACCGGGATGCCGCCGCACTGTGCGACCTTGAGCGCCGTCACCTGACCGATGCCCGAGGAGGCGCCCGTGATGACGACGTGCTTGCCGGTGAGGGCGGCGACGTTGTCGGCGTCGCGGCCGGTGGAGTCGTCGAGGTGCTCCTC
Organism: Nocardioides acrostichi; assembly: GCF_015319165.1. Lineage (GTDB taxonomy): Bacteria > Actinomycetota > Actinomycetes > Propionibacteriales > Nocardioidaceae > Nocardioides > Nocardioides acrostichi. The sequence goes on from NZ_JADIVZ010000001.1 coordinate 983,318, forward strand.
CCAGTAGCCCCACAGGGTGCGCGCGTAGGACTCCAGGTCGGGGACGCCGATGCCGGAGCCGGCCAGCGCCTTCTCGGTCTCACGCGAGCTGAAGACCGAGGCGAAGTTGACGTGCCCGAGCACCTCTGCCGGCACGCCGAAGCGGCTGGTGGCAGGGTCGAGCAGCGACTGCACGAGCGTGTTCTTGGCCAGCGCCCCCACGTACGTGGAGGGGCGCAAGGCCCGCGGCACCAGGCCCAGCGGACCGGCACCCGTGACGCCGCGGTCGATGGGCGTGGCGAACTTCGGGGATCCGGCCGCGGTGCAGAAGGTGTTGATGAGCTCGACCACCGGCTGGGGCTCGGGGTTGACCAGGTGGAAGGCGCGCCCGTCGAGGTCGGGCACGTGCGCGATGTGGTCCATGGCGGTGGCGACGTAGTCGACGGGCACCACGTTGGTGTCGCCCAGGTCGACGCCGACCAGCGGCAGCCACGACGGCAGGGTGTCGCGCATGGCCTTCATGAGCGGGAAGAAGTAGTAGGGCCCGTCCACCTTGTCCATGGCTCCGGTCTGGGAGTCACCGACCACGATCGCCGGACGATAGACGCGCCAGGGCCGGGTCAGCTCGGTGCGCACGATCCTCTCGGACTCGTACTTCGTGCGGTGGTACGGCGAGGGCAGCTTCTGGCCCTCGTCGAACATCGACTCGTCGAACCGGCCGCGGTACTCGCCCGCGGCCGCCACCGACGACACCTGGTGGAAGCAGCCGACCTCGAGATCCTCCGCGAGCTCGACCGCCGCCCGGGTGCCGCCCACGTTCATCGCCTCGTTGGTGGCGTCGTCGGCGGTCATGTCGTAGATCGCCGCGAGGTGGAAGAAGTGGTCGATGCCGCCGCGGTGCTCCTCGACCCACACCGGGTCGACGCCGAGGCCCGGCTCGCCGAGGTCACCGACGACGGGGGTGACCCGGTCGCTGCCCCAACGCCGGATGAGCGCCTCCATGCGGGGCAGGGAGCCGGCGCGGCAGAGCACGAACACCTCGCCCTCGCGGTGGTCGAGCAGTTGCTCCACCAGGTGCCGTCCGATGAACCCTGTGGCACCCGTCACGAAGTACGTCATGGGCGGAGGTTACCCGTCAGAAGCATCGGAGGGGAGGGAGCGAACGGGCCGGTCCAGGGGGCTAGTCCTTGGACCCGCCGAACATGATCTCGTCCCAGCTGGGCACCGAGGCGCGACCACGGCTCTTGCGCACCGGACGACGGGCGGCCGGCGCCTCGACCTGCGGCTCCTCCGAGACCGGATCCTCGGACCGGTCGGAGGCCTCGGTGTCCGTCTCGGTGGTGGCTGCGGCGGCCGGGTCGACGGGGGTGGCGTCGGCGCCCGGCTCGGGCTCGGGTGCCGGCTCGAGGAAGGCCTCGAGCGGAGCGTCGGCACCGAGCGACTCCTCGAAGGTCAGCTGCTCGGCGACCGGCTGCTCCGGAGTGGGGTCGGTGGCCGCCGCGCGGCGCTGCCGCACCTGGGCGAGATCGTCGTGCGGGGCTGGCGCCGGGGCCGCCACCTGCTCGCCGACGAGCCAGCGCGCGTCGTCTTCGTCGGCCAGGGCGTAGTTGCCGGGGACGTCGAAGGTGAACCGCGCGGTGCCGGTGCGCTCGGGGGTACTGAACCCTGCGACGACCTCCCAGCGGCCGTCGTCACGGCGCCAGGCGTCCCACTCCACGGACTCCGCCGCGGCGTGCAGACTGCGCAGATGGGTGGCCACCGCCTCGCCCAACACGCGCGCTCCCTCGCCGGACCGTCGGCGCAACGACCCCTTCTGCGCCCGCTCGGCCATGTGCTCGCGTTCGGCGAGCACGGGGCCGGCGTACGGCATGATCTTCTCGACCGTGGTTCCAGCGGCCTCGGCCACCGACTCCGGGCTCTCCCCGCCGCGGATGCGGGTCTGGATGTCGCGGGGGCGCAGGGCGCTGCTCATGGTCATCTCCACCTGTCCGAGTCGTGAGGTCTCGCCCCGGCAGGCGGCACGCAGCCGCGCGTCGAGGTCGAGGGTGAACTCCCCGCCTGCGTCGCTGACCAGCAGCAGTCGCGAGCCGTCGTCGCTCACGCCCGCGAGGGTCAGGTGCGCCACGGTGCTCACCCTCCTGGCTTGTCGTCCAGCCTGCTCACGTCGGGGTCGTGCGTAGGCCCCGAACCTTGTCGGTCGAGCCTACGTCAGCATGGGCTCCGGCCCGCGGACCTCGGTAGCGTGCTGCTGCGTGGCGTCCCCTCACCTGACCGGCCTGCTGGTCGTGCTCGACCTCGTCGGCATCTTCGTGTTCGCGCTGTCGGGCGCCCTCGTGGCGGTGCGCAAGGAGCTCGACGTGTTCGGCGTCTTGGTGCTGGCCGGTGTCACGGGCCTCGGTGGCGGCTTCGTGCGTGACGTGCTGATCGGTGCCACCCCGCCGTCCGCCCTCAGCGACTGGCGCTACCTGCTGGTGCCGGTGGCCGCCGGTCTGGTGACGTTCCTCTACCACCCCGCCCTCGGCCGGATGGAGCGCCTGGTGGCGGTCTTCGACGCCTGCGGCCTCGCGGCGTTCTGCGTGGCCGGGGCGCTCAAGGCGGTCGACTACGGACTGGGACCGCTGCCGGCGGCGCTGCTCGGCATGGTGACGGGCATCGGCGGCGGCATGGTGCGCGACGTCCTGGCGGGCCGGGTGCCGGTGATCTTCCGGGGTGAGCTGTACGCCACCCCGGCGCTGGCCGGTGCCGTGGTGGCGGTGCTGGGGCAGCGCTACGGGCTGCCGCTCGTGCCCGTGGCCCTCGTCGGGGCAGCGGTGTGCCTGGTCTGGCGACTGCTGGCCCTCAGGCGGGGCTGGCAGGCGCCCGTGGCGCGGCTCCGCACGGGCGGGTGAGGTGCTGCTCTCCTGCGCCCCGGAACCTGTGAAAGGGCCTGCCACCCGCGGGGGATTCTCCTAGACTCGCTCAGGTGTCACCTGGGGATGTCGACCGCGCCCCGGTCCAGGGGGTGTTGGCACTCGAGCGCGTGTTCGTCGACGCGTGGAGCAACGAAGCCGTCTTGACGACGCTGCGAGAGGTGTCGCGTGGCGCGGTGGAGCTGGGCGGCACCGCCTGGTGCGCCGTCGCGGCGATGGAGAACCTCGACGACATCCGCTTCGTCAGCGGGTGGGGCGACCCCGAGGTGGTGGAGACACTGATCGGCACGACGCTCTCCGCGTCCGGCGTCATCTCCTACATGAGACGCGCCGAGCGGGTCGGCAGCGCCATGTGGCGCCTGCGCGCCGAAGACGTGCCGCCCGACCTCTGGGCTGGCGTCGGGCGGGCCGACGACCTCATCCTCGCCTCCGCGCGCGACGCCCGCGGCGGACTCATGGGGGCGCTGGTGTGCGCACACCCGTCGGCGTCGCCCCACCCCGAGGGCCGCGAGCTCACGGCCCTCGATGCCTGCGTGCGCCAACTGGGTGCGGCCATGTCGGCCGCGCTGCAAGGCGCGCACGACCGGCATGCCCTCGAAGCTCTCTCCACCGGTGAGCGCGAGCTGTGGGAACGGGTACAGCAGGGCCTCACCTGGGAGGTCGTGCTGCCCACCGTGCTCGACGCCCTCGACGCCGACGACGCCTGGGCCGTCGTCGACTGGCCCCAGCCGCACCAGCACGTGGCCAGTCGCACCGAGATGCCGCCCTCGGCCCTGGACGCCGGCATCGCGGCCGAGGTACTGGCACACGCACCCGACCTCGCCCCGACCGTGCGCGAGGAGCTGGCACGGATCGCCCGCTCCCGCGGTGGTGGTCATCTGCGCCTGGTGCCGCTCGTGACCGGTGGCCACCAACTGGGAGTGCTGCTGGCGCGCACCCACCCCGAGGCCTCGGGGGCCGCCGGCACGGGATCGCTCGTCACCGACGCCAACGCCGCGCGGATCGGGAGCGCCGCCGCGCGCGCGGTGCTGTACTCGGCCGAGATCGCCGAGCTGGCCCGGGTGCACGACTACGCGGTCGAGGTGGCGGCGATGGTCGGGCACGACCTGCGCACACCCGTGGCCATCGCGGCCGCGAACCTCGAGCTGCTCGACGCCGAGGCGCGCGCCGATCCCGGCGCCAGCCGCCCCGGTCTCGACGGCCTCCAACGCGGTGTCGACCGGCTCACCCGCCTCGTCGACGACATGGCCTTCGCCTCCTCGATGCTGCGCCGTGACGGCAGTGACCGCGCCGGCCAAGTCGACATCGACTCGCTACTCGACCAGATCCTCGCGTCGGTCTCGCCGAGCGCCGCGCGCCGCGGCGTCCTGCTGGAGCGGCGACGGCTGTCGTCCGAGCCGTGCGTGGTGACCGGGCACACCTTGCAACTCGACCGCGTGTTCGGCGAGATGCTGCTCGCTGCCGTCGCGACCAGCGACCGCTCGGTCACGGTGACGACCGAGGTCACCGACGCCGAGGCGGTCGTCGCGGTGGAGGTGTCGATGGCGCACGTGAGCACCCGGACGAAGAACATCAGCCGCATGGTCGAGCTCGTGGTCTCACACCATCGCGGCACCCTGGCCCAGGAGCGATACGAGGGCGGTGGCCGGGCCGTCATCCGGTTCGCACACGCGGCCTGCGAGGGTGAGCCCGCCCGTTCCTAGGATGAGGGCCATGGCGACCCCCGATGTTCGGCCCTACGACGCGCTGCTCCTGGTCTCGTTCGGCGGGCCCGAGGGCCCCGACGACGTCCTCCCGTTCCTCGAGAACGTCACTCGCGGGCGCGGCATCCCGCGCGAGCGACTGGAGGAGGTGGGCGAGCACTACCACCTCTTCGGCGGGCGCTCGCCGATCAACGACCAGTGCCGGGCGCTGCTGGCCGAGATCCGCCACGATCTCGAAGGCGCGGGCATCGACCTGCCGGTCTACTGGGGCAACCGCAACTGGGATCCCTACCTGGCCGGCACCGTGGCGCAGATGGCCGAGGACGGCGTCACGCGCGCCGCCTGCTTCGTCACCAGCGCCTACAGCTCGTGGTCGAGCTGCCGGCAGTACCGCGAGAACCTCTACGACGCCTTGGCACCGCTCGGCGGCGACGCCGGCCCAGCAGCCGCCCCGCTGCGGCTGGACAAGCTGCGCCATTACTTCAACCACCCCGGGTTCGTCGAGCCCGTGAGCGATGCGGTGCTGGCCGCGCTCCAGCAGCTGCCCGAGGCGGTGCGTGAGGCCGCCCGACTGGTCTTCGTCACGCACTCGATCCCGACCTCGATGAGCGCCACCAGCGGTGATCCGGGGCGCGAGTGGGAGCAGGGCAGCGGGTACGTCGCCCAGCATCTCGACATCGCCCGCGCGGTGAGCGCCAAGGTCGCGGCCGAGACCGGCGTCGATCACCGGCACGACCTCGTCTACTGCTCCCGCTCCGGACCGCCGCAGGTGCCGTGGCTCGAGCCCGACGTGAACGACCATCTCGAGCAGCTCGCCACCTCGGGCACCGAGTCGGTCGTGATCGTGCCGGTGGGCTTCGTCTCCGACCACATGGAGGTCGTGTACGACCTCGACACCGAGGCGCTGGAGACCTGCGAGCGCGTCGGCCTCCCGGCGGCCCGGGCGGCCACGGCGGGCACCGACCCCCGCTTCGTCGCCATGGTGCGCGACCTGCTGCTGGAGCGTGCGGCGGTCGAGCGGGGCGAGGAGGTGGCCCGGGTGGCCGAGGGCGAGATCGGGGCACTCTGGGACGTCTGCCCAGTCGACTGTTGCGCCAACCCGCGAGCCGAGGGCGGGCAGCGGCCCGCGCTGTGCGGGCGCGACGCGTGACCGGCCCCGCACCCGATCCACAGAACCTGCTCGACCTCGCGCTCGAGGTGGCCCGCGAGGCCGGCGCGCTGGTGCGCTCCCGCCGTGAGGGCGTCGTGGCGGTGGCGGCCACCAAGAGCAGTGCCACCGACGTCGTCACCGAGGCCGACCGCGCCAGTGAGCGGTTGATCCGGGAGCGGCTACGGGCCGCGCGACCCGACGACGCGCTGCTGGGTGAGGAGGGCGACGACGAGCCGGGCACCTCCGGGGTGCGTTGGGTCGTCGACCCGATCGACGGCACCGTCAACTTCCTCTACGGCCTCCCGCAGTACGCGGTGTCGATCGCGGCCCAGACGCGGGCGTCTGCGCCGACGTCGGGGGACGAGGGGTGGACGACGATCGCCGGCGTCGTGCTCGACGTCGCCCACGACGTGGCGTGGGCGGGACTGCGCGGACCGGGCGGACCCGTCTCGACCCGCGACGGCGTGCGACTGCGCGTCGCCGAGGAGCCGCGTCCGCTGGGTCAGTTGCTGGTGGGCACCGGGTTCTCCTACGACAGCGACGTGCGGGCGCGGCAGGGCGCCGCCGTCGCGGCGCTGCTGCCGCGGGTGCGCGACATCCGGCGGTTGGGTTCGTGTGCCCTCGACGTGTGCCTGGTCGCCGCCGGCGCGTTGGACGGTTACGTCGAGGAGGGCGTCAACCTCTGGGACCACGCCGCTGCCACACTCGTGGCCGAGGGGGCCGGAGCGAGGTGGCGACTGCGCCGCGGGGCGTCGGGTCGTGACCTGCTCGTGTGTGCTCCTGCTCACACGATCGACGCGCTCCAGACGGCCGCCGAGAACGCCGGATTCACGGGCTGAGCAGGCACTTTCCGCACCGCCGATTGGATCGGTCGAACCCGGAATACGCAGCGAGGGGGTGGTGTTCGTCTGCTGCCGCCGGAGGCGGTGTACACGGCTCGGGATCCATGGTGCACACTGTGGCGCCGACCAGCAGTTCACCCGTCGGGGGTGGACCGGTCCACCGAGCCAGACGACGTGAAAGAGGGGAGTGAACGATGGCGACCGACTACGACGCACCGCGCAAGAACGATGACGACTCCAGTGAGGAGAGCATCGAGGAGCTGAAGGCGCGCCGGCACGACAAGAACTCGGGCAAGGTCGACGAGGACGAGGTCGAGGCTGCAGAGTCCTTCGAGCTCCCCGGAGCCGACCTCTCCCACGAAGAGCTCGCCGTCGAGGTCAAGCCCAAGCAGTCCGACGAGTTCACCTGCATGAGCTGCTTCCTCGTGCACCACCGCTCGGCGCTCGCCGACGCCAAGAAGCTCATCTGCGTCGACTGCGCCTGAGCATCACCGACGGGCTACTTGCCGTCCTTCTGCAAGGCGGGCGGCAGGTGGCCTGTCGACTTGACGAAGTACTCCGCGGCCCGGCGCTGGGCGATCATCCGCGCCAGCGCCACGCCGGCGCCGGTCGCCATGGCCCACGACACGGCCTCCCACATCTCGACGTCGGGGTCGGCCGGGTTGTCGGGCGGGTTGCGCTTGGTGGCGGTCTTCCAGCCGGTGTTCAGCGCCTTGCGCGCGACCGCGGCCGCGCCGAGGGCCGAGACCAACGACATCGCCGACCAGACCTTCGCGCCGCCCTGACCGGGAGCCTTGTTCTTCGCCATGGCTCGACCCTAGATCATGGCCCGTCAGGTGTTGGCGCGCAGCGCCTCGACGATCGCCTGCGGGCGGCGTGAGCTGATCAGCCAGTAGGGCGCCGGGTCGGCGGGGTCCGCGATCTCCACCATCAGGGCGCGCTTGCGGTAGGGCCGCAGCAGCAAGAAGGCGCGGGCGTCGGCCTCGACGCCGGCGGCACGGCGTGCGGCGTCCTCGTCGAGTGCCGTGGCCTCGCCGAGATGGCGCACCTCGATCTGCGCGCGCCCGGCGTGGAGCACGCCGTCGGAGAGGGTCACGGCCGCGGAGCCGTAGCTGAGGAACAGCAGCGCCATGAGGCCGAGGGCGGCCGCCGTGAGCACCCAGGCGAGCGGTCCGGGTACCGCCACGACCATGGCCAGCCAGAGGCTGGCGACGAGCATCGTGCCCTGGACCCACCATCGCAGCGGCACCCAGAGCCGCTCGTGGTACGCGGGGGTCGACGACGGCACGGGCGGCATCCTCCCACCCCCGGCGGGGCGTAGCGTTGCCCGGGTGAGTCAGCCGACCCCCGACCCCCTCGCCGTCGAGATCGTCCGGCTCGATCCCGATCTGCCGCCGCCCGCCTACGCGCACCCCGGCGACGCCGGCGCCGACCTGGTCGCCGCCGTCGACGTCCGGCTGGAGCCGGGGGAGCGCGCGCTGGTGCCCACCGGCCTCGCGCTGGCGCTGCCGCGCGGGTACGTCGGGCTGATCCACCCCCGCTCGGGCCTGGCGGCCCGGCACGGTGTGTCGATCGTCAACACCCCCGGCACCGTCGACGCCGGCTATCGGGGCGAGGTCAAGGTGCTGCTGGTCAATCTCGACCCGCGCGAGCCGGTCGAGCTGCGCCGTGGCGACCGGGTCGCGCAGTTGGTGGTGCAGCGCGTCGAGCAGGTCCGGTTCGTCGAGGTCGAGGTGCTGCCGGACTCCGACCGCGGTGTCGGGGGTTACGGTTCTACGGGCGGCTTCGCCGACCATCCGTCCGAGGATCGAGGAGATCAGTGAAGTTCCGCCGCAAGTCCGCCAGCCCGACCGACGCCGCTGCCGAGGAGGTCGAGTCGGCGCAGGCGCCCGGCCTGACCGACGGCCCCTTCGACATCGACGACGCACCCGCACTCCCCGAGGGCGGCCAGCGGGTCGACCTCGGTTCGTTGCTCATCACGCCCGCGCAGGGCATCGAACTGCGCATCCAGGTCGACGACAGCACCGGCGAGGTGCAGGCCGTCATCCTGGCCGGCCCGGACGGCGCCCTCGAGCTACGTGCCTTCGCAGCGCCCCGCGGTGGCGACCTCTGGAGCGAGGTGCGCCCCCAGATCGCAGCCGACATGGCCCAGCGCGGCGGCACCGCCACCGAGGCCGAGGGCCGCTTCGGCACCGAGCTCGAGTGTCAGGTGACCCGCCAGCTGCCGGACGGCACGACCGGCGCACAGGCCTCGCGCATCGTGGGTGTCAACGGCCCCCGCTGGCTCCTGCGCGCCACCTTCATCGGCGCCCCCGCCCAGGGCGGCGATGCCGTCGAGGGGTGGGAGAACCTGCTCGGCGCGGTCGTCGTCAGCCGCGGCACCGGTGCGATGCCGGTCGGCGAGGCGCTGCCCGTGATCCTGCCCGACGGCGCGCGCCCGGTCTCCTGACGCGCTCAGGCCGAGCCCACTACCCTGAGCCCCGTGTCCGACAAGCCCCGTGAGAAGAGCCGGCTGCGCCGGAGCATCTCGCGGTGGGCGAATGCGCAGGACCAGGAGTCGCGCGACCTGCTCAAGACCTACGTCCAGCCCGGCCGCGACAAGATCGCCGAGGCGCAGGACCGCGAGGTGGTGCGGCTGCGCGGCACCCTGCGCACCGTGACGCTCACGCCGCGTGGCGGGGTTCCGTCGCTCGAGGCGGAGCTCTACGACGGGTCGGGCTCCATCACGCTGGTGTGGCTCGGGCGTCGACGCATCGTCGGCATCGACCCGGGCGTCTCGATATCGGTCGAGGGGCGCATCGGGCTGCACGAGGACCGTCGCATCATGTTCAACCCTCGCTACGAGCTGATCCCGTCGTGACCTCCGCGAGCACGTCGGGCGCCCCGATCACGGTCGACACCGTCGAGGCGCTGGTCCGCCGGCAGATGGCGGCGTCCCTGGGCGGACGCCGCGGCATGGTCGAGGCCGCGATTCCCGGCATCGTCTTCACGGTGACCTACCTGGTCACGAAGGATCTGCGCACCACGCTGATCGCGGCCGGCGGTGCCGCGGCCGTGGCGGTGGTGCTGCGGCTGGTGCAGCGCCAGACGCTCCAGTTCGCGATGAACGCGGTGTTCGGCATCGCGATCGGCTGGGTGTTCATCCGCCTCGCGGGCGCCGGTGGCGGGTCGGAGAGCGACCAGGCGCTGGCGTTCTTCCTCCCCGGCATCCTCTGGTCGACCGGCTACTCGCTCGTCCTCGCGATCACCTGCCTGGTGCGCTGGCCGATGGTCGGCTTCATGGTCGGCAACGCCTCGGAGGATCCCCTCGCGTGGCACGACGACCCGCAGATCGTGCGGCTGTGCACCCGGCTCACCTGGCTGTTCCTGGCCCCCGGAGCGATCAACGTGTGCCTTCAGGCGCCCGTGTGGATCCTGGGCCACTCGGGGGCGCTCGACAAGGACGTCGCCATCGCGATCTTGGGCGTGCTCCGCGTCGGCGTCGGCTGGGCGGTGCGCGCCGTCTCGTGGTCGGTGATGGTGTGGGTGCTGGCCCGCGACGCGACGCCCATCGAACCGCGTCAGGCGTGAGCTCGCCGGGCTCCCCGGGATACCCCGGCTCCGCCGGCTACTCGGTCTTCTCGGGGTGCATGGAGGGCGCCAGCAGGCGCTCGACGGCGTCCTCCTGCTCCTCCGGGACGACGAGGAGCAGCTCGTCGTGGGCCTCGACCGGCTGCTCGGGGTCGGGCACGTAGACCTGACCGTCACGCAGGATCGTGACGAGGGCGCAGTTGCCGGGCAGCGGGATGAGCCCGCTGGGCTTGCCGACGAAGGGGGAGTCGTCGGGCAGCGTGATCTCGACGAGGTTGGCGTTGCCCTGGCGGAAGGTGAAGAGCCGCACGATGTCGCCGACGGCCACGGCCTCCTCGACCAGGGCCGACATGATGCGCGGCGTCGAGACGTTGACGTCGACTCCCCATGCCTCGCTGAAGAGCCACTCGTTGTTGGGGTGATTGACCCGGCCGACGGTGCGCGGCACGCCGAACTCGGTCTTGGCCAACAGCGAGGCGACGAGGTTCGCCTTGTCGTCGCCGGTGGCGGAGATGAGCACGTCGCAGTCCTCCAGCCGGGCTTCCTCCAGCGACGACATCTCACAGCAGTCGGCGAGCAACCACTCGGCGTCCGGCACCCGCTCGGGTTTGATGGAGTCGGCGTTCTTGTCGATCAGCAGCACCTCGTGCCCGTTGCCGATGAGCTCGCGGGCGATGGAGCGGCCGACGGCGCCGGCCCCGGCGATGGCGACGCGCATCAGGCCTCCTGGGGTCCGGCGTCGAGCACGGAGAACGTGTGCGAGGCGCGGTCCTCGCGGATGACCAGGTGCAGCATGTCGCCCTCCTGGAGGATGGTCTCGCGGTTGGGCAGCATGCCCTCGCCCAGCCGGTCGATCCAGGCGATGCGCGACTTGCTGCGCCGCTGGAGGTCGATGGTGCGCTGGCCGACCCAGGCGTCCGGCACCCTGATGTGGTCGACGCGGATGGTGCCGCTGGGGTCGCGGAAGTCGGGCTCCGCGCCTGCGGGCAGGATCCGCCGCAGCACCTGGTCGGAGGTCCACTTGACCGTGGCGACGGTCGTGATGCCCAGCCGCTGGTAGACCTCGGCTCGGCCGGGGTCGTAGATGCGCGCCACGACCTGGCTGATGCCGAAGGTCTCGCGGGCCACGCGGGCGGCGATGATGTTGGAGTTGTCTCCGCTGGAGACCGCCGCGAAGGCATCGGCCCGACGAATGCCCGCCTTCTCCAGCACCTCCTGGTCGAAGCCGACCCCGGCGACCTTGTCACCGTTGAAGCCTGGCCCGAGGCGGCGGAAGGCGTCGGGCTCGCTGTCGATGATCGACACGGTGTGGTTGCGGTCCTCGAGGCTGCGGGCCAGCGTGGAGCCCACGCGTCCGCAGCCCATGATCACGACGTGCACGGGTTCACGGTAGCCGCATCCCTCTCGGCGCGCCTCGACGTGGGGTCACCAACCGGGCGTGGCGTGCCGTAGCCTTCCCAGACGTGGGTGTCGGTGACGTCTCGAAGCGCATCCTGCTCGGGCGCAAGCTGCGGAGCAGTCAGCTGGGGGAGACCCTCCTCCCCAAGCGCATCGCGCTGCCGGTGTTCGCCAGCGATGCGCTGTCGTCGGTCGCGTACGCCCCCGACGAGGTCTTCATCATGCTGTCGCTGGCCGGGGCCAGCATGTACGTCTGGTCGTGGAAGATCGCGCTCGCGGTGGCGGTGGTCATGGCGGCCGTCATCGCCTCCTACCGGCAGACCGTGCACGCCTACCCCTCCGGCGGCGGCGACTACGAGGTCGCCACCGTCAATCTCGGCCGGACGGCGGGTACCACGGTCGCGAGCGCCCTGCTGGTCGACTACATCCTGACCGTGGCGGTCTCGATCTCCTCCGGGGCCCAGTACGCCGCATCGGCGATCGGACCGCTCAGCGGTCACGAGGCGACGTTCGCGATCGTGCTGGTGCTGCTGCTCACGGCGATGAACCTGCGCGGCATCCGCGAGTCCGGCGGCTTCTTCGCGGTGCCGACCTATCTGTTCATGGTCGCGATCTTCGCGATGGTGGCGTTCGGTCTCGTCGAGATGCTCTCCGGCAATCTGCCGGCGGCCGAGTCGGCGAAGCTGACGATCGTCCCCGACGACCGCTACGAGGGGGCACTGACCACCTTCGGGCTGCTGTTCCTGCTCGCGCGGGCGTTCTCGTCGGGCTGTGCCGCCCTGACCGGCGTCGAAGCCATCTCGAACGGCGTGCCCGCCTTCAAGCGGCCCAAGTCGAAGAACGCCGCCACGACGCTGTTGCTGCTGGCGCTGATCGCCATCACCATGATGGTCAGCGTCATCGCCCTCGCGCGGGAGATGGGCGTGCGGATGGTCGACCCGGCTGACCAGGGACGCCTGCTCGACAACGGCGTTCCGGTGGGCGACACCTACGACCAGCACACGGTGATCTCGCAGATCGCCCGGGGCGTCTTCCACGACTTCTCGCCCGGCTTCTACCTCACGGTCTCGATCACCGGCGTGATCTTGGTGCTGGCCGCCAACACGGCGTTCAACGGCTTCCCGGTGCTCGGCTCGATCCTCGCCCGCGACGGGCTCGCCCCGCGTGCCCTGGGCTCGCGCGGCGACCGGCTCGCCTACTCCAACGGCATCGTGTTCCTCGCCGTCATGGCGTGCATCCTCATCTGGGTCTTCGACGCCGAGACCACGCGACTGATCCAGCTCTACATCGTCGGCGTCTTCGTGTCGTTCAACCTCAGCCAGCTCGGCATGATCCGGCACTGGACCCGCGAGCTGAGGACCGAGCGCAACGCGGCTGCTCGGCGGCGGATGTACCGTTCGCGCGTCATCAACACCATCGGTCTCTCCTTCACCGGCGTGGTGCTGGTGATCATCCTCATCACCAAGTTCCTGGCCGGCGCCTGGATCACGCTGCTGGCCATGGCGGTGTTCTTCGTGCTGATGAACGGCATCCGACACCACTACGACCGCGTCGCCGAGGAGCTCGCCGCCGACGAGGAGGACAAGGTGCTCCCGACGCGGGTGCACGCGATCGTCCTCGTCTCGAAGCTGCACAAGCCCACGCTGCGGGCGCTCGCGTTCGCCAAGGCGACCCGCCCCAATGCGCTGGAGGGCGTGTACGTCGCCACCGACCCCGCGTCGACCAACGCGCTGGTCAAGGAGTGGGACGACCGCAACATCGACATCCCGCTGAAGATGCTGCACTCGCCCTACCGCGAGCTGGTGCGGCCGATCGTGCAGTACGCCACGGAGATCCGGAAGGCCAGCCCGCGCGGTGTCGTCGCGGTCTACATCCCCGAGTACGTCGTGGGTCGCTGGTGGGAGCAGCTGCTGCACAACCAGACCGCCCTGCGCCTCAAGGGCCGCCTGCTGTTCACCCCCGGCGTCATGGTCATCTCGGTGCCCTACCAGCTCGCGTCCTCGGAGGCGGCCCGCGAGCGTCGCATGCGTGAGGATCTGCGCACCCGCGCCGGCGACCTGCGCACGGGCCGGCTGCGCCGCGAGGACGACCGCGTCGGCCGCCGCCGGTGACCGACTCGTTGCGGTGGGAGGGCGTGGTCGGTCCGGTCGCCCACGGCGGGCACTGCGTGCTGCGCCCGAGCGAGGGTCCGGTGGTGTTCGTGCGGCATGCACTGCCTGGCGAGCGAGTGGTCGTCGAGATCACCGAGGGCGCCGAGGGCGATCGGTTCTGGCGCGGCGACGCCGTCGAGGTGCTCGAGGCCTCGCCCGACCGCGTGCAGGCGCCGTGCCCGTACTCCGGGCCGCACGCCTGCGGCGGCTGCGACTTCCAGCACGTCGACCTCGCGGCGCAGCGTCGGCTCAAGGCGTCGGTCGTGCGGGAGCAGTTGCAGCGGCTGGCCGACCTGGAGTGGGACGTCGAGGTCGAGGCCGTGCCAGGCGATACGCCCGAGGTTGCTCGAGGGCTGCGGTGGCGCACCAAGCAGCGCTACGTCGACCTGGGGGGTGGACGCCGCGGCATGCGCAAGCATCGCTCCCACGAGGTCGTGGAGGTCGACGACTGCCTCATCGACGCCCACCACCCGCCCGATCCCACGGTGCGCGGGGTGCGCTTCGAGGTGGCCGACGACGGCTTCTGGCAGGTGCACCCGGGTGCTGCGGAGGCGCTGGTCGACACCGTGATGTCGTTCGGCGCGCCACGGTCCGGCGAGCGGGTGCTCGACCTCTACGGCGGGGTCGGACTGTTCGCCCGTTTCCTGGCCGAAGCGGTGGGGGAGTTCGGGGCGGTCGGTCTGGTCGAGGGTGACCAACGCGCCTGCGGCCACGCCCGCACCAACCTGGCGGACGTGCCGGCCCGCACCCAGGTGGTGGCCGGCGACGTGCGCCGCGTGCTCGAACGGCCCCGCGGCTCACTGCTCACCGACCCGGTCGACCTGGTCGTGCTCGACCCGCCCCGCCAGGGAGCCAAGCGCGCGGTCGTGGCGGCAGTGGCACAGCGTCGTCCCTCACGGGTGGTGTACGTGGCCTGCGACCCGGCCGCGCTGGCCCGCGACGTCGCCTACTTCGCCGATGCCGGATACGTGCTCACGCACCTGCGGGCCCTCGACCTGTTCCCGATGACACATCATGTGGAGTGCGTCGCTCTGCTGACGAAAACCGGATCTGACCTGCAGTGATGCAAATCGCGGTGTCGGTGCTGACCTCGAAAATCGAGGCTTAGGGCGCACTTTGGGCGCAATGCATGCCGACCGGCCGACATTGTGAGGTGACTGTAGGAACTGCCGGTGCCTACGAACGCAACGCAGCCCCTCGCGGAGCCCACTCATCCCGTCGCCCCGAAGGACGCGTCGGATCTCGCCGCTGTCATGCCCTGGCTGTCGGGCCCCGCTCCCCGGCCCCGGCGAGGTTTGACCGACCAGGAGTCCCAACGGATCACCGCCGCCAGCGGGGCCGCGTGGGCCCCGGGGATCTCTCGGTCCTCTTCAACCGCTACATCCGCCCGGTCGACGCGCTCGAGTTCAGTTCCAGCAAAGACCTCGGGCTATGACCCAGGAGGCTTCACAATCCTTGAAAGACTTCTATGATTGTGCGCATGGGGTCGATCAGCGTCGCTCAAGCCGCACAGCGGCTCGGCGTTAGCGTGCCCAGGATCCACCAGCGCATCGCGGACGGCTCCTTGGTCGCCGAGCGGATCGGTGCCCAGTGGGTCGTCGATGAGCGATCGCTTCTGCACGTGCAGGAGCGAAGCAAGGCAGGCCGTCCCTATTCGGCCCGCTCCGCGTGGGCACTCATCGAAGTCTCGGAGCACGACCGCGATGCTGTGCGCCCGAGCGGATCCGCGGCAGTCTCGCGCGCTCGCAAGCAGTTGGGCCGCCTGCTTGAGATGGCCGTCGCTCGACCCGACGGCGAGGAATCCGTGAAGGAACTGGCGGCCTCCCTCCGCTCGATGTTCCGCAACAGGGCCGAGCGCCGACAACTCCGGGCGGCGCCCGCAGACCTCGCCGACCTGCAGGCCGATCCGAGATGGTCCTCGCTGGTCGACCTGGGCGCGAGCGGCATCGCCTCGGCCGACGTCGAGGGCTACCTCGAGGAGTCGCAGGTCGCCGGAGTCGTCAAGGACTACCTCCTCGTCGAGTCCGACCGCGACGCCAACGTCGTACTCCACGTCATCCCGGACGCGCAGAACCCGTTCCCGAACTCACGACTCCGGCTTGCGGCCGACCTCGCCGAACACCGCGGACCGCGCGAGGAGGCCCGCGCGGTTGAACTCGTGCACGACCTCGCCATGGAGTGGAAGGACGCGGCCCGGTGATCGTCCTGCCCGCCATGCCGCCGGAACAGACCGCCTCCTGGCTCGGCCTCCTCGACCTGCACGTAAGGTTGGCGGACGGCTGGACGCTCATCGGTGGACAGCTCGTCCACCTGCACTGCGCCGAACGAGGTCAATTCCCGGTCCGTCCGACGAACGACGCCGACACTGTCATCGACGTCCGCGCAGATCCCGGCATGCTCGCCACCTTCACCGGCGTGCTCACGGACATCGGGTTCGAGTCAGATGGCATCTCCGCCGAGGGTCTCCAGCATCGCTGGGTTCGTGGCGATGCCTCCATCGACGTCCTGCTTCCCGAGGGGATCGGCGAGCGCGCGAGCCTCCGCCAAGGCGTTACCGGCAGTCCGACCCTCCCGACCGCTGGCGGGACCCAGGCGCTCCAGCGCAGCGAGACCGTCGCCGTGACGGTCGCTGGCCGCGAGGGATCCGTACGCCGCCCCAACCTGGTCGGCGCTCTGGTGGGAAAGGCAGCGGCCCTGAGCAACGTCAGCGACCCCGGACTCGGTCGCCATCGCCGCGACTTCGTCGTATTGGCCGGCCTCATTGCGGCTCGCGACTTCCGCGACGTTGAACTCACCAAGAAGGACCGGCAGCGGTTGCGGGCCATGGTCGCCGCCATCAAGGAGGACCGCGCGCTACTGCTCGACCTCCCTGACGCCGAGAACTCGATCGATCGACTCGTGACTGCGGGGAAGTTGTAGCCATGTCCGAGGACTTCGTCATCGCCAGGAACACCGAGCCCGGGTCGACGCTGCCCTACCTCCTGCGAATCCCGCTTGGTGCAGGGATCATCCTCAAGGCCAAGGACACCTGGCCGCGCACTGGCAAGGTCTACTGTCACCGCGTCGAGGAGTGGCCGGACGACGCCGAGATCATCGAGCGAGTGCCCGTGCGGTCTTGCGTCCGACGCGGCGCTGCTATCGACCTCGTCCTCGCCCGGGGCCGGGAGAACCGCTCCCAGATCGTCATCACCAACGCCCGCGGACGCCAGATGATCTTCTGGCAGACCGCCCGCACCGCCAAACAAGCGCGCCCCGCGGTGTCCCTGCCGGGTGCCCGCGCCAGCGGCGTCGCCGACCTGGAGATCGCCGTAGACATCCGCGAGCGCTACCCGTTCACCTTCGCCGACCGGCAGGCCACGACCCGATGCACGCCGCTGCGCGCCGGCGACTACGGACTCGTCGTCGACGGGGTGCTCCAGGCAAGCGTCGAGCGCAAGTCCCTGGCTGACCTCGTCACCTCACTGACGACCGGCAAGCTGAAGTTCCAGCTGACCGAACTGGCCGCGATCCCGCGGGCGGCAGTGGTCGTCGAGGAGCGCTACTCGCAGGTCTTCAAACTCGACCACGTTCGGCCCAGCGTCGTGGCCGACGGGATCGCCGAGTGCCAGATCCGGTTCCCGACCGTGCCGATCGTCTTCTGCGAGACCCGCAAACTCGCTCAGGAGTGGACGTACCGCTTCCTCGCGGCGGCGCGCGTCGGGTTGTCGGAGGCGGTGGTCGGGGATCTTGTCGTACGCGGTCTTGAAACCGCGCCGCCACTCGCGCCTGCGCCACCGACTCCCGCAGATGTACGGCGCTGGGCTGCGTACGCCGGCATTGCCGTCTCCGGCCGCGGCCGGATCCCTGCCGTCGTCGTGGACCAGTACCTCGAAGCCCGCGCTCGCGGCGAGACGTGACGGGCGATCGAATGCGGCCGATTGTGCCTGTGCGCGCGAGGGCGCGGTTTGGGCGCACTTTGAAAATCGCTGACCCGCAAGCGGGTGCAGCCCACGGCACGACCTGAAGGTGACATCTCCGCAGGTCAGAGTACCTTTTTAGTCGATCGGAGCAGCTGATCGCAAACGATCGGGGCCACGCTCGGGCCCCGATACTCCTTCCCGATGACGCACCACGTCGAGTGCGTGGCGCTGCTGGTGCGGGCTCCCGGACCACGCGCCTGACCGGGTGCTGTCCGGGCCCTGGCGGCGTACCCACCGAGTTCCTCCTCCAGCGTCACTTCGTGGATCAAGCCCGCGTCACGGCGCCGCCCGCAGGAGGTAGACCCCCTGGTCCTCGGCGAGGAGGCGGTACCCGTCGCGCCGGGCCGCGTCGAGGGCGCGGATCTGCTCGGCGGGGCCGATCGGGAACGTCAACGGCGAGCCGGTGTCGACGACGATCCATTCCGGGCGCGGCCGGTCCAGGTCGGTGCCTGCGAACAGGCTGACGTCGTCGCGGCTGGTCAGCTGGGGCGCCAGCCAGTTCGAGGCGCTCACCGTGGCGTCGTCGGGGATGCGTGCGAGCAGCCGATGGGCGGCGGCGACCCGAGGAGACTCCTCCCACAGCGATGGCTGCCAGAGCCGTGAGAGGGGATGCGAGCCCACGAGAACCACCGTCACTGCCACCGCCACCGAGCACGGCAGCCACCGAGCACCGGGAGGCCTGCGCGAGAGCGCGTCGACCATGGCGGCCACCGCGACGGGTGCGAGGACGGCGCTGTAGTGGTAGCCGGTGCCCCAGTAGGCGGGGTTGTCGGCCAGGAATCGCCAGGTCAACGTCGGTACGGCGACCAGGCACAGCGGCGAGCGCAGCGCCAGGAACGCCGTGGGAGCGACGAGCAGGAACAAGGTGCTGAGCTTGGGTTCCGAGCCCAGCACGCCCGCGAGCTGATGCCACGGGCCTGCTCCGATCGAGATCTGCCCGCTGTAGGGGTTCGTGCCCGACGCGTTGTAGGCGGGGATCACGACGAAGGTCTCGACCAGGGTCGCGGTGACGCCGCCGAGGGCGGCGGCCGCGCCCAGGATCCGGTTGCCGCGCCAGGCGACCAGCGCCCCGATGACGGCAACGGTGAGGCCCAGATCCTCCTTGACCAGCACCAGGGGCACGGCGTACCAGACGGCGGCGGTCAGCCGGTCCTGCCCCAGGGCGCTCAACGACCAGGCCAGGAGCGGTACGGCCAGGGCGACCTCGTGGAAGTCGAACCCGACGGCCTCGGCCAGCTCCCACGACAACCCGTAGACGACCGCGACCGCGATCGCCGTCCAGATGCCGCAGCACCGGTGTGCCCACGCCGTCAGGGGCATCACACCCAGCGCCAGCAGCAGCGCCTGGGCGACCAGGAGCGTCTGCGCGCACGGGAAGAGGCGGTAGAACGGTGCGAGGACGGCGACGGCGGGGGAGAAGTGGTCGCCGAGCAGTTGGAAGCCCGGCCCCTTCAGGGTCGAGACGGGCAGGTGGCCCAAGGCGTAGGAGCGGACTTCCTGGACGAAGATGCCGAGGTCGTAGCCCGAGGTCATCAGCATCTCGTGCTGGCGCAGTGCCAGGACCGTGTACACCGTGGCCAGGATCCCCGCCGCGACGAGGGGGACCACGACGTCCGCGCCGGGGCGCAGCCGCCGGGCGCTCGGACGAGAGCCGCGTCGCAGGCTCGGTCGCAGGTTCGGTCGAAGACCCGGTCGAAGCGGGTGCGGCGCAGTGCGCGAGGGCGTCGAGGTCGACATGCCCCGATGGTCGGGTGGCTCCCTGACCTGGCCCTGACCGAGCCTGACCGGTCTGTCAGGTTCGGTCTCCTACCGGCCCGCCAGGAGCGCGACCACGCAGCGTGAGGCGCACCCGGCAGCCCGGTCCGCCCCCGGGGCGGTCGAGGATGGTCAGGCTGCCGCCGCCGACCGCCACCGCGTCGCGGGCGATGGCCAGTCCGAGGCCGGAACCCCCGGTGTCGCGGGCCCGGGCGTCGTCGAGCCGGGTGAAGCGGCCGAGGACGCGAGTCCGGTCCGCCGGTGCGATGCCCGGTCCGTCGTCGTCGACGTCGATGGTGACGGTGTCGGAGGTGCGGCCCGGGGCGAGCGACACGGTGATCTCGACGGCGCGGGTGGCGTGCCGCAGCGCGTTGGCGACCACGTTGTGCAGCGCCCGGGCGAGCAGTCCGGCCACGGCCAGCACCTCGCACTCGAGATCGAGGTCGGCGGGCGGCACGAGCGTCACGTGGCCGGGCGTGGGGAGGTCGGACAAG
The DNA here is from genome assembly GCF_015319165.1 of Nocardioides acrostichi. Lineage (GTDB taxonomy): Bacteria > Actinomycetota > Actinomycetes > Propionibacteriales > Nocardioidaceae > Nocardioides > Nocardioides acrostichi. The sequence continues at coordinate 1,003,227 of NZ_JADIVZ010000001.1, forward strand.
GCCTGCGCCATCACGTCGCGCAGGGGCACCTGGGTCGGCTCCGCCACTGCGCCGGCGTCCAGCGTGGCCAGGTCCAGCAGGTCGGCCACCAGCGCCTCCAGCCTCCTGGCCGAGCCCAGGGCGGACTCGACGACCTGCGCGGGCGGGGTGAGCTCGGGGTGGTGGTGGGCGACCTCGAGCCCGAAGGCGAGGGCGGCCAAGGGCGAGCGCAGCTCGTGCGAGGCGTCGGCGACGAAGCGGCGCTGCTCGTCCTGGGTGCGCTGGAGGCGGTCCAGCGTCTCGTTGATGGTGTCGGCCAGATCCTCGATGGCGTCCCCGCTGGGGGGCACGGGGACGCGCTCGCGGGGGTCGCGGGCCGTGACGCCCCGGGTGTGCGCCGCGATGAGCCGCACGCTCCGGAGGGTGACTCCGACCGCCGCCCACACGATGAGGCCCACGAAGAGGCAGGCCGTGGGGAGGGCCACCAGGGCCAGGTGGTCGACCCGGGCGCGTGCCTGGAGGGCGGCGTCGTCGAGCACGAAGACGTAGACCCGGTATCGAGCTCCGGGGGAGACGTCTCCGGGCCGCCCGGCGCTGCCGGAGGCGACGTCGCGTGCGGAGATGGTCCCGCTGATCGTCTCGACCTCGCGGCCGGCGAGCGGACTGTCGATCGAGGCGGGGAGCCTGACCGGGTAGATCGCGTACAGGGGCTGCGGGCCTCCGTAGCCCGGGGCCGGCATCAGGCTGTGACCGTCCTCGAAGGGCGTGACGACGCTGCTGGCGCTCACGACCTCCCCCCGGCCCGCGACCAGTTCGTAGGGGAACGAGCCGTAGTCGCCGCCGAGCCGGGTGCCGTCGACGGTCTGGGCCAGGATCTGGTCGACCTGGGAGCGGGCCAGGGCGCGGCTCGCGTCCATCTGGTCGTCGTAGGTGCTCGTCCTGGCCCACCACCAGGCGGCGAGGCCCAGCACGAGCACTGCCAGCACCGCCGCCGCGACCGAGCGGCCGACCAACCCGCGGGGGCGCACCCGGAGCCGACGGCGTGGAGATCTCATGTCACCGCGCTGAGGTTGACGCGGTAGCCGACCCCTCGCACCGTCTCGATCAGGCGGTCGCCGTCGAGCTCGCCGAGCTTGCGGCGCACCCGCGCGATGGCCGCCTCGACGAGGTTGTCGTCCGGGGCGGACTCCTGCCACAGCTCCGCGAGGAGCTCGCTCTTGGAGGCCACCCGGCCGGGGTTGCGTGCCAGCTCGGTGAGCAGCCGGAACTCCAGGCGCGTGAGGAGCACCCGCCGGCCACCTCGTTCCACGCTCAGCTGCTCGGAGTCCACCGACAGCGCGCCGAGCGTCAGCCGCGCCGGCCCCGTGAGAGAGCCGCGGCGCAGGAGGGCGCGCACGTGGGCCATCAGCACCGGGTAGCTGAACGGCTTGGCGAGGAAGTCGTCGGCGCCGGCGTCGAGGGCGTCGGCGTGGTCGAGGTCGCCGTCCTTCGCGCTCAGGACGAGGACCGGCGTGGTGACGCCCTCGCGCCGCAGCTTCTCGCAGACACGGAAACCGGAGACGGAGGGCAGCATCAGGTCGAGCAGGACGAGGTCGATCCCGCCGGCCCTCGCGGCGTCGAGGCCGGCCTGCCCGTCGTGCGCGACCAGGACGTCGAAGCCCTGCGCGAGCAGACCGCGACGCAGATGCTCGGCGAGGACGGGTTCGTCCTCGACCACCAGGATCCGCACGAGTCCCCCTGCGCTGTCGGCCGAGCATGCCGCTTCAGGGTACCCAGCCGACGGCTCACCGGTACGAGGACGACGGGCCAGGTGGTCGGCTCGTCGAGAGCCGGCACCACCTCACGGGAGCTGCACGCGGAACGCACTGATGCGGTAGCTGGCCGTGATGTCGGGGCTGCCGCTCCCCGTGTTGCACGTCAGGCCGAGGGACTGACCCGAGGTGGCGAACGTGTAGCCGAGCATCGGCAGCTGGGTGACCTGAGCCGGCACTGCGGTGTTGGTCAGCTGGTCCATGATCCCGCCGCTGGTGCCGAACGAGCAGAAGATGCGAGCCGTCGCGCTGGTCTGGGAGAAGGCGCGAATCGTGACCATGACTGCGTAGTACCCGGTCTCGGGAGCAGTGACCGAGCCGAGGGTGACCCCTGCGTTGTTCACCGTCTGGATGGAGCCGCTACTGGAATCGACGATGATCGGACTGCCGTTCTGCTGCCCGGCGTCGAGGGCCGCATCCAGGTCGTTCGCGAAGGTGGGCTCGAGCTTGTCGGGCGTCACACTGCCCGCGGCGAGATCGCCGTTCTCCACACCGCCGTCGGCCAGGTCGGCGGTGCCGATGCTGCCGTCCTTGATCTTCGGGCCCTTCACGGCGTTGCTCTTGATCTTGGCCGTCGTGACGGCGTTCTTCTGGAGTTGCCGGGTGCCGACGCTGTTCTTGGGCAGCTGAGTGGCGGCGTAGGCGCCGCCCGAGAGAGCGATGACGAGAGCCAGGGTCGAGGTGACGCCGGCGTAGGTGGGACGCAGCTTCATGAGGATGACCTTCCGTGGTGCTTGACCCGAGATCCGACCCCTCACTATTGCCAGGAGCGGAGGCGTCGCGCAGCGCCCTGGTGATCGCGATCTCGACCCTCATGATCAGCCGGGATGATCACCGTCGTGCGGCGTAGACCCGGCGGACGACGTCCTCGACGTCGGGCTCCTCGATGGCGAGGTCGCGCACTTCTGCGTGGGCCGACAGCGCGGCCAGCAGCGCCACGACGGTGGTCTGCTCGGCGTCGAAGGCGAAGCGGTGCCGCAGCCCGTGGCCCTCGTGGCCCTGGTGGCGGACGCCGGGCAGCGTCGCGACCGTGCCCAGGTCGGGAACGGGCTCGGCGAGGTCGACGGTGAGCACGCGATCGGCGCCGACCGTGCGGGAGAGGCCGGCGAGCGTGCCCTCGAAGGCCACGCTGCCGCGGTCGACGAGCACCACGCGGTCGCACAGCCGCTCGACATCACCCATGTCGTGGGTGGTCAGCAGCAGCGTGGTGCCGTGCTCGTGGCGCTCGGTGACCAGGAACTCGCGCAACCGTTGCTTGGAGAGCACGTCGAGCCCGATCGTCGGCTCGTCGAGGATCACCAGCCGCGGCCGGTGCAGCAGCGCCGCGGCGACCTCGGCCCGCATCCGCTGCCCCAGGGAGAGCTGGCGCACCGGGGTCGTGAGGAACTCGTCCAGCTCCAGGCGCTCGACGAGCTCGCTGCGGCGGCTGCGGGCGTCGTCCGGGCTCAGGCGGTGGATCGCGGCGAGCAGCTCGAAGGACTCCTCGGTGGGCAGGTCCCACCACAGCTGGCTGCGTTGTCCGAACACCACGCCCACGTGGCGAGCCAGCCGGCGCCGGTCGGGCACCGGGCGCAGGCCGCAGGTGCGCACCTCGCCCGCGGTCGGCACCAGGATGCCGGTGAGCATCTTGATGGTGGTCGACTTGCCCGCACCGTTCGCGCCGATGTAGCCGACCGCCTCGCCGGGTTCGATGCGCAGGTCGAGACCCTCGACCGCCACGACGGTCCGTCGCCTCAGTCCGTCGCGCACGGTGAAGGTGCGGCGCAGGCCATGGGTCTCGATGATCGGGCCGTCCATGGAAACGCTGCTCATCCGCCTGCTCCTTGGTAGTGCCGGACGCCGACCCGCCAGGCCAGGGCGGCGAGGACGACCGCCCACAGCGCCGCCACCGGTGCGCACCATCCCAGCCAGGTGGGCAGCCCGTCGAGGCCGGGCAGACCGAGCAGGGTGACGACGGGCAGGTAGGCGGTGAAGGCCATCGGGAAGAAGAAGCCGAACAGCACGACCAGCGGCCGACCCCACACCGACGCCGGTTGCGTGGCGCCGTAGCGGCCCCCGTACACGAACGCGTTGGTCATCTCGGCTCCGTTGACCAAGAAGAACTGGCAGCCCGCCGCGGTGACGAAGAGCGAGCCGAACGTCACCAGCCCGCTGAGCAGCGCCAGCACGAGCAACAGCACCGCGGCCGGTGACCACGGCACGTCGTTGATCGCCAGTGCGATCACGAGCACCACCAGGCCGACACCGCCGCGAGCGATGCGGCGCAGGCTGATGTCGGAGGTCACGAGCTGGGCCAGCAGCGGCTGCGGGCGCAGGTAGAAGACGTCGATCGTGCCGGCTCGGATCAGCGTCGGCAGGTCGTCGCAGTGCCCGAAGGCCATGTCGGCCAGCGAGAAGGAGAGATCGGCCAGGCCGAAGACCAGGAGGATCGCGGCGAGGTCGAGCCCACCGATGCCGTGTACCGAGGTGTAGAGCACCGCGATCTCGGCCAGCTCGACGACCCCGACGAGCAGCGAGCTGCCCAGGTCGAGGGCGAAGCTGGCACGGTAGGAGGCCTGCGCGCGCATCCGGCTCGCGAGCACCGCGCGGTACGCGCTCAGGTCGGTCACCTTGCCGGCCCCTGTGCTAGCCACCTTGGACCTCCAGCTTGTGCCGGCCGCGCCGGGTCATCTGTTGTCCGAGGGCGGCGGTGACCACGAGCCAGCCGGCCTGAGCCGCGACCAGCCCCACGGCGTCCCACCCCGCGACACGACCGGAGAGCACGTCGACCGGGTACATCATCATCGAGGGGAACGGGGTGGCCGAGGCGACGGCGAACAGCGGGGTCGGGAAGAGCCCGATCGGCACGAACAACCCGGCGAGGAAGCCCGAGACCACCATGTAGAGGATCTGCACGCCGCGCGTCTCGACCAACCAGAAGCCCGTGGCGGCCACGAGGTAGACGGTCGTGCACGACACGACGATGCCCAGCACCATGCTCACGGCCCCGAGCAGGAAGCCCGCCACGGACGTCGGCACGGCCATGCCCACGACGACGGCGCCGATCACGACCGAGGGCACGCCGCGGGGGAGGAGGGCCCACAACGAGCGCCCGACATCGGTGGCGACGGCCGCCGCGTGCACGTCGAGCGGACGCAGGAAGTCGACGACGACGTCGCCGCTCTTGATCCGCTCGGCGATCTCGGTGCGACCGAAGAGGTTGACCGACCCGAGCAACCCCTGGGAGATCCAGATGTAGGCCGACATCGTGCCCGCGTCGTACCCGTTCAGCTCGCCACCGGCCGCCTCCACGGTGGCCAGGAGCACCGCGACCTTGAGGAACCCGAAGGTCACGTTCGCGACGAGGCCGGCGAGGGCGGCCAGGGGATAGGCCGTCTGCTGTCGCACGCCCGCCGCGACGAGTCGCAGGAGGATCGGGGCGCGCGCGGACACAAGCACGAGAACCTACCCGCCCCCACGCTGACCTGCCACGAGTTTTCACTCGACCTGCCACGAGTTTCCACTCGACCTGCCACAAGTTCTCACAGCCCGGAAGTTCGTGGCAGGTCAGGTGAAAGTTGGCGACGGGTCAGCATGGAAGATGCCTCGACGTCGTGTATCTTGACATCAAGATAAACCGGGTGGGTGTCGCCCACCCCGGCTGGAGCGGCAAGATGGACCCCGCAGCCCGTTCCCGGCAGTAGTACCCCCGGCAGCGAACCTCAGAGGAGATGTTGGTCAGTGGCAAGCAAGGACAGCTTCGGCGCCAAGAGCACGCTCGACGTCGACGGCAAGGCGTACGAGATCTTCCGCCTCGACGCGGTCACCGGTGAGGGCCTGGACGTCGCGTCCCTGCCGTTCAGTCTCAAGGTGCTGCTCGAGAACCTGCTGCGCACCGAGGACGGCGCGAACATCACCGCCGATGACATCAAGGCGTTGGCCGGGTGGGACGCCGACGCGGACCCCTCCAAGGAGATCCAGTTCACTCCGGCGCGGGTGATCATGCAGGACTTCACCGGCGTGCCCTGCGTGGTCGACCTCGCCACCATGCGCGAGGCGATGGCCGAGCTGGGCGGCGACGCCACCAAGATCAACCCGCTCGCCCCGGCCGAGATGGTCATCGACCACTCCGTCATCGCCGACGTCTTCGGCAACCCCGAGGCGTTCGAGCGCAACGTCGAGATCGAGTACGAGCGCAACCGGGAGCGCTACCAGTTCCTGCGTTGGGGCCAGGGCGCGTTCGACGACTTCAAGGTCGTGCCGCCGGGCACCGGCATCGTGCACCAGGTCAACATCGAGCACCTCGCCCGCACCGTGTTCACGCGTGAGGTCGATGGCGAGCTGCAGGCCTACCCCGACACCTGCGTCGGAACCGACTCCCACACCACCATGGTCAACGGCATCGGTGTCGTCGGCTGGGGCGTGGGCGGCATCGAGGCCGAGGCCGCCATGCTCGGTCAGCCGGTGAGCATGCTCATCCCGCGCGTGGTCGGCTTCAAGCTGGCCGGCGACCTGCCCGAGGGCTCGACCGCCACCGACCTGGTGCTCACGATCACCGAGATGCTGCGCCAGCACGGCGTGGTCGGCAAGTTCGTCGAGTTCTACGGCCCCGGCGTCTCGGCGCTGCCGCTGGCCAACCGGGCCACGATCGGCAACATGAGCCCGGAGTTCGGCTCCACCATCGCGGTGTTCCCGATCGACGAGCAGACCGTCGACTACCTGCGCCTGACCGGACGCAGCGACGAACAGCTCGCGCTGGTCGAGGCCTACGCCAAGACCCAGGGCATCTGGCACGACCCCGACCACGAGCCCCGCTACTCCGAGAGTCTCGAGCTCGACCTCGCGACCGTCGTCCCGAGCATCGCGGGCCCGAAGCGCCCGCAGGACCGCATCGAGGTCACCTCGGCCGGCTCCGCGTTCGACACCGCGCTCGGCGACTACACCGACGAGCCCGAGAAGAAGGTCGCGTTCTCGCTCGACGGCCAGGAGCTCGAGCTCGAGCACGGGGCGGTCACCATCGCGGCGATCACCTCGTGCACGAACACCTCCAACCCGAGCGTCATGATCGGCGCGGCGCTGTTGGCGAAGAACGCGGTCGACAAGGGCCTGGCCCGCAAGCCCTGGGTCAAGACCACGCTGGCCCCGGGCTCGCAGGTGGTCACCGACTACTACGAGCGCTCCGGCCTCACGCCGTACCTCGACAAGCTCGGCTTCAACCTCGTCGGCTACGGCTGCACCACCTGCATCGGCAACTCCGGCCCGCTCATCCCCGAGGTCTCGGCCGCGGTCAACGAGGGCGACCTCGCGGTCACCTCGGTGCTCTCGGGCAACCGCAACTTCGAGGGCCGCATCAACCCCGACATCAAGATGAACTACCTGGCCTCGCCGCCGCTGGTGGTCGCCTACGCGCTCAAGGGCACCATGCGCGGCAGCCTCTTCGACGACCCGCTGGGGCAGGACACCGACGGCAACGACGTCTACCTCAAGGACATCTGGCCCAGCCCGAGCGACGTGCAGTCGGTGATGGACGACGCCATCGACACCGACATGTTCGACCGGCGCTATGCCGACGTGTTCAAGGGCGACGAGCGCTGGCGCTCGCTGAGCACCCCGGAGGGCGACACCTTCGCCTGGGACGAGGACTCCACCTACGTGCGGCGTGCGCCGTACTTCGACGGCATGCCCGCGGAGCCCGAGGCCGTCACCGACATCGAGGGTGCGCGGGTGCTCCTCAAGCTCGGCGACTCGGTGACCACCGACCACATCAGCCCGGCCGGTGCCATCAAGAAGGACAGCCCCGCGGGCACCTATCTCGCCGAGCACGGCGTGGAGCAGCGTGACTTCAACTCCTACGGCTCGCGCCGAGGCAACCACGAGGTCATGATCCGCGGCACGTTCGCCAACATCCGGCTGCGCAACCAGTTGGCGCCGGGCACCGAGGGTGGCTTCACGAAGGACTTCGCCGGCGACGGTGAGATCACCACCGTCTACGAGGCCTCGGAGAAGTACATCGCGGCCGGCACCCCGCTGGTCGTGCTCGCGGGCAAGGAGTACGGCTCGGGCTCCTCGCGCGACTGGGCCGCTAAGGGCACCGCGCTGCTCGGCGTCAAGGCCGTGATCGCGGAGTCCTACGAGCGCATCCACCGCTCCAACCTCATCGGCATGGGCGTGCTGCCGCTCCAGTTCCCGGCTGGCGAGTCGGCCGAGAGCCTGGGGCTGACCGGTGAGGAGACCTTCTCCTTCACCGGCGTCACCGAGCTCAACGACGGCACCATCCCGCGCACGGTCAAGGTCAAGGCCGACGACGTCGAGTTCGACGCGGTCGTGCGCATCGACACCCCCGGCGAGGCGAGCTACTACCGCAACGGCGGCATCATGCAGTTCGTGCTCCGCTCGTTGAAGAACAAGGGCTGAGCCCCACGCTCGATCACCTGCCCATGATCGGGGGAGTCTCACTCCCCGTGCTGCTGACGGTGGCCCTGGCGCTTCTCGCCGGGGCCACCGTCCAGTCGTTGGTGGGTCTGGGACTCGGTCTGGTGGCGGCACCGATCGTCACCCTCGCCGACCCGCGACTGATGCCGGAGCTGCTGCTCCTGCTCGCCGCCGTGCTGCCGATCGTGACGCTGGCCTCCGAGCGCGAGGACATCGACTGGTTCGGCTTGCGCTGGTCGCTGCCCACGCGGGTGCCCGGCACCGCGGTCGGCGTGTGGGCGGTCGCCGTGGTCGCGCCGGCCACGCTCGGTGTGCTGGTCGCCCTCATGGTGCTGGCCGCCGTCGCGCTGACGGCGCGGGCGGTGCGCCTGCCGGTGACGCGGACGACGCTCGCCCTGGCCGGCCTCGCCTCCGGTGCCGCGGGCACGACCACCTCCATCGGCGGCCCCCCGATGGCGATCCTCTACCAGCACGAGGCGGCTCGTCGGATCCGCACCACGCTCGCCGTCTACTTCATGATCGGCGCCGCCCTCTCGCTGGTCGGCCTGCTCCTCGCCGGTGAGCTCGACGGACCGACGTCCCTGCTCGCGCTCGTGATGCTGCCGGTGCTGCTGCTCGGTGCCTGGCTCGGACGACGCCTGCGCCCCGTGTTGCCCGAGCACCGGGTGCGCGTCGCCGTCCTGGTGGTCTGCGCGTCGTCGGCTCTGGTCCTGCTGGTGCGCAGCGTGGTCTGAGAGACTTTTACTCGGATCGGCCCCCTCCGTGAGCGGGTCTGGGAGCGTGTGATGGGTCATGAGCACCTTGCACGAGCGTCTCGAGGCGCTGGCGGACGACGCCCCGTCGGGCGGACTCGACCCCGCCCTCTACGACCGGGCTCGCCGCTACCACCGCCGACGGCGAGCCGGGACGGCGCTCGTCGTCGCCGCGGCAGTGCTGGGCGTCCTCGGGATCGCTGGCGGGGCGCACCTGCAGACGCGGGCCGACGTGCAGCCGGCGGCTCCCAGCGCCGCGGCAGCCGTGCCGGAGAGGTTGTACGCCCCGAGCCCCTGGTTGTCGGGCACCGACGACGACGGTCCGCTGGGGCGTATCGCCGTGCTGATGACCGACCAGGAGCGCAAGAGTTGGATCAGTGCCGACCACGAGGCGGTCGTAGGCATCTCCGCCACCACCGGGGAGTATCGCTTCCTCGACCTGCCCGACGACGCGGGCCAGGGGTGGGCGCTCTCGCCGGACGGGAGGCGGGTCGCCTTCTGGATCACCGGTGCCACCACCGGCACCGCCAACACTCAAGCGGGACAGGCCCTGCCCGTGACCGGCTTGGCCGTCTACGACGCCGACACTGGAGGGGTGCTGCGGTATCCGGTCGAGACCGCACACGGTCTGATGGTGGACCGGAACAGCTCCCTGGCCTGGGCCGACGCCGATCATCTCGTCTTCAGCTTCTCGCAGTGGAGGGGTGGAGACGGCGCGTCCGGCGAGAGGGCCAGCATGTCGGGTCCAGGCGCGCCACTGTCAGTCTGGAAGGTGGGGGCCGAGGCACCCCGGACCATCGACCCCGAGACGGTCTCGAGCGAGGTCGAGGCCACCAACGGTCGCGGTGAGGTGCTCGTGGGTGACTACGCCTACGCGGTGTCGGACGGCTCGCGCCATCGGTTGCGGACGCCGGGCCGCAGCATGACCCGCTCCAGCGCCCTCTCGCCATCCGGCGGACTCGTCGCCTACCCGCGAGGGAACGGCAATCCCGCCCCCATCGTGATCGTCGGGCACGCCGGCAACAGAGTGGTCGATAGCTCGGTTCCAGGCAACGACGAGACCTTCTCCGTGTTCGCCTGGCTCGACGCCGGGCATCTCCTCGCCGAGGAGTACGCGCCCCAGAGCCGCTACCGCACGGACCTCTACCGGGTGAACATCCGCACCGGCGTCTCCCAGCGCGTGGTACGGCTGGCCGGGCCGGGGAACTTCCGCTACTCGGGTCAGCTGGCGACCGATCTGCTCGACGCCGGATTCGTGGCCCGCCCGGCGCCCCCCACGCCGTGGGATCCGCGCACAGTGGCGGGAGCCGTCGCTGCGCTGATCGCGGCGGCCTGCGTCGTCCTGGTTCTGTGGAGGCGACGTGTCCGCCTCTGAGGTTCGAGCGGGGTTCGAGGAGTTCGTCGCTGCCCGCCGTGGGGCCCTGCTGCGCACGGCGTACCTGCTCACCGGCGGCCACGAGGACGCCGAGGATCTGGTGCAACTGGCACTGGTCAAGGCCCTGCCGCACTGGACGAGGATCGCCGATGCCCCGGAGCCCTACGTGCGGCGGATCCTGGCTCGCGAGTCGGTCACCCGCTGGCGGCGGAGGCGGTGGCGGGAGGTCAGCGTCGACAGGCTGCCCGAGAGCTCTGCAACGGGGGAGGATCCGACGGATCGCGAGCTCCTGCGGCGAGCCCTGCTCCAGCTCTCGCCCCGTCAACGGGCCGTGGTCGTGCTGCGCTACTTCGAGGATCTCACCGAGGCGCAGACCGCGGACGTACTCGGCATCCGACTCGGCACGGTGAAGTCCCACGGCCGGGAAGCGTTGGAGCGGTTGCGCTCGATGCTTCCCGACGACGACGCAGTGCAGGTGTGACGCCAGGCGAGAGATCAGGCCCAACCATCCCTCGGTGTCGCTGCGTAGGAGAGGGTGAACCCACCTCCGACGCCCGGGGAGCACCGATGGACGACCTCACCGACCTGCGCAGGCGCCTCGGCGCGCTCGCCGACGCGGACCTACCCGCGACCGCACCCGCGGATGCCGACGCCGCCTGGGCGCGAGGCGCCGACTGGCAGCGGCGCCGCCGCGCGGGTGCGGCGCTGGCCGGCGCCCTGGTCGTGGTGTTGCTCCTCGCGTCCGGTGTGGCCGTCGCGCCGCTGGGGATCTCGGTGGGCACCGTGACGTCGCAGTCCCACGACGCTCTCGAGCGGATGCGCGGGGTGCTCGAGCCGGTGTCGTGAACGGCAGACGAACACCGCACGCACAGTTGTCGACGTCCACCGTTTCGCCCTTCCGGAGGGGTGGTGGGGCCGCTTAGCGTCGTCGCGTCATGCCTCGGATCTCCTCTTTGGCCACTCGGGTCGTCGCTGCCCTGGTCGTGGGCACCCTCGGTCTGCTCGCCGTGCTGGCGGTCGTGGGCCTCGGCCCCCGTCACGTCGCGACGCGGCCGGCGCGTGGGCGGTCACGACCGGTCGTGACGGCGTCCGTGACCCGGTGCGGCGACGGGTTCGACGCGGTCGCCACCCAGCCCGTGGGCCAGATCGACGTGCGTGACGACGACTCGCGCCCGGGCGAGGTGCGCGTCGTGGCCGTGGGCGGAGCCCGCGACGGCGCCGTGTACGCCGACCTCGAGCTGCTCGCGCCCGGCACCACGGTGCCGCTGGCCATCGACCTGCCCACCGGCAGCTACGCCGTGCAGTGCCTCATGGAGGACGAGGAGCCGGTCACCGGGGGAGTCGTCGACGTCCAGGGGGCGAGCACCGGCACCCGTGGCGTGCCGCCCGTCGACCAGAGCGAGCTGCTGCGCACGACTCTCGACTACCAGGCCGCGGTCGGTCACCGTCTCGGCCGGGTGCGGCACCGGATCTCGGGCCTGGTGCAGCACCTGGCGAGCGGTGACCTCCCCGCCGCCCGCCACGACTGGATCGCCGCGCACCGCGGCTACCAGCTGCTCGGCGGTGCGTACGGCGCCTTCGGCGAGCTCGGCGATGCCATCGACGGGCTCCCGCACGGACCACCCACGCTCGACCGCCACCCCGTCACCGGCTTCCACCGCATCGAGCACGACCTCTTCACCGCACGCCCCCACACCGCCCGCCTGATCGGCGACGCACGCGCCCTCGCCAGCGACCTGGCCGCGTTGAGTCATCGGCTCCGCAGCACCCAGCTCGCCCCGCTCGACCTCGTGCTCCGAGCCCACGAGATCACCGAGGATCTCCTCCAGCGCACCCTGACCGGCCGCGACGACCTCGGCTCGCACACCGCTCTCGCCACCGCGGACGGCGACCTCGCCGCCACCGCCGACGTGCTGCGCCGGCTGCGCCCGGTGCTCACCGGCCGGGTACCCCATCCCGCCCGTCTGTTCACCGACCTGACGACCACGCGCGCCCTCGTGCGGCGCCTGGCCCGCACCCCGGACGCCCACCGATCCGTCGCGCAGTGGCCACGCGTCGACCGCGAGCAGCTCGCCTCGGCCGTCGCCGGACTGGCCGAGTCGCTGGCGCCGCTCGCGGTCGCCCTTGAGCCGAGGAGAACCTCGTGAGTGCCTCGATGGATCGCCGCGGGCTGTTCCGCGGCCTGGCCGGTACCGGGCTGGCCGCAGGTGCTGCCGGGCTGGCGGCGGGCTGTGCCCACGCCGGTGCCTCCGCCCGGGCCGACGAGCCCGCCACCGACGCTCCTGACGGGCCGGACCGGGTCATCAGTCCCTACGGCGAGCACCAGCCCGGCATCGCGGGCGAGCCCGGCTCGGCGGTCAGCGTGCTCGCGCTCGACGTGGTCGCGACCGATCGCGGCGGCCTGGCCGAGGCGTTGAAGGCGCTGAGCAGCCGGGTCGGCACCCTGACCCAGGGCTATGCGCCCCGACCCACCGGCATCAGCGGGCCGCCGTCCGACTCAGGTGTCCTCGGCCCCGACGTTCCGGCCGACGGCCTCACGGTCACGGTCAGCGTGGGCGCCAGCCTCTTCGACCACCGCTTCGGTCTGGCCGGTGCGAAGCCGCTGCGGCTCAAGCCGATGCATGCCTTCGCCGACGACGACCTCGACGCGGCGCGCTGTGGCGGAGACCTGCTGCTCCAGGTGAGCGCCGACCACGGCGACACCGTGCTGCACGCCGTGCGCGACCTGATGCGGCACACGCGCGGCGCGCTCGCACCGCGCTGGCGCATCGACGGCGCCCGGCCGCCGTCTCGCCCGACCGGCGCCCCGCGCAACCACCTCGGCTTCAAGGACGGCATCGCCAACCCGAGCGCCGACGACTTCGACGCGCTCGTGTGGGCGGGCGACGACGAGCCGGCCTGGACCGCTGGCGGCAGCTACCACGTGGTCCGCATCATCCGGATGCTCACCGAGTTCTGGGATCGCGTGGGCCTCTCGGAGCAGGAGCGCATGATCGGACGCCGCCGCGACAGCGGTGCCCCACTGTCGGGCTCGACGGACGCCGACGACCCCGACTACTCCGACGACCCGCGCGGCTCCGTGACCCCGCTGGACTCGCACATCCGCCTGGCCAACCCGCGCACCGACGCCACCGCCGACCAGCGGATGCTGCGGCGGGCGTGGAACTACGACGCCGGCCTCGACCTCGCCGGCAACCTCGACCTGGGGCTGGTCTTCACCTGCTTCCAGACCGACCTCGAGCGCGCCTTCGAGACCGTCCAGCACCGGCTCCAGGGCGAGCCGCTCGTCGACTACATCACTCCCGTCGGCGGCGGCTACTTCTTCGCGCTGCCCGGGCTCCGCGACGAGCAGGACCGGTACGGCCGGGGCCTGCTCGACACCTGACGCACCCGTCCCCACCGCACCAACCGAGAGGAACCCGCATGTCGTCATCACGTCGAGGCCCGGCCATCGCCGGCCTCGCGAGCCTGGCAGTGGTCGCCGTCGCCGCTGCCACCAGCACCGGCGCGTTCGCCCAGCCCGAGCCGGCCGCCGCTCCCGCCGTCCGCCCTGCCCAGCAGACCCAGCAGACTCAGCAGACCCAGCAGACCCAGCAGAAGGGCAAGGCGGCGTATGAGACGAAGACCCCGATCAAGCACGTGGTCGTGATCTTCGACGAGAACATCTCCTTCGACCACTACTTCGGCACCTACCCGAAGGCGGCGAACACCGACGGCACCACGTTCCGCGCCTCGAAGAGGACGCCACACGCAGACACGTTGGCCTCGGCCGGCCTGCTGAAGGACAACCCGAACGCCTACGACCCGTTCCGGCTGACCTCGGACCAGGCCATGACCTGCGACCAGAACCACGCCTACGGACCCGAACAGCAGGCGTTCGACGGCGGCGCCATGGACCAGTTCGTCGAGAAGGTCAGCACCGACACCTGTTCGGGTCTCTACGGCGCACCCGGGCTGACCATGGGCTACTACGACGGCAACACGGTCACCGGCCTGTGGAACTACGCCCAGCACTACGCGATGAACGATCACTCCTTCTCCTCGACCTTCGGTCCGTCGACGCCCGGCGCGCTCAACCTCGTCGCCGGTCAGACGCACGGTTTCGTCGAGGTCGACCCCGAGACCGGTGAGCAGGTCGGCACGCCCGGCTCCTACGTGCTGGCCTCGCCCGACGCGAGCGGCGTCGGCACGGTCGTGAACGACCCCGACCCCGCCTACGACGACTGCTCGGACAAGAACCACACCTCGGGCAACACCCTCGCCGCCGCCGTGCAGGAGGGCGATCAGGGCAAGAACATCGGTGACCTGCTCAACGCCAAGGACGTCACCTGGGGCTGGTTCCAGGGCGGCTTCGCGCCGACCACGGCCGCTGCCGACTCCGACACCGGCTATGCCGTCTGCGGCGCGACCCACACCAACCTGGGCGGTGCCAGCGTGGCCGACTACAGCCCGCACCACAGCCCCTTCGAGTACTACCAATCGACCTCGAACCCGCACCACCTGCCGCCGGCCTCGATGGACGAGGTGGGCCACGACGGTCAGGCGAACCACAACTACGACCTCTCGGTGTTCAACCAGTCCTTGACGCAGGGCACGCTGCCGGCCGTGAGCTTCGTGAAGGCTGCGGAGTACCAGGACGGTCACGCCGCCTACTCCGACCCGATCGACGAACAGCACTTCCTCGTGCACGAGATCAACAAGATCCAGCGCTCGAAGTACTGGAAGAACACCGCCATCGTGGTGGCCTACGACGACTCCGACGGCTGGTATGACCACGTGGCCTCCGACGTCCTCAACGCCTCGCACGACAGCACCAAGGACGCCGCATTCTGCGACGACTCCGACGCGCCGGTGGCCCAGGGATACGCAGACCGCTGCGGTCCGGGCACCCGGCAGCCGCTGCTGGTGATCTCGCCCTACGCCAAGCGCAACAAGATCACCCACAACGCCACGGAGCAGACCTCGATCACGCAGTTCATCGAGGACAACTGGGGCCTGGGCCGGATCGGCGACGGGTCGTTCGACGAACGGGCCGGCACGCTGGACAACCTCTTCCACTTCGGGCGCCGACGCAACGACGTCGTCTTGTTGAAGAGCGACGGGGCGGTCAAGGCGGTGCGTCGCACGCACTGATCCCGCTCCCGGCGGGCGCAGGTGTCGGGGAGGTCCGGCTGCTCGTGTTCTAGAACATGTTCTAGTAGCGTGCAACCGGATCAACCCGACACCTGTCCAGTTCCACCGAGAGGCAACCCCATGGCGATCCGCGTCGCGCACATCGGCACCGGCAACGTGGGCGCCATGGCGCTGCGACACCTGATCACCGACGACCGCTTCGAGCTCGTCGCCTGCGTGGTGTCGAACCCGGAGAAGGTGGGCAAGGACGCCGCCGCGCTCGCCGGCTTCGACCTCCCGGCCACCGGCGTGGTCGCCACCGACGACCTCGACGCCCTCGTCGCCACGCGTCCCGACTGCGCGGTGTACTGCGCGCTGGCCGAGACCCGCTTCTTCGAGGCGTTCGGCGACATCGACCGGCTGCTCCGGGCCGGCATCAACGTGGTCGGCACCTCGCCGGTCACGCTGATGTACCCGTGGGGCACCTTGCCGGACTCCATGATCGACCCGGTCATCGCCACGGCGAAGGAGAACGGCGTCAGCCTCTTCGTCAACGGCGTCGACCCCGGCTTCGCCGGCGACGTGATCCCGCTGGCCCTGGCCGGCACGTGTCGTGAGGTGCACCAGGTGCGGTGCCTCGAGCTCGCCGACTACGGCACCTACGACGGTCGCGAGGTGATGGTCGACGTCATGGGGTTCGGCATGAGACCCGACCAGACGCCCATGCTGCTCAACCCGGGCGTGCTCAAAGCCGCCTGGGGCGTCACCATCCACCAGCTCGCGCAGGCGTTCGACATCGAGATCACCGAGATCCGCGAGCAGTTCGAGCGCGACTGGGCCGAGGACTCCTACGACATCGCGATCGGCACCATCGAGGCCGGCACCCAGTCCGGGCTCTGGTTCGAGGTCGCCGGCATGGCGGGCGATCACCAGGCCATCGTCGTCGAGCACGTCACCCGCACCTTCGAGGGTCAGCGCCCCGACTGGGCGAGCCCGGGCCAGGAGGGTGGCTCCTACCGCGTCGAGATCACCGGCGAGCCGTCGTACACCGTCGAGATCTGCCCCACGAGCGCGGACGGCGACCACAACTACGCCGCCATCCTCGTCGGCGCCGGCCGCGTGGTGAACGCGATCCCCGCCGTCGTCGCAGCCGAGCCCGGCCTGCTCACCACGCTCGACCTGCCGCTGGTGACCAACCCGCCGCTGACCACTCCCTCCTGAACCATCCCACCCGCATCCACCCGCATCCACCCGCATCCACCCGGACAAGAGGAGACACCCCATGGGACGCTGCGACGGCAAGGTCGCGATCATCACCGGCGGCGCGAGCGGCATGGGCGCCGCGGGCGCCAGGATGCTCGTGGCCGAGGGCGCCGAGGTCGTGATCGGCGACATCCAAGACGAGCTCGGACGATCGCTCGCCGCCGAACTCGGTGAGTCCGCCCGCTTCGTGCACCTCGACGTCGCCCAGCAGGACCAGTGGGAGGCCGCCGTCGCGTTCGCCGTCGCGGAGTTCGGCTCGCTCAGCGTCCTGGTCAACAACGCCGGCATCGCCAACGGCGCCCTGGTGCAGCAGTTCGACATGGGTCAGTGGCAGCGAGCGATCGACATCAACCTCACCGGCACCTTCCTCGGCATCCGCGCGGCCTCCGACGCCCTCATCGCCTCGGGCAGGGGCTCGATCATCAACGTCTCCTCCATCGAGGGCATCCGCGGCACCCCCTGGGCGCACGCCTACGTCGCTACCAAGTGGGCCGTGCGCGGCCTCACCAAGTCGGTCGCCATGGAGCTCGCCCCGCACAACGTGCGCGTGAACTCGGTACACCCGGGTCTGATCAAGACCCCGATGACCGCCGGGATCCCCGACGACATGATCCCGATCCCGCTCGGTCGCCCCGGTCAGCCCGAGGAGATCGGTCACTGGATGGTGTTCTTGGCCAGCGACGAGTCCTCGTTCGCCACGGGTGCCGAGTACGTCGTCGACGGTGGCACGGTGCAGGGAGTGCCGCACAAGTAGCCACGGCCGCCTCGCGGTCGGGCCCGGACTACCGTGGACCCATGATCGTGGCGTTCAGCATCTCCCCGTCGGCGGCCGACGAGACCGGTTCGGTCTCGGAAGGGGTGGCGGCGGCCGTGCGGGTGGTGCGGGAGTCCGGGCTGCCGTACGAGCTCACCTCGATGTTCACCAGCATCGAGGGGGAGTGGGACGACGTGATGGCGGTGGTGAAGCGAGCCGTCGAGGCGGTGGCCGAGACCAGCTCGCGGGTGGGTCTCGTGCTCAAGGCCGACATCCGTCCCGGCTACGAGGGTCAGATGAGCGCCAAGGTCGAGCGCGTGCAGCGACTGCTCGGTGAGTAGCGCGCGTCGGCGGCTGGTGCTCGTGGCCCTCACCGGGCTGGCCGCCCTCGGCGTGCTGGCGGTGGGGCTGCTCGCACCCCCGGCGCCGAGGCCCCCCGGGCCCGTGGACCTCGACGCCGTGCTGGTGGTCGACGATCTGCCGACCACGCACGTGCGAGGGCCGATCGAATACCCGCAGAGCCCGCCCCTGGGCGGGCGCCACAACCCGGTGTGGCTCGACTGCGGCGTCTACGACACCCCCGTGCAGGCCGAGAACCTCGTGCACGACCTCGAGCACGGCACCGTGTTCATCGCCTACCGAGAGGATCTGTCCGACGACGACGTCGCGGCGCTGTCCGAACAGCTCCCGAGCAACGGCATCATGTCGCCGTGGGCCGATCTCGCTGCGCCCGTGGTGGTGACGGTGTGGGGGCACCAGTTGGCGCTCGACGGAGCCCACGACCCGCGCCTGCCCCTCTTCTTGCGCACCTACGGCGGGGGAGAGACTGCGCCCGAGCCCATGGCCTCGTGCGCCGGCGGGCTGCACGACGCCGACGGCACTGCGGACACCAGGCGCGGGGGAGCGGCCCAGACGGGCGACGATGTGACGGCTGTGTAGAAGACGAAGCACCTCAGGGGCGCTTGTTACCGATCTGTGTCAATGCGGATACTCTCCTCCTCAGCCGCACTCGGGCGGTTCTCGCTCCCGCGTCCCGTCCCATCTGGTGAGGCCCTCGTGATCCGCAGCCGTATCGTGCGCCGACTGGCCCTGGTTCTGTGCGCCGTGACGATGGGAGTGTGTGCCGTCCTCCTCGCTCCGGGCGCCGCCCAGGCCGCGCGCAGGACGACCCCGAGTCTCGCGTCGGCGTCCGAGCAGGCCGAGCGCCCCTTCGGCGTCACGATGCCGGGCACGCCCGGCGGTTCCCAGCTCGCCTCGCTCGCCAGCGCCCTCGGGCGTACCCCCGACGAGGTCATGTGGTACGTCGCGTGGAGCACCCAGACGGGTTTCCCGACCACCGACGCCGCCCGGGTGCGCGACCTCGGCGCGACCCCCGTCATCACCTGGGAGCCCTGGGATCCCAGCGCCGGTCTGGGCCAGACGACGTACTCGATGAAGTCGATCGCCGCCGGCACCTGGAACGGCTACCTCAAGAGCTGGGCCCGCGGCGCCGCGAAGTACGGCAGCCCGGTGGTCATCCGGTTCGCCCACGAGATGAACGGCACCTGGTACCCGTGGGCCATCGGCGTCGACGGCACCACCAGCGCCGACTACGTCGGTGCCTGGAACCGCATGCGCACCGTCTTCAAGAACGCCGGCGCCACCAACGTGACGTTCCGCTGGAACCCCAACGTGCCCTACCCGGGCAGCACCCCGATGGCCCAGGCCTGGCCCGGCGCGAGCAAGGTCGACTCGGTCGCTCTCGACGGCTACAACTGGGGCGGCACCCTCGACGGCACCACGTGGACGTCGTTCGCCGACGTCTTCGAGAACGGTCTCGACGAGATGGCGACGCTCACCAGCCTGCCCGTCATCGCCGGTGAGACGGCCAGCGTCGAGGCCGGCGGCGACGACGGCGCCGCGAAGGCGCAGTGGATCACCGCCATGTTCGCCACCCTGGCCGACGACCCGCGCTTCGGTGGCTTCACCTGGTTCGACTACGACAAGGAGAACGACTGGCGGATCGACTCCTACCAGTCGACCTTCGACGCATTCCGCACCGGCCTGACCAGCTACGTCAGCTGAGTCCGGGCCGATCCGACGTGGATGGCCCGACCAGGCGATGGCGTCGTCGCCGCCAACCTCTAACCTCGCCGGTGTGACCGACCAGCACCTCGCCGACCTCGCCGACCTCGCCCCGCTCGACCTGCCTGAGGCCGGCGAGGCCGAGGCGTGGCGCTCGTTCCTCTCCCGACGAGTCGAGGGTGAGCTGGCCACCGCCCGCGCCCAGGCCGATGCGCTGCGTGTCCTGGCCGCGGGTGACGCCGCCGCGTTGGAGCGCTGGAACGACCTGCACGTCGCGCTCGGCAACGCCTTCGCGGTCTCCAGCCTGCTCGCCCAAGTGCACCCCGACCAGCAGCTGCGTGAGAGCGCGGAGCGGTTCGAGCAGGAGTTGCACGCCTTCCAGACCGGCCTGATGCTCGACGTCGAGGTCTTCGGCCGACTCGAGTCCGTGCCGCGCGAAGGGCTCGACGAGGCCCTCGCTCCCGGCGCGACCCGGGTGCTCGACGACGCGCTGCGCGCCTTCCGCCGCTCCGGCGTCGACCGCGACGACGCCACCCGCGAGCGGCTCGCCACG
The DNA here is from genome assembly GCF_015319165.1 of Nocardioides acrostichi. GTDB lineage: Bacteria > Actinomycetota > Actinomycetes > Propionibacteriales > Nocardioidaceae > Nocardioides > Nocardioides acrostichi. Next base: position 1,023,301 of record NZ_JADIVZ010000001.1, read on the forward strand.
CTCTCGGCCCGCGACAGCGACCTCTCCCAGGCCTTCGGTCGCAACATCCGCGACGGCGCCACGAGCACCAGGGTGCCCGCCTCCGCGCTCGCAGGGCTGCCGGAGGACTACGTCGCCGAGCACCCGGCCGCCGACGACGGCACCGTGGCCATCTCGACCGCCTACCCCGACATGGGCCCGTTCCTGATGTTCTCCGCCGACGCCGCCGCCCGTCGCGAGGTGATGACCACCTACCTCAACCTCGGGTGGCCGGCGAACGACGAGGTGCTCGGCGAGCTGCTCGCCGTCCGCGACGAGACCGCCCGCACGCTCGGCTACGACGGCTGGCCCGACTACGACGCCGAGCTCAAGATGATCGGGTCGGGCTCGGCCATCGCCGAGTTCGTCGACCGGGTCGCCGCCGACGCCGCCGACTCCGCGCAGCGCGACCTGGCGGTCATGCTCGAGCGCGCGCGCCACGACGACCCGGGCGTGGAGCGACTCACGGTCGCCGACAGCCGCTACCTCGGCGAGGTGGTGCGGCGCGAGCAGTTCGAGGTCGACGGACAGGCCGTGCGCGGCTACTTCGACTTCGCCAAGGTCCGGCGCGGACTGCTCGACGTGACCGCTCGGCTGTTCGGTCTCACCTACACCGATGTCGCCGAGGCACCCACCTGGCACGACGAGGTCGCGGCGTACGACGTGACGCTCGACGACACCGGCGAGCGGCTGGGCCGCATCTACCTCGACCTGCACCCGCGCGAGGGCAAGTACAACCACGCCGCCCAGTTCGACCTCGTCAGCGGGGTGGGGCAGCGGCAGCTGCCCGAGGGCGTGCTCGTGTGCAACTTCGGTCGCGGCCGCATGGAGCACTCGGAGGTCGTCACCCTCTTCCACGAGTTCGGCCACCTGCTGCACCACGTGCTCGCCGGGCGGCACCCGTGGGCGCGATTCTCCGGCGTCGCCACGGAGTGGGACTTCGTCGAGGCGCCGAGCCAGATGCTCGAGGAGTGGGCCTGGGACCACTCCGTGCTCGCCACCTTCGCCACCAACGCCGACGGCGAGCCGATACCGGCCGCCCTGGTCGAGAGGATGCGCGCGGCCGAGGAGTTCGGCCAGGGCATCTACGCGGCCACCCAGATGTACTACGCGGCGATCTCCTACCGCTTCCACGCCGAGCTGCCCGACGACCTCACCGCTCGCTCGGCGGCGCTCTCGCAGCAGTACGCCGTGTGGGAGCGACTGCCCGACACCCACTTCCACTGCGGGTTCGGGCACCTCTCGGGCTACACCTCGGGCTACTACACCTACATGTGGAGCCTGGTCATCGCGAAGGATCTGTTCTCGGCCTTCGACGCCGACGATCTCTTCGCGCCGGAGGTGGCGCGGCGCTACCGCGACACCGTGCTGGCCGCGGGCGGCAGCGCCGACGCCGCCGACCTGGTCGAGGCCTTCCTCGGCCGGCCCTACGACAACCGCGCCTTCACGGCCTGGCTGGAGAGCTGATGCGCAGCGAGACCATCACCGTGCACACCGGAGGGCACGAGGTCGTGCTCGACCTCACCCGCGAGGCGGCGGACGCCGTCCGCGACCGGGGCGACGGCCTCTTGCATGTCTTCGTGCCGCACGCCACCGCGGGCATCGCGATCCTCGAGACCGGTGCGGGCAGCGACGACGACCTGCTCGCGGCGCTGGCCGACCTGCTGCCTGCCGACGACCGCTGGCGGCACCGCCACGGGTCGCCCGGCCATGGCCGCTCGCACGTGATGCCGGCACTGATCCCGCCGTACGCCACCGTGCCGGTGATCGACGGGCGGCTGATGCTCGGCACCTGGCAGAGCATCTGTCTGGTCGATCTCAACGTCGACAACCACGAGCGCGAGGTGCGGTTCAGCCTGCTGGAGTCGGGGTGAGCGTCGAGGTCGGCGCGGATCACGCTGCCCACGGCTGGGCGCGAAGCCGGATCTTGTGGGAATAGAACATATGTTCGATGATAGATGCATGGTCCGACCCATCGCCCCGCCCGGCTGGCCCCGCGAGGTGCGCCCGCCCGATACGCCCGACTGGGAGGCCACGGCCGGCAACTGGCTGCTCGACCTCTGTCCTCCCGACTACCGCGGCTACGCCGGACTGCGCCGCCACCTCGTGGTGCTCGCACGCTTCGCGGTGCTGCACGTCGAGGCCAACCACGCGGCGGTGCGTCGCGGGCTGAGCGAGGCGCGGGCCGACCTGCGCGACGTCGCGACGTCCGACGTCGTCGAGGCGGCCGTGCAGACCCTGCTGCTCGAGGAGGCGCGGCTGATCGGCACGCTGCGCGCCGTCCGGCTGGTCGAGGAGGCGATCCGCGGGCGCCGCTACGTGGCCCGGCTGTGACTCGCTGCGGCTAGGGTCACGCTGTGGCGCAGGCGGACTCCCATGACGTGATCCGGGTCGTCGGTGCCCGACAGAACAACCTGCGCGACGTGAGCGTCGACCTGCCCAAGCGACGGCTCACCGTGTTCACCGGGGTCTCCGGCTCGGGCAAGAGCTCCCTGGTGTTCGGCACCGTCGCGGCCGAGAGCCAGCGGTTGATCAACGAGACCTACAGCGCGTTCCTCCAGGGGTTCATGCCGTCGCTGAGCCGCCCCGACGTCGACCTGCTCGAGGGCCTGACGACCGCCATCATCGTCGATCAGCAGCGGATGGGCGCCGACCCACGCTCCACGGTCGGCACCGCGACCGACGCGAACGCCCTGCTGCGCATCCTCTTCAGCCGGCTCGGAGAGCCCAGCGCCGGCCCGCCCCCGGCATACGCGTTCAACGTGCCCTCGGTGCAGGGCGGCGGCACCTTCACGGTGAAGAAGGGCGCACCGGACTCCCAGCTGGCGCAGAAGGCGACGTTCCGGCGCACCGGAGGCATGTGTCCGCGCTGCGAGGGCCGAGGAGCGGTCAGCGACATCGACCTCACCGCGATCTACGACGAGACCAAGTCGCTCGAAGACGGCGCGATCCTCATCCCGGGCTACACGATGGACGGCTGGTACGGCCGCATCTACAAGGGCTCGGGCTACTTCGACAACGCCAGGCCGATCGGCAGCTACACCAAGCGGCAGCTGCACGACCTGCTCTATAAGGAGCCGACCAAGATCAAGGTGGACGGCATCAACCTCACCTACGAGGGCCTGATCGTGCGGCTGCGTCGCTCGATGCTGAGCAAGGACGTCGAGTCGCTGCAGCCGCACGTGCGGCGCTTCGTCGAGCGCGCCGTCACCTTCGCGACCTGCCCGGAGTGCGACGGCACCCGGTTGGCCGAGCACGCCCGGGCTTCGCGCATCGGCGAGCTGAGCATCGCCGACGCCTGCGCCCTGCAGATCAACGACCTCGCGCAGTGGGTGCGTGGGCTGGACGAGCCGTCGGTGGCCCCGCTGCTGGAGGCGCTCGGCGACACCCTCGACTCCTTCACCGAGATCGGCCTGGGCTACCTCTCCCTGGACCGGCCCACCGGCACGCTGTCGGGCGGTGAGTCCCAGCGGACCAAGATGATCCGGCACCTCGGCTCCTCGCTCACCGACGTCACCTACGTCTTCGACGAGCCCACGATCGGTCTGCACCCGCACGACATCGCCCGGATGAACGACCTGCTGCTGCGGCTGCGCGACAAGGGCAACACCGTGCTCGTCGTCGAGCACAAGCCCGAGACGATCGCGATCGCCGACCACGTGGTCGACCTCGGCCCGGGCGCCGGCAACGACGGCGGCACGATCTGCTTCGAGGGCACCTTCGCCGAGCTGACCTCGGCCGACACGATGGCCGGGCGCCACCTGGGCTACCGCGCCCGGCTCAAGGACGACGTCCGGAGGGCCACCGGGCAGCTCGCGGTGCGCGGTGCGTCGGCGCACAACCTGCGCGGTGTCGACGTCGACGTCCCGACCGGCGTGCTGTGCGTCGTCACGGGCGTGGCCGGGTCGGGCAAGAGCTCACTGATCCACGGCGAGATCTCCGGGCGTGAGGGCGTGGTCGCGATCGACCAGACGCCGATCAAGGGCAGCCGCCGCTCCAATCCGGCGACCTACACCGGGTTGCTCGACCCGATCCGCAAGGCCTTCGCCAGGGCGGGCGGGGTGAGACCCGCGCTGTTCAGCGCGAACAGCGAGGGCGCGTGCCCGACGTGCAACGGCGCGGGAGTCGTGTACACCGATTTGGCGATGATGGCGGGCGTCGAGAGCGTCTGCGAGCAGTGCGCCGGACGTCGCTTCTCCGATGACGTGCTCGCCTACACCCTCGGCGAGGGTGCGCAGGCGCGCAGCATCGCCGACGTGCTCGAGATGTCGGTGACCCAGGCGGAGCGGTTCTTCGGTGGCGAGATCGAGGGCGCGAAGGTGCCGGCTGCGCACAAGATCCTCACGCGCCTGGTCGACGTCGGCCTGGGCTACCTCACCGTCGGCCAACCGCTCACCACACTCTCGGGCGGGGAGCGGCAACGGCTCAAGCTCGCCACGCACCTGGGGGAGAGGGGCCTGGTCTACGTGCTCGACGAGCCCACCACCGGCCTGCACCTCGCCGACGTGGAAAGCCTGCTCGGCCTGCTCGACCGGCTCGTCGACTCCGGCGCCAGCGTCATCGTGATCGAGCACCACCAGGCCGTGATGGCGCACGCCGACTGGATCATCGACCTCGGCCCCGGCGCCGGCCACGACGGTGGCCAGGTCGTCTTCACCGGCACCCCCGCCGACCTCGTCGCCGACGCCTCCACGCTCACCGGCCAGCACCTGGCGGCCTATCTGACCTGACCAGCGACGGTGCGGGGAGGGTGTCGGCGGAACCGAGCCGCCAGACGGCGAGGCCGTGCAGGCCGTACTCCTGGGCGAGGTCGACGCGGGCGGCGTAGGAGCGGGCATCGGACCACCACATGCGGTCGCCGTCGCCCAGCCGCGCCATCCACTCTCCGACGTGCGGACGCCAGTGCGCCTCGGTGCCGGACTCGTCGACGCGACGCCGGGCGCCGCTGTCGCTGACCGTGAAGCCGCTGCCGTCGCGGTGCCAGAGGTAGCCGTAGCCGGCGACGCCGAGGTCGAGTCGATCGGCCGGTACCTGCTCGAGAGCCGCGTCGAGGCACTCGCGTTGCCAGTCCAGCGCGCCCACCGGACCAGGGCCCGACCAGGCGGGGCCGTGCTGGTCGTAGGCCATGAGCTGCACGAGGTCGACGGTGGCGGCGACGTTCACCAGGTCGAAGCCCGCACGTCGGTAGCCGCGCGCGCTGGTGCGCGCCGGCACGTCGATCGACAGCGACACCCGGGTCGGCAGCAGGCTGCGCAGCCGCTCGAGGAAGCCGACCAGGTCGTGGGGGTGGATGCCCTCGAGACGCTCGAGGTCGACGTTCACGCCGTCCCACCCGCCGTCGCGCACGAGCCCGCGGACGGCCTTGGCGACTCGCCGCTGCTTGCGGTTCGAGCCGAGCAGCCGCTCCGCCGCCCGGGGGTCGAAGTCGCCGAGTGCGTCGCTGAAATTGCTGAGCAGCAGCTCGCCGCGCAGGCCCTGGTCGTGCGCGGTGGTCAGCACGCGCAGCATGTCGTCGGTCGGATCCGCGACGGCCCCGCCGGCCCGGCCGAGCCCGACCCCGGCGACCGTCACCGTGTCGAGCCCGGGCGCGTTGGCCTCGATCAGGGCGTCGGACGCCGACCCCAGGGCGTAGCCGGTCACGACCGGCGGAGGCGGATCCTCGGCCGTCGCCGCGGGCACGGCGAACGAGGAGACCAGCAGCGACACGGCGACCACGAGGAGACGACCCACGCGCACAGTGTGCGCCTACGGTGGGGCTCATGCACCGGTTCGGATGCGTCGTCCTCGTCGATCGACGCGGCCGGCTGCTGCTCCAGGAGCGCGACGAGCACCCCGCCATCGACCCCGAGAAGTGGGGTCTGTGCGGCGGTCACCTCGAGTCCGGCGAGGATCCGCTGGCCGGAACCGTGCGCGAGCTGGCCGAGGAGACCGGCGTGCACCTCGCCCCCGAGCACCTGCATCTGGTCGAGGAGCGCCCCGTGTTCCACGAGGCCTACGACTCCTGGGACCGGCTCTGGTTCTACGCCGCCGCCACCGACCTCACCGACGCCGACATCGTGTGCGGCGAGGGTCGCCAGATCGTGTTCGTGCCCCACGACCGGGTGCTCGACCTGTCGCTCACCGGGTCGGCCGGTCTGATCCTGCCCGACTTCTTGGCCAGCGACCTCTACCACCGACTCCAGCACACCGAGGAGCGCTCATGACCCGCCCCACCCTCACGGTCCACCAGGTTCCCGGACACGGCGCCGAGGACGTCGTCGTGGCGCCGTCGGGCCGGCACGAGGGGGCCGTGTACACCGGCACCGACGACGGCACGATCCATCGCGTCTCGCACGACGGACGACGCCTCGAGACCGTCGCGCGCACGGGCGGGCGTCCGCTCGGCATCGAGCTCGACGACGAGGGCCGGCTGCTCGTCGCCGACGCCAAGCGCGGCCTCCTGCGCATCGATCCCGACGGCTCGCCCGAGACGGCGATCGAGACCGTCTGCGACAGCGTGAAGGGTGCGCCGATGGTGTTCTGCAACAACGCCGCCATCGCCACGGACGGCACGGTGTGGTTCAGCGACTCCTCGCGGCACTTCGGCATCGAGCGCTGGAAGGACGACTTCGTGCAGGACACCCGCACCGGCCGGCTGCTGCGGCTGGACACCGACGGCGTCGTCGAGGTGGTCCTCGACGGGCTCGCGTTCGCCAACGGCGTGGCACTCGCCGCCGACGAGTCCTACGTGGCGGTGGCCGAGACGCGGGCCTGCACGGTGGTCCGCTACTGGCTGAAGGGCACCCGGGCGGGGGAGCGCGATCTGCTGACCAGCGGGCTGCCCGGCTACCCCGACAACATCGCGCGCGGCAGCGACGGCCTCATCTGGGTGACCATCGCCAGCCCGGTCGACCCGGTGGTCGAGCTGCTCGGACGAGCGCCCCTGGCCGTGCGCCGCGCCGTCACCAAGATCCCCGAACGCCTCCAGCCTGCGCCGAAGCGCACCTGCCGGGTGATGGCGTTCGACGATGCCGGCACCTGCGTGCACGACCTCGACCTCGATGCCTCGCAGAACCCGACCGGCTACCACATGGTCACCGGTGTGCGGGAGCACGACGGCCGGGTGTGGCTTGGCAGCCTGGAGGAACCGGCTGTCGCCGTCGTCGACCAGTGAGCGTCCGCGAAGGCGTCTAGACTCGGCCGTTCGACCACCTCACGAGGGGAGAGCACCTGATGGGAGTCCTGGAGACCATCTCCGGGCCACGCGACCTCGGCGACCTCAGCGCCGACCAGCTCGAGCTGCTGGCCACCGAGATCCGCGACCTGCTGGTCACCTCGACCTCCAAGGTGGGCGGCCACCTGGGGCCCAACCTCGGCGTCGTCGAGCTCACGCTCGCCGTGCACCGGGTCTTCGACTCCCCGCGTGACCGCATCGTCTTCGACACCGGCCACCAGGCCTACGTCCACAAGATGCTCACCGGCCGCGCCGGCGACTTCGGCGGCCTGCGCCAGGAGGGCGGCCTCTCGGGCTACCCGAGCCAGTCCGAGTCTCCGCACGACATCGTCGAGAACTCCCACGCCTCCACCGCGCTCTCCTACGCCGACGGTCTGGCGAAGGCCTACGCCATCCGCGGCGAGGACCGGCACGTCGTGGCCGTCATCGGCGACGGCGCCCTCACCGGCGGAATGGCCTGGGAGGCGCTGAACAACATCGCCGTGGCGCAGAAGAGCCGCCTGGTGATCGTCGTCAACGACAACGGCCGTTCCTACACGCCCACGGTCGGCGGCCTCGCCACGGCCCTCACGAGCCTGCGCACCGACCCGCGCTACGAGAGCCTGCTCGACCTGGTCAAGAAGCGCCTGCACGCGGTCCCGGGCGTCGGTGCCCCCGCCTACGACGCGTTGCACGCCATGAAGAAGGGCCTCAAGGACGCACTGGCGCCCCAGGGTCTCTTCGAGGATCTGGGCCTGAAGTACGTCGGCCCCGTCGACGGCCACGACCGGGCCGCGATGGAGACGGCGCTCTCGCAGGCCAAGAAGTTCGCCGGCCCGGTCATCGTGCACGCCATCACCCGCAAGGGCTTCGGCTACGACGCCGCGGAGCGCCACGAGGCCGACCAGTTCCACAGCCCGCAGCCCTTCGACATCGAGTCCGGCGAGGAGCGTGCCCGCGGCCGCATCTGGACCGACCACTTCTCCGACGATCTCGTCGCCATCGGTCACCGCCGCCCCGACGTCGTCGCCATCACCGCCGCGATGATGCACCCCGTCGGCCTCGACTCCTTCCAGGCGCACTTCCCCGACCGCACCTTCGACGTCGGCATCGCCGAGCAGCACGCCGCCACCTCGGCCGCAGGGTTGGCCATGGGGGGTCTGCACCCGGTCGTGGCGGTCTACGCCACGTTCCTCAACCGCGCCTTCGACCAGATCCTCATGGACTGCGCCCTCCACCGGTGCGGTGTCACGTTCGTGCTCGATCGATCCGGTGTCACCGGCGACGACGGCGCCAGCCACAACGGCATGTGGGACATGTCCGTGCTCCAGGTCGTGCCCGGCCTGCGCCTGGCCGCCCCACGCGACGCCGCCCGGCTGCGCGAACTGCTCGACGAGGCCGTCGAGGTCGACGACGCACCCACCGTCGTGCGGTTCCCCAAGGGCCCGCCGCCCGCCGACATCCCGGCCGTCGACCGTGCGGGCCGGTGCGACGTGCTGGTGCGCTCCGGCGCCAAGGACGTGTTGGTCGTCGCCGTCGGCGCGATGGCCGCGACCGGTGTCGAGGTTGCCGAGCGTCTCGGCGCCCAGGGCATCGGCGTCACCGTCGTCGACCCCCGTTGGGTCAAGCCCGTCGACCCGGCCCTGCTCGACCTCGCGCGCGAGCACCGGCTCGTCGTCAGCCTCGAGGACAACGGCGTGCAGGGCGGTTGCGGCGCGTCGCTGCTCCAGGCCATGGCCGCGGCCGACATCCGCACCCCGGTGCGTCTGCACGGGATCCCGCAGGAGTTCCTCGGCCACGCCAAACGGGCCGCGATCCTCGACCGGGTCGGGCTCGGTGCCCAGGATCTCGCCCGCGGCATCGTCGAGGCGATGGCCTCGGAGTCGCCCGAGACGGCCCAGGAGCCCGCCCCCGGCCACCGGGGCTAGCCCGGCATGCGCCGGTGGGTCGTCGCGCTCGCGTGCCTCGCCCTGGCGCTCATCGGCTGCTCGCTGCGTGACCGCCCCCCGGAGCCCGGCTCCGGGCCGGCTCCGTCGCCACCCACCTCGCGCGGAGTCGCACCCGCCCCCGTCAAGACACAGATCAAGACCGCCCTCAAACAGCGGGCCGCCGCGATACGACGAGGCAGCGGCCCCCGGTTCGAGCGGGGTCTGGCCGACGCCGATGGTGCCTTCGCCGACCAGCAGCGCGAGTACTTCGACAACCTCCAGCAGTTGCCGGTCCAGCGGTACGGCCTCACCTTCAACGCGCGCAACGTGCTGCGGGTGGGGCGCTCGTACTGGGTCGTCGTCGCGGTGCGCATGCAACTGGGGGGCGTCGACGAGGCGCCGGTGGTCTATCGCGACCGCTATCGCTTCACACCCGGCGGCGCCGGGCGGTTCAAGCTCGACTCCGTCACCGACCAGGCGTGGGAGCAGCGCAACCACGTGGTCGAGCAGCCGTGGGACGCCGGCCCCATCGTCGTCGCGAGTCGAGGCGGCGTCGTGCTCGTGGCCGACGCCGCGGACGCCCGCCGGGCTCCCGTGCTGCTGAACGCGCTGTCCGGCGCGGTGAGTGACGTGGCGGTGCAGCTGCCCTCCGTGTGGGACGGGAGGGTGCTGGTCTTCGCCCCAGGCGACACCACCTTGCTGGAGAGCCTGCCCGACCTGCCCGGTGACCCGGCCCGGCTCGACGCCGTGGCCTACCCCGTGCCGGCCGACGACACTGCGGCGCACTCGCCGCGGGCGGCCACGCGCGTCGTCCTCTCACCGGAACTCATCGAGGGCGGCACGACCGCGCTCTCGCGCGACCGGCTGCTGCGCCACGAGCTGACGCATGTGGCTCTCGGCGGCCGCGCCGAGGGCGTGGCCGCCTGGTTGAGCGAAGGCCTGGCCGAATGGGTGTCGGTGCAGCCGCTCCCGACGGCGAAGCGCACCGTGTCGAGCGCTGCGATCCAGGTCGCGCGCTCCGGGGCGGCGACGCTGCCCACTACCGCCGCGTTCGACGACGCCCGAGCCGCCGCGCACTACGGCCTGGCCTGGTGGGCGATCGAGGCGCTCCGAGCCGACGGCGTGGACCCCTGGCAGCTGCTCGCCCAGGCGCACGCCACCTACGAGGCCGAGCGCGGCGACGCCGGCCGGGATCCATCGCAGGCCGCCGACATCCGCACCGCCGACGCTCTGCGGTCCGTCACCGGCCTGCGCCCGGGCCAGCTGGCGCGTCGGGCAGCGGTGGCCCTGGTCACGGCCTACGGGCGAGAGGCGATCGCGAGGGAATAGGGTGACGCTGCGCCCGGGTTCCCCCTGACCCGAGCGTGATCGACCAAGAGAGGATCCCTGCGTGCCCGACCCCCGGCTGGTCCACATCGTCGACGAGATTCCGGAGCTCGAGCCCGAGCCGGACCACACGTCGCGCGACCTGACGATGGTCGTGGTGCTCGACGGCTTCCTGGACGCCGGCACGGCGGCCGCGCACGCGGCCCGCCACCTGATGGAGCGCGACGGCGGTGGACGTGTGGTGGCGACGTTCGAGGTCGACGAGCTGCACGACTACCGGGCCCGTCGTCCGGGCATCTCCTTCGTCGTCGACCGGTATGCCGATTACGACCCGCCCCGACTGGTGGTGCGGGTGCTGCGAGACGCCGGAGACACCCCCTACCTCCTGCTGCACGGCCCCGAACCCGATGTGCGCTGGGAGGCGTTCTGTCGCGCCGTACGCGAGGTCGTGGAGCGATTCGGTGTGACCCGCACGGTCAGCATCGGCTCGGTGCCGATGGCCGTGCCGCACACCCGGCCGCTGGCGATCACGCCGCACGCGAACGACCCCGAGCTGCTCCTCGACACCAGCCCCTGGCGAGGCGAGCTGCGGGTGCCGAGCAGCGCCCAGGCGCTGCTCGAGCTACGCCTGGGGGAGTGGGGTCACGCCGCGCAGGGCTTCGTCGCGCACATCCCGCACTACCTGGCGCAGCTGGACTTCCCGGCGGCCTCGGCCGTGTTGCTCGAGCACGTGGAGAAGGCCGGCCGACTCACCCTCGACCTCTCGAGTCTGCGCGAGCAGGCCGAGACTCGGCAGGGCGAGATCGCCGCGTACCTCGACGAGCACGAGGAGGTCGCCGACATCGTGGCGGCCCTGGAGCGGCAGTACGACGCCTTCGAGCGTGCCGAGGAGTCCGGTGCCGGTCTCCTGGCGCGCGATCAGCCGCTGCCCACCGGCGAGGAGCTGGGGCAGGAGTTCGAGAGGTTCCTCCAAGGCCTCGGTGACGACGGCGACGACGAGGGCGACGCCCACCGTGGAGAGGGTGGCTGACATGCCCCGTGACATCGCCGAGCTCCAGACGTTGCTCGACATCGAGAAGATCGACGACGATCTCTTCCGCGGTGGTCAGCTGCCCACGGTGCTGCCCCGCGTCTTCGGTGGCCAGGTGGCCGCGCAGGGCCTCGTGGCCGCGGTCCGCACGGTCGACCCGCGCTACGTGCCGCACTCGCTGCACGCCTACTTCCTCCAGGGCGGCGACACCTCGACGCCGATCATCTACGACGTCGAGAAGCTCCGCGACGGCCGCACCTTCAGCACCCGCCGGGTGCTGGCACGTCAGCACGGCCGACCGATCTTCGTCATGACGATCGACCTCCAGCACCCCGAGCCGGGTCTGGAACACCAAGACGTCATGCCCGACGACGTCACACCGCCGGAGGAGTGCCTGGACCCCAAGGAGGGTGGGCGCAACCTCGAGGAGTGGGACGTCATGGACTTCCGCTACGTCGGCTCCTCACTCGACGTGCTGCCGGTCGACCCGATGCGGCCCGGTCGCCAGCGGATGTGGCTCAAGGTGGCCCAGGATCTGCCCGACGACCCGCTCGTGCACGCCGTGGCCTTCACCTACGCCTCCGACATGTCGATCGCGGGGGCGGCGCTGGCGCCCCACGGCTACCGCATGGGCGGTCCCGAGACGATGCTCGCCTCCCTGGACCACGCGGTCTGGTTCCACCACGGCTTCCGGGCCGACCAGTGGTGGCTCTACGACCAGCACTCGCCGTTCGCGGGGGGTGGCCGCGGTCTGGTCAACGCCCGGGTGTTCACCCAGGACGGCCGGTTGGTGGCGTCGGTGGCGCAGGAGATGATGATGCGCGAGCACCGGGAGCGGCCCGATGCCTGAGTCCGCTCCCGGCACCGACCCGGTGACCGACCTGCTCGACCTGCTCGACCTCGAGACGCTCGACACCGACCTCTTCCGCGGGCGCCGGGTCGAGACGCCACGGTCTCGGGTCTACGGCGGTCAGGTGGCGGCGCAGGCGCTGGCCGCTGCGTGCCGGGCGGCGAGCGAGGGGTTCTCGGTGCACTCGATGCACTCCTACTTCCTCCAGCCCGGCGACACCACGACGCCGATCGTCTACGACGTGGAACGCATCCGCGACGGTCGTTCCTTCGAGACCCGCCGGGTCTCGGCGCGTCAGCACGGCCGGCCCATCTACTTCCTCACCGCCAACTTCCAGCGGTCCGAGGATGGCTACGAACACCAGGACGCGATGCCGGAGGTCGAACCGCCCGAGGAGGGCCTGGATCTCGTCGAGGTGATGACGAGGGCCGGCAACGCCGACGCCGACGCGTTGGGCGGGGAGTGGGCAGCCCTCGACGTCCGGTGGCTCGGCAACTCCCGCCACGGTCTCGAGCCGGACGCCGAGCGGCCCTCGCGGGCCCAGATGTGGGCGCGGGTGAAGCCGGGAGTGCTGGCCGACGACCCGATGCAGCACCTCACGGCGTTCACGTTCGCCAGTGATGTGTCACTGCTCGGCGCCACGCTCGCGGCGCATCGAGTCAAGGCGCACGAGACGCAGATGGCCTCACTCGACCACTCGATCTGGTTCCATCGACCGTTCCGGGCCGACGAGTGGTGGCTCTACGACCAATGGTCACCGAGCGCGCAGGGTGCCCGCGGACTCGCGCTGGGCCGGGTCTTCACCGCCGACGGCACCCTCGTGGCGACGGTGGCGCAGGAGGGCCTCATCCGGCCCTCCCGTGGCTGACGCGCTCGCAGCTCAGCGGCCGGCGTCGACGGCCCTGGGCACGGTGTACAGCGTCGAGCCCGGGGCCCGGCCCTGGTAGCGCTCGCGATGGCCGGTGGGCAGATCGCGGCGCTCGCCGCAGAGCCGCTGGATGCCGCGCGCGCGGTGGCCGAGACCGTCACGCGAAGCACCCGGCGCGGCACCGCGACCCGGCGGGGACGCCGTCCTCAGACGGCGGTGGTGCGACCCACGAGGTGTGGTGCGCCGTCCTTCGGGCGGGTGAGCGAGAACGCGTAGCTGCCCGCAGCGTCATCGAGCGGCCGCGAGCCGAACGCCACCCGGCCGGGCAACAGGATCGGCTTCTTGAAGGCCACGTCGACGCGGGCGGCGTCGGGGAGCCACGACTCCAGTGCGGCCACGCACCGAGCCAGGCTCCACATGCCGTGAGCGATCTGGCGCGGGAACCCGAGCGCCTTCGCGGTCAGCGGGTAGAGGTGAATCGGGTTGTGGTCGCCCGACACGGCGGCGTACCGGCGTCCGAGGTCGCCGGGCAGCGACCAGAGCTGACCGGTCGGGTCGGCGGTCGGGAGGTCCGGGCCGGAGGAGGCGCTCTTGTCGCCCTTGCCGAAGCGCAGGTAGGTCGACGTCGACTCCCACACGAGGGTGTCGTCGGCGTCGTGCACCTGGGTGGCGAAGTCGTAGACCAGCCCCTTGGGATGACCGGAGGGCGGCGCGACCGACGCGCTCACCGAGAGGGTCTCACCGACGCCGATCGGCCGGTGGCCCGTGATGGAGTTCGCCACGTGCACGGTGCCGATGGCCGGTGCCGGGAACGTGGTGTCGGTCATGATGCCCATGTGCAGGCCGAAGGCGAGCATGTGCGGGTAGGTGAACGGCACGGTGTCCTTCGACGGGAACCCGCACACGGCCGCGTAGGCCGCCACGTGCTCGCGCTCGACCCGCACCGGTGGTCGGTGCAAGGCCAGGCCGCCGAAGCCCTCGACCGGGCTCTTCTTGACCCCGGGCAGCGCGTTGACGCCCGGGATGCTCGGCAGTGCGGCCTTCACCAGGGTGCCGAGTCCGCCCGCGGGCTCGACCTGTGTGCTCTCGGTCGTGGGTGCCACGTCAGGCACCCAGCATCATCTGGCCGCAGACCCGCACCACGTTGCCGTTGACGGCCGTGGAGCCCGGCGAGGCGTACCAGGCGATCGCCTCGGCGACGTCGACGGGCAGACCCCCCTGCGCCATCGCGTTGAGGCGTTGACCGACCTCACGGGTGGCCAGCGGCACCGCCGCGGTCATGTCGGTGATGATGAAGCCGGGCGCGACGGCGTTGATGGTGATGCCGTTCGACATGTCGTCCTTGAGGCTGTCGACCAGACCGATGACGCCGGCCTTCGACGCGGCGTAGTTGGTCTGGCCCACGTTGCCGGCGATGCCCGCGATGCTCGCCACGCCCACGATCGAGCCGCCCCGGTTGACGACCTTCTGGGCCAGCAGCTCGCGAGTGATCCGCTCGGGTGCGGTGAGGTTGACCGCAATGACGGAGGCCCAGCGGTCCTCCTTCATGTTCGCCAGCTTCTTGTCGCGGGTGATGCCCGCGTTGTGCACGACGACGTCGACGCCCCCGTGCTTCTCCTTCAGGTGCTGCGCGATGCGCTGCGGGGCGTCCTTGGTGGAGATGTCCAGGGTGAGCCAGTCGCCGTCGAGCTCCTTCATGAGCGCCTGGAGGTCGCTGGCGGCCTGCGGCACGTCGAGGCCGACGACGGTCGCGCCGTCGCGGTGGAGCACTCGGGCGATCTGCTCGCCGATGCCACGGCTCGCGCCGGTGACCAGGGCCACCTTGCCGTCGAGCGGACGGCTCCAGTCGGCGACCGGGTTCGGCTTCGTGGTGGCGCCGCTGGCGCCGATGCGCACGACCTGGCCGGAGACGTAGGCCGACTTGGGCGAGAGCAGGAACGCGAGGGTGGAGGTGGTGGCGGCCTCGGCGCCCTCGGCGACGTAGACCAGCTGCACGGTGCCACCGCGGCCGATCTCCTTGCCCAGGCTGCGGGTGAAGCCCTCGAGGGCCCGCTGGGCGACCCGCTCGCCACCCTCGACCAGCTCCGGCGGGGTACCGAGCACCACGACGCGCGGGCACGTGGAGAGGCTGCGCAGCAGCGGGGTGAAGAAGTCGCGCAGGGCGTGCAGTTCCTCACTCGTGGTGATGCCGCTGGCGTCGAAGACCAGACCCTTGTACTTCTCGCCCTCGGCGGGCGCCTCCGTCGAGGCGATGCCCAGGGTGTCGAGCAGGCCGGGCAGCGACTCGGCGAGACGCCCGGTACCGCCCACGACGACGGTGCCGTCGACCAGGGGAGCGCCGGCCTCGTACCGCTCCAGCTTCATCGGCGAGGGGAGGCCCAGGTTCTTGACGAGGATCTTGCCGATGGGGCTGGCGGTGAAGCTCCGGTAGCGGTCACTCATGGTCGGGATCTGCCCTCCTGGTCGTCCGCGGCGCGTAGGCTGCGAGTGGCTAAGTTACCGAGCATGTAACTAGATGTGTAACTCTGTGTCCACATTTCGTGACATGCCCCTCACAGCCTTCTCCGCGCACGCGAGAGACGCAAGGATGACGCCATGCAGACCCAGACCCGCCGCGTTGCCATCATCGGTGGCAACCGCATTCCGTTCGCCCGCTCCAACACCGCTTACGCCACGGCGTCCAACCAGGAGATGCTGACTGCCACCATCGATGGTCTCGTCGACCGGTTCGGTCTCCAGGGCGAGCGCCTGGGCGAGGTCGTCGCCGGTGCGGTGCTCAAGCACTCCCGCGACTTCAACCTGACCCGCGAGGCCGTGCTCGGCTCGAAGCTGTCGGCCGAGACGCCGGCCACCGACATCCAGCAGGCCTGCGGCACCGGCCTCCAGGCCGCCATCCAGGTCGCGAACAAGATCGCGCTGGGTCAGATCGAGGTCGGCATCGCCGGCGGCACCGACACCACCTCCGACGCCCCGATCGCCATCGGCGAGAAGCTGCGCAAGAAGCTCATCAAGGTCAACCAGCAGCGCGACCTCAAGGGCCGCCTCGCCGCGCTGGCCGACATCCGCCCTGGCGACGTCAGCCTCGCGATCCCGCAGAACGGCGAGCCCCGCACCGGGCTGTCGATGGGCGACCACCAAGCGCTCACCGCGCTGGAGTGGCAGATCACCCGAGAGGCCCAAGACGAGCTGGCCGCGCTCTCGCACCAGCACCTCGCCGCCGCCTACGACCGGGGCTGGTTCGACGACCAGATCACCCCGTTCCGCGGTCTGGAGAAGGACAACAACCTGCGCCCCGACTCCTCGGTCGAGAAGCTCGGCAAGCTCAAGCCGGTGTTCGGCAAGGGTGAGGCCGCGACGATGACGGCCGGCAACTCGACACCGCTCACCGACGGTGCGTCCGCCGTCCTGCTGGCGTCGGAGGAGTGGGCGAAGGCGCACGACCTGCCGGTGCTCGCCTATCTGACCGAGTACGAGACCGCCGCGGTCGACTACATCCACGGCGGCGAGGGTCTGCTCATGGCGCCGGCGTACGCGATGGCGCGCATGCTCGACCGGGCCGGCATGAGCCTTCAGGACTTCGACTTCTACGAGATCCACGAGGCCTTCGCCTCGCAGGTGCTCTCCACCCTCAAGGCGTGGAACGACCCGGTCTTCTGCAAGGAGCGCCTCGGCCTCGACGCCCCGCTGGGCGAGATCGACCGCTCGAAGCTGAACGTGAACGGCTCCTCGCTGGCTGCGGGTCACCCGTTCGCTGCGACCGGTGGCCGGATCGTCTCGGGTCTGGCCAAGCTGCTGGCCGAGAACGGCTCCGGCAAGGGCGTCATCTCGGTGTGCGCCGCCGGTGGCCAGGGTGTGACCGCCATCCTCGAGCGTCCGTGACGTCAGGCGCTGGCCCGGGCTCCCCGGGCCAGCGCCAGCGCGGAGACCACGAGGTACTCGCGCACCTGGTCGGCCGAGATGGTGCCGACCGTCGGGACGCCAGGAGCGGCCTCCTTGACCAGGATGCCGACCCGGGCGAGCTGGAGAGCGCCCAGGCCGCTGGCATAGAGGGTGTTGGCCAGTAGGTTCGTGTCGGCAACGTCGAACGCCCCGGACTCCACGCCATGGTCGAGTGCGTCCGAGAGCATCTTCAGGCAACCGGAGATGCCGCGTCCCAGGCGGAACAGTGCGCTCTCGGAGATCTCGTCGAGCAGCTCGGGCCCGGAGTTGCGCATGAGCGACTGCGCGCAGTCGACGAACGCCGGGTGAGCCAGCGCGTAGTCGACGAAGGCGCCGACGACGCCGGCCAGCCGGCCCTCGGCGGAGTCCGCGGCGCTGGACGCCTGCTCGAGGTCGCCGCGCAGCTCGTCGAGGTAGCCCTCGAGCGTGAGCGCGAACAGCTCCTCCTTGCCGGTGAAGTGCCGGTAGACGATGGCCCGGTTGATGCCGACGGCGCGGGCGATGTCCTCGATCTGCGCATCCCGCACGCCGCGGGTGTCGAACAGCTCGCGGGTGGCGGCCAGGATCTCCGCCTCGCGCGCACGACGACGCGCCGCGGCGGCGGATCGACGACCATCGGTCTCGGGGGCACGCTGGACCATGCGCTGAGTGTACGGCGAGTGCAACTCCGAGTTGCACAAGTGTGACGGGTTCGGCACCGGTGGTCGAGCGGCGAACGCCAGCCGGTCGGTCGAGCCGGGAGGAGCGCCAGCGACGAGCGGGTCGAAACCGAGGTCGTCGAGACCCGGCAAGCTGCACATCAACATCTCCTCCACAGAGACCCACAAGTCGTCACGACCTCTTCTGTACGAACATCAGTTCGATTAGAATTGGGCGATGGACACCGACGCGTTGGCCGACCTGAGCGAGGATGAGCTCCTCGACCTGGCCGGCGAGCGTGCGGAGGAGGCGCGTCGGGCCGAGACCGATCTGCTGCATCTGGCCTACCAGTGGGCGGTGGTCAACCACCCGGACCGTCGGCGGGAGAAGCAGATCCCCGGCGCCGAACGCGCGACGTCTTATGGCGGTGTGGGTAGTCCGGAGGTCGCGGAGTTCGCCGCCGCGTCGCTGGGTGCCCGGATCGGACGCACCACCTGGGCCGCGCGTGCGTTGATGGCCGACGCGCTCGACCTGCACCACCGGCTGCCGTTGTTGTGGTCTCGGGTGCAGGCCGGTGAGGTCCGTGCCTCCTACGCCCGCCACGTCGCAACGAAGACTCGCGACCTCACCCCCGCTGAGGCGATCTGTGTCGATGGCCGGGTCGCAGAATCCGCCGACGGGCGCCTGCC
>NZ_JADIVZ010000010.1 GCF_015319165.1 Nocardioides acrostichi
GCACTCACGATGATCGCGGCCGACCTGACCGCCTGGACCAGGCTGCTCGCACTGTCCGGCGACGCCAAGACCCTTGCGAGCTGTGAGCCGAAGGCCCTGCGCTACCGATTGCTCCACGTTCCCGCCCGAGTCACGCACGGCGCCCGCCGGCGACGGCTCCGCATCCCGGAATCGTGGCCATGGGCGGCCGCGGTCGTCGCGGTCTTCGCCAACATCGCCGCGATTCCGCAACCAGCCTGACCCTTCCCGTCCGCCCACAACCCTCACCACCCGGAGAACCGCAGCCCGGCAGCGTCAGCCGGCCCAGCGTCGTACCCGAAGACCGCCATCAACCCGCCTCACGCCGCGACGCCGTCGCCGACGCCCCCATGAAAGACCGGGGCTAAGCGCAGCCGATTTGGACAGCCCCGCAGCATCACCGAGGCGGGCTTGTGCAGTCTGCCGTCGGGCCACCCGCTTTCCGTACGGTCAATAACGCGCTAGCTCCCAGGCATTCCGTCTTCGTTGACGCCGACACGCACTGCTCGTAGAACTAAGTGCCAGCAGTCCCTTCCTTTTCGTCGGGATTGTCGACTCACGCCCGCGCACTCGGCGCGAGCGCCTCAAGCTGCTCGACGATGCTTCGCCACTCATCGACAACCACGCGGGGCAGGTCGATCATGCCGCTACGTCCGTGAAGGATGTTCGAACTCTCTTCCATGACATATGCGCCGAGCCGGATGAGCTTGTACGCCTCGGCCGCCTGATCGTTGGGCAGATTGTGAAGGAGGTGGAGCAGCCGGTGCTTTGCTCGCGACTGCCTGCCGCGGACGCTCGGCTGGCATGCCTCGTCAAAGGCTGCCGCAGCCAACAACTCAAGGCGGATCCGGAGGTCCATGACCTCTACCCGGACCTGCGAGCTAGGTGCCGGTGTCATCTCAGATCGTCGTGATCCTCTCGCATGCCTGCTGGGCTGTCTGGACCTCGGCTCGAAGCGACGGGATGTCCTGTGCGCCGACGGGTGGGTTTCCGTGAGAGGAACGGTTCCAGCCGTCGAGGTAGGCACCGACAAGTTGCTCGGCATCGTCCAGAGCGGTGCCGGCGGCAGGAATGGACGCAACAAGCTGACGAGCACGTCGGATGCGAGCCCGCGTGCGGTCTTCGTCATCGAGCTCCTGAAGATCTTGGTCAGGAGCCCGAGATTGGCGTACCGCCGCGCGAAGAACGAGTGAACGCAGCGCATTGTCGAACGCTTGGCGGCAGAGTCCGCGCACGATGTCGTAGGGCGGCAGCGTCACGCCCTGGGGTTGCGTCTGGGCGGTGTCGAGCACACCGAGCGCATCGAGCAGGAGAACTTTCCACATCTCGCCCTGGACGGCTGAGGTCACGATTCCCGTGCCGGGGTCCCGTGCGACGCCGCGCACATCGCAGTTGGCATTCCGCGCGAGTAGGTGCTCCTTTAGTCGCTCATCGTGAGTCAGTACGAGTACGCGACGCGCCTTCGCTACTTCAGACACGGCCGCAGCCAATCGATCGACCCGGACCTGATCGAATGCGTGTACGGGGTCGTCAAGGACGAGGAATCTAAAGGGTCCGCCATCCGACACCGCCAGCATCGGAGCGAGAAGCAGAGCATTGCGCTGGCCGGCGCTTAGCATCGACAGCTGCAGGTCTCTGTCCTGCTGGTCAATCACCCTCAGTGAGGCTTGACGACCTTGGACTGTGATCGACTCGAGGGTGATACCGACGTCCGCTAGTAAGGCTTCCACCTTCAGATTGGTCTGCGCACCCAACACGTTCGCGCGCTCGGACCGCAGGCTGGTCCGAAGCGTCGCGAGCCGTGTCTTCGCGGACGACCACACAGCTGCCTGGGAAGCGTCGTCTGCTGTTGACCGCCATACAGTGACGAAGTCGTCGACTGCCTCGCGGCGCGCATGTCGCCATTGACGCAGGTGGTCACTCTCTGCACTGGCGGCCAGGACTGCCTCTTCGCAATCAGGTGAGTTGACCCAGGCCACAACTGCGCTCCCCGCAGTTCGGAGGCCAGTCGTGATCCGACCGCCGGCCTGTTGAGCTTCATCGAGAAGCGGCGCGATGGTTGCTTGCCACCAACCAGGCTTTTCCAGCTGCTCGCCCCCGGCGAGTACTGCCGCGACGTTGCCCAGTACGTCGACCGTCGAAGCGCGGAGGCTGGCGATGGCTTCTCGACAACTGTCTTGTCTTGTCTGGATCTCGATGACATCAGCGACCGCCTCACCGAGGCGATCAAGCCACGGCACGCCCTCGGTGGCGCAGACCGGGCAAAGATCGCCGACGTCATCGAGGATCTCGGCTTCAGCGTGAAGATCCCTTAACGGACCTGCGAGCTGGGCGTGAAGCGACGTCTCCGCCTCACGCAGTTCGGTCAACTCGTGCTCGACCGCAGCTGCCAACCCGCGGAGATTGTCCAAAGTTGTTGCGGGCACTTCTGGAAGCGCGATACCCGTCTCTGTCAACTCCGACCGACGCAACCAGCTGTCAGGGTCCTGGTCGGCGGTCGGCCACTCCATCGGCAGAAGCTGAGTTCGGTCCTCGCGAGCTCGCTCCTTATCGACCTCACTAGCCCGAGCCTGCGCATCACGAAGGGCTGCATCCCACCGGTCGCGTGCCTCGATGGCTGCGGCGCTCCTATTCTCGATCTCTTGGTCTAACACGTCGAAACAGGATCCAAAGGCGAGCAGACGTTCAAGGAACTGTTGGAGGTTGCGGGCCAACTGCACTTCGCGTTCAACGACTGCATAGGAGAAGACCGGCCGATACCCGGTCACGGCGGACAACCACCCTGTTGCGGAAAGATCGATCTCCCGATCCGCTCCGTCAGAGGACTGACGCGCGGACCACTCGGTCGTGGTTCCCGAGCGATCGATGCAGCAACGGAGTCTGAGACTGTTGGAGCCGGACCGCAGCGTCAGTGCGACGGTCGCTTGCTGCACGTCTCTGCCGCAGTGTTCGCGCTCCCAGATCGGAACGTTGCCACCGCGACCTTCTAGGGCGGGCTCTCGGACACGCCCTTGGAGCGCCGTCTCGATCGCGTCGGCAATGCTCGACTTGCCCGACCCGTTCGCACCATGAATGACGGTAATCCCTGGGGTCGGGTCAAGCTCAATCGACAGCGACTGCTCGCCGCCGATGCCTTGATAGCCCTGCGCCTGGACCTCGGTGAGGTACCAGGCGCTATCAGCGGATGGGTCATTGTCTCGACTCGCTGTGCCCGCAAGACCCTTGGCAACCTCGAGCAGCTTCTTCCAACCGTTCCGGGACTCGCCGACTCGAGCGCGATCGTGGAATTCGGCGATCTTGTCGACCAGTTGCTCGAACGTAAGCAACGACAGCAATGTGCCCATCTATACCCCGCAGACCGTGTCTATGTGTCGGGTTCACATTTGCACAATGCGTGGCGCTCGTCTCGAACTAGAAGGACTCGTTGCACCGAATTGCGCTGGGATCCGTGCCCGCTCTCATCACTCCTGCGAATCCGGAGGGCACACCCCAATTGCCGTTCATCGCTACGACCTTGTGTTCGGCATCAGGTAGTGGGGTCCAACAAAGCCCACATGGACCTTTACCGTCGTCCCTGCCGTATCGTCGTAGAAGTAGACGCGTGGAGCGAGGTTGCCACCACCTTCCGAGATCTTGAGATGTGCGAGCATCTCAACACGACCGGACGAAGACACGTTCCGATCAACAGGCAGCATGCGGGCTCCAGCAAGCCCGCCGCTACGAACTGTCTCGCTCTCGGTCATCGAGAGCTTTTTTGGAGTGGCAGGCCAGCCAAGAGGGGGTCCGCTCTTGCACCAGTCGTAGAAGTTGCCCGCGAAGCCGTCGCGCCGTGCATCGACGAACGCGGCGAGCGCCCTGAACCCTCGCCACGTGGTGTTTCCCCACGACACTGCTTGCGGCGCCGTGAGGATGCCCGTCAACTCACGCGGCGCATCGGCATGGATCGCAAGTTGGTCCGACAAGTACGTTTCAGCTGACAGAATCGCATCCTCGACGTCGTCAACCTGGTCAGGGATGTCGTTCCCCAGATCACTGAGAGTCTCCCAAAACAGTCCCAACTTATTCTCGGCGCTTAGTGCTCGCTTCAGTCGCCCAAGATGACCCACGGCGGCGCCTAGTTCTCGCTGCAAGTTGTCGTGTTCCTCCCTGGCTAGCTCCAATTCCAGGCGACGCTCTTCGGCCTCATCTTCGGAGATGCCACCGACCGAATCGGACGGGGCGACGGTCGTCGAAGTGAACGGAGCGAACACATCAGTGACGCGGCGGCGAGTCGAAAGTTGCGCAACCCGGAAGACGATGCGGTCGATCATTGCGTCTTCGCGCGTCGTCATGAGATAGCCCGGTACATATCTGTGTCGCCATCCCTCGTTAGCGTCGAGCCCGCCGGGCAGGTAGGTCCGAACTGCGCCGCCCCAGACGGCCAACGATCCGAGCAGATCCGAAAGAGCCGCGACCGAAGCAGTCGGCAGCGTGACAACAAGGGCGATGCCGCCCACCCGTCGAGCGATCCGGTCGGGCCACAACGCCCAACGTCCTGCGGCATCTTCAGCAGGTTCGGAACACACAACCACGGGCAAGGTGCGGCTTGACGACTCAAGGAGGCCGACGAGCGCCGGCACCTCGTCAGGAGCCAGTGACATGACAGTGGTCACCAGGCGTGAGCCACCGAGGATGGGTGACCCGGGTAGGTCGAGCATCTGGTCGACGAGCCTTGGACGGCCGACCTGAACACGTAAAGACGGATCATCTGACTCAACCCGATTCTCAACCCAGGTGTGGGTAGAGGTGCCGTCGCCTACCACTCGTATCACGGTGGCCCACTCGGTACGAGCGGGATCTGCTAGTACCTGATCGCGGACGATAGCCTCAAGCCCAACCGCTCCCGCGAGATCAGCAGGAAGCGCCCGCACATTGACCGAGCGATGGCGCCCTCCGGCAAGGTCAAACGTGTAAGAGCCATCTTCGAGAGGCGCTGCCGACGGATCCTCGAGTGCCCATGACGAGAAGATCTCTCGAACCGCCTGCAAGTACTGGCTCGGGTTGGGCTGAGTTTCGTCTTTCCAGAGCGCGCGATAGACAACAGTCACCGTGGACCTCCTAAGCAGTGCTTGCGATCTGTGACGCAACGGATATCAGGTCGCGTTTGGGAGTCGCAGGCCTTTAACCAAGTGGCCCGGATCGAGCTGAAGGGCCTCGGCCACTCGGATGATGTTGTGCAAAGAGATGGTGCGCTGGCCGCGCTCGATCTGGCCGATGTAGATCCCGTGGAGCTCGCAGCGAGCCTGGACCATCGTCAAGTTCACCGACGACGAGATCGCGGGGTTCAGCCAGCGCGCCCGCGACGATCTGCACCGCTCGGCCGAGTCCGGCAGCAAGCTGATCGCAGACCAATATCGGCGTCTGGCCGAGTTGGAGCGGCACCGGCAGAAGCTGCTCGATGCCTACATGGCCCCCTGCCAGTCGAAGTGTTGAAGGAGCATCAGGCTGGGGTGGCCAGCGAGATCGCCGACGCCAAGCGACTGATGCAGAACGCCGAGGTCGCCAGTGACAAAGTGATCGCGCGCTTGAAATAGGTCATCTCGCTGCTGCGCCACGCCGAACGGCTCTACAGCTCCGTCGGCCCGGAAGCCCGGCAACTTCTCAACCGCACCGTCATCGGGCCCTTCGCTGTCGACAACCGCCCGGACGGGCCCGTGTCGGGCGCTGTGGTGGCCGAGGGTCGCTGTCCCGGCCCGTGGGCGCGGTCGTAGCGGGCCGGGCGGCACGCGCCGCCTTGTCGCCGGAGGGGGACGAGAAAACCCCCGCCGGCTCAACGCCTCGCGAGGGTTCTAACGTTGATCATCTGGCGGAGGTAGGGGGATTCGAACCCCCGAGGGCGTTAACCCAACCCGCTTTCCAAGCGAGCGCCATAGGCCACTAGGCGATACCTCCGCGCGGAAGGTTACCTGCGGGGCTCAGGGCCGTGAAATCGACTCGGGACGGCACGCGGGTTGGTCTGGTCCGACGGGCCTCACCTATGCTGCTGGGCAACCCCCCGCGCGGCGGCATCTTGCCCAACTCCCCCAGGGTCGAGAGACAGCAAGGGTAAGCGAGCTCTGACGGGTGCGCGGGGGGCCTCTTCGCCCCGGGTCCACTCCCAGGCAGCGGTTCCGGCTGTCGGTCCCCGCGGCTAGGGTCGGGCGGGTGGAGTCACCCCTCGCGCTGTACCGGCGCTACCGCCCCGAGACCTTCGCCGAGGTCATCGGTCAGGACCACGTCACCACGCCCCTGCGCGCGGCGCTGGCGAACAATCGGGTCAACCACGCCTATCTCTTTTCGGGTCCGCGCGGGTGCGGCAAGACCACCTCGGCCCGCATCCTGGCCCGCGCGCTCAACTGCGCCCGTGCGCCCATCGCCGACCCGTGCGGTGAGTGCGACTCATGCGTCGAGCTGGCCCGCGGTGGGGCCGGGTCGATGGACGTCATCGAGATCGACGCCGCCTCGCACAGTGGTGTCGACGACGCCCGCGACCTGCGCGAGAAGGCGTTCTTCGCGCCCGTGCGCGACCGCTACAAGGTCTACATCATCGATGAGGCCCACATGGTCACCACGCACGCGTTCAACGCACTGCTCAAGCTGGTCGAGGAGCCGCCCCCGCACCTGCGCTTCATCTTCGCCACCACCGAGCCCGAGAAGGTGCTCGGCACCATCCGCTCGCGCACGCATCACTATCCGTTCCGGCTGATCCCGCCGCGACTGTTGTCGGCCTATCTCACCGAGCTCTGCCAGGCCGAGGGCGTCCCGATCGAGCCGGGCGCACTGCCCCTGGTCGTGCGGGCAGGCGCCGGCTCGGCGCGCGACACCCTCTCGGTGCTCGACCAGCTGCTCGGCGGGGCCGGTCCCGAGGGCGTCACCCACCATCTGGCCACCACGCTGCTCGGCTACACGCCCGACTCCCTGCTCGACGAGGCCGTCGACGCGTTCGCCGCCGCCGACGGCGCCGCCGTGTTCGGCGTCGTCGACAAGGTCGTCGAGACCGGCCAGGATCCGCGCCGGTTCACCGAGGATCTGCTGCGCCGGCTGCGCGACCTCGTCATCGTGGCGGCCGTGCCCGATGCCCCGGCCAGTGGTCTCATCGACGTCTCCGAGGACGCCGGTGAGCGCCTGGTCGCCCAGGCGGCCCGCTTCGGAGCCCACGACCTCACCCGTGCCGCCGACCTCGTGGCCGCCGGCCTCACGGAGATGCGCGGCGCCACCGCCCCACGGCTGCTGCTCGAGCTCATCTGTGCGCGCATCCTGCTGCCCGGCGCAGACCACGACGCCGCGGGGCTCGCGGCCCGCCTCGACCGGGTCGAGCGCCGGCTCTCGGTCAGCGTGCCCGCCGCTCCACAGCGCCAGGCACCGACCACCACACCCGTCCCCGCCCAGGACCGGCCGCAGCCCACCCAGACCGCACCCGAGCCCGTCGAGACCCCGGCCCCCACCCCCGCACCCGCAGCGTGGGGCGGCACGCCGGAGCCGGAGCCCTCCGCCGCCGAGACCGGCCCCCAAACGGGCCCCCAAACGGGCCCCCAGACAGGCCCCCAGACAGGCCCTGAGACCGGCCCCCAGACCGGCCCTGAGACTGGTCTCGAGCCGGCCCCTGGCCCCGGCCCGGAACCGCAGCCCGCCTCGCCGCCCCAGGAGCCCGGTCCCGGTGGCATGGGCCTGGTCGACGTGCGCCGGCTGTGGCCCGACGTCGTCGAGGCGTGCAAGGAGCGGCGTCGGCTGACGTGGATGCTGCTCAGCCAGAACGCCCAGGTCGTGGGGCTCGACGGCGACACCCTCACTCTCGGGTTCGCCAACGCGGGTGCGCGCGGGTCGTTCGACAAGAACGGCAGCGCCGAGATCGTCCGCCAGGCCGCCATCGACGTGGTCGGCGTCGACTGGCGCATCGAGACCATCGTCGATCCAGGTGCCAGTGCCGACGCCGCACCCCCGCCCCCCGCGCCGGCCCCGGCACCGCGCGCTCCCGAGCCGCCGCCGCAGACGGTGCCCGACTCGCCTCCACCGTGGGCCGTCGAGCCGCCGCCCGACGACGGGCCGCCCGATCCCGAACCGTCCGGCTCGGGCTCGGTGGCGCGGGCCCGTGAGGCCATCGCGCAGACCCGACCGGCCGGCGGGCCGGCCGAGTCGAACGCCGACGCCCGCCGGGTCGCAGCGGCCGAGGCCGACGCCGCCGTGCATCCCGACGACATCGACGCCGACGACCACGCGCTGGCCGGCGCCGACCTGCTCGCCGAGAAGCTCGGCGCCCAGGTCATCGAAGAGATCCCCCACACCTGACCCGACCGCAGCCAACCGGCTGCCAGACTGGAGCACCATGAGCGAGAGCCAGAACCCGTTCGACGCCCTCGGAGCCGGCGGCTTCGACATGAACGCCCTGCTCCAGCAGGCCCAGCAGATGCAGGAGCAACTCCAGCGCACCCAAGAAGAGCTGGCCGAGAAGATCGTCGAGGGCAGCGTCGGCGGTGTCACGGTGCAGGTCAACGGCGTCGGGGAGCTGGTCGGCGTCACCTTTCGCACCGGCATCGTCGACGGCGCCGACGAGGAGTCGCTCACCGACCTCGGCGACATGGTCGTCGCGGCCTACCGCGACGCCAAGGCCCGCGCCGACGCGCAGGCGGGCCAGGCGCTCGGTCCCCTCGCCGGTGGGCTGGGCGGGCTGAGTGGCGGTCCCGGCGGCGGCGCCGCGGGCGGCCTGCCCGGCGGTGGCTCCGGCCAGTTCGGGTTCTAGGCAGGCCATGTACGAAGGCGTCGTCCAGGATCTCATCGACGAGCTCGGCCGGCTGCCCGGCGTCGGCCCGAAGAGCGCGCAGCGCATCGCGTTCCACCTGCTCGCCGCCGACCCCGCCGACGTCCGGCGGCTCGCCGACGTGCTGGTCGAGGTGAAGGCCAAGGTGGCCTTCTGCTCGATCTGCTTCAACGTCAGCCAGGAGGAGCAGTGCCGCATCTGCCGCGACCCGCGGCGCGACCCGGCGGTGCTGTGCGTGGTCGAGGAGTACAAGGACGTCGTCGCCATCGAGCGCACGCGTGAGTTCCGCGGCCGCTACCACGTGCTCGGGGGTGCGATCAGCCCCATCGACGGCATCGGGCCCGACCAGCTCAGGGTGCGTGAGCTGATGCCGCGGCTGGCCGACGGCACCGTCACCGAGGTCATCTTGGCCACCGACCCCAACCTCGAGGGCGAGGCCACCGCGACGTATCTCACCCGGTTGCTCCTCCCGATGGAGTTGCGCGTGAGCCGATTGGCGAGTGGACTGCCGGTAGGCGGTGATCTCGAGTATGCCGACGAGATCACTCTCGGACGCGCGTTCGCAGGGAGGCGAGCAGCACAATGACCCCCACCCCCACCGGTGCACCCCCCAGCGCCGAGCCCCTGACCAGTGAGGCGCTGGCGGCCGGGATCGCCGGCCACGTCGAGGACTTCCTGGTCGCGCTGCGCGCGGTCGCGGCCGAGAACGACCCCGGTCGCTCCATCCCGCTGCTGCTGCTCGAGATCAGCCAGATGCTCTTCGCCGGATCCCGGCTGGGCGTCGAGCGCGACTTCACGCCGCGCTCGGAGTACCAGCCCGACGTCGGCCCGGAGCCCGACCTCGACGACATGCGCATGCAGCTCGCGGCGATCCTCGGTGACACCGACACTTACAGCTTCGTGTTCGACCCCTACGACCCCGAGGTCGTCGAGAGCCAGCTCTCCGACGACCTCACCTCCATCGCCACCGACCTCGACACCGGGCTGCGTCACTTCGGCGCCGGCAACGTCGAGGAGGCGCTGTGGTGGTGGCAGTTCTCCTACGTGTCGTCGTGGGGCAACCTCGCCGGGGCCGCGCTCAACGCGCTGCTCTCGATCGTCAGCCACGACCGGCTCGACGTCGAGGTCGTGCTCGACGACGACCAGGTGGCGGCCGCCGAGGTCATGCTCGAGTCGGTGGACGAGACGGCCGCAGGGTCGACCCCGGCCTCTCGGTAGAATCGAGGCGCTCGTGGCGCATCGCACCGATGCGCCGATCACCGCCACACCGAAGGACACCGCCGTGGGCATTGTCGTGCAGAAGTACGGCGGCTCCTCCGTCGCCGATGCCGACGCCATCAAGCGCGTCGCCCGACGCATCGTGGAGGCCAAGAAGGCCGGCAACGACGTGGTCGTGGCGGTCTCCGCCATGGGCGACACCACCGACGACCTGCTCGACAAGGCGCACGCGGTCTCGCCGCTGCCGCCCGCGCGCGAGCTCGACATGCTGCTCACCGCCGGTGAGCGCATCTCGATGGCGCTGGTCGCAATGGCGATCTCCGACCTGGGCTACTCCGCACGTTCCTTCACCGGCTCGCAGGCCGGCGTCATCACCGACGCCGTGCACGGCAAGGCGAAGATCATCGACGTCACCCCGGGCCGCATCGAGAGCGCCATCGCCGAGGGTCACATCGTCATCGTCGCCGGCTTCCAGGGCGTCTCGGCCGACACCAAGGAGATCACCACGCTGGGGCGTGGTGGCACCGACACGACCGCGGTGGCGCTCGCCGCGGCGCTCAGGGCCGACGTCTGCGAGATCTACACCGATGTCGACGGCGTGTTCACCGCCGATCCACGCATCGTTCCCGCCGCCCGCAAGCTCGACCGCGTCACCTACGAGGAGATGCTCGAGCTCGCGGCATCCGGCGCGAAGGTGCTGCACCTGCGCTGCGTCGAGTACGCGCGCCGCAACGACATCGCCATCCACGTCCGCTCGTCGTTCAGCCAGCTCCACGGCACCATCGTGGCCGGCAGCATCGACGACTCCGCGCCCGAGGAGGGCACCATGGAACAAGCCATCATCGCCGGCGTCGCCCACGACCGCAGCGAGGCCAAGATCACCGTCGTCGGCGTGCCCGACAAGGTGGGCGAGGCCGCCCGTATCTTCGAGGTGCTCGCCGGGGTCGGCGTGAACATCGACATGGTCGTGCAGAACGTCTCCGCCGCCGCTACCGGTCGCACCGACATCACCTTCACCTTGCCGCGTGCCGACGGCCAGGGCGCGATGGCCGCGCTGGCCCGCATCCAAGACGAGGTCGGCTACGACAAGCTGCTCTTCGACGACCGCGTCGGCAAGGTCTCCCTCATCGGGGCCGGCATGCGCAGCCACCCGGGCATCACGGCGAACTTCTTCTCCGCGCTCGCCTCTGCGGGCGTCAACATCGGCATGATCTCGACCTCCGAGATCCGCATCTCCGTCATCGTCGACGAAGGCCAGATCGACGACGCCGTGCGCGCCGCTCACACCGCCTTCGACCTCGACGCCGACGAGGTCGAGGCCGTCGTCTACGGAGGGACCGGCCGATGACCCGCACGCTCAACATCGGCGTCGTGGGCGCCACCGGCCAGGTCGGCGTCGCGATGCGACAGATCCTGCTCGAGCGCGACTTCCCCGTCGGCGACGTCCGGTTCTTCTCCTCGCCGCGCTCGGCCGGCACCGTGCTCGCCTTCGGTGATCGCGAGGTCACGGTCGAGGACGCCGAGAGCGCCGACCCCACCGGCCTCGATGTCGCGCTCTTCTCGGCCGGCGCCACCGCGTCACGCGCGCTCGTGCCGCGGTTCGTCGACGCCGGCGTGGTCGTCGTCGACAACTCCTCGGCCTTCCGTAAGGATCCCGACATCCCACTGGTCGTCTCCGAGGTCAATCCGGAGGCGGCCGCTGGGGTTCTCGCGGCCGGCCGGGGCGTCATCGCGAACCCGAACTGCACCACCATGGCCGCGATGCCCGTGCTCAAGCCGCTGCACGACGAGGCCGGCCTGACCCGCCTGGTGGTCTCGACCTACCAGGCCGTCTCCGGCTCCGGCATCGCGGGCGTCGACGAGCTCGCCACCGGCGTCGAGGCGGCGGGCGACAAGGCCCGCGAGCTGGCCTACGACGGCCAGGCCGTCTCGTTCCCCGACCCGGGCGTCTACCGACGCACCATCGCCTACAACGTGCTCCCGTTCGCCGGCAACCTGGTCGACGACGGACTCAACGAGACCGACGAGGAGCAGAAGCTGCGCAACGAGTCGCGCAAGATCCTGGGCCTCCCCGAGCTCAAGGTCTCCGGCATCTGCGTGCGCGTCCCGGTCTTCACGGGCCACTCCCTGGCGATCAACGCCGAGTTCGCCTCGCCACTGTCACCCCAGCGTGCCGCCGAGTTGCTCGGCACGGCGCCGGGAGTCGCGCTCTCCGACATCCCGACCCCGCTCCAGGCCGCTGGGGCCGACCCGTCGTACGTCGGCCGGATCCGCGCCGACGAGGGCGTCGACGGCGGCCGTGGCCTTGCGCTCTTCGTCTCCGGCGACAACCTGCGCAAGGGTGCCGCGCTGAACACCGTGCAGATCGCCGAGCTGCTGCTCGGCTGAGGCCGGTCGGTGCTGGGGCCGGTCGGTGCTGGGGCCGGTCGGTTCAGTCGGCCTTCTCGACCACCGCGGTGGTCACCCAGTACGACACCGAGAACGTGGCGGCGGTGAGCACCGGCATCACGATGATCATCCACCACTCGTCGAGCACGCCCACGAGGAAGATCAGCGAGAACACCGAGGTCAGGCCGACGCCGAGGAATGAGCTCGAGAACGGATCGGGCACCTTGACCAGGCGCAGCAGCAGACCACCGAGGAACGTCACGACGAGCACGGTGGCGATGAGGAACGTGACGCCCGGACCGCCACCGCAGGTGTCGACGCCGCGCGCCGCGCTGCACCCACGCAGCGCCAGCGCCACCAGAGCGACCATGAGCACCCCGACGATGCCACCGGTCACCGCGGCCGCGATGCGGGCGGGCATGTTGACCTTCGGCACGCTCACCTTGGGCACGGTGATGGTCGGCAGGCCGTGTGACGGCTTCGCGGGCTGCTCGGCCGTCTCAGCCAGGGCCGTCTCAGCCGGGACCGTCTCGACCGGGGCTGTCTCGACCGGGGCTGTCTCGACCGGGGTCGGCGGAGCCTCCTGGACGGCCACAGCCGAGGTGCGGGCTGCCGGCTGGCCGGCCGGCTCGCCCGCCACCTCGTCGGCGTAGAGCGGGCGACCCTCGGTGCCGAGCACCTGGGTGTCCTCGACCGAGGCGACGGGCTCGGGCTCGGGCTCGGGCTCAGGTTCGGCGGCGACGATGGGCTCAGGCTCGGTCACCGGCTCGGCAGGTGTGTCGACCGGCTCGATCTGCTCGGTGGCCGACTCGTCGGCTGAGGCCTCCTCGGCGGGGGGCTCCTCGGCGAGCGTCGGCGTCTCGGCGGGCTTGTCCTTCGACCCCTTCCGTTTGAAGAGGCCGCCCAGCCCCAGCGAGGGCGCCTCCAGCTTGGAGTCCCGGGAATCGTCGTCAGCCATGCGGGCGAGTCTAGGTGACCCGGGTCACGCGGGGCCGGTCATGTCCCATCAAAAGCACGACGGACCCACGGCCATCCGTGGGTCCGTCGAGGCGGTCGGGCTGACAGGATTTGAACCTGCGGCCTCCTCGTCCCGAACGAGGCGCGCTACCAAGCTGCGCCACAGCCCGCCATGAGCCAGCCCACCAGGGGCGTGCCCACCAGCAGGGGAGCATAGCCGAGGCGAGGGCGCGCACCCCAATCAGGGGCACCCGGCGGGCACCAGCGTGAGCAGGGTCGCCTCGGGCCGGCACGCGGTGCGGATCCGGGCGTACGGAGAGGTGCCCAGCCCGGCCGAGACGTGCAACCACGCCGACCCGGGGTCGCCCGCCGCGGAGTCGGCCGGATGCCGGTGCAGTCCGCGGGCGCGCTCGGGGTCGAGGTCGCAGTTCGTGGTGAGGGCGCGACCACCCGGCAGACACACCTGACCGCCGTGGGTGTGCCCGGCCAGGAGCGCGTCGTAGCCGTCGGCGGCCATCTGGTCGAGCACGCGCAGGTACGGCGCGTGCGCGACACCGAGGCGCAGGTCGGCGGTGGCGTCGGCGGGGCCGGCCACCGCGTCGAGCCGGTCGTAGCCCAGGTGGGGGTCGTCGACCCCCGCGAAGGAGATCGCGAGGTCGCCCACCGTGAGGGACGCCGTCCGGTTGGTGAGGTCGAGCCACCCTGCGCCGGTGAACGCCGCGGAGAGGTCGCGCCAGGGGAGAGGGGGCACGTCGGTGTGCCGGGTGCCGTCGTCGGGCAGCAGGTACTTGACCGGGTTGCGCAACCGAGGCTCGAAGTAGTCGTTGGAGCCGTGCACGAACACCCCGGGGCGATCCAGCAGCGCGCCGAGCGACTCGAGCACGTACGGGACGGCGTCTCGGTGGGCGAGGTTGTCGCCGGTGTCGACCACGAGGTCGGGTTCGAGCCGCGCCAGCCCGGCGAGCCACTCCTGCTTGTGTCGCTGCCCCGGAGTGAGGTGCAGGTCGCTGAGGTGCAGCACGCGCAGCGGTCCCGCACCCGCCGGCAGCACCGGCACCGTGACCTCGCGCAGCACGTAGCGCCGCGCCTCGAGCGCCGCGTAGGCCGTGACCGCGGCCCCCGCCGTGACCGCGGCGACCCCCGCCCCGGCTGCCCGGCGCGCCAGCCGCCGGGGGGCGGTCGACGAAACTCGTGTGAGCGGCACGTGGTCAGGCTGCCACACTGGGCCGCATGAGCACCCTCAAGGAGCAGATGCGCAGCGACCTCACGACCGCCATGAAGGCGCGTGACGAGTTGCGGTCCTCGACCCTGCGCATGTTGCTGGCCGCCGTCACCACCGCCGAGGTCGCCGGCAAGTCCGCCAAGACGCTCACCGACGACGAGGTCGTCGGCGTGCTCACGACCGAGGCCAAGAAGCGCCGCGAGGCGGCCACGGCGTTCGAGGACGGCGGCCGCGCCGAGAGCGCCGCCCGCGAGCGCGCCGAGGCCGAGGTGATCGCCATCTACCTGCCCGAGCAGCTCGCCGACCACGAGATCGCCGCGATCGTCAGCGAGGCCATCGCCTCCACCGGCGCCGCGGGCGAGGGCATGCGAGCCATGGGCAAGGTGATGGGCGCCGTGCAGCCGCGCACGAAGGGTCGTGCAGACGGCGGCGCGGTCGCCGCCGAGGTGCGCCGCCAGCTCGGCTGAGCCGGCGACGCAGCGCCCGCGGGGTCAGCCGGTCAGCCGCGGCCACGCCCCTTGTTCTTGCCCTTGCCCGGCTTGTTCTTGTCGCCGCCGCCGCTCTTCTTCGGCTTGTCGGGCTTGGACGGCGCCGGCGGAGTGCCGTTGGACTGCAGGATCGTGATCGTCGAGCCCGACGGCGCCGTGCTGCCCACACTCGGACTGGTCGCGGCGACCGTGCCCTCGGGATAGGTCGAGTTGATGTAGCTGCCATAGGCGACCGTGAACCCGGCCGCCTCCAGCTGCTTGCGGGCACCGTCGAGGCTGCGCCCGTAGACGTCCGGAACGGTCGTCGGCACGCCCGCCACGTCGCTGGCGTTGGGGGCTACGAACGAGTCGTTGGGGAGCTGGCCCATGATGGCCTTCATCGCGTCACCCCAGATGGGCGCGGCGTAGCCGGATCCCGACGCCGAGTAGATGGTCCGTCCGCCCACGGTCTGGTACGTGAGCGAGATCGGCGTGCCGTACTGGTTGGCGCCGGCGATCATGGCCGCGGCGGCCATGTCGGGGGTGTAGCCGACGAACCACACGGACTTGCCGTCCTGGGTCGTGCCCGTCTTGCCGGCCGCGGGGCTGTCCAGCTGCTGGGCCGAGGCGAACCCGCCCGGGGCGATGACGCCGGTGAGGATGTCGTTGACCGCGTCGGCGGTGGAGTTCTGCATGACCTGACGACACTTCGCCGGGTAGGTCTTCAGCTCGTTGCCGTTGGCATCGGAGATCGAGGTGACCGGCCGCGGGGAGCAGTAGAGGCCACGCGCGGCGAACGTGGCGTAGGCGTCGGCCATCTCCAGTGGGCTCACGCTGGCCACCCCGAGCGTGAAGGAGGGCACCATCCACTTGTTCGTGTCCTGGAGGCCGGTGATACCCATCCGCTTCGCGAGCTTGTAGGGCTTGCACAGTCCGATCTGCTGCTCGAGCTGCACGAAGAACGTGTTCACCGAGTACTGCGTGCCCTGGTAGAGGTTCGGGTTGCTCGTGCCGGGATCGGTCGAGTTGTTGACCGGGTAGTCGGCGGTGGACTGGTAGTTCTTGCCGCCGCACACCTTGAAGGAGTTCTGCGGGACGTCGATGTGGGGCGGGGAGTAGATGGTCTTGGAGAGCGGCACGCCCTTCTCGATCGCGGCCGCGAGCACGAAGGCCTTGAAGGTCGAGCCCGGCTGGAAACCGCCGGAGTTCCCGTACCGCTTGGGCACGGTGTAGTTGATGTAGGACTGGCCCTTGGCCTTGTCGGTTCCCATCGGGCGGGACTGGGCGATCGCGAAGACCTCGCCGGTGCCGGGCTGCACCATCGCCAGGCCGCCGATGGCCTGGTCGGTCGGGTAGACGTGGCTGCTGACGGCGGTGTCGGCCGCCTTCTGGTAGTTCGGGGCCAGCGTGGTTTTGATCGTCAGCCCGCCCGTCTCGATGAGGTTCTCCCGCGCCTTGCGGTTGTCGCCCAGCGCCGGGTCGGTCTTGAGGTAGTTGATGACGTATTGGCAGAAGAACGGAGCCGTCGACTGCGTGCAGCCGTTCGTCGTGCGCTGCGGGTCGAGCCCGAGGTCGCGCTTGGAGAGCTTGTTGGCCCGGCGTTGCTTGATGATGCCGACCGACACCATCCGCTGGAGGACGACGTTGCGCCGGTTGGTGGCCGCCTGGGGGTCGTCGATGGGGTCGTAGCCGCTGGGGTTGCGCACCAGACCCGCGAGCGTGGCCGACTGGAGTAGGGAGAGGTCGCTGGCGTTCACGTTGAAGAAGTGCTTCGCCGCGGACTGGATGCCGTAGGCGCCGTCGCCGAAGTAGACCGTGTTGAGGTAGCGCTGGAGGATCCAGTCCTTGGAGTGGTTCTGCTCGAGCGCCACGGCGTAGCGCAGCTCTTGGAGCTTGCGCGCGTAGGTGTCGGCCGTGGCGGCCGCCTGCTCCTTCTTGTTGTCGCCCGCCTGGTAGAGCAGCGTCTGCTTGACCAGCTGCTGGGTGATCGACGAGCCGCCCTGCACCGTGCCCGACTCGGCCTGGTTGGTGATGAACGCACGCAGCGTGCCCTGCAGGTCGAGGGCACCGTGCTGGTAGAAGCGGGCATCCTCGGTGGCCAGCATGGCCTTGACCATCTTGCGGCTGACCTGGGACAACGGCACCTCGACCCGGTTCTGGTCGTACACCGTGGCCAGCACGTCGCCGTTGCGGTCGAGGATCGTGGTGCGCTGGTCGAGCGTCCCGGTCTCGAGCTGCGCCGGCAGCTGGTCCATCGTGTCGGCCAGGTTGCGGGTGCCGATGCCGGCCACGCCTGCGAACGGGATGGCGAGACCCGCCACGACCACGCCGAGGACGACCGAGACCAGCGCCATGACTCCCAGGTGGGAGACGACGCGACCGGCCGTGCGGGCCGTGGAACGGGGCTCAGACATGCCTCGAGGGTACGCGAGCAGCCCCAAGGGCCCGTGATCGTCGAGATTTCACCCGCACGGGTGAACCACCATCGCGGATAGTCCAGAAGAACTAGTCATATCTGGCTACCCCGATTGAGCCGGTCGGGTCTGTAGGAGACCAGTAACCGTTCCTTACCTTCTTAACAGGGACAGCGGCCCCAACTCGCCCCCGCGAGCGGCCGCCAGCTACACCATCCGATGCAGTACCGAGTGTGGGGAAATACGACATGTGGGTCGAAGATTGGGCGCCTCGCGCCGCGTGCAAGTCCGCGCAACCTGACCAGCTCTTCGTCAAGGGTGCCGAGCAGAACAAGGCCAAGCAGGTCTGCCAGGGGTGCCCCGTGCGCACCGAGTGCCTGGCCGAGGCCCTCGACAACCAGATCGAGTGGGGCGTGTGGGGCGGCATGACCGAGCGGGAGCGCCGCGCGCTGCTGCGTCGCCGCCCGACCGCCTCGTGGCGCTCGGTGCTCGAGACCGCGATGAGCCAGACCGCCGCCCAGGGCTCCGCTCCGGCCAAGACCGCGGCCCCGGTCAACGTCTGAGCCTCGCGCTAGGTTCCGAGGAGAGCGCCGATCCGGCGGAGTCCGCCGAGGTCGTGCACGTCTCCGGCGAGAGCCGGCACGACGGCCGTGGCCACCTGCGGGTGCGCGGCGGTGAACCTCGAGACGAGCAGCCGCTCTCGCTCGACCGCGCGCAGCGTGTGGGCGTGCAGCCGCAGCAGTGCGGCGCCCAGAGCGTGCTCCGGTCGGTCCGCGAGCTGCTCGGCGGCGGCCGCCGACTGGTCGACTGAGAGACCGCCCTCGGGCGCCACGCTCGCCCGGTTCACCACGAGCCCCGCCAGCGGCATCGCGTCCTCCTCCAGGCGCTCCACGAAGTAGGCCGCCTCACGCAGGGCGTCGGGCTCCGGGGCGGCGATCACCACGAACGCGGTGCCGGTGTCTTGGAGCAGGGCGTACGTCTTCGCCGCGCGGTCACGGAACCCACCACCGAAGACGGTCTCCAGAGCCGCGACGAACGTCTGGAGATCGGTGAGCACCTGCGCGCCGAGGATCTTGGTCAGAGCCCCGGTCACCAGGCCGAGCCCGGCCGTCACCAGGCGCGCAGGCCCGCGCGCCGGCGCGAGCATCAGTCGCGTGAACCGCCCGTCGAGGAAGCTCGAGAGACGTTCGGGCGCGTCGAGGAAGTCCAGCGCCGAGCGCGACGGCGGGGTGTCGACGACGATCAGGTCGTAGCTGTGGTCCCTCTGGGCCGCCGCGTGGATCAGCCCCAGCTTCTCCATCGCCATGTACTCCTGGGTGCCCGCGAACGACGTCGACAGCGCGACGTAGAACGGGTTCTCCAGGATCTGCTGCGCCTTCTCGGGGCTGGCCTGGCTGAGCACGACCTCGTCGAAGGTCGACTTCATGTCGAGCATCATCGCGTCGAGCGAGCCGTCGCCGCTCGTGCCCGGCACCGGACGGGGGGTGTTGTCGAGCTCCTCGATGCCCATCGACTGTGCCAGCCGCCGCGCCGGGTCGATCGTGAGGACGACGACCTTGCGACCCCGCTCGGCGGCCCGCAGCGCAAGGGCGGCCGAGGTCGTCGTCTTGCCCACGCCACCGGAGCCGCAGCACACGATGATGCCGGTACCGGGATCGTCGATCAGGGCGTCGACGTCGAGTGCGCCCGCGCTCATGCCAGCCCCTGCTCCCGCATGAGGGCTCCCAGCTCGCCGAGCCCGCCGCGGTCGACGCCGCCGGGAAGCCTCGGCAGCTCGTAGACCGGCACGCCGAGTCCGTCGACGACCTCGCGCTGCGCCACCTCGAGCCGGTGCCGCTCGGCGTGCTCGGCGGCCTCGGTGAGCAGCGCTCCAGGCAGCGGCGCGGGTACGGGGTCGAGGGCGGCAGCGAGGTCGGCTCTCACCCGCTCGGCGTCCAGGCCGCCCCGCCCGGCGCGCTCGAGGTCGGCATCCGGGAGCTCGGCGGGGCGGCGCATGTTCACCACCACGCCGCCGACGGGCAGCCCGACCCTGCTCAATTCGGCGATGCCGTCGGCGGTCTCCTGCACGGGCATCTCCTCGAGCACGGTCACCAGGTGCACGGCGGTGCGGGGCGAGCGGAACAGCGTCATCATCGTGTCGGCCTGACTCCTGATCGGCCCGACCTTGGCGAGGCCGGCGAGCTCGTCGGAGACGTTGAGGAACTGGGTGATGCGCCCGGTCGGCGGCGCGTCGAGCACGACCGCGTCGTACTGCGTGGCCCCCTTGTTGCGGCTGTTGCGCTCGACGGCCTCGTAGACCTTGCCGGTGAGCAGCACGTCGCGCACGCCCGGCGCGATGGTGGTGGCGAAGTCGATGACGCCGAAGCGGTCGAGCGCCCTGCCGGCGCGTCCGAGCCGGTAGTACATCGCGAGGTACTCCAGCAGCGCGGCCTCCGGGTCGATGTGCAGCGCGTGCACGGACCCTGCTCCGCGGGAGTCGCGCAGGCCGGCGGAGATGCGGCGCTCCTCGTAGGGCAGGGGGTCGACGTCGAACATGCGGGCGATGCCCTGACGCCCCTCGACCTCGCAGAGCAGCACGTTCTTGCCGTGGGAGGCGAGGGCCAGGGCCAGGGACGCCGCCACCGTGGACTTGCCGGTGCCGCCCTTGCCGGTGACCACGTGCAGGCGCACGCGCGGCCAGTCGCTGCTCACGCCCCGACCCTAGGGCATCGGCCCCCAGCCCGCCCGGCGTCCGGCCGCAGGCGTCCGTTAGGTGCATCACGGGCTCGTGGAGGGGGGTGGGTCGGCTGGCCGAGGGCGTCGATAGCGTCGTGGCTTTGTGCCGCGAGCACCCCCGAACGTCTCTCGATCACCACGGACAGCCAGGAGGTACCCGATGACGACCACCCCGCCCACGTCTCGACCCGTAGAGGCCGAGCGCCCACCCGGCTCTCGTCTCCACATGGCCGCATCGCGCGTCTTCCTCCCGGCCGCGGCGCTCTTGGTGGTGTTCTCCGCGATCGCCGTGCTCTTCCCGAAGCCGCTCGGCAGGGTGCTCGACGCGGCCAACTCCGGCGTCATCGAAGATCTCGGCTGGTTCTACGTGCTGGTCGTCACCGGGTTCGTGTTCTTCTCCGTCTGGCTGGCGGTCTCGCCGATGGGCGGCATCGTGTTGGGCCGCGACGACGAGGAGCCCGAGTTCGGCCTGTTCTCCTGGTTCGCGATGCTCTTCGCGGCCGGCATGGGCATCGGCCTCGTCTACTGGGGCGTGGCCGAGCCGCTCACGCACTACAACGCGCCGCCGCCGGGCAGCACCGACAACGGCCAGTCCGCCGGCCGCAACGCCATGGACGTCACCTTCCTGCACTGGGGCCTGCACGCCTGGGCCATCTACGTCGTCGTCGGTCTGGCCATCGCCTACGCGGTGCACCGCAAGGGCCGGCCCATCTCGATCCGCTACGCCCTCGAGCCGCTCCTCGGCGATAAGGTCAAGGGCTGGTTCGGTGACGTCGTCGATGTCATCGCCATCGTCGGCACCCTCTTCGGCGTCGCCACCTCGCTCGGCTTCGGCGTCACCCAGGTCGGCAACGGCCTCTCGTTCCTCGGGGTCGTGGACCACGCCGGCACGCCGCTGCTGGTCGGGCTCATCGTCGTCATCACCGCCTGCGCGCTGGCCTCGGTGCTCACCGGTGTCGACAAGGGCATCAAGATCCTCTCCAACATCAACATGGGCGTCGCCGCGGTGTTCCTGCTGGCCGTGCTGGTGCTCGGCCCGACGGTGTTCCTGCTCAGCGACTTCGTGACCCAGATCGGCAGCTACCTGCAGAACTTCTTCACGCTCGCGTTCGACGTCCGGCCCTTCCAGGGCACCGCGGGCCAGGAGTGGCTCTCGGGCTGGACCACCTACTACTGGGGCTGGTGGATGAGCTGGGCGCCGTTCGTCGGCGTGTTCATCGCCCGCATCTCCCGCGGTCGCACCGTGCGGGAGTTCGTGCTCGGCGTGCTGCTCGTGCCGACGCTGGTGACCATGCTGTGGTTCTCGGTGATGGGTGGCTCGGCCATCTGGACCGAGATGTTCGGCGGGGGCGGCATCGTCTCCGACGGCACGGTCAACACCGACACCGCCTTGTTCCGGTTCCTCGACACCCTGCCCGCGGGCACGCTGCTCAGCGTCGTCGCGATGGTGCTGGTGGTCATCTTCTTCGTGACCAGCTCCGACTCCGGCTCGTTCGTGGTCGACATGCTCGCCGAGGGCGGCGACCTCGACCCGCCGCTGTGGAGCCGCGCCTTCTGGGCGTCGATGGAGGGCATCGTCGCCGCTGTGCTGCTCGCCGCCGGAGGGCTCGCCGCGCTGCGCACCATGTCGATCCTGGTCGCTGCTCCCTTCAGCGTCGTGATGGTGCTGATGGCGGTCGCCACCGCCAAGGCGCTGCTGGCCGAGAACCGTGTGATCCAGCGGCGCAAGCGGCGGTGGCTGGCCGAGCAGGTCGCCGAGGAGCTGCGCGGGAGCGGCGAGCTGCCCACGGTGAAGTAGCGGCGGCGTCCTGGTCAGGGTCTGGCGCCGGCCCTGCGCATGAGTAGGGTCGGCCCATGACCACCTGGGAGTACCAAGTCGCACCGATCCCGCTGCACAACGAGGCGCTGATGCTGAACAACTTCGGCGCCGACGGCTGGGAGCTGGTGACCATCCACAGCAACGACCAGGGCGGCCTCGTCGCCTTCTTGAAGCGGCCCCAGCAGTGACCTCGCCGGAGGACCGGCTGGCCGCGATGGGCCTGGCCGTGCCGGAGGTCGCGAAACCCGTCGCGGTCTACGTGCCGGCTGTGCGCAGCGGTGCGCACGTCTTCACCTCCGGCCAGCTGCCGATGCGCGCGGGCGAGCTGATCCAGACCGGCAAGGTCGGCGGTGAGGTGAGCGCCGAGGAGGCCTACGCCTGCGCTCAGCAGTGCGCGCTCA
Source organism: Nocardioides acrostichi (assembly GCF_015319165.1). GTDB lineage: Bacteria > Actinomycetota > Actinomycetes > Propionibacteriales > Nocardioidaceae > Nocardioides > Nocardioides acrostichi. Next base: position 22,393 of record NZ_JADIVZ010000010.1, read on the forward strand.
ACGCCATCGCCGCGGTCAAGGCCGAGGTCGGCGACCTGGCCCGCGTCACCCGCGTGGTCAAGGTCGTGTGCTTCGTGGCGTCCACGCCCGACTTCACCGGGCAGCCCGGCGTCGCCAACGGTGCCAGCGAACTGCTCGGCGAGGTGTTCGGCGACGCCGGCGTGCACGCCCGTTCGGCCGTCGGTGTGCCCGTGCTGCCCCTCGACGCCCCCGTCGAGGTGGAGATCGTCGTCGAGGTCGCCTGATGGCCTCGCCGCAGCAACCGGCCGGGCACCCCCGCATCCCGCTGCCGCCCGTGCCGCTGCCCGACGAGGTCGTGGCACTGGCCGCGGAGTTCGACGACGGACGCCGTTCACCCGCCGTGCCGCGCAACGCCGCCACGGTGGTGCTGCTCCGCGACGGCGACACCGGACCGGAGGCCTACTACCTGCGCCGGCAGCGCTCCATGGACTTTGCCGGCGGTATGGCCGTGTTCCCCGGCGGCGGGGTCGACGCGCGCGACTTCGACGCCGACCTGGGCGAGGGCGCCTGGGCCGGGCCCGCGCCGTCGGAGTGGGCCGAGGTGCTGGGCGTCGAGGAGGATCTCGCGGTCGCGCTCGTGTGCGCGGCAGTGCGCGAGACCTTCGAGGAGTCCGGTGTGCTGCTGGCCGGTCCGTCGGTCGACGCGGTCGTCGACGACACCACGAGCGACGACTGGGAGCACGACCGTGCGGCCCTGGAGTCGCGCGACCTCGCCTTCACCGACTTCCTGGCCAGGCGGAGCCTGGTGCTGCGCACCGACCTGCTCGGTGTCTGGGACGCCTGGCTCACGCCCGCCTTCGAGCCCAAGCGCTACGCCACCTGGTTCTTCGTGGCCCGGCTGCCCGAGGGGCAGCGGACCCGCGACGTGTCGACGGAGTCGTCGTCGGTCACGTGGCTGCCTGCGGGTGGCGCTGTCGACCAGGCCGAGGCCGGCGAGCTGGCGATGATGCCGCCGACGTACCTCACGTCGCTGGAGGTCTCGGGGTTCGGTGACGTCGACGCGCTGCTCGCCGAGGCACGCGGGCGTTCGGCCTCGATGCACTGCCCGAGTGTCGAGCCGCTCTCCGAGGGCCTGGGTGAGGGCTGGACCCTCTCGATGCCGGCGCGGCACCGTCCGCTGCTGACGGCGCGGCGCGAGGAGAGGGGCCGGGCGTGACGTCGTCCGGCACCGGCTGGAGTGGCGGCGCCTTCGGCGACCGCGCGCAGTGCGTGCTCGCACCGAACGCCGACACGATGACGCTCGACGGCACCAACACCTGGGTGCTGCGCGAGCCCGGAGCGCAACGCTGCGTCGTGATCGACCCCGGCCCGATGATCGAGTCGCATCTCGACGCGATCGCGCAGGCCGCCGGGGGTCGCGGCAACGTCGGCGCCGTGCTGCTCACCCACCACCACCACGACCACAGCGAGGCGGCGAAGGAGTTCGCGCAGCGCATGGGGTGCGGGGTCCGGGCCCTCGACCCGGAGTACCGGCTCGGGTCGGAGGGGCTCGGTGACGGCGATGTCGTCGAGGTCGACGGGCTGGAGGTGCACGTCGTCGGCACGCCCGGCCACACCGCGGACTCGCTGTCGTTCCTGCTGCCCGCCGAGCGTGCCGTGCTCACCGGCGACACCGTACTGGGGCGTGGCACCACCGTGGTCGCGCACCCGGACGGCGAGCTCGGCGCCTACCTCGGCTCGCTCGACCGGCTGCATGCGCTGGCCGAGGCGCAGGAGGCCACCGTCGTGTGGCCCGGACACGGCCCGGTGATCGACGACGCGCTCGGCGCGATCGACTTCTACATCTCCCACCGCCGCGAGCGGCTCGCCCAGGTCGAGACCGCCTGGCGGTCACTGCTCGAGCGTCACGATCCGCCGGCTACGGACGACCTGCCGATGGCCGTCGTCGAGATCGTGTACAGCGACGTCGACCCCGTGCTCTGGGGTGCTGCCGAGTGGTCGGTGCGCGCCCAACTCGCCTACCTCCAACGCTGACCCGGCGCCAGTTTTCAGGTGACCCGGCGCCAGTTTTCAGGTGACCTGCCACGTTTTTGCTGGTGCTGTGAAAACTCGTGGCAGTTGGAGTGAAAGTTGGCGACGGGTCACCTGAAAACTCGTGGCAGGTCAGCGAGGACGGCGGGTGACCACGGTGGCGGCTCCGGCTACAGCGAAGACGACGAGGATCGTCAGCGCGATGGTGAACGCCCAGCGGTCGGGGCTCCAGGGCCAGTGGGGGCCGGGCCGGTCGACGGTGTGCGGTGGCGTGCCCAGCAGGTCGGTGGCGATGCTCGGGGTGACGCCGGGGCCGAGCGTCACGAGGGTGCGAGGCTCGGTCGGCCGTCGCACCGTGACGGCCTCGATGTGGTGCCCTTCCCGCCACGCATCGGTCACGAGAGTGTCCCCCGACCAGGCCAGGGGCCGGGTCTGCGCCGAGTCCGGGCCATCGTCGGCCACCAGGCGCCACCTCCCTGAGGGCACGTCGATGACGAGCAGGCCCTCCCCGTCGGCACCCACCGCGACCTGCGTTCCGTCGGGAGACAGCAGGGCCGAGTCGACGGCGTGACCGGTCCGGCTCCACCGGATGGACCGGGGAACTCTCGCGGTGGGACCGGTGACGAATGCCTGCGATCCCCGACTGTTCCGAGCGGGCAGCAGCGTGAGGCGGCGCCCGCTCACAACGACCCCCGCTCCGTCGTCGTCGACGCTGACGGTGCTGTTCCTCGGGGCGCGCTTGTGCACCTGTTCGTCACGCCCGGGGCCGGCGATGCCGACGAGGGGTGTGTGCCCGCCGATCGACGACGCCGTCCAGCTGGTCGTGCGGAACCCCGACCAGGCGAGCCACGTACCGCCCGACGACCACGAGATGTCGGTGACAGCCACGCCCGCACCGCCGGTCAGTGGGATCGATCGCTGGACCTCGCCGGTGGGCAGGTCGACGATCCGGATACCGGTCGTGACCGTGGCCGAACGGCCCGGCCCGTCGAGGTCGGCGTACCCGTAAGCCAGGTGCGTGCCGTCGGGGGAGAGGGCCAGGAAGGTGTAGGGGGTGTAACCGATCCAGGTCGAGGCCGCCTCGGTGCTGGTGAGCTGGAAACCGGGCAGGTCCAGCAGGTGGTAGCCGCCGGCCGCCGCGTCGACGACGACCGGGAGACCCTCGGCGGTGACCCAGGCCGCGGCGCCCACCCCGGTGTGCAGGTCGTCGGTCACGATGTCGTGCACCCAGGCGCCGTCGCTGCGATCGGCCAGGCGCGCAGGCACTCCCTGTAAGCGGTCAGGCACCCCCAACGAACGGGACGGATCCGCGGGCTGCACCGTGCCGGTGTCGAGCCTGGCGACGAGCAGCGGGGCGAGCCCGAGCAGCACCACGAGGGCGAGGGCCCCCAGGGCACGCACGGTCACGGCGCGGCGGTGCCGACGGCGTCCGCGGGCCCAGGTGTCGGCGGGGATGTCGAGGGACGGAGCGTCGGCCGCCAGTCGCTCGAGGTGGTCCTTCAGCGTGTCGGTCATGGCCTCTCCTCCACCAGTTCCGCGAGATGGGGCGCCAGGACGCGGAGACGATCGAGCGCCTGGCGGGTCGTCGACTTCACGGTGCCGCGGCTGATGCCGAGCGCGTCGGCTGTCTGGCTCTCGGTGAGATCTTCGAAGAAGCGCAGCACCAGCACGGTGCGCTGTTTGACGGTGAGGCCGGCCAACGCGTCGGCGATGCTGAGCCGCAGGTCGGTGTCGCACACCGGTGATGCGGCGTCGAAGCCTCCGAGGTCGTGCTCGCGGACCTCGCCACGCTTGCGCCAGGCCGAGACCTGCAGGTGATACATGGTGCGGCGCACGTAGGCCTCGGGGGAGGTCTCGATGCGGCGCCAGTGCTCGGCGGCCCTGAGCAGCGCCGACTGCACGAGATCCTCGGCGGCGTGGGCGTCGCCGGTGAGCAGATACGCCGTCCTGCCCAGCGCGGTCGTGCGGGCGCGCACGAAGGACTCGAACGACGCCTCGCGCGCCGCCAGCCTCTCCTTACGCGTGCCCACCGCTCACCTCTCTCACCTGCTCAGACGCAGCAGAGGAGGGAAATGGGGTCAGCTGGTGAGGACTTTCCCAGGGTTTCGCAGCGGGCTGCTCGGGGAGGGGTCAGCGAGCGCGGCGGGAAAGCCGCTCGACGTCCATGAGGACGACCGAGCGAGGCTCCAGGCGCAGCCAACCGCGGGAGGCGAAGTCGGCGAGCGCCTTGTTGACCGTCTCGCGGGAAGCGCCGACCAGCTGGGCGAGCTCCTCCTGGGTGAGGTCGTGGTGCACGTGCACGCCGTCGTCCGCGGTGCGGCCGAAGCGGTCGGCGAGGTCGAGCAGTGCCTTGGCCACGCGGCCGGGGACGTCGGAGAACACCAGGTCGGCGACGACGTCGTTGGCCTTGCGCAGCCGTCCGGCGAGCTGGGAGAGCAGGCCGCGGGCGACCACCGGGCGGCCCTCGAGCCAGCGCAGCAGATCCTCGTGGGAGAGCGAGGCGAAGGTGGTCTCGGTGACGGCGGTGACGGTGGCCGAGCGTGGGCCCGGGTCGAAGAGCGAGAGCTCGCCGAACATCTGACCGGGGCCGAGGATCGCCAGCAGGTTCTCGCGCCCGTCGACGGAACTGCGGCCGAGCTTCACCTTGCCGTCGAGCACGATGTAGAGCTTGTCGCCGGAGTCACCCTCGCGGAACAGCACCTCGCCGCGGCGCAGCCGGGTCTCGCTCATGGAGGCGCGCAGCGCGGTGGCGGCCTCGTCGTCGAGTGCGCCGAACAGCGGCGCCTGACGCAGTACGTCGTTGTCCACGCTGACCTCCTTCTCTGGGGGCGTCCCCCAGGGGCGGGGCGCTCGCAGACATGATCCTAGCCAGTGTGATTGGTCACAGGGTAAACGGGTGCTCCGGCCGCGCGTCGAGCCCCGTCGCGAGAGGCGGCCGACGGCGCCGCGGACGAGGCCTGCGCCGCTCCCTTTGTCGGCACCGTCTCGTACCCTGATCGACGTGTCCGCACCCGCCACCTCCCGCACCTCCCTGGTGCGCCGGGCCCGCAAGACCGACCGGGTGCTGGCGCAGACCTACCCCGACGCGCGGTGCGAGCTCGACTTCGACGACCCCTTCCAGCTGCTCGTCGTCACGGTGCTCTCGGCGCAGACCACCGACAAGCGCGTCAATGCCGTGCGACCGACGCTCTTCGCCGCCTATCCGGACGCCGCCGCGATGGCCGCCGCCGATCGCGAGACGCTCGAGGGCATCGTCGGCCCGCTCGGGTTCTTCCGCGCGAAGACCGAGTCGCTGCTCAAGCTCTCCGCGGCGCTGATGGCCGACCACGGCGGCCAGGTGCCGGGGCGGCTCGAGGACCTCGTCAAGCTGCCGGGCGTGGGGCGCAAGACCGCCAACGTGGTGTTGGGCAACGCTTTCGGAGTCCCCGGCATCACCGTCGACACCCACTTCGGCCGGCTCGCGCGCCGCCTGGGCTGGACCGAGCAGACCGACCCGGTGAAGGTCGAGCACGAGGTCGGCGCGCTATTCGAGAAGCGCGACTGGACCATGCTCTCCCACCACCTCATCTGGCACGGACGCCGTCGCTGCCACGCCCAGAAGCCGGCCTGCGGGGCGTGCCCCGTCGCACGGTGGTGCCCGTCGTACGGCGAGGGTCCGACCGATCCCGAGGTGGCCGCGAAGCTGGTCAAGACCGAGGGCCGCGCGTGACGCGGCCCGGGCGCCTACTCGCCCTCCTCGCGGGTGCCGTCTTGATGGCCGGGTGCACGAGCACGCCCGAGTCGCCGATCGTCGGCGAGGCCAAGGTGAGCGTCGACAGCCCCGACCTGCGCCAGGCCAAGAAGCAGGCGGGTGTCGAGGACTGTCCGGCGGTCACGGCGGGTGCCGTCGACGGTGGTCTGCCCGACGTCACGCTGCCTTGCCTGGGTGGCGGGCGAGACGTCGATATGGCCGGTCTGCGCGGCCCGATGATGATCAACTTCTGGGCCGCCACCTGCGGGCCGTGCCGCGAGGAGATGCCCGCCCTGGAGGACTTCCACCAACGCTACGGCGACCAGGTGCCCATCATCGGCGTCGACTACCTCGACGTGCTGCCGGTCATGGCGATGGAGTTGGTCCGCAAGACCGGTGTCACCTATCCGCTCGTCGCCGACCCGGGCGGCGATCTGGGCGCCGACGGCACGCTGCGCCTGATGGGGCTGCCGCACTTCGTGCTCATCGATGCCGACGGCAAGGTCGTCTACGAGACCGACGGCGGCTTCGACTCCGTCGACCAACTGGTGCAGCTCGTCGACGAGCATCTCGGGGTGGAGCTGTGAGAGCCTCGCTGCCCGAATGGCTGCACCCGGTGCGCGAGGCCGCCGCCACCATCGACGGCACCGACCTCACTCGGTTCCTGCCGCCCGACGATGGCACGGCTCGCCCCGGGGCCGTGCTCATGCTCTTCGGCGAGGGAGAGCAGGGCGGCGAGATTCTGCTCACCGAGCGCGCCCACGACATGCGCAGCCACCCGGGCCAGGTCTCCTTCCCCGGCGGCTCGCTCGACCCCGGAGAGACGGTCGAGCAGGCGGCGCTGCGCGAGGCCCGGGAGGAGGTCGACCTCGACGCCGACGAGGTCACCTTGTTCGGCCGGCTGCCCGAGCTGTGGCTGCCGCCGTCGAACTTCGCGGTCACGCCGGTGTTGGGCTGGTGGGGCGTGCCCGGCGACGTGCGCATCGCGAGCCGGGCCGAGGTGCACGCGATCCACCGCGCGCCGATCGCCGAGCTGCTCGACCCCGAGCACCGCGTGATGGTGCGTCACCCGCGCGGCTACGAGAGCCCCGGGTTCCTCGTCGGCCCAGACAAGGACGTCATCGTGTGGGGCTTCACGGGAGGCATCATCAACCGGCTCTTCGACTACCTGGGCTGGACCCTCCCCTGGGACGACACCCGGGTGCGGGAGCTGCCGGAGTACATGCTGGCCGCCGACCACCGCTACGCCTCGCGACGCGAGGAGCTCGAGCGGGATCTCGATCTCACCCACACCGACAACGACCTCTAGGAGAATGGCCGCGTGAACCTGCTGGACTGGCTTCTGGTGCTGCTGGTGGTGGCCTATGCCCTCTCCGGCTACTGGCAGGGCTTCATCACCGGTGCCGCCGCCACCGCCGGGTTGCTGCTCGGCGGCTTCTTCGGCATCTGGCTGGCGCCGCTGCTGCTGGGAGACGCCTCGCCCAGCCTCGTGGTCTCCCTCGGTGCGCTGTTCATCGTCATCGTCGCCGCGTCGCTGGGGCAGGCGCTGTTCCAGTACGCCGGGGCCAAGCTGCGCTCGAAGATCACCTGGCAGCCGGTGCGCGCTGTCGACGCCATCGGCGGCGCCGCCCTGAGCGCGGCTGCCGTGCTGCTCGTCGCGTGGGCGCTGGGCGTCGCGGTCTCCGGCACCCGCATCGCAGGGCTCACCCCGCTGGTGCGCAGCTCTGCTGTGCTCGCCGAGGTCAACGGCGTGCTGCCGACCTCGGCCAACAAGCTGCTGACCACCTTCAACTCCGTCGTGGGCACCAGCTTCTTCCCCGACTATCTCGAGCCCTTCGCCACCGAGCGCATCGTCAACGTGCCGCCGGGCAACGCCAAGGTGCTCCAGCGGCCGGCCGTGCGCGCCGTCGAGTCCAGTGTGCTCAAGATCCGCGGCACCAACAGCTGCGGCAGTGGCGTCGAGGGCAGCGGCTTCGTCTTCGCCCCCGGGCGCGTCATGACCAACGCGCACGTCGTCGCCGGCGTCACCGCGCCCACGGTGCAGGAGGGCGAGGCCACGGTGCCCGCGCGCGTCGTCTATTACAACCCCGACGTCGACATCGCCGTGCTCGCGCTCGACACCGGCTCCTCGCCGGCCCTGGAGTTCGCCACGGCAGGGGAGGGCGACAACGTGGTGATCGCCGGTTACCCGCAAGACGGTCCCTACGACGTGCGAGCCGGGCGCATCCGCGCCCAGCAGCGGCTCCGCTCGCCGAACATCTACGGCAACGGCACCGTCATCCGCGAGGTCTTCTCGCTGCGGGGCCTGGTGCGCCCCGGCAATTCCGGCGGCCCGCTGGTAGACCCGAAGGGCGACGTCGTGGGCGTGGTGTTCGCGGCGTCCGTCACCGATGGCGACACCGGCTACGCGCTGACCTCCGACCAGGTGCAGCAGGCCGCGTCGCAGGGAGAGCAGAACGACCAGCAGGTCTCCACCGGCGGCTGCGCCAGCTGAGGCGGACGGGTCGGGAAAGCGGCTACTTCGAGCCCTTGAACGCCTTCGGGATCTCCTTGCCCTGGCGGATCGTCGCCTCGGGCGGGCCCACCTTGGCCATGAACTTCTTGTAGCCGATCAGGCCGAGCAGACCGGCGGTCAGCAGGTAGAGCAGGGTGACGATGCCGAACGCGCCGTCGGGGCCGATGTGCGGGATCCGGTCGATGAGGAAGCCCAGGGCCACCGTGAGCGCGATGATGGCCAACAGGGCCAAGAAGCCGGCGACCGCGAAGAAGACGACGCCGAGGACGCCGAACTTCGCGGTGATCTTGAGTTCGCTCTTGGCGAGCTCGATCTCCTTGCGCACCAGGAGGGAGATGTCCTCCTGTGCCTGGAGCACGAGACGCCCGATGGTCGGGTCGTCGTCCTTGACCGGTTCCAGCGCCACGAGGTGCTCCTGTCGTTCTTTGCGGTCGTCCACGCGATCTGCCGAGACCGACCCTAGCGAACGCCGGGCGCCCTGGCCCTCCCCCGTCGGTCAGGAGGGCGGAGTGGAGAGGTCGTGGTCGCCTCGTTGGTAGACGTCGGGGATGCCGTCGTGGTCGTCGTCGCGCTGCTCCTCCTCCCACAGCCGGCGATAGACCCGGTTGCGGGTGCGGAGCACGACGGTGGCCAGCAGCGCGGCCGTCACGGAGCCGAGCAGGACGCCGACCTTGACGTGGTCGTCGCGCTCACTGCCCTGCCCGAAGGCGAGTTCGCCGATGAGCAGCGAGACCGTGAACCCGATGCCGGCGAGCATCGCCATGCCGACGACGTCGATCCAGCTCAGCTCGTCGTCGAGGTCGGCGTGGGTGAACGTCGCCAGCAGCCAGGTCGAGCCGGAGATGCCGATGGTCTTGCCGAGCACCAGGCCGACCAGGATGCCCATCGCGACGGGGTCGTGCAGGGAGTCCCAGAGTCCGCTGAAGCCGCCGACGGTCACGCCCGCGGCGAAGAACGCGAAGACGGGTACGGCGAAGCCCGCGCTCACGGGCCGCACCAGGTGCTCGAGATGCTCGGCGAGGCCCGGGCCGGACGCGCCGTCGCGGCGCAGGACCGGCACGGTGAAGCCGAGCAGGACGCCGGCGACGGTGGCGTGCACGCCGGACTCGTGCACGAGCACCCACGCGACGACCGCCAGGGGAAGGAGCAGGTAGCCCTTCCAGATGCGCTTCTGGACGAGCAGAGCGAAGACGCCGATCGGTACCAGGCCGAGCAGCAGGAACAGCGGCTCGAGATCGCTGGTGTAGAAGATCGCGATGATCGTGATGGCCAGCAGGTCGTCGACGACGGCGAGGGTCAGCAAGAAGGTGCGCAGCCCCGAGGGCAGGTGGGTGCTGATGACGGCGAGAATCGCCACCGCGAACGCGATGTCGGTGGCGGTCGGGATCGCCCAGCCGCCGAGGGCGCCGTTGCCACCGAGGTTGAATAGCACGTAGATGAGCGCCGGGGCGACCATGCCGCCGACCGCCGCAGCCATCGGCAGGGCGGCCCGGCGCGGGTCGCGCAGGTCGCCGGCCACGAACTCGCGCTTGAGCTCGAGGCCCACCACGAAGAAGAAGATGGCCAGCAGCCCGTCGGCCGCCCAGGCGCCGATGGAGAGGTCGAGGTGCAACGAGAGCGATCCCAGGTGCACCGGGTGCGCGAGGGGCTTGAAGTCGCGGATCGCCTCATACGTGTGGGCCCACGGGGTGTTGGCCCATACGATCGCGACGACGGCGCCGAGGATGAGCAGCATGCCGCCGGTGGTCTCGGCGCGCAGCACCTCGGCCAGCCGGGAGCTCTCCAAGAAGCTGCCGCGGCTGAAGAGCCGGACGCTGGACCGCGAACCGGACGGCGTCGCCGCTCCTGCCGAAGGGTTCTGGTCGCTCGGCTGCTGGTCGGACGGCGGGGTGTCGGCCACGAGGGTGTCTCCTGGGGTCGATGACGGTCGTTCCGCACCGAGAACCTGCACAGTGCGGGCCGACCAGACTTCCCGGCTCACCTGGACTGCAGTCTATCGGGCCGCCGGCTCACCCCACCCGACCCCGCCTCCCGCGTCGCGCCGCGGGGCGTCTCGGCTCAGTCCTCTCCCTTGCCCGAGGAGAGGCCCGAGGAGATGAGGTCCATGACCGAGGAGTCGGCCAGGGTCGTGACGTCGCCGACCTCGCGGTTCTCGGCGACGTCACGCAGCAGACGCCGCATGATCTTGCCCGAGCGGGTCTTGGGCAGTTCGGGCACGACCATGATCTGACGCGGCTTGGCGATGGGGCCGATCTCCTTGCGCACGTGGTTGCGCAGCTCCTCGACGATGTCCTCGCCGCCGTCGCTCGCCCCAGATTCAACGGCAGACTCGCGCAGGATCACGAACGCGCACACGGCCTGACCGGTGTCCTCGTCCTTGGCGCCCACCACCGCGGCCTCGGCGACCTTGGGGTGTGAGACGAGCGCGGACTCGATCTCGGTGGTGGAGAGGCGGTGGCCCGAGACGTTCATGACGTCGTCGACCCGGCCGAGCACCCACAGGTCGCCGTCGTCGTCGAGCTTGGCGCCGTCGCCGGCGAAGTAGAAGCCCTCCTTCTCGAACCGTGCCCAGTACGTCTCCTTGAAGCGGTCGTCGTCGCCCCAGATGGTGCGCAGCATCGAGGGCCAGGGGTCGGTGATGACCAGCAGACCGCCGGAGCCGTTGCCCACCGGCTTGCCGGCGTCGTCGACGACCGCGGCGCTGATGCCGGGCAGCGGCACCATCGCCGAGCCGGGCTTGCCGGCGGTGACGCCGGGCAGCGGGCTGATCATCATCGCGCCGGTCTCGGTCTGCCACCAGGTGTCGACCACCGGGGTGCGGTCGCCGCCGATGACGTGGCGGTACCAGACGTAGGCCTCGGGGTTGATCGGCTCGCCGACCGAACCGAGGATGCGCAGGCTCGAGAGGTCGCGCGCGTCGGGGATCTCCCGGCCCTGCTTCATGAACGACCGGATCGCGGTGGGGGCGGTGTAGAAGAGCGTGACGCCGTACTCGGCGACGATGTCCCACCAGCGGCCGCGCTCGGGGAAGTCGGGCGTGCCCTCGTAGAGCACCTGGGTGGCGCCGTTCGCGAGCGGGCCGTAGACGATGTAGGAGTGCCCGGTCACCCAGCCGATGTCGGCGGTGCACCAGTAGACGTCCGAGTCGGGCTTGAGGTCGAAGACCGCCCAGTGCGTGTAGGCGGCGCCGGTGAGGTAGCCGCCGGTGGTGTGCAGGATGCCCTTGGGCTTGCCCGTGGTGCCCGAGGTGTACATGACGTAGAGCGGATGCTCGGCGGGGAACGCCTCGGGCGTGTGGTCGGTGGATGCCTGCTCGACCGTGTCGTGCCACCACACGTCGACCGCGTCGTCCCATGCGACGTCCTGCCCGGTGCGCCGGACCACCAGCACCTTCGAGACGGTGTGGCCGAGGTCGGCGGCCTTGGTGCGGGCCTCGTCGACGGCGGGCTTCAGCGAGCTCGGGGCGCCGCGGCGGTAGCCGCCGTCCGAGGTGACGACGACCTTGGCCTGGCAGTCCTCGAGTCGCGAGGCGAGGGCGTCGGAGGAGAATCCGCCGAAGACGACCGTGTGCGGGGCCCCGATGCGGGCGCACGCGAGCATCGCGACGATCGCCTCGGGGATCATCGGCATGTAGATGGCGACGCGGTCGCCCTTCTCGACACCGAGGTCGCCCAGCGTGTTGGCCGCCTGGCAGACCATGTCCTGGAGTTGCGCGTAGGTGATGCTGCGCTTGTTCGCGGGGTCGTCGTCGACCGGCTCGCCCACGAAGTGCAGGGCGACCTTGTCACCCTTGCCCGCCTCGACGTGGCGGTCGACGCAGTTGTAGGCGGCGTTGATGGTGCCGTCGGCGAACCACTGCGCGAAGGGTGGGTTCGACCAGTCGAGCACCTCGGTGAAGTCCTGGGCCCACGTGAGGCGGCGCGCGGCATCGGCCCAGAAGGCGTCGCGGTCCTGGGCGGCCGCGTCGTAGGCGTCGGCGGTGACGTTGGCGTGCTCGGCGAGCTCGGCGGGCGGCTCGAAGCGCCGGTCCTCCTTGAGCAGGTTGGCCAGGGTCTCCTCGGTCGTGTCGCTCACGTCGCGCCTCTTCCTCGTCTCGTGTCGTTGGTGGTGCTGGGAACGTATGACGGATGTCGGTGGCCCGCCTCACACAGTAGGCCGACAGGCCCAGGGTGGTCGGTCGAGGTTGGTGCCTGGTCCACCTCGGCCGAGCCACGCCCGGGCCTGTCGTCGAGCGGGTTGGAGGACGGCTCAGACCTCGCCGGCAGCGTGTTGTTGGACCAGCTTCGTGCGGCCGGGGTAGCGGATCTCCTCGACCAGGTGCTGCATCTGCTCGCTCGGCCTCGTGGTGAACTGCGAGACGGCGATCGTCACGGCGAAGTTGATCAGCATGCCGATGGTGCCGAAACCGGTCTCGGGGATGTTCCAGATGCCGGCGCTGTTGCCGTAGATGTCGATGGTCCAGATCATGTAGACCATCGTCACCGCGAGGCCGGTGATCATGCCGGCCGCGGCGCCTGCCGCCGTCGTCTTCTTCCAGAAGATGCCGAGCACCAGGATCGGGAAGAAGCTGGCGGCTGCCAGCCCGAAGGCCAGCGCGACGACCTGCGCCACGAAGCCGGGCGGGTTGATGCCGAGGTAGCCGGCCACGCAGATGGCCGCGGCCATAGCGATCCGGCCGACCATCAGTTGCTGGCTCTCGGAGGCCTGCGGGTTGATCTTCTTGTAGTAGACGTCGTTGGCCACGGCCGAGGAGATCACCAGCAACAGACCGGAGGCCGTCGACAGCGCGGCGGCGAGGGCCCCGGCTGCGACCAGCCCGACGATCGGGGCGGGCAGGCCACCGATCTCCGGGCTGGCCAGCACGATGATGTCATTGTTGATCGCGACGTCGGAGTAGTTGAAGGTCTGGCCCGAGAGGTCGCTCAGCGGTGCGCCGCCGGCGGCGGTGATGAGGCCGACGTCCGACCACGTGGAGAACCAGCCCGGCACCGTGTCGAGCGTGGCGCCGCTGAGATCCTTGATGATCTGGAGCTTCGTGAACGCCGCCACCGACGGCGCGGTGGTGTAGAGGATCGCGATGAACACGATCGCCCACAGCGCCGAGTAGCGGGCCGCGCGCACCGACTTGGCGGTGTAGAAGCGCACGATCACGTGCGGCAGTCCGGCGGTACCGAACATCAAGGCCGCGGTGATGAGCACCATGTTCGGCATCGAGATCTGCGTGAACGCTCCGCTGTACTCGGCCAGGCCGAGGTCGGCCTGCAGTCCGTTGAGCTCGTCGAGGATCGTGCCGAAGCCGATCTGCGGCAGCGGCACGCCGGTGACCTTGGTCGACACGGCGATGGCCGGGATGAGGTAGGCGACGATGAGCACGGAGTACTGCGCGACCTGGGTCCAGGTGATGCCCTTCATGCCACCGAGCACGGCGTAGAAGAACACGATGGCCATGCCGATGAGCACACCGGTGGTGGTGCTCACGCCGAGGAACCGGGTGAAGACCAGGCCGACGCCGCCCATCTGGCCGGCCACGTAGACGAACGAGACGACGATCGCGGCGATGACCGCCACCAGTCGGGCGGTCTCGGAGTACCGGTCGCCCACGAAGTCCGGCAGCGTGTACTTGCCGAACTTGCGCAGGTAGGGCGCGAGCAGCAGGGCCAACAGCACGTAGCCGCCGGTCCAGCCCATGAGGAACACGCCGCCGGCGTAGCCGTTGTAGGAGAGGCCGACGATGCCGGCCAGGCTGATGAACGATGCGGCGCTCATCCAGTCCGCGGCGATGGCGGCGCCGTTGGCCGGAGCCGGGATGCCGCCGCCGGCGACGTAGAAGCCGGCCGTGTCGGTGACCCGGCTCGCGTAGGCGATGTAGATGTAGATGCCGAAGGTGACGACGGCGAAGACCAGCGTCCAGAGCTGGATGTCGCTCATGGGTGGTGCACCTCGCCCTCGGTCTCGGTGACGCCGTACTCCGCGTCGAGTCTGTCCATGCGCCACACGTAGATGGCGATCAGGGCGACGAAGGTGATGATCGAGCCCTGCTGGGAGAACCAGAATCCGAGCGGGAAGCCCGCGATCTCGATCCGGTTGAGCGGCTCGACGAACACGATCCCGGCGCCGAACGACACCAGGGCCCAGACGGCGAGCAGCACCGCCATCAGTCTCAGGTTGCGGCGCCAGTACTCCTGGCGCTGTGCGTCATCCACGTGTTCCTCCTCGGGTCGGGCGTGCCCGCGTCCCCCTGGTACGTGGTGCACGTCACTCGTGGGGGCATGGAAGCGAGCACCGCCTCACTGCGGCAAGGCCGACATGTGGTGTCGGTCACACGCTGCGCCGAGCGGTGCAGGCTGGACGACGAACGGCGGCGCCGACCGGGTTCTCGCCGTCCGATCGGGGTGATCGGGGGTGTCATCGACCGCTCGTCGCGTGGTCTGGCCCGTTCGTCGTGTCGCGGGGCTCGGTCGGTCGACTCGCCTCCCGTCGTCGTTGACGTGACCCGGGTCACAGCACCTACCTTCGCGCCATGGCCACCACCGCACCTGCCCCGACCGCCCGCCCGAGCGCGCGCCGCGCCGCGCACCCTGGACGTCGTTGGCTGCTCGTGGGCAGCCTGATGGTGCTGATCGGGTCGTTCCTGCCCTGGATCGACACGGCCGTCGGCAGCGTGAGCGGGATGGCCGGTGCCGGCCTGTGGACCTTCTACGCCTGCATGCTCGGGTTCGCCGGCGTCCTGGTGCCCTCGCAGCGCCTCGCCGCCGTCCAGGCCGCACTGCTCGCCGTCGTCGCCGTGGGCCTCACCGGGTGGCAGGTCGGGCACGTGCTGAACCTGGTGGGCACGGCCGGCTGGATGCCGGGATCGGGCCTGGTCGTCGTGTTCCTGGGCGGGGTCGTGTCGGCGATCTGTGCGGTGCGCTTGGCCCGCTGAGTCGCGCTGCAGGCGAGCCTTCACGGGTTCTTCACCGTGAGGTCGTGAGGACTGTGAGGTCGTGAGTCGAAGTTGACCAGGGTGAGACGACTGGGCGTCTGAACGCGAAACCTGGCTAGCCCACTGTGGATGACATGCCGGCACCGGGCCGCGCATCGTCTCGCCACAGGAGTTCACATGACCACCCTGCAGAACCCGCAGACCGGTGCCGCTGCCGGCGCAGCCAGCGCCGGATCGCCGGATCGCCGTACCGGCCGTTGGATCGACGACTGGCACCCCGAGGATCCGACCTTCTGGGAGAACGGCGGCGCCTCGATCGCCCGGCGCAACCTCGCCTGGTCGATCTTCGCCGAGCATCTCGGATTCTCGGTGTGGCTGATCTGGTCGGTCTCGGCCGCCATGCTCGGCGCCGCCTTCGGCTACAGCCCCCAGCAGCTGTTCTTCCTCGTCGCCGCGCCCAACCTGGTCGGCTCGCTGGTGCGGGTGCCCTACACCTTCGCGGTGCCGAGATTCGGTGGCCGCAACTGGACCGTGGCCAGCGCCGCGTTCCTGCTCGTGCCGACGCTGCTCTACGTGGTGGCCGTGCAGCACACGGGAACCCCGTACTGGGCGATGGTGCTGATCGCCGCGACCGCGGGTCTCGGCGGCGGCAACTTCGCGTCGTCCATGGCCAACATCAACGCCTTCTACCCCGCTGACAAGAAGGGTGCCGCGCTGGGCCTCAACGCCGCGGGCGGCAACGTGGGCGTCTCGGTCATCCAGTTCGCGCTGCCCGTCATCGTCGGCGGGGCCGGTGTGTTCGGGCTGGTGAAGGCCTCCACCGGGGGCATCCACCTCGAGCGGGCGGGGTGGGTCTACGTCGCCCTGGCCCTGATCGCCACGGCCGGCGCCTACTTCTTCATGAACAACCTCGGCACCGCCACCGGCTCCTCCAAGGAGACCGCGTCGGTACTCAAGCGCCGTCAGACCTATGTGATGAGCTTCCTCTACATCGGCACCTTCGGCTCCTTCATCGGCTACTCGGCCGCCATGCCGCTGCTCATCAAGGTCAACTTCTCGCTCATCGACCCCGAGACCCTCAAGGTCGTCGGCGGCATCAACTTCGCCTACTACGCCTTCCTGGGCGCCCTCGTCGGCTCCTTCACCCGCCCCTTCGGCGGCTGGTTGGCCGACCGTCTGGGTGGTGCCAAGGTCACCCTGTCCGCCTTCGTCGCCATGATCGGCTTCACCGCCGTGGTGCTGTGGACGCTCACCGAGCTCACCCCGATCGCCACCGCCACCGACAAGGCCGCCGCGGCCGACGCCAACGCCCAGTGGTTCCCGCTGTTCCTCGGCTTCTTCCTGCTGGTCTTCGCCGCCACCGGCGTCGGCAACGGTTCGGCCTACCGGATGATCCCGACGATCTGGCGCCACGAGCACACCCAGGGCACCGCCGAGGGCTCGCAGGAGCGCAAGAGCGCCATCCTCAAGGCCACCAAGGAGGCCTCGGCCGCCGTCGGCATCATCGGCGCCGCCGGTGCCATCGGGGGGTTCTTCATCCCGATGATGTTCGGCGCCCCGTGGATCGACAACCCGCTGGCCGCGGTCAAGAACGCCTTCGGCCTCTTCATCGCCTACTACGCGGTGTGCGCGGTCGTCACCTGGGCGTTCTACCTGCGCCGCGGCAGCAAGCTCGCCGCTGCCCGGGCGTGATCCCGGATTCGACCCCTCCTCGCACAGCGCGCCCTGGCCCCCGGGAGACCCCGTGACCACGAAGACCCACTGCCCCTACTGCTCCTTGCAGTGCGGCATGACCCTCGCCAACACCGGCGCGGGCCGGCGCACCCTCGAGGTGCAGCCGTGGGCGGAGTTCCCGGTCAACCAGGGCGCGCTGTGCCGCAAGGGCTGGACCTCCGGTGGCCTCACCGGTCACCGCGAACGCCTCACCACCCCGCTGCTGCGTGACCGCGCCACCGGCGAGTTCCGCTCCGTCGGCTGGGACGACGCACTCGACGTCGTGGCCGGCACCCTCGCCGCGATCCGCGAGGAGCACGGGGCCGACGCCCTGGCGGTGTTCGGCGGTGGCGGACTGACCAACGAGAAGTCCTACCAGTTGGGCAAGTTCGCCCGGGTGGCGCTCGGCACCAGCCAGATCGACTACAACGGCCGCTGGTGCATGAGCTCGGCGGCCTCGGCCGCCAACCGGGCGTTCGGCGTCGACCGGGGGCTGCCGTTCCCGCTCGCCGACGTCGAGCAGGCCGAGGTGGTGGTGCTGGTCGGCTCGAACCTGGCCGAGACCATGCCACCGGCCGCCCGGCACCTCGACCGGTGCCGCGAGAACGGTGGCGAGGTCGTGGTGATCGACCCCCGCCGCACGAGCACGGCCGACCGCGCCGATCTCGTCGTCCAGCCGGTGCCGGGCACCGACCTGGCGCTCGCACTCGGGGTGCTGCACCTGGTGATCTCCGGCGGTCACGTGGACGAGTCCTACGTCGCAGAGCGCACCAGCGGCTGGGAGGCCGTGCGCGATCACGTGGCCGCGTGGTGGCCCGAGCGGGTCGAGCGGGTCACCGGCATCTCGGTGCCGGAGCTGCACGCGCTGGCCGACCTGATGACCAGTCACCGCAGGGTCATGGTGCTCACCGCCCGCGGCGCCGAGCAGCACGCCCAGGGCTCCGACACCGTGCTGGCCTGGATCAACGTCTGCCTCGCGCTCGGCCTGCCCGGGCGCGAGCACGCCGGCTGGGGCTGCCTCACCGGCCAGGGCAACGGCCAGGGCGGGCGTGAGCACGGCCAGAAGTCCGACCAGTTGCCCGGCTACCGGATGATCGACGACCCCGCCGCCCGCCAGCACGTGGCCGGCGTCTGGGGCGTCGAGGCCGACTCACTGCCCGGCAAGGGTCGCTCGGCCTACGAGCTGCTCGAGGCGCTGGGCACGCCCGAGGGCCCGAAGGCGCTGCTGGTGCACGGGTCGAACATCGTGGTCTCCGCGCCCAACGCCACGCACGTCGCCGAGCGGCTGGAGGCGCTCGATCTGCTCGTCGTGTGCGACCTCGTGCTGTCGGAGACCGCGGCGATGGCCGACGTCGTGCTGCCGGTGACGCAGTGGGCCGAGGAGACCGGCACCATGACCAACCTCGAAGGCCGCGTGATCCTGCGTCGCCAGGCCCGGCGTGCGCCGTCCGGAGTGCGCAGCGACCTCGACGTGATCGCCGGACTCGCCGAACGACTCGGCTCGCCGGTGCCGTTCTCGACCGACCCGGAGACGATCTTCGCCGAGCTCGGGCGGGCGTCGTCCGGCGGCAAGGCCGACTACGCCGGGATCACCTATGAGCGCATCGAGACCGAGCTGGGCGTGTTCTGGCCCTGCCCGACGCCCGAGCACCCCGGTACGCCCCGACTCTTCGCCGACGCCTTCGCCACGTCCGATGGCCGTGCCCGGTTCCTCGACGTCGAGCACCGGGGGCCGGCGGAGCCGTGCGACGGCGAGTTCCCGGTGCACCTGACCACCGGCCGGGTGCTCGCGCAGTACCAGTCCGGCGCGCAGACCCGCCGCATCCGGGAGCTGCCCGACGGCGGCGCGTTCATCGAGATGCACCCCCTGCTGGCTGCCCGCATCGGCGTCGCCGACGGCATGAGGGTGACGATCTCGACCCGACGCGGGGAGCTCACCGCCCCCGCCCGGGTGGCCACCACGATCCGCCCGGACACGGTGTTCGTGCCGTTCCACTGGCTCGGGGTCAACCGGCTCACCCACGACGCGCTCGACCCGGCGTCCCGGATGCCGGAGTTCAAGGTGTGCGCCGCGCGAGTGGAGGCCGCATGAACGCGATGTGCGACCCCTCGAACGACGATATGCGACCCCTCGGGGGACGATCTGCGACCCCTCGCGAGCGCCTGGTGGTGGTCGGCCACGGGATGGCGGCCACCAGGTTCGTCGAGCAGCTGGTCGCGGGCGGTTACCCCGGACACGTCACCGTCATCGGCGAGGAGCCGGTGCCGGCCTACAACCGGATCCTGCTCTCCGCCGTGCTCGAGGGCACCCACGACGCCTCGGCGATCCGGTTGCGCTCACCGGAGTGGTACGCCGAGCACGGTGTCGAGCTGCGGCTGGGCACCCGGGTGCTCACGGTCGACCGCGAGCACGGCGACGTGATGCTGGTCGACGGCACCTGCGTGCCGTTCGACCGGCTCGTGCTGGCCACCGGCGCGATCCCGACGCTGCCGCCGATCCGCGGGCTGGTGCGACCCGACGGCTCGCTGCACCCTCGCGTGCACGCCTTCCGTTCCCTGGCCGACTGCGAGCGCCTGCTGGCCGTGCTGCCCGTGGACGCCGCTCGGGCGGTCGTGATCGGCGGCGGGCTGCTGGGTCTCCAGGTGGCCCGGGCGCTGTCGGTGCGCGGCGTGGCCACCGAGGTGGTCGAGGGCGGTGACACCGTGCTGTCGCGCCAGGTCACCCCGGCCGCCGGCACGATCCTGGCCCGTAGCCTCACCCAGCTCGGCACCACCGTCTACACCGGGGCCCGCGCCACCAAGCTGATCGACCATCCCGAGGAGGGCGGCCCGATCGGCGTGCAGCTCGACAACGGCTTCGTGCTCGACGCCGACCTGATCGTGCTCACCGCCGGCGGTCGCCCGTCGGTCGCGCTGGCCCGTGGCGCCGGACTCCAGGTGCGCCGAGGGATCGTGGTCGACGAGCACCTCGCCTCGCCCACCGACCCGCGCATCCACGCCATCGGCGACTGCGCGCAGCACGCGGGTCAGGTGACCGGGTTCGTGCCGCCCGCCTGGGAGCAGGCCGTGGTGCTCGCGCAGCGGCTGTGCGGTGCCGACCTCGACTACCGGGGCTCGCGCAACGTGGCCCGGCTGCGGGCCACCGATCTCGAGGTCGCCGTCCTCGGCGACCCCGTGGCCGAGCCGGGCGAGATCGTGGAGGTCTCCAACCCCGTGGCCGGCAAGCACAGCCGGCTCGTCGTGCGCGACGGCGTCATCGTGGCCGCCGCGCTGGTGGGCGACCTCAGCCGTGTCGGACTCATCACCCAGGCCTACGACCGCGGCACCGTGCTCGGCGTCCGCGAACCAGGGGATCTGCTGCTGCCCGAGACCGCGGCCCCGCTCGCCCCGCTGCCCGACGACGCCGAGGTCTGCGCCTGCGCGGGCGTCACCGCCGGCGCGGTACGGGCCTGCGGCAGCCTCGCCGAGGCCCAGGAGAGAACCCGTGCCACCACCGGCTGCGGCGGCTGCACCCAGGTGTGCAGCCGACTCGTCGGCGAGGTGCCCGTCCGTGAGCCCCGTGAGCCCCGTGAACCCCGTGAGGTCGTGAGCCCCGTGAGGTCGTGAGCAGAGCGTGACGCAACGTCACCTGGCACGTCACGGATGCGTGACGACACCCCACCACTGTTGAGCCATCGCCACCCGGCACCCGCACCCGCACTCTGGGAGAAGAATGATGAGCACTCGCCAGCGCCTGGTCGTCGTCGGCCACGGCATGGTCGGCCACCGTTTCGTGCAGGCCGCCGTCGAGCGGGGCCTGACCGACACCCATGACATCGTCGTGGTCGGCGAGGAGCCGCGCCCCGCCTACGACCGCGTCGCCCTCACCTCCTACTTCGCAGCCAGCGGACCCGAGGAACTCTCCTTACTCCCCGAGGGCAGCTACGGTCACCCGGCGGTCGAGCTTCGCCTGGCCACCGAGGTCACCGCACTCGACCCCCAGGCCCGCACGATCACCCTGGGTGACGGTGCGATGGCCGCTGGTGCGGTGGGTGGCGGCGAGGTGCTGGCCTACGACCAGCTCGTGCTCGCCACCGGCGCCGCGCCGTTCGTGCCGCCGGTGCCGGGCCGCGAGCTCGACGGCTGCTTCGTCTACCGCACCATCGAGGATCTCGACGCGATCCGCGCGGCGTCGGCGCACGCCACCGCGGGCGTGGTCATCGGCGGCGGCCTGCTCGGCCTGGAGGCGGCCAACGCCCTGGTGCAGCTGGGTCTGGAGACGCACGTCGTCGAGATGGCGCCCCGGTTGATGCCGGTGCAGCTCGACGACGCGGGCGGGCGCACGCTGGTCAGCCACATCGCGAAGCTCGGCGTGCAGGTGCACACGGGCGTGGCCACCGAGGCGATCACCGGCGACGGCTCGGTCTCCGGGCTGGCGCTCCGGGGTGGCGACGGCATCGACGCGCAGGTCGTCGTGTTCTCGGCCGGCATCCGCCCGCGCGACGCCCTGGCCCGCGAGGCCGGCCTCGACCTCGCCGAGCGCGGCGGTGTGCTCGTCGACGAGCAGTGCCGCACCTCGGATGCCCGCATCTGGGCCATCGGCGAGTGCGCCGCCCCCGGCGGGCGCATGTACGGCCTGGTCGCCCCGGGCTACGACATGGCCGAGGTCGTCGTCGACGCGCTGCTCGGCGGCGCGGGCGCCTTCACCGGCGCCGACATGTCCACCAAGCTCAAGCTGCTCGGCGTCGACGTCGCCTCGTTCGGTGACGCCTTCGCGACCACCGAGGGCTCGCTCGAGCTCGTGTACTCCGACGCCGTGGCCGGCGTCTACAAGAAGCTCGTCGTCTCCGACGACGGCACCCGCCTGCTCGGCGGCATCCTGGTCGGCGACGCCGCGGCGTACGGCGTGCTGCGGCCGATGGTGAGTTCGGGCATCGCGCTGCCCGAGAACCCCGAAGAGCTCATCCTCCCCGGCAGCCGCGGTGGCGGCGCCGGCTCCGGCGCGGCCGCACTGCCCGACGAGGCGCAGATCTGCTCGTGCAACAACGTGAGCAAGGGCGAGATCCTCGCCGCGGTCGACGAGTCCGGCGAGCACCGATGCGAGGACGTCGCGGGGGTCAAGGCCTGCACCGGCGCGGGCACCACCTGCGGCTCCTGCGTCGGGTCGGTCAAGGCGATCATCGAGGACCACTTCGCGCGCACCGGCAAGGAGGTCTCGCGGGCGCTGTGCGAGCACTTCGCGCTCTCGCGCCAAGAGCTCTTCGACGTCGTCTCCGTGCACGGCTATCGCACGTTCGACGCGATCGTCGACGCGCACGGCTCCGGCCGCGGCTGCGACATCTGCAAGCCCGCGATCGCCTCGATCCTGGCCAGCCAGCTGGGCACTCACGTGCTGGCGCCCGAGAACGCCACCTTGCAAGACACCAACGACGCCTACCTGGCCAACATCCAGAAGAACGGCACCTACTCGGTCGTGCCGCGCATACCCGGCGGCGAGATCACGCCCGAGAAGCTGATCGTGATCGGCGAGGTCGCCCGCGACTTCGACCTCTACACCAAGATCACCGGCGGCCAGCGCATCGACCTCTTCGGCGCCCGCCTCGAGCAGCTGCCCGCCATCTGGGGCCGACTGGTCGAGGCCGGGTTCGAGTCCGGCCACGCCTACGGCAAGTCGCTGCGCACGGTGAAGTCGTGCGTCGGGTCGACCTGGTGCCGTTACGGCGTGCAGGACTCCGTGGGCATGGCCATCGCCCTCGAGCTGCGCTACCGCGGCCTGCGTTCGCCGCACAAGCTCAAGGGCGGCGTCTCCGGGTGCGCCCGCGAGTGCGCCGAGGCCCGCGCCAAGGACTTCGGCGTCATCGCCACCGAGAAGGGCTGGAACCTCTACGTCGGCGGCAACGGCGGCGCCACCCCGGCACATGCCCAACTGCTCGCGGGCGACCTCGACGACGAGAGACTGGTGCGCTACCTCGACCGGTTCCTCATGTACTACATCCGCACCGCAGACCGGCTCCAGCGCACCGCGCCCTGGATCGACTCCCTCGAGGGCGGTCTGGACCGCGTGCGCGAGGTCGTCGTCGACGATGCGCTCGGCCTGGGCTCCGAGCTCGAGGCCGAGATGAGCCGCCACGTGGCCGGCTACTTCGACGAGTGGAGGGCCACCATCGAGGATCCCGCCAAGCTGGCCCGATTCGTCTCCTTCGTCAACGCCCCCGGCACGCCCGACCCGAACATCTCCTTCGACGTCGAACGCGACCAGATCAAGCCCCGCAACCAGGCCAGCCATCCGGTGGTCGAGCCGGTGTCGCTCGGCAGCAGCATCGGAGTGGGAGCCCCGGCATGAGCATCACCTGGACCCCCGTGTGCCACCTCAGCCAGATCGCCCGCGAATCCGGCGTCGCGGCATGGGTGCACGGCGAGGCGGTGGCCGTCTTTCGTGACCACACCGATGCGGTGTACGCGCTCTCGAACATCGACCCCAAGACCGGTGCCTCCGTGCTCTCACGGGGGATCGTCGGAACACGGCGACGTGTCGAGGGTGACGTAGGGTTCGTGGCATCGCCGCTGCTCAAGCAGCCCTACCGGCTCAGCGACGGCGTGTGTCTCGACGACGAGACGCTGAAGGTGGCCACCTACGAGGTGCGCGTCGTCGGCGGCTCGATCGAGGTCGGCGCGCGGCGCGACTGAGACGGATACTCCGATGAGCCTCACCGAGTCCGACGACCTGCCGGCCGACCCCACCGCAGACGTGGGAGCAGACGGCCTGCTGACCGGCTTTCACATCGGCGTGACGGCGGCCCGCAAGGCCGACGACCAGATCGCGCTGCTGGAGCGCCGCGGTGCCGTCGTCCGGCATGCTCCGGCGCTGATGGAGGATGCGCCGACCGTCGACGAGGCATCGTTGCGCGCGGCGACCGAGCGGGTCATCGCCGAGCCGCCGGACATGTTCTTGGTGACCACGGGCATCGGCATGCGCACCTGGTTCGAGGCGGCGAGGACGTGGGGGCTGCGTGACGCGCTGGTCGAGGCGATCCGCCCGGCCGAGATCCTGGCCCGCGGTCGCAAGGCTGTCGGCTCGCTGCGGGCCGTGGGGCTGCGCGAGCTGTGGTCGCCGGAGTCGGAGCTGTTCGAGGACGTGCTCGACCACCTGCGCGGCCGTGACCTGATGGGTCGGCGGATCGTGGTGCAGGAGCACGGGCAGTCGCTCTCGATGGTGGCCCACGCGCTCCGCCGTCAGGGGGCGATCGTCGAGAACGTCACCATCTACCGGATCGCCTCGGCCGAGGATCCCACCCCGATGTTCGGTCTCGTCGACGCGCTGGCCGACGGCGAGCTCGACGCCGTCACCTTCACCTCGGCGCCCGCGGTGGCGGCGATGATGGACGCCGCGGCCTCGGTCGGACGCCGCGACGACGTCATCTCCGCCCTCCAGGCCGACGTGGTCGCCGTGTGCGTCGGCCCGGTCACCGCTGCCGCCTTCGAGCTGTGGGGCGTGCCGACGATCTACCCCGAACGCAATCGACTGGGAGCGATGATCAAGCTGCTCGAGACCGAACTGCCCTCGCGCCGTTCCGGTCTCAGTGTCGACCTCGTCGGCGGGCGCCAGTTGCTGCTGCACGGCGAGCAGGTGCTGCTCGACGGCGTCGAGGTGGCGCTGTCGCCCGCTCCCAGGGCGGTGCTCCAGGCGCTGCTCGCCAACCCGGGCAACGTCGTCTCGCGGCGTGCCCTGCTGGCGATGCTGCCCAGCGGCACCGCCGGCTCCGAGCACGCCGTCGAGATGGCGGTGGCCCGACTGCGGGCCGGACTCGGCACCCGCTCGGTGCAGACCGTGGTCAAGCGCGGATACCGGCTCGCCGTGGCCGGATAGGTTCTGCTCGTGCACCTGGTCACGGTCGCGCACGGCACCCGTCGCAGCGGCGGCAACGAGATCGCCCGGCGACTCACCGCTGCCGCGGGCGAGACGCTCGGTGTGCCTGCCACCGCCGCCTACGTCGAGCTGTGCGAGCCGTTGCTCGCCGACGTGGTGGCGGGTCTGACCGAGCCGGCGGTCGTGGTGCCGCTGCTGCTCTCGACCGGCTACCACGTGCGCACCGACGTGCCGCGGGCCTGCGCGGCGGCCTCGGTGCCGGTGCAGATAGGGCAGCCCTTCGGCCCCGACCGGCTGCTGGCGCTCGCCCAGGTCGATCGGCTGCTCGAGGCGGGAGCCCAACCCGGCACGCCGCTGGTGATGGTCGCCGCCGGCTCGACCGACCCCGAGGCGTGGCGCGACCTGCGCGGTGCGAGCCGACTGCTCGCCGAGGGGTGGGGAGTCGAGGCCGCCGAGGTCCGTACCGCCACGCTCTCCGGTCTCGGCCCGCGTCCGGCCGACGTCGTGCGCCGCGGCGACGCCCTCGCCCCCTACCTGCTCTCGCCAGGGCTGTTCTCCCGCCGAGTGCGGGAGGTCGCCGAGGCGCACGACGCCCCGTGCGCCGACGTCATCGGCACCCATCCGCTCGCCATCGACCTGCTGGTCGCCCGCGTGCGGGACTCATGGGCGCGGTGACCCCAGCGCCGTGCCCTCGGGTGCGTGCAGCCGCACCATGAACCGGCGGGTGTGCGCGGGTACGGCGTCGCGGGTCAGCAGGCTGACGCCGACCATGGCGACCAGCGCCACCGGCACGCTCCACGCGGCTGGACGGCGCAGCAGCGCGTCGAGCCAGAGGTCGCTCGGGTCGGTGTAGAGGGTGAGCAGGCTGGCCAGCCCGGACCCCACGCCGCCGACCACGAGCCCGGCCAGCGCGCCGGTGGCCGTGAGACCGCGCCACCAGATGCCCAACACCAGCAGCGGGCAGAACGTGGAGGCCGACACGGCGAACGCCAGGCCGACGGTCGTCGCGACGCCGACGTCGCCCCCGGTCAGGGCCACGACAGCAGGCACCGCGACGGCCACCAGCGCCCCGAGGCGGAACGCGGTGACGCCGTCGAGGCGACGGCGTCCGAACGAGCGACCGGTGACGTCCTGGCCGAGCACCCCGGCGATCGCGATGACCAGACCGGAGGAGGTGGAGAGGAAGGCGGCGAACGCGCCGCCGACCACGAGGCCGGTGAGCACGGTGCCGCCCCAGCCCGGCACCATCAAGCCGGGTAGGGCGAGCACCAGCCCGTCGGAGCCGCGTTCGACGAGGTGCGGGGCGTAGACGCGGCCCAGGGCGGCGTACACGGGGGGCAGTAGGTAGAACACGCCGACCAGGCCGAGCACCAGCAGCGTGGTGCGCCGGGCCGCCCTCCCGTCGGGGTTGGTGTAGAAGCGCACCACGACGTGCGGGAGGCCCATCGTGCCCAGGAAGGTCGCCGCGATGAGTGAGTAGGTGAGGTAGAGGCCGATGGTGCCGCCCTCGGCGATCGGGTTCGACCAGGCCAGCGTCTCGGTGGGGTAGGCGGGGTCGCCGAGCACGCCCGGCGCGGGAGCGGGTCGTCCGTCGCCGAACCACACGAGCAGCAGGACCACGGCCGGCACCAGGAGCGCGGTCAGCTTGAGCCAGTACTGGAAGGCCTGCACGAAGGTGATCGAGCGCATGCCGCCCGAGGCGACGTTGACGAGCACCACCAGGCACACCACGACCGTGCTCTGCCACGGCGGGCCACCGATGGCCGCCGCCAGCACCACGCCGGCACCCTGGAACTGCGGCAGCAGATACAGCCAGCCGATCGCCACCACCAGTACCGAGCACGCCCGACGCACCGTGCGTGAGGCGAGCCGCGCCTCCGCGAAGTCGGGCAGGGTGAAGGCGCCCGAGCGCCGCAACGGTGCCGCCACCAGCAGGAGCAGCACGAGATAGCCCGCCGTCCAGCCGACGGGGTACCAGAGCATGTCGGCGCCGAAGGTGAGCAGCAGTCCGGCGGCGCCGAGGAACGAGGCGGCCGAGAGGTACTCACCCGAGATCGCGGCCGCGTTGAGGCGGGGGCTCACCGAGCGTGAGGCGACCATGAAGTCGCTCGTGGTGCGCGAGATCCGGAGTCCGTAGACCCCGATGCCCAAGGTGGCGGCGGTCACCACGAGCATCGCGACGACGCCCGGCGCGGCATCCACCCCGGGAATCACGAGTCGACCTCCTCCATCAGCCCGGCGAAGGCGTCTTCGTTGCGCTCGGCTCGACGGCAGAACCACCAGCCCAGGCCGACGAGCAGCGGGTACGGCGCGACACCCAGCAGCACCCAGGCCACGGGCACGCCGCCGACCCGGAGCGAGGGCAGCGCGGGCACGGTGAAGAACAGCAGCGGCACCGACCCGAGCACGAGCAGCGTGACCCCGAGCACCCGCAGCGCGGTGAACAGCTGCTCGCGCAGCAGGGAGTCGACGTAGACCCGCCCCAACGGCGTCTCGGCCTCGACCTCGCGCACCGGTGCCGTGCGCGTGCCGCGTCGCGGCGGCCCCGTGACCCGCACCCGCTCCGCCATCGCGGCCCGCCTACCTCGGTCCGGACGCGCGACGCAGCAGCAGATCGCGCAGCTCGCGCGTGTGTCGCCGGCTCACGGCCAGCTCGACCCCGGGGGCATCGGGCCGTCCCACGACGACCGAGCAGCGCCCGGCGTCCATGCGCACCTCCCGCACGTGCGGCAGCGCCACCAGCAGGGAGCGGTGGATGCGCAGGAATCCGGCATCCCCCCACTCCGCCTCGAGCGTGGTGAGCGGGGTACGCACCAGGTGCGAGCCGCCAGGGGTGTGCAACCGCGCGTAGTCGCCCTGGGACTCCACGTGGGTGATCTCGCTGCGGCGCACGAAGCGGGTGACCCCGCCGAGCTCGACCGGAACCTGCACCTCGGATGCCGCGCGCGGCGTCGCGTCGAGGTCTCGGCCCGCGTGGCCCAGCCGTCGTACCGCCTCGGAGAGTCGCTGCGCGCGCACCGGCTTGAGCACGTAGTCGACCGCCTGGAGCTCGAACGCCTCCACGGCGTGCTGCTCGTGGGCCGTGACGAACACGATGGGCGGCGGCTCCTTGAACCGGCTCAGGACCGAGGCGAGCTCCAAGCCGGAGAAGCCGGGCATCGAGATGTCGAGGAAGAGCGCGTCGAGGTCGCTCTCCTGGAGGATCCGCAGTGCTTCGGTGGCGCTCGTGGTGGCGAGCACCTCACCGACTCGATCGTCGCCGCGGAGCAAGAAGGTGAGCTCGTCGAGAGCGGGCCGCTCGTCGTCGACGACCAGCACGCGTAGTCCTGCGACGGTGGCCGTGCGAGTCATGCGTGCACCCCCGGCGTGAACTTGGGCACCCGGACGATCACCTTCGTGCCGGCGCCGGGCGCGGTCTCGACGACCAGGCCGTAGTCGTCACCGTAGACCGCGCGCAGCCGCGCGTCGACGTTGCCGAGCCCCACGGAGTCCAGGGACTGGTCGCCGGCCAGCACCCGCCTGATGTGGTCCGGATCCTCGCCCGCGCCGTCGTCGTCGACCTCGATGACCGCGTCGGTGCCGACGTCCTTGGCCGTGATCTGGATCCGGCCGCCGCCCGCCTCGGAACCCTCGAGCCCGTGCCGCACCGCGTTCTCGACCAGGGGCTGGACACAGAGGAACGGCAGCGCGACCCCGAGTACCTCGGGAGCCACCGAGAGCGTCACCCGAAGACGGTCCCCGAAGCGTGCCTGCTCGAGCAGCAGGTACTGCTCGATCGAGCGCAGCTCCTCGGCCAGGGTCGTGAAGTCGCCGTGCCGGCGGAACGAGTAGCGGGTGAAGTCCGCGAACTCGAGCAGCAGCTGGCGGGCGCGGTCGGGGTCGGTGCGCACGAAGCTGGCGATGGCGCCGAGGGAGTTGTAGACGAAGTGCGGGCTGATCTGGGCGCGCAGCGCGCGCACCTCGGCCTCCATCAGCCGGGTGCGCGAGCTGTCGAGCTCGGCGAGCTCGAGCTGCCCCGACACCCAGCCGGCGACCTCCTCGGTGGCGCGCACGAGGCCGGCGGTCGTCTCCGGGGCGAGGGCGGCCAGGGTGCCGACGACCCGGTCGTCGACGACCAGCGGGCTCAGCACGGCCGTGCGGGCAGGGCAGCTGCCGACCACGCAGTGCAGGTCGTGCCGGTCGAACGCGCGCGTGCCGGGCCGTTCGAGCACCAGTGCCACCAGCGACGGCACCCGGTCGTGGTGCTGGTCACCGGCGCCGTCCCACGCGAGCAGGCCGGTCGTGTCGGTGAGCGCCACACCCGGCGAGCCCAGCAGGGTGCGCAGGTGCCGGACGGCGCGCTCGGCGCTCGCGGCCGTCAGGCCCTCTCGCAGGGCCGGGGCCGCCAGGGCCGCGGTGTGCAGGGTGCGGAAGGTGAGTCGGTCGGCGTCGGTGCCCAGCCGGCGTCGGAACCTGGACACGCCTGCTCCCCGGACGCTGGCGTCAGCGGAAGTCGATGAGCAGCAGACCGTCGTCGACCGCAGCCTGCGGGGCCTTGGCCAGCTCGACCTCGATGCGACGGATGCTGCCGGTCGTGATGACCATGGGGGAGTCGTGCGCATCGGACGGCGCGTCGGGCGGATCCTCGACCGGGTTCGTCGTCGGCAGGACCCGCGCCCGGCGGCACCGGGTGAGGTAGGGCAGCAGCATGCCGTCGACGCCGCCGCGGCCGTACTCGTCGAAGAGCGCCCCGGCCGCGTGGCGTCGCTGCTCGGCGGACTCACGGTCGAGGGTGCACACACCCGAGCGCGAGGTGACGAGATCCTGCAGCGACTCGCGGTCGACGTGCTGGCGGTGCCGGAAGGTGGTGTGCTCGGCGTCGGCGAAGAGATCGGAGGTGGCCGCGAGCAGGTCGGCGGGGTCGGCCGGGTGGGCGGAGTCGATGATGCGGCCCAGGCGACGCACCCACGGGATGCGCTCGTCGCGCTCGTTCCATGCGATGGCCAGGTGACCACCCGGGCGCAGCACGCGAGCGATCTCGGGCAGGGCCAGCTCGAGGTCGAACCACTGGAAGCCCTGGCCGACGACGACCACGTCGGCGCTGCGGTCGCCGGCCGGGATCTCCTCCGCGCTGCTGAGGCTGCTGCGCACGCCGGGCAGCTCGCTGCGCAGCATCGCCAGCATCTGCTCGTCGGGGTCGCACGCGTGCACGTCGTGGCCGAGCTCGACCAGCGGGCGGGTCAGCTTGCCGGTGCCGGCACCGAGCTCGAGCACGCTCGATGGCTGCTCACCGGCCAGCCACGCGGCAGCCTCCAGCGGGTAGCCCGGGCGACCGCGGTGGTAGGCCTGCGCGACCGCGCCGAAGCTCCGGGCGGGGTCGGCTGGCTCCGCGGTCGAGGTCATGTGCGAAGCCTAGTGAGATCCGGCCCGCAGGTGGTGGCGCCGCGCGGCGCGGCGGTCCGTACCCTGCTCGGGTGACCGCGCCCGACCCGCTCGCCTGGCTCGTCGCCCTCGAGGGCGTGCCCAGCGGCTTCGCCTCCGCCCGCGACGGCATCGACGCGCTGTTGCGCGACCGCGGCCTGCGCCGCACCGCGCCCGAGCTCACGGTCGAGTCGCTGCTGCGCGGCGCCCACTCCTCGGCCGTGCTGGAGGGTTCCGGCTCCTCCCTCGACGAGGTGCGCGACGGCGCGGGCGACGACGTGGCCGCGGACGCCGTCCGGCTCTCGGTCGACCTGCTCGCGCTGGTGCCGGTGCTGCGAACGGCGCCGCTTCAGGCTCTCGCCCGGCTGCACGCCGTGGCGGCGCGCGGTCGGGTGCTCTCCGAGGACCTGGGGCGTCCTCGCGACGCAGAGGCCGCCGAGCGGCTGCGGGGGCTCGCATCGCTGCTCACCGTCGAGACGGCCGCGCCCGCCCTGCTCGTCGCGGCGCTGGTGCACGCCGACCTGGCCACCGCCGCGCCGTTCGCCTCGCACAACGGACTCGTCGCCCGGGCTGCGGAGCGGCTGGTGTTGGTCGCGCGAGGGGTCGACGAGAAGTCGCTGCTGGTGCCCGAGGCGGGCCACCTGATGGTGCGCGAGGCCTACGAGTCGAACCTGCGCGGCTATGCCTCGGGCTCGAGCTCCGGAGTGCACTCCTGGCTGCTCTACGCCGGCGAGGCCTACGCCGCCGCGGCCGAGCTCTCCCCGGTGCGGGCTCCGTAGACGTGCAGGTGGCCCCCAGGAGCTACACCGCTCCGGAGGGCCACCGCTGGACACGTGGACCGTCAGCTACCAGGCGTGCTTCTCGATAAGCCGGCCCCCGCGTGGAGCGGGAATGCCATGGCGCCCTGGTCAGAAGGGTGGATCGCCGCGTGGGTACCGGCGGCCACGTGTTCGTCTGTGGAGTTGTTCCCTCAGGTGTACTCCTGGTGTGACCCAGAACACAAGAGCCGTCCGGCGTGTCGGGCCGTTGGTCCCGAGCGCGGTCAGGGCGGGCCGGTGTGGGTCGGGGCGGGTCAGGTCAGGCGGGTCAGGTCAGGCGGGCCAGGTCAGGTCAGGTCGCGGCGTCGCGCGTTCCACCACAGGCCACCGGCGGCCAGCGCGCCGCCGACCGCCAGGGCGGCGACCGTGGGGCGGACGGCCGCGCGCACGCCGCCACGCAACGCGACCGGGCGCGTGAACACGAGCACCGGCCAGTGCCGCTCCTCGGCGATCCGGCGCAGATCCTTGTCGGGATTGACGGCGTGGGGGTGGCCGACGGCCTCCAGCATGGGCGCGTCGGTCACCGAGTCGCTGTAGCCGTAGCACTGCGCGAGATCCCAGCCGCGGTCCCGGGCGAGCTCACGGATCGCGTTCGCCTTCTCCTCGGCGTAGGCGTAGTACTCGATCTCGCCGGTGTAGCGACCGTCCTCCTCGGCGAGGCGCGTCGCCACGACGCGGTCGACGCCGAGCATCGCGCCGATGGGCTCGACGACCTCGGTGCCGGAGGTCGACACGATGACGACCTCCCGCCCGGCCAGCTGGTGGGCCTCGATGAGCTCGACCGCCTCGGAGTACACGAGCGGATCGACGATCTCGTGCAGCGTCTCGGCGACGATGTCGCGCACGGTCGCGACGTCCCATCCGGCGCAGAGCTGCGACATGAACTGCCGCATCTTCTCCATCTGGTCGTGGTCGGCGCCGCCGACGAGGTACATGAACTGTGCGTAGGCCGAGCGCAGCACCGCTCGCCGGGAGATGAGCCCACCGGCCTGGAACGGCTTGGAGAACGCGAGCGTGCTCGACTTGGCGATGATCGTCTTGTCGAGGTCGAAGAACGCCGCGGCGCCGGGCATGCCCGCGAGCATACGCAGCGTCTCGCGTCCACAGGTCGGGTTCGTGCAGGCGATCTCCACAGGTGCTGTCGCGTCGCCCACTCGGCGAGACGTCGCGAGCCACTGTGGTTCGCATGAGCGACACACGACCCCTGCTGATCACGAGCGACGCCCACCTCGCCGAGGAGGTGTCCCGCATCGCGGCCGCCGCCGGAGTCGAGCCCGGCGTCGTGAGCGATCCGCACACGGTGCTCCGACTCTGGCGCACGGCGCCGCTGGTGCTCGTGGGCGACGACATCGTCGAGTCGCTGGTGCGCCTGGCCCTGCCTCGTCGGCAGGGCGTGCACGTGCTCAGCACGGCAGCGGTGGCGGACTCCCTGTTCCGGCTCGCGCTGGCGGTGGGCGCCGAGAACGTCAGCCGGGTCGCCGAGTCGACCGACTGGCTGGTTGAGGTGCTGGCCGACCTGGGGGAGGGGCGGCCCACCTGGGCGCGGGTCATCGGGGTCATCGGCGGCGCCGGGGGAGCCGGTGCCACCACGTTGGCCTGCGCGCTGGGCCAGGTTGCCGCCGGCCGCGGGCGCACGCTGGTGGTCGACACCGACCCGCTGGGGCCGGGTGTCGACCGAGTGCTCGGCCTCGACGACACCGCGGGCGTGCGCTGGCCAGACCTGGCGCGCACCACCGGCCGGCTCAGCGCCCGCTCGCTGCGCGAGGCCGTGCCCCGACGTCAGCGTCTCGGGGTGCTCGGCTGGCCGCCGGGGACCGCGGAGTGCTCGCCGTTCGTGCTGCGCGAGGTGCTCTCGGCGGCCGCTCGCGGTCACGAGACGGTCGTGGTCGACCTGCCCCGCACCCACCGTGAGGTCGTCGGCGAGGTGGTTCCTCGCTGCGACGTCGTGCTCGTGCTCGTGCCCGACCGCGTCACCGGACTCGCGGCAGCCACCCGGTTGTGCCGGCGGCTCGACGACCCGGCGCGGGTGCGGTTGGTGCTGCGCGGCCCGGTGCTCGACGAGCGGGCGGCCGCGCGCGCCGCGGGGGTTCCGGTGGTGGGGGTCGTACGCGACCAGCGCGGGGTCGAGGAGAACGTCGACCTCGGCTTCGGCCCCCTGCGCGGTGACCGGGGAGCCCTGGCTCGCAGCGCCCGCGGTCTGCTGGGCGCCGTGACCGCTCCGGGTGCGGTCGGCGACGACCGGGTCGCTTGAACCCGCGTGCGCGAACGATGACCGACACCACCACCCTGGTCGACCAGGTGCGCGAGCACCTGGCCTCCAGTCCCGGCGCGCTCACCCCGCACCGGGTCGCCGAGGCCCTGCGCGCCTCCGGGCGCCCGGTGGGCGACGCCACCGTGCTGGCCGTCCACGAGGCGCTGAGCCGCGACGTCCTCGGGGCGGGCCCACTCGACCCCCTGCTCGCCCGACCGGGGGTCACCGATGTGCTGGTGAACGGGGCCGGGGGAGTCTTCCTCGACCGGGGGAGAGGGCTGGAACGCACCGACGTGACCTTCGCCGACGACGCCGCGGTGCGCCGTCTCGCCCAGCGGCTCGCGGCCTCGGCCGGGCGCCGCCTCGACGACGCCCAGCCCTACGTCGACGCACGGCTGAGCGACGGCACCCGGCTGCACGCCGTGCTCGCACCCTTGTCCCGACCGGGCACGGTGATCTCGCTGCGGGTGCCGCCGCGAGTCGCGTTCACCCTCGACGACCTCGTCGACGCGGGCTCCCTCCCGGCCGACGGCGCCCGACTGCTGCGGGCGATCGTCGCGGCCCGGCTGGCCTTCCTCGTCAGCGGCGGCACCGGCTCGGGCAAGACCACCCTGCTCTCGTGTCTGCTCGGCCTCGTCGACCCGGCGGAGCGCCTGGTCCTGGTCGAGGACTCCTCCGAGCTCCGACCCGACCACGCCCACGTCGTCGGGCTCGAGGCCCGCCCACCCAACGTCGAGGGCGCCGGCGCAGTCGACCTGCGCACCCTGGTGCGCCAGGCGCTGCGCATGCGTCCCGACCGGCTGGTCGTCGGCGAGGTGCGCGGCGGCGAGGTCGTCGACCTGCTGGCCGCGCTCAACACCGGGCACGAGGGAGGGTGCGGCACGCTGCACGCGAACTCCGCCGCCGACGTCCCGGCGCGAGTCGAGGCGCTCGCGCTGGCCGCCGGGCTGGGTCGTGCTGCGGCGCACAGTCAACTCGCTGCCGGCCTCCAGCTCGTCGTGCACCAGCGGCGTGACCGCGACGGACGCCGCCGCGTCGCAGCCGTCTCCCTGCCCGAGCGCGACGACACGGGACTGGTGACGATGCGCACCGCCGTCCGCTTCGATGCCGATGGTCTGCACGAGGGGCCGGGTGCCGACCTGCTCGCCGGGCTGCTCGGATGACCCTCGGGCTGCTGCTGGCGGCGGGAGGCACCGCGTTGGCGGTGCGGTGGTCGGCCGGTCCCGGGCACCCGGGTCGCCCGTCGAACCTCGACGTCCGCACGCTGCGGTGGGCGGCCGCGGCGGGTGCCGTCGGCCTCGCCGCGCTCGTGCGTCCTGGTGCTGCGGTGCTCGTGCCGGGGGTGGCTGCCCTGGCTGCCGCGCTGGCACTGCGTCGTCTGGTCGCCCGGCATGCGGCCGCCCGGTCTGCGCGGGTGACCCGGGAGCGGGTGCAGGAGACCTGTGAGGCGTTGGCGGCCGACCTGGCCTCGGGGCGCCCTCCCGCCGCAGCCCTCGACCGCGCTGCCCTCGACTGGCCCCCGCTCGCTCCGGTCGCCCGGGCCGCGCGCGTCGGTGCCGACGTCCCCGCGGCCTGGCGTCGTCTCGGTGCCGACCTGGACGGCGCCGAGGGTCTGCGCGTCGTGGCCGCCGCATGGCAGGTGGCGCACCGCACCGGGTCGGGGCTCGCCGCAGCCCTGGAGGCGGTGGCCCGCGAGCAGCGACGCCACCTGGCCACGGCCCGGGTGGTCGATGCCGAGCTCGCCTCGGCTCGCTCGACCGGCCGATTGGTGGCGGCGCTCCCGCTGGGGGCGCTGCTCATGGGTGAGGCGTCCGGCGGTCACCCGTTCGAGTTCCTGCTGGGCACCGCCGCCGGGTGGTGCTGCCTCGGCGCGGGGCTCGGCGTCGGACTGCTCGGTCTCGCGTGGATAGAGCGACTCGCGAGCGATGCCGAGGTGGGTCCGTGAGTGCCCTGGTGGTGGGAGCGGCCTGCTCCATCGTCCTCCGGCTGCTGTGGTGGCGCCCGGCGCCCGCGATCGTCGGCACCTCGCCCCCGTCGTCCGATGGGCCCCTTCCGGTCGACAGCGATGTGGGCTGGGTGCGCCGGTACCGGGCCTGGTGGTCGGCCAGCGCCGTGCTCGCCGGGCTCTTGCTGGTCGGCCCGCCGGTGGGCGCCGTCCTCGGCCTGGCCGGCGCCGTCGTGGTCTGGCGGCTGGCGGGCACCGAGCAGGCGGCCGCCACCCGCCGCGAGCAGGCCCAGGCAGTCGCCGACCTACCGCACGTCGTGGCGCTGGTGGGGAGCGTGCTGGCCACCGGCGCCGCGGTACCGAGCGCTCTCCTGGCCGTGAGCGACGCCCTGCCCGGGCCGGCCTCGGCCCGACTACGCGGCGCGGTCGCGCGGGTGCAGCTCGGCTCGGATCCGGCGCAGGTGTGGCGCGGCCTGGCCGCCGACCCCGCCCTCGGCCCGCTCGGCCGCTCTCTCGAGCGGGCCGGCAGTTCGGGTGCTCCGGTCGCGGACGTGATCGCCCGCCTGGCCGACGAGCTGGGTCGTCGCTCCCGTGGCCGGGCCGAGGAGGAGGCGCGCCGCGTCGGCGTGCGGGCCGCGGTGCCGCTCGGA
This sequence comes from Nocardioides acrostichi, assembly GCF_015319165.1. Taxonomy (GTDB): domain Bacteria; phylum Actinomycetota; class Actinomycetes; order Propionibacteriales; family Nocardioidaceae; genus Nocardioides; species Nocardioides acrostichi. The sequence continues at coordinate 58,175 of NZ_JADIVZ010000010.1, forward strand.
CTGTGCCTGCTGCCGTCGTTCATCCTGCTCGGCATCGTCCCGGTGGCCGCCGGCCTGCTCTCCGCCGTCCTCTGAGCAGGGCGAGAGCTGGCTCGTCTCGCCGGGTGGCGATCGGCGTCCACAGCGGGACTTCGTGTCGAGTTCATCCACAGCCTCGCCTCTGGCCCGGCAACGGGAGCACGAGGACGGCGAGCGTGGACGCCGACGGCCGCACCAGGCGGCCGCGAGACGAGGAGGACACCCATGCACGCACCCCTGAGGGCACACGCTCCGGCCGCCGAGCGCGGCATCACGACGGCGGAGTACGCGGTGGGCACGGCCGCTGGCGCAGGACTGGCCGGGCTGCTCTACACGATGCTCACCGGCGGGTTCGGCCAGAAGCTGCTCACCACGCTGTTCGACCACGTGCTCTCCCTGCTGGGCGTCGGGTGAGCCCTGCTCCGCGCGCCGGGGGGAGCCAGGGTGAGCGTGGCGCCGCGACCGCCGAGCTGGCGATGGTGCTGCCGCTGCTCTTGGCGGTCACGGGGGCGTTGGTCTGGATGCTCACCCTGGTCCTGGCCCAGATGCGGGTGACCGACGCCGCCCGCGAGGCCGCGCGGGCAGCTGCTCGCGGCGACGACCCGGCCGCGGCCGAGGCACTGGCCGTTCAGGTGGCACCGGTGGGCAGCACGGTGCAGGTGCTGACCGATGGCGATCGGGTCCGGGTGGTGGTCACCAGCGACGTCCGCGGCCCAGGTGGTCTGTTGGCGCACCTCCCCGGGGCGGAGGTCTCCTCCAGCGCCGTCGCGGTGCACGAGCCGGTCGGGGTGGCCACACCGTGATCCGTGGCCGTCGGGCTGGGCCCGCGCACCGGGGCGAGCGCGGCTCGGCGGTCCCGCCCGCGGTGGCCGCTCTCGGCGTCCTGCTCGTGATCGGGATGGCACTGGCCCAGGTGGGTGCGCTGGTCGCGGCCCACCGGCGCAGTCAGGCGGCCGCAGACCTGGCGGCGCTGGCTGCGGCGTCGGCAGCCGGCGGGCCGGACTGCCGACGAGCCACGCAGATCGCGTCTGCGAACGGAGCCACGCTGGAGTCCTGCGAGCCGCACGGCCGCGAGGTCCTGGTCGACGTCGTGGTGGCCGGCCCGGACTGGTGGGGCCCCGAGGTCAGCCTGCACGCGTCCGCGCGAGCCGGCCCCGCGTGACCTCGGCACCCAGGGTGCCGGTGCGAGGCCGGTGCGAGGCCGGTGCGAGGCCAGTGCGAGTCAGTGCGAGTCAGTGCGCGTCGGCGTCGTCGCCCTCGCGGCGGCGCTCCGCCTCGACGGCGTCGAGCTTCTCGGACAGTTCGCCGAGCTTCTTGCGCTCGCGCCGGGCTCGGAGGGCGCGCCTCGTGCCGTACTTCATCAGGCCCCAACCGACGATCACCAGCAACGTCGCCAAGACGCCCATCGCGAACACGACGAGCGGTGAGAACCCGATGCCGAGCACCTCGACGTGAGTGCCGACGACCTTGGCGGTGAACACGCAGGCGAGCACGAGCACAGCGCCGAGCGCGATGAGGATGATCCCGAGGACGACCATGGAGGGGAGACTAGGAGGTCGCCGGGGCCAGCGGTAGATCCGCCTGTGTTCCGAGCGCCGCCTCGGGCGCGGCAGGGGGAGCGTCGGCCAGGAGCACCTCGAGCAGCCGGACGGCAGCAGCCTTGTCGAGCGGGTTGTTCTGGTTGCCGCACTTCGGCGACTGCACGCACGAGGGGCAGCCGTCGACGCACTCGCAGGCGCGGATGGTCTCCAGGGTCGCTCGCAGCCACGCGGCCGCGGTGGCGTAGCCGCGCTCCGCGAACCCGGCGCCGCCGGGATGACCGTCGTGCACCACCACGGTGAGCTGCCCCGTGTCGGGGTGTCGGGCGGTGGAGACGCCACCGATGTCCCACCGGTCGCAGGTCGCGAACAGGGGCAGCAGCCCGATCGAGCAGTGCTCGGCCGCGTGGGCGGCGCCCGGCAGATCGGCCGGATCGAGCCCGGCACGCTGCCAGGCGTCGTCGGGCACGGTCCACCAGACCCCCGTGGTCTCGAGCCGTTGCTCGGGCAGGTCGAGCAACTCCTCGCCGATCACCTCACCGCCCGGCACAGCACGCCGCAGGAAGGAGGTGACCTGCGAGGTGACCTCGACCCGACCCGTGGCCAGTCGGCTCTCGCCCCACATCTGGTGGGCGCGCTCCTCGACCAGCCGGACGTCGAAGCTCTCGCGCGCCGAGGTGGTGTAGCCGGGGTCGCGCCGACGCAGCACCGCGACGTGTTCGTCGAGGTCGAGCGAGGTGACCACGTAGGTCTCACCGCGGTGCACGTAGACGGCGCCCTCGTGGGCGGTCGAGTGCACGCGTGCGCCGTCGACGGTCCCGACCACCCGGCCGGTCTCCTCCTCGACGAGTTGGCACTGCGTACCCCCGGTGGAGCGCAGGTCGGTGAGGTCGCAGGCACGGTCGCGGCTGGTCCAGAACCACCCGCGCGGTCGCCGGCGCAGCAGGCCGTAGCCGACCAGTGCGTCGACGACGTTCGCCGCGGTCGCGCCGAACAGTTCGAGGTCGGCGCTGGTCAGGGGGATCTCCTGTGCGGCCGCGGCCAGGTGCGGCCCCAGCACGTGCGGATTCGCAGGATCGAAGACCGACGCCTCGACGGGTCGGTCGAAGAGGGCCTCCGGGTGGTGCACGAGGTAGGTGTCGAGGGGGTCGTCGCGGGCCACGAGCAGAGCCGTCGCGTCTTGGAGGTCGCGCCCCGCACGGCCCACCTGCTGCCAGAAGCCGGCCCGGGTGCCGGCGAAGCCGGCGAGCAGCACGGCGTCGAGCCCGCTGACATCGATGCCCAGCTCGAGGGCGTTGGTGGCCGCCAGGCCGAGCAGCGCGCCGGAGCGCAGTTGCGTCTCGATCTCGCGTCGCTCTTCGGGCAGGTAGCCGCCCCGGTAGGCGGCGACCCGCGAGGGCAGCCCGGGGTCGACGTCGGCGAGCATCTGCGCGGTGGAGGCGGCGACCTGCTCGACGCCGCGCCGGGAGCGAACGAAGGCCAGGGTGCGGGTTCCGGTGGTCACCAGGTCGGCGAGTAGCTCGGCGGTCTCCGACGCCGCGGAGCGGCGCACCGGTGCACCGAAGTCGTCGGTGAACGAGGTGAGCGGCGGCTCCCAGAGGCCGACGGCCACCGCACCGTGGGGCGACCCGTCACGCGTGATGGCCCGCACGGGAAGCCCCGTGAGCCGGTACGCCGCCTGCTCGGGCTCGGCGACCGTGGCCGAGGCGAGCACGAAGGTGGGCGAGGCGCCGTGTGCGGCGGCCACCCGGCGCAACCGGCGGAGCACCTGGGCCACGTGCGCCCCGAACACACCGCGGTAGTGGTGGCACTCGTCGACGACGACGAACCTCAAGGAACGCCACAAGCCCGCCCATCGCTCGTGCTGGGGCAGCAGGCTGCGGTGCAGCATGTCGGGGTTGGTGAGCAGGTACTCGGCGTGGTCGCGGTTCCAGTCCCGCTCCTCGTGCCCGCTGTCGCCGTCGTGGGTCGCGGCGCGCACCGAGAGCCCCAGGTCGCCGAGGGCGCCGAGCTGGTCGTGGGCCAGCGCCTTCGTGGGGGCCAGGTAGAGCACACTCGCGCCGCGGCTGCCGCGCGCGCCGCGCCCGGCCAGCACGGCGCTCAGGGCCGGCAGCGCGAAGCCGAGCGACTTGCCCGACGCCGTGCCGGTCGCCAGCACCACGTGCTCCCCGTGCCACGCCGCGGAGGCCGCCTCGATCTGGTGCGACCACGGACGCCGCACTCCCCGTCGCTCGTAGGCCGCGCGCACCTCGGGCGGCGTCCACTCGGGCCACTCGACCGGCTGCGCCTCGCGAGCAGGCACGACGCGCACGTGGGTGAGCCGGTCGGCGCGGGAGGCAGGCGCCGCGAGGGCACGCACCAGGTCGTCGGCAGGCATGGGGCGATCCTGGCAAACCCCACCCACAGCGGCGCTCACCGTGCTGTCGCGCGGCCCGGTGAGGGAGGTTCTTCACTTTCGGGTGCGCGGCACACTCGGCCGTGGTTTCATAGTGCGCGGCCGTGGCGCCTCGCGTGTCGATCCGCCCCGGTCACGTCCCAGCCGCGACCGGCGTCCGAGCAAGGAGTACTCGTGGACCTCACCATCTCCACCCGCGACATCGACGGCACCATGGTGGTGGCCGTCGGCGGGGAGATCGACGTCTACACCGCTCCCAAGCTGCGCGACAAGATCACCGAGCTGGTGGCGGCCGGCACCTACGACCTGGTCATCGACATGGAGTCCGTGGAGTTCCTCGACTCCACCGGCCTGGGCGTGCTGGTCGGCGGGCTGAAGAAGGTCCGGGCTCACGACGGCTCGCTGAGCCTGGTCTGCACCCAGGACCGCCTGCTCAAGATCTTCCGGATCACCGGTCTGGCCAAGGTCTTCGTGATCCACGAGACCGCTGACGCGGCGCTCGCGGCCTCCTGACCGCTCGCTGACGCTTCCCACCCGACCGACGTGACCGAGGTCACGTCGGTCCTTGCTGTGCGCCCTTCCGTGCGTAGACTCCGGCTCGTCTGCGTGAGATGTGCGTCACATCAGGGTGTCGCCTCTCCTCTCCCTAGCTCCCAGGAGGCACTAGATGGCGGGGATCACTCCCGAGGTCGTTGAGGTCTCCGGTGGCAACCTCGTGCTGGTCATCGTCGTGGCGCTCATCGCGCTCGGCGCGCTGGCGATGGCGGCGAAGTTCCGCTCCGAGGTCATAGCCGCCGGTGAAGGCACCGACAGCATGCGCACCATCGCCCAAGCTGTGCAGGAGGGCGCCAACGCCTACCTGACCCGGCAGTTCCGCACGCTCGGCATCTTCGCCGCGGTCGCGTTCTTCGCACTCCTGCTGCTGCCGGCCGACGACACCGTCGTGCGGATCTTCCGGTCCGTGGCGTTCCTCGGCGGGGCCGGCTTCTCGGCCGCGGTCGGCTACCTGGGCATGTCGCTGGCCGTCCAGGCCAACCTGCGCGTGGCCGCCGCGGCGGAGACCGAGGGCCGCGAGCCCGCGATGAACATCGGCTTCCGCACCGGCGCGACGGTGGGCATGCTCACCGTGGGGCTCGGTCTCTTCGGGGCCAGCCTCGTGGTGCTGCTCTTCCAGGACAAGGCGCCCCAGGTGCTCGAGGGCTTCGGCTTCGGTGCTGCCCTGCTGGCCATGTTCATGCGCGTGGGCGGCGGCATCTTCACCAAGGCCGCCGACGTCGGTGCCGACCTGGTCGGCAAGGTCGAGAACAACATCCCCGAGGACGACCCTCGCAACGCTGCCACGATCGCCGACAACGTGGGCGACAACGTCGGCGACTGCGCCGGCATGGCCGCCGACCTCTTCGAGTCCTACGCGGTCACGCTCGTCGCGGCGCTGATCCTCGGCTCGCAGGCCTTCGGCGACAAGGGCCTGGTCTTCCCGCTGCTCATCCCGGCCATCGGCGCGCTCACCGCGGTGGCCGGCGTCTACCTCTGCCAGCCCCGCGCCGGCGAGAGCGGGTTGACCACCATCAACCGGGCCTTCTACATCTCGGCCGCCATCGCTGCCGTGGCCAGCATCGTGCTGGCGTTCGTCTACCTGCCCACCAGCTTCGCCGACCTCGCCAACCGCGCCAGCGGAGACGCACTGGACTCGACCTTCGGGTACTCCGCCCCCGACGGCAACCCGGCCCTCATCGCGGCCCTGGCCGTGCTCATCGGCATCGTGCTCGCGGCCGCGATCCTCGCGCTGACCGGCTACTTCACCGGCACCGAGTTCCGTCCGGTCAAGGACGTCGGCCGCACCTCGCTCACCGGCGCCGCGACCGTCATCCTCTCCGGTCTCTCGGTCGGGTTCGAGTCGGCCGTCTACACGACGCTGGTGATCGGCGCAGCCGTCTTCGGAGCGTTCCTGCTCGGCGGCGGGTCGCTGTCGATCGCGCTGTTCGCCGTGGCGCTGGCCGGCTGCGGCCTGCTCACCACCGTCGGCGTCATCGTCGCGATGGACACCTTCGGCCCGGTCTCCGACAACGCCCAGGGCATCGCGGAGATGTCCGGTGACGTGAGCGAGACCGGCGCACAGATCCTCACCGAGCTCGACGCGGTCGGCAACACCACCAAGGCCATCACCAAGGGCATCGCGATCGCCACGGCCGTGCTCGCGGCGTCCGCGCTGTTCGGCTCCTACATCGGCACCGTGGTGGAGAAGCTCGACGAGATCACGCCCAAGGACGGCGACCGCCTGAACTTCTGGGTGTTCAGCCCCGACGTGCTGGTCGGCCTCCTCATCGGTGTGGCCGTGGTGTTCCTCTTCTCCGGCCTGGCGATCAACGCCGTGGGTCGCGCGGCCGGTGCCGTGGTCTTCGAGGTGCGCCGCCAGTTCCGAGACATCCCCGGCATCATGGAGGGCACCGGGCGCCCGGAGTACGGGCGCGTGGTCGACATCGTCACCCGCGACTCCCTGCGCGAGCTCGCCACGCCGGGCATCCTCGCCATCCTGAGCCCGATCGCCGTCGGCTTCGGCCTGGGGGTCGGGGCGCTGGCCGGCTTCCTCGCCGGTGCGATCGGCTCCGGCACGCTCATGGCCGTCTTCTTGGCCAACGCCGGCGGCGCGTGGGACAACGCCAAGAAGCTGGTCGAGGACGGCCATCACGGCGGCAAGGGCTCCGAGGCTCACGCCGCCACGGTCATCGGCGACACGGTCGGCGACCCGTTCAAGGACACTGCGGGTCCTGCCATCAACCCCCTGATCAAGGTGATGAACCTGGTCTCGCTGCTCATCGTGGGCGCCGTCATCAGTCTCACTGTGGGCGAGGACTCGCACCGCGGGCTCTCGATCCTGGTCAGTCTGGTGGCCACGGCCGGGATCGTGGTGGCGGTCTACATCAGCAAGCAGCGCTCGGCCGTCATCTCCGACGAGGAGCCCGCCAAGGTCTGAGCCAATCGCCCGGCCCGCACCCTAGGCTGGGCGCCATGCCACGACGGTTCAGCTATGCGGTCGAACGGACCGGTCACGCCGACGTCGAGTCGGCCTTCTCCCTGCTCAGCGACGCCACCCAGTGGTCTCGCTGGGCAGGGAGGATGATCCCTCGTTCCGGTTGGGCCGATGGCGGTCAGGGGCCGGCGTACGTCGGCCGGGTCCGCGTCGCCGGCCAGCCGCCGGTGCTGATGCGCGAAGAGGTCACGGTCGACGAGCCGCCGCACCGGCACGGCTACGTGATCCGCTCCGGGTGGCCGGTGCGCGACTACTCCTCGCTCGTCGAGCTCCAGCCCGGTGACCAGGGCCTCCTCACGGTGCGCTGGACCGGCGAGTTCAGCGAGCGGATCCCGCTCACCGGGGCACCCTACCGCCGGTTCCTCATCCGGCTCATGGGCGGTCTGATCGATGGGCTGCTCGCAGCCGCGGACGCCGAGCGGTGAACGCTCGCGTACCCCTCCCGCACGCGCTGCGGGAGGCCCTCACCGCTGCGGACTTCACCTACGACGCGGTCGCCGACCTGCTCGGGCCACTGGCCCACCAGGCGCTGGCCCGCAACGAGACGGTGCCTGGCCTGACCCGCACCCGCGAGGCCTCGCCGCTCGCGACCCTGACCCGACTCTTCCTGCTCCAGGTGCCGGTGTCGCTCGCTGCCGCCGAGGCGGCACTGCCGCGGCTCGTGGACCGGATGTGTGCCGAGGGTCTGCTGACGCAGAGCGTCGGCGAGGTCGCCGCCGCCCTCGACGTCCGGCCCTACGCCAGCGACGAGCAGCACCTTTGGGTGTGCTCCGACCTCACACCCGGTCTCGACGGCACCGCTCAGCGCGTCGGCGCCGACCACGTGCTCGGCATCAGCGCCGCCTCGACGTCCCTGGCCCAGCTGACGATCCGCGAGCAGGTCGGCACGGCCCTCGACCTGGGCACCGGGTGCGGCGTGCAGGCGCTGCACCTGGCCCGGCACGCCGAGCGGGTCGTGGCCACCGACGTCAACGCGCGTGCCCTGCGCCTGGCCCGGTTCAACGCGGCTCTCAACGACGTCGAGTCGGTGGTCGAGGTGCGTGACGGCTCCTTCTTCGCTCCCGTCGCCGGCGAGCGCTTCGACCTGATCGCCACCAACCCGCCCTTCGTCATCTCGCCCGGCACCGGCGAACGGCTGGTCTACCGCGACTCCGGGCTGCCCGGCGACCAGGTGGTCGAGCACATCGTGCGAGCCGCCCCCGGCCACCTCGCCCCAGGCGGCTGGTGCCAGGTGCTCGCCAACTGGGTGATCGCCCGCGACCAACCGTGGGAGCAGCGGCTCGGCTCCTGGCTCCCGGCCGAGGGAGAGGACGCCTGCGACGCGCTCGCGGTGCAGCGCGAGGTGCTCGACCCCGCCGCCTATGTCGAGCTGTGGCTCAAGGACTCCGGCCACCACCCGTCCACCGGCGCCATCGCCCTCGAGGAGTACCACCGGCGCTACGACACCTGGCTGTCGTGGCTGGACTCCCAAGGTGTCGAGGGCATCGGCTTCGGCTGGATCGACCTGCGCCGTCGCACCGGGGCCGAGCCCGGTGCCCCCGTGCACGAGCTGATCTCCTGGCCCTACGACGTCGAGCAGCCGATCGCCCCCGCCATCGCCGACTGGGGCCGCGCCGCCCAGCGTCGTGTCGACGACGATTCCCTGCTCGCCGCCCGACTCAGTGCCCGCGCCGACCTGGTGCAGGAGACCCTCGGCGCCCCCGGGGCAGAGGATCCGGAGACGATCGTGCTGCGACAGCAGACCGGCTTGCGCCGCGCGCGCACCGCCGACACCGTGGTGGCGGGGCTGGTCGGTGCCTGCGGCGGCGACCTCACCGTCGGGCAGATCCTCGACGCCCTCGCCGAGCTCCTCGACCTCGACCCCGTCGCCATCCACGAGGACTACCTCCCGGTGGTCAGCGACCTGGTGCGCCAAGGCTTCCTCATCTGACGCCGACCTGCCGCGAGTCGGCAGATGACCGGCGCCGGCTCTCACGCGACCTGCTAGGAGGTCGCACCCTCCTCGGCCCGGACGGCGTACGCCCGGTCGCGCAGCCGCACCAGGCGGACACGCACCTCGGGCAACAGCACCTCGGCGTGACCCAGGGCGAGCAGGTCGGATTCCCCCTCAGGGCGCCACCACGAGCATCGGGCCGGCTCGCGGAGGCCGAACAGGGCCGCCTGCACCGAGCGCCCCATCGCGGCAGGCGAACTGGTGAGGCCGAGCGCGTCTCGAAGTTCCCCGGACCGCCAGGTGCCCTGCGGGTGGAGCAGTCCGTTGGCCTTGCCGACCGCCCACGCCAGCCCGCCGGCGACGCTGCGAGCCGACACCGCGTGGTCGACGAGGTCGGGGTCGCTGCGCCACAGCGCGACCAAGGCCTGGCGCAGGGCGACCCCGAGGTCGGCGTCGTGGCGGAGGGCGGCGACCGCGTCGAGAAGCTCGGCCACGTGCCCGATGCGCTCGCGCTGGGCCAGGCGGAGGCAGTCGGAGGGAAGCTCGGGCTCGTCGAACGCCTCGCCGTGCAGCCGCGCCACCGCCTCGGCCCCGCCGACCCGATCACCCAGCCAGTCCAGGGCCAACTGCCACCTCGGGGGCGCGGGCGGTTCGGGAGCCGGGGCCGCCAACCGGTCGAGCCGACGTGCCTCGGCGGCCCAGCTCGTGCCCTCGACGGGCTCGGACCACGAGTCGATGAGTCGGCCGTCGAGGAACACGAGGTGGCGGAGCCGCTCGGGTTCGCCCCACTCCCCGTAGGGAGGTGGTGCAGGGGTCGGGGTCAGGAGATCGTGCAGCGTCACGGGGCCTCCGAGATCGGCCTTCGGTGCGGTCAGGACCGGTTCACGGTGCCACGATCCGAGGCGATCGCGCGGGCGTCGTCCACAGGCTCCGGAGAGTTCACTGTGAGCCAGCCGACGCGCACACCGGCGAGCGCTGGCCACGGGCACGCGCTACCGTGACTCGCCGTGAGCCCTGTTCGGGGCCTCTCGGCACCCACCCACGAAGGATGGAAGCGCACCAGTGGCACACAAGTTGGTCATCGTCGAGTCACCGGCGAAGGCCCGCACGATCGGCGGCTACCTCGGCCAGGGGTACGTCGTGGAGTCCTCCATCGGTCACATCCGTGACCTGCCGCAGTCGGCGGCCGACACCCCGGCCAAGATCAAGGACAAGCCGTGGGGCCGTCTCGCGGTCGACGTCGACAACGGCTTCGAGCCCTTCTATGTGGTGCCGCGCGACAAGAAGAGCCACATCTCCAAGCTCAAGACGCTGCTCAAGGACGCCGACGAGCTCTACCTCGCCACCGATGAGGACCGCGAGGGCGAGGCCATCGCCTGGCACCTGCTCGACGAGCTGAAGCCCAAGAACATCCCGGTGCGCCGCATGGTGTTCCACGAGATCACCAAGCCCGCCATTCTCGCCGCCGCCGAGAACCCGCGCGAGCTCGACATGGACCTCGTCGAGGCCCAGGAGGCCCGTCGCATCCTCGACCGCCTCTACGGCTACGAGGTCTCTCCGGTGCTGTGGAAGAAGGTCATGTCCGGCCTCTCCGCCGGCCGCGTGCAGTCGGTCGCGACCCGGCTCGTGGTCGACCGCGAGAAGGAGCGGATGGCGTTCAAGGCCGCCTCGTACTGGGATCTCGAGGGCAGCTTCGACGCCGGGTCGGGCGCCGACGTGCGGATGTTCCCGGCCAAGGTCTACTCGGTCGACGAGCTGCGCGTGGCTCGCGGCTCCGACTTCACCGACGCCGGCGTGCTCAAGGACTCCGCCGCCGGCAAGGTCGTGCACCTCGACCGGCCCCGGGCCGAGGCGCTCGCCTCGGCGCTCGCCGACACCAGGTTCGACGTCCGCTCGGTCGAGGCGAAGCCCTACCGCCGATCGCCGTACGCGCCGTTTCGCACCACCACGCTCCAGCAGGAGGCCAGCCGCAAGCTCGGCATGAGCGCCAGCGTCACGATGTCGGTGGCGCAGCGGCTCTACGAGAACGGCTTCATCACCTACATGCGTACCGACTCGACCACGCTCTCGGGCGGGGCGGTGGAGGCGGCGCGCTCGCAGGTGCGCGAGCTGTACGGCGCCGAGTACCTGCCCGACGCGCCGCGCACCTACGCCTCGAAGGTCAAGAACGCCCAGGAGGCGCACGAGGCGATCCGACCCGCCGGCGAGACCTTCCGCACGCCCGGTCAGACCGGCCTGACCGGCGAGCAGTTCCGGCTCTACGAGCTCATCTGGATGCGCACCGTCGCCTCGCAGATGAAGGACGCCACCGGCCAGTCGGTCACGATCCGGCTCGGCGGCGCCGCGGCCACGGGTGAGGACGTCGTCTTCTCGGCCACCGGCCGCGTCATCACCTTCCACGGGTTCCTCAAGGCCTACGTCGAGGGCACCGACGACGGCAAGCGCAGCGACGACTCCGAGACCCGGCTGCCGCAGCTGGCCGAGGGCGCGGCCGTCACCGCGGCGTCCGTCACGGCCGATGGGCACGAGACCAAGCCGCCGGCGCGCTACACCGAGGCCACGCTCATCAAGGAGCTCGAGGACCGCGAGATCGGCCGCCCCTCGACCTACGCCTCGATCATCGGCACGATCCTCAACCGCGGCTACGTGTACAAGAAGGGCACCGCGCTGGTGCCGGCGTGGTTGGCGTTCTCGGTGATCCGGCTGCTCGAGGAGCACTTCCCGCGGCAGATCAGCTACGAGTTCACCGCTGTCATGGAGGACGTGCTCGACGAGATCGCCGGCGGTCGCGCGGACCGCAACAGCGAGCTGGCCAAGTTCTACTTCGGTACCGGCGACGTCGAAGGCCTCAAGACCCTCGTCGACGAGCTCGGCGACATCGACGCCCGCGACAACGCGACCTTCCCGATCGGCGGCGCCGACTCCGGCATCCAGCTGCGGGTGGGGCGCTATGGGCCCTACCTCGAGACTGTGTCGAAGGACGGCGAGGACGACGACGGCAACGCCACCGGCAAGCGGGCCAACGTGCCCGACGACCTGCCTCCCGACGAGCTGACCCTGGCCAAGGCCGAGGAGCTGTTCAAGAACCCGGCCGGTGAGGAGATCGAGCTGGGCTCGCACCCCGACACCGGACTCCAGGTCGTGGCCAAGAACGGCCGCTTCGGCCCGTACGTCACCGAGTTGCTGCCCGACGACGCGAAGAAGGGCACCAAGCCGCGCACCGGCTCGCTGTTCAAGTCGATGTCGCTCGACACGATCTCGCTCGAGGACGCCGTCAAGCTGCTCTCGCTGCCGCGCGTGGTGGGTGCCGACCCGGAATCGGGCGACGACATCACCGCACAGAACGGTCGCTACGGGCCCTACCTGAAGAAGGGCACCGACTCCCGTTCGCTGGCGAGCGAGGACCAGCTCTTCACCATCACCCTCGACGAGGCGCTGAAGATCTACGCCCAGCCCAAGCAGCGCGGGCGGGCGGCCGCGGCGCCGCCGCTCAAGGAGCTCGGCAACGACCCCGTCTCGGGTCAGCCGGTGGTCGTGAAGTCGGGTCGGTTCGGCGAGTACGTCACCGACGGTGAGTACAACGCGACCCTGCGCAAGGACGACTCCGTCGAGGCCATCACTCTTGAGCGGGCAGCCGAGCTGCTCGCCGAGCGCCGCGAGCGGGGTCCGGCCAAGAAGGGCGCGAAGAAGACGGCGAAGAAGGCCACCGCCAAGAAGGCCACCGCCAAGAAGTCCACCGCCAAGAAGTCCGCAGCGAAGACGACGGCGAAGAAGGCCGCCAAGAAGTCCACCGCCAAGACGTCCGCGGCGAAGAAGTCCTAGCCGTCCGGGGGAGTTTTATCGGGGGCCTGATGAATGTTCGGGTGCACCGATGAGGCTTTATCGGTGCACCCGCAGTTTCATCGGCTCCCCGATAAAACTCCCCCGGATGCCGACCTCACCGCACGGGCAGGGCGAGCACCTGATCCGGGCCACCGGTGGTGATGGTGACGGCGGAGGGCTGGAGGTTGCCGCGGTAGTTGATCGAGCCACCGGCGAGCTTGAGCCGGATCGAGTGCCCGGCGGCGAATCGGTGGGCGAAGGCGGGCATCACGATCGACTGCGGCGCGGTCGGGTCGATCACGCGGGTGGGTGCGACGAGCGCGCGGATCAGGCTCTCGGAGCCGTCGGGGGCGACGTCGAGCACCTTGACGAACACGGTGATGCCGGCGGCGTCGAGGTCGGGGGCCTGGAGTCGCAACCGGAGCCTCGGCGAGCCCACGACGCGCACGGCACGTTCCAGCGGGGCCGAGGTCCACGACGCGAACGTGCCCGGGGCATCCTGGTTGTCGACGGGCGCCTGGGCGCCGACGAGGTCGGCGATGTCGTAGGACGTCGGCAGTCCGGCGGCCGGCGTGACGAACGAGGACGACGAGTCGGCGACCTCTGCCCGGTCGGTCACCAGCGTGCCGTCGGAGAGGAAGAGGCGGGTGCGCCGGGAGTCGGAGTACCGGGGGGCCGAGGCGTACGCGGGCCGGGCGTTGCCGGTGTGGGGCACCCAGTCGCGGTAGTAGGCGAACCCGGGGCCGGTGCCGACCCGACGTCCCTTGAGGTAGTGGTCGAACCAGCGCTTGAACCGCGCCACGAGGTACTGCGTGCTCGGGTCGTAGGGAGCGCTGATCTCGCCCGGGTCGTAGTCGTGCGAGTGGCCGCCGAGCGACCAGATCATCTTCACGGTGTTGCCCTGCTGTCGCAGTGCGCGGTAGGTGGCGATCGCCTCGTTGAGGTTGAACAAGGTGTCGCCCTCGCCCTGGGCCAGCAACACGGGTACGCGGATCTTGCGCATGAACGACGTCACCGACCGGCGGTGCAGCCGGGCCCGGGTGTCGGCGTCGATGGTGCCGGTGGCGACCGCGTTCACCAACCCGGGGCACACCCACGGCTGGAAGTCGGGGCACGGCAGCAGTCGCGCCTGGTCGGTCTGGATGCCGGTGAGCCCGCCGGCCACGCCGAGCGCCGAGAAGCCACCGGCCCACAAGAGCTTGGGCGCCCCCGTGACGGTGCTCGTGACACTCCTCGGGGACGGCTGGCCGATGCTGTTCGGAGCGAGTGAGTAGCTGAGGTCGTTCCAGGTGATGAGGGGCACGAGGGTGTCGATGCGGGGGTCGACGGCGGCCGCGGCGAACTGGGCGCCGCCGCCGTAGGAGCCGCCCCACATGCCCACGCGCGGGTCGTGGCTCGAGCGGTGCCCCTCGTGGTCGCGGCGGTCGCGCTGCACGACGCTCAACCGCGGAGCCGGCTCGGTGAGGTCGGAGTCGAGGAACGCGTGACCGGTCTGCCCGCCGAGGTAGCTGACGAGGAACCGTGCGGCCTTGCCGTCGTGGGCGCGGTCGTCGAGCGAGATCGGGCACGAGGAGCCGCCGAAGCCGAGCCCGGAGTACGAGAGGACGGCGTAGCCCTGCCCGGCGAAGTACTGCGCGAAGTCGGCCTGATCGTCCTTGGAGCCGCCGAACCCGTTGGTGGTCAGGATCGCGGGCACCCGGTGCGAGCGGCTGGCCGACGCCGGAAGGTACATGTCGGCGTCGATGCTGCATTGCGTGTCGTTGGTGCCGCCGACGCTCACCGAGAACCACAGTGGGGTCTTCTCGACCTGCTGCGCCTGCGCCCGATCCGTCGGCTGGACGGCGAGGGCCGGGCTGGGCGAGAGGCCGACGGCGGGGAGCACCCCGGCGAGAATGGCGGTGACGGCGATCACAGAGCGGCGCATGAGCAGTCCAACGCTCGAGGAGGCGGGCGGGTTACGGGCGAGTAGCCACGCGGGAGGCCGCACCCACGCTCGCCCTTGTCGGTCCGGCCCCGTAGGTTGCACGCGTGACCAGCCCGCCGCCCGCGCCGTACCCGGGGGTGTACGCCGACCGCGGCGTCTTCGTGTGCTTCGAGGGCGGTGAGGGCTCGGGCAAGTCGACCCAGTCCCGCCTGCTCCGCGAGCACCTGGAGCAGCACGGGCACGAGGTCGTGCTCACCTTCGAGCCCGGCGACACCCCCGTCGGCCAGCAGGTGCGACGCATCGTGCTGAGCCCCGAGACGGGCGCGCTGGCGCCCAAGGCCGAGGTGTTGCTCTACGCCGCCGACAAGGCCGAGCACGTCGACACCGTGGTGCGGCCCGCTCTCGAGCGCGGCGCGGTCGTCGTCACCGATCGCTATGTCGACTCCACGCTGGCCTACCAGGGTGCCGGGCGCACGCTGCCTGCGCACGAGGTCGAGCAGATCGGGCGGTGGGCCACCGGCGACCTGCGTCCGCACCTCACCGTGCTGCTCGACCTCGAGCCCGAGCAGGGGCTGGGCCGCTTCGCCGAGCGCGACCGCATCGAGGGCGAGTCCCTGGGGTTCCACCAGCGGGTGCGAGCGGCGTTCCTCGACCTCGCCCGGCTCGACGACGCGCACTACCTGGTGCTCGACGCCCGACGTCCGGTCGACGAGATCGCTGCCGCAGTGCGCGATCGCGTGACGCCGCTGCTCGCCCAGGCGGGGCCGTCGTGACCGTGTGGGAGGGCCTGGTCGGCCAGGCGCCGGTCATCGAGACCCTGCGCGCCGCCGCGGCCGGGCGTGGCATGACCCACGCGTTCCTCCTCACCGGCCCCCCGGGCTCGGGTCGCTCCAACGCCGCGCTCGCCTTCGCCGCCGCCCTCCAGTGCGAGCGCGGGCCGTCCGATGACGCCGGCTGCGGGCGGTGCGAGCCGTGCCGCACGACGATGGCCGGCAGCAACCCCGACGTCACTCGCGTGAGCACCGAGTCGGTGCAGTTCCTGGTGCGTGAGGCGCGCGACATGGTGCGCAAGGCCGCCATGGCGCCGGTGACGAATCGCTGGCAGGTGATCGTGGTCGAAGACGCCGACCGCTTCAACGACTCCTCCGGCAACGCCGTGCTCAAGTCGGTCGAGGAGCCCGCGCCACGCACCGTGTGGCTGCTGTGCGCCCCTACTGTCGAAGACGTCCTGCCCACGATCCGCTCCCGCTGCCGGCTGGTCACGCTCACCACACCTACCGCCCCCGAGGTCGCCGCGTTCCTCACCCGCACCGCCGACGTCAGCCCGCCACTCGCCGCGTACGCCGCACGCGCGAGTCAAGGTCACATCGGCCGCGCCAAGGCGCTCGCGCTCGACGAGACCACCCGCAACCACCGCCACGAGGTCGTCACGCTGCCCGCCCAGCTCACCGGCCTCGGTGCGTGCCTGCTCGCGGCGAGCAACCTCGCCGAGGGCGCGAAGGAGGAGGCCGAGGCGCTCACCCTGGCCCTCGACGCCCGCGAGAAGGCCGACCTCGACCAGGCGTTCGGCTACGAGGACAAGGGGCGTCGTCCGCGCGAGTACGCCTCGGCCCTCAAGGATCTCGCCGAGAGCCAGAAGCGGCGGGCGCGCCGCCGGGTGCTCGACGTCGTCGACCGCAGCCTCATGGACCTCGTGTCGGTGTACCGCGACGCCATCGCGCTGGCCACGAGAGCGCCCGGTGAGCTGGTCAACGAGGAGATCCGGCCCGACGTGCAGGCCGTCGTCGACGCCTCGACCCCCGAACTCAACCTGCGTCGCATCGCGTGGGTCTTCGAGGCGCGCCAGCAGATGATGGAGTCGAACGTGCCCCCGGCCTTGGCGCTGGAGTCCATGATGGTGGCCCTGATGGTTCCCGAGCAGAACAGGTGAGGTCGTGACGGACCCGTTCTACCACCACCTCAGTGAGGGCGATCCCTCGAATCGTCCGCCGACTCGGCCGGGGCCGGTGGTCCTCATCGCGATTCTCGCCGTACTCGCCGTCGTGGTCGCGGGCGTGGGCTTCGCCGTGCTCGGCCTCACGGGTGGTTCCCAAGACTCCAGCTCCTCTACGTCGAGACCCTCCCTGGCACCCACCTCGGCCGACCCCGACGCCACCGAGGCACCCGACGCAGACCTCGCGCCCTTCTACTCCCAGAGCCTCGACTGGGGCTCGTGCGACGACGGCTCGTCGAACGAGTGCGCCGAGCTCACGGTGCCGGTCGACTACGAGGATCCCGGCGGGGCCACCTTCCAGCTCGCCCTTCTCAAGGTGCCGGCGGCCGAGCCGAGCGAGCGCATCGGCTCGCTCGTGGTGAACCCCGGCGGGCCGGGTGCCCCGGGCACCAGTTACGCAGCGGCGCGCGGCAACGTGTTCCGCCAGCCGATCCTCGACCACTTCGACCTCGTGGGCTTCGACCCCCGCGGCACCGGCGCCTCCGACCCCGTCGACTGCCTCTCCGACTCCCTGCTCGACGCCTTCCTCTCCCAGAACCCGGTGCCCGACGACCAAGCCGAGATCCGGTCCTCGGTGGGATCGCTCGAGGACTTCTTCGAGGGCTGCATCGAGAACTCCGACGACCTCGTCAGTCACGTCTCCACCGCCGAGGCCGCCCGCGACATGGACGTGCTGCGCGCGGCCCTGGGTGAGTCCACGCTCACCTACTTCGGGGCTTCTTATGGCACCAAGCTCGGCGCGACCTACGCCTCGCTCTTCCCGAAGCGCGTCGGCCGATTCGTGCTCGACGGCGCGGTCGACCCCGAGCTCACCTCCGAGCAGCTGACGCTGGGGCAGGCCGAGGGCTTCGACCGGGCGCTGACCGCCTACGTCACCGACTGCGTCGACTCTGGCGACTGCGTGCTCGGCGACACCGTCGATGCCGGCCTGGCGCGCATCAAGAGCTTCCTGGCCGAGGTCGACCAGAAGCCGCTGCCGACGTCCGACGGTCGCGAACTCGAGGGTGGCAACGCCTTCTACGGACTCATCACGCCGTTGTACGTGCGCGACTACTGGCCCTACCTCACGACCGCGCTCTCGCAGGCGTTCGGCGGCGACGGCAGCGCGCTGATGAAGCTCGCCGACCTCTACGCCTCGCGCAACGACGACGGCACCTACTCCGACAACTCCGCCGAGGCGATCTACGCCATCAACTGTCTCGACGACCCCTCGAGCGTGGCCCCGAGCAAGATCCCCGCCAAGATCCCCGAGTTCGAGAAGGTCTCACCGACGCTGGGCGACGTGTTCGCGTGGAGCCTCATCGGGTGCCGCGGCTTCACTCTGCGCGCGGAGGAGAAGCCGCCCACGATCGAGGCCAAGGGCGCGGCGCCGATCCTGGTCGTGGGCACCACGCGTGACCCGGCCACGCCGTACGAGTGGGCGCAGGCGCTGGCCCAGGAGCTCGACTCCGGGGTGCTGCTGACCCGCGACGGCGACGGGCACACGGGCTACAACTCCGGCAACCAGTGCATCGACCAGGCGGTCGAGGGCTATCTCATCGACGACGAGGTGCCGGCCGACGGCACCTCGTGCTGAGGCCGGTCACCCTGCTCGGCTCAGCCGGGTAGCAGGGCGCGCACCGCGCCCAGGATCGACCGCACGGCGAACTGCCCGGTGGAGTAGGCGTCGTCCCAGACCACGACCTTGCCCCCGCGCAGCGTGAAGGTGCCGCGCACCCAGAACTCCACCCGGAACCGCTTCCAGGTCAACACGTCGGTGCGTTGGGTGAGCACGACTGCGTCGGGGGACTCGCTGTCGGCGGCCGCGTGGTGCATGACGTACTCGAACCCGACGCCCCGCTCGACCATGCCGCGCAGGCTGCTGGCGACCCGAGGGCCGCGGAGGGTGGGTAGGCCGGTGTTGCGCCACTCGGCCTCGGCGTCGAGCAGGTCGATGCTCGCCTCGGCATCGCCGGCGACGAGGGCGTCGAGCATCGCGGTGACGACGGCGACGGGGTCGGTGGGAGCGCTCATGGCGTCACGATAGGTGGGCGGATCCCTCCAGCGGCAGGGCGATCTCGCGGATGCGCCGGGTGGCCAGCTCGATCATCAGCCGAGCGGCGGGGGAGAGCACGGCGCCGGCGCGATGCACGATGGCGAAGGTGTCGAACTGGCGAGGCCGCAGTGAGACGAAGCCAGCGGACGGCGCCAGTCGAGGCAGCAGCTGTTCGGCGGCGCCCCGGGGGATCACGCTGTCGGCGTACCCGAGCCCGACCAGTTCGACCGCGGTCTCCAGATCCTCGACCTCGATGCGGGTGGAGGGGTTGCGGCCTGCCCCGTGCAGCATCCGTCGCAAGGTCTGTCGGGTGGAGTCCTCGGTGCGGTAGCTGGTCTCGGGCATCACCAGCGACGCCAGCGAGAGCCGATGGGCCGTGACCGGCGCGGCCAGGTGTGCGGGGTCGGCGCTGATGTAGACCAGTTCCTCGCGCGCGACCGGCGTGACCGCCAGGCCCTCGCTCTCGATGGTGGGCACGGCGAGCATCGCGGCCTCGAGCCGGCCGCGGCGCAGATCCTCCGCGACCTCCGTGGAGTTCTGGCCCACCAGTTCGACCCGCACGCCGGGGTAGCGATCGAGCACGTCGGCGATGAGACCGGCGCCGGCGTAGAGCCGGGCGATGCCGAACATGCCGAACCGGATCGTGCCGCTCTCGAACGACGTCACCCCGGCGACTGCGGAGCGCGCCGCGTCGACGGAGGCCAGCACCCGCTCGGCGTAGGGCCGCAGCGTGTCGGCCACCGTCGTCGGGACGACGCCGCGCCCGGCTCGCCGGAACAGCTGGGCGCCGAGCGACTTCTCGAGCGCTCGGATCTGCTCCGACACCGACGGCTGCGCGTAGCCCAGCTCGTCGGCGGCGGCCGTGAACGAACCGTGCTCGTAGGCGGCGAGGAAGCAGGTCAGCTGGTGCAGCGAAAGCATAGGTCTTTCCTAGGGCGGCGGCTGGAAAGTGAGGCTACCCCTCTACCTACCCGCAGGTCACCATGGAGGAGTCCGCACCGCTCGTAGGGAGGTTCCCCACCATGTTCGACCACGTCTGCACCGCGTGCGCCAAGCGCCAGCTCATCTTCTCGAGCATGGTGCGAGGCATCGACAACACCGAGCACGGCCTGGTCGTGCACTTCGACTGCTGGTGCGGCGCCGAGCAGCAGCTCGTCACGGGCCGTGGCGCGCGTCGTCCGCGCACGCTCACCGCTGCCTGAAGCGGGATCACGCCCGGTTGAGCCACCAGATCGACGCATTGAGCAGGGTCGCGAAGCCGACCCAGGCGAGATAGGGCGCGAGCAGCAGGCCGGCCAGCCTGCGGCGTCGTGTGGCCACCACCGTCGTGCCGGCCACGGCGCCCAGCAGCACCACGATCTCGACCAGCGCCAATCCGTAGCGGTCCGCGGCGAAGAAGAGTGGGGTCCAGCACGCGTTGAGGACGATCTGGGCCATCCACCACCAGGTGGCCGCCTCGACGCGGCCGGCGCTTCGCCAGGCCAGCCATCCGGAGACCGCCACGAGAACGTAGAGGACGCTCCACACCGGACCGAACAGCCACGACGGCGGGGCGAAGGGCGGCTGCTCCAGCCGGTCGTACTGCGCGCCCGCGTTGGCGGCCGCGAGCCCGCCCGCACCCGCAGCGACGGTCACCGCGAGGCCGAAACCGCCCAGGGCCAGCAGGTCGCGCGAAGGGCCGGACCGGACGGGCGTTGCTGGCGATGTCGTCATGCTCGTCAGCCTGCCCCGAGGCGGAACCGATCCGTTCACCCGATCGGCGCGGCGGTCAGCGCAGCCGGCCGACGTACGCGGCCGCGCGCCGGACGTCGGCGAGGCGAGCCTCCCAGGTGATCGCGAGCGCGCCGAGCACGAGCCCGGCGGAGACGAACGGGATCCACTGCGGACCGGCGCCCAGCCACGGTGCGCTCTCGCGGAGCACGACGGCACCGCCGACCAGGGCGCCGACCACCAGTGGCTGCGACCAGCGCTTCTGGACGCCGAGCACCACCATCGCGAACGTGGCCGCGCCGAGCAGCAGGGCGCGCAGCGAGAGCGGATCGGTCCAGGTCAGCAGCAGCGAGGGCACGGTGGCGAGCACCAGCCCGGCGCTGAGGGCCCGGCGGGTGGAGAGCGCCGCGTCCTGGCGCATCTTGAGCACGCCGAAGACCAGCAGCGCCACTGCAGCCGGCAGTGTGTAGGCCTCGGGCGTGGTGATGTCGGCGTCGACCAGGCGCAGCCAGGTCGAGCCGGTGAGCATCGCCGATGCGACCCAGCCGAGAACGTGGCGCTCCACGTGCGCCAGGGCATGCGCCGAGAGCGCAGCACCGGCCACGGCCAGGTAGACGCTGGCGACGAGGTTGGCCTCGCCGCCGAGGTCGAGTGCCGAGGTGATCGAGTAGAACGCGGCCACGGCGGACGACGCGCCCACGGCCAGCTCCAGCGAGAGCCGGGTGCCGCCGCGCGTCGCGCCGACGCCGACCACGACCGCCGCGAGCACCAGCACCGGCAGCGCCGCCCACCGGGCGGGGAGCCCGGCCTGCGCGAACCAGGCCAGGGTCGTCGCGGTGACCAACGCGGCGCCCGCGGCCCCGGCGACCTCGGTCGCGAGGGTGACGGCGCGTTCGCCCACGAGCGCGGCGCCCACGGCGCCGGCCGTCAGCGCCGAGAGCGTCAGCGTGAGCAGCAACTGGTCGGCACTGGCACCCACCAGGGCGACGGCGGCGAGCACGCCGCTGCCGATCAACAGCGCGGCTCCCGTGGTGCGACGCACCGCGAGCACGGTCAGCGCGACGGCGGTCGTCGCGAGCACGGCCACGACCAGCGCACGGGGGAGCCCGACGCCGGCCAGGGCGACGCCATCGAGCACTGCGACGGTCGGCACGGCGATGGACCGGGCTCGACCGGCGAGGCCGGAGACGCCGTGCCGCAGGTGGTCGCCCGGCAGGCACGCGGCAGCCACGGCGAGCGCCGCGAGCGGCAGCGCCCCGAACTCCTCGGGGGTCGCCACGGCAAGGCGGTCGCCCAGCCCCGAGCCGAAGGTCTCGACCGCCAGCAGGTCGACCAGGAAGCGGGTGAGCGTGAGCGCCGGCACCATCGCGGCGATCGACAGGGAGGCCCACGTCGCGAGTCGGCGTCCCGCCCAGCCGGCGGCGGTGGCGACACCGACGCCGAGGGTGGCCAGCGTGAGCAGCGACTGGTCGGCACTGGCCAGGGCGAGCACCCCGACGACGGACGACGCGAGCAGCGCGAGGCTGGCGCCCAGCGCGATGGCACCACGGCGCCGCTCGCCGTCGCGCCGGCGAGCGATCCTCGCCGTCGCCACGCCGATGAGCACGGCGGCGGCCAAGGTGACGGCGACGAACGCGGGCAGGGGATGCAGGGGCGCGGGAGCAGGGGAGTCCGGAGTCGCGAGCAGCGCGGCACTCGCCCAGGTCGTGAGCGGGACGACGGTGAGGCCCGCGAGGAGCCCGGGGCGCCCGGCACCGATGCGACCGCGTAGCAGCGGCACGACGACGACCAGCAGCGCGGCGCAGCTCGCGAGCAGGGTCGCCGGGAGCGAGGTGACACCGATGCCGAGTGCTGCGGCCGAGGCGGCCACGGATGCCGCGGTGCGCAGGTCGGCGGCTGGGGTGCCGCGGCTCTGGAGGGCCAGCGCGCCGAGGGCGACCACGGCCCACACGGTTGAGGCCAGGAGCAACGGTGCGCCCAGGAGCAGCGCCCATGCGGTGAGCGGCAGCACGATGACGGCGGCCGCCGTGACCAGCCAGCCGCGGCGGCGCGGCAGCACGAGCAGCCAGCCGACGGCGAGCGCGACCGGCACGCCGACGAGCAGCAGGGTCAGGTCGGTGGCTGTGAGGCCGTCGAAGCGGCGGTCGTCGGCAGGCAGGGTGGTGATCCTGGTCGTCGACCACCACGTGGTCCACGAGAGGGTCAGCGCGGCCGTGCCGGCGGTGAGCAGCACCATCGGCAGGGCGACGACCACGCTCCAGCAGGCGAGCGCGGCGCGGCCGCCGGCGGTCACCAGGACGCGGCCGCCGGCGACGCGCAGCAGCCCGCCGGTGACGATCACGGTCGCGCCGAGGGCGGCTGCGAAGGTCGCGACGGAGTGGGCGAGCAGCGGTCCGGTGATCGTCGGGACGACGCTCACGCCGACGACGCCGGCGGCCACGACCCGCAGCGCGCGGGGCTGACGGGGCGTCGCGGCGATCACGGTGGCGGCGACCGCCACACCGAGTCCCCAGAGTCCACCGCGGGCGGCCCAGCCGGTCCACGACGGCTGCTGCGCGAGCTCGTAGGCGGCGCACGCCGGCACGCCGAGTCCGGCCCAGGTCGTGGCGAGGAGCCAGATGGTCTGCGTGACGACGAGGCGTCGTCCGGCCACGAGGCTCGACAGTGCGGCGAGCGCCACGCACGAGAGGGCCGTGGTCGTCACCTGCCCGGCGTAGGTGTCGAGGCCGGCGACGACGCTCACCGCCAGGGCCGAGAGGCCGGCGCCCGTGCTCACCTGGTGGGTGACGAGGACGTCGCCGGTGTGACGCAGGATCTGCGCGGCGCCGAGGACGAGTCCGCTCGCGGCCAGAGCGCTGGAGACGACCGCACCCACGCCGGCGGCGTCGAGGCTGCCGAGCCACCCGGCCGAGACGGCACCGAGGGCGTCGAAGCAGGCCAGGCCGCTGGTCACCGCGGCGAGCGCCTCGGCCGCGCCGCGCAGCCCGCGGCGTCCGGTGAAGTGCGAGCCCCAGCCTGCGGCAGCGGTGGCGGCCAGCAGGATGGTCGTCTGACCGCCGACCCCGAGGTGGGTCCAGGTGACCGCCATGAACACGGCCGCACCGACCAGCAGCGAGGCGGCGGCCAGCACGAAGAGGATGCGCGGCACGGTGAGCCCGCTCAGGCCGGGACGTTCCCGAGGTGTCACGGGCGTCGGCGTCGCCGTGGGGTAGACCGGCAGCGGCGCGGGTGCAGGAGCCGCGACCGGTGCCGGGGCGGCGGTGGGCGCCGGGTCGCCCGCTGCCCGCGCGCGGGCGAGGTCGTCGCGCCGGGTGCGCTCCTCGCGCAGCAGCCCCAGGTGCCGGTCGGCCTCGGTGAGGGCGGCGAACAGGTCGACCGCCGCGGGCGGGTCGAGCGGCAGCCGGCACCGGCGGCAGGTGGTGGCTCCCTCGAGCAGGGAGTCGCACTCGGGGCACCGGGTCGGATCGGCGAGCAAGCGTGGCACGGCTGGTCCTTCGTCGTCGGTCTCGCTCACCCGGCTGGGCAGCGTGCTGCCCAGCGTCCTACCCCCTTTGCCGCTCGGTCATGAGTACCGACACTCACCATCACCCGCGAGGGGTCGCGAATCGTCCCGCGAGGGGTCGCGAATCGTCCCTCGAGGGGTCGGGGACGGCGGCTGCCGAAGCACGTCGCCCACCCGACCACCATCCGGCGCGCCGGCAAGGGAGATTCGCACGCACCAGGCGCGCGGGAATCTCCCTCGTCGCCCTCGGACGACGCCGCTCGCTGCCGGTTTCGCCGCATCCGGTCGTCGTCCCTATACTTCCTCGGGTTGCCCGGACGACGTCCGAAGCAGCACGCCGCCTTAGCTCAGTCGGTAGAGCGAGTCACTCGTAATGACTAGGTCGTCGGTTCGATTCCGACAGGCGGCTCCCCGTTCTTCCATCTCGTGTGATCCGCGAGTTCGGTGACGAGCCCGGCGCATTCGACAGTTCTGGCGGAGCGTGGGCTAGTAGGTGACCGGATCCTCGATGATGTTGTAGAGATCCTGCGCCACCCGGTACATGCGCCCGCCGCGTCCGATGGCGCCGACCTCGCGCAGCCAGCCACGCTTTGCTGCGTCCTTGATCAGGTTTCGTGCCCCCTGGTTGGTGATGCCAACGGTGGTGCGATGGAGGTTCAGGATCAGGCGCTGCGTTATCGGAAGAGACTTGACCAGTTCCTACCCCTGCAGCGTCGCCTGGATGTAGCGCTCCACCTCAGCCACGTCCTCATTCGGCGAAGGAGTGCCGCTGGCCTCTGCTTGGAGAGCGTCTGAGAGGGATGCCTGCGTGCCCTCGATGCGCGAGCTCGCGACTGCCTCACGTCTGAGGTAGGGGCCGAGGAGAAGCTGAGGGTCGCGGACGAGAGCGCCGAGACCCGAGAGGCGCCCGAGACTGGCATCTGCTTCGGACAAGGCCTTGATGGTCGCGGTCGTCAGGTCGAGCGAGCGCGGTAGGGCGGCTGGTTTGAGGACCAGAACGCCCACTTGTTGCCGGGCTCGCGACTGGCTTCGCCGAACTGCGGTGCCGCGAACCTTGGGGGGTCCACCCGCGTCACGCTACAACCGAAAGACGTTTGAGTTGGAAGTTCGGTGTTCGGGATCCCACGCGACTTGGATGTTCGTCCCTTAGATCCAACTGAAGAGGGGGTCGACTTGGAATGGCGTTCGTGACCCCCATCTTGGTTGGACTCGTTTCAGGACACTCCAAAGAAGCCGGCGAGTCAGTAGGAAGTTGGTTCGGGCTCTTGGCCCAACTGGGCGGAGAATCTACCCGTTGGTGCGGCAGCCCCAGGCTTTGCTCATGTGGATACTGCTCGGGCTGTCCGTAGTCACTGAGTAGTCGTTCCCTGAATCGCTTCCCGACGGGCGGTTTCCCGCTCTTCACCCCTCGTGGTGCCCCTCTGCGGCACCCGCGAGCGTCAGCCGGGCCCGCCCGACCAGCACCGCGCTGAGCACGAGCAGGACGACGCCGACGAGCGTGGCGGCGTGCAGGCCGTCGACGAAGGCCGCGCGGGCGGCGTCGGCGAGCGCCTGGTCGTGGGTCGAGAGCAGCGTGGCGGAGAGGGTGTCGCCGAAGCCGCGCCCGTCGTCGCGGCTGCGGAAGACGGCGACGGCCAGCGAGCCGAGCACGGCGAGGCCGAGCGCGCTGCCGAGCTCGAAGCAGGTCTCGCTGACGCCCGCGGCGGCGCCGGACCGCTCGGCCGGCACCGACCCCACGGCGACCTCGGAGACGACGCTGAACATGACGCCGTACCCGACGCCCGCGATCGACGTACCGACCATGTAAAGCACGAGTCCGTGTGTCACACCGAGCCCGAGCAGGACGCCGTTGCCCGCGGCCGCCGCGAGCAGCGCGACGACGAACGCGCGGCCGACCCCGAGGTGGGCCACGACGCGTGAGGCGCCCATCGACGCGACCGCCACCGTGACGGCGACGGGCAGGCCGGCCAGGGCGGCGGCGAGGACGTCCTGGCCGAGCACCGACTGAAGGTAGATGCCCGTGAGGTAGAACATCGCGGCCAGGCTGACCATGCCGAGCAGGGCGACGAGGATCGCGGCGGTGAACGCGCGGTTGGCGAAGAGACCGAGGTCGAGGAGCGGGAACAGGGTGCGCCGTTCGTAGGCCACGAACGCGGCGAGCATCGTCAGACCGAACAGCCCGACGGCCATGGCGGAGAGGTCGGCGCCCTCGGTGGCGAGGTGCTTGATTGCGTACACGCTCGGCAGGATCGCGAGCATCGACAGCACGATGCCGACCAGGTCGAAGGGGTCGCTGCCGCCGGTGCGGAACTCGGGCACCCAGCGGGGAGCGGCCACCAGCAGGACCGCCAGCACCGGCACGTTGATGAGGAACACCGAGCCCCACCAGAAGTGGTGCAGCAGTACCCCGCCGATGACCGGGCCGAGCGCCGAGCCGCCCGCGAAGGCCGCCGTCCACACGCCGATGGCTCGACCGCGCTGGGCGGGGTCGGGGAAGAGGTTGGTGAGCAGCGAGAGGCTCGAGGGCATCAGCGTCGCGCCGCCGACGCCCATCGCCGCCCGGGCCGCGATGAGCACCTCGGGGGACGGCGCGAACGCCGCCACGACCGAGGCGAGCCCGAACAGCGTGGCACCGGCGAGTAGCAGGCGGCGTCGTCCGATGCGGTCGCCGAGGTTGCCCATCGTGATGAGCAGGCCGGCGATGAGGAAGCCGTAGACGTCGAGGATCCACAGCTGCTCGGCCGCGCTGGGCCGCAGCGCGGCGGTGAGGCGCGGCGTGGCCAGGAACAGCACCGAGGCGTCCATCGACACCAGGAACACCGGCAGGGTCAGCACCCCGACGCCGAGCCACGGCGCGCGGGAGGTCGGGGGAGGCGTACGACGCACCTCGAGCCTCTGGTCGATGGTCATGGTGGGTACTCCTCCCTCGTCATGGCTGCGGGTCGCGCAGGGTGCGTACGGCGTACGCACGACCCGAGTAGAGCATCGTGAGTACGGTGTACGCAATTCGGTATCGAGGCAGGAGGAGCGACGCGAGCATGGCCGCCAAGAAGACCAGCCCCGGCCTGAGCCGGGAGGCGATCGTGGACGCCGCGATCGACCTCGCGGACGCCGACGGCATCGCCGCGCTCTCGATGCGTCGCCTCGCCGACGCCCTCGGCGTGGGCGCGATGTCGCTCTACCGGCACATCAGCGACAAGGACGCCCTGCTCGCCGCGATGTCCGACGAGGTCGGGCAGCGCTTCCCCTACCCGCTCGACACCTCACCTGCCTGGCGCGAGCGGATCCGGATCGCCGTCGAGGTCGACTGGCAGATCTACCGTCGCCACCCCTGGATCGTGCTCGCCTATGCCTCGCCCCGGCTGGGCCTCGGCGAGATGGGCCTGGCCTGCCTGGACTGGCTGGTCGCGGGCCTGCTCGAGCTCACCGACGACGTCGAGGTGGCCACCGAGATGGCGCTCACGGTGTGGGTGCAGATCCAGGGCGCGGCGCTGGCCGCCGTGAGCGAGGAGCTCATGCAGACCCGCTCCGACGCCGAGGACGCCGGCGGGCTGGCCGACCTGCTCGCCGGCATCCATCGCGTCACGCCGCCGTCCCATCTCGCGGCGCTCGCGGGTCGGGGCGGGGAGTCGGGGCTCACGGACCCGCTGACCATGCTGGAGCGCGGCGTCGAGCACCTCTGCCGCGGGTTCGAGGCGCGGCTCGGTCGCTAGCGCGTCAGCTCGCCAGCTCCGGGACGGTGGCGGGAGGCGTCGGGGCAGTCATCGGGCCATCGCCGCCTCATCATCGGCCACGCCGGGCGGCCACCGCGGTCTCGACCACCTTGGCCCGCAACTCGGCGCGGTCGGCCGCTGAGCCGCCCGGCCACTCGACGCGCACGGTCGTCTGCCCGGTGGGGCCGTGCACCAGCCAGGTACCGCCCACCAGGTCGACGCCGATCATGTCGGCCCCGTTCGCGTGCGGGTGACCGTGCGCGCGGACGATCGCCAGGTTGTCGGCACCGTGGTCGTCGTTCATGTGGGCGAGGATGGCCGCGGCCGCGTTCGGGTCCAGCGTCACGTCAGCCCTCGAGCGCGAGCAGGTCGGTCGACTCCGCGGCGAGGAGGAGGCCGCCGAGCAGGCTGGCGCGGCCACCGAGGCTGCTGGCCAGCACGGGGGTGCCGGCCACGGCGTCGATGGCGTGACGGCGCAGCCCGGTGCGGGCCGGCTCGAGCACGAGATCCCCGGCGCGGGCGAGGTCGCCGCCGATCACCAGCACGTCGGGATTGACCAGGGTGGCGATGCCGGCCAGGCCCCAGCCGAGGTGGAGCCCGGCGTCCTCGAATGCGCGGCGAGCCGCCACGGAACCGGCACGGGCGGCCTCGACGATGTGGGCGATGTCGGCGTCGGGCAGCTGCTCGGCCATGAGGGCCCGCACGGCGGTGACCGATGCGTAGGCCTCGAGGCAGCCGCGAGATCCGCAGCGGCACAGCGGCCCCTGCTCGTCCAAGGTGAGGTGGCCCAGCTCGCCGGCGCTACCCGTGGCGCCGCGCCAGATGTGCCCGTCGAGCACGATGCCAGCACCGACGCCCGAGGAGATCTTGACGACGACGCAGGACGACGAGCCGCTGGCTGCGCCCACGCGCTGCTCGGCCAGGGCGCCGAGATTCGCGTCGTTCTCGACCACCGCGGCCACGCCGAGGGCGGCCTCGCCGACCTCGCGGGCGTTGACCCCCTCCCAGCCGGGGAAGATCGCGGCGGAGCCCACCACGTCGTCGGTGATCGGTGCGGGCAGGCCGAGGGTCGCTCCGAGCAGCGGAGCGGGCGCCACGGACTCGAGGAGCTCGTCGAGCATGGTGCGCGCCTCGGCGAGGGCCTGCTGGTGGGGGTGGGCGGGCGGCATCGGACGCCGCGCCTCGGCGAGCGGGCGCCCGGCCGCATCGCCCACGGCGACGGCCAGGTGGCTGTGGCCGAAGTCGACGGCGACGAGATGACCGGCTCCGGCGGCCAGGCGCACCGTGCTGCCGCGGCGGCCGCCGCCCGCGCTCACCTCGACCAGTCCGCTGCCGGCGAGATCCTTGACGATGCTGGAGACGGTGGCCGGCGCCAGGCCGGAGATCCTGGCCATCTCCGCCTGGGTGAAGCCGGTGTCGTCGGGGCCGGACGGCGCCCCGGGGGCGACGACGGGGTGCCGCTCGGAGCTCCCGCGCAGCAGATCGAGCACCCGGCGCCGGTTGGCAGCACGGAGGGCGGTCTGCCCATGCACCGGCTCGGTGAGACTCATGCGGCGAACTGTGACGCACGGGCGATGAACCGTCAAGGGTTGAACACAAGTAACGAAGGAAAGTGGCGGTCAACGACGAGTTTGCACCGTTTGGCATTCAACTCTTGACGAATAACACGCAGTCGTTTCAGAATCTGGCCTCAGAAAGCCGTGTGTGACTGGCATCACGGCACCGACAATCGCCGGTTTCCCACGAAGGAGCCCACCGTGAACCGTTCTCTCTCCCGCCGCCTGGCTACGTGGTCGGCAGCCGCTCTCGTGGCCGGGTCGTTCCTCACCGCCTGCGGCGCCAACGAAGCGGCCGACAACAGCGGCTCCGACTCCACCTCGTCCGGCGACTCCGCCTCGGGCGGCACCATCGCGCTGCTCCTGCCGGAGTCGAAGACCACCCGCTACGAGGCGTTCGACAAGCCGCTGTTCGAGGATGCCGTTTCGAAGGCCTGCTCGGACTGCACGGTCGACTACTACAACGCCGACCAGGACGAGTCCAAGCAGGCCCAGCAGCTCACCACCGCGCTGAACGCCGGCGCCGACGTCGTCGTGCTCGACCCGGTCAACGGCGAGGGCGCCACCGGCATGGTGCAGGAGGCCCAAGGCCAGGACGTGCCGGTCATCGCCTACGACCGCTTCATCCAAGGCGCCGACTACTACATGTCCTTCGACAACGAGACGGTCGGCAAGATGCAGGCCGAGGCGCTCGTGAAGGCCATGGGCGACCAGGGCAGCATCCTCATGCTCAACGGGGCACCCAGCGACCCGAACGCCGCGCAGTTCAAGGCCGGCGCCCACAGCGTGCTCGACGACAGCGGCGTGAAGATCCTGGAGGAGTACGACAACCCCGACTGGAGCCCCGAGAACGCCCAGCAGTGGACCAGCGACCAGCTGAGCAAGTACCAGCCCGCCGACATCCAGGGCGTCTACGCCGCCAACGACGGCCAGGCCGGTGGCGTCGTCGCGGCCCTCACCGGTGCCGGCGTGAAGTCCGACGCGCTACCGCCCATCACCGGCCAGGACGCCGAGATCGCCGCGATCCAGCGCATCCTCACCGGCGAGCAGGCCATGACGATCTACAAGCCCATCCCGATCGAGGCCGACACCGCCGCCGAGGTCGCGGTCGACCTGGCCCAGGGCAACGACGTGCCCACCACCAGCGACACCGGCATCGACCAGTCGACCTACCAGGACGTGAAGTCCTTCATCTTCACGCCGATCGTGGTCACGAAGGACAACGTGGCCGACACCGTGATCAAGGACGGCTTCTACTCGGCCTCCGACATCTGCACCGGCGACTACGCCGACGCCTGCCAGGCCGCCGGCATCTCCTGATGACCCAGCTCACCAAGCGCCCGGTCGGGGAGGGCTCCGTGCTCTCCCTGACCGGGATCCACAAGCGTTTCGGCGCCGTCCAGGCCCTCACCGACGTCTCGATGGACGTCGGTGCCGGGGAGGTCGTCGCCCTCGTCGGCGACAACGGCGCCGGCAAGTCGACCCTCGTCAAGATCATCTCGGGGGTCTACGCCCACGACGCCGGCGAGATTCGCTTCGACGGCGCACCGGTGACCGCCAGCGGCCCGTCGGCCCGGCAGGATCTCGGCATCGCCACGGTCTTCCAGGATCTGGCGCTGTGCGACAACCTCGACGTGGTCGCCAACCTCTTCCTCGGTCAGGAGCGGAGTCGCGGCGCGCTGCTCGACGAGATCGAGATGGAGAAGGAGTCCTGGCGCCTGCTGCGCACCCTCTCGGCGAAGATCCCCTCGGTGCGGATCCCGATCGCCGGTCTCTCCGGTGGGCAGCGGCAGACCGTCGCCATCGCCCGATCGCTGGTCGGCTCACCGAAGGTGGTGATGCTCGACGAGCCGACGGCGGCGCTCGGCGTCGCGCAGACGGCGGAGGTGCTCAACCTGGTCGAGCGGCTGCGTGAGACCGGGCTCGGCGTCATCCTCATCAGTCACAACATGGCCGACGTGCAGGCGGTCGCCGACCGCATCGTCGTGCTGCGCCTGGGGCGCAACGCCGCCGAGTTCCGCACCGCCGAGACCAGTACCGAGCAGCTCGTCGCTGCCATCACCGGCGCGTCCGACAACGTCGTGACCGCCCGGGCCCAACGCACGGCCGGAGGCCTGTCATGACCCAGCTCTCCCAGGAGTCCGCAGTGGATCCCACGGCCAGCAGCCAGGCGGCCGACGCCGTCGACGAGCGGCTGATCCAGAACGTCACCCTCGCCGATGCGCTGCGCTCGTTCGTCAACCGGGTGCGCGGCGGTGAGCTCGGCATGTTGCCCGTGGTCGTCGGGCTGATCGTCATCGCGATCGTGTTCCAAACGCTCCAGCCGACCTTCCTCTCCTCGCGCAACCTGGTCTCGATCACGCAGTTCGCAGCGCCCGTGGGTGTCATCTCGCTCGGCATCGTGCTGGTGTTGCTGCTCGGCGAGATCGATCTCTCCGTGGGCTCGGTCTCGGGTTTTGCCGCGGCGTCGATGGCCGTCCTGATCGTCGACAAGGGCGTCTCGCCCTGGCTGGCGCTGATCGTCGGGATCCTCGTCGGCTCGGTGATCGGCCTCGTCTACGCGATGCTCTTCACGCGCGTCGGAGTGCCGAGCTTCGTGTTCTCCCTGGCCGGGCTGCTGGCCTTCCAAGGAGCCCTGCTCTACGTCCTGGGCACCCAAGGCACCATCGTGCTGCCGCAGGACTCCGGGCTGCGCGCGTTCGCCCGCGAGAAGTTCCTCACCGACACCCAGGCCTACGTGCTCGTGGCGCTGGTCGTGGTCCTCTTCGTGGGGTCGCAGCTGCTGACGGCGCGGCGCCGCAAGGCCGCCGGCCTCACGCCCGGGAGCGGGGTGCTGCTGGGCATCAAGGCGGTCGCGCTGGCCATCGGCCTGGGCTACCTCACCTACTACATGGGTATCGCCCGCGGGTGGAGCTACCTTCCGGTGCTCTTCGCGCTGCTCGTCGTGGTGATGGACATCCTGCTGCGGCGCACGACCTGGGGACGACACGTGTTCGCCGTCGGCGGCAACGTCGAGGCGGCACGTCGGGCGGGCATCCGGGTGCAGGGCATCTACGTCTCGGTGTTCGTGCTCTGCTCCTCGTTCGCTGCCCTCGGCGGCATCCTGCTGGCTGGTCAGCTCACCTCCGTCTCGCAGGCCTCGGGGACCACCGACACGAACCTCACCGCGATCGCGGCGGCGGTCATCGGCGGCACCAGCCTCTTCGGCGGTCGCGGCTCGGCGTATTCCGCGATGCTCGGGATCGTCGTGCTCCAGTCGATCCAGTCGGGCTTGAACCTGATGAACGTCGACTCCTCGATCCGGTTCATCGTGACCGGCGCCGTGCTGCTGCTCGCGGTGACCATCGACTCGGTCTCGCGCAAGGCGCGGTCGTCGAGCGGCCGGGGGTAGCCCCCTGCGCGGCGCCGCAACGCGCGCCCCAGCGCCGGCGCGGCCTCGTGGCCCCGCCGGCGCTGGCATGCGGTCCGACGGGGAGCGCGGCACGGATGTCGGTTCCGCTAGGTGACAACTGTTGACTGTTGAGTGTTATGTTGGTCATTCCCGGGGTGATCCATGACCCGGGTCCACGACCACGTGAGCAGTTCGAGCCGGAAGGACGTCATGACCACCCCAGAAGCACTCGAGGCCCAGCAGACCGCGCTGCTCGTGATGGACTACCAACCCTCCATCCTCGGCGGCCTCTCCGACGCCGACGAGCTCGTAGGTCGGTGCGCCGAGACCGTGGCGAGCGCCCGCGCCGCCGGCATCCACGTGGCCTTCGTCCGGGTGGCCTTCAAGGAATCCGACCTCGACGGGTTCCCGAGCCACAGCGCGATGGGGGCCCGCATCAAGTCCGCCGGCCCGGCCATGCACGCCGACGCGCCGACCACCCAGGTGCGCGCCGAGCTCGGCGCCACCGACGAAGACGTGGCCGTCCGCAAGGTCCGCGTCGGCTCCTTCTCCACCACCGACCTCGACACGCGGCTGGCCAACAAGGGGGTCACCCGGGTTCTGCTGGCCGGAGTGCACACGAGCGGCGTCGTCTTGACCACCGTCCGCGAGGCCCACGATCTCGACTACGAGGTGGTCGTGCTCTCCGATCTGTGCGGCGACCCCGACCAGAGCGTCCACGACTTCCTGGTCGAGCAGATCTTCCCCAAGCAGGGCACCGTCATGACCGCCCGCGAGGCCCTCGCCCTCCACCAGCCCGTCGGCTGAGTCCGCCATGGCGCTCTCCAGCGACGACATCGTGGAGATCATCGATCTCCACACCCGGTACAACACGGCCATTGACGCCGGTGACGGCCATGCCTGGGCGGCCACCTTCGTCGAGGACGGCGCCTTCGTTCGTGGCGACGACACGGTCGCCGGTCGAGCGGCGCTCGCCGACTTCGTGCACGCGCGCGAGGCCGCGGGCCAGCGGGCCGGCGTGCACGGGCGTCGGCACTGGAACGCCGCCATCGCGCCGGTGGCCACGACGCAGGGCGCGGAGTCGACCTGCGACCTGGCGCTCACCGGCCGGGACGCCGAGAACCGTGCGGTCGTCATGGCGGCCGGCGGCTACGCCGACGAGCTCGTCCGGGTCGAGGGCACCTGGCTCTTCTCGCGACGCGTGCTCACCTTGGCGGACATGTGAGCGTCGGCACCGCGCAGGTGCGCGTCACCGAGGTCGACGACGGCGTCGCCGAGGTGACCCTCGACCGCCCCGAGGCGCTCAACGCGCTGAGCCTGCCGATGCTCGACGCGCTGGCCGATGCCGTCGCCCAGGCCCGCCGAACTCGGGCTCGGGTGCTGGTGCTGACGTCGTCCTCGACCCGCGCCTTCTGTGTGGGGGCCGACCTCAAGGAGCGCGGCGCGCTCACGGCGCAGCAGTTCGAGGCGGCGCGGCCGGCGATGATCGCCGCCTACCGCTCCTTCCTGCGCGCGGACATCCCGGTCGTGGCCGCGGTCAGCGGGTATTGCCTGGGGGGCGGCTTCGAGCTCGCCCTGGGCGCCGACTTCATCGTCTGCGACGACACGGCCGTCTTCGGTCTGCCCGAGGTGAGGGTCGGGATCATTCCCGGCGGCGGGGGCACCCAGCTGCTCTCCCGGCGCACGGGCTGGGGCCCGGCTGCCGAGCTCGTCATGACGGGCCGGCGCGTCGACGCGCATCAGGCGCTCGCCCTGGGCGTCGTCGATCGCCTCGTCGACGACGCGCGCGAGGGGGCCTGGACGCTGGCCCGCGAGCTCACCGCGGGGGCGCCCACGGCGCTGGCCGCAGCCAAGCGGGCCATGGTGGAGGGGTGGGGGCGGCCCCTCGAGCTCGCCCTCGACATCGAGGACCAGCACTTCGCCGGACTCCTCACGGGCGAGGACCGCCTCGAGGGCGCCCGGGCGTTCGCCGAGAAGCGCGCGCCGGTGTGGCCGAGCCTGCGCGCGTGACCGACCCGGCGCAGCGCCGGCCCCGCAGCGAATCCGAGACCTGGGCAGCACGCTCACCCGCAGCACATTCCCAGCAGCACAGTCCCAGCAGCACCGAAGGTAGGAGCACAACATGAAGGCATGGCGTTTCACCGCCCCCGGCGAGCCCATCTCGCACGAGGACGTACCGGAGCCGACCGCCGGCCCCGGCTGGGTCGTCGTCGAGGTCAAGGGCTCCGGGCTCTGTCACACCGACGTGGGCTTCCTCGACGGCTCGATCGACGCCGGGCTGCTCGCCGAGATCCCGATGACGCTGGGCCATGAGATCGCCGGCGTGATCACCGAGGTCGGCGAGGGTGTCAGTGACCTCGCCGTCGGCGACAGCGTCGGGCTGCGCTCGGGGGCGTTCGGCCCCTCGTTCGCCTACCAGGGCGGCTTTGCGCCCTATCTCGCGGCGCCGGTGGAGCACGTGGCCAAGGCGCCGGAGGGCGTGCCGTTCAGCCACCTCGCGGTCGGCGGCGACGCCGGCATGATCGCCTACCACGCCGTGGCGGTGAAGGGCGGCGCCGCGCCCGGGCTGAGGATGGGCATCATCGGGCTCGGTGGACTGGGCATCAGCGGTCTCCAGATCGCCAAGCGGCTCGGTGCGGAGGTCTACGCGGCCGAGCCGCGCACGGTGCTGCACGAGAAGGCACCGGGCTGGGGCGCCACGGAGGTCTTCGAGGACGCGCGCAGCTTCGCGGGCCTCGACCTCGACGTCATCTGCGACTTCGCCGGCTTCGAGAGCACCGTCCAGGCCGCAGTCGAGACGGTCCGAGAGGAGGGCACGGTGATCCTGATCGGCGCCGGTCAGCCCCAGGCCACGATCAAGACGGGCCACCTCACGCGCTACAAGGTGACCCTGCGCGGCCACCAGGGCGCGACCACGGAGGATCTGCAGGCCTACTGGCGGCTGCTCGAGGAGGGCCTGGACCCGGTCGTGACCGAGATCGGCTTCGACGAGATCGGCGAGGGACTGGAGCGGCTGCGCCGCCACGAGATCCTGGGGCGCCTGGTGGCGGTTCCCCGGGGCTGACCCACCGCGGGGAGGGAGCCCCGCCCATCCGGCCGTGGCGGGCGGCCACAAGGCGCCCCGCGCGCCAGCGGGCGGGCCCCGGCCCCGGGTGGTGGGGGGCGTTGGTCGGCCCGCCGGTAGAAGGTGTCGACCACGCCCGGCCCTACGTGTTGCGCAGACTGTTGACAGAAAGCAGTTGACCGCGTAGAAAATCCTTGGCGTGTGGCGCCGGACACATCAGGCTCCGATCGCGCCCCACGCGCGTCAGTCAGCGGCACAACCATCCCAGCTAGAGGAGCTCCCGGTGGTCTACGTTCTAGGTATCGATGTCGGAGGCACCTTCACCGATGCCGTCGCAGCCGACCTCGACGGCAATCTGTACTCGGCGAAGGCGCCGTCGACCCCGCCGGACTTCGGGCAGGGGGTGCTCGACTCGATCGACGCCCTGAGCGCCAGCATGGGGGTGAGCACCGCCGAGCTGCTGGGGCAGACCAGCTACATCGCCCACGGCACCACCTCGACCCTCAACGCCCTGGTCACCGGTGCGGTCGCCACCACCGGCTTCATCACCACCAAGGGCCACCGCGACGCGATCTTCATCATGAACATCGAGGGTCGCTACGCCGGCAAGGGCGCCGAGGAGATCCAGGCGGTCAAGCGCACCCGCAAGCCCAAGGCGCTGGTTCCCAAGCGCCAGGTCAAGGAG
The DNA here is from genome assembly GCF_015319165.1 of Nocardioides acrostichi. Classification (GTDB taxonomy): domain Bacteria; phylum Actinomycetota; class Actinomycetes; order Propionibacteriales; family Nocardioidaceae; genus Nocardioides; species Nocardioides acrostichi. The sequence goes on from NZ_JADIVZ010000010.1 coordinate 94,485, forward strand.
GCCGTGGAGCGCATCGACCTCAACGGCTCGGTGGTCGTCACGCTCGACGAGGAGGCCCTGCGCGCCGACGTGCGCGATCTGCTCGAGCAGGGCGTCACCTCGATCGCGGTCTCGCTGCTGTGGTCCTTCCGCAACCCCAGCCACGAGCACCGCGTGCGCGAGATCATCGAGGAGATGGCGCCCGAGGTCTTCGTGGTGCTCTCCAGTGATATCAGCCCGCGCATCCGCGAGTACCCACGCAGCGTGACCACCCTGCTCAACGCCCAGGTGGGGCCGATGCTGCGCGACTACCTCGCCCCGCTGCAGGCGGAGCTGGAGAACCGTGGCCTCGAGGGGCCACTGCTGATCATGCAGGGCTCGGGCGGCACCATCGCGGCCGCGGAGGCGCCCAAGGTGGCGATCACGACCATCGGCTCGGTGCTGACCGGCGGCGTGGCCGGTGCCCGCAAGCTGGGCTCGCAGCTGGGCCACGAGAACATCATCTCCACCGACATCGGGGGCACCACGTTCCTGGTCGGCATGGTGGTCGACGGCGAGCCGGTCATGGAGTCCTCGACCGTGCTCGACCAGTACCGCATCAGCACCCCGATGGCCAAGGTGGCCACGATCGGCAGCGGTGGTGGCGCGATCGCCTCGCTCGACGCCAACAACAACCTGCACGTGGGTCCGCGCAGCGCCGGCGCCAAGCCGGGCCCGGCGTGCTTCGGGATGGGTGGCGAGGAGCCCACCGTCACCGACGCCAACCTGGTGCTCGGCATCCTCAACCCGGACTACTTCCTCGGCGGCGCGAAGACCCTCGACGTGGAGAAGGCGCGAGCGGCGATCGCGACCCACATCGGCGATCCCCTGGGACTCTCGGTCGAGGACGCCGCGGCCGCCATCTTCGAGATCCAGAACGCCCAGACCGCCGACCTGGTACGCACCGAGGTCGTGGGCGCCGGCTTCGACCCGCGCGACTTCATGATCTACGCCTTCGGCGGCTCGGGCCCGATCCACTGCGCAGCCTACGGACGCGACCTGCGATCCCAGGGCATCTTGGTGCCGCTCGGCCCGACCAGCTCCACCTTCTCCGCCTACGGACTGGCCAACGCCGACGTGCTGGTCACCGCGGAACGCTCCGACCCCATGGCCCTGCCCGCCGACCCGGCTCGGCTGACCAAGCACCTGCAAGAGCTCGAGGCCGAGGTGCGCGAGCAGCTCGAGGCCCAGGGGCTGACCTACAAGGAGATCCGCACGAGCCGCGAGGCCGATGTCCGGTACACGGCCCAGATCTGGGAGGTGCCGACCCCGATCCCCGACGGCGAGCTGACCGAGGAGTCGGTCCGCGGCATCGTCGACGCCTTCGAGGACCGCTACAGCACGCTGTACGGCAGTGGCACCGGCTTCGCCGACGCGGGCGTCCAGGCCATCACCTACCGGGTCTACGGCGTGGGCGTGCTGCCTTACAAGCCCGACCTGCCCCAGGCCGCCGAGGCGCAGTCGCACTCCCCGGAGGTCAAGACCCACCGGCGCGCGATGCTCGACGCCCGCGCCGGCTGGCAGCAGGTCGCGGTGTACGCCTACACCGCGCTGGCTGCCGGCCACGTACTGGAGGGGCCCGCCATCATCGAGGCGCCCTCGACCACCGTCGTCGTCCCGGGAGGGGCCACCGCCACGGTGGACCGCCTCGGCAACGTCGTCATCACCTACCGCGAGGAGAAGAACCATGGCGTTCCCGGTTCCGGGCTCTGAAGTCTTCACCCAGCGAGGTCTGGCCTCGCGGGAGGCGGTCCTGGCCGCGCTGCCGGACTCGCTGGAGCTGCACCAGCACGACCCGTCCTTCGACGAGCTCGACGCGCTCACGGCCGAGGTCGTGCGCCACCGCTTGTGGGCGACCACCGAGCGGATGGGGCAGGCGCTCAACCGCATGTCCGGCTCGCTGGTCGTCACCGACTGCAACGACATCGGTGTCGTGATCACCAACGAGATCGGCGACGTGGTGCAGGTCGGTCCCTACTCGCTCTCACTCGCCACGAGCATCGACCTCGCGATCCGCTGGATCCTGGAGCACCGCGGCCCGAGCGGCATCCGCGACGGCGACATGTTCTTGTGCAACGACCCGTGGATCGGCGGGGCGATCCACCAAAACGACGTGGCCGTGATCGCGCCGATCTTCCACGACGGCAAGCTGTTCGCCTGGACCGCCTCGATGGCCCACCAGATCGACCTCGGCGGGGCCTCGCCAGGCAGCTGGACGCCGCGCGCCGAGGACGTCTTCATGGAGTCGCTGCCGACGCCGCCCGTGCGCATCGTGCGGAACTTCGAGATCCAAGACGACGTCGAGGACGTCTACCTGCGGCGCTCGCGGATGCCCAAGGTCGTCGCCTTGGACCTGCGCGCCAAGATCGGCGCGAACCGGGTCGGGCGCGAGCGCGTCCTCGAGCTCGTCGAGCGCTACGGCGCCGACACGGTCAAGGCCACGATGGCCCGCCAGCTCGACGACGCCGAGGCCAAGCTGCGCGCCAAGCTGGCGCTGGCCCCCGACGGCACCTGGACCGCCTCGAGCTTCCAGGAGCAGAGCCACACCGGCGACCGCAACCTGCACGAGGTGCGGTGCACGCTGACCAAGACCGGCACGGAGATGCACTTCGACTTCACCGGCACCTCGCCCGAGGCGGGCATGATCAATTGCACCTACGCCGGCCTGCACGGGGCGCTGGTGGCGGGCATCATCATGAACCTCGGCCACGACATCCCGTGGGCGACCGGCGGTATGTGGCGCGCCATCACGGTGACCTCCGAGCCCGGCACGCTCAACAACGCCGACTTCCCGGCGGCCGTGGGCAAGGCGTCGGTCGCGGCGAGCTTCTGCACCATCAACGTGGTGGAGGAGTGCTTGTCGAAGATGACCGATGGCTCCGAGGGTCTGCACGACCACACGACCGCCAAGGGCTGCGGCACCTGGGATCTGTGCGTCCTGGCCGGGCTCGACGGCGCGGGACAGCCCTTCGCCACCATGCTCACCGACGCCATGGGTGCCGGATGCGGGGCGGGCGTCGACCGAGACGGCACCGACTCCGGCGGCATCCTCAGCATCCCCATGGGGCGGATGCCCGACGTGGAGATGATGGAGTTCAGTGCGCCCATCCTCTACCTGTGGCGTCGCGAGGAGACCGACACCGGTGGCGCCGGGCGCTACCGCGGCGGCGTGACCGCGTCGCTCGCGATCATCCCCCACAACACCGAGGTGCCGATGGGGCAGGTCGTCTCGGGGTCGGGCAAGGCGGTCTCGCAGAACACGGGGTTGGCCGGTGGCTACCCGGGCAACACCCAGCTCGACATCGCCGTGCGCGAGGGCGAGCTGGCCCGGGTCTTCGCCGAGGGACGGATCCCCGCGGCCGTCGAGGAGATGGGCGGCACCACCGAGATCCTCAGCTGCGAGGAGGAGACCGTGCTGGGCCCGCGTGACGTCCACGTGATGCTCTGGCAGGGCGGTGGCGGCTACGGCGACCCGGTCTCGCGAGACCCCGGACTCGTGGTCCACGACGTCGCCGAGCTGCGCGTCTCACCGCAGGCGGCGCACGACATCTACGGAGTCGTGCTGGTCGACGGCGAACTCGACGAGGCCGGCACGACGGCGCGACGAGAGCAGATCAAGAACGAGCGACGCGAGAAGGCGGTGGCAGCGCGATGAGCACCCAGGCCCGATCCATCAGCAGCAACGCCCGGCAGGACGACGCGGGCGCACTGTGGTGCACCCACTGCCAGGGTGCCCTCGAGGGCACGGCCGACGACTACCTCGAGCACCTGCCGGCGTACGTCGGGGCGGCCACCGAGGGAGGCCCGCGGATCTACGCCGACGCATCGGCGTGGATCGACAGCAAGGTCGTGTTCCGGCAGTCCTACTGCCCGCACTGCTGGACCGCGTTCCACAGCGAGGTGGTCCCGGCGTGAGCGCTGCGGGGTACGCCCGGTCCCGTACGGTCGCCCGAGCCCGCGACCAGATAGCAAACTGTTGACAGATGAGTGCCAGCGATTTACATTCAGGACGTGGTCATGCAATTCGACGAGGAGCGGTCGGGGGCGGCTCGGCTGACCGAGCCGCTCAATCGTCTGCCCTTGCGTGACCAGGCCGTCGGCGTCCTGCGCGACATGGTGGTCACCGGCGCACTGCGAGGCGGTGAGCGCATCAACGAGGCCGAGCTGGCCGCCCGGCTCGGCATCAGTCGTGGCCCCCTGCGCGAGGCCATCCAACGCCTCGGAGCCGAGGGGTTCGTGGAGTTCCGGCTCAACCGCGGAGCGTTCGTACGCACCATGAGCCCCGAACAGATCCGGCATCTCTACGAGGTGCGCGAGCTGATCGAGGTGCGCGCGGCCGAGCTCGCCGCGGCGCGGGCCAGCGAGACGGGTATCGGGCGCCTGCGGGAGATGCTGCAGGTGACCGACGAGCTGCTGAGTCAGGGTTCCGACGCGGCGTACCCGCCCGAGCTCGACCTACACGAGCTCGTGTTGGAGATGGCCGACAACTCCGAGCTTCGACGCATCGGCAGCGATCTGCAGAACCAGGTCAAGCTGGCCCGGATGACGGCGGGACGAGCCCCCGACCGGGCGCGCCAGGCGCTGGCCGAGCATCGCGAGATCCTCTCGGCCATCACGGCCCGCGACAGCCGCCGAGCCAACCGGGCGATGCGCAAGCACCTCCGCGCCTCGTTCGCCCAACTCTTTCCTCTCGGCGCCGCCGAGACGGACCTCGGCGCGCGTCCGAGCGACGCCGCCCGATGAGACGTGTCCGAGGCCCGGTGCCCGGCCACCCACGATCGACGAAAGGCAACCCATGCCCAGACTGAAGCAGACCTCGCGTGCGGACATCACCTCCGAGCGCGTCCTCGCCACCTACGCCAAGCACTTCGAGGATCGCGACCCGGTCGCCCAGCCCGGTACCAAGGGCGGCACACCCGGCACCTGGTGGACCACCTTCGCCCTCGACGAGCAGCTCTTCGAGCTGATGCTCGACAGGCACGCCTGGCAGTTCAGTGAGGACCGCGCCCTCGACCCGGTGCTGCGCGAGCTCGCCCTGGCCCGCACCGGCTGGTTGTGCGGCTCGATCTTCGTCTACTCCCAGCACTGCAAGCTCCTGCGTCGCGTCGGCGTCGAGGAGGAGCGCATCGATCCCGTCCGCCAGTGGGGCGAGGCCGAGTGCTACTCGCGCCTGGAGCGGATGGTCCTGGGCTACACCGACGACCTGGTCGCCAACGGTGGCCGGGTCACCGACACCCGCTTCGAGGCGCTGCGCGAGGAGCTGGGCGACCTTGCCCTGCTCGAGCTGACGTTCATGGTGACCACCTACGTGCAGTCCGCGACCATGTGCCGCGCCCTGCGCCTGGAGTACGACGACATCGCCGAGCCCGTGCAGGAGCAGCCCTGAGCGGCTGCTCGCCGTCCACACCCAGCTCGATCGGAAGGCGAACCATGAGATACCACCAGGAAGCCCCCGTCCTGGACCACGGCCGGAGCCGTCGGTGAGCAGCTACGCGCAGATGCGCGCGAGGATGCGAGAGATCGTCGACTCCGGACGCACGGTCGTGGTCCCCGGCGGGCCCAACGCCCTGACGACGAGGATGATCGAGGAGGAGGGTTTCGAGGCCAGCTACGTCACCGGAGCCGGCATCGCCAACACCTACCTCGGCATGCCCGACATCGGCCTGCTCTCGCTCAGCGAGTTGGCCATGCACGTGCAGGCGATCAGCAATGTCGTCGACATCCCCCTCATCGTCGACGCCGACACCGGGTTCGGCAACGCCATGAACACCTGGCACACCGTGCGCACCCTGGAGCACGCCGGGGCCAGCGCGATCCAGATCGAGGACCAGACCTTCCCCAAGCGGTGTGGTCACTTCGAGGGCAAGTCGATCGTGCCGCTCGAGGAGATGTTGGAGAAGGTGGGGGCGGCGGTCGACGCCCGCTCGGACCCGAACCTGCTGATCGTGGCCCGCACCGATGCCCGGGCCACCCACGGGCTCGCCGACGCCATCGAGCGGGGCAACGCCTTCCGCGACGCCGGCGCCGACATCGTGTTCGTGGAGGCACCCCAGTCGCAGGCCGAGATCCGCACCATCGCCGCGGAGGTGCCGGGGCCCAAGGTGCTCAACCTGGTGCAGGGTGGCAAGACGCCCGAGCCGACGCGAGCCGAGATGCAGGAGCTGGGCTTCAGCATCGCTCTCTACGCGAACCTGCCGCTCATCGTCAGCATCCGTGCGGTGCGCTCGGCACTCTCCTCACTGGCCGACGGGAGTGCCGACGAGGCCGGGCCCTTCGTCTCCTGGACCGAGCGCCAGTCGCTGGTGCGCAAGGACTGGTTCGACTCCAAGAGCGACGAGTACGCACGAGGCCCGGCTCGCCTGCTCTCCGACGAGCCCGGACTCAGGCTGGGTGAGGCGTGAGCATCGCACCCACACGCCTGGCGGCCGCCGGGGCCGAGGAGGGCTCACTGCGCGAGTTGCGCCTCGAGGTCCGCTCGTTCCTCGAGGCGCAGCGCCGGGCCGGCGCGTTCGTGCCGGCTGTGGACGGCTGGCAGTCGGGCATCGACCCGGAGTTCAGTCGCGCCCTGGGCGGCCGGGGCCTGGTCGGGATGACCGTGCCCGTCGAGTACGGCGGCCACGGGCGCACCCAGGCCGAGCGGTACGTCGTGCTCGAGGAGCTGCTGGCCAGTGGCGCGCCGGTGGCGGCGCACTGGGTGGCCGACCGACAGATGGCGCCGGCCATCCTCAAGCACGGCACGCCGGCCCAGCGAGAACGCCTGCTGCCGGGCATCGCCGCCGGCGAGCGCCTCTTCGCCATCGGCATGAGCGAGCCCGATGCCGGGTCCGACCTCGCCTCGATCCGCACCCGGGCCCGTCGCGAGGGCGGCGGCTGGCGACTGCGCGGGACGAAGGTCTGGACCAGCGGCGCCCACCGGGCGACCAACGCGCTGGTGCTCGCCCGCACCGCGGACTCCGAGACACGGCACGCCGGTCTCTCACAGTTCGTCGTCGACCTGCCGCACCCCGACATCCACGTCAAGCCGCTGCACACCATCGACGGCGGATCACACTTCAACGAGGTCGTCCTCGACGACGCATGGATCCCCGAGGCAGCCCTGCTCGGCCAGGAGGGGGCCGGCTGGGCCCAGGTCACCGCCGAGCTCGCCTACGAGCGGTCGGGCCCCGAGCGCCTGCTCACCACCATGCCCCTGCTGCGCGCCTGGGACGCCGCTCGCCGCCGGGAGGCGACGTCGCTAGGCCCTCGCGACGCGATCGGGCCGGTGGTCAGTCGCGTGATCGCGTTGCGCGAGATGTCGCGCGCGGTGGCCGAGGTGATCCAAGACGGCGGTGACCCGGCCGTGGCCGCGGCGATGGTCAAGGACTCCGGCACGCTCTTCGAACAACACCTCGTCGACGAGGTGCGTCGGGCGGTCGACGCCGAGCTCGACCCCGATGCCGCCGGCCTGACGGGGCTCCTGGCGCAGGCGGTGCTACGAGCCCCTGCCTTCACCCTGCGCGGTGGCGCCAACGAGGTGCTCCGCTCGATCATCGTCAAGGGGCTGCGCTGATGAGCGACCACCTCCTCGAGATCGAGGATCTCGTCCTCGACGTGGTGTCCAGGTCCGATTCCGGGCAGGCAGGCCCCGCTCAGCCGTCCGCCGTGGGCGAGCACGGACTCGACGCGTCGTCGTGGAAGGTTCTGTGCGACCTGGGCCTGGTGTCCCTGGCCCTGCCCGAGTCGCTCGGCGGGTCGGGAGGCGGCCTGCGCGAGGCCGCGGCCGTGGTCCGGGCCGGTGCCCTGCTCCCCATGCCTCTCGCCGACGCGGCGATGCTGGCCGCCCCGCTGTTGGCCGCGGGCTCACTGCCCTGGCCCGGGGGAGTGGTGACCGCCACGATCGCCGGCGTCGAGCTCGACGTCCGGGTCGAGGGTGAGCATCTGTGCTTGAGCGGGCCACTGCGGCGGGTGCCCTGGCTGCGCGACAGCGACCACGTGGTGGTCTCGGTAGCCGGGGAGGCCGGGACGGGGGGCCTGGTGGCCGTCCTGGCGAGTCCCGCCTCCGACGACCTGGAGCAGGGTCGCAACCTGGCGGGAGAACCCCGAGACACCTGGCACCTCGAGGCCGTGCGGGCCACGGCCTGGGCGCCTGCGCCGGACCTCGGCCCGGACGAGGTCCGACGGCTGGCGGGTCTGGCCCGGGCGTCGCAGATCGCCGGTGCCGCCTCCGCTGTCTTGAGCCGCACGCTCGACTACACCCGCGAACGGATCCAGTTCGGACGGCCTCTGGCCGCTCTGCAGGCCGTGCAGCAGCGCACCGCCCTGGTAGCCGGCGAGGTGACCCGGGCGCGCGTGGTCACCGACGCCGCCGCGGCCGCGCTCGACGCGGAGGACTCGCGGGCCGCGCTGCTGTGCGCGGTCGCCGCCTGCGAGGCGTCCTCCTCCGTGCGCGAGGTGGCCGCCGCGGGGCACCAGCTGCACGGCGCGATGGGCTGGACCACGGAATACCCGCTGGGGAGGGCCACGACGCGGTTGTGGTCGTGGCGAGACGAGTACGGGGACGAGACCGCCTGGGCGCAGGTGGTGGCCGAGACGGTCGCCGCCGGTCCCGACGTGTGGACCGTGATCACCGGGAGCGACGAGCCCGAGCAGGAGGGAAGAGCAACGTGACCATCGACGAAGCAGCGACCCGTACCGGGGTCAGTGCCTGGCCCGACGACCCGGACGCCCGGGGCATCCTCGAAGGCGTCAAGGTGCTCGATATGAGCCGCATCGTGGCCGGGCCCTACTGCGGGCAGATGCTGGCCGACCACGGGGCCTCGGTGGTGAAGGTCGAGAGCCCCGCGGGCGACGACACCCGGCTGTGGGGGCGCTTGTCCCCGGACGGCGCCTCCAGCGGCTACTACTACGGGCTGAACCGCAACAAGCGCAATGTCGTCCTCGACCTGGGCACGCCCCGCGACCGTGAGGTGCTCGCGCGCCTGATCGACGAGGCCGACGTGCTCATCGAGAACTTCAAGGTCGGCACCATGGAGCGGTGGGGGCTCGGCTACGAGGAGATCCTGGCCGCACGCGCGCCCCGGCTCGTGTACTGCCGCATCAGTGGGTTCGGCGGCGACGGGCCGATGGGCGGGCTGCCCGGGTACGACGCCGTGCTGCAGGCCTACGGCGGGCTCATGAGCGTCAACGGCTACGCGGACAGGGGCTCCCTGCGCGTGGGCGTCCCCATCGTCGACATCGTGGCGGCCAACATGGCCTTCAGCGCGGTGCTGCTGGCCCTCCGCGAGCGCGACACCTCCGGGCGGGGTCAGTTCTGCGACATCACGTTGCTGGACTCGGTGGTCTCGCTGCTGCTGCCGCACTCGGTCATGTGGGCGATGGACGACATCGCACCGAAGCGGACCGGCGACGCGCATCCCGCGGTGGCTCCCTACCAGACCTTCGAGACCGAGCACGGCGAGTTCTTCCTCTGCGCCGGCAACGAGCGGCAGTTCCGCTCGCTGATGACGATCCTGGGCCGGCCCGAGGTGGTCGAGGACCCCCGTTTCAACTCGAACGTGGCGCGGTTGCAGCACGTCGACGAGCTGGCCGACATCATCGGTCCGCTCATCTCGGCCCAGGATCCCGAGACGCTGACCAAGGAGCTCAACGGCGTGGGAGTGCCCGCGAGCCCGGTCAACCCGATCCCCGACGCCATGAGCGCCTCGCAGGTGGTGCACCGCGACCTCTTCATCGACGACGGCGTCTACCGAGGCATCGGCGTGCCCATCCACCTCGGTCGATCGGTGCCGCGGCGTCCGATGCCACCGGTGCCCCAAGGTGCCGACACCGAGCGCGTCCTACGGGCCATGGGCTTGGCCGAGACCGCTGCGGAGGAGCCTGCCTGAGGGGCACCGACCTAGGCCGTGAGCGTGTCCAGGGCGCGCCGCAGGTGTGCTCGCATCTCGCGACCGGCTCGGCGTGGGTCGCGATCGGCGATCGCCGAGATGATCTGCAGGTGCTCGGTGAGCGCCTCGCGGGCCCGCTCGGGCGACCGCCCGGAGCGCACCCGTGCCAGCCGCACCTGCACCTGCAGGTCGGTGCCGATGCGCTGGAGTTGCGGGTTGCCCGAGAGCTCCAGCACCAAGGCGTGCAGGTCGTACTCGGTGGGGTAGGCGCCGGTGGTGTCGGTGCGCAGCACCTCGTCGGTGGCGGCGATGAGTCGACGCATCTCCTCGACGCCCTCCTCGGTCGCGTTCTGGGCGGCCAGGGAGGCGGCCTTGACCTCGATCAGCTCGCGCACCTCGTACATGTGCCGGACGTCCTCGGGGCTCAACGAACGAACGAACGCGCCCCGGTTCTGGCGGAACTCCACGAATCCCTCGGCGCCGAGGCGCTGGATCGCCTCGCGCAGGGGCCCGCGGCTGATGCCGAGCTGGGAGGCGAGGTCGGCCTCGTTGATGCGGTCACCCGGGCCGAGAACCCCCGAGACCACCATGTCGCGCAGCACCCCGACCGCCTGCTCGCGCAAGGGCATGCGCGTCAGGCGGCCGTGGGGGGCCGTCACGTCGTCCGAACCCAGGGACATGCAGACCTCCGCTGTCGACAATCAACTCCTGTCAGTCAGCGGAGTGTAACGCGAGTCGTGACGATCAGCCGTCCAACGCGGTGAAGACGGCCTTGGTCTCGAGGTAGGGGTCGAGGGCGGCCGGACCGTTCTCGCGGCCCCAGCCGGACTCCTTGTACCCCCCGCCGGGCATGGTGAAGTCGGTGATGCCGTGCACGTTGATGCCGACGCGGCCAGCGCGGATCCGTGCCGCCATGGCATGCGCGCGACCGACGTCGCGGGTGAACACGCTCCCGGCGAGGCCGAAGGCGGTGTCGTTGGCCAGGGCCACGGCCTCGTCGACCTCGTCGAAGGCCAATGCCGCGAGGACGGGGCCGAAGATCTCCTCACGGGCCACGGCCATGGTCGGTTCGACGCCCGCGAGCACGGTGGGGGCGTAGAAGTAGCCGTCACCGGGGACGCCCTCGGGGCGCCCGCCCACGATCTCGGCTCCGGCGGCCACGCCGCCGTCCACGTAGGAGCTGACCCGGGAGAGTTGCTTGGCCGAGACCAGCGGCCCCAGGTCGACCTCCTGGTCGTGGTAGCCCAGCCGGAGCGTGCGACCGAAGGCGGAGACGCGCTCCACGACCTCGTCGTGGATCGAGCGGTGCACGATGAGGCGCGAAGCCGCGCTGCAGACCTGACCGCTGTTGCCGAAGATGGACATCGCCACCGTGGGGGCCGCTCGGTCGAGGTCGGCGTCCGCGCAGAGGATCAGCGGGGACTTGCCGCCCAACTCGAGGGTCAGCTTCTTGAGGTTCCCGGCGGAGGCCGCGACGATGCTGCGACCCACCTCGGTGGAGCCGGTGAAGGAGAGCTTGTCGACGCCGGGGTGCTCGGCCAGGCCGGAGCCGACCGGGACGCCCTCGCCGGTGATGACGTTGAAGACCCCGGACGGCACGCCGGCCCGGTGCAGCAGCTCGGCGAGCCGCAGCCCGGAGAGCGAGGTCTCCTCGGCGGGCTTGAGCACCATCGAGCAGCCGGCGGCCAGCGCGGGCGCCACCTTGTAGACGGTCTGGCGCAGTGGGGCGTTCCAGGGCACGACCAGGGCGGCGACGCCGATCGGCTCCTTGAGGGAGTAGCCCAGGAACTGGTGCCCGCGGGCCTGGATCTGGCTGGTGTGGCCGAAGATCTTGTCGGCCATGCCCGCGTAGTAGCGGAACGCCTGGACCGCGTTGGCCACGTGGCCCCGGGCCGAGGCCAGGGGCATGCCGTTGTCGAGCGCCTCGAGGTGGGCCAGGTTCTCGGCGTCGGCGGCGATCTCGTCGGCGATGCCCAGCAGCACCGTCGAGCGCGCCGTGCCGGAGAGACCGGCCCACGAGCCGGCCTCGAAGCTGGCGCGGGCGGAGGCGACGGCCCGGTCGACGACGGCGGCGTCCCCGGCCGCGATGGCCCCGATCACCTCGCCCCGACCGGGGTCGACGACGTCGAGCGTGGCTCCGGTCGCCGGCACCCAGGCCGCATCGATCCAGTGGCCGTGCCCGCGGCCGGCGTACTCGCGCGCCCAGGCGACGGATCCCTCGTGCGTGCTCATGTGTGCTCCTCCCGGGGGGAGTCGACGCTCAGGCGCCGACGAGAACGGATCGGACGACGTCGCCCGACGACATCGCGGTGAAGGCCTCGTTGACCTGACCCAGGGTCATCGTGCGCGAGACCATCGAGCCCAGGTCGAGCTGACCGGACTCGGCCAACGCCACCAGGCGCGGGATGTCGCGGCGTACCTGCGCCGAGCCGTAGCCGCAGCCCAGGAGCTTCTTCTCCCGGTGCAGGGCGAACAGGTCGAAGGCCACCTGCTGGCCGGGCAGACCGGCGCCGATAAGCACCACGGCACCGCCGAAACGGGCGGCGGTGTGGGCTTGGACGACGGTCTCGGGGCGTCCGACGACCTCGAAGACGTAGTCGACGCCGCGCCCGTCGGTGGCCTGGCGAAGCTGCTCGACCGGGTCGGCGGCCGCCGGGTCGATCAGGTCGGTCGCGCCGAAGGAACGGGCCGACTCGCGCTTGAACGGCACCGGGTCGACGGCGAAGATCCGCGCGGCCCCGGAGATGCGGGCGGCCTGGATGACCGCCTGGCCGACGCCGCCGCAGCCGATGACGGCCACGGTGCTGCCGGGACGCACCTGCGCGGTGTTGAAGACGGCGCAGGCGCCGGTCGTGACGCCGCAGCCGACCAGGGCCAGCTGCTCGTCGGGGAGGTCGGTCTGCACGGTGACCACATTGGCCTCGTGCACGATCATCTCCTCGGCGAACGTGCCGAGATTGCAGAAGGCCCGCGCGGCGCTGCCGTCCTCGCGGATCGCGCGGCCGATGCCGCGGCCGCGGAGCACCGCGTTGAGCTCGCACAGGTTCGACTGGTCGCGCACGCAGAAGAAGCACTCGCCGCAGGCCGGGATGAAGGTGGTGATGACGCGGTCGCCGACCCGGGTGCGGGAGACGCCCGAGCCCACCGCGACGACGCGGCCAGCGCCCTCGTGACCCAGGATCGAGGGGTTGTGCATCGGACCGAAGGTTCCGTGCAGGGCCGAGAGATCGCTGTGGCACACGCCGGTGGCGCCGACCTCGATGCGGACGTCGTGCTCGCCCAGCGTGTCGGCGTCCAGCTCGACCTCCTCGATGGTCAGGCTGGCGGTGTCGCCGGTGAACAGGGCTGCCTTCATGCAGATCGCCATCTTCCTGATTGCGTCACCGACCGGCGCGAGCTTGACTCGAGCGCACGCATGTGACGTTCGACATTGTGACGCCCTAGACAGTAAACATTCTACTGATTACTGTCAACAGAGACAGACATCGCTCAGGAGGGTAGGCACATGCTCGACGCCGCAGTAGTCGTGATCGGCGCGGGACCGGTGGGTCTCGCGAGCGCCGTGGAACTGGGGGTGCGCGGCCAGTCGGTCGTCGTGCTGGACGAGGGCGACGGCACCGTGGACCACCCCCGAGCCGGTGGCATCTCGATGCGCACCATGGAGTTCCATCGTCGGTGGGGCACGGTCGAGGACGTACGCAACTGCGGCTTCCCCGACGACTACGACCTCGACATCGTGTTCAGCACCGGGTTCGGCGGCTACCAGCTGATCCGCGAGCACTACCCGCCGCTGGGCGAGATGGGCACGCCCCCGGAGAGCCCGGAGCGGCGCCAGCGGTGCCCCCAGATGTGGATGGACCCGATCCTGGCGCGGGCCGCGGCCTCCCAGGAGTCGGTCGAGATCCGCTACGGCGCGCGGGTGGGTGACGTCGAGGTGGCCGCCGACGGCACGGTCCTCGTGCGCTACGCGGACGCCGCGACGGGGCAGGAGCGTGAGGTCACCGCCCGCTACGCACTGGCGTGCGACGGCGCGGCCAGTGCGACCCGCACGCGGCTGGGCATCGAGATGTCGGGCATCGAGCTGCTCAACTACTCGGTGGGCGTCTTCTTCCGTTGCCCGGGCCTGCTGGAGAAGGTCGGCGAGCACCAGGCTGCCCGCTTCATCTTCATCTCGCCCGACGGTCCGGTCGGCAACCTCACCGTCGTCGACGGCATGGACCTGTGGCGCTTCACCTACATGGCGGGCAAGGAGAGGCTCGATCTCGAGGCGCTCGACGTGGAGTCCGTGATGCGCCGGGTGCTGGGGGAGGAGCTGGAGTTCGACATCCTCTCGATCGCGCCGTGGCGTCGCTCGCAGCTGGTGGCCGACAGCTACCGCGCCGGGCCGGTGTTCTTGGTGGGCGACTCCGCCCACACGATGTCCCCCACCGGGGGCTTCGGGGCCAACACCGGGATCGGCGAGGCGGTCGACATCGGCTGGAAGCTCGACGCCGTCCTGCGCGGCTGGGGCGGTCAGGGGCTCCTGGAGTCCTACGAGGTCGAGCGCCGACCGATCGCGCTGCGCAACACGCAGGCCGCGACCTCGAACTTCCGTGGGTGGTACAGCACCAAGGATCTCGGCGGGCTCCTCGAACCCGGGGAGGACGGCGACGTGCTGCGCCGAGAGGTCGGCGAGGAGTTGATGGCGGCCACGCGGGCGGAGTGGGAGTCCAAGGGCGTGATCCTGGGCTACCGCTACGAGGACTCCCCGATCTGCGTGAGCGACGGATCCCCGGCGCCGGCCGACGACTACCGGGTCTACGAGCCCACCAACCGACCCGGGCACCGGGCTCCGCACGCGTGGCTGCCCGACGGCCGGTCGGTGCTCGACCTCTACGGCGAGGGCTTCGTCCTGGTCGACCTCGGCAGCGAGGAGGCCGACAGCGCCGAGCTGCTCGAGACCGGACGCGCGATGGGGGTACCCGTGCGGCGGGAGGCCCTCGGCCAGGAGCTCGCCGACCTCTACCGCACCCGGTTCACGCTGGTGCGTCCCGACGGTCACGTGGCCTGGCGCGGCGACGAGAGCCCGGCGGACGCCGCTGCCGTGTGGCGCGTCGTCACGGGTCACGCCGTCGGCGCTTCCGACGCGACGTCCTCGGCGCAGTCTCAACCGGCGGTCTCCTGAGCAACGACTGCCGAACGACCGCCGAAGAACACGAGGGGCCGCCGCTGACGACCAGCGGCGGCCCCTTCGTGTCGTGGGCGTGGGCTCAGCGGGCCACGTGCGGCGAGGGCTCCAGCACCCCGTTGACCCGACGGGTCACCTGCCAGGGGTTCTCGCGGCGGGCCCCCTCGGGCAGCCACTCCTCGCGGGTGGACTGGAAGGAGACGGGGCGGACGAAGCGGTTGAGCGACGCGGCGCCGATCGACGTCCCCTGGGGGTTGGACGTCGCCGGCCAGGGGCCGCCGTGCTGCATGCCCCAGCTGGCGTTGGCGCCGGTGGTCCACCCGTTGGTCACGACGCGGCCGACCTTGCGGGAGAGCTGCTCGATCACCTGGGGGGCCAGGTCGTCCGGGCCCGTCTCGGGGGTCCATACCGCGGCGATGAGGGCCGACTGCATGACCTCGAGGGCACGGGAGAGCTCCTGCTCGTCGTCGTACTCGGTGACGACCGCGACGGCACCGAAGGTCTCCTCGAGCAGTCGGCTGCCCTCGAAGATGGCCGAGCTGGGGGTGGAGAGGACCGCCGCGGGGGCAGACCAGCCCCGGTCGTCGTCGCCGACCCTGAGCACGACCTCGGCGCCCTCCTCGGACATGGCCGCCAGGCCGGCTCGCACCGAGTCCGCGATGGCCTCGGTCAGCATGATCGGCTGAGGGCTGGCCGCCTCGAGGGCCCGGGCGACGTGCGCGGCGGCGTCGGATCCCCGCGGGGCGAAGAAGAGGCCCGGCTTGCTGCAGTACTGACCCGAGCAGTTCGTGTAGCAGTTCACGAAGCCCTCCGCGATCGAGGCGAGGTCGGGCACGGCGGCGGGCGTGACCACCACGGCGTTGACGGTGCCCATCTCGGCGTAGACCGGGACCGGGATCTCGCGCTCCTGCGCCGCGCGCCAGATGGCGCGGCCACCCGCCTCGGAGCCCGTGAAGGCGACGGCGCTGATGGCCTCGTGGCGCACGAGCTCTACGCCGGCGTCGAATCCGACGACCATGCCGAAGGTGCCGGTCGGCGCCCCCGCGTCGGCGAGTGCCTTCTCCACGAGCTCGGCCAGACGCAGACTCAGGCCCAGGTGCGCGTCGTGCGCCTTGGCGACCACGGGGCAGCCGGCCGCGATGGCCGAGGAGGTGTCGTGACCCACGACGCCCAGCACGAACGGGAAGTTGCTGGCCCCGAAGACCGCGACCGGACCCATGCCCTGGTTGATGCGCGCCAAGGGCGGCTGGTCGTCGATGGCGAGCTCGAGGAAGGAGCCCTCGCGGGCGACGTCGCCGTAGAAGCGCAGCGTGCCGACGGTGCGCTCGATCTCGGTCGTGAGCCGGTCCAGGCCCAGGGCGGTCTCCTCGTCGGCCAGGTGGGCCAACTCCTCGCGGTGTGCCTCGAGGGAGTCCGCCACCGCGCGCAACCAGTCGCGTCGTTGCGCCGGACTGGTCGTGCGCAGGGCGGTGAAGGCCTCGGCCGCACGCTGCGCGGCAGCGGCGACCTGCCCGGAGGTGCTGGCCTCGTGGGCCGTCACCTGCTCGCCGGTGCGCGGAGCGAAGGAGGTGGGCAGTGGGGTGGTGCTCATCGTGCGGCCACCTCCTCGCCAGCGGCGTCCAGCGGGGGCAAGGAGATCAGCTCGTCGCGATCGTCGCGGACGAGCGTGGGGGTGGCGCCCAGGATCTGTCCCGCGATCTGCAGGGCGAGCACCTCGCTCATCTTGCGGGCGTCCATGATGCCCCCGAACAGCAGCCACAGGTGCGGCTGGCGGGTCGGTCGCGCCATGTTGCGGTGTTCGCCGTTCTCGGCCACCCCGCCGATGTCGCCGACGCGGCCGGCGACCTCGGAGCCGAAGATGCGCTCCAAGCTGTGGCGCACGTTGCGGTAGCCGGTGCTGAGCACGACGGCGTCGAGCTCGATGACGGTCCCGTCGCGTAGGCGTAGGCCGTGCTCGACCCAGCGGTCGACGTCGGCCATCTGCACCATGGCGATGCGACCGTCGATGATGGCCGCGGAGGCACCGACGTCGAGGTAGTAGCCGCTGAAGGACTTCACCAGCCGCAGCACCCAGCCGCCGCCGTCCTCGCCGGTGGTGAGGGTCATGCCGGCCCTGCGCAGCCCGTCGTACATCTCCGCGTACTCGCGCTCGGTGCGCTGGGTCTCGGCCCGCGCCTTCTCCTCGACCAAGGGCAGGATGAACATGGAGTTGCGACGCTGGTCGGCCTCCTCGACCGACATGCCGGGCGCGCCGTAGTCGAGGTTGTAGCGCTCGGCCTCCTCGATGGGGACGACGCAGGTCGGGCCGCGCTGGGCCAGGTGCGTCTGCGCGCCGTGGTCGCTGAGGTCCAAGGCGATGTCGTGCCCGCTGGTGCCGGTGCCCACCACGAGGACGCGCTGGCCGGCGAAAGCCGAGCCGGAGACGAACTCCGAGGAGTGCATCACCTGACCCGCGAAGTCGTCGAGGCCCGGGAGATCGGGAATGTAGGGCTCCGTGCCGGTGTAGCCGACGGCCGTGACGACGTGGGCGGGTCGCAGGATCCGGGTGGCGCCGCCCGGGACGCTGAGCGTGACGTCCCAGCGGCGGTCGGTCTCGTCGAAGACGGCCGAGACCACCTCCGTGCCGCCCCACCGGTTGAGGTTCATGAACGTGGCGTAGGCGTCGAGATAGTTGCCCCACTCGTCCTTCGAGACGAACGACGGGAAGGTCTCGGGCTGGTGCACGTGCGGGAGATTGTTCGCGACCGTCGGGGTGTGCAGTGCCAGCGAGTCGTAGCGCGATCGCCACCCGTCGCCGGGCAGGGGGTTGCGGTCGGCGACGACGTACGTCACGCCCAGCCGCTCCAGGCGGGAGGCCATGATGAGTCCGGTCTGGCCGCCGCCGATGACCAGGACGTCGGGCTCGGTGTCCTCGAACCCCTGGGACTCGCGACGGTGCTGGTGCCAGGTCTGGCCCGGCCGCGCGGCGGTGTAGCCGCGGCGCTGGGTGGAGGGCACGGCTTGGCCGTCGACACTCGTGATGGTGGTGGCCAACACCTGTGCCCGCAGCCCGCCGGGCCCCTCGGGGTCGAGGACGGCGTGGACGAACGCGCTGCCGGTGCCGGTCGCGGTGCGGTAGGTCAGGTAGAACTCGCACGTCTGCTCGTCGACGAGGTGCGGCGCCGAGCGGTCGGCCTGCAGCGTGAAGCCGGTGGGCGTGGCGACCTTGGCGTGCTCCACGAGGTGGGCCAGGAGGGGCTCGCGGCCCCAGAACTGGCGGACGTCCCAGGTCAACGACGCGAGGTCGCGCCAGTAGGAGTCCTCGAGGAAGAGCTCGCGCAGCTGGTCTGCGTTCGGTCCTGCAAGTGCCTCGTCGAGACAGTTCGCCCACTCCTCGACGGAGTGCGCGAGCCTGCTCGAGTCGGTCGACGTCGATGCCGTGGTGGTCACCCTGGTCCTTCCTGTTGTGTCCTACGTCTCAGGATCGGCGGGCAACCGTGTATTGTCAACTGGCGACAGACTACGATCCGAGAATCGGGGTGACCCATGGACGACGCGATCGTCGTGGCCGAGTTGCGCTGTGCCATCGGGGAGGGCCCCTTCTGGGACGAACGATCCTCGCGACTCCTCGGTGTCGACCTGTCGGCCGGGGAGGTCTGGCGGCTCGATCCCGCCACCGGCGCGACCGACCGGTGGCACCTGGGCGGCACCGTCTCGGCGGTTCTGACCTCCCGGGGTGGCGAGGACGAGCTCGCCGTCACGCGCGGACGCAGCGTCCTGCTCGGGTGCTTCGGTGCCACCGACCCGCACCCGTGGGTGGAGGTCGCGTCCGACAGCCCGGTGGAGCGGCTCAACGACGCCGGCTGCGACCCGCGGGGCCGGCTGTGGGTGGGCTCGATGGCCAGCGACTTCTCCCCGGACGTCTCGACCCTCTACCGGGTCGGCCCGCAGGGTGCGGTGGCAGCTCACCGTCCCTTCCAGCTGGCGAACGGCCTGGCCTGGAGCCCCGACGCGCGCACGCTCTACCTGGTCGACAGCCGGGCGCACGAGATCCTCCGCTTCGCCTACGACCCGGCCACCGGCCGGTGCGAGCGGCGACTGAGCAGCCTGGCGGTGGACCCCGCGTGGGGCTTCGCCGACGGCCTGTGCGTGGCCGCGGACGGCTCGTTGTGGGTCGCGATGTACGCCGGCTGGGCCGTCCGTCAGCTGACCCCGGAGGGTGAGTGCCTCGCCGTGGTCGACCTGCCCGTCGCCAAGGCCACCAGCGTCTGCTTCGGCGGCCCGGGGCTCGCGGACCTCTACGTCACCACCGCCGCAGCGGGACTCACTGAGGAGGAGGCGGCCGCCCAGCCGCACGCAGGGGATCTCTTCATGGTTCCCGGCGCGGGACCGGGCCTCGCGGTCTCAGGGCTGGATCCGGCCGCACGCTGACCGGCCCTTTGGGGCCGGTCGAGCACCCGTACCACCACTCGACGAGTACGTCGATGAGAAACAAGAGGAGAAGTGCACGTGGAAGAACAGCCAGCAGCCGGCGCGCCCTCGGTCGAGGTCGCGGTCACCGACGGGGTCGCCACCTTGAGGTTGAGGAACCCTCGCCGCAAGAACGCCATCACGGCCGACATGGCCGCCGACATTGTGGCGTTCTGCGAGCGGGTCGACACCGACGAGACCATCGGGGCCGTCGTCGTGGCCGGCGAGGGAGGGTACTTCTGCAGCGGCGCCGACACGCGTGACCTGGGAGCCGCCTCGGACGACCCCGCGACCACCGACTCGATGCTACGGACCACCCGCGTGTACTCGTCGTTCGTGCGCGTCGGGCGCCTGCCGGTGCCCACGGTGGCGGTGATGGTCGGCGGTGCGGTCGGGGCCGGGATGAACCTCGCCCTCGCCTGCGACGTGGTCCTGGCCACCCCGACCGCGGTGCTGGACTCGGGCTTCCTGGCGCGCGGCATCCACCCCGGTGGCGGCCACTTCAGCCTCCTGGGTCGGGGTCTGAGCCGGTCGCAGGCGATGGCCATGGGCGCCCTCGGCGCACCCGTGAGCGGGGAACAGGCGGTGTCGCTGGGTCTCGTATGGGCCACCTACGACGAGCACGAGATCGAGCAGCAGGCGCGATCGCTCGCGGCTCGCGCCGGCAGCGACCCCGAGCTGTCGCGGCGCATCAAGCACAGCGCCGACCTCGAGCTCGGCCCGAACGCCACATCCTGGGCCGCAGCCGTCGAGCTGGAGCGGGGCGTCCAGATGTGGTCGCTGCGCCGCAAGGGCGAGGCCGGCTGGACCGCCTCGCGCAGCGGCGGCTGAGATCTCGGGTCGGGGCTCGCCTCCCCGACCCCACCAGCGGTAACCGACCGACGGTGACTCGCGACGCGAGCCGCCACCGACGCACCAGGAGGACACATGACGGACAGCCTGCGCGACAAGGTCGTGCTCATCTCGGGGACGGGGACCGGTATCGGCCGAGCCGCCGCGCTCGGCTTCGCGGCCCGCGGGGCACGTGTGGTGGGCATCGACATCGACGAGGAGTCCAACCAGGAGACCGCACGGCTGGTCGAGGAGGCGGGCCACACGATGACGCTGGCACCGGCCGCAGACCTCAGCGGCCCCGAGGGGGCCCGGGCCTTCGTGGCGGCGGCCCTGGAGGCCCACGGGGGCATCGACGTGCTGTACAACAACGCCGGCGGCACGCGCTTCGGCCCCTTCGCCGAGGCCAGCCCCGACGACTTCGACTTCACCATCCGCAACGAGCTGGGCATCAGCTGGCATTGCTCACAGGCGGCCTGGCCGCACCTGATCGAGCGTGGCGGCGGCTCGATCGTGATGTGCGGCTCGATCGGGGGCGTCAACGGCTCCCGTGACCTCCCGCAGAGCGCCCACGTGGCGGCCAAGGGCGCCGTCATGGCCCTCACGCGCCAGCTGGCGGCCGAGGGTGCCCCGCACGGCATCAGGGTCAACAGCGTGAGCCCCGGGCTCGTGGCCTCGCCCGCGGTCCGGCAGCTCATGGACGCCGCGCCGGGGCTCGTGCAGTCGATGGTCGACCGCACCGCGGAGCGGCGCGCGGCCGAGCCCGAGGAGATCGTGGGCGCCGCCCTGTTCCTCGCCTCCGAGGAGTCGCACTACGTCAACGGCGCCAACCTCATGGTCGACGGCGGCATCAGCGCCTTGATCTAGCCCGAGTAGGACGACGCCCGAAACGCCGGAGGCCGGCACCCCGCGGGGTGCCGGCCTCCGGCGTCGGTATGACGAGTCGTGGGATGCGTCAGGCACCGACCGTGGCGTCGGACATCGGCGTCTTGTCGTTGGGCCACGATGCGAACGTCGGGAACCAGGCGTTGAACTCGAGCGCGATCCCGTCGGGGTCGGAGAAGTAGACCGAGCTCATCAAGGCGCCCTCGCGGGCCGGGAGGAACTCGTTCTCCACACTGTCGACGGTCATGACGCCGTCGCGTTCGGGGTGGCGGTAGCGGACCGTGTGCGTGAACGGGATCTCGGCCTCCTTGAGCTTCTCGCAGTACTCCTCGATGCGCTCGGCGTCGACACGCAGGTTGAAGTGCATGAGCTCGGCGATGGGGTAGGCGCGCGGGTTGGCCGGCTTGCGGGTGTCCTTCGGCTTCTCGCCCTCGAGGGTCTGGTAGCCGTCCTTCCAGTAGAAGATGGCCAGGTGCGAGCCGTCGTCGCCGATGCCGAAGTACCAGTGCTGGCCGATGACCTCGTCGGCGTCGTTCTTGTACTCCATCGTGTAGAGGATCGGCATGCCCAGCTTGCCGTGGTAGAAGTCCACGGCGCGCTGCATGTCGCTGACGGTGATGGCCAGGTGGTCGATGGCCTTGAAGTCGAACTTGGTGTTCGTGGTCATGGGTGACTCTCTCCTATTCGGATGGGTGTGAGCTTCCTGCGGTGGATGGTGGTGTGGGGGCGGCCTCCTGCTCGACCGAGCGCTGCTTGCGCTGGGCCGCCCGGCGGCGCCCCAGCTTGAGCTGACCGTTGCGCATGACCTCGAAATAGCGCGCGAAGGTGAGGGCGACGACCAGGGCCACGCCGTTGAACAGGTCGGTGACCCAGCCCTGGTAGCCCAGCAGCTGGAGCCCGGTGATGCCGAAGGCGATGAGGTAGAGGCCCACCAGGGTGCCCACGACGTTGAAGCGTCCGAGTTGGATGCAGGTGGTGCCGAGGAACGCGGCCGTGATGGGGGCCAGCAGGTAGGCGTTGGCGCTGCTCGGGTCGACCGAGCCCAGCGATCCTGCCAGCAGGATGCCGGTCAGGCCGGCGATGAGGGAGCCCGCGACGAAGCACATCACGCGCAACCGGTCGACCCGCAGCCCGGCCAGCGTGCCCGCGGCGCGGTTGCCGCCGATGAAGAGCAGGTAGCGGCCGAACGGGGTGAACTCGAAGACCCACCACAAGACCAGGGCCACGAGCCAACCGAGCCAGACCACCACGGGGAGTCCGGCCACCGGCTGGTTCGAGAAGGTCTGCAGGGACTGCGGCACGGTCGTGACCAGGTTGCTACCGGTGAGCCAGCTCGTGAAGCCGGCCAGAGCGGTGAAGACGCCGAGGGTGACGATGAGCGAGTCCAGTCCGATGGCCACGATGAACACCGCGTTGACGACGCCCACCAGCAACGCGGCACCCAGGCCGATGGCACAGGCCACCAGCGTGGAGGCACCGTGCTCGGAGGCGATGCCGGTCAGGGCTCCGGAGGCGATCATGACCCCGGCTACGGAGAGGTCGATGTCGCCGGCCCGCAGCGTCAGCGTGACCGCCATCGCCAGCAGCAGCGGGATGGCCTGCGCGATGAGGGTCAGCCGGATGTTCGTGGTGGTCAGGAAGAGTGCGGGGGTGAGCGCACCGAAGACGACGAAGGTCAGCGGGAGCAGCATGGGCACCGCGATCTCCGGCAGGATCTGCCGGGCCCGGTGGCCCAGGCCCAGCGCCGGCGGCGGATCCGCGGCGTGCTGCGCCGAGTCGTGGGCGGGCTCGTGGGTGGTGGTGGTCACGACGACTCCTCAAGGCGTCCAGGGGTGCGCACGGCGGAGTCGGCGGCGCGCTGCCCCTGGCTCTCGCTGATGATGCGTTGCTCGGTCAGTTGGTGTTGGCCCAAGATCGCGGAGACCACGCCGTGTCGAAGCACGATCACGCGGTGGCACATGTTGACGACCTCCTCGATGTCGGAGGAGAAGATGACGACCCCGGTGCCGCGGTCGGCGGCCTCGCGGATGAGGTGGAACAGTTCCTTCTTGGCCCCGGCGTCGACGCCCTGCGTCGGCTCGTGGAGGAGCAGCACATCGGGTTCGGTGTGCAGCCAGCGCGCCAGCACGATCTTCTGCTGGTTGCCGCCGCTGAAGCGACGCATCTCCTGGCCGGGCAGGTGGGGGCGTACACCGAAGCGGCGGAGTTGGTCGGCGGAGAAGGTGCGTTCGCGACGCTTGCGAAGCATGCCCCCGCTGTGGAAGCTGCTCAGGAAGGGGATCGTCAGGTTCTCCTGGGCCGACCCCTCCATCCACACGGCGTCGCGCTGCCGGTTCCCGGGCACCAAGGCGACGCCGGCGGCCTGGGCGGCCAGCACGTCGTTGGCGATCTCACGCTCGCCGACGACGACCTCGCCGGCCGACCGCTTGGCCGAGCCGTAGACGAGGTAGGGGAGCTCGTCCTGCCCCATCCCGGCGAGTCCGGTGATGCCGAGGATCTCGCCCCTGTGCACCTCGAAGGAGACCCCGCTCACGCTCGTGGCGCTGAGGTCTCGCACCGACAGGGCCACCTCGGAGGTGCTCGGGGTGTGGCGCTCGGGGTAGAACTCGCCCAGCTCGTAGCCGAGCATGAGCTCGACCACCTCGGCGTCGGTGGTCTGTGAGGTGTCGAGGGTCGAGACCAGCCGGCCGCTGCGCAGGACGCTGAGCCGGTCGCAGACGCTCATCACCTCGTGGAGGCGGTGACCGATGAACAGGACGGCCGCCCCCGCGGCGGCGAGGCCGCGGACCATGGTGAGGAGTCGCTGGGACTCCTCCTGGGTGAGTGCCGCGGTCGGCTCGTCGAGGATCAGCAGGCACTGGCTGGCGCCGCTGAGCCGCTGCAGCCGCAGGGCTCGCATGATGGCGACCATCGAGCGCTCAGCCGGGGGGAGTGTGGCGACGATCGCGGTGGGACTCATCCGGAGCCCGAGTTCCTCGATGAGCGCCGCAGCGGCCCGTTGCTCGCGCCGCTTGCGATAGGCACCGAAGGTCGCAGTGCCGTAGCCGCTGGAGATGCCCACGTTCTCGGCCACCGTCATGGTGTCCTCCAGGGCGAGATCCTGGTGGATGATCGCGATGCCGTGCGACTGCGGCTGCGTGAGCGGGAAGCTCAGCTCGCGGCCCCACAGGGAGAGGTGCGCACCCGGGTCGGGGGAGTGCAGACCACCGATGATCTTCACCAGGGTCGACTTGCCCGATCCGTTCTCACCCACCAGGCCGTGCACCTCACCGGGGAGGAGGTCCAGGTCGATCTCCTTGAGCACGGGGACGCTGCCGAAGCTCTTCGACATGTTCCGCAGGGACAGACCCTGGCCGGTCGGCTGTGACATCACGTGATCTCCAATCGTGGGCGGCGCATCGGTGGCCCGCCTACCTCACTGGACCTTCCACAGCTTCTTGAACTCCGACTCGTAGTCGGCGTAAGGGGACTCCCCGTCGTAGCTGGAGTAGTCGTCGCTGGCCCAGTTGGAGTCGTTGACCAGGCCGATGGGGTACTGGACCTGCACCTCCTTCTGGCCGTCGAGCAGATCGAGCAGGCCGGTCATGTAGAACCAGCCGTGGACCTTGCCCGGGGCATAGAGCACGTTCTGCACGATGGAGGAGCCCTCGGAGAGGTTGGCCAGATTGCCCATGGACGACGAGGTGCTGATCGGGACGTCCTGCCCCAGGCTGTCGAGCGCCTTCTGCACGTAGGGCTGGAAGGGGTCGGCGACCATCAGGATGAAGTTGGTGTCGGGGTGCAGACGCAGCGCGTTCTGGACCAGCGTCTGGGTCTTCGTGGCCACGTCGGCCGGCTGGATGTCGACGGTGTAGCTCTCGCAGGTGTCCGGGCACAGCTTGTCGAGCGTGCTGGTGAAGCCCGAGTAGGTGCCGTCGGCCGCGGCGTTGCCCTTGCTGGTGATGAGCATCGCGTTGAGCTTGCAGTCGGTGGCGGCCAGGGCGGCGGACATCTGCCACGCACCTAGCTCGACCTCGTCCTCCGAGGCGGCGGCCGAGATGCCCTCGGTGTAGGGCGGGTTCTCCCCGGAGTTGGCGGCCAGGACGGGGATGCCCGCGGCCTTGGCGTTGGCCAGGGCGGGTGCGACCGAGGTGGGGTCGATGAGGATCAAGACGATGCCGTCAGCCTTCGCGGCGACCGCCGAGTTGATGCCCTGCTGGATCGTGGACGGGGTGGCCTTGCCGTCGAAGACGGTCACGTCGGCACCCACGGCCTTGCCGGCGTCGACGAACCCGCTGGCGTAGTCGGCCAGGGTCGGGATGGCCGAGGTGAGCGGGATGACCCAGAACTTCTTGCCCTGCGCCAACGAGCCGGGTGCGGACTGGGTCGGATACCAGTCCTGGTCGCGGACGTCGAGGTGCTCGTCGGTCTGCTTCTGCGCAGCGGTGCTGCACTCCTCGGTGGAGGCGTTGCTGGCGGTCGAGCCGCCCTGGTCGGAGCCGGACCCGCACGCGGCGAGGGCGAGAGCGAGGGCCCCGGCCGCCAGAAGGGCGAGGGCGCCGCGCGCGTGGTGCCGGCTCGCCCGGCGTGGACGTCGGAGAAGGGCGGTGGAGCTCATGTCGGGGATCCCTTTCGAGTGTCCTCGGCGCGGAGGAGTGATGGCTGTGATCGGCGAGACCTGACGCGTGGTGGACGCGTTCGTGGTCGTCGTCCCGGCTGCTCCAGTGAAGCGCATCACATCGACGATAGTCAACACTTGAATGTTGACAGTTTACGGACAAGGGTCAAGGGATCGATGGCGCACCGCCGCCGCACCTGGCCAGCCCGGTCGGGCGGCTTGCCAACCCTCTGGCCGGCTTGCCGGGCGAGACGGCCCGGGGGCGGGGATCACTCAGCGCGTCGCTGAGGCGCCCCGAGGGCCGCGTGGAGGAACGGCTCGACGGCCTCACCGGCGCAGGCGTGCCCGGCCCCGCTACCGGCGCCGGCGCGGCGCCGGTAGTCGATGCCCGCGGCGATGACGGCCACCTTGTAGTGGGCGAGCGCGGTGTGGAAGTCCCAGTGCTCAAGCTCGGGGCCGCCACGGGCCTCGTAGACGGCGGCCAGCGCCGTCGGGTCCGGGAGCCGCGGGCTGGTCCAGGCGGCGGGCTCGCCCACGATCAGGTCGAATCCCGGGTGCCGGTAGGCGCACATCATCGCCACGTCGGCCACCGGGTCGCCCAGGGTCGCCAGCTCCCAGTCGACGACGGCGTTCAAGGTGACCTCGCTCCGGCCGAGACCCAGCAGGGCGTTGTCGATGCGGTAGTCGCCGTGCACGACGCTGGTGCGTCGCTGCGGAGGGATCGCGCGCTCCAGACGTGCGACGACCTCGCCCGCCAGCCCCGCGAGGCGCGCCGGCCCGACCTGCTCCCACTGGCCGCTCCAGCGCCGCAGCTGTCGGGCGGCGTAGGCGTCGGGGCGCGCGAAGTCGGCCAGACCCACCTCGGCCGGCTCGACGCGGTGCAGGTCGGCCAGGCCGCCGACGAGCGCGGCCACCGCGGCGTCGACCTGGGCGTCGTCCAGGGCGTCGAGCTCGGCGCGGCTCTGGATCGTGGCGCCCGGCACGAAGGCGCTGACCGCGAACTCGGCCCCGAGCAGGGCCGGGTCCTCGACGAGCAGGACGGCCCGGGGCACGGGGACGGCGCTGGCGTGCAGGGCCCGGGTGACCCGGTGCTCTCTTCGGACGTCGTGGGCCGACGGTGAGCGGCCGGCGCGAGGGGGCATCCGCAGGATCCACCGGCTCTCGCCGTCGCCCAGACAGAACGTGAGGTTCGAGCGCCCCCGCGCGATCGGCTCGCAGGCCAGCGGTCCGACGAGGTGCTCGCCCGCCGCGGCGAGGGCCTCGGCGACCGCGACGACCTCGCGCTCGTCGAGGGAGGTCACGGCGACGTCTGGCCGTGGGCCCGCACCGCGCGGCGGGCGATGGACCACCGGTGCACCTCGGAGGGGCCGTCGTAGATGCGGAACGGGCGGATCTCGCGGGCGATGCGGGCGACGGGGAGGTCGGAGGTCACGCCCAGGCCGCCGCACAGCTGGACGGCGCGGTCGACGACGCGGTGCAGGGCCTCCGCGGCGAAGGTCTTGGTCACCGAGGTGATGTGCGAGGCCCGCTCGCCGGCGTCGAGCTGGCGGCAGGCCTCGCCCAGCAGGGCGCGGGTCGCAGCGAGGTCGATCTCGTTGTCGGCGATCAGCTGCTGGGCCAGGCCCTGGTCGGCGATGCTCGACCCGAACGACCGGCGGCCGGCGGCGTAGCGGACGGCGACCTCGTGGGCGCGCTGTGCGGCGCCGGTCCAGCGCATGACGTGGGTCATCCGGGCCGGGCCCAGACGCACCTGGGCATAGCGGAACCCCTCGTCGACCTCGCCCAGGACGGCGTCGTGCCCGACCCGCACCGACTCGTAGCGGATCTCGCAGTGCCCGCCGAGCATGGAGCGGTCCTGGGTGCCCAGGTGGCGCACGAGGC
Source organism: Nocardioides acrostichi (assembly GCF_015319165.1). Lineage (GTDB taxonomy): Bacteria > Actinomycetota > Actinomycetes > Propionibacteriales > Nocardioidaceae > Nocardioides > Nocardioides acrostichi. The sequence goes on from NZ_JADIVZ010000010.1 coordinate 122,176, forward strand.
GTACGCCGGGGGTGTCGGCGGGCACCAGGAACATCGTGGCTCCGCCGGCGCGCCCGGGTGCGCCGCCGGTGCGCGCCATGACGATGTGGAACGCCGCGCCGTCGGCTCCGGTGATGAAGTGCTTGTGACCCTCGATGACCCAGGCGTCGCCGTCGCGCGTGGCCTCGGTCAGCAGCTGGGCCGGATCGGAGCCGGCTCCGGGGGAGGGCTCGGTCATCGCGAAGGCAGAGCGGGTCTCGCCGCGCACCAGCGGTGCCAGGAACTGTCGCTGCTGCTCGTCGGTCGCGACGTGCTCGAGCAGGTGCACGTTGCCCTCGTCGGGAGCGTTGATGTTGAGAGCGAGAGGGCCGAAGAGCGAGCGCCCCGCCTCCTCGAAGACGGCCGCCCGCTGCGCCATGCCCAGCCCCAGGCCCCCGAGGGCGCGGGGACCGTGGGGAGTCAGCAGTCCACGCTCGCGGGCCTGCCCTTGCAGCTCGCGGCGCAGGGACTCGCCGCCGGCGGCCTCGATGTCGCCGTCGTGAGCGTCCTCGTGCGGGGTGACCACCTCCTCGATGAAGGCACGGACCCGCCTCGCCAGGTCGTGAGTGTCGCCCGTGTGGTCTCTCTGCACGTCGCCTCCTCATACCGACCGAGCGCTCGCTCGGTCTGCGCGGAACGTACGTGCTCGCGAGAACGTGGTCAAGGCCCGCGGGCCCTCGAGACCCGGTCAGGGACGGGGTGCCGCGTGCAGCATGCCGTGCACGAGAGCCAGCTGGCGGCGCACGATCTCCTCGGGCGCGAGGGGGCCGTCGGAGCGGTACCAGGTGGCGACGCCCACGCACAGCGTCGCGACGCCCCGCGCGGCGTCACGAGCGTCGTCCACGTCGACCTGGCCGGAGGCGCCTGCCTCGCGGATGGCCTGCTCGAGCAGATCCTGCACTTGGTCGCGCAGGGCCACATAGGGCTCTCTGTCCGGCCCGGTGAGACTCCGCGTCTCGGCGGAGGCCACGAACGCTTGGTCGCGTCGGACCATGTGGAAGCGGAGCAGGCACTCGACCAGCAGGTCCAGGCGGGTCAGCGGATCCTGCGATTCGCCCGAGGCCAGCGCGGCGCGGCTGCGGGCCAGCAGGTCGTGCAGGACGGCGGTCACGAGCGCGACGAGGACGTGCTGCTTGGAGCGGTAGTGGTGGTAGAGGCCGGGCACCGAGAGATTCGCGGCGGCGGCGATGTCGCGGATGCTCGTGGCGTGGAAGCCCTGCCGGGCGAAGAGATCCAGGGCCGCGGTCAGCACCCGGTCGAGGTCGGGCGGGCCGTAGGTGCGCCAGTCGCTGCTCCCGGGCATGGACCCACCCTAGTGGCGCGCCGACTGCCCCTGGTGATCCACGTCACGTCGTCCTAGGTTCGGAGGGGACGCCCCGTATCGGTGGCGCACGGGGCGGCGAGGAGGTCTGATGGCACAGCGGGAGAGTTTCGATTACGTGGTGGTGGGCGGCGGCAGCGCCGGGGCGGTGATCGCAGCCCGGCTGACCGAGGATCCCGCGACACGGGTGCTGCTGCTCGAGGCCGGGCCGCCGGCGGAGGCCGACGAGATCGACGTGCCGGCCGCGTTCGCGAACCTCTTCAAGACCCGCTGGGACTGGAACTACCAGACGACCGAGCAGAAGCAGCTCGAAGGCCGCCGCGCCTACTGGCCGCGGATGAAGGCCCTGGGCGGCTGCTCGTCGATGAACGCGATGATCTACATCCGCGGCAACCGGCTCGACTTCGACACCTGGCGCGACGACCACGGCGCCACCGGGTGGGGTCACGACGACGTGCTCGCCTACTTCGTCCGCTCCGAGGCCAACCAGCGGCTCGGCGCGCCGCTGCACGGGCAGGACGGCCCGCTGCACGTCGAGGACCGGCGCTACACCCACCCGCTCACCTCGATGTGGGTCGACTCGTCGGTCGCGGCCGGCTTCAAGCCCAACGACGACTTCAACGGCGCCGAGCAGGACGGCGCGGGGCTCTACCAGGTGACCTGCCGCAAGGGACGCCGCTGGTCGACCTACCGGGCTTACCTCGAGCCCGCGCTCGGGCGGACCAACCTCACGGTGCGCACCGGCGCGCTCGCTCACCGGATCGAGCTCGAGGGCGGCCGCGCGGTCGGCGTCCGCTACGAGCACCAGGGCCGCGTCGAGACGGCGTACGCCGAGGCCGAGGTCGTGCTGTGCGGCGGGGCGGTGAACAGCCCGCAGCTGCTGATGCTCTCGGGCATCGGCCCGGGTGCGCACCTGCGCGAGACCGGGATCGAGGTCGCCGTCGACCTGCCCCCGGTGGGCTCCAACCTGCACGACCACCCCGCGCTCCCGCTGGTCTTCGGCACCCGCGGCACCACCGACCTGCTCGACCACAACACGCTCGTGCAGTTCGTGCGGGCCAAGGCCACCGGCACCGGCCCGCTCACCTCCAACGTCGGCGAGGGTGGCGGCTTCTTCCGCAGCCGCGAGGATCTGCCCGCCCCCGACCTGCAGGTGCACGTCGCACCCAGCGGCTTCTGGGACAACGCCCTGCACGAGGCGACGCAGCGGTGCGTCACCGTCGCGCCCACGCTGGTGCACGTCGCCAGCCGAGGCTCGGTGCGGCTGCGCTCGGCCGACCCGCACTGGCATCCCGACATCGACGCCGGCTACTACGACGACCAGGCCGACCTCGACGCCATGATCGCCGGGGTCCGCCGCTGCCTCGAGACGGTGGCGACCGGCCCGCTCGCCGAGCACGTCGGTGCTCCCACCCTGCCGACGATGCAGGGCTGGGGCGCCGACCCCACCGACGCCCAGATCGAGGCCCACGTGCGCGCGGAGTCGCAGACGCTCTACCACCCGGTGGGCACCTGTGCGATGGGCAGCGACGAGCGCGCCGTCGTCGATCCCGAGCTGCGGGTGCGCGGCGTCGAGGGTCTCCGCGTCGCCGACGCCTCCGTCATGCCGGTGGTCACCCGCGGCAACACCAATGCCCCCTCGATCATGATCGGCGAGAGAGCCGCCGACCTGCTGCGCTCAGGAGGCGCCCGATGACCCAGCTCGACGAGACGCGATCCTCGGCGGCCGACGTGCCGGGCGACGTGCTGAGCTCCTTCGACCCCGCCACCGGCGACGTGGTCGGCACCCATCCCGTGCACACCGCCGCGGAGGTCGAGGCGGCGCTCACCCGCGCCCGCGCGGCGTCCGGGTGGTGGGCCGGGCTCGGATTCGAAGGCCGTGCCGAGGTGCTCGACCAGTGGCGCGGCGTCATCGCCCGTCGCACCGCGCAGCTCGTCGACGTCGTGCACCGCGAGACCGGCAAGCCGCACGGCGACGCCCAGCTCGAGGTGGCGCTGGCCATCGACCACCTCGCGTGGGTCTCCAAGCACGCCCAGAAGACGCTCGGCCGTTCGCGGGTCTCGCCCGGGCTGCTCATGGCCAACCAGGCGGCCTCGGTGGAGTACCTGCCGCTGGGCGTGGTGGGCGTCATCGGCCCGTGGAACTACCCGGTGTTCACGCCGATGGGCTCGATCGCCTACGCCTTGGGTGCCGGCAACACCGTGATCTTCAAGCCCAGCGAGCTGACGCCCGGCGTCGGCACGTGGCTGGCCGACAGCCTGCGCGAGGTGAGCCCCGACCACGACCTGCTGCAGGTCGTCACCGGGTACGGCGACACCGGGGCGGCCCTGTGCCGCGCCGGTGTCGACAAGATCGCGTTCACCGGCTCGACGGCCACCGGCAAGCGGGTGATGGCCGCCTGCGCGGAGCGGCTGACGCCCGTGGTCATCGAGGCCGGCGGCAAGGACGCCATGCTGGTCGACCACGACGCCGACATCGCGGCCGCCGCCGACGCCGCCGCGTGGGGCGCCTTCTCCAACGCCGGCCAGACCTGCACCGGCATCGAGCGGGTCTACGTGCACGAGCAGGTGGCCGACGCCTTCCTCGAGGCACTGACGCGCCGCGCCCGCGACGTGCACGCCGGCAGTGACGCCGAGGCGCAGTACGGGCCGATGACCATGCCCTCCCAGCTCGACGTCGTGCGCCGCCACGTCGGCGACGCGCTCGAGCGTGGTGGCCGCGCGCTGGTCGGGGGCGCCGAGGCCGTCGGCGACCGGTTCGTGCAGCCCACGGTGCTCGTCGACGTCCCCGAGGACTCCGAGGCCGTGTGCGAGGAGACGTTCGGGCCGACCGTCACGGTTCGCCGCGTGCGCTCGATGGACGAGGCGGTCGAGCTCGCCAACGCCGGCCGCTACGGGCTGGGCTCGTCGGTGTTCTCCGCCGAGCGGGGTGAGGAGCTCGCGCGACGGCTACGCACCGGCATGACGTCGGTCAACGCCGTCATCGCCTTCGCTGCCGTGCCCGGGCTGCCGTTCGGCGGGGTCGGCGACTCGGGGTTCGGGCGCATCCACGGTCCCGACGGGCTGCGCGAGTTCACCTTCGCCAAGGCGGTCACGCGCACCCGCTTCAAGCCCCCGATGAACCTCACCTCCTTCGAGCGCACCCCGCAGCAGGACACCACCGTCGCGACGATGCTCCTCGCCCTGCACGGCCGCGCCACCCAGCTGCCCAAGCTGCCCCGCCGCCCGCTGCGGGCGCTCCGCACCCGCCGCTCCCGGGGTGGTGAGCGGTAGGCGGCCGCTCCCCGGCGGCCGGCCCGCACCCGCCGGGGGCCCGGGGACGGCGCCGCGTAGGTTGAGCCGGTGGTCCGGGGGGAGGTTGTCGCGCCGCGTGGGCGACTCGCGGGCCAGCCGTGGTTCCCGGCGCTGGTGCTGCTGACCGGCATCGGTCCGCTGGCTACCGACGCCTACCTGCCGGCGCTGCCGGAGGTGGGGCGTGACCTCGCGACGTCGGACGCGTGGGCGCAACTGTCGATGACCACCTTCATCGTGGGCCTGGCCCTGGGCCAGCTCGTGTTCGGGCCCATCAGCGACGGCACCGGACGCCGTCGGCTGGTGCTGGTGAGCTCGGCGGTGTTCGCGCTGGCCTCGGTGGGGTGCGCGCTGGCTCCGCAGGTGGGACTGCTGCTGGTGCTGCGCCTGGCGCAGGGCGTGGCCGGCGGCTGCGGGGTGGCGCTGGGGCGGGCGGTCATCAGCGACCGCTACGCCGGCGTCGAGGCGGCCACGCGCTACGGCACGCTCACCGCGGTCGTGCTGCTCGGGCCGGTCGTGGCGCCCGTCGTGGGCAGCGGGATCCTCGCCGTCGGCGGGTGGCGCGACGTGTTCGCGGTGCTCGCCCTGATCGGGGTGGTCATGACCGCCGGGGTCTGGCTGGGCGTCCCCGAGACGCTGCCGCCCGAGCGCCGCCAGGGGCATGGGTTGCGGCACAGCGCGGTGCGCATGCGCCGCATGCTGGGCGACCGGGCCTTCGCGCACACGGTGCTCGTGCAGTGCCTGGCGACCATGGGCTTCTTCGTCTACATCGGCGGCTCGTCCATCGTGCTGCAGGGGCAGCTGGGCATCGGCGCCTCGACCTACGCCGCGGTGTTCGCCACCAACGCCGCCGTGATGTCGGCCGCCACGTTCGGCTTCCGCTACCTGGTGGCGCGCCACGGCGCCCGCCGGCTGCGTGCCGCCGGTCTCGCGATCTCCGCCCCCGCGGCCTGCGCCCTGCTCGTCTACGGCCTGACCGCCGGCGACGACCCCGGGCTCGCGCCCACCTGGGTGCTGCTCGTGCTGCTCGTGGCCGGCAACGGGCTGACCATCCCGGCCGCCACCACCCTGGCCCAGGAGATCGGTCGCCACTCCGGCGGCACCGCCTCGGCGCTCCAGGGCGGGCTCACCTTCCTCGCCGGGTCGCTGACGCTGCCGCTCACCGGGCTGGTCGGGCGGCAGACCGTGGTGGTCATGGCCGCGGCCAGTGCCGTGCTCTACCTCGCGGCCGTCGGCGTCCTGCTCGGCCCGCGATGGCGCTCGCGCCGCCGGCTCGCCTAGCCAGCGCCCGCGAGGTGCCGGCGACGACCCCGGCGTAGACCACGTGCTGCGCCAGGCTGGAGGCCACGACGTCGCCGGGCCACCGCCAGGGCGCCCGGGTGCCGCCGAGGGTCGGGAAGAGGGTCATGGCCATGGCCTGGCAACCGACGAAGAACACGCCCGCCGACGCCGCGGGGCCCAGCCGCCGACGCAGCGCCTCGTGACCGACGGCGACGGCGGGCCCGTACCCCCAGTGCGCGAGCAGGAAGTACGCCTCGCGCTCGGTGCGGCCCCGGGCCGGCCGGTGCAGCACCGTGCCCACCGCCTCGGCTACGTGAGGGCTGGCGTCGTAGTCGACGGCGTGGTCGAGCGGACGACGCACGCGGCGCTCCAGCGCCGTCGTCGCGGTCATCGCCGCGGTGCCGGCGACGCCCGCGGCCAGCCCGCGCACGGCCAGGGTCAGCAGGTCGCGGGGGGTCACGCCCCGATGGTGGCACCCCGGTGTCGCCCGTCCGGGTGACGCCCGTCGGGGTGGTGGCGCACGACGCGCGGCCACCAGAACCGCTCCCCGAGCGCGAGCACGAGGGCCGGCACGAGCACGGTGCGCACCAGCAGGGTGTCGAGCAGCACGCCGATCCCGATGACGATGCCGATCTGGGCCAGCACCACGAGTGGCAGCACCCCCAGGGTGGCGAACACGGCGGCGAGCAGGATGCCCGCGCTGGTGATGACGCCACCGGTGGCGCAGAGGGCGCGCCCGATGCCGACCCGGGTGCCGTGCTCGGTGGCCTCCTCGCGGGCCCGGGTGACGAGGAAGATGTTGTAGTCGACGCCCAGCGCCACCAGGAAGAGGAACGAGATCAGCGGGGTGCTCACGTCCATGGCCGCGAATCCGAGCACGTGGGTGAAGACCAGCCAGGAGAGTCCGAGCGCCGCCAGGTAGGTCGCCACCACGGTGGCCACGAGGATCAGTGGCGCGAGCACCGAGCGCAGGACCAGCGCCAGCGCGACCAGCACGAGCACCAGGATGAGGGGCAGCACGAGCAGGCGGTCGCGGGCCGCGGCGTCGGTCTCGTCGAGGCGCTCGGCGTCGCTACCGCTCACGTAGGTGTCCGGTTGGCCCTCGAGGTCGTGGCGCAGTTGGGTGACGGCGCGGGTGGCGGCCTCCGTGCCGGGGGTGGCGTCGAGCACGGCGTCGACCTGCACCACGCCGTCGCCCCGGGCCCTGACCTGCGCGGAGTCGACGGCGGCCGAGCTTCGCACCAGGGCGAGGATCTGGGCGGCCGGCTGGGTGGAGTACACCCGGGCAGGCTCGGCGGCCCCGGCCGGGAAGGACTCGGCGAGCCGGTCGCCGGCCGTGATGGCCTCGGGGCTGTCGAGGAACTGGTCGGAGGGGCTGAGCCCGGTGCGCAGCCCCACGGCGGGCAGGGAGGCCAGCGTCAGGACGACGAGGCAGACCACCGCGACGCCGAGCGGACGCCGCGCGACGGCGTCCCCCACGCGGCGCCACACCGCCGCGGTCTCGACCGTGGCCGCCGAGCCGACCCTTGGCACGCGAGGCCAGAAGACCCAGCGGCCGCACAGCACCAGGGCCGGCGGCAGCGCGACCAGCACCATGACGGCGGCGACCACGATGCCCACCGCCGAGGCCAGCCCGAGCCCGCGGGTGGTCGGGGTCAGCGACAGCAACAGGGTCAGCACGCCCACCACGACGGTCGTGGCGCTGCTGAGCACGGCCTCGCTGGTGCGGTGCAGCGCCCGCGCCATCGCCACGTGTCGTGACGGCTCGGCGCGCAGCTCGTCGCGATAGCGCGAGATGAGCAGCAGCGCGTAGTCGGTGCCGGCGCCGAACACGAGCACCGAGAGGATGCCGGTGGTCGACTCGTCGAAGGCCGTTCCGGTCAGGGTCAGCACGTGGGTGGCCAGCACCGCCGCCAGCCGGTCGGCCACGCCCACGACCAGCAGCGGCACCAGCCAGAGCACCGGGCTGCGGTAGGTGATGATGAGCAGCAGTGCCACGACCGTCGCGGTCGCGGCCAGCAGCGTGAGGTCGGCGCCCTCGAAGACCGCGGCGAGGTCGGCCTGCACGGCCGCCGGCCCGGTCACCTGCGCTCGCACGCCGTCGGGGGCGTCGGCGTCGAGCCGCTCGCGCAGGTCACGCACCGCCTCGGCCACCTCGGACGCCGAGCCCGGGGTCAGCTCGACCGGCAGCAGGGCGGCGGTGCCGTCGGCCGACGGCACCGCCTGCCCGCCGTCGACCAGCCGGGCCGCCTGCTGCTGCACCGAGCGCAGCGCGGCCCGGTCGAGGTTGCCCTGCTCGGCGGTCCACAGCACGATCGCGGTCGAGGTGGCGTCGTCGGGGAGGCGGTCGGCGAGCAGCGCCGCCTCGGCGGCCCCGGAGCCGGCTGGCAGGCTGTCGGTGCTCGAGGTCGGCTGCTCGGCGGTGCCGAGCCCGAGGATGAGCAGGACGCCGATGACCAGGGGCAGGAGGGCAGCGAGGGGGGCGACGCGGCGGCGGGTGGTCCAGGTCGACCAGCGCGGCGGGGTGGTCATGGCAGACTCGATCCTGATAGCGAAGAAAGTTGATAGCTAATTTGATTAGCGAAAATAGCAGCGAAGGTGAGGCAGCCGGTCACCCGGGCGGGCCGGCCACCGGCTTCGTCGACGCCTGGCGGCAGACGGGGTCGCTCGAGGCACTGCGCCGCGCCGTCCGGGAGGCCGGGCGGGTGCGCCCCGCGGTCACCCGACGCAGCGGGCTGAGCGTCACCGAGCTCGCGACGCTCGAGCTGCTGGTCGAGCGGCCGGTCGGCCTGGCCGAGCTGGCGCGTCACCTCGAGGTCTCGACGGCCGCCGCGACCGGTGTCGGAGACCGCCTGGAGGCCCACGGGCATGCCGAGCGGCGCGCCCACCCCCGCGACCGGCGGCGCACCGACCTGCACATCACGGCGAGTGGGCGCGAGGAGGTGCTGGGCCACCTCCTGCCCATGTTCGCGCGGCTCGCCGAGCTCGACGCCGGGTTCTCCGCGGCCGAGCGCGCCGTCGTGGCGCGCTACCTCGACGGCGCGGCCGAGGCCTTCGCCGCGATGACTCGCGACGACGCCTAAGTCCCGCCCCGGCGCGTTAGGCCACGGTGTGGTGGGACGTCGAGGCGATCAGTGCGGCAGCGAGCTGGGCAGGAGCGTCCTCACTCATCAGGTGGCCCGAGCCCTCGACCCACGTGAGGCCTCGATGGGGCACGCGCTGCTGGAGCCACTCCCCGTGCCGGGGTGGGAGGATCCGGTCCTCGCGGCCCCACAGCAGAGTCACGGGGATGTCGATCGTGCCCAGCAACGGCTCGTACTCCGCGGTATGGGCCGGGTCGAGCTGGCGGTACTGCCGGTAGAAGGCCTCCTGTCCCTCTGAGCCGAGCCACGGCTCGAGGTAGACCTCGAGCGCGCCGGGACGGTAGCCGGCATGCGTGCCGTTGCCGAGATGGGCCTCGACCAACGCGCGATGGGCGTAGGCCGGGAGCTGCGCGAAGACCTCGTGGTGCTCGCGGATCTGAGCGAACAGACCGTGCTCCCACGCGCCACCGGTGACCGCGTCGAAGAGCGTGAGATCGGCATAGCGTGCCCCCTCGAGGAGCAGTGCGCGCAACACGATCGCGCCTCCGATGTCGCAGGCGACCACGCTCGGACGCTCCAACCCCCAGGTCCGCAGAAGCGCCGCGAAACGGCGACCCTGCGCAGCCAGCGTCAGATCCTGCCCCTCGCGCTTGTCGGACTGGCCGTAGCCGAGGTGGTCGAAGACGTACACCTCACGACCCTGCGCAGCCAGCGCCGGCGCCACGTCACGCCACAGGTAGGACGAGTACGGCGTGCCGTGCACCAGCACGACGGGCGCACCGGCCCCGATCGAGGTCCAACGGACCTCGCCGTCGGGGAGCTGTGCCGTCTTCTCCAGCGTCCAGGTCACGGCCCCTCCTTATGGGAACGAATTGAAACGAACGTTCTATTCATATAGCGGCTACGGTAGGTGCATGGGAGCGAGGAGACAACCGCCCACGGTTCGTCAGCGACTCCTGGAAGCGGCCGAGGAACTCTTCTACGCGCAAGGCATCGCCGGCACCGGGGTCGATGCGGTGATCGAGCGGGCCGGGGTGGCGACCGGATCCCTGTACACGAACTTCGGCGGGAAGGACGCTCTGGTCGTGGCCTACCTCGAGGAACGCGACCGGCGCTGGCGCGAGACGTGGGAGAGGGCGATAGCCGGCGCCGACGAGCCCGTCGAGCGCGTTCTCGCCCTGTTCGCCGCGACGGCACGGTGGTGCTCGACGACGTCGGCCGAGCGTGGCTGCGCGCACCTGGCCGCGGCGCTGCAACTCCCCGCCGGACACCCGGGGCGAGAGACCGCGTTGGCCCACAAGGACCACCTCGCGCGCCGTCTCTATGAGCTGTGCGCCGGTCTCCAGCTCACCGGCGCCCACGAGACCGGCGCCCACGAGACCGGCGCCGCGGGGCAGCCCGGTGACCACGACGGCTGCCGCGACCTGCGCGACGACCTGTTGATGATCTACGAGGGCATGAACAACCAGATCGCCCTCGGCGTGGGCCCGGACCCGGTCGCCCGGGCTCGACGAGTGGCCGGGTGGCTCATCGAGGCTCGGACGACGCCGCCCTCGTCCGCGAGCTCGCGTCGATGAAGGCGCCACACCTGGCCCCCTCGTGACGATGTCGGCCTGCGCCTGGACCCGCCGCATGTCGTCTGCTGCGCGACGGCCACCTTCGGTGGATCCAGGCTCAGTAGGGGATCCGTCCGCGCCGGTCGTGGAACTCGCCGGTCGGTCCGTCGGGTCCGAGCTGGGCCAGCGCCACGGTGGCGTCGGTGCCCTCGGTCACCGTCTGATGGCCGGAGTGGTCGTTGAAGTCGGTGTCGGTGTAGCCGGGGTCGCTGGCGTTGACCCGGAAGTCGGGCAGGTTCTTGGCGTACTGGACGGTCAGGGCGATCACTGCCGCCTTCGAGGCCGGGTAGGGGATGCTCGGCACGGGGTACTCGTCGTGACCGGGCGTGGTCAGGTACCTCGGCCAGCCGACGCCGGAGGCGACGTTGACGATGACCGGGTTGCGCGACGCGCGCATCAGGGGCAGCGCCGCCTGGGTCACGCGAACCAGCCCGGTGACGTTGGTGGCCAGCACCTTCTCCATCGCCGTGGCGTCGAGGCCGTCGACGTCGTGCCCCGCCCCCAGCACGCCCGCGTTGTTGACCAGCACGTCCAGGGCGGCCAACGAACCGATCGCGGCGTCGACGGAGGACTGGTCGGTGACGTCGATGCGCACCACGTGCGCGCCGAGGGCCCGAAGCACATCGGCTCCGGCGGGATCGCGCACTCCTCCGACCACCGAGTGGCCCGCCTCGATCAGTCGTCTCGCGGTCTCCAGGCCGAGGCTGCGGTTTGCTCCAGTGATCAGCGTTGTCGTCATGCCACGATCCTGGGGCTCGCCGACGGAAGGGACCAGGCTGTGCTCGACCGTGGGACCGGGAGTACCACCGTCGCAGGCACCCGATGGGTCAGACTTCAGTGATGAGCGAGTTCGCCGAGGCGCTGCGATCCTGGCGCGACCGCGTGCAGCCGGCGCAGGTCGGTCTGCCCACCTCTCCTCGACGACGGACCGCCGGCCTTCGCCGTGAGGAGCTCGCCGCGCTCGCCAACGTCAGCGTCGACTACATCGTGCGGATGGAGCAGGGGCGCGCGACGAACCCGTCGCCACAGATGCTCGAAGCGCTCGCGAACGCGTTGCGGCTGACCTCGGCCGAGCGCGACCACCTGTTCCGCGTAGCGGGCGCGGCGGTCCCCTCCCCGGGTGTCGTGCCACGGCACGTCTCGCCCGGGGTGCGCCGGATCATCGACCGGTTGGGCGACGTGCCGCTCGCCGTGTTCACCGCCAGCCACGACATCCTGCTGTGGAACGAGCTGTGGGCGGCGATGTCCGGTGACCAGACCCGTCGCACGGGCATCGAGCGCAATCTGGTGTGGCGGCACTTCACCGAAGGTCAGCGCGGTGTGGAGTACGACGACGAGCACGCCGAGGATTTCGCCGCCGACCTCGTCGCCGACCTGCGGCAGGCGGCGGGCCGCTACCCCGACGACCATGAGCTGGCCGCGCTCGTCGACCGGCTCCGCACCACCTCGCCCGACTTCGCCCGGCGCTGGGGCAGCGCCCGGATCGCCTCCCACCGGGCCAGCCGCAAGACGGTGCACACCACCGTGGGTCCCATCACCGTCGACTGCGACACCCTCGCAGTGCCCGACAACGACCTGCGCATCGTCGTCTACACCACCGTCCCCGGTACCGAGAGCGCCTCGCGGCTCGACCTGCTCCGAGTCACCGGCCTCGAGGAGGTCTCGGCTCGCTGAGTCGGCAGGAGGCCCGACCGGCCATCACCACGGGGTGGTGCCGTAGCGGTCGACGAAACCTCCGCTGGGTCTGGTCGTGTCCAACGCCGTGGAGACCACCGCCTGCGCCCCCTCGGCCACCGTCTGCCCCACGGCGCCGGTGAAGTCGGTCGCGGTCAGCCCAGGATCGACGGCGGTGACCAGGATCTCGGGCAGGGCCTTCGCGTACTGGACGGTGAGCATGTTGAGCGCGGCCTTGGAGGCCGGGTACGGCAGGTGGGCGATGTCGGCGTACACCGAGTCGTTGCCCTGCAGCGTCAGCGACCCCATCCCGGAGGAGACCATCACCAGCCGCGGTTTCGTGCCGCGCCGCAGCAGCGGCAGGAAGGCCTGGGTGACCCGGACGGGCCCGAGGAGGTTCGTCGCGAGGACGTCGGCGAAGTCCGACGGCACGACGTCGGCAGCCGGTGCCCAGGTTCCGGCGACGCCGGCGTTGTTGATCACCACGTCGAGCTCGTCGGTGATCTCCTCCACCGTCGACACGGCCGCGGCCACGGATGCGTCGTCGGTGACGTCCAGGGCGATGGGGCGCAGGTCGCCGGAGTCTCCGAGCCTCGAGGTCAGGCCCTCGGGCCTGCGTACGCCGGCGAAGACCGTGGCCCCGGTGTCGGCGAGCTCGCGAGCGACGTGTGCACCTATTCCGCGGGAGGCGCCTGTGATCAGCACAGTGGTCATGGGTCCAGCCTCGTCCCGGGTGGCAGGGCGTAGCCAGGCACGGTCATGCCTAGGACCGGTGGGCCGTGCCGGCCCTCGTTCGCGACGCACCCCGGACCTGCGGGCATCCGAGCGGCCCGACCGCCCAGGCGGGGGCTAGGGTGCGGCGGTGCCCGATCCCTCACCGTCCTCGGCCCTCGTGCTGGTGGGGCTGGGGGTCGAGGTGGGCCCGCCCGATCGCGTGGCGGCGCTCGCCGCGGGCTGCGGGGCGAGCTCGGCCCACCTGCAGCTCGGGTCGCCGTCGATGAGCGACGAGCTGAGCCGACTGGCCGACGCGGGTGCCGCCGGCGTCGCCCTGGTCGGGGTCGACCTCGGCTTCCCGGGCGTCGGCACGTCCTGGCTGCGGCGGGTCGCCGCCCAGTGGTGGCGCGAACGATCCGGCCACCGGCCCGAGGTCCGGGTGGCGGCGACGACGCTGGGGCGCGACACCACCACCGACGCGGTCGGTGACGCGGTGGCCGGAGCGCTGGCCGGCGACGTCCGCACCGTGACCGGGCGCGAGGCGCCGCCGACGTCAACGGCGTGGGAGCAGGTGCCGGCCTACCGGCATCAGGTGCTCGTGTGCCGGGGGCCGCGGTGCACCGCCCGCGGTGCGGAGCGCAACGCCGAGGCCCTGACCCGCGCCCTGGTCGAGGCCGGCCTCGACGGCGACCTCGGTGACGACGACGTGCTCGTGGCCCACACCGGCTGCCTGTTCCCGTGCAACCAGGCGCCCGTGGCCTGCGTGCAACCGGACGACGTCTGGTACGGCCGCCTCGACCCCGCGGCTGTCCGTGAGCTGGTGCGCGAGCACCTCCTCGCCGGCCGACCCCTCGCCGCGCGCCGGCTGCCACGCGCGAGGCGTGCCCTAGGCTGACCCCACACGTCTCGTGGCGTCCAGGAACCCGGTGCGACCCCGCTGCCTCGCGCAGCAGGTCAAGTCCGGGGCGGTTCCGCCACTGTGAGCGCTCGGCCACGGCCGGGCGTGCAGCCAGACACTGGCCACGGGACCTCCGCCGACCAGGGGCGAGAACCCCGAGGAGAAACCGTGACCGAGACCCGTCGTACGCGCATCGCGCTGCTCTCCACCTCCGACACCGACCTGCTCTCCGCGCGCGCCAGCGGAGCCGAGTACGTCCTGGCCAACCCGGCCCGGCCCGGCCACCGGTCGATGGCCGAGACCATCGACGGCTGCGACCTCGTGGTGGGCCGGCTGCTCGGCTCCCCGCAGGATCTGTGCAGCGGCTTCGAGCGGGTGCGCGACGCCGGCACCCCCGTCGTCGTGCTCGGTGGCGAGCAGCAGCCCAGCGCCGAGCTCATGCAGCTCTCCTCGGTGCCGATGGGCGTGGCCGCCGAGGCGCACCGCTACCTCGCCGAGGGCGGGCCGGAGAACCTGCGCCAGCTGCACGCCTTCCTCTCCGACACCGTGCTGCTCACCGGCGAGGGCTTCGAGCCGCCCGTCGAGGTCGCCCAGTGGGGCCTGCACGAGCCGGCGACCGGACCCGACCCGGAGACCACCGCCGACCTGCCCCGCGTCGGCGTCCTCTACTACCGCGCCCACGAGATCAGCGGCAACGACGCCTTCGCCCGCGCGCTGGCGGCGGCGGTCGACGCCACCGGCGAGGCCGTGGGCGTGCCGGTGTTCGCCGGCTCGCTGCGCTCGGCGCCCGACGAGCTGTACGCCGCCCTGGGCACGCTGGACGCCCTGGTCGTCACGGTCCTCGCCGCGGGCGGCGCCACCCCCGCCGGGGCGAGCGCCGGCGGCGACGACGAGGCGTGGGACGTCGAGCGCATGCGTGCCCTCGACATCCCGGTGCTGCAGGGGCTCTGCCTGACCAGCAGCCGCGCCGAGTGGGAGGCCAACGACGACGGCGTCACGCCGCTCGACAGTGCCACCCAGGTGGCGATCCCCGAGTTCGACGGACGCGTCATCACCGCGCCGTTCTCGTTCAAGGAGATCGACGAGGACGGCCTGCCGCACTACGTGCCCGACGCCGAGCGGTGCGCGCGCGTGGCCCGCATCGCGGTCAACCACGCCCGGCTGCGCCGACTGCCGCCCGCCGAGCGCCGCCTGGGCCTGGTGCTCTCGGCCTACCCGACCAAGCACAGCCGGGTCGGCAACGCCGTCGGCCTCGACACCCCCGTCTCGACGGTGCGGCTGCTGCGCCGCCTGCGCGACCAGGGCTACGACCTGGGCGAGCCCCACGGCGTGGTGCACGACGTCCTGGCGATGGACGACGACACCGCCGCCGGCGACGCGCTCATCCACGCCCTCATCGACGCCGGCGGCCAGGACGAGGAGTGGTTGACCACCGCGCAGCTGACCGACGCGCACGTGCGCATCACCCCCGAGCACTACGCCCACTGGACCGCCGACCTCGACCCCGGCCTCATGGCCGGGGTGGAGCAGGCGTGGGGCCCGGCCCCGGGCACCCTGTTCCGCAACGACGACGGCGAGCTGGTGCTGGCCACCCTGCGCGCCGGCAACGTGGTGCTGCTCATCCAGCCGCCGCGCGGCTTCGGCGAGAACCCGGTCGCGATCTACCACGACCCCGATCTCGCGCCGAGCCACCACTACCTCGCCGCCTACCGCTGGCTCGAGTCGGCACCGGGCGACGGCGGCTTCGGTGCCCACGCGCTCGTGCACCTGGGCAAGCACGGCTCGCTGGAGTGGCTGCCGGGCAAGAACGCCGCGCTCTCGGCCGGCTGCGCGACCGACGCGGTGCTCGGCTCGCTGCCGCTGGTCTACCCGTTCCTGGTCAACGACCCGGGTGAGGGCGCGCAGGCCAAACGCCGTGCCCACGCCACCATCGTCGACCACCTCGTGCCGCCGATGGCGCGCGCCGAGACCTACGGCGACATCGCCCGCCTCGAGCAACTGCTCGACGAGCACGCCAACATCGCCGCGATGGACCCGGCCAAGCTGCCCGCGGTGCGCGGGGAGATCTGGCAGCTGATGAAGGCCGCCGAGATGCACCGCGACCTCGGCCTCGACGAGCGCCCCGAGGACGCCGACTTCGACGACTTCCTCTTGCACGTCGACGGCTGGCTGTGCGAGATCAAGGACGCCCAGATCCGCGACGGGCTGCACGTGCTGGGGCAGGCGCCCGTCGGCCAGCCCCGCGTCGACCTGGTGCTGGCGATCCTGCGGGCCACCCAGGTCTTCGGCGGCCAGGAGCAGGCCGTGCCGGGCCTGCGGGCCGCGCTGGGCCTCAAGCCCGACGAGGCCACCCGCGTCGTCGACGAGGTCGAGGCCCGGGCCCGCGGCCTGGTGCTGGCGATGGAGGAGGCCGGATGGGATCCCGCGGTCGCCGTCGACCTGCACGACGACCCCGAGGTGCAGCGGGTGCTGCGCTTCGCCGCCGAGCAGGTGGTGTCCCGCCTGGCCGGCACCACCGACGAGCTCGATCACCTGCTGCACGCCCTCGACGGCGGCTTCGTGCCCGCCGGCCCCTCGGGCTCGCCGCTGCGCGGCCTGGTCAACGTGCTGCCGACCGGGCGCAACTTCTACACCGTCGACCCCCGCGCCGTGCCCAGCCGGCTGGCCTGGCAGACCGGGCAGGCGCTGGCCGAGGGCCTGCTGCGCCGACACGTCGAGGACACCGGCACCTACCCCCGCTCGGTCGGCCTCTCGGTGTGGGGCACCTCGGCGATGCGCACCTCCGGCGACGACGTGGCCGAGGTGCTGGCCCTGCTGGGTGTGCGACCCGAGTGGGACGAGGCCTCCCGCCGGGTCCGCGACCTCACCGTCGTGCCGCTGGAGGAGCTCGACCGGCCACGCATCGACGTCACGGTGCGCATCAGCGGCTTCTTCCGCGACGCCTTCCCGCACGTGGTCGCGATGCTCGACGACGCCGTCCGGCTCGTGGCCGGGCTCGAGGAGCCCGACGACCTCAACTACGTGCGCGCCCACGCCCGGGCCGACCTGGCCGAGCACGGCGACGAGCGCCGGGCCACCACCCGGGTCTTCGGCTCCAAGCCCGGCTCCTACGGGGCCGGGATCCTGCAGGTCGTGGAGTCGCGGGACTGGCGCAGCGACGCCGACCTGGCCGAGGTCTACACCGCCTGGGGCGGCTTCGCCTACGGCCGCGACCTCGACGGTCGTCCGGCTGCCGACGACATGCGCGCCGCCTACCGGCGCATCCAGGTCGCCGCCAAGAACGTCGACACCCGCGAGCACGACATCGCCGACTCCGACGACTACTTCCAGTACCACGGCGGCATGGTGGCCACGGTGCGTGCGCTCACCGGCGCCGACCCGCAGGCCTACGTGGGTGACTCCACGAGCCCCGACGCGGTGCGCACCCGCACCCTGCAGGAGGAGACCAACCGGGTCTTTCGCGCCCGGGTGGTGAACCCGCGCTGGATCGCCGCCATGCAGCGGCACGGCTACAAGGGCGCCTTCGAGCTGGCCGCCACCGTCGACTACCTCTTCGGCTTCGACGCCACGGCCGGCGTGGTGCAGGACTGGATGTACGCCACCTTGGCCCAGGAGTACGTGCTCGACCCCACCAACCGGGCCTTCCTGGAAACCTCGAACCCCTGGGCGCTGCGCGGCATCGTCGAGCGCCTGCACGAGGCCGCAGAACGCGGGCTGTGGGCCGCGCCCGACCCCGAGCTGATGGGCCGGCTCCAGCAGGTCTACCTCGACACCGAGGGCGACCTCGAGGAGCGCTCGTGAGCCCTGGCCCCCCTGCCCAGCACCGTGTGCAGGGGCAGCGCCGGGTGCACGTGATCGGCCTGGGCATGGGGCCCCAGCACCTCACCGCCGAGGCCGTCGCGGCGCTCCGGTCGGTCGAGGTGGTGCTGGCCTTCGACAAGCGGGCCGACGGGGCGGGCGGGTCCGGCGACCCGCTGCTGGCGGTACGGCGCGCGGTCTGTGCCGAGCACGGCGTCCGGCTCGTCGTGGTGCCGGACGCCGCCCGCGACCGCCGCGAGGGCCTCACCGACGCCGAGTACGACGAGGCGGTCGCCGCGTGGCACCGCGCCCGGGTGGAGCGCTGGGCCGCGGCCTTCGCCGCGCACCCCGGTGACGTGGGTCTGCTGGTGTGGGGCGATCCCGGCTTCTACGACTCCACGCTGCGCATGCTCGACCGGCTGGGGGAGCACCTGGCGCCCGGCGAGGGTCTCGACGTCGTGGTGGTGCCCGGCATCAGCAGCCTCGCCCTGCTCGCGGCCCGGCACCGCGTGGTGCTGCACGAGGTCGCCCGCCCGCTGCACGTCACCACCGCGAGGCGGCTGCCCGAGGCCCTGGCGGAGGGGCAGCGCAACGTGGTGGTGCTGCTCAACCGCCGCCTCGACCTGGCCGACCTCGACGTCGCGGAGTGGTCGATCTGGTGGTCGGCCAACCTCGGCGCGGCCGGGGAGCGCAGCGTCGCCGGGCGGGTCGGCGACGTGCTGGGGCAGATCGAGGCGGCGCGGCGGCAGGCCGCCGAGACCGACGGCTGGGTGATGGACCTCTACCTGCTGTGTGCCCCCGACGACGGCGCGGTCGCCCCCCGTGGGTGAGGCGCTGGTGGGGCTGTGCTCGGTGGTCGAGCCGCCGGACGCCGGAGGCGGGTCGAGACCCCCGCTCCGGTGGTTGAGCCGGGCGAGCCGTCAGGCGAGTCCCGTGTCGAAACCCCTGCTCCGGTGGTTGAGCCGGGCGAGCCGCCAGGCGAGTCCCGTGTCGAAACCCCCGCTCCGGTGGTTGAGCCGGGCGAGCCGCCAGGCGAGTCCCGTGTCGAGACCCCTGCTCCGGTGGTTGAGCCGGGCGAGCCGCCAGGCGAGTCCCGTGTCGAAACCCCCGCTCCGGTGGTTGAGCCGGGCGAGCCGCCAGGCGAGTCCCGTGTCGAAACCCCCGCAGGCGGTCGGGGGCGTCGGGGACGGGGTCTTGAGTCTTGCGGGGTTTCGACGCGCTCGTCGCTGGCGCTCCTCGCGGCTCAACCACCGGCGGGGGTGCGCTGGTCGCTG
>NZ_JADIVZ010000011.1 GCF_015319165.1 Nocardioides acrostichi
TGCCGACTGAGAACCGCTCGCCAGCGCGGGCATAGGTCCAGCCGTCATCGACGACCAAACGTGCAAGGAGCAGCCGACCGCGTGGCGTCAGGGTCGCGTTGGCATGGGTAGCGTGGGACACGAAGACCTCCGTGGTGATTCAGGTGTGGGTGCGTGGTAGCTCCACACCTCACCCGGAGGTCTTCGTCATCGTCCAGCAGCCACGCCGGTGCCTAACGTCCGTGATCAGAACAGCTAGCGACGAGCGTGTCCGCCGGTGGTTGAGCCGTGAGGAGCGCCAGCGACGAGCGTGTCGAAACCCGGTGACGGTGAAGGCGGCGCTGCCTGGCACCTTGCGGGGTTTCGACTGGCCTGCGCCTTCGGCGGCTCGACCAGCGAAGTGTGTTCGATGGTCGAGCAGCGAGCGCCAGCGAGCGTCGTCGAGACCCGGTGAGCCGACAGCCCGCCCTCCGCCTCCACAGCCGCGCTTCGCGCAGCAGTTGTCCACAGGCCGACGCTGGGGCCCAGCACGCGAGGACCGATCTCTCCTAGCGTCGCGGTATGAGATCTCGACGTCCGACCCCGGTGCACCAGGAGGCGGTGGCGCGCCGGCTGGCGCTGCTCACGGCCGAGCTCGAGGGTGTGCGACGCGAGGCCGGGGGGTCCGCGCCGTCCTCCTTCGACGGGTTGCGTTCGCCCGACGAGTACGAGCCGTCGGTTCCCTCCGCTCCGGCCGAGCAGCCGGCGCCGCCGCCCGCGTCCGCCTTCCCCGTGCCCGGGCGGCACTCTGCTCGTCGAGATCCCGTGCCCGACGAGCCCGACGAGGGTGTGCCCGGGTGGTGGCAGCGGCTACCCCTCGGCCCGGCCCACCTGACGGTCGTGGCGGTGCTGGTCGCGGCCGCCATCGCGATCACGGCCTGGCAGGTGGTGTCGGCGCATCCCGAACAGGTCGGGCCCGTGGCCAGCGACACCACCGCCAGCGGCTCGACCCGGCTGGTGTCGGAGGACGTGCCGGGCGAGGAGCTGCCCGCCGGCGGGGCGTCCCCGGGCGCCACGCCTTCGGCAGCCGCATCCTCGGGCACCACGGTCACCGTCGACGTCGAGGGCAAGGTGCGTCGTCCTGGCATCGCCGTGCTTCCCGTCGGCTCCCGCGTGGTCGACGCTCTCGCCGAGGTGGGCGGGGCGATGAAGGGCGTCGATCTCGCCGGACTGAACCTGGCCCGGGTACTGGTCGACGGCGAGCAGATCGTCGTCGGCGCCCCTGCTCCCGTGGCCGGGGCGGCACCGTCCGCTGCGGGCGCCCCGTCCGTGCCTGCTGCCCTCGTGAACCTCAACACCGCCGACCAGGCGACGCTCGAGACCCTGCCCGGCATCGGTCCGGTCACGGCCCAGGCGATCCTGGCGTGGCGGCAGGAGCACGGCAGCTTCACCAGCGTCGACGAGCTGCTGGAGGTGTCGGGTATCGGCGAGGCGACCCTGGCCGACGTGAGTCCGTTGGTCACGGTCTGACGAGCCGGACCGTCGGTGCCCGAGCAGCGAGCGTCCCACGACGTACGGACGCCCCTCCTCGGTCTGGCCGCCTGGGCGGGTGGGCTCGCTGCGGCGTCGCTGGACGCGCGCTGGGCGATGGGCACGGTGCTCGGGCTGACGCTCCTGCTGGCGCTCGGAGCCCGGCTGCCGGCGCTCAGAGCGCGGGTGCGGCGCCCGTGGCCGGTCGTGCTGGCGCTGTCGCTGGTGATGGTCGCGGTGGCCGTCTCGGCACTGCTGCGCACGGAGCTGGTGACGAGGAGTCCGGTGCACGACCTGGCCGACGAGCACGCGCACGTGCAGGTGGTCGGCACGGTGACGAGCGATCCGCGTCCGGTCACCGGCATGTTCTCCGAGTCGGTCTCGATGCGGCTCAGAGTCGAGCAGGTCGACGGGCGCGGCGTCACCTGGCGGCTGGCGTCTCCGGTGCTGGTCATCGGGGATCCGGCTTGGGGCGACGTGCCGATCGGCACCCGCGTGCGGGCCGAGGGCCGTCTGACGCCGGCCCGCGACGACGACCTCTCCGGCGTGCTGCTGGGCGCGCCGGCACCTGAGGTGGTCACGGAGCCCGACGTGTGGTGGCGCGCCTCCGGAGCCGTGCGCGCCTCCTTGCGGGAGAGCGTGGCGCACCGGCCCGAGCCGGAGCGCATCCTCGTGCCGGCGCTGGTCTCCGGTGACGACGCGGGGCTCGACGAAGGCGTGGCCGACGACTTCCGGGCCACGGGCCTCACGCACCTTCTCGCGGTGAGCGGCACGAATCTCACGCTCGTCGTCGGCTTCCTGCTGCTCGCTGCGCGCTGGCTCGGGGTGCGCGGTCGCTGGCTGCTCCTGGTCGGGGCCTTGGGCATCTGCGGATTCGTGCTGCTCGCGCGCACCGAGCCGAGCGTGCTCCGGGCGGCCACGATGGGAGCGGTGGGTCTGGTCGCGCTGAGCCGCGACGGTCCGCGACGCTCGGGTGGGGCACTCGGTGTCGCCGTCCTCGTGCTCCTGCTGCTCGACCCGCGGCTGGCCACCTCGGTGGGTTTCGCGCTCTCGGTGCTCGCCACTGCCGGCATCGTGTGGCTCGCCCCGCCGTGGCGCGACGCCCTGGTGCGCTGGATGCCGCGGTGGGCCGCAGAGGCGCTGGCGGTGCCGATCGCTGCGCAGCTCGCGTGCACGCCGGTGGTGGCGGCCATCAGCGGGCAGGTCAGTCTGGCTGCGGTGATGGCCAACCTGGCGGCCGCTCCCGTCGTGGCACCGGCCACGGTGCTGGGGCTGCTCGGCGGACTGGTCGGCCTGGTGCTGCCACCCGTCGGACGCGCACTGGGTTGGCTCGCCTCGTGGTGCGTCACCTGGATCGTGGCCGTCGCCGAGCACGGAGCGGCCCTGCCCACGGCGGCGATCGGCTGGGGCACCGGGCCGTGGGCGCTGCTGTTGCTCACCGTGCTGACCGTCGCGGCGGCGTTGCTGGGCCCCCGGGTCGTAGGTCGCCCGCTGCCCGCGTGTCTGCTGGCTGGCGTGCTGGTGGTCGTCATCGTCGTGCGTCCGCCCACGCCGAGCTGGCCACTGCACGACTGGGTGCTCGTCGCCTGCGACGTGGGTCAGGGCGACGCCCTGGCGCTGCGGGCGGGACCGTCGTCCGCCGTCGTCATCGACACCGGTCGCGAGCCGGAGCCCGTCGATGCCTGCTTGCGCGGGCTCGGGGTGCGCGACGTGCCGCTGCTCGTGTTGACCCACTTCCATGCCGACCACGTCTCCGGCATCGAAGGCGTGCTCGACGGTCGGCACGTCGAGCAGGTGCTGGTGACAACGGACCTCGACCCCACCACCGGCGTCGCCGAGGTCGAGGCCGCCGCGCGTGAGGCGGGCGTCCCGATGCGGGCCGCCACGGCGTTGGGGGAGTGGCAGGTGGGCGACGTGCGCCTCCGCTCGCTGTGGCCCGCCCCTGGCGCGGTGCACGACGGTCCGGGTGATGGCAGCACCGCCAACGACGCGAGCATCGTGTTGCTCGCCGAGGTCGACGGGTTGCGGATCCTGCTCACCGGCGACGTCGAGCCGCCCGGGCAGGAAGCCATCGCCCAGGAGGTGCCGGACCTCTCGGTCGACGTGCTGAAAGTGCCGCACCACGGCAGTCGGTACCAAGACGAGTCCTTTCTCACCGGGCTGCGGGCGCGCTTGGCCTTGGTGAGTGTCGGCGCCGACAACGACTACGGCCACCCCAACGAGCCGATGCTCGACGACCTCCGCGCCGCCGGGATGCGGGTCTACCGCACCGACCTCGACGGGTCGATCGCCGTCGGGCTGGAGGACGGCCAGATGGTCGTGGCCACCGATGGTCATTGAGCCGCCGGATGCCGAAGGTGGAGGCGTGGCGGGTCAGTGGTTGAGCCGCCGGATGCCGGAGGCGGAGGCGTGTCGGGCCGGTGGTTGAGCCGCCGGATGCCGGAGGCGGAGGCGTGTCGGGCCGGTGGTTGAGCCGGGCGAGGCGCTAGCCGAGTCCCGTGTCGAAACCCGGTGAGACGAAAGCTGGCGTTGCCTTCACAGTTGCCGGGTTTCGACGCGCTCGTCGCTGGCGCTCCTCACGGCTCAACCACCGGCGGGGGCGCTCGTCGTTGGCGCTCCTCGCGGCTCAACCACCGGGGCCATCACGGTGGTTGAGCCGGGCGAGGCGCTAGCCGAGTCCCGTGTCGAAACCCGGTGAGACGAAAGCTGGCGTTGCCTTCACAGTTGCTGGGTTTCGACGCGTTCGTCGCTGGCGCTCCTCGCGGCTCAACCACCGGCGGGGGCGCTCGTCGCTGGCGCTCCTCGCGGCTCAATCACCGGCGGGGGCGCTCGTCGCTGGCGCTCCTCACGGCTCAATCACCGGCGGGGGCGCTCGTCGCTGGCGCTCCTCGCGGCTCAACCACCGGGGCCATCACGGTGGTTGAGCCGGGCGAGGCGCTAGCCGAGTCCCGTGTCGAAACCCGGTGAGACGAAAGCTGGCGTTGCCGTACGGGTCGCCGGGTTTCGACGCGCTCGTCGCTGGCGCTCCTTGGGGCTCAACCACCGGCGGGGGCGCTCGTCGCTGGGGTTGTCGGTGGGCTGTGGCAGGCTCTGCGGCGTGGCAGGTGCGCGTGGTGGCGGATCCCGGGGAGGCCCGTCGGCCTCCGACGTCTTGGGTCGCAC
Organism: Nocardioides acrostichi; assembly: GCF_015319165.1. Taxonomy (GTDB): domain Bacteria; phylum Actinomycetota; class Actinomycetes; order Propionibacteriales; family Nocardioidaceae; genus Nocardioides; species Nocardioides acrostichi. The sequence goes on from NZ_JADIVZ010000011.1 coordinate 4,651, forward strand.
CACACTCGTGACGGGCAAGGAGGAGTTCTTCTCCGAGCGCACCGTGCGGGCGGTCCGCGACGCCGTCCGTGGTTACGACGCCGAGGCCGAGATCAGCGACGCCGCGGCCTCGGAGCTGACGCCCGGCTCGTTGGGCGAGCTGGCGGCACCTTCGCTGTTCACCGCCACCCGCTGCGTGGTGGTGCGTGGGTTGGAGGATCTCCCGGAGGGCTCGGTGACCGGACTCCTCGACTACGTGGCCGCGCCGGCCGACGACGTCGCCCTGGTGCTGGTGCACGGCGGCGGGCAGAAGGGCTCGGGCGTCCTGACCAAGCTGCGCAAGATCCGCGCCGTCACCGAGGTGAAGTCCACGGAGATCAAGTCCCACGAGTACCCCGCCTTCGCCGTCTCCGAAGCGCGCTCCGTCGGCGCGCGACTCGACCAGCAGGCCGCTTCCTTCCTCGTCGAGGCGGTCGGGCGCAACCTGCGCGCGCTGTCGGCCGCCGTGCACCAGCTAGCCAGCGACTTCCCCGACGAACAGCTCACAGAGGAGCGCGTGGGGCAGTACTTCGGAGGCCGTGCAGAGGCGTCGTCCTTCGCGGTCGCCGACGCCTCGTTCTCCGGGCGCCGCCTCGCGGCGCTCGAAGAGCTGCGCTGGGCTCTCGACGGCGGCGCCTCGGCGCCCGGCATCACCGCGGCCTTCGCCGCAGGTGCGCGGTCGGTGGCCAGGTTCAAGGCCGCCACCGCCCGCGGCGGCGGGCGCAGCGACAACGATCTCGCGCGCGACGTCGGCGTCCCGCCGTGGAAGGTCAGGTCCGTGCGCGACCAGGCTCGCGGCTGGAGCCAGGACGGACTCGTCGCGGCGATCCGTGCCGTGGCCCAGGCCGATGCCGACGTCAAGGGCGCCGCCAGCGACGCGGCCTACACCCTGGAGCGGCTGGTGCTCACCATCACCGAGCTGCGCGAGGCCGCTCGGCGCTGAGGGCGGTTCGTGGGGACAGATGGCCCCGATCCGGATGCGGCCCCGGGCCGGGACGGCGAATTGCGCCCTGGGACGGTGGAACTTCACCGTCCCAGGGGCGAATTCACCGGACGTCCGGTGAATTCGCCCCCGGCACAAAACGACCACCGACCCGCCCGGTGGTCCGGACGGGTCGGTGGGACGACTCAGAGGGGGAAGAGATTCCCCGGGTTCAGATCAGAGAGCGGCGGCCTTCTTGGCGATCGCCGACTTGCGGTTCGCGGCCTGGTTCTTGTGGATGACGCCCTTGGAGACGGCCTGGTCGAGCTTGCGGGTGGCGGCGCGGGCGGTCTCGGTGGCCTTCTCGGTCTCGCCGGACTCTACGGCCTCGTGGAAGCGGCGCACGGCGGTCTTGAGCTCGCTCTTGACAGCCTGGTTGCGCTGACGGCGCTTCTCGTTCTGCTTGTTGCGCTTGATCTGGGACTTGATGTTCGCCACGTCGATGCCTTCTCTGCGTCGTTCGGTTCGGGTCTGAGTCGTCTGTGAAGCCGCTGGGCGCGTAGATGCGCGTTGCCGCGAGCGACACGCAAGGCTATCAACGCCGGACTGACCCGCCCAAATCACGCCGCACGTCGGCCCAGACGGCGGCGGGCCGCCTCGAGGAACCGCGCGGACTCTCGCCGCCGGAAGCCTGCCAGAGCCGGCAGGTTGACGTCGACCGCGACCGTCGCGCGCCACGCCAGGAAGCCGCCGATTCCGACGAGGAACGTCGTGATCGCGTCGTCGCCGGCCCGCGCCAGGGCGGGAGAGGAGCCGACCGCTTCGTCGAACCAGGGCAGTTCGGCGCGGTCCAGCCGCGCGAGCAGCGGGTCGAACCAGTCGTATCCCACGCCCGCCTGACCCCAGTCGAGGAAGACGAGCCGTCCGTCGGGACGCACGAGCAGGTTGTCGTGCCGGATGTCCCAGTGCACGAGCTGCGTGCCAGGCCGAGAGGTGAGCGAGCGCAGATGCTCCGCATGTCGCCCGGCCGCGCCCAGAAGCCACGCCGGGCACAGCTCGGGTGGTACCTCCTCGAGGCGCTCCAGGGCGTCGGCCCACCTCCGAAGATGGGCGGGCAGGTCGAGCAGCCCACCGGGCTCCGGGTCGGGGGCCGGCGGAGTCGGGAGGCGCTCGTGGAGGAACGTGACCAAGTCGTCGGTGGCGGCCATCAGCAGTTCCGCGTCGGCCTCGTCGTCGGGGTCGGGGTGTCGTCCCTCCACGTCCTCGAGCAGGAGGGCGACCCAGTCGCCGTCGTCGTAGGAGCCCAGGCGCCCGGCCCACCGTGGATCCTCTCCGAGCAGTCCGAGGGTGAGGATCTCGCGACGGAACAGCGTGGGCGTGTCGGGGTTCAGGTCGGCGCCCACGGCCTTGACGAAGCCGCGCCGGCCCTGGCCGGTCACGACGCGCGTCGCGCAGCCGGGTGACATGCCGCCGGCGCACTCCTCCCAGCCGACGATCTCGCCCTCGAGCGCGTTCGCGGCCCAGGCGCGCACGCGCTCGGGCATGGACGACCACGGCGCGTGGTGACCGGGGGTCCGCAGCACTCCACTCATCCGACGCCGCTCACCAGCCGCGCCGCTGCGCCAGCCAGTCCCAGCACGCATCGCCCTGGAGCCGCTGGGACTCGCGGAGGTGTGGGGAGTTGGTCGGCACGGGCAGTTCCGCACTGGTGAGGAAGTATCCGGTGAGCACCGCGAGCATGGTGTCGACGTCCTCGCTGGGAGCGTCGGCGAGCAGCGGCGTGCGGGCCAGCACGGCCTCGGCGTCGTGCCCGTCGACGGCCGGCCCGATGAGCAGGCTCAAGGCGTCGAACCAGGCCGGGCCGCGGCACGGCCAGTTCCAGTCGCACAGCAGCACGCGGCCGTCGTCGGTCAACAACAGATTGTCGTCGCGCACGTCGGTGTGGAGCGCCGTGTCACCCACGCCGACGTCAGGCAGCCGGGCCGCCAGCGCGGTCGCGTCGGCCAGCACGTCGTGCGGCACCCGCCCGACCGAGGCCGCGGTGATGCGGTTCCAGGCGGCGGGCAGGTCGGCGACGTCCTCGGCGAGGGTCACCAGTCGCATGGACGCCGGCGCCGGCGTCAGCCGCTGGGCCAGGTCCACCATGAGCGCCATGGCGGTGTCGAGTTCCTCGTCGAGCCACGGACGCCGGGGGTGGCGCGCCTCGACGTGCTCGATGCCGAGCACCACCCAGTCGCCGTCCAGGCTCCACAGCAGTCGGGGCGCCGGGACGTCGCTCGGCAGCGACCGCAGGCGCTCCGCCTCCTGGCGGTAGGCGTCGGCGAACTGACGCTGGGCCACGGTCGCGGCCGCCTTGACGAAGGTGCGCGAGCCGTCGGCGCCGGTCAGCACCGAGGCCATGCCGGGCGTGTACCCGGTGGTGGCGGAGCGTGCGTCGACGACCTGCGTGCCCAGCCTGGCCTCGACCTTGGCGCGCACCCCGGGTGGTAGGTGGGTCCATTCGACGCGCCGGGAGGTGCGGCCGTGGGGGAACGCGAGTGAGGAGGAGTCCGAGAAAGACACAGGAACATCTTCGACCCGGTGTCTCCCCTCGGGCGACCCGGGCGGGGTGCGGCGATGCTAGACCTGGGATGTGCGTCGATTCTTCGTGCTGGGCCTGCTGTTGTTCCTCGGTGCGGTCGCCACGCTCGCCTCTGCCATCGGCGGGCTGGGCTGGCTGCTGCTGCTCGCGGTCGTCGTGGTGCTGCTGGGAGTGGGTGTCTACGACCTGCTCCAGACCAGGCACGCGATCTTGCGCAACTATCCCGTGCTGGGCCACATGCGCTACCTGCTGGAGGCGATCCGACCGGAGTTGCAGCAGTACTTCATCGAGCGCAACTTCGACGGTCGCCCGTTCGACCGCAACACCCGCTCCTCGATCTACCAGCGAGCCAAGGGGGAGAAGGAGGAGAAGCCCTTCGGTACCGAGCGCGACGTGTACGAGACCGGTTACGAGTACCTGGTGCACTCCATTGCCCCGGCCAAGGTGCTCGAGCAGGCGCCACGGGTGCGCATCGGCGGCCGTGACTGCACCCAGCCTTACGACATGGCCCTGCTCAACGTCTCGGCGATGAGCTTCGGGTCGCTGTCGGCCAACGCCATCGAGGCCCTGAACAAGGGCGCCGCGGCGGGCGGTTTCGCCCACGACACCGGCGAGGGCGCCATCAGCCCCTATCACCGCAACGGCGGTGACTTGGTCTGGGAGATCGGATCGGGTTACTTCGGCTGCCGCACCGAAGACGGCGGCTTCGACGCCGACGAGTTCGCCGACAAGTCGAAGGATCCGCAGGTCAAGATGGTCGAGCTGAAGCTCAGCCAGGGCGCCAAGCCCGGCCTCGGCGGGGTGCTGCCCGGCAGCAAGGTGACCGACGAGATCGCCAGCACCCGTGACGTGCCCAAGGGCCAGACCGTGATCTCCCCGCCCTACCACCGGGTCTTCAGCACCCCGCGCGAGCTCGTGCACTTCGTGGCGCACATGCGTGAGCTCTCCGGTGGCAAGCCGGCCGGCTTCAAGCTGTGCGTCGGCTCGCGCACCGACGTCCTCGCCCTCATCAAGGCGATGCTGGAGGAGGACATCACCCCCGACTTCATCACCGTCGACGGCGCGGAGGGCGGCACCGGGGCCGCCCCACTGGAGTACGAGGACCACGTGGGCATGCCGTTGACCGAGGGGCTGCAGATCGTGCACAACGCTCTGGTCGGGGCCGGCCTGCGCGACCGCATCAAGATCGGGGCGAGTGGCAAGGTCGCTACCGGCATCGACATCGTCAAGCGCATCGTCCAGGGTGCGGACTACTGCAACTCCGCCCGCGCGATGATGATGGCAGTCGGGTGCATCCAGGCCCAGGAGTGCGCCTCGAACACCTGCCCGGTCGGTGTCGCGACCCAGGATCCGCGGCGCATGCGCGCGCTGCACGTGCCGTCGAAGGCCGAGCGGGTCACCTCGTTCCAGAAGGGCACGGTCGACCAGGCCCTCCAGGTGCTCGCCTCGATGGGTCTGACCAGCTTCGAGGATCTGCGCCCCCACATGCTGCGCCGCAACGTCGACCACGGCATGGTCAGCAACTACGCCGACCTCTACGTGCAGCTCGAACCCGGGCAGCTGCTCGAGAAGGCGCCCGACGACTGGGCCGCAAGCTGGGACCGCGCCACCCCTGACGCCTTCCGTCCCTGACCTGCCCGCACCGAAGACCGCGAGGGGTCGCGTATGGCTCCTTGAGGGGTCGAATACTGCTGCGCGCCTGCGCAATATCTGACCCCTCGGACAACAATTCGCGACCCCTCGCGGTGTGCGGCGGCGTCACCCGAACGGACCTGATCAGCCGCCCTCCGGCGCAGGATGCTGGAGCCATGCCCACAGTCGCCGACCTCATCGTCACCGCCCTCGCCGATCACGGCGTCACCCACGTCTTCGGAGTGGTGGGTGATGCCCTCAACCCCGTCACCGACTCCATCCGGAGGGAAGACCGCCTGGAGTGGGTGGGGGTGCGGCACGAGGAGGCGGGCGCGTTCGCCGCGGGCGCGCAAGCGCAGCTCACCGGCAAGCTCGGCGTGTGCATGGGCACCGTCGGCCCCGGTGCCGTGCACCTGCTCAACGGCCTCTACGACGCGAAGAAGTCCCACGCACCCGTGCTGGCCATCGTCGGTCAGGTGCCGCGCCCCGACATCGGCAGCGACTTCTTCCAGGAGGTCAACAACGACGTCGTGTTCTCCGATGTCTCGGTCTTCCACGCCACCCTCACCGACCCCGAGCAACTGCCGCACCTGGTCGAGCAGGCCGGCAATGCGGCCCTGCAGCAACGCGGCGTCGCCGTGCTCACCATCCCCGGCGACGTCGGCGGGCTCGACGTCCCTTCCCACACCGCGGTGCCGTCCTTCGTCGCCGAGCACCCGGTGCCGCAGCCCGCGGACGCCGCGCTCGACGCCGCGCTCGCCGCCGTCGAGAGCGGGCAGAAGGTGACCATGCTGGTGGGTCAGGGCGTGCGCGAGTCGCGCGACGACGTGCTCGCGCTCGCCGAGAGGCTGGCCGCACCGATGGTGCTGACGCTCAAGGCCAAGGAGGGCTTGGAGCGGGACAATCCCTACGAGGTCGGCCAGTCCGGACTGCTCGGCAACCCCGCCGCCACGCTGGCCTTCGAGACCTGCGACGTGCTGCTCATGCTCGGCACCGACTTCCCGTACCGGGAGTTCTACCCCTCCGGCAAGACGGTCGTGCAGGTCGATGTGGACGGTTCGCACATCGGACGCCGCCACCCGGTCGATGTCGGCGTCGTGGGCGATGCCGGAACCGCCGTGCGCTGGCTGCTGCCGAGGGTCTCCCCACGCGAGGACCGCGGTCACCTCGACCACTCCCGCGAGGCGTACACGACGTGGCTGGACCTCCAGCAGCACTTCGTCGACCCCGACTACGACCAGAACAAGATGGGGTTCATCCGCAAGCGGCTCGACAACCGTGACCACAAGATCCGCCCCGAGTTGCTGGCCGGACTGGTCGACCGGCACGCCGCCCACGACGCGATCTTCACGACCGACACCGGCATGGCGACCACCTGGCTCTCGCGCTTCGTGCGCTTCACCGGCACCCGTCGGCTCCTGGGATCCTTCAACCTGGGCTCCATGGCCAACGCCATGCCCCAGGCGATCGGCGCGCAGGCGCTCGACCACGGACGCCAGGTCGTGGCGTTCTGCGGTGACGGCGGCCTCACCATGCTGCTGGGCGACCTGCTCACCATCGCCTCGCACGAACTGCCGGTGAAGCTGGTCGTCTTCGACAACGGACGCCTCGGCATGGTCAAACTGGAGATGGAGCAGGTCGGCCTCGCCGAGTACGGCACCGTGCTGCACAACCCCGACCTGGCCGCCATGGCCCAGTCGATGGGCATCCACGGCATCCGGGTCACCGACCCGCACGACCTCGAGGCCGCGGTCGAGGAGGCGATGACGCACGACGGGCCGGTGCTGCTCGACGTCGTCACCAACCCCGACGAGATCGCCGTGCCCAGCAAGCCCAAGCTCTCCCAGGGCTGGGGTTTCGCCATCGCCAAGAGCAAGGAGATCGTCACCAGCGCCGAGTGAGGAGCCGTCGGTCAGAACCGCTCGACGAGGTGTGACCGGCCCGCCGGCGGCTCGTACGGCTCGGGCCACCAGTCCTCGAGGCTGACCAGCAGTCCGTCGTCGTCGACCTCGACCGCGCACACGCCGGTCATGGTCTCCTCGCCGATGGTGAACGACGTGAACGACACCGCGCTGCGCTCGTCGCCGACCAAGCGCGTGATGACCAGATGCCAGTCGCCGGGGTACTCGGCGTTGAACCGAACATAGGCATCACGACCGCGAACGCGCTCGCGGGTCTGGGGCACGGTGTAGACGACGTCGCGGGCTAGGGTGGCGGCCAGGCCCGGCCAGTCGCGCGCCTCGCAGGCACGCCAGAACTCGCGCAGCGCCGCCACCGCGATGGGTTCGCTCATGGTGTGAACCATAGGTGCGGGCGGTGACAACGGGCCTGCCGCGCCAGAGCGGTGAGTGAGCCATCGCATCGGGGCGGTGGACCCTGGCCCCTTCACCGCTGACCTGGGCTCGACCGCCGGAATCGGGACGACGCAGCGCGGCGTGGGAGGATGGGGGAGTTCCCGACCGACCCACGAGAGGCCTTCGAGACCCCCGTGCCTGCCGTTCCCGCGAAGTCCTGGCCCGTGCCCGGCCAGACCGACTCCTCGATCATCCGCAACTTCTGCATCATCGCCCACATCGATCACGGCAAGTCGACGCTGGCCGACCGGATGCTCCAGATGACCGAGGTGCTCGACGCGCGCGCCGCACGAGCCCAGTACCTCGACCGGATGGACATCGAGCGTGAGCGCGGCATCACCATCAAGTCCCAGGCGGTGCGGCTGCCGTGGGCGGTGGCGGAGGGCAACGACGAGGGCACCGAGCCGGGCACCTACGTGCTCAACATGATCGACACCCCCGGCCACGTGGACTTCACCTACGAGGTGTCGCGCTCGCTCGAGGCCTGCGAGGCCGCGATCCTCCTGGTCGACGCCGCCCAGGGCATCGAGGCGCAGACGCTGGCGAACCTCTACCTGGCGATGGGCGCCGACCTGCACATCATCCCGGTGCTCAACAAGATCGACCTGCCCAGCGCCAACCCCGAGAAGTACGCCGCCGAGCTGGCCGGCCTGGTCGGCTGCGACCCGAGCGAAGTGCTGCAGGTCAGCGCGAAGACGGGGTTCGGCGTGGAGGCCCTGCTCAACGAGATCGTCAAGCAGACCCCGCCGCCGGTGGGGGCGAAGGACAAGCCGGCCCGCGCGCTGATCTTCGATTCCGTCTACGACACCTACCGCGGGGTCGTGACCTACGTGCGCGTGGTCGACGGCAAGCTCAACCACCGCGACCGCATCAAGATGATGTCGACCGGGGCGACCCACGAGATGCTCGAGGTCGGAGTCATCAGCCCCGAGCAGACCAAGGCCGGCGAGCTCGGCGTGGGCGAGGTCGGCTACCTCATCACGGGTGTGAAGGACGTGCGCCAGTCGCGCGTGGGTGACACCGTCACCACCCAGCACCACGGCGCCACCGACATGCTCGGCGGCTACAAGCACCCCAACCCGATGGTCTACGCGGGGCTCTACCCGATCGACGGAGACCAGTTCAACGACCTGCGCGAGGCACTGGAGAAGCTTCAGCTCAACGACGCCGCGCTCACCTTCGAGCCTGAGACCTCGGGCGCGCTCGGCTTCGGCTTCCGATGCGGCTTCCTCGGCCTGCTGCACATGGAGATCACCCGCGACCGGCTCGAGCGTGAGTTCAACCTCGACCTCATCTCGACTGCCCCGAACGTGGTCTACGAGGTCACGATGGAGGACGGCACCGAGCACGAGGTCACCAATCCGAGCGAGTTCCCCGAGGGCAAGCTCGCCGAGGTGCGCGAGCCCGTCGTGAAGGCGACGATCCTGAGCCCGAGCGACTACATCGGCACGATCATGGAGCTGTGCCAGACCAAGCGCGGCACCCTCGGCGGCATGGACTACCTCTCCGAGGACCGCGTCGAGATGCGCTACACGCTGCCGATGGGCGAGATCGTCTTCGACTTCTTCGACCAGCTGAAGTCGCGCACCAAGGGCTATGCCTCGCTCGACTACGAGCGCGCCGGCGACCAGGCCGCCGAGCTGGTCAAGGTCGACATCCTGCTCCAGGGCGAGCCGGTCGACGCGTTCAGCGCCATCGTGCACAAGGACGCCGCGTACGGCTACGGCGTGATGATGGCCGGCAAGCTCAAGGAGCTCATCCCGCGCCAGCAGTTCGAGGTGCCGATCCAGGCCGCGATCGGCGCGCGCGTCATCGCCCGCGAGAACATCCGCGCGATCCGAAAGGACGTCCTCGCCAAGTGCTACGGCGGCGACATCAGCCGCAAGCGCAAGCTGCTGGAGAAGCAGAAGGAGGGCAAGAAGCGCATGAAGATGGTCGGTCGCGTCGAGGTGCCCCAGGAGGCCTTCGTGGCCGCTCTCTCCACCGGCGGCCCGGCGGGGGACTCCAAGAAATAGGAGCCGGCGACAACTTCTTCGCCCTCGGTGGCGTCTCCAGGGTGTCCTATCCCCACCCCTCGGGAGAACCACCATGTTCAGTGTGTCCCTGGCGCGCGGTCTCGTGACCGCCGGTCGTTCCACCCTCTCGCTCGTGGCGGCGGTGGCCGGCGTCGCCGCTTTGGTACTGCTCGGCGGCACGAGTGGCGTGGACGCCGCGGACGCCGCGTCCGTCGCCTCCACCCAGCACGTGCTGGTCAAACCGGTCGACAGCGCGGGCAACCCCGCCGACGGCTACACCGTGCGCAAGATCGACGACTTCAAGAACACCAAGGTCGACTGCTACGGCTACGCGAAGGGGGTCGGTCACGATGTCGTGAGCTGCTATCCGACAGCGCTCTACCTGCATTCCTGCTTCCCTTCGCGCCACCACACCGTGCTCTGCCTGCGTGATGCCCGCAGCACCAGCCTCGTGCGCGCCAAGTACTCAGAGATCAAGCGCCAGGGCACGGCCCACGGCCGCCCGGTGGTCGATCTCGACCTCGCCGCCAAGAAGGGCGTGCAGACCTGCTCGATCCGCTTCGGTGGTGCCTGGGGCCAGTTGCCGACACATCCGAACTGGGTGGGCTTCTACTCCTGTGAGCGCGGCTCGGTCTACGGCCCGCCCGACGGCAACGGCATCGACGAGTCCGGCGACCCGTGGACGGTCAAGCTCTGGAAGTCGGGCACCGATCACACGGTGCAGACCAAGGACGTAGCGGTCGCCTACACGATCGCGCACGCCTGAGGGCCGACCGTCAGGAGCGCGCCACTAGCGTCGGGGCGGTGAGCCCCCGCACCGTCCCGGCCCTCCCCGCGCCCGTGCTCGCGTTCGCCGAGCGCGGGCCGGCGTGGTCGGCCTTCGTCGACGCGCTCCCGGGTCGTCTGCGCGACCTGGTCGCAGAGTGGTCGCTGATGCCCACGGGCGAGGTCTGGTGGGGGTATGCGTCGGTCGTGCTGCCGGTGCACGACGCCGACGGCGCGCCGCGGGTGCTCAAGGTCGCCTTCCCCGACATCGAGACCGAGCACGAGGCGCTGGCGCTCCAGCGCTGGGGCGGGCGGGGCGCCGTGCGGTTGCTGCGGGCCGATCCGCACCGCCGGGCGCTGCTGCTGGAGCGCCTGGAGCGCCGCGACCTCACCCAGGAGTGGGACGTCGCAGCATGCCAGGTCGTCGGGGAGCTGTACGGCCGGCTGCACGTGCCCGCCCCACCGCAGCTGATGCTGCTCGCCGACTACGTGGCCGGCTACCGTGCCCGGCTGCTCGCCCTGCCCCGCGATGCGCCGCTGCCGCGGCGGCTGGTGGAGCAGGCGGCGGCACACATCCGCGACCTGGCCCGGGATCTGCGCCGCGGCGACCCGAGCACCGCCGTGCTGGTGCACGGCGACCTGCACTACGAGAACGTGCTCGCGAGGCAGGGGGAGTGGGTGGCGATCGACCCGCACGCGATGAGCGGCGACCCGCACTTCGAGCCCGCCCCGCTGCTGTGGAACCGGTGGGAGGAGATGGCCGGCGACGTCCGCCGCGCCGTCCGGGCCCGACTCGAGGCGGTGGTCGACGCCGCCGGCCTCGACGAGCGCCGCGCGGTGGCCTGGTGCGTCGTCCGCTTCGTGCTCGGCGCCCTCTGGCTCGTCGAGGAGGCCCCCGCCGGTGTCCGGTCCCTCGATCCGGCCCAGCGTGAGCAGGTGACGCGCATGGTCACCCTGGCCAAGGCGGTGCAGCCCTGAGACGCGGTCTCACAGGAAGCACACAGGCGGCACTGGGCGGACTCCCGAGCATGGACGGTTCTCTGTCCCCATGAGCATCCCGACGCCGTCCTCCGACGACACCCCTGCCCGCGACCACTCCGGCCACCGCATCCACGCACCGCACTCGGCGCTGCAGATGCAGCGACGCACGTTCATGACGCGGCTCTTCGCCGCGACGGGCGTCGTGGCGTTCGGCAGCATGCTCGCCGCCTGCGACGACTCCTCCTCGTCGTCCTCGGCGTCGGCCTCCTCCGAGGGCCCCGGCGGAACCCCACCCTCCGGCGGCCCGGGCGGCGGCGGCCCGGGCGGGATGAGCGAGGGCATCACCGAGGAGTTCAAGGGCCTGACCACCGACGGCACCGTCATCGAGGATCTCTACGCCATCCAGCGCACCGGCGTCAGCACCGACGGGGTCGTGGACGCCGCCAACGCCTGGCTCGCCGGCCTCACCACGGCCCAGCGCAAGGAGGTGACCTTCGACATCGACCCCGACGACTACACCGAGGACGAGTTCCGCCTCTGGAGCAACGTCGACGGCTACCAGCGCCAGGGCATCAGCCTCGCCGACATGACCGACGACCAGAAGAGCCTGGCCATGGGCATCCTCGAGGCCGGCCTGAGCGCCAAGGGCCTGGAGAACGCCGACACGATCATCAAGCTGAACCAGTACGCCGGCGAGCTGATCGGCAACACCGACCAGTTCAACGAGGGCCTCTACTGGTTCACCATCATGGGCACGCCGTCGACCACCGACCCCTGGGGTTGGCAGATCGACGGCCATCACCTGGTCATCAACTACTTCGTGCTCGGCGACCAGGTCGTCATGACTCCCACCTTCATGGGCTCGGAGCCGGTCAAGGCGAACTTCGACATCGACTCCGACTACGAGGGCCTCTCGCTGTTCGACGACGAGTTCGCCGCAGCGATCGACATGGTGACCTCGCTGAGCGAGGACCAGCAGTCGGTGGCCATCGTCAGCTCCGACAAGACCGGCGACGACATCAAGGCGGTCGCCTTCGCCGACAACGCCGAGGTCGCCTACCAGGGCATCGTGGCCAGCAAGCTCGACGACGACCAGCTCGAGAAGCTGTGGACCCTCACCGGGCTGTTCGTGAACAACGTCGACGACGGCCATGCGAAGGTCACCATGGCTCAGGTCAAGGAGCAGGCCGACCAGACCTACTTCTGCTGGATCGGCGGCACCGACGCGGACTCGGTCTTCTACTTCCGCATCCAGAGCCCGGTGATCTACATCGAGTTCGACTGCGAGACCCCGGGCCCGGTCGGCCAGGGCTACGGCGCCGACCAGACGGTCTCGCGCCAGCACGTGCACGCGATCACGCGCACCCCCAACGGCAACGACTACGGCAAGGCGCTCTTGGCACTGCACCTCGCGCTCGACCACTGATCCCGGATCCACCGCATCTCGCCTGCTGCGCGTCGGCGACCTTCCGTGGCTCCAGCTGATCTCGCCACCGGGTCGATCCCGGTCGTCCCGGCCGGGTGACCGGATCCGGCGGGTGACCGGGATCGGCTCCGTGCGGCGGTGTCGGCTTCCTACCGTGTGCGAGCACGCGGGCGGAAGGTCTCCGAACCGCGACGTGAGCCGCACGGAGGTCGCAGCATGCCCCACAGCCGTCACCCTCGAGGGACGTGGCGTTGGACAGCGGTGGGCGCCAGCGCGCTCGCGCTCGCGCTCGCCGCGGCGGCACCCTCGATGTCGCAGGACGCCGGCCAGACGCCGAGCAAGCCGACGCTCACCAGCGCCGACGGTGCGGCCATGGTCAGCGGTCAGGTGGCGGCGTCCGCCACGGGGGTCGCCAACACGCGCGTGCTCTCCACCGACCCCGCGGACTGGGAGGCCGGCCGCTACCTCGTGCAGTTCTCCGATGCGCCTGCCGCGACCTACGCCGGCGGCATCACCGGCTACCCGGCCACGGCACCGGTGGCCGGACGCCGCCTGGCGACCGACTCCCGGCCGGTCCAGCGCTACCAGGACTACCTGACCGGTGAGCAGGACGCGGCCCTCGACGCCGTGGACTCCCGGCCGATCTACCGCTACACCACCGTGCTCAACGGCGTCGCCGCCGATCTCACCGCGGCTCAGGCTGCCGAGCTCGCCGGTCGCTCCGACGTGACCGCGATCTCCGCCGACACCATGCAGCCGCTCGACGAGGCGCAGCCGAGCTCGTCCTCGGACTTCTTGAAGATGGACAAGGTCTGGAAGCAGACCGGCGGCCGGGCCAAGGCCGGTCGCGGGGAGGTCGTCGGCGTCATCGACACCGGCATCCGCCCCGACAGCCGCTCGTTCCGGCACCTCAAGGGCCAGCACGCGCCCGCCGGCTGGCAGGGCACCTGCGACACCGGCGAGGACGACTCCTTCCCGAGCGACGGGTGCAACGGCAAGATCATCGGGGCGCGCTACTACGTGTCCGGCTTCGGTGCCGAGAACCTCTCCAGCGTCGAGTACCTCTCCCCGCGTGACGCGGTCGGGCACGGCACTCACACCTCGTCGACCGCCGCAGGCAACCGGGTGCGGCACGCCTTCATCGACGGCAAGGACTACGGCGCCATCGGCGGCATCGCCCCGGGCGCCTCGATCGCCATGTACAAGGCGTGCTGGCAGGGCGAGGACGGCGGCGGCTGCTACAGCTCCGACCTGGTCGCGGCCATCAACGACGCCGTGGCGGACGGCGTGGACGTCATCAACTACTCGATCGGCTCGCCGTACGAGGCCTACCCCTTCTCGCCGGCCGAGGAGGCGTTCATGAACGCCGCGGCCAGCGGCGTGTTCGTCTCCGCGTCCGCGGGCAATAGCGGTCCCGAGCCCAGCACGCTGGACCACCCCAGCCCGTGGGTCACGACCGTGGCCGCGAGCACCTGGCGGGTCAGTGAGCAGAAGCTCGTGCTCGGCGACGGCCAGGAGTTCGTGGGCGCCTCCCTGACCGACTCCCTGCCCGACCAGACGCCGATGGTGCTCTCCGAGGACGCCATGGCGGACGGCTCGACCGCCAAGGCCGCGCGACTGTGTGCGACCGGATCCCTGGATCCGGACCAGGTCGCGGGACGTCTCGTGGTCTGCATCCGCGGTACGAACGCGCGCACGGAGAAGTCGCAGACCGTCGCGGACGCCGGGGGAGTGGGCATGGTGCTGCTCAACCCGACCGACATCTCGGCGACCTTCGCCGACGTGCACTCCGTGCCGTCGGTGCACCTCGAGAACACCGCCTACGACGCGGTCATGGCCTACCTCGACACCGCGGATCCCACCGGCGCCATCGTGCCGACCGTCGTGGGCGACTCGGTCACCCAGGCGCCCGCCGTGGCCGGCTTCAGCTCCCGCGGGCCGAGCCAGACCACCGGTGGGGATCTGCTCAAGCCCGACATCGCCGCCCCCGGCGTCGACGTGCTGGCCTCGGTCGCCAAGACCTCGCTGACCAACGGGCGGGCCTTCGACTTCGAGAGCGGAACCTCGATGGCGGCCCCGCACGTGGCGGGCGTCGCGACCCTGCTCAAGGCGGCCCATCCGGACTGGAGCGTCGCCGAGGTCAAGTCGGCGATGATGCTCGCGGCCGGCGACACGGTCGGCACCACCTCGCCGTTCGCGCAGGGCGCCGGCAACGTGCGTCCCGTCCAGGCCATGAACCCGCTGCTCGTCCTGGACTCCGGCCTGGCCGACTGGCAGGGCTACCTCCAGTACGAGGGCTGGGCCAGCGCCAGCGACGACGTCACCAGCGTCTCGGGCCCCCAGCTGAACCTCGCATCCTTCGGCGCGGGAGCCGTGGTGGGCGACCTCGAGGTGCAGCGCACCTTCACGAGCGTGGCCTCTCGCCCGCGCACCTTCAGCGTCGCCGGGTCGGTCCCGGGATGGGACGTGAGCGTGGACCAGAAGACCTTCACGATCCGCCCTGGTGCCTCGAAGACGGTGACCTTCACCTTCCGGCGCACCGACGCCTTCCTGCACCAGTACGCGACGGGCCGGGTCACGCTCACCAGTGGTCACCGCAGCCTGACCATGCCGGTCGCGCTGCGCCCCTCCTCGAGCGCCTTCGCCGACGCCGACGTCGTCGCCGATGCCTCGAAGGGCTCGACCTCGCTGTCCCTCGTGCCCGGCACGACGGGGGCGGTCACGACGTCGGTGGCCGGCTTCACCGCGGCGACGGACGTCAGCGACGAGGTGGGCTTCGAGGACGCCACCATCCCCTCGCAGCCCGAGGCCTCGGACAGCATCAACGCCTACGACCTCACGATCCCGCGGCACACGGTGCTGGGCCGGATCACACTCGATGCCGACGACCCGGACGACGACCTCGACCTGTGGGTCTACCGGGTCTCCGACGACGGAAGCCAGCGTCTGGTCGGTGGATCGGCCCTGACCTACACCGGTGACGAGCAGTTCACCTGGGGCAACTACGACATCTCGCCGGTCTGGGGTGAGCTCAAGCCTGGCTCCTACCGTGTCTACGTGCAGGGCCGGACACCGGCCGACGATGCCACGACGACCGCGGGCTACCGCCTGCGCACCTGGGTGGTGACGCAGGACGACGTGGCCAACGTGACGGCGACCCAGTCCACCGCCGCGGCCACGGCCGGCGATCCCGTCCGGATCGACCTGGCTTGGCAGGATCTCGGGGCGGACGGCGACTACCTGGGCCTGGTCACCAGTTCGGTGGCCGACGAGCAGGCCCAGGCGATCGTGGAGCTGGACCAGTGAACCGCGCGAGGTCGGCACGCAGCCGCACCGAAGACCAGAGAACGCAGGAGCAGGGGATCGAGACGATGGCCATGACGAGCACCGGACGACGCCGCGGCCTGGGCAGGAGCGTGCTCGGCGCGGTCGTGGCGGGGGCGGTGCTGCTCGTGCTGGCGGCGCCGGCGGCGATCGCCCAGACGGCGACCTCCCTCACGGTGGCGCTCACCACGAGCGCCCTCTACGGGCAGAGCGTCACCGCCACCGCCACCGTGGCCGACGCGGTGCCGGGCACCGTCCAGTTCGCCGTGGACGGCACAAACCTGGGCGACCCCGTCGCGGTGGGCACCGACGGCACGGCGACCAGCCCGGCCTTCGCGGTGTTTCCGGACGTCGAGCTGACGGCGTCCTTCGAGCCCACCGACGACACCTTCGACTCCTCCGAGGCATCTCGCACCCTCGCCGTCGACTCGACGGCGACGACGACCGAGGTGAGCGTGACCGCCACGACCATCACCGCCACCGTCACCCCGGTGGCCCCGGGGGCCGGGCCGGCGGTCGGCTACGTGGACTTCTTCCTCGACGGCTACTCGATCACCGGGGCCTACCTGCGCAACGGCTCGGCCACGATCGACTACCGCGTGCCCACCGACCACGCCCACGACGTCTCGGCCTTCTACCTCGGTTCCAACGGGGATCTGAAGCTCTCCTACACGACCTACACGCGAGACAACCCCAGCATCGACGCGACCGTCGCCAGCAGTCGGCCGCGGGCCGCCTCGGGGTGGTACCGCGCCCCCGTCACGGTGCGGTTCGCCTGCGCCGCGACGTCGGCACCCCTCGACGACGACGGGTGCGCGCCGGACCGGGTGGTGGCCACCGAGGGCGCACGACAGTTCGTGACCGGATCGGTCAGCGCGACCGACGGCGGCTCCGCCACGGCGCGACAGGTCGTCTACCTCGACGCCACGCGACCCGTGGTACGCATCCGCGGGGTGCGCGACGGCGAGGTCTACGCACATCGCAAGACCGTGCGCTGCCGTGCCTCCGACGCCCTTTCGGGCCTGGCCGGTCCCTGTGTGCTGCACCAGCGCCGGGTCGACCGCGCGCACGGATTCGTGATCCGCTACCGGGCCCGGGCGGTCGACGAGGCCGGCAACCGCCGCGTGGTCTCGGGCCACTACCGGGTGCGGTGACAAGACACCTCGCCGGCTGTGGCCCCGAGACTCCCGGCCGGCGAGGTTCCCGGGGCGACCCGGAGTGTGGTGAGGAACCCCTCGCCGGCCGGCACCGAGACTCCCGGCCGGCGGGGCCCGACGTGCCGGTGCTCGTGGGAGCGGTGCCCTAGGAGACGGTGCGTGCGGCCAGCCGCGCTCGGGAG
Organism: Nocardioides acrostichi; assembly: GCF_015319165.1. GTDB lineage: Bacteria > Actinomycetota > Actinomycetes > Propionibacteriales > Nocardioidaceae > Nocardioides > Nocardioides acrostichi. The sequence continues at coordinate 22,008 of NZ_JADIVZ010000011.1, forward strand.
GAGGCGCCGGAGTCCGAGGCGAGCGGGCGGGGGCGAGCCGGTGGCGGATCTCCGGGATGCGCGGCCCATTCGTCGTCGGTGCCGTGCACGAGTCCGGCCTCGCTGGCCAGCAGCGCAAGCTGGAAGCGGTTGTTGGCCCCCAGCTGCTCTTCGAGCGCGAGCACCCGTCGGCGCAGGGTGCGGTCGCTGATCGAGAGCTGCCGGGCGATGGCACCGTCGCTGAACCCGGAGGCCATGAGCCGCAGGATCGCGATCTGGGAGGCCTGCGCCTTGTCGGCCTGCTCGTCGTCGACGTCGGGCACCGACGGGGTGCCCTGGTCCCACATGAGCTCGAAGAGCGCCCCCAGGGCGCGCACGAAGGGTTCGTGGGTGATGAAGACCGCGTGCATGGTGGCGAGGTCGGTGCCCAGGCTGAGTGGCATCACCGCAGTGCGCTCGTCGAAGATGGCGATCTTGAGGCTCAGGTTGCGATAGACGCGGCTGCGCAGCCCCAGGCGCATGCCCTCGTGCAGGGCCTCGACGTGCTCGGGGTCGCGGTAGGCGCCCTGCCCGTGCAGAACCCGGATCTGCACCCCCCGCTCCAGGGCGCGCCGCTCCCAGGGGCTCAGGCTGCGGGTCGGACCGGCGATGTAGGGGGGCGCGTCGCAGAACACCGCGTCCTCCTCGGTCGCGTCGAGCAGCGAGCTGAGTCGGTCGACGATGAGCTCGCTCCCGGTGACGATGTCGAAGAGCAGACGGGGGTCGACCGCCCGCCGTCCCGCGGCGTAGAGGTGGTGCATCAACTGCGCCTGGTGCTCGACTTCGTCGAGCTGGTGGCGCAGGAGGGTCGCCATCCGGCCGAACCCGGTGGCGGGGTCCGCCGGCACCGTCTCGGGGCCGATCCGGCGCACCAGCCCGGCCCCAGCCAGCCTGCGACGCGACTCCGCGACGGTGGAGGCGGGGAGTCCGCAGTGCGCGGCCAGCGCCTCGCTGGAGGATCCGGGCTCACTCAGCCAGGCCCGGTAGACCTCGAGATCCTCCAGCTTCAAGCCGAGGAACTCCCACGTCTCCTTCTCGACGCTCATCGCGGCATCCTCTTCCGTCTCGTGGGTGGGAGCCCATCATCTCGCGCGCGGCTGTGAGCGCACTGTGGGCACCGGCTCCCAGGGTCCGCCGGCTCCCAAGGTCCGCCGGCTCCCAGGGGCCGTCGGGCGCGACGGCCAGGTCCAGACCGGCTGTCTGATTTCGGCCCTGACCGGTTGCGGCGCGCTGCGGCGTGCGCCCTTGCCTACCGTGCGGCTCTCAACACTTCAGCGTCGGGCCCTCCCCGGCGACCCAGAAACGGAGAAGACGTGCAACCTCGACTTCGACCCCGCGCGGGGCTGGCCCTGCTGGGAATCCTGACCGGATCCCTGACGATCCTGCCGGCGCTCTCGACGACCGCGGCCGCCGCATCGGACGGGATCGCGTTCGGCGACCTCGTGGTCACCGACACCGCGACGGGTGTGCACCACTACTCGGCCGACCTCTCCGCCAACGACGTGGTGGCCACGGGAACCTACCCGATGTCGGCGATCGCCGACGCGGCCGGCAACGTGTACTTCTCCGACTACTACGGCAACTCGGTGAGCAAGGTCGCCGCCGACGGTTCGGGGACCACGACGCTGGCCGCGAAGCCGAACGCCAAGTTCCCGCGCGGGCTGGCCCTCGACGACGACGGCAACGTGCTGTTCTCCGACTTCGGCAACTACCGAGTGGCGAGCATCGACTCGAGCGGGACCGTGACCAAGCTCGTGGGCTCCACCACGCCGGTCGACCTCGACGCGATCGACGGCGACATCGTCGTGGCCGACCAGGGCGCGAACTCGGTCTACCGGCTCAACGCCGACGGCACCAAGACCGTGCTGTCGACCGCCTTCGACACGCCTCAGGGAGTGACCGAGGACAGCGAGGGCAACGTCTACGTGACCGACCTGACGCCGGCGCTGTACAAGATCGCCCCGGACGGTACCCAGACCGTGCTGTCGACCCAGGTCAGCGGCGCGGGGATCGCGCTCGACGACGAGGGCGACGTCTTGAACGCCGACTACAAGAACGGTCGCATCGTCTCCATCGCACCCGACGGCACCATGAGCGTCGTGGTGACGGGGCTCACCGACCCGCGCGACGTCTTCGTGCAGGTCACCGCGCCGGTCTTCTCGGCCTCCGATGCCACCACCGACGCGCGGGTGGGGGAGGAGTACTCCTACACCTACGCCGCGGGCTACACCGGGACGACGTCGGCCACGCCGCGCTACGAGGTCTCCGACGGTGACCTGCCCCCGGGCCTGAGCCTGGATGCAGACTCCGGCACGCTGAGCGGGACGCCGACGGCGTCGGGTGAGTACACCTTCACCGTCTCGGCGTTCAACTCGCGCTTCGTCGTGCCCGCTCCGGAGACGACGATCACGGTGGGTGCTGCGAAGACCCCGCAGACCATCACGTTCACCTCGACCGCGCCGACGTCGCCGAAGGTGGGTGACTCCTACACCCCCACCGCCACCGGCGGTGACTCCGGCAACCCGGTCGTCTTCTCGGTGGCCACGGCCTCGAAGAGCGTGTGCAGCGTGAGCGATGCGGTCGTGAGCTTCGACGCCGCGGGCACCTGCAAGGTGCTGGCCGACCAGGCCGGCTCCGATGACTACGACGCCGCCGCGACGGTCTCCCAGAGCATGAGCGTGACCGCCGCGGACTCCACGGTCGCGGTGAGTGTCTCTGCCGACACCCTCACCGCCACGGTGCGCGCCACCGACAGCCAGGTCGACCCCACCGGCACGGTCGACTTCTCGGTCGACGGTACCCAGGTGGGCTCCGCGCAGGTGTCCGACGGCGTGGCGACGCTGACCTACACCGTTCCCACGGGCGCCAAGCACACGGTGAGCGCCGCCTACTCCGGTGACGCCGCGCACGCGGCCGCGACGGGCAGCACGACGCGGGAGGATCCCTCCATCACCGCTCTCGTGGGCTCGGGCAAGCCGGCCTCCTCGTCGGGCTGGTTCACCTCCAAGGTCACGGTCTCCTTCACCTGCACCGGCGGCACCGGAACCTACACGTGCCCCGACGACGTGGTGCTGGGCGACGACGGTGCCGGACAGAGCGCCCAGGGTTCGGTCCAGGCCTCCGACGGTGGGGCGGACAGCGTCACCGTCTCGGGCATCGACATCGACCGCACCGCACCTCGCGTGCTTGTGCGTGGGGTGAAGGCGAAGAAGACCTACTCCAGCCTGCGACACATCCGTTGCGCCGTGCACGACGCGGTCTCGGGAGCCGACGGCTGCAAGGTCCGCACCCACCGCACGCGGCGTCAGGGTCGCCCCGACATCGTGCGCTACGTCGTCGTCGGCAAGGACGTCGCCGGCAACGTGACGCGCAAGCGCGGGTTCTACAAGCTGCGCTGAGGCCGGCGCCCGCGCCGTTGGTCCGGCCCCGAGCCCTCGTCGGCTCGGGGCCGGACGCGCGCGCGGAGCGTCCTTAGAGGTCGATCGGCACGTGCAGGACGCTGTGGTAGCCGTCCTCGATGCTGCCGGTCGTGGTGGGGAGCTGGTCGACGCCGTTGTCGTCGCCGAACACGTTGTCGCTCGACAAAGAGATGCTCTCGAGGTTCTTCACCGATGCGCTGTAGCCGGTGGCGTTGCGGTACACGTGCATCGACGGCTTGCGCCGCATGGCCATCTGGGAGGTGGCGATCGGGTCGCCCCCGTTCAGGGCCTGCTTCTTGTTGGCGTACACCTCGAAGTGGATGTGCGGCCAGCGGCCGGAGTAGCAGGCGGGGTAGATCGAGGTGAAGCGGACCCGGCCCTTGGCGTTGCTGACCTGGACCCCGCGCAGGTAGTTCTCGTCGGTGATGCCCTCGGAGTACATCGAGTACTTGCCCTCGCGGTTGCAGTGCCAGGCGTAGACCGCCAGGCCCTTGAGGGGCTTGCACGTCTCGGTCGAGGTGAGGCGCAGCACGAACGTGTGCTTGACGCCCGGCGCCTTGGTGGTGGAGTCGCCGAAGCTGCGCCGGATGTCGCGGCGCACGACCCCGGACTCGGTCAGCACGTCGGGTCCGTTGGAGCCGTCGCCGGGGTAGGGGCCGGCGGTCTCCTCGGGGATCTCCTCGGCGGTACACGTGCTGGTGCCGCTGCTCGCCAGGGCCGCGGCGCCCCCGGCGCCCGACCCGAGCAGGACGGCGGCCCCTCCGAGTCCGGCGGCCGAGAGCCCCATCAGCTTCAGGGCGGCCCGGCGGTCGCGCAGGTGCGCGAGGTCGAAGTGCAGGCCGCGGTCGAGCAGGTCGCCGCCCTGAGCCGGGTCGTGGGAGTGGTCGTGGTCGTGGTCGCGAGATGAGGAGGTCATGGCAGGAGTGCACAGCGCGAGGCTGGGAGAACCCGCTCGCCGGTCTGTGACCAGGCTGTGAGGTAGCGCCGGCCGCCTACGACGACGACGGCCCCGGTCGTACCTCGCAGAGGCGCGACCGGGGCCGTGAGATGCCGGTTCGGTCTTCTCAGACCGCCACCAGCTGCCACTGGCAACGGGTGGATCCGTCGTACTCGGCCTGCTCGACGTTGGCGCCGGCGGCGGTCGAGCTGCTGGTGCCGGCCATGACCAGTCCGCTGAAGCGGTTGGTCATGATGACGTACCCGCCGCCCACGGGGGTGATCGCCCAGTGCTGCTGGTAGCAGCTGGCGTCGGCCCAGAGTCCGACGTTGCCGCCCGTGGCGCGGGAGAGACCCGCGACTTCGACGAGCTTGCCCGAGTTCTGGTCCTTGAGCTTCATGAAGCCGTCCCCGGCGTCGACGAAGGCGAACTTCTGGCACGCGGCTCCGGTCCAGGTGTACTGCTGGATGTTCGTCCCGTTCGCGGTGCCGTAGTAGTACACGTCGAGCACCAGCCCGCTGTTGCGGTTGACGAGGCGGTAGGTGGTGCCGGTGCTCACGGTGCGACTGACCAGGGTGGGCTTGACCGAGCGGCCGCCGATGCGCAGGTCGTTGACGTTGGCGTAGTTGCCCGAGGCGGCCGTGACGGTCATCTTGACGAATCCCACGTTGCGGTTCGACCACTCCGCGAGCTTGGGCTTGTTGTCGGCGGCCCACGAGGGGCTTGCCACCTGGGTCCAGGTCGTCCCGTCGGTGGAGACCGAGATGGTGGCGGCGGTGATGTCGCCGTCGGAGCCACCCGTGCGGTTCCACTGCTTGGGCAGGTACTCCAGGGTCGAGACATTGCTCCACACGCCGCCCAGGTCGATCACCAGGCTCTGGGGGAGGGCCAGTGCCCCGGTGCCGTTGGTGGTGCTCCACGTCGACCAGCACTGTTCGGCGCCGCGGTCGCTGTAGGCGTCGATCGCGCGCATGGCGCCCTCGCCGGCGTGCCACCCCGTGGCGTAGGCGGCGACCGGCGTGACCGGCCACTCTGCGCGCAGGGGCTGGGTGGGCAGGGCCGGCCGCGACGTGTTGGGCGACCAGGCGGCGCCGACCTCGGCGAGCCGGGTGACGATGTTGGTGTCGAGCTTCCCGTCGCGGTTGGGCGGGCAGTTGAGCAGGAAGCTGGTCCACAGAGGCTCGAGGTAGGCGAGATGGTCGAGGATGGACTGCTTGCTCATCGGGTCGGTGCTCGGCGTCGAGGGGTGCCAGAACCAGCCGTTGCTGATGGTCTGGCCCTGCACGCCGGCGTAGGTGTTGTTCGCCGGCGCGGAGACGCCCAGGGGCTCCTCGAAGTAGATCGCGTCGCCCAGCCACGGGACCGACAGCGCGCCGTGATCGATCATGACGCAGTGGGGCTGCAGCGACTTCACCAGGTTGCGGATGCGCTGGTAGGGCACGCGGCGTTGGCCCATCTGCCAGGCGTAGCCGTCGGTCACGAACATGTCGATGGCGCCGTAGTTGCTGAGCAGTTCGGTGATCTGGCCCTCGATCAAGGCCAGGTTCTCGGGCTCGACCTCCTGGGCGGAGTCGGAGACGTGCCCTCCGTAGGCCTCGACGGTGTGGGTGCGATCCCAGATGGAGAAGTACAGCCCGACCCGCAGGCCGCGGCTGCGGAATGCGTCGCAGTAGGCCTGCACGACGTCGCCGTTCCACGAGGAGTGGCTCACGTTCTGGCTGCCGTAGGCGGTGGGCCACAGTGCGAAGCCGTCGTGGTGCTTGGTGGTGAGCACGCCGTAGCTCATGCCGGCCGCGGCCGCCGCGTCGGCCCACTGGCCGCAGTCCACCGCTGTGGGTGCGAAGCGAGCGGGATTCTGGAAGGGCGCGGCCCACTCCTCGTCGGTGAAGGTGCCGAGGTTGAAGTGGTTGAACATGCCGAACCGCAGATTCACCAGCGAGGCCAGGTCGCTTTGGGTGTCGGCCAGCGCGGCCGGGAGCCACCCGCGAGGGCCCGCGCTGAGCGCCAGCGGGGAGAGGGCCGCGGCCACTCCGGCGGCTCCCAGCAGGCCACGTCGCGAGAGTGCCGGACCGCCGCCACCACGAGGCTCCGGGGTGGGTCGTGACGATGCGTGTCCAGGGACCATCAATGCCTCCAGGGGTCAGGGACCGGCGCCATGCCGGCACGCCGACGGTAGTGATGGCGATCACAACAAAGCAAGTATTGATCTGATCTTTAACACAGCATCGTTCGACATCAAGCCACAAGTGCGACAGATTGACGCCTGCAAGTTGTGACGAGCTTCACTTCGAGAGGAAAGATCATGCGATCAATCAAGCGCTCGCGACTCGGGGCAGCCGCCCTGCTCGTGGCCGTACCGCTGACGCTGACAGCGTTGCCGCAGGCCTCCGTCGGCGCGCCGGCGAACCCGGCAGACCGGTCCACGGCCTCCGACCGGCCGGGCCCCTACGAGGCGACCTGGCAATCGGTCGACCAGCACCAGGCATCCCCGGCGTGGTTCAAGAACGCCAAGTTCGGCATCTACTGGCACTGGGGCGCGTTCACGGAGCCCGAGTACGGCAGTGAGTGGTACGGCCGCGACATGTTCATCGACGGCTCGTCGGTGAACCGGCACCACCAGGACACCTACGGCGACCCCACCGAGTGGGGCTATGAGAACTTCATCGACGGCGGCACCGACAAGGCAGGCAACGAAGTCCAGTTCAAGCCGGTCCTGAAGTCGCAGGGCGGGTCGTTCGCTCCCAACGCCTGGGCCCGACTGTTCAAGCGGGCCGGCGCGCAGTTCGCCGGTCCGGTGGCCGAGCACCACGACGGCTACTCGATGTGGGACAGCGACGTCAACGAGTGGAACTCCGTGGATCGCGGACCCAACCTCGACCTGCTCAAGATCTTCTCGCGCGCCGTCCGCAAGCAGCACATGAAGCTGCTGGTGGCCATGCACCACTCGTTCAACTTCAACGGCTTCTACGACTACGCGCCCGAGCAGACCGACCCGAGTCTGCAGAAGCTCTACGGTCAGCTGCCCCGCGACGAGGAGAACCAGCTCTGGTTCGACAAGCTCAAGGAGGTCATCGACGAGGCCCACCCCGACATCCTCTGGCAGGACTTCGGCCTCGACAGCCCCGGCTACTGCTTCAACGACGGCCCGTGTGCGGTCGATGAGCAGCAGCGCCTGAACTTCCTGGCCTACTACTACAACCAGGCCCAGAAGTGGGGCAAGGACGTGGTGGCGACCTACAAGCACTTCGACAGCGGCTTCAACACCAACGGTGAGGTCGCCGACTACGAGCGCGGCGGCCCGGCCGACATCGTGCGCCCCTACTGGCTCACCGACGACGCGGTGAGCAGCAGCAGCTGGAGCTACACCCAGGGCATCGGCTACTACTCCTCGCAGGCGATCCTGCACGCGCTCATCGACCGCGTCTCGAAGAACGGCAACATGCTGCTCAACGTCTCGCCGACCAAAGAGGGCACGATCCCGCAGGCGCAGCGAGACGTGCTCTACGACATGGGTGACTACCTGCACCGCAACGGCGAGTCCATCTACAAGACCCGTGCCTGGGACGTCTACGGCGAGGGCCCGACGCTCATGGGCGGCGGCATCTTCTCCGCGCCCAAGGCCGGCACCGCCCAGGACATCCGATTCACCCGAAGCCGCTCGGACCGGGTGCTCTACGCCACCGTCCTGGGCTGGCCCGGAGACGGCGCGACCCTGGACATCGACACCCTGGGCTCCGACGACGTCGACCTGCGCGACCTCTCCAAGGTCCAGCTGATCGGGCCCAAGGCGCACTCCTACCGCAATCTGCGTCACGAGCAGACGGCTTCGGCGCTCGAGGTGACCATGCCGAGCCGGCGACCGGTCAAGCAGGACGCCTATGTGGTCAAGCTGACTTTCGGCGACAAGCTCCCGGCTCCGGTCTCCTCGGGGACGGCCGGGCTGTTCGAGCGCACCGGGGCTCACGGCCGCAGCGCCCGCCTGGCCCAGGGCAGCTACACCGCCTCCGACCTCAAGAAGCTCGGTGTCGACGCCGACAAGGTGCGCTCACTGCGCGTGGGCGCGGGTGCTCAGGTCACGGTCTACCCCGAGGACGACTTCTCGGGCACGCCGACCACCTACACCGGCGACCAGGCGCGTCTGGCACGCCACAGCGTGGGCTCGGTCGAGGTCGCCCTCGACGTCTCCGAGCCGTTCCTCATCACCAACCAGACCAACGGCATGGTGATCGACGGCGACGAGCTCGGTGCGGGCGAGGAGGTCGCCCAGCACGCGGCCGACTCGGCCGCCGACCAGCAGTGGCGCCTGGTCGAGGCCGGAGGTGACTACTACCGGATCGAGAACGAGGCCACGGGGTGGGTGATCGACGGGCTCGAGCGGTCCTCCGGTTCCCACGTGACCCAGGAGGAGTCCTCGGACGCGGACTCGCAGCTGTGGAGCCTCCAGGCAGCGGGTGACGGCTGGTCCTACGTGGTCAACAAGGCGACCGGCCTGGGGCTCGACAGCGGCGGAAACGTCTCCGACGGCGCGCCGCTGAAGCAGTGGGTGCTGGACGGCAGCCCGAACCTGCGCTGGTCCTTCACCGCCGCGCACTGACGTCACCGACCCGCGGATCCCGGTGGCGCGAGCGATGCTCGCGCCGCCGGGATCCCGTGCGTTCGGTGTCCTACGGTGTCTGAGCCGGGCCGGAGAGTCTCGGGGAAGGGGAGCCATGGAGCGCGATTCCGAAGGGGGAGAGGCACGCATGTCACAAACGGACATCGTCGTCTCGAAGGTCAAACGGATGATCGTGGAGGGGGAGTTGCGACCGGGCGACCGGCTGCCGATCGAGAAGGAGCTCGCCGAGCGGCTCGGGGTCTCGCGCAGTCCGCTGCGCGAGGGGGTGCGGGCGCTAGCCATGATGGGGGTTCTGCAGGTGCGCCAGGGCGCCGGCACCTTCGTCACGGCTCTGGACTCCGAGCTGTTGCTGGCGCCGCTGGAGTTCGTTGTCGAGCTGCACTCCGGTGACGTGGAGTCGGATCTGCACACCGTGCGTCGGGTGCTCGAGACCGAGGCGTGTGCCCGGGCGGCGCTGCTCATCGACGACGCCGCCCTCGAGCGCGCCGAGGCGGTGCTGGCCGGCGTCGACGAGATGCTGGAGCAGGGCACGTTCGACGAGTCGCGCGGGCTCCAGGCCGACATGGAGTTCCACGACATCATCTCCTCGGCATGCGGCAACCCGATCCTGCGCACCCTCATCGGAGCGCTCTCCTCCAAGACGGTGCGCGCGCGCATGTGGCGTGCCCTGGTGACCGAGGGCGTGAGCCGCAGCACGCACCGAGAGCACCGCGCGATCCTCGAGGCGTTGCGTGAGGGGGATCCCGAGAGGGCCCGACTGCGCATGGCCGTGCACCTGGTGGAGGTCGAGGACTTCCTCAGTAGTCCCGATGCCCAGGCGCCCGACGACCTGCTGGAGAACTCTTGAAGGTCGTATGATGTTTAAGGCTTAAGCAGACTCAATCTTTACAATTTCACGAGTAGCTGTTGCTAGACATCACATGATTGTGACACTAGTCTCGTGGTCGTCGTCACACAGTCAACGTGCTGGCGAACTCCATCGAGTGGTCTCCGGCGGTCGCCGGATCGGCCGTGATTCAGTGAAAGTGAGAATCTGGTGAGCACACTTCGCACGAAGGTCGCCGGCGTCGCCGCCATCGCGCTCTCGGCCGCGCCCCTGGCAGCCTGCGGAGGCGAGTCGACGACGAGCTCGGCGTCGTCCGACGCAGCCAAGATCTGCGTGGACTTCCCGCGCTCGGACACCGACTTCTGGAACGCCTTCATCTCCTACGTTCCCCAGTACGCCGACGAGATGGATCTGGACGTCAGCACCAGCAACTCCGCCGGCGACGTGCAGAAGCTGGTCGCCAACGTGACCGCCTGCGTCAACCAGGGCGGCAAGGCCGTCGTCATTGCGCCCCAGGACACCGCGGCGGTCGCTCCGCTGCTGGAGCAGATGGCTGCCAAGGACATCCCGGTCGTCAGCCTCGACACGGCGCCCGACAGCGGCACCGCCTACATGGTCGTGCGTGCCGACAACAAGGCCCTGGGTGAGCAGGCGTGCGAGTACCTGGGCGAGCAGATGGGCGGCAAGGGTGCGGTGGTCGAGCTCATGGGCGGCCAGGACTCCGTGAACGGCCGCGACCGCCGTGAGGGCTTCGGCGAGTGCATGAAGTCGAAGTACCCCGACATCCGCGTCATCGAGGAGCCGTCGGAGTGGGAGGCCGACAAGGCCCAGAGTCAGCTCCAGACCGCGATCGGCGCCAACCAGGACGTCCGTGGCGTCTACATGGCCTCGAGCTTCGCCCTCGCCGGCACCATCCAGGTGCTGAAGGCCGCGGGCAAGCCCACCGACCCCAGCGACCCCGACCACGTCTTCGTCGTCTCCAACGACGGCATCCCGCAGGAGTACAAGGACATCTCCGAGGGCACCCTCGACGCCACCGTCTCCCAGCCGGCCGACCTCTATGCCAAGTACGGCCTCTACTACGCCGAGGCTGCCATCAAGGGCGAGACCTTCGAGCCGGGCGAGACCGACCACGACAGCACCATCGTCGAGGACGACAACGGGTTCCTCGAGGACCAGCTGCCCTCGGTCCTGGTGACCAAGGACAACGTCGACGACCCCGATCTGTGGGGCAACACCCTCTGACCCCACCCGACCTGGTCGGCCGCTCCTGGTGATCCCGGGGCGGCCGACCAGCACCACCATCTCGGCACACCACCCCTGGAGAGGACACCACGTGACTGGCACGCCCAGCCCGGATCTCGGCGCCCCCCGTGACGTCTCCGCAGCACTGTCCGCCGACCGGCCCGCCGCCTTGCCGCCCGCCCTGGAGGCCCGCGACCTGGTCAAGAGGTACGGGCCGACCACCGCTTTGGACGGCGCCCACCTGGTCATCGCCGACGGCGAGGCCCACGCGCTCGTCGGGCGCAACGGCGCCGGCAAGTCGACCTTCGTGCAGATCGTGACCGGGCTGCAGACCCCGGACGAGGGCACCGTGTCGTTCGCCGGCCGGCCAGCCCCCGCGGTCAGCGACCGCAACGCATGGCGCAGCAGCGTGGCCTGCGTCTATCAGCACTCCACCATCATCCCGAGCCTCACGGTCGCCGAGAACGTCTTCTTGAACCGTCAGCGCCGCAGCAATGGCGGACTCATCGCCTGGTCGGCGGTGAAGCGGGAGAGCCAGGAGCTGCTCGACGCGTGGGACATCCCGGTGCGCGCGGAAGCGATGGCCTCCGAGCTCAGCGTCGAGCAGCGCCAGATGGTCGACATCGCCCGGGCGCTCTCGTTCGGTGCCCGATTGATCATCCTCGACGAACCGACCGCCCAGCTGGACGCGCGCGGCATCGAGCGTCTCTTCTCGCGTCTGCGCGACCTCCAGGGGCGCGGGGTCAGCGTGCTCTTCATCAGCCATCACCTCCAGGAGATCTACGAGATCTGCCAGACGGTGACCGTCTTCCGCGACGCTCGCCACATCGTGACCAGCCCGGTCACGGCGCTCCCGAAGTCCGACCTCATCGATGCCATGACCGGTGAGGCGCACATCGCGACCGCGGCCGACGAGCGCGTCAGCGCGGCCCGGCCCGGGGAGCCGCACCTGCTCGTCACCGGACTCGGGCGGGCCGGGGAGTTCGACGACGTGTCGCTGCACGTGCAGCCGGGCGAGGTCGTCGGCATCACCGGCAGCGCCAGCAGTGGCCGCATCGAGCTCGCCGAGTGCATCGTGGGTCTGCGCCAGCAGGACTCCGGAACCCGCACGGTGCGGGGCCGAGACGTCGGCGCCGGGGTGCCCGCCGCTCTCGCCGCGGGCATCGGCTTCGTCCCGCGCGACCGCCGCCACGAGGGCTTCGTGCCGCTCCTGGGCGTCGGCGAGAACGCGACGATGACCGTGCCGCAGCGTTTCGGCCGCTTCGGCTTCATCGACTTGCGTCGCCGCGACGCGAGCGCCCACCGAGCCATCGCCGATCTCTCGATCAAGGCGACCGGTCCGGAGCAGCCCGTCGGGAGTCTCTCCGGCGGCAACCAGCAGAAGGTCGTGATGGCCAGGGCGCTGGCCAACGACCCCGACGTCCTGGTGCTCATGCACCCCACGGCGGGCGTCGACGTCCGCTCGAAGCAGACCCTGATGTCGGTCGTCGACGGCGTCCGCGAGCAGGGCACCGCCGTGATCATCGTGAGCGATGAGCTGGAGGATCTCTACCCCTGCGACCGCGTCCTCGTGATGCGCCAGGGATCACTCGTCGCATCGTTCGACGCCGGCTGGTCCGAACACGACCTCGTCGCGTCCATCGAAGGAATGGAGCAGGAGAATGTCTGAGTCAGTCGGTGCCGACGTGCGAGAGCTGAGCGGTACCAAGACCGCGTCGCGGTCCGCCTCCGGGCGGGGAGCCTCGCACGGCCCCCGCGTGCGCCTGGCGCAGTTGCGAGACCTGGCGCTGCTGCCGGCGATCGCGCTGATCTTGGTGATCGGGTCGTTCACCGACCCCTACTTCTTGACCAAGACCAATCTGGTCAACGTGCTGCAGCAGCAGTCCGAGATCTCGCTGGTCGTGCTGGGCCAGGTGCTGGTCATGATCGTCGGCAAGCTCGACCTGAGCCTGGAGTCGACCGTCGGCCTGGCCCCGGGCATCGCGGTGTGGTTGATCCTGCCGATCGACCCCGGCCACGGCCAGGGGCTCGAACTCCCCGGCGCCTTGTCGCTGCCGATCGCCCTGGCCGTGGGCGTCGTCATCGGTCTGGTCAACGGCCTGCTGATGGTGAAGTTCAAGCTCAGCGGCTTCATCGTGACCCTGGGCATGCTCATCACCCTGCGCGGCCTGCTCAACGGCATCTCCCAGGGTCAGACCTTCTTCGGGCTGCCCTCCTCCATGACCTACCTCGGCAGCGCCATCTGGCTGGGCCTGCCGGCGTCGGTGTGGATCTCGCTGGCACTCTTCGCCGTGGGTGTGGTGCTGCTGCGCTACCACCGCTGGGGCCGTGCCCTCTACGCCATCGGCGGCAACGCCGACGCGGCGAAGGCGGCGGGCATCCGCGTCGACCGGGTCATCTGGACGACGCTGGTCATCGCCAGCGTGCTCGCCGCCCTGGCGGGGGTGCTGCTCGCAGGGCGCCTCGCCTCGGTGTCGGCCTCCTCGGGCGACGGCTGGATCTTCACCGTCTTCGCAGCGGCGGTCATCGGCGGCGTGAGCCTCAACGGCGGCAAGGGCACCGTGTTCGGCGCGTTCTGCGGCATCCTGCTGCTCTTCTTGGTGCAGAACGTGCTCACCCTGGCCGGCGTGCCGGCCGAGTGGATCGACTTCCTCAACGGCTCGATCATCCTCGGTGCCCTGGTCGTGAGCCGGATCGCCTCCGGCAAGGAACAGGACTAAGCCGTGCCCAGGACAGCCCCGAGGGTCATCGACTCCCACGTGCACTTCTGGGATCCCGCGTCCCGGCGGCACCCCTGGCTGGACGAGGTGCCCGCACTGTTCCGCCCCATGCTGCCCGGGCAGTACCAGCAGCAGGCACCGCGCAGTGACGGCTTGGTCTTCGTGGAGGCCGACTGCGAGGAGTCCGCGGCGACGGGGGAGGTGGCCTGGATCGAGAGCCTGGCCGCCTCCGGGGTGCCGGTGCTCGGCATCGTGGCCGCCGTCCGGCTGGAATCCCCGGACGTCGAGGAGTCCCTCGCGGCGCTGGCGCGACGCCCCCTGGTCGTGGGGGTGCGCCGGCTGCTCCAGGACGAGCGCGCCGGCTTCTGCCTCGACACGGGCCTGCTGCGCGGGGTGCGGGCAGCCGGTGATCACGGCCTCGCCGTCGACCTGTGCGTGCGCTCCCACCAGCTGGTCGAGCTGGTCGAGCTGGCACGGCTGTGCCCGTCGACGACCCTCGTGCTCGATCACTGCGGCAAGCCCCGGATCGGCTCGGGCGACCTCGACCGGTGGACCGGCGACCTCGAACGCCTGGCGGCGCACGAGCACGTCGTGTGCAAGCTCTCCGGCCTGGCCACCGAGGCCAGCGGGGGCGCGGAGCCGCTCATCGCCGAGTACCTGCGCCGCGCGCTGGACGTCTTCGGACCCGATCGGGTCCTCTTCGGCAGTGACTGGCCGGTGTGCACCCTGGAGACCACCTGGTTCACCTGGCACGCCACGGTGACCAGAGTCGTCCAGGAGCTCTCGCCAGCCGAGCAGGCGGCCGTCATGGGCGGCAACGCCGAACGGTTCTACCGGCTGGGTGACGTGAGGGGAGAAGCCTCATGATGCGCGGTCGGCTGCTGCACCCGCCGTTGCTCGCCGCCCTCGGCGCGGCCGGTCACGGCGCGCAGATCCTCGTCTGCGACGCCAACTACCCGGCCTCGACGCAGTCCCCGCCCGGGGCACCGCGCATCCACCTCAACCTGGCCCCGGGGCTGGTCGACGCCGTGCGGGTCACCGAGGTGATCGCGGGCGCCGTCCCGATCGAGGCCGGCACGGTGATGGCCCCCAACCAGGACGGCCCCTACGCCGTGGGCTCGGATCCAGACATCTTCGCGGAGTTCGCGCGCGTCCTGCGGGCCGAGGGCGGCCCCACCCAGCTGGACAGGCTCCACCGGTGGGACTTCTACCGGGCCGCCGGTGCCCCGGAGGTCGCCGCGGTGGTCGTCACCGGCGAAGAGCGCCTCTACGGCAACCTCCTGCTGCGCATCGGGGTCGTCCGCGCCCGCGGTTAGCGCCCGGTATCCCACCCCCACCCGCCTCAGCGGCCCGGCGTCCGGCACGCCGGGCTCGCCCCGCCGTCCGCTCCACCTCTCAGCAAAGGATCTGCTCATGCCACGCTTCACGGACCTGCGCACCCGCGACGTGCGGTTCCCGACCTCTCGGGAGCTGGACGGCTCGGACGCGATGAACCCGGAGCCCGACTACTCCGCTGCCTACGTCGTGATCGGCACCGATGCCGGCGACGGTCTGGAGGGGCACGGCTTCGCGTTCACGACCGGCCGAGGCAACGACATCCAGACCGAGGCCATCCGCGCCCTCAACCCCTGGATCGCCGGCCGCGACGTCGACGACGTCCTGACCCACCTGGGCGACATCGGTCGTGAGCTGCAGCGCGACTCCCAGCTGCGCTGGCTCGGCCCGGAGAAGGGTGTCATCCACATGGCCGTGAGCGCCGTGCTCAACGCGCTGTGGGATCTACGGGCCAAGCGCGAGGGCAAGCCGCTGTGGAAGGTGCTCTCGGACATGACGCCGGACGAGATCGTCGACATCGTCGACTTCCGCCACATCAGCGACGCCCTCAGCGCCGACGAGGCCCTGAGCATCCTCCAGGCGGCCCGACCCACCCGCGGTGAGCGCGAGGCCCGCCTGCTGGAGCAGGGCTACCCGGCCTACACCACCACGCCAGGGTGGTTGGGCTACAGCGACGAGAAGCTGGCCCGGCTCTCCCGCGAGGCGGTCGCCGACGGCTTCGACCTGATCAAGCTCAAGGTCGGTGGATCCCTCGAGGACGACGTGCGGCGCATGGGCGTGGCCCGCGAGGCGGTGGGGGAGGACGTCAAGATCGCCATCGACGCCAACCAGCGCTGGGACGTGCCCGAGGCGGTGTGGTGGGTGAACAAGCTCGGCGAGTACCACCCCTACTGGATCGAGGAGCCCACCAGCCCCGACGACGTGCTGGGTCACGCCGTGGTGCGCCGCGACGTCGCCCCGATCAAGGTGGCCACCGGCGAGCACGCGCAGAACCGGGTGATCTTCAAACAACTGCTCCAGGCCCAGGCCATCGACGTCGTGCAGATCGACGCCTGCCGCGTCGGCGGCGTCAACGAGAACGTCGCGATCGTGCTCTTGGCGGCGAAGTTCGGCGTCCCGGTCTGCCCCCACGCCGGGGGAGTGGGACTCTGCGAGCTGGTGCGCCACCTCTCCATGTTCGACTACGTGGCGGTCTCCGGCTCCTGGGAGGACCGGCGCATCGAGTACGTCGACCACCTGCACGAGCACTTCTTGGACCCCGCGCTCGTCGAGGGCGGGCGCTACGTCACCCCGACCATGCCCGGCTACAGCTCCCAGATGCGCGAGGAGTCCCTCGCGCGCTATGCCTACCCCGAGGGTGCGGCCTGGGCCGACGAGAACGCAGCGCAGGAGGCGAGCCACTGATGCGCGCAGCCCAGTACCGAGGCGCGGGAACCATCGCGGTCGACTCCGCACCCGAGCCCGAGGCCGGCCCCGGCGAGGTCGTCGTGTCGGTGTCCTACACCGGCATCTGCGGCACCGACCTGCACATCCTGCACGGACACATGGACCACCGCGTCGAGCCGCCCGGTGTCATCGGGCACGAGATGAGCGGCCGGATCGCGTCGTGCGGCGCCGGCGTCGAGGGTCTCGCGCCCGGCGACCCGGTGACGGTGATGCCCCTGGTGTGGTGCGGTACCTGCGCCGCGTGCCGGGCCGGGCACCGGCACGTGTGTCAGCGGCTGGTCTTCGTCGGCATCGACTCCCCGGGCTCGCTCACCAACCGGTGGGTCGTGCCCGCCGACGTGATCGTGCCGCTGCCTGCAGACCTGGATCTGCGCGATGCCGCGCTGGTGGAACCGACCGCGGTCGCCGTGCACGACGTGACACGCTCCGGCGTGGTCGCAGGCGAGAAGGTCGTGGTCGTCGGCGGGGGCCCGGTGGGTCTGCTCGTGGGCGCCGTGGCCCGGGCCCGTGGGGCCGAGGTGCTCGTCGTCGAGCCGTCGTCCTTCCGCGGGTCGGTGGCACGCGAGGCGGGGTTCGAGGTCGTCGACCCCACGTCCGACGACGTCGCCGCGCACGTCGAGGCCTGGACCGAGGGCGCGGGCGCCGCGGTGTCCTTCGAGGTCTCCGGCACCCAGCCCGGGATGTCGAGCGCCCTCGAGGTGCTCGGGGTCCGGGGTCGGCTGGTGGTGGTGGGCATCCACGCCGCTGCACGCGAGGTCGACCTGCACCGGGTGTTCTGGCGCGAGCTGACGCTGGTCGGAGCGCGGGTCTACGAGCGCGCGGACTTCGAGGAGGCCGTGCGACTGCTCGCCGTCGGGGAGATCCCGGCCGAACTGCTCATCACCGCGGTCCAGCCGCTCGACGAGGCCGCCGAGGCCTTCGCCACGCTCGACGCCGGTGGCGAGGTCATGAAGGTGCTGGTCGACTGCCGCGAGGAGCAAGCATGAGCACGCCGTTCGACCTGACCGGGCGCCGCGCCGTCGTGACCGGCGCCAGCCGAGGCATCGGCCGTGCCGTCGCGGCGGCCCTGGCCGCCGCGGGCGCCGATGTCGCCGGTGTCTCGACGTCCATGCCGCAGGGCGACTCGCCGACCCGGAGCGCCGTGGAGGCGCACGGTCGCACGTTCACGCCGTACTCGGCCGACTTCGCCGATCGCGAGGCGGTGATCGATCTGGCCGCGCGCCTGGAGGCCGACGGCCCCGTCGACATCCTGGTCAACAACGCCGGCACCATCGAGCGCGCTCCGGCCGCCGAGCACCCCCTCGAGCTCTGGGACCGGGTCGTGGCGGTGAACCTCTCGAGCCAGTTCGTGCTGACCCGGGAGATCGGACGCCGGATGCTTGGCCGCGGGGGCGGCAAGGTGGTCTTCACCGCCTCGCTGCTCAGCTTCCAAGGCGGCATCAACGTGCCCGGCTACACCGCGGCCAAGAGCGGGCTCGTGGGCCTGACCAAGGCCCTGGCCAACGAGTGGGCCGCGGGGGCCGTCAACGTCAACGCCGTGGCCCCGGGCTACATCGCCACCGACAACACCCAGGCGCTGCGCGACGACCCGGCCCGGCACGAGGCGATCCTCGGCCGGATCCCCGCGGGCCGTTGGGGCAGCGCCGACGACGTGGCGGGTGCCGTGGTGTTCCTGAGCTCCGCGGCGGCCGACTACGTGCACGGCACCGTTCTCGCCGTCGACGGCGGCTGGCTGGGGCGATGAGGTCCATGAGGTCCGTGACGCCGCTGGTCGCGATGGGACGCAGCCGCGTACTGCCCGTGCTCGTGCTCGACGACGTCCGCCACGCGGTCGCCGTGGCCACGGCGCTGCGCGCCGGGGGCCTGCCGATCGCCGAGGTGACCCTGCGCTCGCGGTACGCGTTGGAGGTGCTGCGCGAGATGAGCTCGGTCGACGACGTCATGGTCGGCGCCGGCACGGTGACGCGCCCAGAACAGGTCGAGAGGGTGCTCGCGGCCGGGGGCCGGTTCGCCGTCAGTCCAGGCTTCAGCCCCGGGCTCGTGCGCGAGTGCCACCGGCAGGGCCTGCCGATCCTGCCCGGGGTGGCGACGCCGACCGAGCTCCAGGCGGCGTTGGACGCCGGCGTCGACACCGTCAAGTTCTTCCCGGCCGCGGCGTCGGGCGGGGTGAGGATGGTGCGCGCGATGTCGGCGCCCTTCCCGCACGTCCGCATGGTGCCCACCGGCGGGATCACGGCCGCGGGGATGAGCGAGTACCTGGCGCTCCCCACGGTGCTCGCCGTGGGCGGCACCTGGCTCGCGCCCGCGGAGTGGGTCTGCGCGGGTCGCTACGACCTGGTCGAGCTCGCAGCCCGCGACGCCTCGAAGCGCGTCCTCGAGGAGGTCTCGGTATGAGTGCGTCCTCGCACCCGCACGACCTCACGGCCTTCGTGCTCGGCTGTTCCCAGCTGGGCGGTCTCTACCGGGTGACCACCGACGAGGAGGCCCAGGAGACGCTCGAGACCGCGTGGGAGCTGGGCGTGCGCGCCTTCGACACCGCGCCCCACTACGGCGCCGGCCTCTCCGAGCGACGCCTCGGGGCCTTCCTGGCGACGCGGCCCCGCGAGGAGTTCACCGTCTCGACCAAGGTGGGGCGACTCCTGGTGCCCACCGAGGAGGACACCGACGGCGACGAGGGGTTCTTCGGTGGCGATCGCTGCCGACGCGTCCTCGACTACAGCCGTGACGGTGTGCTGCGCTCCCTCGAGGCGAGCCTGGCCCGGCTGGGCCTGGACCGGGTCGACACCGTCTACGTGCACGACCCCGACGAGCACCTGGCCCAGACCGTGAGCGAGGCGCTCCCGGCTCTGGTCGGTCTGCGCGAGCAGGGCGTGGTCTCGCACGTCGGCGCCGGCATGAACACGGTCGCACCGCTGCAGCGGATCGTGGCGGAGACCGGGGCGAACGGCGTCATGCTCGCGGGCCGCTACAGCCTGCTCGATCGCTCGGCCGGCCCGACGCTGCTCCCGGCGTGCGAGGAGCGCGACGTGCGGGTGGTCGTCGCCGGCGTCTTCAACTCCGGCATCATGGCCGAGCCGGGGGCGGGGGGCACCTACGACTACGGGGAGGCGCCTCCTGCGGTCGTGCAGCGGGCGGCCCGGGTGCGGGAGCTGTGCGAGCAGTACGACGTGCCCGTGCGCGCCGCCGCCATCCAGTTCCCGCTGCGTCACCCCGGCGTCACCCAGGTCGCCGTGGGGTGTCGTGGCCGTGGTCAGGTCGACGACAACGTCGCCATGCTCGGGGTGCCCGTCCCGGAGGATCTCTGGGCCGAGCTCGGCCACTGAGCGTGGATCCAGGCTGAGCACGCGGCCGGGCCCTGGGGGGCGGACCCGGCCGCGTGCGGTTCGGTGCCCGTCAGTCGTTCTGCGGGAAGCCCAGGTTCAGGCCGCCGTGGCTCGGGTCGAGCCAGCGCTGGGTGACGACCTTGCCGCGGGTGTAGAAGTGCACGCCCTCGGTGCCGTGGGCGTGGGTGTCGCCGAAGAGGCTGTTCTTCCACCCACCGAAGGAGTAGTAGGCCACCGGCACCGGTACCGGCACGTTGACGCCGACCATGCCGACCTCGACCTCGTGCTGGAAGCGCCGTGCGGCACCACCGTCGTTGGTGAAGATGGCGGTGCCGTTGCCGTAGGGGTTGGCGTTGATGAGCGCCAGACCCTCGTCGTAGCCCTCGACCCGCAGCACGGAGAGCACGGGGCCGAAGATCTCCTCGGTGTAGATCGACATGTCCGAGGTGACGTGGTCGAAGAGCGTCGGGGCGACGAAGAAGCCCTGCTCGCCCTGCGGTCCGCCGTCGGCGTCGTACTCGCCGCGGCGTCCGTCGCAGACCAGCGTCGCGCCGGCGGCCTCGCCCTCATCGATGAAGCCGACGATGCGATCGCGAGACTGTGCGGTCACGATCGGGCCCATGTCGCACGAGCGGGTGCCGTCGCCGGTCTTGAGCGTGGCGACGCGCTCGGCGATCTTGGCGACCAGCTCATCGGCGATCGAGTCGACCGCCACCAGCGCCGAGATGGCCATGCAGCGCTCGCCGGCGGAGCCGAAGCCGGCATTGACGGCGGCGTCGGCGGCCAGGTCGAGGTCGGCGTCGGGCAGCACCAGCATGTGGTTCTTCGCGCCGCCCAGGGCCTGCACGCGCTTACCGTGGCGGGTGCCGGTCTCGTAGACGTAGCGGGCGATCGGCGTCGAGCCCACGAAGGAGATCGCCTTGACGTCCTCGTGGGTCAGCAGCGCGTCGACGGCCTCCTTGTCGCCGTTGACGACGTTGAGCACGCCGTCGGGCAGACCGGCCTCGGTCCACAGCTCCGCGATCGCGAGGGTGGCGGAGGGATCCTTCTCGGACGGCTTGACCACCACGGCGTTGCCGGTCGCCAGCGCCACGGGCACGAACCACAGCGGGACCATCGCGGGGAAGTTGAACGGGGAGATCACCGCAACCACGCCCAGGCTCTGACGCAGCGAGTAGACGTCGACCGAGGTCGAGGCGTTCTCGGTGTGACCGCCCTTGAGCAGGTGGGGGATGCCGCAGGCGAACTCGGCGACCTCCATGCCGCGCAGCACCTCGCCGAGGGCGTCGGAGAGCACCTTGCCGTGCTCGGCGGTGATGAGCGCCGCGATCCGCTCCTTGTCGCGGTCCAGCAGCTCGCGGAACTTGAACAGCACCTGGCTGCGACGGGCGAGGGAGAGGTTGCCCCAGCCCTCCCACGCGGTGCGGGCGGTGGCGACGACCTCGTTCACGACCTCGGCCGAGGCCAGGTCGAGCTCGCCGGTCTGCACGCCGGTCGCGGGGTTGAACACCGCGCTGGTGCGCTCGGCCGTGCCACTCCAGGGGGCACCGGCGACGAAGTGGGTGATGCGGGTGGGGCTACTCATGATGCTCCTCGATCGTGTGAACGGGTGGTCGGTCCGGTGGCGGGACGCAGGTGCTGGCGCTGGGTGGCGGCGTGTGCCAGGTAGCGGTCGTAGGCCTCGCGCGTGGAGTCCAGGTGCGAGGTCTGGCTGACCGGCACGTCCCACCACGAGAGGCTGTCGGGCGCGTAGACGAGCGGGTCGGTGTCGACGTGGATCACCACGGGCACATCGGACGGGCCGGCCTTGGCGGTGCGGACGGCGTCGGCGAACGCCTCGGCGGTGTGCACCTCGATGACCTGCGCGCCCAGGCTGCGCGCGTTGGCCGCCAGGTCGACGGGCAGCACGGCGCCGTCGAGACGGCCGGCGTCGTCGCGGTAGCGGTACTGGGTGCCGAAGCGCTGGGAGCCCAGCTCCTCGGAGAGCGAGCCGATGGAGTGGAAGCCGTGGTTCTGCACGAGCACCACGATCACCTTGATGCCCTCCTGGACGGCGGTGACCAACTCGGTGGGCATCATCAGGTAGCCGCCGTCGCCGACCATGGCGAAGACGTCGCGGGTCTCGTCGGCCAGGCGGATGCCGAGCGAGGCGGGCACCTCGTACCCCATGCAGGAGTAGCCGTACTCGACGTGGTACCCGCGCCGGTCGCGCACCCGCCACTGCTTGTGCAGGTCGCCGGGCATCGAGCCGGCCGCGCACAGCACCACGTCGCGGGGGTCGGAGAGCTCGTTGACGAGGCCGAGCACCTGGCCCTGGGTGAGCAGGCCGTCGGCCAGCGCGCCGGTCACCTCGGGGGAGGGGTGGTAGGAGGCCTCGACCTCGGCGTCCCACGCCGCCCACAGGCGTGCCTGCTCGTCGAGGTAGGAGTCGTCGACCGACCAGCCGGCCAGCTCCTCGCCCAGTGCGACCAGGGCTTCGCGGGCGTCGGCGAGCACCATGACGCCGGCGTGCTTGGCGGCGTCGATGGGCGCGACGTTGATGTTGACGAAACGCACGTCACCGGACTGGAAGGCGGTCCGCGAGGCGGTGGTGAAGTCGCTCCAGCGGGTGCCGATGCCGATCACGACGTCGGCGTCGCGGGCCAGGGCGTTGGCCGCGGTGGTGCCGGTCGAGCCGACCGCGCCCGCGAGCCGCGGGTCGCCGTGCAGCAGCGAGCCCTTGCCGGCCTGGGTCTCGCCGACCGGGATACCGGTGGCCCGGCACAGGTCGGCGAGCGCGTCCTCGGCCTGCGAGTAGTGCACGCCACCGCCGGCCACGATCATCGGGCGCCGAGCGCTGCGGATGACAGCGGCGGCCTCGGCGATGCGGGCGCGTTCGGGCGGCGGGACCGCGATGTGCCAGGTGCGGTCGGCGAACAGCTCGACCGGCCAGTCGTGGGCCTCGGCCTGGACGTCTTGGGGCAGGGAGAGCGTGACCGCACCCGTCGCGGCCGGGTCGGTGAGCACCCGCATGGCCGAGAGCAGCGCGGCGGGTAGCTGCTCGGGTCGGTCGACCCGGTCGAAGAACGCCGAGAGTGGCCGGAACGCGTCGTTGACCGAGACGTCGCCGGCGTGAGGGAGCTCGAGCTCTTGGAGCACCGGTGCCGAGCGACGCGTCGCGAAGGTGTCGGAGGGCAGCAGCAGGACCGGGATCCGGTTGATGGTGGCGAGCGCGGCTCCGGTGAGCATGTTGGAGGAACCGGGGCCCACGGAGGCGGTGCAGACCCAGGTCTGCACCCGGTCGAGCTGACGCGCGTAGGCCACCGACGTGTGCACCATGGCCTGCTCGTTGCGGGCCAGCACGTAGGGGAGTCCGGGCTTCTCGCCCGCCTCGAGCGCGGCCGTCTCGTGCTGGAGCAGCGCCTGCCCGATACCGGCGACGTTGCCGTGGCCGAAGATGCCGAAGCAGCCGGCGAAGAGCTTCTGGCGTTGCCCGTCTCGCTCGGACCACTGGTGGGCGAGGAACTCGACCGTGGCCTGGGCCACGGTGAGCCGGACGGTCCGGGGGTCGGTCATGGTCGTATCACCTTTCGAAGGGCAGGCGCGGGTCGAGGGACTGCTGCGACCAGGTCTCGCGCACCCACCCGTGCTGGGGGTCGTCGCAGATCAGCCAGGCGCGGGTCTCGCCCGGGCCGGCCATCACGTTGAGGTAGTAGAGGTCGTAGCCCGGCGCCGCCATCGCGGGGCCGTGCCACCCGTGCGGCACGAGGACGACATCGCCCGTGCGGACCTCGGTGAGCACGTCGATGGGTCGCTCGTCGGTGCCGTAGACCCGCTGGTAGCCGACGGGGTCGGCGGCGGCCGAGCCGGCCGCTCCGGCGGCAGCGCCCTCGACCTGGGTCTCGAAGTAGTAGATCTCCTCGAGCTCGGACTCCTCGCCCGGGCGCTCCTCGTCGTGCTTGTGCGGCGGGTAGCTGCTCCAGTTGCCGGCGGGGGTCAGCACCTCGCAGGCGATGAGCGACTCGGCGTCCAAGACGCCGGGGACGGCGAAGTTGCGGACCTCGCGCGAGCAGATGCCCGACCCACGCATCTCGACCGGCACCCGGCCCGCGGGCAGGTGCGTGAAGGGTCGCGACGCTGCGTCGGGGGAGGCGACGCGGGCGGCGCACACCGCCACGCGCACGGAACCGGCGCGAGTGTCGGGGTCGAGGGTCAGCGTCGAGCCCGCCGGCACGTAGGCCACGTCGCAGGGGCCGGCGAACACCGAGGAACGACCGGCCAGTCGGACCTCGTGGCGACGACCTTCGGTCGTGGTGACCCCGAGGTGGACGTCGCCGCCGGCCAGCGGCACGACGACGAGCTCCCAGGAGCCCGCCTCGAGATCGTGGCGGCCTCCGGCCTCCAGGGTGAGCACCCGCAGCCCGGTGTGCGTCCACCCCTCGAAGCGGTCGTCGACGGCGACGTCGCAGCCGTCGTGCGCGGCGGAGCCCAGTGGCCACACCCAGGGAGAGGTCTGCTGGGTCATGCGCGCACCATGCCGACGGCGGTGTCCACGGCCGAGGCGACGTCCCCGTCGGGCGGGTAGAGCAGCGCGCGCCCGACGATGAGGCCGCGCACGGTGTCGATCTCCAGGGCCTTGCGCCACGAGGCGTAGGTGTCCTCGGGGTCGCCCTGGGGGTCGCCGCCGAGCAGCAACGAGGGCATCGTCGTGGCCTCCATGACCCGCTCGAGCTCGTCGACGACGGGCAGCTTGAGCCAGGTGTAGGCGCTGGTGGCGCCCAGTCCCTCGGCGATCGCGATGGAGGAGATCACGCTGTCGGGGTCGAGCAGGTTCTTGACCCGGCCGGCGTCGTCGCGCACCGAGATGAACGGCTCGAGCATCGCCACCTTCTGGGCGGCGGCGAGGGCGTCGACGGCCTGAGCGCTGCGCTCGAGCATCGACACCGTGGCGGGGTCGTCGAAGCAGATGCGGTTGAGCATCTTGCCGCCGTCGAAGCCGCGCGCGACGATCTCCTCGACGGTGTGCCCGGTCATCCGGTCGTCCATCTCGAACGTCGAGCCGGCCAGCCCGCCGCGGTTCATCGAGCCGAACACGACCTTGCCCTCGAGGGCGCCCATGAGCGCCAGGTCGTCGAGCACGTCGGCCGTGCCGAGCACGCCGTCGACCCCGGGTCGCGCCAGGGCCGTGGCCAGGCGCTCGAGCAGGTCGCGGCGGTTGGCCATCGCGCCGGACTCGCCACGCACGGAGAGCGCCCCGCGGGCGGGGTGGTCGGCGGCGACGATCATCAGGCGACCGTCGTCCTCGAGCAACCGGCGGCGACGCCGTGCGGCCCACGCCTCGGCGATCCGGTGGGGGTGGCGGGCGCGGATCTCGGTCAGGTCTGTCATGGTCATGGGTCCTCGCAGGGGGTCGGCAGGGGGGTCAGTGGGTGATGAGGGCGCTCATCGCGGCGCGCACCTCGGCCTCGTCGGGCATGGCGGTCGAGCACTCGAGGCGGCCGACGACGACGGCCCCTGCGACGTTGCAGAACTCGACGACGGAGCGCAGATCCCAACCGGCCAGCAGCCCGTGGCACAGCGCTCCGCCGAAGGCGTCGCCGGCACCGAGGCCGTTGACGACGTCGACCAGCACGGGGGGCACCTCGATGCGCTCCTCGCGGGTGGCGGCCAGCACACCGCGAGGCCCCTGCTTGACGATGGCCAGTTCGACGCCGCGCTCCAAGAGCGCGTCCGCGGCCCGTTGGGGGTCGCTCTCGCCGACGGCCACGCGGCACTCCTCGCTGTTGCCCACGGCGACGCTGACGTGCTCCAGCGCCTGGCCGACCACGCGTGAGGCCTCCTCGGCGTCGTCCCAGAACATCGGCCGGTAGTCGAGGTCGAGCACGGTGTGCGTGGCCCGGCCCCGGGCCGCCCAGGCCTGCTCGTGCGCGGCCCGGGAGGGCTCCTGGGAGAGGCCGGTGACCGTGGCCCAGAAGATGCGCGCTCCGGCGATCGCCTCCAGCGGCAGGTCGTCGGGCTCGATCATCAGATCGGGGGCGGTGGGGTAGCGGTAGAAGTAGAGGGGGAAGTCGTCGGGCGGGAAGATCTCGCAGAACGTCACGGGCGTGGGCGGTCCGCCGGCCACGCTCGTGATGAAGCGGGGGTCGACTCCGAGGCGCTCGGACTCCTGACGTACGAAGCGGCCGAAGGGATCCTCACCGGTGCGGGTGATCAGGGCGACACGGCGCCCGTAGCGCGCCGCGGCGACGGCCACGTTGGTGGCGCTGCCGCCGAGGAACTTCTCGAAGGTACGGACCGCGTCGAGGCCGACCCCGTGGTCGAGAGGGTAGATGTCGACGCCGGTGCGCCCGATCGACACCACGTCGTAGGGCTGCTCGTTCAATGGCACGCCTTGTGCTCCGTTCTCCTGATCCAGGCCGTCGACGAGCGGAGGCTCGCCTCGGGGGCGTGGTCTGCGGGACCAGCCTGACGTGTGAAAGACGTCTCGTCAAGAGAATGTCTTAACAATCTAACTTTAACGCGCCACCAGGGTCGTGGAGAAGCGATAGCGGTCGGGGTGGTAGCAGTGCCGGCCCAGTTCGATCGTGCGGCCGGTGTGGTCGTGGGTGACCCGCTCGACGCTCAAGACGGGCGCCCGGGCCGGCAGTCCGAGCAGGTCCGCCTCGTCGCCGGCGCAGCCGCGAGCCGCGATGGTCTGGTGCGCGATCCTGATGCCGACGCCGCGCGCACGCAGCAGCTGGTAGAGGCCGCGCTCGCGCAGGGCCTCCTCGGTGAGGTCGGCGAGGTCGCCGGGGAGCCAGTTCTCGAGCACGGCCACCGGTGCGCCGTCGGCGTAGCGCACGCGGCGCACGTGCAGCACCGGTGCGCCGGCTTGGAGTCCGAGTTCGTGGGCGACGTCGTCGGCAGCCTGGATCGCCTCGTGCAGCAGCAGGTCGGTGCGGGGGCGCGCGCCTGCGGCGTCGAGGTCGTCGAAGAGGCTGGTCAGCTCGACAGCGCGGGTCACGCGGCCGCTGACGACCTGGGTGCCGATGCCGCGACGACGCACCAGCAGTCCCTTGTCGACCAGATCCTGGATCGCGCGCCGGATCGTGGGGCGTGAGAGCCGCAGTCGCTCGGCGATGGCGATCTCGCTCTCGATCCGCCCGCCCGCGGGGATCACCCCCGTGCGGATGGCTTCCTCGAGACGCTCCGCCACCTGGGAGTACATGGGGAGTGGCCCGGTGCGGTCGAGGTCGGCGAACATCTGGTCGGGCCAGTACGTGTCACTGGTCACGGACACCTCCAAGTGAGATTGTCGAGATGTTATTACAAAGATGGCCCGCAGAGTGAGACGTACGCCACTAGCACGTGCTAGTGTCTCGGGCACGCATTGACTCACCCCCCGAGCTGGGGGCAACGAGAGGCATCGCCATGCACACCTCCGACGCGTCGTCGGCGACGGGACAACGAGCCGTCGCCCTCCCACCGGACGGCCCTGGTCCCCACGTCTCGCGGCTGCGCCTGGTCACGGTCGTCGCCACCTTCGGTGGACTGCTCTTCGGTTACGACACCGGCGTCATCAACGGCGCTCTGGCGCCGATGACCGACCAGCTCGGCCTCACACCCCTCTCGGAGGGGATCGTCGTCAGCATCCTCATCTTCGGGGCCGCCATCGGTGCCCTCTTCGGGGGTCGCCTCGCCGACCGCTACGGGCGCCGCCACAACATCATCATGCTGGCCGGCGTCTTCATCGTCGGCACGATCGGCTGCTCCCTCTCGCCCATCTGGGAGGTGCTGGCCGGCTTCCGGCTGATCCTGGGCCTGGCCGTCGGCGGCGCCTCGGCGACGGTGCCGGTCTACCTCGCCGAGGTGGCGCCGTACGAGCGTCGCGGCTCGCTGGTCACGCGCAACGAGGTCATGATCGTGCTGGGCCAGTTCGCCGCCTTCGTCATCAACGCCGTCATCTTCCACGTCTGGGGCGGCAACGAGCACATCTGGCGCGTCATGCTGGTCGTGGCCGTGCTCCCCGCCATCGCGCTGCTCTTCGGCATGCTGCGCATGCCCGAGAGTCCCCGCTGGCTCAGCGATCAAGGTCGCGACGACCAGGCGCTGGAGGTGCTGCGCCAGGTGCGCTCCCCGGAGCGCGCCGAGGCCGAGATGGCCGAGGTGCACAGCCTCGTGGTGGAGGAGAAGGAGGCGCAGACCGGCGGCTGGGCCGACCTGGCGGTGCCGTGGGTGCGTCGACTGGTGCTCATCGGCATCGGCCTGGGTGTGGTGCAGCAGGTCACCGGCATCAACTCGATCATGTACTACGGCACTCAGCTGCTGGAGCGCTCCGGCTTCTCCGCCGACGCCGCGATCCTCGCCAACACCCTCTACGGCCTGGCCAGCCTGCTCGGCATCACGGCGGGCATCATGCTCATCAACCGCGTCGATCGCCGCACCATGCTGCTCGGCGGCTACGGCCTGATCGTGTTCTTCCACCTCGCCGTGGGCCTCACGGCGGCGCTGATGCCCGAGAACGGGCTCAAGCCCTACCTCATCTTGGTCCTGGTGGCGCTCTTCGTGTTCTGCATGCAGGGCTCGCTCGGCCCCCTGGTCTGGCTGATGCTGGCCGAGATCTTCCCGCTCAAGATCCGCAGCTTCGCGATGGGCACCTGTGTGTTCGTGCTCTGGATCACCAACGCCGCTGTGGCCTTCGCCTTCCCGCCCGTGGTCGCCTCGCTCGGCATCGCGCCGACGTTCTTCGTCTTCGCGGGCATGGGATTGGCCTCCATCGTGTTCATCGCCTTGGCCGTGCCCGAGACGCGCGGCAAGACCCTCGAGCAGTTCGAGGAGGAGATGAGCGCGGCCTGAGCCGCGAGACCCCCTCCCGTTGCTCGGCCCTGCGCGCGCTCCCGAGCCGGTCATGACCGGTCGGGGGTGCGCGCCGTCCCGTCCCATCTACTCCTCACGCCGTGTCATCCACCCGAAAGGTCTGCTCATGTCCATCCTGGTCGCCGTCACCGACAGTGCCGAGGGTCGTGCCGCCCTGCGCGCCGCGCAGGGCGAGGCCGAGCTGCTCGGCCAGCCCCTCTACGTCCTCAACCTGGCCCTGCGCCCGCTCGCCGAGCAGCGAATGGACCTGCCCGAGGGTGCCGAGATCATCGAGAGGTCCGGTCGCGGCGATCGCGATCCGGCGCAGGCCGTGCTCGACGAGGTGGAGCAGCACGACATCTCGCGACTGGTGATCGGCATCAAGCGCCGCACCCCGGTCGGCAAGGCGCTGCTAGGCAGCGTCTCGCAGCGTTTGCTGATGGAGTGCCCGGTCCCCGTCCTCTCGGTGAAGTACGACGGCTGACGCGAGCGGTCCGTCGCACACGAAAGGGCCCCTCGGACGCGGATAGCGTCCGAGGGGCCCTTTCGTCGTGGTCGGCGCCCGGGCTCAGCCTGGATCCAGGCTCAGGACCAGCGGGCGACGTGCTCGGCGATGGTCTTGGCCATGTGGCGGCAGGACTGCTCGGCGCGGTCCTCCCAGGCGAAGACGCAGCTGGTGAGGATGGTCTCCTCGCGCTGGCCGAAGCCCATCGCGCCCAGGTGGGCGAAGAAGGCGTCGAAGTCGACCTCGCCCTGGCCGATGTCGAGGTGCTGGTGCACGCGCACCGCGTTGCCGGGCGGGTTGGTGATGTAGCGCAGCCCCGACGACGCGGTGTGGTCGAAGCAGTCGGCCAGGTGCACGTGGGTCAGCAGATCCCCGGCGTAGCTCATCAGGTCGGTCATCTGCTCCGCGGTGTGCGCGTTCATGTGGAACGTGTGCGGGGTGCAGTAGAGGTAGCTGACCAGCGGCGAGTTGACGCCACGGATCATGTCGATGGCGGTGCGGCCGTCCTCGACGAAGTCGTCGGGGTGCGGCTCCAGGCGCAGGTGCACACCCTCGCGCTCGAGAACGGGCAGCAGTTCCTCCATCGAGCGCCAGAACTGTCCTTCGGACTTCTCGGCGTCCTCGGGGCGGCCGTTGAACTCCGAGTTCATCACGTGGCAGTCGAGCTCCACCGTGAGCTCGATGGCACGCTTCCAGTACCGCACGGCCGCTTGGCGCTCGATCTCGTCGGGGCCCGACCAGCGGTACAGCGGCAGGTGACAGGCCACCTGGACGCCGGCGGCGTCGAGCGCCTTCTTGAAGGAGCGAACCGTCGCGTCGTTGGCGCGAGGGTGCAAGAAGAAGGGCGTGAAGTCCTCGCGGGGCGAGAGCTCGATGTACTCGAAGCCGAGGTCGGCCACCACGCCGGGCAGCTCGGTGAGCGGCACCGTGCGCAGCATGTAGGGGTCGAGGGCGATCTTCATGTCAGGGTCTCCGGGTCGATGGTCGTCGGGCGCGGCCGGTGGCTGCGCCCGCTCAGCGGTAGAGGGCGGGCTGCTCGACGAGGTCGACGCTGACACGACGACCCTGTTGGAGGGCCTCGACGCCGGCGTCGCAGACGGCTGCGGAGGCGTAGCCGTCCCAGCTGCTCGGACCGCTCAGCGGCGAGCCCGCGGCGACCTCGGCCACCCACTCGGTCAGTTCGACGTCGAAGGCGGCGTGGAAGCGAGACGCGAAGTCGCCGGGAACGCCGACAGCAGCCGTGCCGGCGGTGCGCACCTGCACCAGGCCGCGGTCGGCCAGGCTCACGGTGCCGTCCTCGCCCACCACCTCGCCGCGGATGTCGTAGCCGTAGCGGATGTTCACCGACGTCTCGCAGCAGATCACCGCCCCGGTCGAGGTCTCGATCGTCATCAGTAGGGGGTCTTGCAGATCCTCGGCCTCGCCGCGGCCCAGGCCGTGGCGGTTGGAGCGCGGGGCGATGACCGAGATCGCGGTGATCTCGGCGTCGAGCAGCCACCGCGCCACGTCGAAGTCGTGCACGGCCGTGTCGACGATGGCCATCTCGCGGGTGTACGCGGCCGGCACGTCGGGGTTGCGGTGCCCGGAGTAGAAGACGAGCGGGGCGCCGATGGCGCCGTCCGCGATGGTCTGCTTCATCGCCCGGTAGGCCGCGTCGTAGCGACGCATGAAGCCCACCTGCACGAGGCGTGAGCCGTGTGCGACCTCGGCCTCGATGATGCGCAGGGTGTCCTCCTGCGTGGTGGCCAGGGGCTTCTCGCAGAACACGTGCTTGCCCTCGCCGATGGCGGCCAGCACGAACTCGGCGTGGGTCGGGCCCCAGGAGGTGACGACCACGGCGTCGACCTCGGGATCCTTGATGAGGGCGAACCCGTCGGGGTGCACGGTGACGTCGTGGTCGAGACCGTCGGCGACCCGGGCGGCGACCTCGCCGTCGTGGTCGGTCACCGCGGTGACGGCGGCGCCGGGCACGAGGGTGTCGAGGCGGTGGATGTGTTGCTGGCCGATCATGCCGGTGCCGATGACGCCGATGCGCACGGTCATGGTGATCTCTTCTCTGGTGGGGTCCGCTGTCGCGGGCGGGTGGTGGAGGAGGAGTGGACGAGAACCGAGGGGGTCAGCGGGAGCCGCGCCAACGACGCACCGGTCCGACGCCGCAGCCGGCGTAGAAGCCCGCGGTGCGCGCGCCGATCGGGAAGGGCACGTCGGGGGCGACCGGGTAGAGATCCTGCTCGATCACGGTGAAGATCTCGCGGTCCAGCTCGCCGAGGGCGTCGAGGAAGGTGGGCATGTGCGGCTCGCCGTCCCACGGCTCGCACATGACGCCGTGCTGGACGGCATCGGAGAGCGGCATCGACTCAGCCAGGGCGCGGGCCCGCACCTCGGGGTCGACCGACTTCAGGTGCACGTAGGTCATCCGCTCGGGGTACTTGCGCACCAGTTCGACGTTGTCGCCCTCGCAGTAGGAGACGTGGCCGGTGTCGAGACAGAGGTTGACCAGCTCGGGGTCGGTGTCTTGCAAGAAGCGCTCGATGCGCTCCTGGGTGTCGACGTGGGTGTCGACATGCGGGTGGAAGACCAGCTTGATGCCGAAGGACTCCAGCAGGTAGCGGGCCAGCTCGTCGGTGCCGGTGACCAGGTGCTTCCACTGCTCGGGGTCGATGTCGGCACCCTGGGTGGCCTCGCCGGTGTGCATGTCGGTGTACTGCTCGGGCAGGTGCACCAGGTACTCGGCTCCGACGGCGGCGAGCAGCCGGGCCTCCTGCCCGAACTCGCGCTTGGCCTTCTCCAGCGCCTCGGGGCCCTGGTGCAGCCCGGCGAAGACGGTGCCGCCGCAGACGGTGAGGTCGCGGCGGGCGAGCTCGTCCTTGAGCTGCTCGGGATCCTGCGGCATGAAGCCCTGCGGCCCGAGCTCGGTGTAGACGTAGCCGGTGGCGGCGATCTCGTCGAGGTACTGCTCCCAGCCCACCTGGTGGGGGTCGCTCGCGAACCACACGCCCCAGGAGTCGGGGGCGGTGCCGAGCTTGAGCTTGGACAGGTCGGACATGGGCTGGGCTCCTTGCTGAGAAGTGGGGGTGGCGTCCATCACTGTGGTGCCGGACACCATGGGACTAGCACGTGCTAGTCCTTGTCAAGCGGGCGCGACGGGTCGCCACCCGCAGGGGTGATGTCCACCCGTCGGGGCGGCGTCCCGCACGCCCCGACGGGTGAGTCCCGGGTCAGGCCAGATCACGCCCGGCGCGGTAGCGGCGCACACCCTCCGCGCCCTCGACCACCGCGGCGGTCAGCTCCTCCACCGAGGTGTCCTCGCGGCGCACGTCGAGGATCTTGCGGCCGTGGTTCATCACGATGTGCCGGTCGCAGACCTTGAACGCGTGATGGAGGTTGTGGGTCACCAGAACCGAGCTGACCCCCTCGCCCTTGAGCTGCACGAGGTAGTTGAGCAGCGCCTCGGTGGCGCGCACGGCCAGGGCGCTGGTCGGCTCGTCGAGGATGAGCAGGCTGCGCTTGAAGTGCACGGCACGCGCGATGGCCACGGCCTGGGCCTGACCACCCGAGAGCGAGCTGACCAACTGCTTGGCGCTCTTGATGCCCTCGATCGAGACCACGCTGTCGAGGATGTCGGTCGTGATCGCGTCCATCTCGCGCAGCCGCAGGAAGCCCGCGCGGTTCGTCAGCTCGCGGCCGGCGAAGATGTTGCGCGTGATCGACATGCTCGGCACCAGGGCGGAGTCTTGGAAGATGGTCTCGACGCCGCGGCGCTCCGTCTCCGGACGGGTCACCTTGTCGAGGGCCTCGCCACGCCACAGCCACGATCCCGAGGTCATCGAGACGACGCCCGACATGATCTTGACCAGGGTCGACTTGCCGGCTCCGTTGTCGCCGAGCAGGCCGACGACCTCTCCGGTGCCGATGCCGAAGGACACGTCGTCGAGCACCCGGTTGGGGCCGTAGTCCTTGCTGACGCCGCGCAGCTCGAGCAACGCGGTGGCGTCCTTGGTCGGGACGGTGGGCTCGGGCGGGGTGATCAGGGTGCTCACTGGGCACGCTCCTCGACGTATTTGTTGATGACGGCGGCGACGACGATCGAGATGCCGAAGAAGGCCTGCACGTAGAGGCCGGGCGCGTTGGCCAGGATCAGTGCGTTCTCGGTGGTGCGGATCAGGGCAGCGCCCACGATCATGCCGATGACGGTGCCTCGGCCGCCGTCGAGGGCACAGCCGCCGACCACGGCCGCGGCGACGGCCAACAGCGTGTACTCCTCGGTGGTGGTGGGCTGCATGGTCGAGGTGCGTGCCACGACCAAGATGGCGGCGAGACCCACGCAGAGGCCCAAGAACGCGTAGGCGAACATCCGCATGCGGTCGGGCTTGATCGAGACCGCCTTGGCGGCGCCGGCGTTGCCGCCGACGGCGTAGAGCCGGTTGCCGACCCGGTGGCGCTGGAGGATGCCGAACGCGACGACCCCGAGCAGGATCATCCAGAGGATCTGCGCGCGGAAGAAGCCGAAGTCGCCCGCGAAGGTCTTCACGAAGGTGGGGTCGGCGCCGGCGAGGTAGGCCGGGGCGGTGCCGTTGACCGCGATGCCCGCGCCCTTCCAGACAAAGGACATGCCCAGGGTCGCGACGAACGAGGGGATCCGGGTGTAGACCACGATGAGCCCGTTGGCGGTGGTCGCAGCGATCGCGACCGCCACGGTGAGCAGGGCCGCGACGACCCAGTCGTGGCTCTGGGCCAGCTTGATGAACACGATGCCGGCGAAGGAGAGGACGAAGCCGACCGAGAGGTCGAACTCGCCGGTCACCATGAGCATGCCGACCCCGATGGCGAGGATGGCCAGCACGGGCACGCTCTGGGTGACGACCCCGGAGAGGTTGTTGCTGGAGAGGAACGGGAAGCCCAGCGGGTCGACGAGGCTCCAGACGACGAAGACCGCGAGCATGAGCGCGTAGATCAGCCCGATCTCGAGCGCGCCGCGCCCGCGCATGTAGTACAGCGTCTCGCGCAGACGCCCGCCCAGCGTGGTCGGTCGGGAGTCGGCCAGCCGACGGCGCTGCACCGGCTCGTCGAGGGTGAGACTCGGGGGAGGGGCGGCGCTGGCCGCATCGGTTTCGTGGGACACGTGGGTCATCAGGTCGGCTCCGGGTGGGGTCGGGGAGCCGGAGCCGCGGCTCCGGCTCCCCAGGTGTGTGGGATGGTCGGCGACGACAGGAGCCGTCAGTAGCGGATGCCCTCGAGGTCGGGATCCTCGAGGTTGGACACGTTGTCCTTGGTGATCAGGCCGTTGCCGCCGGAGTTCATGTCGGCCGGCGAGATGCCGAAGTCGATGAGCTGCGCGACCTCGAGGACGGGCTGGAAGCCCTGCACGTAGCCCTGCTGGTCGGCCGAGGCCAGGATGCGGCCGCTCTTGATGCCGTCCACGACCTGGGGTGAGGTGTCGAAGCCGATGATCGGAACCTTCACGCCGGCGGCGTCCTGGGCGGCCACGGCGTTGCGGTGCGGGGTGCCCCCGAGTGGCACGATCGCCTTGACGTCCTGGTTCGCGGTGAGCCAGGTGGTCATCGCGTCGAGCGCCTGGCCGTCGTCGCCGGAGGTGCGCAGGAAGGTGCACTTGGTGCCGAGCTTCTTGAGGACGTCGTCGACACCGCCGCCGCGCTGGATCGCGTACTGCTGGTCCGGTTCCTCGGCGGGGCACAGAACCTTGTCGCCGGAGCCGATGTCGACCTGGTCGACCAACGACTGGCCGATGATGCTGCCGACGGCGCGGAAGTCCTGGCCGACGAACGAGACCACGCAGTCGGCGGCGGTCTCCGAGGGCGGCACGTTGTAGGCGAAGACCGGGATGCCCGCCTTCGAGGCCTCGCAGGCGGCGCTCTCCCAGGACGGGTCGTTGAACGAGACCACGATGGCGGCCGGCTTCTTGGCGATGGCCGCGCTGATCAGGTCGGTCATCTTGCCGGTGTCGCCCGAGGCGGTCTGGGCCTCGATCTTCAGTCCGGTGAGGGAGGCGGCGTCCTCGGCTCCCGTGAGGATCTGCTTCCAGAAGGCGTCGGCGCTGGGGTCGTAGTAGGTGAAGAAGTCGACGGTGCGGTTCTCGGCCCGGCTGCCCAGGCCGTCGTCGAGCCCGCCCGCGGTCGCACTCGACGAGGCGGAACCCGAGCATCCAGCCATCCCCAGGGCGAGGACTGCGAGCGCGGCGGCACCCCATCGGGAGCGTCGTGAGCCAGCGGTGAAGGGGGCGAAGTGGGGCACGGTTGATTCCTCTCGCGGGGGCCGCGGACAGCGGCCGGTGAAGCGGACGGTGAGTGCGAACGGACGCCGGTGTGGCGTGTGTCACGCATTGAACTAGCACGTGCTAGTCGTCGTCAATAGGTCGGGGAGACGAATGTCACAACCAGGCCGAAGGTCATCGAGACGTGAAGCGGCCGTGAAGGTGTGCGCGCCCTGGCGGGTGTGCCCGGTGGACGGGGTCGCTCTGGCCCCGGCGCGGGAGAGGTGGAGGCGTCGGGTGGGTCAGCCGTCGGTGCGGAGGGCGGCACAGCTGCCGCGTAGCACCAACGAGGTGTCGACGATCGACTCGAGCGGATCGGACTCGGGGTGATCGATGCGACGCACCGCCGCGTCGACCGCGGCCCGGGCCATGAGCTCGGGATCCTGGCGCACCGTCGTGAGCTCGACCGCGCTCAGGCGGGCGGCCGGGATGTCGTCGTACCCGACCAGGGAGATGTCGCGGGGCACCTGGAGGCCGTGCCGAGCCAGGGTCAGCAGCAGCGTCACCGCCGACCCGTCGTTGGGCACCATGACCGCCGTGGGGGGCTCGTCACGAGCGAGCAGCGTGTGCGCTGCCTCCGAGCCGGACTCCTCGAAGTAGGCGTCGTCGGTGTAGTGCCCTGAGGCGAGGACGACATCGGTGCCCAGCTCGTGCCGCTGCATCGTCTGCTCGTAGCCCGCGCGGCGCAGGGCGGCGGCCGGCATGGTCGCCAGGTCGACGAAGGCGATCTCGCGGTGCCCGAGGGAGACCAGGTGCTCGACGCCGGCCGCGACTCCCGCGCGGCCGTCGGAGCGTACGACGTCGTGGCCGGTGCCGCCCGCGGCAGTGCCCACGGCGACCAGCGGGATCTGCACGCGACCCGAGAGATCCTCCAGCTCGGCGGGATCCAGGGCGGATCCGATGAGCAGCACGGCCGCGCAGCGGTGGCCCAGGAGCTCGTCGACGGCAGGCTGGACGCCGCGGGTGCCCGTCACGGCGCTCAGCACGACGTCGTAGCCGTGCGCGGCGGCCAGGGGATAGAGGGACTGCACGATCTCGTGCTCGGCCGGGTGGCTCGGCACGAAGACGACTCCGAAGGTCCAGCTCCGGGTGCGCCGCAGGGTGCGGGCCCCGGTGTGGGGCGCGAAGCCCAGCTCGTCGGCGGTCTCGCGCACCCGGCGGCGCGTCTCGGCGCTGGCGCCGGGTGCGTCGCGCATGACGATCGAGACCAGTTGGCGGGAGATGCCCAGCTGCTGGGCGATGTCGGCCATCGTCGCCGGGCGGTCGGTCGTCCGTGGGCGGTGCTCCACGCCACTACCTCTCTGGTCGGTCCCGGCGTCCTTTCCTGAGCCCGTTGCTCCGGCGGGGCGGGGGCTCAGAGGGCGGGGCGTCGTCCGAGGCCGCTGACCTCGCGTACCTGGTCGACGAGCTCCAGTGTACGGACGGAGTCGGCCAGGGGGCGCAGCGGCGACTCGGTGGCGCCGGCGGCGACCAGGCGGGCCACCTCCGCGGCCTGCCAGAACAGCTGGGAGTGACCGGTGGCCGGCTCGTCCCAGCTCCCGGTGCTGGCGCCGTCGCGGGAGCGGAGGGTCAACGGGCCCGGCATGCAAAAGCGCGACCCCATCTCGAGCAGGCCGTCGGTGCCGGTGATCACGACGCGCGCCGGTGTCTCGGCCAGCATGCTGGCGTGGTGCACCGAGCGCGCACCGGACGCGTGCGTCACGGCGCCGAGCACCTGACCCTCCACGCCGGTCGAGGTCATCTGCACGTCGGCCGCCACGACGCTGCCCGGGCCCAGGAGGTGGTCGGCCACGGCGTAGGTGTAGGTCCCCAGGTCCAGCAGCGCGCCGCCGGCCAGCTCGGGTCGCCAGATGCGGTGATCGGGCTCGAACCACTCGCCGTGGTCGAGGATCGCCGTCTGCGGCTCGCCGAGGATGCCCTCGGCCACGACCTGACGCACGACGTCGAGCTTGGGCAAGAAGAGCGTCCACATGGCCTCCATGCAGAACCGGCCCGTCTCGTGGGCGACCTGGGCGAGCGCGCGAGCCTCCCCGGCGTCGAGGGCCAGGGGCTTCTCGACCAGGACATGCTTGCCCGCGCGCATGGCTGCCGACGCGTCGCGCAGGTGCAGGTGGTGGGGGGAGGCGACGTAGACGACGTCGACCTCGGGATCCTCGAAGAGTCGGGCGCTGTCGCCGTGGGCGCGCTGCGCCCCGACCGAGCGGGCGAACGCCTCGGCGCGAGGGAGCTCTCGCGAGGCCACCGCCACGAGGCGCTGGTCGGTGGCGGCGCGCAGCGCGCTGCTGAACTTGTCGGCGATCCAGCCGGTGCCGAGGACGCCCCAGCCGAGGACGGGGGCATCGCGCGGGTCGGGTACGCGTGGCGACGGCAGGCCGGTGATCACGGGTCTCCTCGGGAGGTGAGGGGGTGTGGGGGCCCAAACTAGCACGTGCTAGAGGGCGCGTAGCGGTGTGCAGACTGATCAGAAAGCCCCGGCGTATGTTGCGTCATGTGCAACGACCATTGCGTCGGATGCCACCGATGCCTACCGTCGTCGCCGGGGCGCCGTCGGGTGTCCAAGAGCGAGAGGCGCGCCGGGAGCGCGCGAGGAGGATCCATGTCGCGAGTGGTCTGCATCGGCGAGGGTCTGCTGGTCCTGCGTGGCTACGACGACTCCTCGCTGGAGCACGCCACCTTGCTGGCTCGCTGTGTCGGCGGCGCGGAGTGCAACGTCGCCCTGGCCCTCGCCGACCTCGGCCTCGACGTCTCGTGGCTCTCCCGCGTCGGCGAGGACTCCTTCGGGCGCCTGCTGCTCACGCAGATGCGGCGCGGTGGAGTCGACGTGTCCGCCGTCGTGCGCGACCCCGAACGGCCCACCGGGCTCTACTTCAAGGACCGGGTCGAAGGACGTTCCTCGATGCGCTACCACCGAGCGGGCTCGGCGGCCACGGCGCTGGACGCCGCCCTCATCGAGTCGAGTCCTGCGCTGGGGGGTGTCGACCTCGTCCACGTCAGCGGCATCACGGTCGGTGTCGTCGAGGATCCCTCGGCTGTCGTCGACGCGCTGCTGCGTCGTCGCGACGCGGAGGGCTGGGAACTCTCGGTCGACCTCAACTGGCGGCCCGTGCTGTGGGGGTCGCGCGACCCCGAGCCGCTGCTGCGGCTGCTGCGTGGTGCCGACCTGGTGCTCGCCGGCGCCGACGAGGCGGGTGTCGCGTTCGGCGCCGAGGACGCCGACGCCGTCGTGGACATGCTGGGGGGCCGCCCCACCGTCGTCCTCAAGGACGACGCCCACCGTGCCTGCGTGCGCAGACCCGGCGGGGGCCACGTGGAGGTGCCCGCCCTGACCGTGCAGGTGGTCGAGACGATCGGTGCCGGCGACGGCTTCGCGGCGGGGTTCCTGGCTGCCCGGCTCAGCGGCGAGCCCGATGCGGTCTGCCTGCGGATGGGCCACCTCCAGGCCGCCCTCACCCTGGCCACGGAGGCCGACCAGGCATCGGCCGCGGCGGCCCCCCTGCGGGCCCTGCTGCGCGGTGCCACGGAGGAGGTCTGGGCGGGCACCCGGGTCGGCCCCGACGGGGTCGAGGTGCCGGAGGGCGCGCGCGCGTGAGCCAGAGCCTGCGCCGGGGACTCGACATCCTGGGGGAGTTGGCGTCGGGGGCCCGGACCCTCGACGAGCTCGCCGCGAGCCTCGGGGTGCACAAGACCACCGTGCTCCGGCTGGTGCGCACCTTGGAGGAGCAGCGCTTCGTGTGCCGCGACGACCAGCACCGGTGTCACCTGGGCAGCCGGCTCTTCCACGTCGCCGACATCGGGCTCGAGCAGCATCCGATCCGCGACGTCGCG
This sequence comes from Nocardioides acrostichi, assembly GCF_015319165.1. Classification (GTDB taxonomy): domain Bacteria; phylum Actinomycetota; class Actinomycetes; order Propionibacteriales; family Nocardioidaceae; genus Nocardioides; species Nocardioides acrostichi. The sequence continues at coordinate 61,307 of NZ_JADIVZ010000011.1, forward strand.
GCGATCCACCTGCGGCGGCTCGCCCGGGCGACCGGGGGCCAGGCCGTGCACCTGGCGGTGGCCGAGCAGGGTCACGTGGTCTACATCGACAAGGTCGAGAGCACGCACGCGGTGCGCATGTACTCGCGGATCGGGCTGCCCGCGCCCTTGCACTGCACGGCCGTGGGCAAGGTGCTGATGGCCGCCCTTCCCCCACGACGCCGAGACGCCGTGGTGGCGGGCCTGGAGCTGCGGTCCTTCACTCCCAGCACGATCACCCGTGCGAGTGCCCTGCGGTCTCAGTTGGAGCTGGTCGACGAGCGCGGGTGGGCCGAGGACGTCGCCGAGCACGAGGCCCACGTGCACTGCATCGCCGCCCCGGTGCACGACGCCGCCGACCGGGTGGTGGCGGCCGTCTCGATCTCCGTACCCGAGCTGGTCCTCGACCACGCCGGCGTCGTCGGGCTGCTGCCGCACCTGCTCGAGACCACCGCGGCGATCGACGCCGAGCACCGCGCCTGAGCCGGACACCCGAGGGGGCGCGCGAGGACTGGACCTCGACAGCACTCGAGGTTCTACCGTGCTCGCGTGACCGCCCTGGCCCCCCGCTCCCGCCCCACGCCGCTGCTCGCCCCGGTCTACCGCGGTGCGACCATCGGGTCGATCGCCCTGGTGTTCCTGGTGGCCTTCGAGGCACTGGCCGTGGCGACCGTGATGCCGGTCGTCAGCGCCGATCTCGACGGGCGCGCCCTGTACTCGGTGGCCTTCTCGGTGACGCTCTCCTCGAGCCTGGTGGGCATGGTGGTGGCCGGGCTGTGGTCCGACCGGGTCGGTGCCGTGCGTCCGCTGCTCGCCTCGGTCGCGTTGTTCGGTGCCGGGCTCGCCGTGGCGGGGCTGGCACCGAGCATGGAGGCCCTGGTGGCGGGTCGGTTCGTGCAGGGTCTCGGCGGCGGGGCGCTGTCGGTGTCGCTGTACGTGCTCGTGGCGCAGGTCTACGCACCCGTCGACCGGGTCCGCATCCTTGCCGCCTTCGCCGCAGCCTGGGTGCTGCCAGGTGTGGTGGGGCCGTTCCTGGCCGGTGTCGTGGCCGACACCGTGGGTTGGCGGTGGGTCTTCCTCGGTGCGGTCGTGCTCGCGGGTGGCGCCCTCGGACTGCTCGGGCCGGCGCTGCGCGTCGCCCGCTCGCTGCCCTCGGCCGGAGCTCCGGCCCCGGGGCGGGTCGTCGCGACACGCATCGCGCTGGCCTCCCTCGTGGCACTGGCCCTGCTGGGTCTCAACGTCGCCGGTGCTGCAAGCGGGACGACGCGCGCGGTGCTCGCGGTCGGGGCGCTGGCCGCGGCCTTGGCCGCCCTGCGGCCTCTCCTCCCGGTCGGAACGTTGCGCAGTGCCGCGGGAGCGCCGAGCGTCGTGCTGCTGCGCGGCCTCGTGGGCGCTGCGTTCTTCGCCAGTGAGGCCTACCTGCCGTTCCTGCTCCAGGAGCAGTACGGCGCTCGCGTCTGGGTCAGCGGACTGGTGCTCACCGCGGCCACGATCGGCTGGGCGAGCGCCTCGCAGGTGCAGGGCCGGCTGGGGGAGCGGCTGCGCGACGAGTCCGCGCTCGGCCTCGGCGCGGTGCTGCTGAGCCTCGGGATCGGGTCGATCCTGCTCGTGCTCCTGACGCCCTCGCCCGGTGTGCTCGTCGGGCTCGGATGGCTCGTGGCGGCGTCCGGCATGGGGTTGATGTACCCGCGCATCACCGCGGTGGTGCTGGCCCGCGCCGCCGATCACGAGCGGGGCGGGGCTTCTGCCGCCGTCACGCTGGCTGACGCGGTCGGATCCGCGGCAGCCGTCGCCGTCGCCGGCCTGCTGTTCACGGCGGTGGGTTCGGCCGCGGATCGGTCGGCCTTCGTCGCCGTGCTGATGCTCTCGACGACGCTGGGACTGCTCGCAGTCGGAGCCTCACGGCGTGTCTAGGTGTCAGCCCGCAGCGCGAGGAGACGACGCGTACGAGCGTCGTCGACGCCGACGATCGCGCCGACCCACCCGATGGCCTCGTCGAGATCGACCGTCGAGTCGTGTGCCGCGAGCATCTGCTCGATGTCGGGCCGTCCTTGGCGCGTGAATACAGGGCCATGAAGACGGTGAGGTCGGTGGCCGAGAGGATCGCCATCGCCACCTCGGAGTCGAGCATGGGTACTCGCAGGGTTCGGGTGCGCCAGTCGCGGTGCAGCCCGCCGGCCACGAAGAAGAGATGGAGCGGGATCGGGATCTCGCCTGGAACGGGCCAGAGAATGCGCACTGAGGTGCCGCGACGTCGACGGTCCCACCACGCCAGGCCGAGCATGACGCCGACCAGCAGTCTCTCGGCCAGGGACTCCGTGAACCCGTCGATCAGCCCGATGACGAGGCTCGGCACGAGGGGTGCGTCTGAGAGGATCGGGCCATGGCGAGCATCGTGTCTGTGAATGTCGGTCGACCCCGTGAGCGGGAGTGGGCGGGGGTCGGCCGTACGTCCATCGACAAGACGCCCGTGACGGGTCCGGTGCACGTGGGCACCCTCGGGCTCGACGGCGACCAGGTCTCCGACACCCGGCACCACGGCGGCCCCGACCAGGCCGTGTACGCCTTCGCACGCGAGGATCTCGACGTCTGGGTCGAGCGCCTGGGCATGGAGATCCCCGACGGCCAGTTCGGCGAGAACCTGACGACCGCCGGCATCGACGTCAACGAGGCCGAGGTCGGTGAACGGTGGGAGATCGGCGGCGCGTTGTTCGAGGTCCGCTCGGTGCGCACCCCCTGCAACGACTTCAAGTGCTGGATGGGCGAGTCGGGCTACGACGCCACGGCCTGGGTCAAGCGGTTCACCGCGGTCGGCCGCCCCGGCCCCTACCTCAAGGTGCTGGCCGAGGGGCCGGTCCAGGTCGGTGACGAGCTGCGGGTCGCGCATCGCCCCGGGCACGGCATCACCGTCTCGACCATGTTCCGTGCTCTCAACGGCGAACCCGCGCTGCTCCCGCGACTGCTCGACGTCCCCGATCTGCTGCCGAAGGCCCGTCAGAAAGCCGAGCAGTACGTCGCCGAGCATCGCTGACGCAGGTCGACTCCCCGGGCTGCTACCCGCCAGTAGGTGAAGTGACGTAGGTTACGCCTGAGGCGCGCCCGACCCTCGGTCGGCGCCCCGCACCCGTCAGTCCGAGACTCGTGCCAGGAGCGTCATGCCCGTCAACCACGACACCAGCTTCGTCGACCACCTGCCCCAGAACGTGGCCGTGCTCTTCCTCGACCGGGTGCAGAGCTCGCCCGGAGGCGAAGCGTTTCGCTACCCGGTCGGCGAGAAGGACACCTGGGAGTCGGTGACCTGGCGCGAGGCGGGCGACCGCGTCGTCGACCTCGCCGCCGGGCTGCTGGCACTCGGCCTCCAGACCGAGCAGCGCGTGGGCATCGCGTCGTCGACCCGCTACGAGTGGATCCTGGCCGACCTCGCCATCATGTGCGCCGGCGGCGCAACGACCACGGTCTACCCCAGCACCAACGAGGAGGACACCGGCTTCATCGTCGGTGACTCCGAGTGTCAGGTCGTGTTCGCCGAGGACGAGACCCAGCTGGCCAAGCTCCGGGCGTGCCGCTCCGACCTGCCGTCCGTGGGCAAGGTCGTGCTCTTCGATGGCGTCGGCAGCGACGACGACGGCGACTGGGTGATCACCCTCGACGGCCTCGCCGAGCTCGGCGCCAAGCACCTGGCCCAGGATCCCGAGGCGGTCGAGAAGGTGGCCCGCGCGATCCCGGCCGACCAGCTCGCCACGCTCATCTACACCTCCGGTACGACCGGTCGGCCCAAGGGCGTGCGGCTGCTGCACCGCGCCTGGGTCTACGAGGGCGCCGCCATCAAGGCCCAAGACATCCTCGACGAGACCGACCTCCAGTTCCTCTGGCTGCCGATGTCCCACTCGTTCGGCAAGGTCTTGCTCTCGACCCAGCTCGCCTGCGGCTTCGCGACCGCGATCGACGGGCGGGTGGAGAAGATCGTCGACAACCTGGGCGTCGTCAAGCCGACCTTCATGGGCGCCGCCCCCCGCATCTTCGAGAAAGCGCACGCCCGCATCGTCACGATGACGGCCAGCGAGGGTGGAGCGAAGGAGAAGATCTTCACCCAGGCCTTCAAGGTCGGCCTCGAGGTCGACCGCCGCAGGCGCGAGGGCGAGGGCATCCCGCTACCGCTCAAGCTCCAGCACGCCCTCTTCGACAAGCTGGTCTTCAGCAAGGTGCGCGAGCGGTTCGGCGGCCGGGTGCGCTTCTTCATCTCGGGCTCGGCCCCGCTGAACGCCGAGATCGCCTCCTGGTTCCACGCCGCGGGCATCCTCATCCTCGAGGGCTACGGCATGACCGAGAACGCTGCCGGCGCGACCGTGAACCACCTCGAGGACTACAAGATGGGCACCGTGGGCCAGGCCATGCCCGGCTCCGAGGTGCGCATCGGTGAAGGCGACGAGGTGCAACTGCGGGGGCCGCACATCATGGCCGGGTACCACAACCTGGCCGAGGAGACCGCGAAGACCTTCACCGACGACGGGTGGCTGCGCACCGGCGACAAGGGCAGCCTCGATGCCGAGGGCTTCCTCACGATCACCGGGCGCATCAAGGATCTCTTCAAGACCTCGGGCGGCAAGTACGTCGCGCCGACGGCGATCGAGTCCAAGTTCAAGGTCATCTGCCCCTACACCAGCCAGTTCATGGTGTTCGGCGCCGAGCGCAACTTCTGCGTCGCCCTCATCACCCTCGACCCCGACGCGATGACCGACTGGGCGGCCGAGAACGGCATGGCCGGCGCCTCGTACTCCGACATCGTCTCCTCCGAGAAGGTGCACTCGATGGTCGGCGGCTACGTCGAGCAGCTCAACGCGAAGCTCAACCGGTGGGAGGGCATCAAGAAGTGGGAGATCCTCGACCACGACCTCACCATCGAGTCCGGTGAGCTCACGCCGTCGATGAAGGTCAAGCGCAACGTCGTTGAGGAGAACAACAAGCAGCGCATCGAGGCCTTCTACGGCTGAGTCCGACTCAGGCCGCCGCGCCGACCCGGACCGCCGCCCGGCAGGATGGTGCGGTGCCCTCCACCCTCCCCGACGGCGAGCCCGTGCCCCCGGACGGCGCCCTGCCGGCGTCCGCCACCGACGGCCTCGGCCAACGCCCGTTCGGCCTCTACGTGCACGTGCCGTTCTGCTCGGTGAGGTGCGGCTACTGCGACTTCAACACCTACACCGCCGAGGAGCTCGGTGGCCCGGCGGCGGCCGCCGGTGCCTCCCGGCATACCTACGCCGAGGCGGCGATCGCCGAGGTGCGCCGTATCCGGCGCGTGCTGGGAGACGTCGGGCGTCCGATCGACACGGTGTTCTTCGGGGGCGGCACCCCGACGCTCCTCAGCCCGGGGGACATCGGCGCGGTGCTCTCGGCGGCGGCCGCCGAGGTGGGGCTCGCTCCCGACATCGAGGTCACGATCGAGGCCAACCCCGACAGTGTGACGGCGTGGTCGCTCGAGGAGCTGCGCGCGGTCGGGGTGAACCGCATCTCCTACGGCATGCAGAGCAGCGTCGACCACGTGCTGCGCACCCTCGACCGCACCCACGACCCGCTGCGGGTGCCGGCCGCGGTCCGCTGGGCCCGCGAGGCCGGTTTCGAGCAGGTCAGCCTCGACCTCATCTACGGCACGCCCGGCGAGTCGATGACCGACTGGCTGGAGTCGGTCGACGCGGCGCTGGCCTGCGCACCCGACCACGTGTCGGCGTACTCGCTCATCGTCGAGTCCGGCACCGCCTTGGCCCGGCGGGTGCGGCGTGGCGAGCTGCCGATGCCAGACGACGACGACCTGGCCGACAAGTACCTCGCCGCCGACGAGCGGTTCGCGGCAGCGGGCCTGGGCTGGTACGAGGTGAGCAACTGGGCGCGCGACGACGCCGCCCGCTGTCGGCACAACCTGGGCTACTGGCGGGGCGGCGACTGGTGGGGCGTCGGACCGGGAGCGCACAGCCATGTCGGAGGCACCCGCTGGTGGAACGTCAAGCACCCGGCCGCCTTCGCTGCCCGGCTGGCCGAGGGGCTCTCGCCCGCGCTCGCCCGCGAGGTGCTGAGCGCCGACGACCGTCTGGTCGAGCGGGTGCTGCTCGAGACCCGTCTGGTCGACGGTCTCGGCCCGGAACTGCTCGGCCTACTGCCGGTCGCCGACGCCGCGGGCACGCTTCAGGCACTGGCCTCCCGCGGGCTGCTCGAGCCCGCCGGCGACCGCTGGGTGCTCACCCAGCGGGGTCGCCTGCTGGCGGACGCCGTCGTCCGCGAACTGGTGGGGTGACCTGCGCTCAGCTGACCATGCGGATCGTCAGCGGGTAGCGGTAGAACTCGGGCCCGTTGGCCCTGGTGATGCCGATGATGGTGAACACCAGCCACAAGATGCCGACGATCGGCAGCAGCAGCAGACCGATCAGCACGAAGATCGAGACCGCCGCCACCACGCCGTAGATGAGGAAGGAGAGCTGGAAGTTGAGCGACTCCACCGCGTGGGCGCGGACGTAGGCCGAGTCGTTGCCCTTGACGAGCATCACGACCAGAGGGCCGAGGAAGGCGAGCCCGCCGAGCGCGAAGCCCGCGACCAGGGCGGTCCAGTGTGCGGCGCCGGCCCACGTGCGCTCGTCGCCCGGGTTCATCGGCGGCTTGGCGTAGTACGGGGGCGGGCCGGCCGGCGGCTGGCCTCCGGGCGGCTGTTGGGGGTAGCTCACTGGTCCTCCCGGTCGGCGGTCACGAAGTCGATGAGTTCCTCGACCCTACCCAGAAGAGCCGGCTCGAGGTCGGCGAAGCTGTCGACCCGGCCGAGGATCCGCTTCCAGGCACGGGCGATGTCGGCCTGGTCGCGGTGCGGCCAGCCGAGGTGCTGGCAGGTGCCCTTCTTCCACTCGATCGAGCGCGGTATCTGCGGCCATGCCCTGAGCCCGAGCCGGTCGGGCTTCACTGCCTGCCACACGTCGACGAACGGGTGACCGACGATCAGCACATGCGGGCCGAGCGCCGAGCGCATGATGTTGCCGGCGATGCGGCTCTCCTTGGAGCCGGCCACGAGGTGGTCGACGAGCACGCCCACGCGGCGTCCGGGGCCGGGCCGGAAGTCGCGCAGGTGGTCGGCGAGGTCGTCGACGCCGCCGAGGTACTCCACGGCGACGCCCTCGATGCGTAGGTCGTCGCCCCACACCTTCTCGACCAGCTCGGCGTCGTGCCGGCCCTCGACGAAGATCCGGCTCGCGCGCGCGACGCGGGCCTTCGCGCCAGCGACCGCCACGGAGCCGGACGCCGTACGTGTCGGCGCCTTCGGGGCCGCGGTGCGCGGAGGAGCAGTGAGGATCACCGGGCGCCCGTCGAGCAGGAAGCCCGGCCCCAACGGGAACGTGCGTCGGGTGCCGCGCCGATCCTCCAGCGTGAGCACGTGCAAGTCCCGGTCGATCGTGACGATCTCGCCACAGAAGTCTGTGGTGACCTCCTCGACGACGTCGCCGAGAGCCGCCGGAGCCTCCTTGGCGCGGCCGCGCTTGGGTGCGCGCCAGTCGGTGCTCATCACATCGGTGCCGTAGCGATCACTCACCTGGCGAAGGCTAGGAGAAGCCTGCTGTCGGGTGGCGGTGCCCCGCCGGAGGACTTAGTCCTCGCTGGACTCGTCGTCCCGCTCGTCGGCGTCGTCCATCTCGTCGGCGACCTTGCCGTCCTCGAGCAGCTCAGCACCCTCGCCGGCGGGGAGGCCCTCGGCCAGCGGGTTGTCGTCGCCGGGTACGAGATCCTCGGGTAGCTGCTCATCGGAGATCCCGTGTCGCTTCTCGTCGGTGTGCTCGGACTCCTGCTCACTCATCCCTCGACGCTACGCGCGAGGGCGCGGCCGGCCCCTCACCCGTCAGGCCATCGGCAGTCGCCGCTCGCTGCGCGGCAGCTGGGCGTAGCCGCGCTGCACGGCGGTGCGCAGGAGCTCGCGCTCCCACGGCCACTCGGCGGCCTCCAGCGCCTTGTCGACGGCGACGCCGCTCTGGGCGAGGTGCGTGATGGTGCCGGCGATGACGGCCAGATCGGCCCGCTGCTCCTCGACGAAGGCGCGATCGACGACCGCGCCGTGGCCGGGCACCACCAGCGAGGCGCGGGTGGTGAGTGAGAGCAGGACGTCGAGCGTGGGCGCCCACTCCAGGGGGAAGGCATCCGCACCGATGCCCGGGGGCCCGGCCTCCTCGACCAGGTCTCCGGCCAGCACGACGTCGACGTCGGGCACGCGGACCACCAGGTCGCCGCCCGTGTGCCCGCGGCCGGGGTGCACCAGTTCCAGCGCCCGGTCGCCGAGGTCGATGAAGGCGGCAGAGGAGAAGAGGTGGTCGGGTGTCACGACCTCGGTGGCGAGCACGTCGTCGCGGTGGGCCTCGTCGATCTCCGCCTCGTAGGCGGCCTTGAACCGAGCGGCCGTCTCGAGCAGTTCGGCGCCACACCCCTCGTGGGCGTGCACGGGCAGGTCGTCGCCGAAGGCCTCGCGGAACGCTGCCGTGCCGAAGCAGTGGTCGTAGTGGGCGTGGGTCGCGACCACCGCGACCACCGAGCCGGCGCCGAGGCGGCGGACGTCGTCGACCACGCGTCGTCCGGCCGCGGCGGAGCCGTGGGTGTCGACGACCACGAGTCCGCGCTCACCGCCGATTGCCGTCACGTTCACGTCGCACCACGGGTGGCGGCCCACCCAGACCCGCTCGGCCACCTCGGACCACGTCGCCTCGCTCACGCACCCACCGTAGGCCGCTCGGCCGGGGGAGTCAGCCGACGCCTCCGATCTGATCGGTTGGACGTGTGACCGACCGGAGCAGCATGTCCCGTCCCGGCGCGACGCCACCGGACGATCGGTGGTGGGATCGCCAACCGCGTGCCGTGCGCATGGCGCTGCCGCTCGTCTGTGGTCTGGTGGGTTGGTTCGCGGTCAGGGTCGGTCCCGATCTCTTCGACGACGGCTCCACCGCGAAGTACGCCTACCTGGCGGCGGTGTGGATCGTGCTGGTGGTGTTCCTGGTCGTGGCGGTGCTGCGCGCTCGCCGTCGGCTGGGCGGGGAGGGGCAGCTCGGACTGCTCCGTCGGGCTCTGCGCACCGGTGAGGTGCCCGAGGGTGCCGACCGGGAGGCCTGGCGCCGAGAGCTGGCGCGCCGGGTGCGCGCCCAGCAGGACATGGGCATCGTGGTGCGCGTGGGCGATGTCGTCTTGCTCGCGCTCACGGCCGCGATGGTGGTGCTGGGCGTGGTGCTGACGATCACCGTCTCGGTGGGGGTCGGTCTCGGCGTGGTCCTGACGGGACTGCTGCTCGCGCTGACGGTCTGGCTCGCTGCTCGCTTCCGTCGCCGACGGCAGGAGCGGCTGCGGGTCCTGGTCGACGTGCTCTGACACGCCTCCGGCGGCCCGGGGTGTCGCGCCCTAGTAGGCTTGGCACTCGGGAGACACGAGTGCCAATCGACCCGGAGGTGAGCGCATGCAGTCCGACCGCAGGCTGGCCGTGCTCCGGGCCATCGTCGAGGACTACGTGTCGACCGAGGAGCCGGTCGGCTCCAAGGCGCTGGTGGAGCGGCACCGGCTCGGTGTCTCCTCGGCCACCGTGCGCAACGACATGGCGGTGCTCGAGGAGGAGGGGTACATCACCCAGCCGCACACGAGCGCCGGCCGGGTGCCCACCGACAAGGGCTACCGGCTCTTCGTCGACCGGCTGAGCACGGTCAAGCCGCTGAGCAGCGCCGAACGCCGCGCCATCTCGACCTTCCTGGACGGCGCGGTAGACCTCGACGACGTCGTGGGGCGCTCGGTGCGGCTGCTCTCGCAGCTGACCCGGCAGGTCGCCGTCGTGCAGTACCCGAGCCTCTCGCGCTCCACGGTGCGACACGTCGAACTCGTCGCGTTGACCCCCGAGCGGCTGCTGGTGGTGCTGATCCTCAGCTCGGGCCGGGTCGACCAGCGGGTGGTCGAGCTCGCGGCTCCGCTCACCGACGACGACCTCACCGACCTGCGCAGCCTCGTGCTGCACGCCAGCGTCGGCCAGAGCGTGGCCGACGCCGTGCTGGGGCTGCGGGCGAGCGCGCCGGTGCCGGGCCAGGCCGTGGCCACGGGGGCCGTCGTCGAGACCCTCTGCGCAGCCCTCGCCGACGGCCCGTCCGACCAGCGGGTCGCCGTCGGCGGGGCCGCCAACCTGGCCCGCTACGGCGACAGCTTCGACACCGCCGTGCGGCCGCTGCTCGAGGCGCTGGAGGAGCACGTGGTGCTGCTCCGGCTGCTCGGTGAAGCGGCGCCGGGCGGCACCGTCACCGTGCGCATCGGCGCGGAGGGCCCCTTCGAGGAGTTCGCCTCGACCAGCGTCGTCACCACCGGCTACGGGCCCGAGAGCGACTCGCTCGCTGCGCTGGGCATCGTCGGCCCGACCCGCATGGACTACCCGGGCACGATGGCCGCCGTCCGCGCGGTCGCCCGCTACGTGAGCCGCATCCTCGACGAAGGCTGACCCGGCTACCCCCGACCACCCAGACCGCAGACCCAAGAAGGAACACGAGTTGAGCCAGGACCTGTACGAGATCCTCGGAGTGTCGCAGGACGCCGACGCAGCGGCCATCAAGAAGGCCTACCGTCGGCTCGCCCGCGAACACCATCCCGACGTGAATCCGGACCCGGCGAGCAAGGAGAAGTTCAGCGAGGTCTCCCGCGCCTACGAGGTGCTCTCGGACCCGCAGAAACGTGCGGCCTACGACCGCGGTGGCGATCCGTTCGGCGGCGCTGGGGCGGGTGGTTTCGGCCAGGGCGCCGGGTTTTCCTTCACGGACATCATGGACGCCTTCTTCGGAGGCGGTGGCCAAGGCGGCGGCCAGGGTCGTGGTCCGCGTCCGCGCGTACGTCGCGGGCAGGATGCGCTGATCCGGCTCGAGGTCGAGCTCGCGGAGGCCGCCTTCGGCACCACGCGGGAGATCAAGGTCGACACCGCGGTGCGGTGTACCGCCTGTGGTGGCGAGGGCGCCGCGCCGGGCAGTCACCCGCAGCCGTGCGAGACCTGTCGCGGCCAGGGCGAGGTCGCGCACGTGCAGCGCTCGTTCCTCGGCGAGATCCGCACCCTGCGCCCGTGCGCCGCGTGCCGGGGGTTCGGCACGGTGATCCCCGACCCGTGCCGGGAGTGCTCGGGCGATGGCCGGGTCCGCTCGCGTCGTCCGCTCACCGTCAAGATCCCCGCCGGCGTCGACACCGGCACCAGGGTGCAGCTCACCGAGCAGGGCGAGGTGGGTCCGGGCGGCGGCCCGGCCGGTGACCTCTACGTCGAGATCCACGTGGCCGACCACGCGGTGTTCAAGCGGCACGGCAACGACCTGCACTGCACCGTGTCGGTGCCGATGACCGCGGCCGCGCTGGGCACCCAGCTCACGCTCCCGACCCTCGAGGCCGATGTGCTCGCGAACAAGGACATCGGCGACACGCAGACCGACCTCGAGACCGACTTCGAGCTGGAGGTGAAGCCGGGCACCCAGTCGGGCCACGAGCAGGTGCTGCGCGGTCGGGGCGTGCCCGGGCTGCGTGGTGGGCGCGGCGATCTGGTGGTCACCGTCGCCGTCGACACCCCCACGCGCCTGGACCCGCGCCAGGAGGAGCTGCTGCGCGAGCTGGCCGCGATCCGTGGCGAGGAGTCGCCGGAGGGCACCGTGAAGCCCGGCACCAAGTCGGTCTTCGGCCGGCTGCGCGACGCGTTCAACACGCACTGACGCCTGCTCGAGGACGACGAGACCATGAGCCTGCCGGTGCACCTGGTCGACTCGCTGGCCGGGGCGCGCGGAGGCGACGTCGTGGTGGTCGAGGGCGACGAGGCCCACCACGCGGTCGCGGTGCGGCGACTGCGGGAGGGTGAGTTGGTCGTGCTCACCGACGGGCTGGGTATCTCCGCCACGGGCACGATCGTCGGAACCGCGAAGCGCCGGCTCGAGGTGCGCCTCGACGAGGTCGCCACGGCTCCGGAGCCCACGCCGTCCGTCACCGTGGTGCAGGCGCTGCCGAAGGGCGACCGGGGCGAGCTGGCCGTCGAGGTGCTCACCGAGATCGGGGCGGCGCGCATCGTGCCCTGGGCGGCCGAGCGCAGCGTGGCGGTCTGGAAGGGTGAACGCGCCGAGCGGGGTCACGCGCGCTGGAGCAGCACCGCGCGAGAGGCCACCAAGCAGGCCCGCCGAGCCTGGCATCCGCAGGTGCTGCCGCTCACCCGCACCGAGAAGGTGCTCGATCTCATGCGTGACGCGGCGCTCGCTGTGGTCTTGCACGAGGAGGCGACGACTCCACTGGCCGGGCTCGAGGTGCCGGGGGAGGGCGACGTCGTCGTGGTCGTCGGCCCCGAGGGCGGGCTCACCGGCGCCGAGGTCTCCGCCTTCACACAGGCGGGTGCGCTCAGTGTGCGGCTCGGCAGCGAGGTGCTGCGCACCTCCACCGCCGGTGTCGCCGCTGTCGCGGCACTGCTCTCCCGCACCGCCCGCTGGACTGCGACTTCCGGCAGTTGAGCCGGGCGCCGGTGGTCGAGCAGGGAGTCGGCGCGCAGCGCTGACGCACCGGTGGTTGAGCCGTGAGGAGCACCAGCGACGAGCGCGTCGTCCGGTGGTTGAGCCGTGAGGCCGTCCACGGCCGAGCGCGTCGAAACCCCGTACGGCGCTGGCGCGCCGGTGGTTGAGCCGTGAGGAGCTCTAGCGACGAGCGCGTCGTCCGGTGGTTGAGCCGTGAGGCCGTCCACGGCCGAGCGCGTCGAAACCCCGTATGGCGCTGTCGCACCGGTGGTTGAGCCGTGAGGAGCGCCAGCGACGAGCCCGTCGTCCGGTGGTTGAGCCGTGAGGCCGTCCACGGCCGTGCGCGTCGTCCGGTGGTTGAGCCGTGAGGCCGTCCACGGCCGAACGCGTCGAAACCCCGCAACGGGCAAGGCAACATCTCCTCCACAGATCCCCCCCAGACCTTCCGATAGAACAGGTGTTCGACTAGAATCGGGTCATGACCACGGCGCCAGCACCCCAGCCCTCAGAGCTGCTGGCATGTGCGGTGTCGGCGCAACGCGAAGCCCAAGCCGCCGAGACCCGGCTCTGGGAGGCGGCCGCGGAGTGGTGTGCCGCGCACGCCGAGGGGCATGTGCCGGACTGTGTCGCCGGTGGCCCGCTGGGCATCGTGACCGATGAGCTGCTGGCGGCCTATGAGGTCGAGGGTGGTGATCGGCTCATCGGGGCCGGTGGCCCGGGCACGCCGCTGGTGGCTCAGTTCGCGATCATCGAGCTCGCCACCGCACTCGGACGCTCCGATGCTTCGGGTCGGGCGTTCGTGGGTGCGGTGATGGAGACCCGCTTCCGCCTCCCACTGCTCTGGGAGGCCATGACCTCCGGACGCGTGGCTCCGTGGCGGGTACGCCGCATCGCCGAAGAGACGATGAAGGTCGGTGCCGAGGCTGCCGCCTTTGTAGACCGGATGATCGCACCCATCGCGCACAAGACCGGCCTTCGCGCCCTCGACGGCCTCGTCGCCGACGCCATCGCCCGCTACCAGCCCGAAACCGCTGAGGCCGACATCGCCGACGCCCACGCACAACGGCACGTCACCATCGAGCTCGACCAACCCGGCCAGGGCGCAATCTGCGCGTTCGACGGCCTCGTGCGGCTCGACGGACTCCTCGACCGCGCCGACGCCGAGGATCTCGACCACGCCCTACGCCACCTCGCCGCCGAGCAGTCCGCGCTCGGCTCACCGCTGGACCTCGGCGAACGACGTGCCGCCGCCCTGGGCCAGCTCGCGCGGAACCAGACCATGCTCGACCTCGGCGGCGGAGTGACCCATGGTGTGGTTTCGACGCGCTCGGCCGTGGACGGCCTCACGGCTCAACCACTAGCCCCGCCGGTGGTTTCGACGCGCTCGGCCGTGGACGGCCTCACGGCTCAACCACCAGGCTCGGTGGTGGTTTCGACGCGCTCGGCCGTGGACGGCCTCACGGCTCAACCACCAGCCCCGCTGGTGGTTGAGCCGCCGGATGCCGAAGGCGAAGGCGTGTCGAAACCACCCCCACCCACCACGATCCCCGCGCGCCAACTCGTGTTGCACGTGCGCCTCTCCGGCGAGGCCATCACCGGCACACCATCCGTCGATCCCGCCACCGGCGCACTGGGCATCCACCTCGCCCGCGTCTCCACCCACACCGGCACTCACCGAGCGACTGTGACCGCGGACCAGGTCGCTGCCTGGGTCGGCAACCCCGACACGAAGGTCGTCGTGAAGCCGATCGTGGATCTGGCCGACACGGTCGCGGTTGATGCCTACGAGATCCCCGACCGCATCGCCTTCCGAGTCAAGGAACAACGCCAGACCTGCGCCTTCCCCTTCTGTCAACGCACAGCCCTGCGCGCCGACCTCGACCACATCGACGAATACGTCCCACCATCAGAAGGCGGGCCACCCGGCCAGACCTCCACCGACACACTGGCGCCGCTGTGCCGCACCCACCACCGCGCCAAGACCCACCCCAGCCCCAGCCACCAGGCAGGCCGGTCCGAGAGACGCTGGAGATACCGCCGCATCCGCCCCGGCACCTACCTCTGGACCAGCCCCCACAGCCGGACCTTCCTCGTCGACCCCGACGGCACCGAACACCTCACCTGAACCTCATCCGGCGAGCCCGCACCCCGGGGTGCTCGTCCGGCGGTGCCCGCCGAGCGTGGCCGAGTCTCCACCGAGGCCGGAGTCACTCGTTCGCCAGGTCGCGCCGATACTCCCTACCGGTCTTGCCGCCGAGGTCGGCCGGGTCGGCCGCCCCGACCGCGATGAACCCGGCCTTGAGGAGTACGCGCGTCGACGCCACGTTGAGGTCGCTGGTGGCTGCCGAGAGGTGATGCACAGCGTGCTCGCGTGCGGCGATCCGACACAGTTCGACCAGGCCCGCCGTCGCCCTGCCGCGTCCCGCGATCCGTTGCGCCACCCGGTACCCGACTCGCGCCGAGCCGGGTTCGATCCCGTAGAGGTTGAACCGGCCGCCGACCCGGCCCTCGTCGTCCAGCATCAGGTGGAAGGCGCACGTGCCGGCGGCCTGGTCTGCCAGATCCGCCTCGAAGTGTGCTCCGAACCGCTCGAACCACTCGTCACCCCGATCAGACACGTGGCGAGCGAACCACGCACGGTTGTCGAGCTCGAAGGCGAGCACCAGGTCGGCGTCGTCGCGTCGCAGCGCCCTCAGGGCGACCGACGGCCTCACGGCTTCAGCGTGAAGGCCTTGGTGTCGGAGGTGGGGTCGAAGCCCTCGCCGCCGGACTGGTCGTCGGTGGAGGCCTCGAAGGTGTACTGGCCGGCCGGCAACCCGGAGAGGTCGACCTGCACCTCCCACGGGAACAGCTGGCCCATGTACCCCTCGGCGGTGGCGAAGCCCTGCTTGACGACCTTGCCGGAGGAGTCGCTCACCTGCCAGGGCACGTTGCCCTCGGGTGAACTGGCCACGCCGGATGCGGTGAAGGTCGCGGGCTCGGTGGAGTCCTGTTCCGGTGCGGTGACGTTGACCAGTGCGAGCACGTTCAGTTGCGGCGCGTTGCCGAGGCCGTCGGCGGTGTCGATGCCGAGCAGTCGCACGGGGGAGCCGGAGGCGTCGACGACGGTGACGGGGTCGCGGCTCTGCAGCGCGCCCTGCGCGGTGTAGATGAGGGCCTGTACGGCCAGTCGGGCGGTCTTGCGCGACATGCCGGACGGACGGTCGGTGGGCGTCCCGGCCTCGACGGTGACCGTGATCCGGTCGCCGTCGTGGCTCACCGACGCGATGCCGGCGTCGGTGGGGAAGAGGGTGCGGTAGTCGGGATCCAGCGGCACGCCCGAGACCGCCATCGATGCGGCACCGGTGGCCAGGTCGCCGCTGACCTTGCGGAACTCGCGGAAGAGGCGGGTGCCCTGGGGCGTGTCACCCGCGTAGTACACCGGCACGGTGCCTGCCGGAGCCGGGTCGTCATCGGTGCCGTCGCTGCCCCCGCTCGCACTCGCGCTGGCACTCGCGGTGGAGGACTCGCTCGCGCTCGGCGAGGAGGTGTCGGTGGCGCCGGTGACCGGTCCGGACGCCGGGTCGGTCGCGCTGTCGTCGGAGCCGCACGCGCTGAGTCCGAGGGCGCCGACCAGGGCCAGTGTCGCCAGGCTGGCGAGGTGACGGCGGGGGAAGGTGCTCCCGAAGGTGCTCCCGAAGGTGCTCATGGTGCTCCAGTCGGTCGGGGAAGTGACTGATGGTGCCACAGTGACTGCTGATACCAGCGTGACTGATGTTACTCGACCACGATGGTCCGGGTGTCGGACGTCGGGCCGGGCCCCTCGGTTCCGCCGGTGGGGTCGTCGGTGCTCGCCACGAACGTGTAGGTGCCGGGGGCCAGGTCGGACACGTCGATCCTCGTGTGCCACGGGTAGAGGCGAAGACCGTCGCCGCCACGAGCCTGGGCGCTGTACCGCTTCACCACGGTGCCCGTGGAGTCCAGGATCTTCCATGGCACCGAGCCCTCGAACGACGACGCACGCCCGCGGGCGGTGAAGGATCCCGAGACCACCGTGCCCTCGCCGGGGTCGCTGATGGAGACCAGCGCGAGCGCGTCGAGGTCGTCGCGATCGGGCTGCACCGTGATGCTCAGCGAGCTGTCGATGCCCGGGTCGCTCGCGGCATCCGGCGCGGTGAGCGTGACGGGTACACGCCGTCCGAGCACTCCCCACGCCGTGTAGGCGGCCTGGTCGACGGCTCGGTTCGACAGGGAGGACGGGGGCACGGTCAGCGTGAAGGTGACCTCTCCGGAGCCGATGGCGACGGCGTCGATCTCGCCGTCGCCGAAGGCGGTGCGGTAGTCGGGGTCGAGGGGATCCTCCCCGAGCAGGGTCTGGATCATCTGCGCGGGCTGGCCCTGCACCTCGCGGAACTCCCGGAAGAGGCGCACGCCGCTCGGGGTCGAGCCCAGTTCGTAGGCCGCCTGCACCGCCGAGCTCTGTCCGACACCGGCGGTGGGGGCCGGTACGGTCGCGGTGGAGTCGCTCGCGGCCGGCCCGGCCGGGTCGACGACGCGCTGATCGCCGAGCTGACCGACGACGGCGACGGCTGTCACGGCGGCCGCCGCCGCGACGAGGGCGCCGCCCCCGGCGCACCAGCGACGGCGACGCGAGCGGGCCGCCCGCGTGCGCTTGCGAATGGCCGTCAGCCGGTCGGGTGGGTGCACGTCGGAGACGGCCTCGCCCAAGAGACGGGTCAGCTCGTCGGGTCGTTGGCTCATCGCTCCGCCTCCAGGTACGGCGCGAGCAGCTCGCGCAGCCTGGCCGAGCCGCGCGAGGCGTGGCTCTTCACCGCACCCCGGCTGATCCTTAGCGTGTCGGCGATCTCGGCCTCGGAGAGTTCCAGGTAGTGCCGCAGCGCCAGCACGGCCCGCTGACGTTCGGGCAGCCGGGCCATCGCGGCCAGGACGGCGTCACGCCGGTCGCCTTCGAGCGTGGCGGCGTCGGGCGTCGTCGGGGCAGGCTCCACGCGCCGCGTCGCCACGTGACGCTCGACCACCCCGCGGTGTCGCAGCACGGATCGCGACTTGTTGACGACACTCTGTCGCAGGTAGGCCAGCGCCTTGTCGGGGTCGCGCAGCCGCGACCACCGCGCGTGCATGGCGACGAAGGCGTCCTGCACGACCTCCTCGGCGGCGCCGGAGTCGTTGAGCAGGAGCGTCGAGAGCCGCACCAGGCCGCGCCAGTGCGCGAGGTAGAGCGCGTCGAGTGCCTCGTCGGCGCCCCACTGCTCGCGCGCGGACTCGGTCACGACCCGGACGCCGGGCACGGCGCGGGGAGCGAGGAGGAGTCCATACGAGGTCACGCTAGTGGCACGCATCGCCCCGGGCGTCGGTTGACACGACGGAGCACCTCAGAAGTAAAGAATCACGCGCAGGACGGCGAAGAACACGGGCAGACCGAACACCACGAGCAGGAACCACGCCATGATCCGGTGCGCCGGCCGGGATCCGTCGAGGCGTCCGGCGAACTCGAGCAGCGCACCCTCTTGTGTGTGGTGCGTTAGCCCGATGGACCGGGCGTGCTCGGGCAGTGCGTGACCGGGGAACCAGGAGGGCTCGGTGTCGTCGTCGTGATCCTCGGGGTCGTTCTCGGGCCAGTCCTCACGCAGCGCGTCGGGGGAGCCCATGGGGCCACGGTACGTCGTCTGGCTGTGAGGGGGCTGGGGGTCCGCTGCGCCGCGCGGGAATCGCGGTGGAGGCCCGTCGGTTGCTGGCCGTAGCATGACGAGCAGGCGTTCCGTCGACCCGACCGGCGGCCGGACCGCCAGACCAGACCCCCGGAACAGAGAGGGCCCGCACCCGGGCACCGATGACCGACACCACCACCCCGCCTCCCGCGCGCTCCCGGCACACCGTGGTCGTGCCGAACAGCATCGACATGGTGAGCCTGCTCGGCCCGGGCGATGCCCACCTCGGGTTCATCGAGCGGGCCTTCGACGTCGACCTGCACGTGCGAGGCAACCGGATCACCATCGAGGGCGACCAGGGCGAGATCGCGCTCGTCGAGCGGCTCCTCGACGAGCTCGTCGCGGTGCTGCGCACGGGTCAGTCCGTCACCGGCGAGACCGTGGAACGGGTGCTGGCGATCCTGCGCACCGAGACCAGCGAGCGCCCGGCCGACGTGCTGAGCCTGAACATCCTCTCCAACCGCGGGCGCTCGATCCGACCCAAGACGCTCAACCAGAAGCGGTACGTCGAGTCGATCGACACCCACACGGTCACCTTCGGGATCGGTCCGGCGGGCACCGGCAAGACCTACCTGGCGATGGCCAAGGCGGTGCAGGCGCTCCAGGCCAAGGAGGTCTCGCGCATCATCCTGACCCGTCCCGCGGTCGAGGCCGGCGAGAACCTGGGCTACCTGCCCGGCACCCTGAGCGAGAAGATCGACCCCTACCTGCGCCCGCTCTACGATGCGCTGCACGACATGGTCGACCCCGAGTCGATCCCCAAGCTCATGGGCGCCGGCACCATCGAGGTCGCGCCGCTGGCCTACATGCGCGGTCGCACGCTCAACGACTCCTTCATCATCCTCGACGAGGCGCAGAACACGACCCCGGCGCAGATGAAGATGTTCCTGACCCGCCTCGGGTTCGGCTCCAAGATCGTGGTCACCGGTGACGTCACCCAGACCGACCTGCCCGGCGGGGTGCGCTCGGGCCTGCGCATCGTCGAGGAGATCCTCGACGGCGTCGACGACATCGGCTTCCACCGGCTCACCAGCGCCGACGTGGTGCGGCACAAGCTGGTCGGCAAGATCGTGGCCGCCTACGACGAGTGGGACGCCGTCCAGCAGGTCCAGGAGCAGTCGCGCAGCGCGCCTGCCGGTCAGGGGCGCGGCACCTCCGCGGAGTCCAGGGCGCGCCGCCGATGAGCATCGAGATCCTCGACGAGTCCGGTCGCGGGGTCGACGTCCGGCACCTGACCCAGCTCGCCCGCTTCGTCATGGACCGCATGCGCGTGCACCCGCAGGCCGAGCTGTGCGTCACGTGCGTCGACGAGCACACCATCGCCGAGCTCAACGCGAAGTGGATGGAGAAGGAGGGGCCCACCGACGTGCTCGCCTTCCCGATGGACGAGCTGCGGCCTGGTCTGGTCGACACCGAGCCGGAGGAGGGCGTGTTGGGCGACCTGGTGCTCTGCCCGCTCGTGGCCGAGCGCCAGGGCGAGAGCGCCGGGCACGGCACGAGGGCCGAGCTCGAGCTGCTCACCACCCACGGCATCTTGCACCTGCTCGGCTACGACCACGCCGAGCCCGAGGAGCACCGGGAGATGTTCGGGCTGCAAGACGACCTGCTGGCCGCCTGGCGAACCGACGCCCGATGATCGGCTCTGCTCCGGGGTCGCTGCTGCTGGCTGCCCTCTTGGTCGTGCTCGCCGGTGTCTTCTCCGCCGCCGACGCCGCGGTGGGCACCTTCTCGCGTGCCCGCGCCGTCGAGCTGGCCGACGAGGGCCGGGCCGGCGCCACGCGGCTGCTGCACCTGCTCGACGACGCCCCGCGCTACCTCAACACCGCGATGCTGCTGCGGATGGGCTGCGAGATCTCGGCCATCGTCATCGTCACGCGGCAGGTGCAGCGCATCTACCACGGTGCGGGCTGGGCCAGCGCGCTCACGACGATCGGTGTGATGCTGCTGGTGTCGTTCGTGGTGATCGGCGTCGGCCCGCGCACGCTGGGCCGCCAGCACTCCGAGAACGTCGCCCTCTTCTCGGCTGCCCCGCTCTCGGTCATCACCCGGGTGCTCGGCCCGGTGCCGCGGCTGCTCATCCTGCTCGGCAACGCCATCACCCCGGGCAAGGGCTTCTCGGAGGGCCCGTTCTCCACCGAGACCGAGTTGCGCGAGCTGGTCGACCTGGCCGAGGCCTCCGAGCTGATCGAGGCCCAGGAGCGCAAGATGATCCACTCGGTCTTCGAGCTCGGCGACACCACGGCGCGTGAGGTGATGGTGCCGCGCAACGACGTCGTGTTCGTGGAGCGGCACAAGAACCTGCGCCAGACGCTCTCCCTCTTCTTGCGCAGCGGCTACTCGCGGCTGCCGGTGATCGAGGAGAACCTCGACCACGTGGTCGGCATCGCCTACCTCAAGGACATCGTGCGCCGCGACTTCGAGGATCCCGACGTCGAGTTCACCCAGCGCATCGAGTCCCTGATGCGCGAGCCCGTGTGGGTGCCGGAGTCCAAGCCGGTCGACGACCTGCTCAAGGAGATGCAGGCACGCCGCCAGCACGTGGCGATCGTCGTCGACGAGTACGGCGGCACGGCGGGACTCGTCACGATCGAGGACATCCTCGAGGAGATCGTCGGCGAGATCAGCGACGAGTACGACGGCGACGAGGTCGCCGTCGACGAGGTCGAACCCGGCGTCTTCCGGGTCTCGTCGCGCTACCCGGTCGACGACCTCGAGGACATCTTCGGCGACGATGTCGAGGAGGAGGACGTCGACTCCGTCGGCGGTCTGATGGCCAAGCACCTCGGCCTCGTGCCCATCCCCGGCAGCTCGGTCGAGGCGCACGGCCTGCGGTTCGTGGCTGCCTCCGTGGCGGGGCGGCGCAACAAGATCGACACCGTGCTCATCAGCCGGTCGGGACAGGCTCTCGACGACGACCACGAGGAGGACGAGTGAGCGACCAGCTCTCCGCCGAGGACAAGAAGCTCGCGACCCTGGCCCGCGCCACCCGCGCCCGCACCGGCGCGGCCGAGGGTGCCGCCGTCCGCGACTCCGACGGTCGCACGTACGCCGCGGCCACCGTCGACCTGCCCTCGCTGCAGGTGAGCGCGCTCGGCGTCTGCGTGGCGATGGCCGTCGCCTCCGGCTCCGCCGGCCTCGAGGGCGCTGTGGTGCTCACCGACGCCGGCGCGGTGGCCGGCCCCGACCTCGACGCCGTCCGCGACTTCGGCGGAGCCGATATCCCGGTGCACCGCGGCGACCTGCGCGGCACCCTGGTCGAGACCGTCACCACCTGAGGCGGTACCGACGAGGAGGCCCGCATGGAACGAGACCACCTGCTGGCCGCCGTCGACGCCGCGTTCGTCGTCACGGGCGCGGACACCCCGCCCTGGCCAGACCCGTGGCCCGACCGAGATGTCCCGGACGCGGCTTACTCGGTCGTGTCCGACCCCGCCAAGTGGCGCTACGCCGGCGCACGGGCCGCGGCGTGGTCGGCCACATTGGTCGAACTCGGGCTGGCCGTGCGTGCGGACGCCGACCCCGCGTCGCTCCGGCAGCGGCCGGGCATCCACGTCGACGCCGCGTCCTGGCTGAGGCCGACCCGGCCCGGTTGTGAGCCTCTCCTGGTGCGCGGCATCGAGGCGATCGACGGCCTGGCCACCTGCGTGGAGCTCGGTCTGGGGGATCCGGCCGAGGGCTACCTGGAGACCGACTGCCAGTGCGACGCGTGCGACTGGGGCTCGGCGTCGCTGGCGGAGATGATCGACGACGCGTTCGTCGACGTCGTGCTCGGCGACGTGGTCGTGCTCGTCCACGGTGGGGCCCGGGCCGTATGCCGCCCCCGGCAGGAGACCGGGTTCGGCTGGACCCGCGGCCAGCCGCGCCACCCCGACTTCGAGACCTCGAGCGCCGACGCCGCAGCGGTCCTGAGCGGCCGCCCGGTCTCGACCGACTACGACCGGATCGTGCGTAGCCGTCCTTGGGCTGTGAATCCCTGAAGATTTCTGAGAAAAACCGAGATAAAGCCTGAGAATCTTCGGCGGTTTCGTGTTTCGCCCGTCGGGGTGAGTGGACTGAACCGGTGGTCTGGGTCAACGATCCTGGGATGGCCACGACAACCACACGTCCCTCCGCGGCCGCCGGCGACGAGGGCCACGAGCTCAAGCGTCACGTCGGCATCGTCGGGCTCCTCTTCGCCAGCGTCGGCTCCATCATCGGGTCGGGATGGCTGTTCGGCGCCCTCAACGCCTCCCGCGAGGCCGGGCCCGCGGCGGTCATCTCGTGGGCGCTGGGCGGCGTCCTCATCCTCTTCCTCGCCCTGGTCTACGCCGAGCTCGGCACGATGTACCCGCTCAGTGGTGGCGTCGTGCGGTTCCCGCACATGTCGTTCGGCAACTTCGCTTCGTTCACCGGCGGCTGGATCACCTGGATCGCCGTGGCCACCACGGCACCGATCGAGGTGGCGGCGGCACTCCAGTACGGCACCAAGTACGCGCCCTTCACCGAGGAGCACACGGTCAACGGCGAGACGGTGCACACGCTCACGGCCCTGGGCTACGGCGCGGCCGTGGTCTTGATGGGCGTGTTCGTCGTCATCAACTACTTCGGCGTGCGCTGGTTCGCCCGTATCAACAACGTGCTGGTCGGCTGGAAGATCTTCATGATCGTGCTGGTCATCGGGGCCTTCCTCCTCACCGCGTTCCACGGGCAGAACTTCACCGACGAGGGTTTCCGCCCCTACGGCTGGCACGGCGTGTTCACCGCCGTCGCGACCAGCGGCATCGTGTTCTCGTTCCTCGGCTTCCGGCAGGGGATCGAGCTGGCCGGCGAGACCGACAACCCCAAGCGCAACGTGCCCATCGCCGTGGTGGGGTCGGTGCTGATCACCGCGGTGCTCTACATCCTGCTCCAGATCGCGTTCATCGGCTCGCTCGACCCGTCCGTGCTCGCCAAGTCGGGTGAGTGGGGCAAGCTCAACTTCGCCAACGACTTCGGTCCTTTGGCCGCCGTCGCGACCGCGCTGGGTCTCGGCTGGCTGGCGGTGTTGCTCTACATCGACGCCATCATCTCGCCCGGAGACACCGGCCTCATCTACACCACCGTCACCAGCCGCATCACCTATGCCATGGCCCGCAACGGGAATGCCCCGAAGACCTTGGCCAAGACCAACGCCAAGGGCGTGCCGATGCTCGGTCTCGGTGTCGCGTTCGTGGTGGGCCTCGTCGCCTTCCTGCCGTTCCCGAGTTGGCAGCAACTGGTGGGGTTCATCACCTCGGCGACGGTGCTGTCCTTCGCCTCCGGCCCGCTCGTGCAGGTCGCGCTGCGGCGTCAGATGCCCGATGCCGAGCGACCCTTCCGCCTCCCCGGCGGACACGTCATCCCGTTCCTCGCCTTCTGGGGATCCAACCTCATCGTCTACTGGAGCGGCTGGACCGTCGTCTGGAAGCTCATGGTGGCCGTGCTGATCGGCTTCGCGCTGCTCGGCGTGTTCGCCCTGACGGGCGGCCTCAAGGGTCAGCGGCTGGACTTCAAGGCCGGCTCCTGGGTGCTGCCCTGGCTGGTGGGCCTCACGCTGGTCTCGTACTTCGGCAACTACCCCGAGCCCAGCACGGGCAACCGGGTGGACCTCGGGTTCGTGTCGTCGATCCTGCTGCTGGGCCTCGTCTCGGCGGGCGTGTACGTGATGGCCTACTTCCTGCGGCTGCCGGACGAGCAGGCGCGCGGCTACATCGACGACGTGGTCTCCGAGGCCGCGGTCGAGGACGCCGAGCTCGGCTCGGGACACTGATCCGCGCGTCGTCGGCGCCGTCGACGCCGACGACGTCGCCGGGTGCCGGTGGCATCCCGGGGCTCGGGGGTGCCGCCGACGACGTGACGGAGGCGACAGGAGTAACTTGACGAGAGTGACCACCTGGGCTTTACACGACGATGCCGTCGAGCGTCTGCGAGCCTCCTACGCCGCGATCCCCGCAGGGGCACCGGTGCGGCTCGCCAAGCGGACCTCGAACCTCTTCCGGCCGCGGGCGGACGCCGCTCGTACCGGGCTCGACGTCTCCGGTCTGGCGGGCGTGCTCGAGGTCGACTCCGAGGCCGGCACCGCCCAGGTGCAGGGCATGTGCACGTATGAGGATCTCGTCGCCGCGACCCTGCCGCACGGGCTCATCCCGAAGGTCGTCCCGCAATTGCGCACCATCACCCTCGGCGGGGCGGTCACCGGGTTGGGCATCGAGTCCACCAGCTTCCGCAACGGTCTGCCCCACGAGTCGGTGCTCGACATGGACGTCTTCACCGGCGCCGGCGAGGTCGTCACCACGCGGCCGGGAGAGGCGTTGTTCGACACCTTCCCGAACTCCTACGGCTCGCTCGGCTACGCCACCCGGCTGCGCATCGAACTCGAACGCGTGCCGGGGTTCGTCTCCCTGCGCCACGTGCGCTTCGACGACGCCGGCCTCCTGGCCAAGCAGATCGCGGCGATCACCGAGTCCGGCAGCTACGAGGGCCGGGTGGTCGACGGCCTCGACGGTGTGGCGTTCGCGCCCGGAGAGTACTACCTGACCCTGGCGACCTGGACCGACCAGGTCACGGAGTCGCCCTCGGACTACACCGGGCAGGGCGTCTACTACCGCTCGATCCAGCAGCGTGAGACCGACACGTTGAGCATGAACGACTACCTCTGGCGCTGGGACACCGACTGGTTCTGGTGCTCGGGGGCGTTCGGCGTCCAGAACCCCCTGGTGCGGCAGGTGTGGCCGCGGCGGTGGCGACGCTCCGACGTCTACCACCGGTTGGTCGGGCTCGACTCACGCTTCGGCATCGTCGACCGTCTGGACCGACGGGCCGGACGCCCGCAGCGCGAGCGGGTGGTGCAGGACGTCGAGGTGCCGGTCGAGCAGACCGCCGCGTTCCTCGACTGGTTCGACGAGCACGTGGGCATGCGCCCGGTGTGGCTGTGCCCGCTGGTCGCGCAGCGCGATTGGCCGACCTACCCGCTCGCCTCCGGCGAGGTCTACGTGAACATCGGCTTCTGGGGCACGGTGCACGTCGGCCCCGAGGCGCCACGGGGCCCCACCAATCGGGCCATCGAGGAGCAGGTGCACGCCCTGGGCGGGCACAAGTCGCTGTACTCCGAGGCCTTCTACGACCGCGACACCTTCGACCGGCTCTACGACGGCGCCCACCTGGCCGCCGTCAAGGCCGAGTTCGACCCCGACGACCGACTCACCTCTCTCTACGACAAGGCGGTGCGAGACCAATGAGCACACTGGCCATCGGCGAGGCGATCGCCTCGCTCCTGCGCGACGGCCTGCCCGTGCGACTCGAGGCCTTCGACGGTTCCGTCGCCGGCCCCGACGACGCCGACATCCGACTCGAGTTGAAGAACGAACGCGGTCTGGCCTACCTCCTCACCGCACCCGGCGACCTCGGCATGGCCCGCGCCTACGTCTCCGGCGACCTGGTCGTGCACGGCGTGCACGAGGGCGATCCCTACGAGGCCATGCGGCTGCTCCAGAACCACCTCCGGTTTCGTGCGCCCTCGCCGCTGGAGGCCGT
This sequence comes from Nocardioides acrostichi, assembly GCF_015319165.1. Classification (GTDB taxonomy): domain Bacteria; phylum Actinomycetota; class Actinomycetes; order Propionibacteriales; family Nocardioidaceae; genus Nocardioides; species Nocardioides acrostichi. The sequence continues at coordinate 87,057 of NZ_JADIVZ010000011.1, forward strand.
GTCGCTGCTGCGCGGCCTCGCGTCGTCGGTCGGCCTCACCAACCTGTTGCCCGCACCGCCACCGCAGGAGGCGCTCCCGCGTTGGCGGCGCACCCTCGAGGGCGTGCGGCACTCGCTGACCCGCGACGCCGAGGCGATCCACCACCACTACGACGTGTCGAACCGCTTCTACGAGCTCGTGCTGGGTCCGTCGATGGCCTACACCTGCGCGGTCTACCCGACCGGGGAGGCGTCGCTCGAGGAGGCTCAGGAGGAGAAGTTCGACCTGGTGTGCCGCAAGCTCGGCCTCCAGCCCGGTCAGCGGCTGCTCGACATCGGTTGCGGGTGGGGCGGCATGGTCCGGCACGCGGCGAAGCACTACGGCGTGCAGGCGCTCGGCGTCACGCTCAGTCGCGAACAGGCGGCGTGGGCCAAGGAGGCCATCGACGCCGACGGCCTGGGCGACCGCGCCGAGGTGCGCCACAGTGACTATCGAGACGTGCTCGAGAGCGACTTCGATGCCATCTCCTCGATCGGACTCACCGAGCACATCGGCGTCAAGCAGTACCCCGAGTACTTCGGCTGGCTGCACGACCACCTGCGTCCGCAGGGGAGGCTGCTCAACCACTGCATCACCCGGCACCACAACGAGGTCACCTCGACCGGCCAGTTCATCGACCGCTACGTCTTCCCTGACGGCGAGCTCACCGGCTCCGGCACCATCATCGCGGCGGCACAAGACGCCGGCCTCGAGGTCATGCACGAGGAGAACCTGCGCCGGCACTACGCCATGACCCTGCGCGACTGGTGCCGCAACCTGGTGGCGAACTGGGACGAGTGCGTCGCCGAGGTCGGCGTCGGCACGGCTCGGGTCTGGGGTCTGTACATGGCCGGGAGCCGGTTGGGTTTCGAGCGCAACGAGATCCAGCTCCATCAGGTGCTCGCGACACGCACCGAGGACGGTGTCGACGGCTTCGAATTGCGGCCACACTGGCGTCCGTGAGCAACCGCCCCACCCAGCACACCGCTACGGTCCTGCGCCGCGAGCGGCTGAGCGACCACCTGCTCCGGCTCGTCCTCGGTGGCCCCGGCCTCGGCTGGTTCGGGTCCACGGGCGTGTGCGATGAGTGGGTCGGACTGGTCGTCCCCGGCCAGTTCCAGAGCCGGTACTACACGGTGCGCCGCTGGGACGCCGCGGCCCGCGAGCTCACCCTCGACGTCGTCGTCCACGACGAGGGCCTGGTCACCGAGTGGGCCCAACTGGACGGCGAGCACTCACCGATCGGGCAGGAGGTCGTGGTCACCGATCCCAAGGGATCCTTCGGAGCCCCCGCCGACGCCGGCTGGCTGATGCTCGTCGGCGACCTCACCGCCATGCCTGCGATGGCTCGCATCGCCGAGGCGAGCACGGTGCCCGTCTCGATCTGGGCCGAGGTGCCCGACGCCGAGCAGATGGCCGCCTACCTGCCCACGCACGCACAGGTCACCTGGCTCGCCCAACCCGGCGACGGGTTGTCGTCACTGGCCGATGTGGTGGGCGACCTGACCTGGCCCGAGGGCACGGGCTACTTCTGGATGGCGGGGGAGTCCTCGCAGATGCGGTCGATCCGCAAGCACCTGATGCGCGAGCGTCGGCTGCCTTCGACGCACTACGACGTGATGGGCTACTGGCGCGGGGGCGCCAAGCGCCAGCCCCGCGCCGTCGACCCCGGCCCCATCTACGCGGCGGGCAAGGCCGCCGGCAAGAGCGACGAAGAGATCTGGGCCGACTACGACGCGGCCCGCGACCAGCAGGAGCAACAACAGTGAGCGATCTGCCACCCCCGGCGCCTCCGGTCTTCGCGACCGATGTCGATGCCGACCACCGCAGCGGCTTCGTGTCGTTCGTCGGCAGGCCCAACGCCGGCAAGTCGACGCTCACCAACGCCCTCGTCGGCACCAAGGTCGCGATCACCAGCGACAAGCCGCAGACCACGCGCACCGTCGTCCGCGGCATCGTGCACCGTTCCGATGCCCAACTCGTGCTGGTCGACACTCCCGGCGTGCACCGGCCGCGCACGCTGCTCGGCGAGCGGCTCAACGACCTCGTCGCCGCGACCTGGGGCGAGGTCGACGTCGTGGCCGTGTGCTTCCCGGCCGACGAGAAGATCGGGCCCGGCGACCGGTTCATCGCCGCTGAGGTCGCCAAGCTCAAGCACACCGTGAAGGTCGCCGTGGCGACCAAGACCGACCTGGCGGGCCCCGAACGAATCGGTGAGCACCTGATGGCGATCTCGGCGCTCGGGACCGACCTCGACATCGAGTGGGCCGAGATCGTGCCCGTGTCGGCGACCGCGGGTGACCAGGTCGGACTGCTCGCCGACCTGCTCGTGCCGCTGATGCCGCCCGGGCCGCCTCTCTACCCCGAGGGGGAGCTGACGGACTCGCCGGAGGAGGTGTTGGTAGCCGAGCTGATCCGCGAGGCCGCGCTCGACGGCGTCCGCGACGAGCTGCCGCATTCGATCGCCGTCCTCGTCGAGGAGATGGAGCTGCGCGAGGACCGTCCGGCCGACAAGCCCCTGCTCGACGTGCACGCCATCCTCTTCGTGGAGCGGGACTCCCAGAAGGGCATCGTCATCGGCCGCAAGGGTGCCCGGCTGCGCCAGGTCGGCACGGCGGCGCGTCAGCAGATCCAGACCCTGCTCGGTACCCCGGTGCACCTCGACCTGCGGGTCAAGGTCGCGAAGGACTGGCAGCGTGACCCGCGCCAACTGCGCAAGCTGGGCTTCTGAGGATCAGTCGGGCGCCCAGCACAGCCCGTAGTCCTGGCCGTCGGCCCACTGCTCCTTGGTGGGCCACTCGTATCCCCACGTGAAGTCGAGCGGGTCGGACGCCGCGTCGCGGCCGGCGTTCTCGCACTGACTCTGCCCGGCGGCGCGCACGGTGTCCTCGCCGGGGTAGGAGTCGCCCGCGATGTCGACGACCTGGATCGCTCGCCAGGAGTGCTTCTGCGAGCAGGGGATGCGCAGGTAGCCCGTCGTGCCGGGCTCGGCAGGGGAGCAGAGGCCGTACCGGGTACGACCCTCGGGGGTGGCGAGGACGCCGCGCAGGCGTCCGACCAGCGGGGCGAGCTCGCCCTGCTCGGCCAGCGCGACCAGATCGCAGCGGAACCACGAGGCCCCGGCGTCGGACTGCTCGACGGTCGGCGTGAACCACACGCTGCGCAACACGCTGAGCCTCAGGGCGTCGGTGCCACCGCCGACGAACCGACTCAGTGCCGCCGGGCAGGTGGTGGCCGGCTGGTTGCGCACGCGGGCGGAGTCGACGGCCAGCAGGTGACCGCCGACGTTGGTGCTGAGCTGCCCGACCTCGAAGGTGAAGGTGGTGGTGTCGCGCGTGCTGCAGGGGGTGGGCTTCCTGGTCGCCGTGGGCGCGAGGGCCTGGTCGTAGCTGAGCCGGTAGCAGGCACCCTTGGCAGGGGTGGGTGCGGACTTCGCCGCCGCCGGCTTCGTCGGTGTGGCGCTGGCCGCGGACGAGGTCGGGGCGCTCGAGCCGGCCGTCTCGGGGCTCGGGCTCTCCTCGCCCGAGCACCCGGCCAGGAGCAGGGCGGTCCCGGCGGCGAGTACGGCCAGAGGTGTGCGCAGCCGGCTCACTGGTGCGTCCTCGCCCAGCAGACCGAGCGCCGGACGCCGACGTCCCACTCGCTCTGCTTGAAGTAGGTGTAGCCGAAGTCGTAGGAGTCGGGATACCCGAGCCACGCGCCCACGGAGTCGGAGCAGTAGTCGCGGCTGGTGACCTCGACGATGCGGTCACCGGGGTAGGGATCCTTCTCCTCGCCGACCTTGATGGTCGTGACAGCACGCCAGGTGTGGGGTTGGGAGCAGACGACCTTGGTCGACGACATCGACTTGCCGTCGGCACACACCATCCACTCGTCGGGTGGACGCCCCTCGAGCAGCTTTTTGGTCTTCTCGGGTAGCGGCAGGTAGTCGGTGAGCGCGTCGTTGCCGCCGATGAGGTCGCAGCGGAACCAGCGCGCCCCGTCGTCCCAGGCCTGCTCGTCTGGCCGGAACCACGCCCACGACAGCACGGTGCGCATCACGGCCGAGTCGTCGGCGCGCAGGTGCTTTTGGAACGCCTTGGAGCACACCGGGAACACATGCTCGCCCAGCCTCGCATCGTCGTACGCGGCGTCGTCGAAGAGCGCCGGGAACGCCTCGACCGCGATCGTCTCGGCCGTGTGCTGCTCGGCGCAGTCGATCGATGCGCTGTCGTTGCTCGGCTGCGCGACCGCGTCGGCGTCGAGGTCTCGGCAGGAGCCGACCTCGGGCGCGGCCTCGACCGCTGCGCGCGAGGTCCTCTCCGAAGGATCGTCGGACTCGGCGTCGTCGGTCGAACACCCCGCCACGACCAGGAGCACCGCGAATGCCGCCGCGGCTCGCGCCACGATCGAGCGACCGCGCGCGTGGGTGGGCGCTGCGTGCGACACGGACGACTCCCTGGGACAAGGCGGGGCTGAGGGCCGTCGAGGATCGTACCCGCCACCGCAGAGGTACCCGAGATTCGTCATCGGTGGTTGAGCCGTGAGGAGCGTCAGCGACGAGCGCGTCGTCCGGTGGTTGAGCCGTGAGGAGCGCTAGCGACGAGCGCGTCGAAACCCCGCACGACGCTGACGCACCGGTGGTTGAGCGCGTCGACACCCCGCACGGCGCTGACGCACCGGTGGTTGAGCCGTGAGGAGCGCCAGCGACGAGCGCGTCGAAACCCCGTAACGGGCAAGGCAACATCTTCTCCACAGTTCACCGCCAGACCTTCCGATAGAACAGGTGTTCGATTAGAATCGGGTCATGACGCCGGCTTCCGCACCCCAGCCCTCAGGGCTGCTGGCATGTGCGGTGTCGGCGCAACGCGAAGCCCAGGCCGCCGAGGTGCGGCTGTGGGAGGCGGCCGCGGAGTGGTGTGCCGCGCACGCGGAGGGTCATGTGCCGGACTGTGTCGCCGGTGGTCCGTTGGGGGTGGTGACCGATGAGTTGCTGGCGGTTTATGAGGTCGAGGGTGGTGATCGGCTCATCGGGGCCGGTGGCCCGGGCGCGCCGCTGGTGGCTCAGTTCGCGGTCATCGAGCTCGCCACCGCACTGGGTCGCTCCGATGCGTCGGGTCGGGCGTTCGTGGGGGCGGTGATGGAGACCCGGTTCCGCCTCCCACTGCTCTGGGAGGCCATGACCTCCGGGCGCGTCGCACCCTGGCGGGTACGCCGCATCGCCGAAGAGACGATGAAGGTCGGTGCCGAGGCTGCCGCCTTTGTAGACCGGATGATCGCACCCATCGCACACAAGACCGGCCTGCGGGCCCTGGACGGTCTCGTCGCGGACGCGATCGCCCGCTACGAACCCGAAACAGCCGAGGCCGACGTCGCCGACGCCCACGCCGCCAAGCACGTGACGATCGAGCTCGACCAGTCCGGCCGATCGACTATCCAGGGTGCGGTGTGTGCGTTCGACGGCCTCGTCCGCCTCGACGGGCTCCTGGACCGTGCCGATGCCGAAGACCTCGACCACGCCCTCCGCCACCTCGCCGCGGAGCAGTCCGCGCTCGGCTCACCGCTGGACCTCGGCGAACGCCGCGCCGCCGCCCTGGGCCAACTCGCCCGGAACCAGACCATGCTCGACCTCGCTGGCGAGGTCACCGGTGGTGTGGTTTCGACGCGCTCGGCCGTGGACGGCCTCACGGCTCAACCACCAGGCCCACCGGTGGTTTCGACGCGCTCGGCCGTGGACGGCCTCACGGCTCAACCACCGGGCCCGCCGGTGGTGGACGGCCTTACGGCTCAACCACCAGCCTCGGTGGTGGTTTCGACGCGCTCGGCCGTGGACGGCCTCACGGCTCAACCACCGGGCTCGCTGGTGGTTGAGCCGCCGGATGCCGAAGGCGAAGGCGTGTCGAAACCACCCCAACCCACCACGCTCCCCACCACGGTCCCCGCAAGCGTGCCCGCCCGCCAACTCGTCCTCCACGTGCACCTCTCCAGCGAGGCCATCACTGGCACCGGCACACCTGGCATCGACCCCGCGACCGGTGCCCTGGGCCTCCACCTGGCCCGCGTGTCCACCGCCACCGGTGCACACCGCGCCACGGTGACCGCCGCCCAGGTCGCGACCTGGGCCGGCAACCCCGACACGAAAGTCATCGTGAAGCCGGTCGTCGATCTGGCCGACACGGTCGCGGTGGATGCCTACGAGATCCCCGACCGCATCGCCTACCGAGTCCGTGAGCAACGCCAGACCTGCACCTTCCCCTTCTGCACCAGGTCAGCGATGCGCGCCGACCTCGACCACATCGACGAATACGTCCCACGATCCCAGGGCGGCCCACCCGGCCAGACCGGCACCGACACGCTCGCCCCGCTGTGCCGCACCCACCACCGCGCCAAGACGCATCCGAGTCCGAGTCATCAGCCAGGCCGGTCCGAGAAGCGCTGGCGCTACCGACGCATCCGCCCCGGGCTCTACCTCTGGACCAGCCCCCACGGCCGGCACTTCCTCGTCGACCCCGACGGCACCGAACACCTCACCTGACCCACCACGCCGGTGGACGAGCACGCTGCCGGCGCTGCGGGCCGACTCGCGGCTCGGCCAACGGTCGACCCCGGGCCCGAGGATGTGGCTCAGTCGCTCACCAGAGCTGCGAGCGTGCCGCCGAGCTCGTAGGCGGCTGAGGTCTCGTCGTCCCCGACGTCGCCCACGACCGAGAGCACCTCGGCGGCCTGCCGCCAGGGCAGCGCCTGCACGATCGATTCCACCGAGCGCACGGCGCCGGTGGTGTCGTAGCGGCCGTGCACCCAGAGTCCCCACGGCACCTTCGAGCCGCCGCCCGCGCCGGATGCCGAGCCGTCGTCGCTCAACGCGCCGCCGGCCTCGAGGAAGATGGTGTCGAAGAAGTGCTTGAGGGCGCCGCTCATGTAACCGAAGTTCGCCGTCGTGCCGAGCAGCACCCCGTCGGCGGTGAGCACGTCGTCCGCCGACGCCTCCAGCGCCTCGCGGACGACGACCTCGACGCCGGTGATCGCGTCGTCGTTCGCTCCTGCGATCACCGCATCGGTCAGAGTGCGCACGGTGGCGGTCGGGGAGTGGTGCACGACCACCAGTCGGGACGACATGACACGACCGTACCGAGCGTGGGCTATGGTGACGCAGTCATGTTGTACAGCCTCCTCCTTCGCTGCCGCAGCGAGGTCTGAGCCACCGCCGGACCCCCTCGCTGCGGAGTGATCGTGTGCGCCGGCCTCAGGCCCCACATCCCAAGCGAGGAATCATGACCATCACCAACGCGAACCACGCGAGCAATCCCCAGCAGCCCAGCGGCATGCCCTACGGGCGGTACGTGCCGTTCATCCCGGTGCAGCTGACCGATCGCACGTGGCCGAGCCAGTCGATGACGCAGGCGCCGCGGTGGTGCGCCGTCGACCTGCGCGACGGCAACCAGGCGCTCATCGACCCGATGAGCCCGGCCCGCAAGAAGGAGATGTTCCAGCTCCTGGTGAAGATGGGCTACAAGGAGATCGAGGTCGGCTTCCCGAGCGCGAGCCAGACCGACTTCGATTTCGTACGCATGCTCATCGAGGACCACCTGATCCCCGACGACGTCGTGATCCAGGTGCTGACCCAGGCGCGCGAGGAGCTCATCGAGCGCACGTACGAGTCCCTGCGCGGCGCGAAGCAGGCGATCGTGCACCTCTACAACTCGACCAGCACGCTGCAGCGGCGCGTGGTGTTCGGCCTCGACATGGACGGCATCGAGGACATCGCCGTGCAGGGCGCGAGGCTGTGCCGCAAGTTCGAGGAGCGCATTCCCGAGACGAACGTCTTCTACGAGTACTCCCCGGAGTCCTACACCGGCACCGAACTCGAGTTCGCCGTGCGCGTGTGCAACTCCGTGCTCGACGTCTTCGAGCCCACCGCCGAGAAGCCGGTCATCATCAATCTGCCCGCCACCGTCGAGATGGCCACGCCGAACGTGTATGCCGACTCCATCGAGTGGATGGGCCGGCACCTGAACCACCGCGAGCACGTCGTGCTCTCACTGCACCCGCACAACGACCGCGGCACGGCGGTCGCGGCCGCCGAGCTGGGCTACCTGGCGGGCGCCGACCGCATCGAGGGCTGCCTCTTCGGCAACGGCGAGCGCACCGGCAACGTCTGCCTGGTCACCCTCGGTCTCAACTTGTTCACGCAGGGCATCGACCCGCAGATCGACTTCAGCGACATCGACGAGGTGCGACGCACGGTCGAGTACTGCAACCAGCTGCCCGTGCACGAGCGACACCCCTACGGCGGCGATCTCGTCTACACGGCCTTCTCGGGTTCCCACCAAGACGCCATCAAGAAGGGCTTCGAGGCGCTCGAGCGAGACGCCGCCGCTGCCGGCGTCCACGTCGATGACCACGCGTGGGGTGTGCCCTACCTGCCCATCGACCCCAAGGACGTCGGTCGCAGCTACGAGGCCGTGATCCGAGTCAACAGCCAGTCGGGCAAGGGAGGGGTGGCCTACGTGCTGAAGGCCGAGCACAAGCTCGACCTGCCCCGGCGCGCGCAGATCGAGTTCAGCCGGGTCATCCAGCAGCACACCGACACCGAGGGCGGTGAGATGTCGCCCGAGGCGATCTGGCAGACCTTCCGCGCCGAGTACCTCGACCGTGAGGCGCCGTTGAAGCTCAACTCCGTGCACACCTCCTCGGCGGCCGGCGCGAAGGACGCCCTCGACGTGAACGTCTATGTCGACGGCGAGATCCGCAGTCTCCACGGTGAGGGCAACGGTCCGCTCTCTGCGTTCGTCGACGCCATCAGCGGCGTCGGCTTCGACGACGTCCGGGTGCTCGACTACGCCGAGCACGCCCTCTCGGCGGGTGGCGACGCCTACGCCGCTGCGTACGTCGAGTGCGCCGTCGACGGACAGGTGCTGTGGGGCGTCGGCGTCGACCCCAACATCGTGACCGCCTCTCTCAAGGCAGTGATCAGCGCGGTCAACCGGGCGCCCCGGGCCTGAGCCCCGGGGGATCGCATCACGCGATCAGCGCTTGAGGGGCAGGCTCACCGTGAAGGTGGCGCCGTGGTCGACCTCCGACTGGAGGGCCACGGTGCCGCCGTGGGCCTCGACGATCGAGGCCACGATCGCCAGTCCGAGGCCGGTGCCCTGGACGGCCTTCTTCTCCGCGTTCGAGGTGCGGAAGAAGCGCTGGAACACGTGGTCCTGCTCGTCGAGGGGGATGCCCATGCCCGAGTCACTCACGCGGATGACGGCGTGGTCGTCGTCGACCGTGGTGTCGACGCGCACGTAGCCGTGCTCGGTGCACTTGACTGCGTTCGCCACCAGGTTGCTCAGCACGCGCTCGATCTGCGCGCCGTCGCCGACGACGACCAGTGGCCGCGTCGGGTGCTCGAATCGGACGTCGAGTGAGCGACCCGCGACCAACGGGGTGGCCCATTCCTCGACCAGCTTCAGGACGTCACCGAGGTCGACGTCCTCCGCCTTCCACGTGACGGAGCCCGAGTCCAGGCCCGCCAGCATGAGCAGGTCGTTGCACAGCGTGATGAGGCGCTGGCCGTTGCGCGCGATCGTGTCGAACATGACCTGCTGCTCGGGCAGTGGGTCGACGATGCTGCCGTCGCTGAGCATCTCGGTGTAGCCGACGATGCTGGTCACCGGCGTTCGCAGCTCGTGGGAGACGGTCGAGACGAACTCGTTCTTGGCCTGGTCGAGGGCCTTCAGGCGCTCCACGGCCGTGCGCTCCTTCTCCAGGGCCGCCATGAGCATCTCCTGGCCGCGGCGCTGCTCGGTGACGTCGCGCGCGACGATGAGGATGCCGACGTGGGAGGTCGCGCCCTCGAGGGCACTGACCGTCATCGAGACGATCCTGCTGGTTCCGCTCGACGACACCCATCGCCAATCGTGAACCGCAGCCTCGTTCACGCGGGCACGCTCGACGATGGCGGAGAACGCCGTCGCGGGGTCGGCGGTGCCGAGGCGCTCGATCAGCTGCTCCCGGTCGAGCTGGTCGACGAACCGGGCACCGACCAGGTCGGCCCGATCGCATCCGAGCATCCGGGCCGCCCCGTGGTTGGCCACCGTGATCCGGCCGTTCTCGTCGGCGCCGACGATGGCGGTGGTGATGGCCGCCTGCATGAGGTGGCTGACCAGCCCGGCGCTGGCGCGCTCGGTCGTCACGTCGATTCCGGTGATCACCATGTAGGTGGGGTGTCCGAGCTCGTCGCGCACCATGTTGTTCGACCACGAGACGCGCCGGCGCTTGCCGTCCTTGGTGATCGCGTCCCGCTCCCGGGCCAGGGGGGTGCCCGAGCGGTTGGGCCACAGCATCATTGCCTCGATCTCTTCGGCATCTCCGGGCGAGAGCGTGGTCTCCCAGACCAGTCGGCCCACCAGATCCTGGGCGGAGAACCCGGTGGTCTGCGTCGTGGCGGCGTTGACGCGCACGATCCGGCCGTCGAGGTCCGCGAGCAAGATGATGGCCGCGGTCGTGTCGAGGGTCGCGGCCGTGAGGTCCTGGGCGGTGCGCAGCTGTTGCAGCGCGTGGTGCTCCGCGCTGACATCGAGCAGTTGAGCCGACCACATGGGGCCCTCGCCGGCGTCGTCCTGGAGCCGGCTGAGCGCCATCTCGACGCGGGAGTCCACGCGAGCACTCACTTCGACCTGGGCCCGCCAGGTCTGGTCGTGGGCGCTCGACGTCTCCTCGGGGAGGGTATGGCCGCCGACCTCGACCAAGGAGCGCAGACTCGCGCCGAGGAGGCTGTCGTGGTCGCGCCCCAGCAGGACGGCGGCCCGGGCGTTGAACTCGGCGACGACGAGCTCCTCGCCGTCGCGTCGCAGCAGGAGCTGCCCGAGGAGCGAGTCCGTGAAGCTCCGCCGGAACAACACCTCCGCCGCCGCGACCCGGTCCAGGAGGCGACCGTGGGAGGCCCAGATGAGCGCGAGGGAGAGTCCGAGCAGCGCCGCCCCCACCAGGTAGGCCTGGTTGAGGGTCGCTGCGGTCGAGGCCGAGATGGGCTGCCCCTGCGCCACCCCGTTGAACGGGCCCCAGCCGAGGCGCGTGAGGGTGGTGGAGACGACAGCCAGGCCGAACATCTCCACCGCGGTGACGCGCACGTCGAAACGCACACCCGCCCAGGCCAAGAACAGCAGCGGGACGAAGGTCAGCGAGAGCTCTTGGTCCGGGCCGAAGACGAGCAGCGTGATGACCGCGCCCAGCGTGCCCTGGACGCCGAGCTCGAGGCTGGAGCCCAGCCACCGGTTCCCAGAGCGGCTCATGGTCAGCGCCACGATGACGACGACGGCCGCGGCGTGCGAGGGGAGGACGTCTCGGGCCGCCTCCCACCCCCCTCCCATGCCGGACATCGCGACCACGAGGCCGACGATCGCGCTGATGACCAGGCCACCTGCCACCGCCGCCACGAGCAGCCTGAGGAAGTCGGCCAGCGTGCGCATCCTGGGAGGTCGCCCCGGCGATCCGGCGCGGATGATCAGCCCGGCGACGACGGCCTCCCCGGCATTGCCCAGCCCGAACCCGAAGGCCGAAGCCGCGTCGCGGCCGGCGGTCATGTTCGCCAGCGCGGTCACGACCAGGACGCTGACGAAGGCCAGTGCCAGCGGCGCACGACCAGGTCGGGTGTAGACCACGAGGGCGACTGCGACCCCGGCGGCGGGCCACCAGACGGCGACCGGGTTGCCGGCCGGGCGCAACATGACCGACGTGGTGCCCGCCAGGTAGACGACACCCAGCAGCAGCGATGTCATCGGCAAGGAGAGAAACCGATGACCGGAGACGGTCATGGCGCTCATCCTCGCCGACCTCGGTGCCGCACGATGCCGGTTTGTGGATTGTGGGTCGAACCTTGCGGTGATCTTGCGCGTTTCTCGCGTTCCGCGTGCCTAGGAGCCGCAGCAGGCCGCGCACGGCACAATGGAGGCGTGCCTTTGTACCGCGACGAGGCGATCGTGCTGCGCACCCACAAGCTGGGGGAGGCCGACCGCATCATCACGCTGCTCACCCGCCAGCACGGTCGGGTGCGCGCCGTCGCTCGCGGCGTGCGGCGCACCACGTCGCGGTGGGGATCCCGGCTCGAGCCGTTCACGCACGTCGACCTCCAGCTCGCCGAGGGTCGCAGTCTCGACACCATCACCCAGGCGGAGACGATCACGCCGTTCGCGAACGGCGTCGGCCACGACTACGAGCGCTACACCGCCGGGACGGCGATGCTCGAGGCGGCTGAACGGCTCGCGGTCGAGGAGAGGGAGCCGGCCACCCAGCAGTTCCTGCTGCTGGTCGGCGGCCTGCGGGCGATGTGCCGGGGCGTGCACGGCCCCACCGGTGTGCTCGACTCCTACCTGTTGCGCTCGCTCGCGGTGGCCGGGTACGCGCCCAGCTTCGAGGCGTGCGCTCACTGTGGTCTCGCGGGGCCGCACCGCTGGTTCAACGTGGCCATGGGCGGAGCGTTGTGCAGCACGTGCCGGCTGCCCGGTTCGGCGAGCCCGGCGCCCGAGACCCTCGTCCTGCTCGGCGCGCTGCTCGCAGGGGACTGGGACGTCGTCGAACGGGCCGATGCTCGCACCTCTCGCGAGGCGAGCGGCCTGGTGTCGGCCTACCTCAACTGGCACATCGAGCGTGGACTCCGCTCCCTGGCCTACGTCGAGCGCTGATGCGAGCCGGCGTTCGCCGAGTCGTAGGCTGCGCGGCGTGAAGCGCGCTGTCCGACCCCCCACACCGCACCCGACCGGGGCGCGGCCGCCCGTCGTCCCGCGCGAGCTCGTGCCGCAGCACGTGGCGATCGTGATGGACGGCAACGGGAGGTGGGCCAAGGAGCGTGGTCTGCCCCGCACGAAGGGGCACGAAGCGGGCGAGCACTCCCTCTTCGATGTCGTCGAGGGCGCGATCGAGATCGGTGTGAAGGCGATCTCGGCCTACGCCTTCTCGACCGAGAACTGGTCGCGCAGCCCCGACGAGGTGCGCTTCCTCATGGGGTTCAACCGCGACGTGATCCGGCGTCGCCGTGACGAGATGCACGAGTTGGGCGTGCGGGTGCGCTGGGCGGGGCGGGCGCCCCGGTTGTGGAGATCGGTCATCAAGGAACTGCGGGTAGCGGAGGAGATGACCCGAGACAACGACGTGCTGACGCTGACGATGTGCGTCAACTACGGTGGCCGCGCCGAGCTCGCGGACGCCGCCCGCAGCATCGCGCGCGAGGTCGCCGCCGGCCGGCTCAACCCCGAGAAGGTCAACGAGCGGACCTTCGCGCGCCACCTCTACCTGCCCGACGTGCCCGAGCCCGACCTGATCTGGCGCACCTCGGGCGAGCAACGGCTCTCGAACTTCATGCTGTGGCAGGCGGCCTACGCCGAGATGGTGTTCACCGACATCCTCTGGCCCGACGTCGACCGGCTGGCGCTGTGGCGGGCCATCGAGATCTTCGCCGAGCGGGATCGCCGTTTCGGGGGAGCGCTGCCCAACCCTTCCTGACCCGACCCGACCCGACCCGACCCGACCCGGGGCTCAGTGCTCGTCATAGTGCCGGCCGTGCGGGGCGTGCCGGTGGCCGTCGTGCAGATAGTCGACGTGGTCACCGTGCGGCACGGCCACGTGGCCGCAGTCGGGGCCGTGGTCGTGCGTGTGCTGCTCGCTGATGTCGTGCTCGTCGGGGTCGGCGGAGTCGGGAACGTGGTCGGCGAACGGTGCTCGCAGCCTCGCTCGGCGTCGCAGCCAGGCGCCCATCGGCCACGTGACGACGTAGCAGGCCAGAGCCAGCAGCACGATCGAGGGCCCGGGTGCCACCCGCGCATGGAACGACGCGAACGCCGAGACCACCAGCCCGCCCACGGAGGCGAACAGCCCGAGCCCCATCGCGGCAGCCAGCGTGACGCGAAACGATCGCGCCACCTGCTGGGAGGTCGCCACCGGCACCACCATCAGCGCCGAGACCAGCAACAGGCCCACGGTGCGCATCGCGACGGTCACGCTCACGGCAGCCAGCACCGCGACCAGCATGTTGTAGAAGCGCACGTTGAGACCGGCCACGCGGGCGTACTCGTGGTCCTGGGCGACCGCGAACAGCTGCGGTGAGAGCCCGAGGCCGAGGAGCACGACCACGGCGGCGAGCACCATCGTGGCCACCACGTCGGAGACCGAGATCGTGGTGATGGAGCCGAAGAGGTAGGACTGGAGCGTCGAGGCGCTCTGGCCGCCCAGCCCGGTGACGAGGACACCGCCCGCGAGGCCGCCGTAGAAGAGCAGCGCGAGCGCCACGTCGCCGTTGGTGTGCCCGCGTTCGCGGATCACCTCGACGAGCACGGCGCCGATCAGGGCGACGACCACCGCCGTCCACGTCGGCGAGGTGCCGGTCAGCAGGCCGAGCGCGACGCCTGTGACCGCGACGTGGCCGAGGCCGTCGCCGAGCAGGGAGAGCCGCCGCTGCACGAGGTAGGTGCCGACCACGGGGGCTGCGAGTCCGGTGAACACGGCGGCGATGAGGGCGCGTTGCATGAAGGGCAGCGCGAACAGCTCCGCGGCGGTCATCGGTGCCCTTCCTCGTGGGGCTGGCGGTCCAGGGGCGCGTTCATCGGCGGTGTCACGTCGTGGGGGCTGCGGTGCATGTGGTCGACGTGGTGATGGCTGTGCATGCCGTCGAGCATGCCGCCGAACAGCGGGTCGTGTACCGCCTGGTCGCCCAGCGGGGCGCCGTCGTAGGCGATCCGGCCGCTGCGCATCACCACCGAACGGTCGACCAGCGGCGCCAGCGGGCCGAGCTCGTGGGCGACCAGCACGATGGTCGCCCCGCGCTGCTTGAGCACATCCAACGCGCCGGCCAGCGCATCCTGGTTCGGCAGGTCGACCCCGGCGGTCGGCTCGTCGAGGAAGAAGAGCTCGGGCTCACCGGCCAGCGCCCGGGCGATGAGCACCCGCTGCTGCTGACCGCCGGAGAGGTTCGAGACGCCGTCGCGAGCGCGGTCGGCCAGGCCGACCACCTCGAGGGCGTCGGCCACCACGGTGCGGTCGTGACGACTCATCGGTCGCAGCAGCCGACGGCGGGTGAGCCGCCCTGAGGCGACGACCTCCCACACCGACGCCGGGACGCCGGACCCGGCGCCGCCCCGCTGCGGTACGAACCCGATGCGCGACCAGTCGTGGAAGCGGCCGAGGTCGGTGCCGAAGAGCTGGAGCCGGCCCGCGGTGAGTGGTCGGATGCCCACCAGCGCGCGCACCAGCGTCGACTTGCCGGAACCGTTGGCCCCCATCAGGGCGACGAACTCCCCGGCGTCGACGCGCAGGTCGATGTGTCGCAGGATCGGGCGGCCGCCGACGGCGACGGCGCCGTCGCGCAGCAGGACCGGGGGCTGGCTCATGAGCAGCCGTTCGCCTTCTCCAGGGCAGCCAGGTTCTCGCGCATCAGTGAAAGGTAGTCCTCGTCGGCGGTGGCGTCGGTGAGACCCTCGATCGGGTCGAGCACGGCGGTCGTGACGCCGGCGTCCTTGGCCAGGGTCTCGGAGAGTGCCGGCGGTGCCAGGGTCTCGCTGAACACGGTGGTGATGCCGTCGCTCTCGATCAGCTTCTGGAGGCGTCCGAGGTCGGCCGGGGTGGGCTCGGCGTCGGGGGAGAGGCCGGCGATGCCCTCCACGGTCAGGCCGTAGCGCTCGAGGTAGCCGAAGGCATCGTGGGAGACCACGATCGTGCTCCGCTCGCACTGCGAGAGCCCCTGGGTGAACTCCTGGTTGACCTGCTGGAGCTCGTCGACGAGCTTGTCGGCATTGGCCTGGTAGGTGGAGGCGTGATCGGGGTCGATCTTCGCCAGGTCAGCCGCGACGGCCTCGGCCACCTTCGCCAGCAGCAACGGGTTCTGCCAGAAGTGGGGGTCGAGCTCCCCGTGGTCGTGGTCGTGGTCGTGCTCGTCGGTGCTGGTGTCGGTGCTGGTGTCGTCGTCGCCCTCGGGGTGGGTCTCCTCGTCGTGCGCCTCACCGGGCACGAAGGGCTTGAGGTGCACGACGTCGGCGACATCGAGGTCGGTGCCGGTGGCGTTCTGGTCGACGGCGTCACCCACGTTCGGTTGCAGGACGCTCTCGTAGACCACGAGGTCGGCCTCGGAGATCGCGGCGGTCTCGGCCACGGAGAGCTCGAGGTCGTGCGGCTCCTGCCCGGGCTGGGTCAGGTCGGTCACGTCGACGAGGTCGCCCCCGACCCGCTGCGTCACGAACTCCAGGGGGTAGAACGCGGCGGCCACGTCGACCTTGCCGTCGGCGCTGGTGCTGGTCTCGGAGAAGGCCGAGCAGCCGGAGAGACCGGCGGCGGCCACGATCGCCATGGCAAGGATGACGGCGATGCGCGGCCGACGGGCTGGGCGGGTTGGGAGCGACCTCATGAGAATGATTCTCACCTATCTGAGAATCATTTTCAACTCGGGCGGTCGTAGGCTCGTCCCATGCTGGTCGTGACGCGGTTCCGGGTGCCCGAGGTCGAGTCGCAGGCGTTCCGTCTGGCGATCGAGCGCGCGCGTGAGGCATTGGCGGCACGGCCGGGCTTCCTCGCGGGAATCGTGGGCCGCAACGTCGACGACCCCGAGCTGTGGACGCTCACGACCCGGTGGGAGCACGTCGGCGCCTACCGCCGCGCCCTGTCCTCCTACGACGTCAAGATGCACGCCGTGCCGCTGCTCGGACGCGCTCTCGACGAGCCGAGTGCCTACGAGGTCGCCGAGCCCGGTACCGACCTCAACACCGCGGTCGCGCGCTCGTTAGGCTGATCCCTCGCGTCGGCAGCCAGCCGGCGTCCTCCAGTAGAGAGCAGTGATCAGCAGTGGCCAAGCCCCTTCCGTCCGCCGTCGACAACGTCGTCTCCCTCGCCAAGCGCCGAGGTTTCGTCTACCCGTGCGGCGAGATCTACGGGGGCACGAAGTCGGCGTGGGACTACGGCCCGCTCGGGGTGGAGCTGAAGGAGAACATCAAGCGCCAGTGGTGGAAGGCCATGGTGCAGCAGCGCGACGACGTCGTGGGCCTGGACTCCTCGATCATCCTGCCGCGTGAGACCTGGGTCGCCAGCGGCCACGTCGCCACGTTCAGCGACCCCTTGACCGAATGCCAGTCGTGCCACAAGCGCTTCCGCGCCGACCACCTCCAGGAGGGCTACGCGGAGAAGAAGGGCCTCGACGACCCCGACTCCGTCGACCTCGCCACCCTCGCGTGCCCCCACTGCGGGACGCGCGGCGCCTGGACCGAGCCGCGCCAGTTCTCGGGCCTGCTCAAGACCTACCTCGGCGTCGTCGAGGACGAGTCCGGACTGCACTACCTGCGCCCCGAGACCGCGCAGGGCATCTTCCTCAACTTCGCCAACGTCGTCACCAGCCAGCGCATGAAGCCGCCCTTCGGCATCGCGCAGATCGGCAAGTCGTTCCGCAACGAGATCACGCCGGGCAACTTCATCTTCCGCACCCGCGAGTTCGAGCAGATGGAGATGGAGTTCTTCGTCCAGCCCGGTGAGGACGAGGAGTGGCACCAGTACTGGATCGACACCCGCACCGCCTGGTACGTCGACCTCGGCATCGACCCCGCCAACCTGCGCCACTACGAGCACGCGGCCGAGAAGCTGTCGCACTACTCCAAGCGCACCGTCGACATCGAGTACCGCTTCAACTTCGCCGGCTCGGAATGGGGAGAGCTCGAGGGCATCGCGAACCGCACCGACTACGACCTCTCCACGCACGCCAAGGCCTCCGGCAAGGATCTCTCCTACTACGACCAGGCCGCGAACGAGCGCTATAAGCCCTACGTCATCGAGCCGGCAGCCGGGCTCTCGCGCTCACTGATGACGTTCCTCGTCGACGCCTTCCACGAGGACGAAGCCCCCAACACCAAGGGCGGCGTCGACAAGCGCACCGTGCTGCGACTCGACCCTCGTCTGGCCCCGGTGAAGGTCGCGGTGCTGCCGCTCTCGCGCAATGCCGACCTCTCGCCCAAGGCGAAGGCGCTCGCTTCGGAGCTGCGCAAGCACTGGTACGTCGACTTCGACGACGCCGGCGCGATCGGCAAACGCTACCGTCGCCAGGACGAGATCGGCACGCCGTACTGCGTCACCGTCGACTTCGACACCCTCGAGGATGACGCCGTGACCGTCCGCGAGCGTGACACCATGCGCCAGGAGCGGATCGCGCTCGACCAGGTGCCGGGCTACTTCGCCCAGCGGCTGCTCGGCGCGTGAGGGGCGCCCCACGGGTGGGCCGGTGAGCGGGAGGAACGAGATGGGCGTGCACATGAGCGGGCAGAGCCGTGGCCGGGTCGGGGCCGTCATCACGGGCGGCGCGCTGGCGCTGAGCCTGACTCTGGCCGGCTGCTCGGGCGGCGGCGACGAGCCCGGCACCGACGCTTCGGCCTCGACGTCGCCCTCGGCCAGCGAGAGCCCGTCGGAGTCGGCGTCCGCGCTCCCGGTGCCGAGCCGCATCGACCTCACCGAGCAGGGCTCGGAGTTGGCGCTCGGCGAGACCGCTACGGTCGCCTACCGGCCCAACCAGAAGAAGGTGGGCGTCCTCGACATCGAGGTCAAGGATCTGCGCAAGACCTCGTTCAAGGAGTCCTTCGCCGGCTGGAAGCTGTCGGCGCAGGTCAAGAAGTCGGCCCCGTACTTCGTCACGGCCACGTTCAAGAACGTCGGCGACACCGACCTGGGTGGGCTGCGTCCGCCGCTCTACGTCGTCGACGGCGACGACACGCTGGTCGAGTCCACGTCGTTCAAGGGCGACTTCAAGCCCTGCGGCTCGGCGGCTTTTCCGAAGAAGTTCGCCCAGGGCGACAAGGTGCTGCGCTGCCTGGTCTACCTGGTGCCCGACGGCGGGACGCTGGTCGCCGCGAGCTTCCGCCCCGACCAGGACTACAGCCCGATCACCTGGACCGGCAAGGTGCTCGCCCTCGGCGTCGAACGCGACTCGGGCAAGGCTTCCGGCAAGGCTTCCGGCAAGGGCTCCGGCAAGGGCTCGGGCAGGGGCTCGGGCAAGGGCTCGGGCAAGGGCTCGAAGAAGGGGCAGTGACCTCCCCCTACTTCGAGCGGCTCGACGACGACCGGTTCGTCGCCACGGAGCTGACCGGCGGCGCGTGGGACGAGGCCGAGCAGCACATTGCGCCGGCGCTCGGACTGCTCACGCACCTGGTCGAGGTCGACCGCGACCGTCGCCGCCCTGACGATGCGGCGGCCCTGCTGCCGGCGCGTGTCTCGTGCGACATCCTCGGGGTCATGCCGGTCGGTGAGGTGAGCACCGAGCTCGAGGTGTTGCGCCCCGGCCGCACCATCGAGCTGGTCGAGGCCCGCGTGCTCGTGGCGGGTCGCGCCGCGGTGCGGGCGAGGGTCTGGCTGATGCAGCCGGGCGACACCGCCGCCATCGCAGGCACTCCGGTGGCTGCCCTCTCGGGCCCCGACTCGTGCGAGCCGTGGGATCCGACCACCGTCTGGCCGGGTGGCTTCATCGCCTCCATCGAGCTGCGCCGCGACCAGGAGGCGCCGGGCCGCGGCCGGTTCTGGGCCCGCACGGCACACCCGCTCGTCGCCGGGGAGCCGGTCAGCCCGTGGGCGCGCCGTCTCGGCATCCTCGACGTCTCCAACGGCATGACGGTGAGGGCCGACCCGCGTGAGATCCTCTTCCCGAACGTCGACCTCACCGCCCACCTGGTGCGTGAGCCGGTCGGGGAGTGGGCCGGCTTCGACACCGATGTCACCTTCGGCCCCACCGGCCTCGGCCTGACCCACACCGTGCTGCACGACACCGCCGGGCACCTCGGATCCTCCAGCCAACTCCTCACCGTGCGCCCCGTTCATCGCTGACCCGTCGCCAGTTTTCACCTGACCCGTCGCCAGTTTTCACCTGACCTGCCACGAGTTTTCAGGTGACCCGTCACGAGTTTTCAGGAGCCGGAGGCGACCAGTAGCGGGCCGCGCCGCCGTACCGACCCGCCGGCCTCGGTGAGCAGCAGCCGGCCGGGCAGGTGGTCCCAGGGCTTCTGCTTGAGGTACACGGCCAGGTCGGCGGTGCCCTCCGCGAGGCGCGGGTAGTCGACGCCGCAGCAGGTGCCGGTGAGTCGTGGCATCCGTCTCGCCTTGCCAGGACGACGCACCCGACGCTCGCCGCAGAAGGCGCCGGCGCCGCGCTCGGCGACGTAGGCGCATCGGTGCTGCGGCTGCCAGACCCAGCTGCGCACCACCTCGCCGGAGCGCACTTCCGCCAGCATCACGGCGTGGTCGGGCGAGCCGGCGACGAAGTGCCGGGTGCCGTCGACGGGGTCGACCGTGAAGGCGTGCTCCGCGCTGCCGAACCGAACGAGCAACGACGGGTCGGCCGCCACCGCCTCCTCGCCCAGCACCAGCGCGCCGGGGTACGCGGCGCCCAGCGCCCGGGTCAGCAGCACCTCCGCCTCGCGGTCGGCGACGGTCACGAGGTCGCCCGGGCGACGTTTCGAGGCCACCTCGCCCTCGTCGAGCCGGCCAAACCGAGGCGTGATGACCTCGGCGGCGACCTCTTGCATCAGCGCGAGCACGGCGTCGATGGAGAGTCCGGCGGGCACGCGACCAGCCTGCCAGAGTGCAGGACGGTCACTGCCCCGCTCGGGGGTAGTACCTGGACGTCAACGGTAGTGGGGTGGTCGAGTGAGGTTCCACGACGACGACCACGTCTACCGATTGCGCCTCGCCTACGCTGCGGTCGGCCTCGGTCTGATCGCGCTCGTCCTGAGCATGCAGGAGCCGTCGGTCTTCCCGATCACGTTCCTCGCAGCCGACCTCTTGCTCGGCGTGGTGTTCTGGCGCCGCTGGCGCCGGCCACGACGATCGCGGTAGCGCGCGTTTGGGCCATCTCGACCCGCCCCCGACAATGGACGGCGTGACCGCAGCGACCGCTCCCCACCCCGGCCTGGCGCTGGGGTCGCTGCACGTAGCGTCGCCGGTGGTGCTGGCGCCCATGGCAGGCATCACCAACGCGGCCTACCGTCGGCTCTGTGCCGAGCACGGGGCAGGCCTCTACGTGTGCGAGATGATCACCAGTCGCGGTCTGGTCGAGGGCGATCAGCACACCCGCGACATGTTGGTCTTCGACGAGGCCGAGACGGTGCGCTCGGTGCAGCTCTACGGCACCGACCCGGTCTACGTCGGCAAGGCTGCCGAGATCCTCTGCGCCGAGTACGGCGTGGCCCACATCGACCTCAACTTCGGGTGCCCGGTGCCCAAGGTCACGCGCAAGGGCGGCGGGGGAGCACTGCCGTGGAAGCGCGGACTCCTCGCCCAGATCCTCGAGCACGCCGTGCGCGCGGCGACGGCGTACGACGTGCCGGTCACGATGAAGACCCGCAAGGGCATCGACGAGGCGCATCTCACCTATCTCGACGCCGGCCGCATCGCCCAGGAGTCCGGATGCGCCGCGATCGCGCTGCACGGGCGCACCGTCGCCCAGGCCTACTCCGGCGACGCCGACTGGAACGCGATCGGCGAGCTGGCGGCGTCCGTCGACATCCCGGTGCTCGGCAACGGCGACATCTGGGAGGCGGGCGACGCCGTGCGCATGGTCGAGGAGACCGGGGCGGCCGGTGTGGTCGTGGGCCGCGGCTGTCTCGGCCGGCCCTGGCTGTTCCGCGACCTGGCTGCCGCGTTCGCCGGAGAACAGGTCACCACGTTGCCGCGGCTGGGTGAGGTCACCGCGATGATGCGTCGCCACGCCGAGCTGCTCAGCCAGCACATGGGCGAGGCGCGCGGCTGCACGGAGTTTCGCAAGCACGTGTCGTGGTACCTCAAGGGCTTCGCCGCCGGAGGTGAGATGCGTCGTCGCCTGGGCTTGGTCGACAGTCTCGCGGCGCTCGACGACCTGCTCGCCGATCTCGACCCCATCGAGCCGTTCCCGGTCTCGGAGCTGGGCACCCCCCGGGGCCGCCAGGGCGCTCCCCGCGCCAAGGTCGTGTTGCCCGAGGGGTGGCTCGACGATGTGGACGGCGCAGGCTGCGTCGTCGTGGAGGACGCCGCGGCCGGCTCCGGCGGATGACGCGAGAGCCGTCGGTGGGGGTGACCGGGAACACCCGGCGCAAGGCGTGTCAAGATTCGATAACGAACGCCACCTTGTGCTTTCGTAACGGACTGCGCCTCGCCTCGGCACCACCCTGCCACTGGCGAGAGCATGCCAAGACAGATGTCACCGACAGCAAAGGATCAGCGCTGTGGCCTATCTGCGCCACAAGCGGGACACCGATGCCCGCCCCAGCAGCTCTAACGAGACCGGAACCACCGGCCCTCTCGCGCGTCGCCCCCGCCGATCGACCCTCGCCGCGGCCTCCGTGGCGGTGCTCGCCACCGCCGGAGTCGTCGCCGTGGGTGTCGGCACCCACCTGCCCGGCTCCGACGCCTCGGTCACGACCGCGGCCGACCTGCGCAGTGTGGCCACCGCGAGCGGGAGCACCCGCGACGCCGTGGTCTCACGGTCCGGCGACCGGTTGGCCGATGCGCCGGTCGTCGACGGTGAGTCGCTGCGGCCCAAGACGGCGGTGGAGCTGGCGACGTCTCCGCGCCTGACGAAGAAGGCGATCGCGGCGGCCGACACGCACCGCTTCACCACGGCCACGCTCAACCTCTGGACCACGCCGGGGGAGCGCGCTGACAAGACCGGTGAGCTCAAGAGCGGCAAGAAGGTGCTCATCACCGGACGTGAGGCCGGAGGTCGCGACGAGGTCGTCATCGACGGCGCCAGCCGCTGGGTCACCCACGGCTACCTCAGCGCCGACAAGCCCGACCCCGCGGAGCAGTCGCTCGGGGGCGCCTGTACGAACGGCACCACGGCCGACTCCGGCGTCGCCCCGAACACCGCGAAGGTTCACGAGGCCGTCTGCGCGGCGTTCCCGGACATCTCCACCTACGGCTACTTCCGTGGCGGCGAGACCGACCACGCCACCGGGCACGCGGTCGACATCATGGTCTCGGGCTCCGAGGGTTGGGCCATCGCGGACTTCGTCCGTGCGCACGCCTCCGAGCTGGGCGTCAGCTACGTCATCTACTCCCAGCACATCTGGTCGGTGCAGCGCTCCAGCGAGGGCTGGCGCGGCATGGAGGACCGTGGCTCCACCACAGCCAACCACTACGACCACGTGCACGTGTCGGTCTACTGAGAAAGCGTCAGGCGGCCACGCTGACCCCAGCGCGGACTCCGGGCGCGCGGGCCATGCGCGCATCGGTGGTGGCGAGCGTCGCCCCGAGTGCCTGGATCATCGGCCTGCTCCATCGTGCGGCGCATGCGCAGCACGATGAGCGTGCTCCTTGCTCCGCCTGACCTACTCCCGCGCGTCAGCGCCGGTCTCGGCGTCGTAGAGGTACACCTGCTCGCCGGCGCGATGATCACGGGCGTGCAGCACGTGGAAACCGGGCGCGCCGCCGTCGTCCGGCAGATCGACCACGGTCGCGCCGGCCCCGAGCACGCCGCGCACGAGGTGGGCTGGAGCGGTGGTGTCGATGCGGGTCACCACGCCGGGGGTGACCCACGTGGGCACGCCGGCCAGGTGGCCGAGGTGCGCGAAGTGCAGGTGGCCGGTGAGGATCGCCCGCACCTCGCTGCCCCGCACCACCGACGCCAGCGCGTCGATGTCGTGGAGCACCACGCGTCTCACGCTCGGGATCCACTCGATGCCCAGCGGCGGGTGGTGCAGCACCAGCGCGGTGCCGCGTTCGGACGCCGTGGCGAGCTCGTCCGCGAGGGCCGCCAGTTGCTGGTCGCCCAGCAGGCCGTGGGTCTGCCCCGGCACCAGGCTGTCGAGCGTGATCACGCGGACCCCGGCGATCTCGCTCACCGCGGCGCAGGCGCCTTCCGTTCCGGCCAGGGGACGACCGCGGTTCTCCCCGCCAGGGCCGAGGTGCCCCGACCCCAACGCCTCCCGGAACGCTGACCGAGCATCGTGGTTGCCGGTGCAGTAGAGGTGCGGGATGCCTCGCCCCGCCGCGAACGCCCCGACCCGCTCGCGCACGGTGTGGCATCCGGCCGCCGAGCCGTCGTCGGCTACGTCGCCGCTGACGACGACGGCGTCCAGGCCGGGCACGTGGCGTACGTCGCGCAGCAGCCCTTCGAGGGCGCCGACAGCGTCGACGCCGTCCATGTCGGGGCCGGTGCGGGAGATGTGGGTGTCGGAGAGGTGCAGGATCCTGGTCATGGCGCTCCCGGGTCGGTGGTGAGCACCCAGGCGGTCGATGCTCGCGACGTCACTCCCCGGTGGTGTCCCACCCGCGCCAGTTGTGTGCGCTCACGGTAGCGGCAGCAGCCTGCTCTAGGCTCGCGCCGATGGACGCCGACCAGCTCTACGACGCGGCCGCCCGCGAGCGCATCGTGCCCGAGCCGCCTAAGCGGGTCGAGGCGCCCGAGCGCACGCCGTTCGAGCGCGACCGCGCCCGGGTGGTGCACGCGGCGTCGTCGCGTCGGCTGGCTGCGAAGACCCAGGTGGTGGGGCCGCAGAGCGACGACTTCGTGCGCAACCGGCTCACCCACAGCCTCGAGGTGGCCCAGGTGGCGCGCGATCTCTCCCGCGCCCTGGGCAGCCAGCCCGACATCGCCGAGACCGCCGCGCTCGCGCACGACCTCGGCCACCCGCCCTTCGGTCACAACGGTGAGCGGGTGCTCGCCGACCTCGCGGTCGACTGCGGCGGGTTCGAGGGCAACGCCCAGACGCTACGGCTGCTGACGCGGCTGGAGTCCAAGACGTTCGACGAGCGCGGCCGCTCGGCCGGCCTCAACCTCACGCGCGCCACCCTCGACGCCTGCACGAAGTACCCCTGGCCCCTGGCCGAGGCGGAGAGGCCCGGCGGCGTGCACGCCGACGGCTCGCCCCGAGAGGTGGCCAAGTTCGGGGTCTTCGACGACGACCTCCCGGTGTTCACCTGGCTGCGACGCGGGGCGCCGTTCGGCATCCGGCGCTGCGTGGAGGCGCAGGTCATGGACCTCGCCGACGACGTCGCCTACTCGGTGCACGACGTCGAGGACGGCGTCGTCGCCGGACGCATCGACCTCACGGCGCTCGACACGGCGGCGGTGTGGGACACCGTGCGTGCGTGGTACCGCCCCGATGCGAGCGACGACCTGCTCGACGACGTCTTGTCCGGGCTCCGCTCGGTGGAGTCGTGGCCCGCCACCCCGCACGACGGCAGCCGGCGCAGTCTGGCTGCGCTGAAGAACCTCACCAGCGACCTCATCGGGCGCTTCTGCGGCGCCGCCCAGCAGGCCACGCGCGCCTCGGCGGACGGGCCGATCGTGCGCTACCGCGCCGACCTGGTCGTGCCGGAGAGCTCGCGACTGGAGATGGCCGTGCTCAAGGGCATCGCGGCCCATTACGTGATGCAGGCCGAGGACAGGCTGCGAGCCATGGAGCGCCAGCGCGAGTTGCTCACCGAGGTGGTGGAGGGGCTGGTCGGGGGCGCGCCCGACTCGCTGGACCGGCCTTTCGCCGACGACTGGCGAGAGGCGAGGGACGACGCCGCGCGGCTTCGAGTGGTGATCGACCAGGTCGCCTCGCTCACCGACGCCTCCGCACTCGCCCGGTGGGAGCGGTTGCGCGCCCACCCCGCCCGGTAGGTTCGAGAGCGTGAGTGACGCACCCTTGGTCTGGCTGCCGTTCGACCCCAGCGAGCTCGGCGAGCCGCCGTCGGGGTTGCGCTACGAGGTGGTCGACCCACGCGACCAGGTGCCCGCCTCGGTGAGCGACGTGCGCTTCTACGTGGCGCCGTACGGCATGAGCGCCGACGTGGGAGACGTACTGCCGCAGATGGGCTCGCTCGAGGTCGTGCAGGTGCTCTCGGCGGGCGTCGACAACGTGCGCGACCGGGTGCCGGCCGGTGTGACGCTGTGCAACGGGCGCGGCATTCACGACACCTCCACCGCCGAGCTGACCCTCGCCCTCACCCTCGCCTCGCTGCGCGACGTCCCCGGTATGACCCGCGATCAGGACGAGCACCGTTGGAACACCCGCTGGCGCCCGGCGCTCGCCGACAAGCGGGTGCTGCTGGTCGGCTACGGCTCCATCGGGCAGGCGATCGAGGCGCGGCTGCTGCCCTTCGAGACCGAGGTGGTGCGGGTGGCGCGCACCGCGCGTGAGACCGAGGCCGGCTGGGTCCACGGGTTCTCCGAGCTGCCCGACCTCGTGCCCGACGCCGATGTCGTCATCCTCATCGTGCCGCTCACCGACGAGACCCGCGGACTGGTCGACGCCGGGTTCCTGGCCCGTATGAAGGACGACGCGCTGCTGGTCAACATGGCCCGCGGCGGCGTCGTCGACACCGACGCCCTGCTCGCAGAGCTGCGCTCCGAGCGGCTGCACGCGGCTGTCGACGTGGTCGACACCGAGCCCTTGCCGTCCGACAGCCCGTGGTGGGGTGCGCCGAACCTGCTCATCAGTCCGCACGTGGGCGGTGCGTCGAGCGCCATGTGGCCGCGCGCCCACCGGCTGGTGCGTGAGCAGCTCGAGCGGTACGCCGCGGGAGAGGTTCTCCACAACGTGATGACCGGCGCCTACTGAGCCTCGGCGCGCCTGCGTAGGATCGCGTCCGTGGTGGGCCGGATCCGTGAGCAGAGCATCGCGGAGGTGCGCGAGAAGGCCAACATCGACGACGTCGTCAGCCAGTACGTCGCGCTGCGCAACGCCGGAGGTGGCTCCCAGAAGGGGCTGTGCCCCTTCCACGACGAGAAGACGCCGTCGTTCCATGTGACACCGAGTCGCGGGTTCTTCCATTGCCTGGCGGGTGAGACGCGCGTCCTGACGGCCCAAGGGCCGCGGCCGATCGCAGAGCTCGCGGGCGGCGAGCACACGGTCCTCAACCGGCACGGGGACTGGATCTCGGCTCCGTTCCGGTCCTACGGCACCCAGCGACTGATGCACATCACGCTCACGCGCGACCGCCAGACCAAGGAGCTCTACGCCACCGACGGCCATCGCTGGTTCGTCCGGGCCGGGCCGACGCGGTCAGCGGAACGTGAACTGACGACGGCCGAACTCGCACCCGGACACTCGCTGGTGGCCAGGTACCCCCGGTCCCGCATCCGCCGGAGCCGACCCTCCCCCTTCGGCATCGCGCACGGGTTCACCTACGGGAACGGCACGCGCGCCGGCACCGGCGCAAGAGCCCTGCTGTGCCCGCCGAAGGACGAGGTGATGCTCAAGTGGTTCTCGACCAGCCACGTCTCGGCCACCGGACCGAACCTCTTGGTGCACGACCTCCCGGCGTTCTTCAAGGATCTCCCGCCACTCTCTGAGTCGGTGTCGTACCTCTACGGCTGGCTGGCGGGCTACTTCGCCGCCGATGGCTGTGTGGCGCACGACGGAACCGCGATCTTGAACTCGGCCGATGGGGCCGATCTCGAGTTCGTCCGCGACGTGTGCACGAGACTGGGCATCGGCACCTACGGCATCACCACGCAGGTCCGGCAGGGTTTCCCCGACGGCGAACCTTCCGAGCTGCACCGGGTTCACCTGGAGACCGAGGATCTCCAGGAGGACTTCTTCCTCATCGACGAGCACCGGCGCCGTTTCGAGGAGAACGAGAAGAAGTTCGCTCGACGTGGCTGGGTGGTCCGTCGGGTCGAGTGGACCGACCGCGTCGAAGAGGTCTTCTGCGCCGAGGTCGAGGACGGACACGCCTTCACTCTCGAAGACAACATCCTGACCGGCAACTGCTTCGGTTGCGGCGAGGGCGGCGACGTCATCACCTTCCTCATGAAGATGGACGCGCTCTCGTTCGGGGAGGCCGTCGAGCGGCTGGCCGACAAGTTCGGCGTGGCGCTCCAGCGCGAGGAGGGCGACGGGCCGGCCGAGCGGCCCCAGGGCCCGCGGCGCAACCGGCTGCTCGAGGCTCACAACGCCGCCCAGGAGTGGTACGCCGAGCAGCTGAACTCGCCCGAGGCGGCGGTGGCCCGGCAGTTCCTCATCGATCGCGGCTTCGACCGCGATGCCGCGCTCACCTTCGGCCTCGGCTACGCACCGAACGAGGGCGAGGCGCTGTTCAAGCACCTACGGTCCAAGGGCTTCACGGTCGAGGAGCTCACGGTCGGCGGTCTGGTCGCGGTGGGGAGATCGCCGTACGACAAGTTCCGTGGCCGGCTGCTGTGGCCGATCCGCGAACCGAGCGGCGACACCATCGGCTTCGGTGCCCGCCGCATCCGCGACGACGACCGCATCGACGCCAAGTACCTCAACACCGCCGAGACGCCGCTGTACAAGAAGTCGCAGGTGCTCTACGGCATCGACCTCGCGCGCAAGGAGATCGGCCGCACCCGGCAGGCCGTCGTGGTCGAGGGCTACACCGACGTGATGGCCTGCCACCTCTCCGGGGTCGGCACCGCGGTCGCCTCCTGCGGCACGGCGTTCGGCGACGAGCACAGCCGGGTGCTGCGCCGCTTCCTCAACGAGCACGACGACCTGCGAGGCGAGGTGATCTTCACCTTCGACGGCGACGCCGCCGGCCGGGCCGCCGCCCTCAAGGCGTTCAAGGGCGACAGCAACTTCGTCTCCCAGACCTACGCGGCCGTCGAGCCCAACGGGCTCGACCCGTGCGACCTGCGTCTGAGCAAGGACGGCGACCTCGAGGCCGGCGCGGCGGCCGTGCGCGAGCTCGTGGCCCGGCGCATGCCGCTCTACCGCTTCGCCCTCGCCGAGGTGGTGGCCGGCTTCGACCTCGACCGGGCCGACAGTCGTGTCGACGCGCTGCGCGAGGGCGCCAAGCTGGTCGGCAGCGTGCGCGACCGCGCCAAGGTCGATGCCTTCACCCGTGAGCTCGCTCAGATGGTGGGCGTCGACCCCGACGAAGCCCGCGCCGAGGTTCGGCGCGCGGCGAGCAGGCCGGCGCAGGACGCCGCGTCCGGCCCTCGCGGCGCTCGCGCAGAACCGGCGTCCGCAGCCGCGTCGTCCGAGCGCCGGCGGGTGCCGCCGCTCGACGATCCGCGGTTCGGGCTGGAGCGAGAGACGCTCAAGCTGGTGGTGCAGCACCCGATGGTGATCGGCCGCAGCAGCGGCGACATCGGTCCGGCCGACTTCACCCACCCCGTCTACCGCGGGGTATGGGAGGTCGTGGCCGCACAGGGTGGCCCGGTCGCCGGCTCGGGCGATGTGTCGTGGCCCGCGCGACTGCGCGACGCAGCCGACCAACCCGAGGTCTCCTCGGCCATCGCGGCGCTGGCGGTCGAGCCGCTGAAGACCCAGAAGGAGCCGAACGCCGAGTACGTCGCCTACCACGTGCTGCGGCTGCTCGAGCTCACCACCGCGCGGCGCATCGACGCCGTCAAGTCCAAGCTCCAGCGCACCAACCCGGTCGAGCACGTGGAGGTCTACAACAAGATGTTCGGCGAGCTCGCCGCTCTGGAGCAGCACCGTCGGGCGCTGCGCGACCGGCTGGTGGAGTTGTGAGGGGTCGGTTGGGGTCTCGGGTGCGCGGCGGCCGTCCGCAGGTCGACGTCGGCCCGAGGGAGCGGGTGCTCGCGTGGGCGACCACCGTCGAGGGCATCGTGCTGGTGGGCACGCGGGACGCGTTCTACGAGTGCGAGTCCGACACCGGGTGGAGCGCCTCGGCGCGGATCCCCTGGGAGCAGGTCCAGGCCTCGGACTGGGACTCCGAGACCTCGGTGCTGCGGCTGAGCGAGGTCGGCACGTTCGGCGAGCAGCGGCCCGAGCACACATGGACGCTCGTCGACCCAGGCCGGCTGCTCGGTCTCCTGCGCGAACGCGTCACTGCGAGCGTCGTCTACCAACTGCACGTGCCCGTCGCCGGACGTCGGGGCCTGCGCGTCATCGCCCGCCGAGCCCCCGCCGGCGACCAGCCGGTGCGATGGCTCTACGAGTACGACGAGGGCGTCGACCCGGACTCGCCCGCCGTCCGTGAGGCGGCCCGGACGGCCCTGGGGCGGGCGCGCGACATGGTCGGCGACGCCTAGCCGCCCCTCGTCGCGCCCGGGGTCGGTCGATTTCGGTGCCGCGTGCCCCGGTTGCTAGTGTGTGCCCGCTGCACAGCGATCCCCTGTAGCTCAACTGGCAGAGCATTCGGCTGTTAACCGGAGGGTTGTTGGTTCGAGTCCAACCGGGGGAGCAGAGTGAGGGCCCAGCGGTCATGCCGCTGGGCCCTTGGCGTTGCGCGGCGACGGTCGAGTCGGTGGCCGCGGGCCAGATCTCTCAGCCCTTGCCCGTCTTCTGCTGAAGCCGGTCGATGTGCTCGGACGCCTCGGCCTTGGTGAGGTCGGTGGACAACGTCTCGCCGGCCTCGCGGGCGAGCGTGTCGAGGTAGCTGCGCTGCGCCCCGGTCATCGGCTCGTCGCCGGTGACCCACTGGTCTGGATCCTTCTCCGTGGCTGACGGGTCCGGGGTGTCGGCGCCGATGACCTCCGGCCCGGTCGGCTGGTTCGGCTCGTTCGTATCTGTGTTCGAAGGCATGTGTCCACGTTACGTCGCGCCGGCGACCACGGCTCCTCCCGCGGGGTGAGGGGGCCGCGTTCCCCAGCCCGTCGTACCCGCGTCGCCGAGCGGCCCCGTGAGTGACCGCGCCGGCGTGGTGCCGGCCTCAGGGGGTCGAGTCCGGTGTCGACGGCACCGTTCACGGGCTCGGCCGGGCCGCCGTCAGGATCGCCGTCAGGACCACCGTCAGGACCGGACACCTCGCTCGGTGACCAACGTTCGGGCGCCACCGACGGAGCGCAGTCGCAGGCTGTTGGTGACCACCAGCAACGATGAGAGCGCCATCGCGGCGGCGGCGACGAGCGGGTTGAGCAGCCCGGCGGCCGCCAGGGGCAGCGCTGCGACGTTGTAGCCGAACGCCCACACCAGGTTGCCCCGGATGGTGCGCAGCGTCGCCCGTGCCAGCCGGACGGCGTCCGGCACCGCCTGCAGATCCTCACCGAGCACCAGCACGTCGGCCGCTTCCATGGCCACCTCCGTGCCGTCGATCATGGCCAGCCCCAGGTCGGATCCGGCCAAGGCCGGCGCGTCGTTGATGCCGTCGCCGACCATCGCGACAGAGCGCCCCGCGGTGCGCAGGTCGGCCACGGCCTGCGCCTTGTCGGCCGGCAGCACCTCGGCGAGCACCTCGTCGATGCCCACCGCGTCGGCGGTCGCTCGTACGGCTGCCTCGTGGTCGCCGCTGAGCAGCACCGTGCGCAGCCCGAGGGCGTGCAGCTCGGCGACCGCAGCGGCAGCACTGGGGCGCACGGTGTCGGTGAGCGCGATGCCGCCGGCCACCTCGCCGTCGACGACGACGAACACGACCGTGGCACCCTCCGCCGCCCTCTGGGCATGCCACCGCTCGAGTGGCTCGCCCAACGCCAGGTCACCCCGGGCGAGCAGCCGGGGCGAGCCGACGAGCACCGCGTGCCCGGCGGCGATACCACGCGCACCGAGCCCGGGCATCGTGGCGAACTCGTCGACGGTGGGCAGGTCGAGCCCCCGGGACGAGGCGTGGGCGACGATGCCGCGCGCGACAGCGTGCTCGGCGTCCTGCTCGACGGCCGCCGCGAGCCGGAGCAGGCCCTCGGGCTCCAGGCCGTCGGTTGCCGCCACCTCGACCTCCCGCACGGTCATGGCACCGTGCGTGAGGGTGCCGGTCTTGTCGAGCACGACGGTGTCGATGGCGCGTGCCGACTCCAGGGCCTGCTGCGACTTCACGAACACGCCCAGGCGGGCACCGCGGCCGGCGGCGACCATGAGTGCCATCGGCGTCGCCAGACCCAGTGCGCACGGGCAGGCGATGATGAGCACGGAGAGGGCGGGGTCGAAGGAGCGCACCAGTGAGCCGGTGGCGAGCATCCAGACGGCCCAGGTCGCCACGGCCAGCGCGATGACGGTGGGCACGAAGACGCTGCTGACGCGGTCGGCCAACCGCTGCACGGCGGCTTTCTCGCCCTGGGCGCGCTCGACGAGCTCCACCAGCTGGGCGACGGCCGACTCCGCGGCCCGCCGGGTGGCACGTACCGTGAGCCGGCCGTCGACGGCCGTGGTGCCGCCGAGCACGCTGCTGCCGGTCTCGGCCGTGGCCAGGGCGGACTCGCCGGTCATCGCGTGCGCGTCGACCCCGGCCAGGCCGTCGATCACCTCGCCGTCGGTCGCCACCTGCTCGCCGGGGCGGACGACGAAGAGGTCGCCCTCGTCGAGCGCCTCCACGGGAACGCGCTGCTCGGTGCCGTCGGGCAGCAGCAAGGACACGTCGCGCTGCCGCGCCGAGGCCAGTTCGCGCAGCGCCTCGCCGGCACTCTGCTTCGAGCGTGCCTCGGCGAGACGGCCGGCGAGCACGAACGTCGTGACGCCGGCGCAGACGTCGAGGTAGATCGAGCCGCTGGGCCGGAACAGCAGTCCCCAGGCGCTGACGCCCTCGGTGTCGGCGTCGACGAAGAACATCGTGTACACCGACCAGCCGGTGGCGGCGACCAGTCCGAGCGAGACGAGGGTGTCCATCGAGGTCGTGCGGTGCCGGGCCGCGCGCACGGCTGCCCGATGGAAGGGCCACGCGCACCAGGTGACCAGGGGCAGGGTCAGCGCCAGTAGGAGCCACTGCCAGCCAGGGAACCGCAGCTGAGGGGCCAACACCATCTCGAAGGAGAGGTCGCCGAGCGGGGCACACAGCAGCATGGCCACGGCGAGGCGCGGCCACAGCGAGCGCACGGCGTCGCGCTGGGCGCCGGCGTCTGCTCGGGTGCCGCCGGCGCCGAGCGGCTCGGCGCCGTAGCCGGCCTTCTCGACCGCCTCCACCAAGACGCCGACCTCGAGCCCCGCGGGCACCGAGACGCGGGCCCGGCCGGTGGCGTAGTTGACCGCGGCCTGCACCCCGTCGAGCTTGCCCAGCTTGCGCTGCACGCGGACGGCACAGGCGCCGCAGGTCATGCCGGTGACGGTGAGCACGACGGTCTCGGTGTCGAGCGGTGCGGCGGGGGAGTCGACCGACTG
This sequence comes from Nocardioides acrostichi, assembly GCF_015319165.1. Classification (GTDB taxonomy): domain Bacteria; phylum Actinomycetota; class Actinomycetes; order Propionibacteriales; family Nocardioidaceae; genus Nocardioides; species Nocardioides acrostichi. The sequence goes on from NZ_JADIVZ010000011.1 coordinate 119,967, forward strand.
ACTGCTCACCGACTCGACCGTCCAACTGCGCCGGGAAGGGGCTGATGCCCGTCGTGTCCCCATTCCTCCCGGGTCGCGACCGGCCCCGGCGCGGCACCCGCGCGCTCAGGTGCCCGGGCAGGATCGACATGCTCTGGCCCCGCGTCGTGGCGGGGCCGCGCTCCTGCGTTCAGAAGGCGACGGGCGTGGGTGCTGGCGATCGTCGCCGGCCGGCCGTTGCACGACGTGTCGAGGGCCGCTGGGGTCACGATTCCTCGCTCCCGCGCAGTCGGGCGAGCATGGCGTTGTAGGCCTCGAACGCCTCGTCGCTGTCGGCGTCGACGGGGGCGTGCGGACCGCTCGCGGCGTCGTCCGGAGGGGAGTCGAAGGCCGACCGCTCCGAGAGCGTGCTCGCGCGCACCCCCTCCAGCCACGGACCGATCATGTGCGCTCGGCGCGCGGGCGAGGTGACGATCGCGATGACCAGGGCCACCGCGATGGCCATCATCAGCGCGTCGCCGCCGGCCCACATGAGCGCACCACCCACGTGCACGTCGTCGAGACCGTCCAGTGCCCACGCCGGCCGGGCGGCGATCATGCCCGGGAAGGGCGCCGCCGAGGCCTGGAGCAACACGATCCCCACGATCGTGTCGGGCACCATCGCGACCACCAGCAGACCGAGTCTGAAGAGGTGCGAAGGATCCCTGCGCAGCGGCTCGTCGCCCAGCAACGGCATCAGGAACAGGACGCCGGCGACCACGTAGAGCGCCTGCTCGCCGTCCGCGAGCCAGGGATGCACCACGACCTGGTCGAGGAAGTCGGTGAGGTGGGTGCCCACCACGACGAGGGTGTAGACCACCAGGCCCGCGGCGGGGGAGAGGAGCGTCCCGGTTAGGCGGCCGCGCAGGGCGTGGGCCAGGCCGCTGTCGGCGCCGGCCGAGGTCGCCGCGACGAGCACGGTCAGCGGCCGCCCGAGCACCAGCAGGGCGGGCACGAGCATGATCAATGCGAGATGCATGACCATGTGCATCCAGAACAGGGACGTCGAGTACCCGCCGACGGCGGAGGCGACGACGACCCACGCGGTCGACGTCCCCGCGCAGAAGGACACCGCGCGCCAGAGGGGCAACCGGCGACCCTGGTGCGCGGCGGTGCGGAACGCGACGAGGTAGCCGGTCGCCAACGTTGCGCAGACAATCAGCCAGACCGGCTCCAGTGACCACGACGAGGCGAACCGTGCCCAGGTCAGGGGAGGCAGGTCCGCGGCCGTCAACGGTTGCATCAGCGCTCACCCACGCGGCCATGCTAGGCACCGGTCTGGACAAGTCGGGCGCCACACGGCCGACGGCATCACCCGTCAGGGTGAAATGTGGTGTGTATCACCCTGCGTCGGGGCATGCTGTTCATACCGCCACGGGCCATGATCGCGGCCATCCCCCGAGTGACGGTCACGGGCCCCACGTCTCCCCCCGGACGTGGGGCCCGACGGCGTCCGCGGCCAGACCGGGTCGCCCACGGGCCGACGTGGGGGGACGTAGTGGGCCGGCGTTGCCGCTGGCCCGGTACGGTCACGCCTGTCCGGGTCGAGCCCGGCACCCGGGGCGGTAGCTCAGTCGGTCAGAGCAGAGGACTCATAATCCTTGGGTCGTGGGTTCAAGCCCCACCCGCCCCACGAGCCTCGAGGCGAGGGAGAACCCGGTGTGAGATCGGATCTCGCTCTCACACCGGGCCGCGCCCGTGCGACCGTGCGTCAGACGGCCCGAGGTTGAGCAACCGAGCCCGACCCGCCCGGTGTGGTTCCAGGGGCGGTGCTCCTACGGCGAGGGCTCCTGGTCGGCCCAGCCGCGATCGGCGACGTACATCGTGAGGGCGGCCTGACCCTCCTCGAGGGCCTCGCGCAGGCTGGCTTCCTCCAGGTCGGGCGGGGTCGGGCCCACCTCGCCGGCGCGGGCCCGGGTCTCGATACCCCGGGCGAGGTCGGTCAGCCGCACCAGGCCGAGGTTCGAGGCGGCACCGGCCAGGGCGTGCGCCGCACGGCCGCGAGACTCCTCGTCGGGGGCGTCGCGCACGTCGTCGACGAGCGCCGTCGCGCGGTCGCCGAAGCGGCCCACGGCGGTGCGCAGGTAACGGCCGTCCGGGCTCAACTCGGCGAGCTCGTCGAGGCGCTCGACGTCGAGGACGACGAGCGACGCGTCGGCGGGCGGGGCCGCCGCGTTCGCCTCGGCTCCCGGCGCCGGACCGGCAGCCCCCGCATCCGCAGCCCCCGCATCCGCAGTCCCCGCATCCGCAGCCCCCGCATCGGCAGCCCCCGCACCCGCAGCCCCCGCATCCGCAGCCCCCGGATCGTCGGGGGCAGCGGGATCCTCGGTCGTCTCGACCGTCGGCAGCCAGCGCTCGACCACCGCGCTCAGACGCACGCCCACGACGGGTTTGGTCAAGAAGTCGTCCATGCCGGCCTCGAGGGCTCGCTCGCGCTCCCCGCGGACCGCCGAGGCGGTCATGGCCACCACGGGGGTGCGGCGTGCGTCGCCCGCGCGCTCCCGCTCGCGCAGCGCCCGGGTCGTCGCGTAGCCGTCGAGGCGCGGCATCTGCACGTCCATGAGCACCAGGTCATAGCTCGAGCGCTCCAGCATCTCGAGCGCCTCGACTCCGTCGACGGCCGTATCGGGACGCAGCCCCCACGACTCCAAGAAGCCCGTCGCGACCACGCGGTTGATCTCGTTGTCCTCGACCACGAGCACGCGGCCGGGGCGGGTGACCATGGTCTCGGCGACACCGACCTCGCCCCGCGTGACCCCGGGGCGCACGCGCAGGAGGAGGTCGCGCAGCGCGCCCGACGGCACGGGCTTGCTCAGGCATTCACGGATGCCGTGCTCGGCGAGCGTGGCAGAGGGCAGCGGTAGGCCCGAGGTCAGCATGACCAGGCGAGCATCGCCGGTCGCGGGTTCGCGGCGCAGCAGGTCGGCCAGCATCAACCCGTCGATCTCCGGCATCGCCATGTCGAGCACCACGACGTCGACGCGACGCTGTCTGACCACCTGCAGCGCGGACGCCGCGTCGGGCACGGCGATGGGGTCGACGCCCCACCACGACAGCTGTTCGGTGAGGATCTCCCGGTTCGTCGCCACGTCATCGACCACGAGCACCTGGAGCCCCTCGAGCTGGGTGCGCACGCCCGCCGCGGGGTCGTCCATGCGGGTGCCGCGCGAGGAGGCCAACGGCATCTCGAACCAGAAGACCGAGCCGCCGCCTTGCGCCGGCCGCACCCCGATGTCGCCGCCCGTGGCGGTCACGATCTCGCGGCAGATGGCCAGGCCGAGTCCGGTGCCCCCGTAGCGCCGGGTGGTCGAGGCATCGGCCTGGCTGAAGGGCTGGAAGATGGACGCCGCGCGCTCCGGGTCCACGCCCACGCCGGTGTCGCGCACCTCCACGCCCAGCACGAGCCCCCGGCCCTGGTCTGCCGTCGCCACCACACTGGCACGGATGTCGACGCCGCCGCTGGAGGTGAACTTCACCGCGTTCGACCCCAGGTTGATGAGCACCTGCAGCAGCCGGGTGGGGTCGCCGTTGACGACCTCGGGGACGTCGGGGGCGCAGGAGACACCGAGGTCCAGGCCCTTCGCGCGCGCGGCCTCGCCGACGACGCCCGACACCTGGTCGAGCACCGTGCGCACCTCGAAGTCGACCTCCTCGAGCGAGAGGTGACCCGCCTCGATCTTGGAGAAGTCGAGGATGTCGTTGATGACGGCCATGAGCTGACGACCGGAGAGGTCGACGCCGGAGACGAGATGCCGTTGCTTGTCGTCGAGCTGGGTGCGGCCCAGCAACTCGGTGAGCCCGACGATGCCGTTGAGCGGGGTGCGGATCTCGTGGCTCATCGTGGCGAGGAACTCCGACTTGTGCCGCGACGCTTCGACGGCGCGGTCACGCGCCTCGGCCACGGCGAGTGCCTGCCGCTCCCGCTCGGCCACCCGGGCAAGCTGGTCGGCGACCTGGGTGGTCATCGACGCGATCATCTCGTGCCGGTACAGCGGCGGGCGCGAGGTGATGGCCACGACCGCCACCACCTCGTCGTCGAGCAGGATCGGGAAGGCCACGGTGAGCCGGGTCTCGTCGTCCCACACCGCCTCGCGGCTGTTCAGGGCGTCCGCGGCGGCTCGTCGTTCGCGGGCAAGCAGGCCCGGCTCGGTCTGCTGCTCGTCCTCGAGGCGGTCGGCGTCGTCGACGTGGTAGGGGCTCAGCCCGCCGAGCCCGTCCGGGGTGTAGGCACGGGCGCGGTCCCAGTCGTCGTGCAGCAGCACCAGGTGCTTGGCCTGGCCGAGGACGTCGTGCAAGGACGTCGCCTCGTTGGCGGCGGTGGCCAAGGCCTGCATGAGGGAGTTCTGGGTGACGAGATCTTGCAGTGCGTCGTCGGTGTCACGGGCCCGCGTGATGTCCTGGTGCACACCGGTGACGCTGACGAGCGTGCCGTCGGCGTCGTACTCCGACAACCCCCGGCCGCGGATCCACATCCAACCGTGCGGGCCGTGCACGCGAGCCTCGAACTCGAAGGGCTCGCCGGCCTCACCGGCCGCCGTGACCGCCGCCTGCACGCGATCGACGTCCTCGGGGTGGAGCGCCGCGAGGAACGAGTCGTAGGAGGCGAAGACCTGCTCGACCCGATCGCCGTAGAGACGCCGGACGCCCTCGCTGAACTGGAAGCCCCCGTCTGGGCTCCAGGTCCAGGAGCCGAGCCGGGCGATGTACTCGGCTTCGCGCTGGCGCTGCTCAATGAGACGCAACTCGGCGAGCAGTCGGCGCCGCTCGCTGTGGTCGGTGAAGGTCAGCACGAGGGCTTCGAGCCCGCCGGTCTCGTCGAGGAGGAACCCCTGGCGGACCGTGGCCCACAACTCGGTGCCGTCGGGACGGTGCAAGAGGCACTCGACCTCGTGGTGGTCCCCGACGCTCGCCCCGGAGCGACGCACGGCGTCGAGGTGCGCCTGCCACTGTGCGCGGCCCAGGTCGTCGAGGGTCTCGGCGACCGAGAGGCCGGGCATCTCCTCGAGTGCGCGACCCAGCAGCCGGGCCGCCGCTGCGTTCGCGTCGACCGTCCGGCCCTGGGGGTCAACGACCCAGATGCCCTCGTCCGCCGCGTCCATGACGCGCCGGCTCCACTGCTCTCCCGTCAGCATGCATCCCTCCATCCAGACCGTACCGAGCCGACGACTCGCCAGGGGGCTCTTTGAGTCGTGTCGTCTGGACGACGCAGTGACGGCCGCCACCCCACGAGGGTGGTCCCGGTCGGTGCAGGGCGCCGACCGGGACCGGCGCACCGTTCCGCGCCGACCTGCGGGGTGCGCCCAGCCTACGTCGCGAGGCCGTGGGGTCCGGTGGTTTCGCGACCGACCGGACTCGCCCAGGGCGACCGAGCGGCTCGCCGTGCCGCCAGCACCCGCATGCCGCCCTACCAGCCCCTCAGCAGGCCGCTGGCCCACTCGTCGTCCCATCCGAGCCCGGCCTCACGGGCGAGGCCGGCGGCGCGCGCGAGCAGGTCGTCGCGGTCGTGGGGCAGTCGACGCAGGTCGAGCCGTGACAGCAGTCGCTTGGTGATCGGGCGCTTGGCGTCCCAAAAGACCAGCGACTCGATGAGGTCGCGGCAGCCCTTGCTGTTCAAGGCAGCGGTCACGAGCGCCGCCTCGGTCGGGTCGGAGAAGGGCAGGAAGTAGCAGGTGTCGTCGAGTACGACGGGCCGGTCGGCGAGCGGCGCCACCAGCCGGAAGACCGGCTGCTCGTGCAGCCCCGACACCGCCACCTTGTACGGGGCGTAGGTGTACTCGCCGTGCCCGAACACGGTGAAGCGTGGCCGATTGCGGTAGATCGAGGAACGGCGAGCATCGAGCACCCGGGCGTGCGAGAGCAGGTAGGCCCACAACCGGGGTGCGCGCTGCTCCAGTGAGGCGGTCTCCTCGCCGAAGGTCCGCTGCGGCACGATCACCCAGCGGCTGAGCTCGCGGTGCCGGCCGCGGAACACGTCGGTGCTCTTGAGCAGCGGCAGCAGGTACTCCGACTCCACCTCGAGCACTCGACCGTCACGCGTGGTCGGCCCGGAGGCGGCCACGAGCTCGAACACGGCCGCGGCGTCGTGCTTGAGCCCGGAGCGCCACTCGTACGGGCAGATCCCGTCGCCCTCGCGCACGCTCGAGTACCGGTCGACGTCGGCCACGAGGAGGCCGTCCACGACCCCGAACCGCCGCGACGGCGTCGCGTGCGGCGCGAACACGTCGTCCCACACCGATGTCACGTAGCGCGGCGTCGCGCCAGGGTCCAGTCGCATCACCAGCCAGCAGGCGTCGACGTTCGCGCCGAACCACCGCGTCGAGTCGACGCGGTACACCGCCGAGTCCGTGACGGGCAGACCGGACGCCGCCGCATACGCGAGCAGGTTGCGTGCCACCTGCGTCTTGCACAGCATCCCGAGACTCATCGGCTCACCCCGGTGCTCGGTGAGGATCTTCTCGATCACGTACTCGCACACGTCGAAGTTCGACGAGCCGAGCAGGGCGTCGATCCCGCGCGCGCCGCGGCGATTCGACTTGACCGGCAGGTTGTCCGAGCCCAGCCGCGCCAGCGCGGCCGAGGTCACCCACGGCGGGTTGCCGACGACCACGAGCGGCCCCTGCGTGCGCCACGGGAGGTCGCCGAACGCGACCTCGAACACGTTGGCCTCGCGCACCTCGCCCCAGCGCGACGCCTCCTCCACGTACGCCGGGTGCCGCTCGAGCCCCAGCCGCTCGGACGCCGGGCTGAGGGCGGCCGCCGCCTCCAGGAACGCCCCGCGCCCGCAGGTGGGCTCGAGCACCCGGGCGTCGTCGGGCAGTCCGAGCACCCGCAAGCACTGGGTCGCCAGCGGCAGCGGCGTCTGGAAGTCGCCGAACTCGTCCTGCGGCACGCTCAATCCACCCCCTCCGGGCGCGTGGCAGCCCGAGGCTAGTGGCTCTGGTCCGCGCCGGGCCGCCACAGGGTCCGCTCAGGCTCGCTGGCTACGGTGGCGGTTCCCCCTTTCTGGAAGGTTGTCTCGTGCCTCGACGTCTGCACCGCCCAGCGGCTGCTCTCGCCCTGACCGTCCTGCTGTCCCCGGCTCTCGTGGCCTGCGGTGGCGACTCCTCGGACTCCGCGAAGGACGACGCGTCGTCGTCGGCCTCGGCGTCCTCGGGCTCGCTCGACGGCGTGAGCTTCACCGGCGATGTCGGCAAGGAGATCACCCCGAAGTGGGAGGACGAGGTCAAGGCCCCGACGACGCCCAAGGCCACGACCCTGGTCGAGGGCTCGGGCGAGGAGATCGCCAGCGGCGACACGGTCTCGACCTACCTCTGGATCGGCGACGGCACCACGAAGAAGGCCGCCTACAGCGACTACGACCAGGGCACCGCCGAGCCGATCCCGGTCAGCGACCAGCTGCCCGACGTGCTCGGCCAGCTCTTCGACGGTGCTACGTACGGCAGCCGAGTCGCCATCGTGGCGCCTGCCTCGACGCTGTTCGGCACGAGCGGCAACTCGCAGATGGGGGTGGGCGCCGACGACAGCCTCGTCATCGTCGCCGACCTGGTGAAGAAGGCGCCCACCTCGCCCACGCCGTCCGACTCCAAGGTGCACAACGCCCCGGCCTCGACCCAGCCGACCGTGGTCGAGAAGAACGGCCAGCCGACCGGTCTCGACTTCAGCGGCATCTCGAAGCCCAAGCTCACCACCCCGGTGCAGCGCGTCGTGCTCAAGCAGGGCAGCGGTCCGGCGGTCAAGGCCACCGACACCGTCACCGTCAACTACCTCGGTGAGACCTACCAGGCCAAGGCCCCGTTCGACGAGAGCTACTCCAAGGGCCAGCCGCTCACCCAGCCGCTCAGCGGCCTCGTCCAGGGCTGGGGCATCGGGCTGACGGGCGTCAAGGTCGGCAGCCGGGTGCTGCTCCAGATGCCACCCGCCTTCGGCTACGGCGCGCAGGGCAGCGGCTCCACCATCCCCGGCAACGCCACGCTCTGGTTCGTCATCGACGTCGTGAAGGCGCAGTAGCCCCTCCGGTCGCTCAAGGCCTCGGCGTCGGGTTACCGTCACACAGATGTACGAGTCCGACGCCGAGGTCGAGGCGCTCCAGCAGCTCCTCGACGCCTCGCACGCAGGGTCCACCGAGCACCTGCGCAGCATCATCGGGGGCAGACGCGTGCTCGCGGCCTCCGACCTCGTGGCACTGCTCACCGGGATGAGGGTGCTGTCGGTCGCCACCGTGACCGCGTCGGGTGAGCCGCGCATCAGTGCCGTCGACGGGCACTTCCTGCACGGCACATGGTCGTTCAGCACCTCGGGTACGGCCGCCAAGGCCAGGCACCTGCGCGATCGCCCCGCGGCGAGCGTGGCTCACGTCGACAACGAGCAGCTCGCCGTGTTCAGCCACGGTCACGTGGAGGAGTTGGCGCAGGGCGACGGCGACTTCGACGAGACCCTCGCGCACTGGACGCAGCACTACGGCGGGTCGCCGCTGGAGTGGGGCGACGACATCCGGATCTACCGGTACCGGCCGCACTGGATGATCGGCTACGCCTGGAAGTACGACGAACTCATGGCCGAGCGCGGGCTCACGCCGCGTCCGCAGTGACCGAGCTCAGCGCCGGGTCAGCAGCACGACGGGGATGACGCGGTCGGTCTTCGACTCGTAGTCGGCGAAGCCGGGGTAGTCGCGCTTCTGCTTCTCCCACACTGGTTCTCGTTCCGCCGGGTCGAGCACGCGCGCGGTCACCTCGACCGTGTCGGTGCCGACCTCGATCGAGGCCTCCGGGTTCGCCACGAGATTGTGGTACCAGTCCGGGTTGGTGGGCGCGCCCGCCTTCGACGCGAACACGGCGTAGCCGTCGTCCACCGCCTGGTACATCATCGGGCTCACCCGCTCCTGCCCGCTCCTGGCGCCGGTGCTGTGCAGGAGCAACAGCGGCGCTCCCTCGAACTGGCCGCCGACCCGGCCCTCGTGGGCGCGGAACTCGGCGATGATCTGGTCGTTCCAGTCGCTCATGACGCGAACCTACGTCCCTGGTCGTCCGGGTGGCACGGGTCAGGACCGCCCGTCGTCGAGATCCTCGACGGGGAGATCGCCGAGCACCTCGAAGCAGCGGAGCAGCGGGTCCACGTCGCCCCGTGTGGTCCAGGAGCGCAGCTGACGGGCAGAGCGCCGAGACATGATCGCGCGAGCCAGGTCGAAGTCGGACGCCGCGAGCTCGACGTCGGCGTCCGAGGCGGATGTCAGTCCGGGGGAGAGCCACGTCCATTGCTCGCCCACCAGCGCCAGCGAGCCGTGCCCCGCGGACTCCACGTGTCGGGCGAACCGGCCCGCCAGACGCTCGCGCACGACCGCGAAGCCCACCGACGAGGCCCCGCCCGGCTCGCCGAGCAGCCCGCGCAGATCCTGCTCGTGGATGATCACGTCGGACAGCGGGCGAGTGCCGTGCTCGGTCATCGCATCGGCAAGCTCGTCGGCGAAGGATCGCCACTCGTGCAGGAGGTCGGCCACCGTGCGGTCCGACCGGTCGTCGACCTGGGCCTGGGTCCACGCGTCGTTGTGATCGTCCGGCTCGTCGCCGGCCAACACATCGGCGCCCAGCCCCACCATGTGGGCGAGCAGGTCTCGGCCGGTCCAGCCCGGGCACGCCGGCACCCGCTGCGCCATGCGTGCCGGGTCGACCGTTCCGGCCAGAGCGCAGACCCGCTCGACCGCCTCCCGCCACTCCCGCACTTCATCGGCCATGACCGCAGTGCACCAACGCGGTGCGCATTGCACCACCCCCGGCAGCGCCCCGAGGCCACCCGAGGCCACCCGAGGCCACCCGAGGCCACCCGAGGCCACCCGAGGCCGTATCCCCACGCCCGTTGGTTCGTTGTGGAGAGCGTCACACCCTCGGACCGATCGGATACGTGGTGACCCGCAACTCCAGCCGCCCTCGCACCTGCCGCAGCCTCACCGCGGCCGCCGTCTTCGCGACCGCCGGAGCCCTGGCCCTGGCCGGAACCGTCGGTGCCGCCACGGCCCGTGAGGGCGATGCGTCTCGTGCCACGCCGGTCGCCGGGGTGCGCAACATCCTGCCGCCGGGCTCGAGCGGCAACGCCACGGCGCTCGACGTCGTCCAGCTGGGTGGCTCGACCACGGCGACGCCGACCACCCCGACGAACTTCGCCGACCAGCTCGAGCTCTACGACCAGCTCAACACCATCGAGCCCGACCAGATCGACCAGGCCGACCTCGACCACCTCTTCAAGGACGCCGGTTTCACTCCCGACGAGGTCGTCTCCAGCGAGACGCCGACGGACGGCCTGACCATCGAGCGCGACTCCTTCGGGGTGCCGTTCATCCACGGCGACACCTTCGAGGACGTCGAGTACGGCGCCGGCTACGCCGCCATCGAGGACCGGATGTTCCTCATGGACGTGCTGCGGCACACCGGTCAGGCCCGGATGGCCGAGTTCGTCGGCGACAGCCCCGGCAACGTGGCCATGGACCAGGAGCAGCTGCGTACCGCCTACTACACGCCCGAGGAGGCGGACGCGCAGATCCAGAAGGCCGCCGACCGGGCCGGGGACGACGGGCCTCGACTGCTGGCCGCCGTCGACTCCTTCGTCGAGGGCATCAACGCCGCCCAGGACGCGCTGTGCCCCACCGTCGCGGCGCCCAGCTGTCCCGCGGAGTACGCCGCCCTCCAGAAGACGCCCGAGGACTGGACCCGCGCCGACATCGTCTACGTGGCCTCACTCGTCGGCGGCATCTTCGGCAAGGGCGGTGGCCAGGAGGCCGCCAACGCGGCGTGGTACCAGTCGCTGGTAGCGAAGCTCGGCACGAAGAGGGCTCGGGCGGTCTACCAGGATCTGCGCGAGAAGGACGACCAGGAGGCGCCGGTCACCACGGCCAGGCGCTTCCCCTACGGCAGCGAGAAGTTCCGTCCCGGCCTCAAGGGCGTCGCCATGCCGGACGCCGACGGCCCCACCGGCGGCGGCACGGGTGAGTCCGTCGGCGGTGCGACCGCCTCCGCGCCGGGCACCACCACCCCCGAGCTCACCCTGCCCGGCGGCCAGACCATCGAGGTGCCGCTGCACACCCACGGCATGAGCAACGCCCTGCTCGTCACCGGCCAGCACTCGAAGACCGGCAAGCCGCTGGCCGTCATGGGGCCGCAGACCGGCTACTTCGCGCCGCAGCTGCTCGTCGAGCAGGTGCTCGACGGTCCGGGCATCCAGGCGCGCGGCGTGGCCTTCGCCGGCACCAACCTCTTCGTCCAGCTCGGTCGCGGTGTCGACTACGCGTGGTCGGCCACCAGCGCCGGCAGCGACAACGTCGACACCGTCGTCGAGAAGTTGTGCAACACCGACGGCAGCACTCCGACCACCGATTCCACCGGTTACCGAGACGGTGGGAAGTGCGTCGAGATGGACCAGTTCACCCACACCGAGAACACCACGCCGAACGCCAGCTCGCCCAATCCGCCGAAGACGTATGAGTTCCAGGTACTGCGCACGGACCACGGCATCGTGCAGGAGCGCACCACCGTGCACGGCAAGCCGGTCGCCGTGGTGCTCCAGCGCAGCACCTACGGGCACGAGGTCGACTCGGTCATCGGGTTCAGCCAGTTCAACGACCCCGGCTACGTGCACGACGCCGCGTCGTTTCAACAGGCCGCGTCTCACATCGACTTCACCTTCAACTGGTTCTACGCCGACGACTCCGACATCGCCTACTACTCCTCCGGCCTGCTGCCCCAGCGGTCCGGGCGCACCGAGCCCGATCTGCCCCGCTGGGGAGCGCATCGCTTCGACTGGTCGGGGTGGCTCGGCGACGACGACCACGTGCAGGCACTCGACCCCTCGCGCGGGTACCTGGTGAGCTGGAACAACAAGCCCGCCCGTGCCTTCACCGCCGCCGACGACGCCTGGGGCTACGGTCCGGTGCACCGCTCCCAGGCGCTGGAGAACCGCGTGCGCGCCGCGATCAGGGGCACGAAGAAGGTCGACCTGCCGCAGTTGACCGGCATCATGGCCGACGCGGCCACGGTCGACTCCCGCGCCGTCGGCACGCTGCCCTACCTGCTGCGCGCCATCGGCAACGACAAGCAGACGGCGACCGCGCGGCGGCTGTTGCGACAGTGGCTGCGCAGCGGCGCCCACCGGGTCGACCGCGACCGCGACGGTTCGTATGCGCACCAGCAGGCGATCGCGCTGTTCGACACCTGGTGGCAAGACGGCAACCACGCGGTCGCTCAGGACGTGCTGCGCGGACGTCTCGGGAACCTCGTGACGAAGCTGCCGCAAGCCCTCGATAACCACCCGCGTTCAGGGCAGGGATCGTCGTGGAACGGCATCGCGTGGTACGGCTACGTCAATAAGGATCTGCGCTCCGTCCTCGGCGACAAGGTCCGTGACGGGTACCGGTTCGGCTACTGCGGGAACGGCCGCAAGGCGCTGTGCCGCAAGCAGCTGCGAGCCAGCTTGGCGGCCGCCGTCGCCCGGGCCCTCGACGAGCAGGGTGTGGAGTCGGTGAAGGATCTGACCTACGACAAGCACATCGACGACATCACCTCCACGGCCGCCGGCCTCGTCGGCGTGCGGCCGATCGACTGGCAGAACCGGCCGACCTTCCAGCAGGTGGTGCAGTTCGAGAGTGGCCGCGCACGGTGACCGCGCATCCGTGCTGAGCCTGGAGGCGGCGGCTCTCCCATCGTCGGGATAATGCAGTCATGCTCGCCGCCCCCAAGCACGGCTTCGTCGTCCTCGCGGTACCCAAGTCGGGCTCGACCGCGTTGGAGCACGCGTTCCGCAAGCACGCGCAACTCGTGACCTCCGGCCCGCCGTCGCTCAAGCACGTCACGGCCGTCGAGTTCGACGAGAGATTCGCGCCGCTCCTGCGCAACCATGGGTACGAGCGCACCGACTACGCCGTCACGGCCGTCGTGCGCGAGCCCGTCTCGTGGCTGGCGTCGTGGTGGCGCTACCGATCGCGTCCGGGCATCGTGGGCAAGGCGACCTACGTGGGCGATCTCGGATTCGACGAGTTCGCGGGCCGCGTCGTGGCCGGCGAGATCCGGCTGCGCCCTCAGCGCGACTACGTGACGACCGACGGCGGCGGTCTCGCCGTCGATCGGTTGTGGCGCTACGACGACCTCGACTCGGCGTTCGCCTGGATGCGCGACCAGGTGGGCAAGAAGAAGATCCGGCTGCGCCAGCGCAACGTCTCGCCCGAGCGGCAGCACGAGGTGAGCGCCTCGACGCGTGCGCTCATCGAGGAGGCCTACGCCAGCGACGTCGCCTTGTACCGCAGCATCGAGGACGGCGGCCGGGTCGTCTGAGGTGGCTCAGGCCTGATAGGCGGCCTGGTACGCGGCCAGCGCGACGCGGCCCCGCTCCAGCGCCGCGGACACCTGCGGGAGCAGCGCCGAGGCGACATCGAGGTCGCCGCTGCCGGCCCGGGCCTCGACGTCGCGCAGCAGCGCACCGGCGTCGGCCACGCCGAGGTTGAGGGCGGCACCGGCCAGTCGGTGCGCGACCCGGACCACGTCGTCGGTGACACCCGTGGCCACGACCGCCTCGAGCTCCGCGAACAGCGTGACGCTGTTGGACTCGAAGTTCGCGATCGCTCGATCGAGGTAGATGGTGTTCCCGGGGTCGAGGTCGCGCAGCTCGTCGAGACGCTCGATGTCGAGCATCGTGGGGTCGGTCGGCACGTGCTCATCCTCCCTTGCGCAGGCGGCGTGTGCCGCGACGCCGCGCCGAGGTCGGGGTCACGAGTCGCCGACGATCAGTAGGTTGCCGTCGTCGCCGCGCTCGACGGTGAGCCGTACCGTCTCGGTCTTCTTCGTGCCGTCGTCCATCGTGCGGCTGTAGGTGTAGGTCACCGTGCCGGCATCGGTGTCGGTGCCCGTGACCTCGAGGCTGTCGATGCTCGCGACCTTGCCCCAGAAGCTCTGGTAGCCCGAGAGCTCCCCGCTCTGCCTCTGGTAGGCGGGCGTGAGCATCGCAAAGCCCTCGGCCGGGTCGGCCTGCGCGGTGCGCACGTAGGTGCCGGCGAAGTTCTCCAACTCCTGAGAGGTCACCTCGGCCGACGGTGAGCCGCTCTCGTCCGAGGACGTCGATGACGTGGTGGTGTCCGAGGCCGCGCCTTGTCCGGCCGTCGGCTGGTCGTCGCCCCCCGAGAGCAGGATCACGCCGATCACGCCCAGCAGGGCGACCAGCATCACGGCGATCACGGCCAGGAGCGCCGAGTTGCCCGACCTCCGGCGTCTGCCGGCGGTGGTGGCGACAGCGCCCGTCGCCGCCGGGATGACCCGGGTGCCCTCGTCGGTGCCGGTGGTGGGGAGAGCCTGTGAACGTGTGGTCGGAGACGTCGGCGCCCGTGGTCCGGCGCGCAGGTAGTCGCGCACCTGCGCCATGGTCCAGCGGGCCTGAGGATCCTTGGCCATGGTCGCCTCGAGCAGCGTGCCGAGCCACCCGACGTCGTCCAGGCGGGGCGGGTCGTCGTTGACGATGCGGTACAGCGTGCCGAGCACGTTGTCCTTCACCTCGTACGGCGGGTGGCCGGCGAGGGCGTGCCACAGCGACGCTCCCCAGGACCACACGTCGCTCGCCGCGGTGGCGACCTGGCCGGCGGCGACCTCGGGCGCCAGGTAGGCCGGAGAGCCGGTGACGAGCCCGGTCTGGGTCAACGCTGGGTCGGCGTCGGCCCGGGCGATGCCGAAGTCGGAGAGCTTCATCTCGTCGCCCTCGGCGACGAGCATGTTGGAGGGCTTCACGTCGCGGTGCACGATGCCGCCCTCGTGAGCCGCGGCGAGAGCGTCGGCCACCTGCTCGAAGAGCGACGCGGCCCGTGTGGGCTCCAACGGGCCTCCGGCCGCGACCAGCGCGGCCAGGTTGGTGCCCTCGACGTACTCCATGACCAGGTGTCGGGTGCCCTCGTGCTCGACGAGGTCGTAGACGGCCACGATGTGTGGATGGGAGAGCCTCGCCGCGAGCCGCGCCTCTCGGTCGGCCCGCTCGACGTCGGGCTCGTCCGCGCCCGGAGCCAGTCCGAGACGCTTGACCGCGACCGATCGCCCGAGCACCTCGTCGCGTCCGAGCCACACCGTGCCCATGCCGCCGCGACCGATCTCTCGATCCAGTGAATACCGCTCTCCGATCACCTTCGTGTCACACCTCCGTCGGCCCACGATAGGGGGCCGCACCGACTTCCTGCTCCCACGAAGGAGTGGGCTGCCCCACGCCCGAGACGCGGGCCGACGTGACATGAGGCAGGCTTGCCCCGAACACCTCCGATGACGGAAGGCACCAGCGTGTCGGTCGATCCCACCCTGCTCGACGATCTCCAGTGGCGCGGACTGCTCGCGCACTCGACGGATCTCGACGTCCTGCGCGAGGCTCTGACGTCGTCGAGTGTGCGCTTCTACGTGGGCTTCGACCCGACGGCGCCCAGCCTGCACCTCGGCAACTTGGTGCAGATCCTCACCGCCAAGCGCCTCCAAGACGCCGGCCACACGCCATTCGCGCTCGTCGGCGGAGCCACCGGCATGATCGGTGACCCGCGAGACTCCGGTGAGCGCACCCTGAATGACGCCGACACCGTCGCCGAGTGGGTGGGCCGCGTGCGGGCCCAGATCGAGCCGTTCCTCTCCTTCGAGGGCGAGAACGCGGCGACGATGGTCAACAACCTCGACTGGACCGCCGGTCTCTCGACGATCGACTTCCTGCGCGACATCGGCAAGCACTTCCCGGTCAACCGGATGCTGGCGCGCGACACGGTCAAGCGCCGTCTCGAGGCGGGCGGCATCAGCTACACCGAGTTCTCCTACGTGCTGCTCCAGTCGATGGACTTCCTCGCGCTCTACCGCCAGCACGGCGTGACGCTCCAGTTCGGCGGGTCCGACCAGTGGGGCAACATCACCGGAGGAGCCGAGTTGATCCGTCGCGCCGAGGGCGGCACGGCCCACGCCTTCGCCACGCCGCTCATCACGAAGTCCGACGGCACGAAGTACGGCAAGACCGAGGGCGGTGCCCTCTGGCTCGACCCGTCGATGATGTCGCCGTACGCGTTCTTCCAGTTCTGGCTCAACGTCGAGGACGCCTCGGTCAGCGAGATGCTGCGCATCTTCACGTTCCTCTCGCGCGCCGAGATCGAGGAGATCGAGGCCACACACGCTGAGAAGCCGTTCCTGCGCGCCGGCCAGAAGGCGCTGGCCGAGCACGTGACCACGCTGGTGCACGGGGCGGTGGAGACGGCCCGCATCCAGGCTGCCTCGGCTGCCCTCTTCGGCGGCGGCGACATGGCCGACCTCGCCGGCGACACCCTGGGCGCGGCCCTCGGCGAGGCCGGGGCGATCACCGTCTCGGCGGGTGAGATGCCCAGCATCGTCGACCTCTTCGTCGAGACCGGCCTGGCCGCCAGCAAGGGCGAGGCCCGGCGGGCCGTGAAGGAGGGTGGCGCCTACCTCAACAACGAGAGGGTCCGAGACGCCGACTTCGTGCCCGGTCCTGATGACCTCGTCGGCGGCCACTGGCTCGTGCTGCGCAAGGGCAAGAAGAGCTTCCGCGGCGTCGAGGTGTCGTGAGGTCTCCGGCCGGCCCCCTCTGGGCGGATCCTCGTCGAGGCGGCTGGCAGGCGGAACTGGAGGCTCTCGCCCGGGAGCGGATGCCCGCTCCGATGTGGGCCTACCTCTCGGCGGGTGCCCGCGAGGGCCGCACTCGTGACGAGAACCGGGCGGCCTGGGCCGACGTGCGGTTTCGCCCCCGGGTGATGCGGGGTACCGGCGCCGTCGCGACCGAGACCACGCTCCTGGGGCAGCGGGTCGCCACGCCGCTCGGCGTCGCTCCCTCGTCGATGCAGCGCGTCATCGACGACGACGGCGAGAAGGCGATGGCCGCCGGGTGTGCACAGGCGGGAGCGCTGCACGTGGTGAGTTCCAACGCGGGCCACGTCTTCGTCGACATCGCGAACGCCGGCCGTGAGGCGGCCTCGGGAACACCATGGTGGCTGCAGGTCTACGTGCCGCCCGACCGCCACAGCACCGCACCCGTTCTGGCCGCGGCCGTCGACGCCGGAGCCAGCGCCATCGTGCTGACCGCCGACACTCCGTACCCCGGCACGAAGTACGCACCGGCGGAGGAGGACTGGGCGGGGATCGACCTCAGCTGGCACCGGCGCAACTTCGCCCGACCCGGTGAGGCCCGTCAGGCCCGAGACCTCGCGCCCGCCGACATCGAGTGGCTTGCCAGCAGCACCGGACTTCCCATCGTGGTCAAGGGTGTGCTGCGCGCCGACGACGCTCGCCGGTGTGTCGACGCCGGTGCCCGAGCGGTCTACGTGTCGAACCACGGGGGACGCCAACTCGACCGTGCCGTCACGAGCTGTTCCGCTCTGCCCGAGGTCGTCGCCGAGGTGGGCGACGAGGTGGAGGTGTACGTCGACGGGGGAGTGCGCAGCGGGCTCGACGTCCTCGCAGCGCTGTCCTTGGGAGCCCGGGGCGTCCTGGTCGGACGACCAGCGCTGTACGCCTTGGCTGCGGGCGGATCAGGCGGCGTCGCAGGGCTGCTCCGGGTGCTCGCCGAGGAGCTCTCAGAAGCCCTGGAGTTGGCCGGCTGCACCCGTCTGGAGGATGCGAACACGCTGAGGTGACCCCCGGATTTGTGTGCTTCGGGAGAGTCGTCTAATGTTTTCTTCGTCGCCAGGGAGCGGCGGGGAGCAAGGCCGATCCGGCCGGGCTTCCGGCCCCGAGGCGGCCGCCCGACCACCAGGTCACTCCACTTCGGTGGTGTCTCCCGCTGAGGAGCACACCGAGCCGGAAGCAATCTGATGTGGTCACTGCGAAAGGCAGAATCGGCCCCGATTTGCATCGGGGAAGAAAGCCTCGCAAGATAGGAACATCAGCGCGGGAAAGAAGGCCGAAAGGCTGGAATCTCGCCGCGTCTGATTCTTGAGAACTCAACAGTGTGTCATAGTCGACGGATTGATTTGTGCCCGTCGTCTCGGCTGGTTTGCTCATGTTTTGTGGGTGGGTTGGTCGGGGTGATGGTTTCTTTGATGAATGATTCTGGTTGACCATTTTTTATGGTTTGTCGGGGTTTGTTTGTCAGGTTTTGGATTGTTTGTTGTGCCGATTGTTGTGCATGCTTTTGTGTGTATGGTTTTTGGTTTTCAATGGAGAGTTTGATCCTGGCTCAGGACGAACG
>NZ_JADIVZ010000012.1 GCF_015319165.1 Nocardioides acrostichi
TACGCCTGGCTCAAGTCAGCTCCCGCACGCGAGGAACGTGCCCGGGCTGATGCCGAACTCGCTGGGCGGATCAGGGCCGTCCACGGCGAGGACAACACCCAGGGTGCGCCACGGATCACCGCCGAGCTCAACGACGGCACCCAGCCCCAACGATCGGGTCAACCACAAGCGCGTCGCCAGGGTGATGCGCGTCGAAGGCATCCGCGGCTACGCGAAGAAGCGCCGGGTGCGGACCACCATCCCTGAACCCTCGGGGCAGAAGTACCCCGACCTGCTCAAGCGGAACTTCACCGCCGATGCCCCGAACCGACGCTACGTCGGAGACATCACCTACCTGCCGTTGACCGACGGCACGAACCTCTATCTGGCCACCGTCTACCTGGCCACCGTCATCGACTGCTACTCCCGGCGGCTTGCCGGGTGGGCTGTCGCGGACCACATGCGCACCGAGCTCGTCGAGGACGCGCTGAAGGCTGCCGCCGCAACCCGGGGCAGCCTCAAGGGCGCGATCTTCCACAGCGACCACGGGTCGGTCTACTGCTCGAAGGCCTACGCCAAGCTCTGCATCAAGCTCGGCGTCACCCAATCCATGGGCGCCATCGGCTCCTCGGCAGACAACGCCCTGGCCGAGTCGTTCAACGCCACCATGAAGCGCGAGATCCTCCAAGACGCCGCCTGCTGGGCCGACGAGCTGGCCTGCCGCCGGCAGGTCTTCAGGTGGCTCGTCCGCTACAACACCCGCCGCCGCCACACCTGGTGCGGCTACCTGTCCCCGTCCACCTACGAGGCCCGCCGCGCCGCTACTCTGCCGACCGCCGCGTAATCACACCCCGTGTCCAAGATCCGGGGGTAGGGCCCTTCAACGAGAAATACCCTTGCGCAATGATTACGTTTCCGCTCGATGGTGAACGAGCAAGAGCCTCCGGCTCTGTTCCCTGGCGTCTCGGCCAGTCGGTCGGCGAAATGTCGCGCTCATGCATGGCATGTCCGTCGACACGATTGAGGGCTCATCTCGATTGAGGGTGTAGTGCGGGTCTGAAGCCTCCTGCTTCGAGGAGGCAACGGGCGATGTAGTTGGTGAGGTTGCGGAATCCGAGGGCGGAGCCGCGGAGGTGTTCGAGGCGGCCGTTGATGGCCTCGGTGGGCCCGTTGGAGGTGCCGGGTCGGTCGAAGTAGGCCAGTACGTCGCCGGGCTCGTTTGCGCAGGGTCCGGCCGAGCTTGGTCAGCTCCAGCAGCGGTGCGGGGACGCTGCTGGTGAGGGAGTCGATGACCTCGACCATGAGTTGGCGTCCGTGGGCCCGGTGTGGGTCGCGGTAGGCGGCGATCATCTTCTGGTAGATCGCCCAGGTCGCGTAGACCTGTGTGTGCTGGTCGGGAGCGTCTTCGGCGAAGAGTCGGGCCAGCCGGTCGGCTTGGGAGTCGGTGAGCAGATCGGTCCCGGTCAGCAGGGTGCGGCGGGCTGTGTAGAGCGGGTCACCGGCGTGGCCGCGGTGGCCGTGGGTGATGAGCTGGATCCGGCGGCGGCACTCCTCGAGCGCTTGGGCGGCCAGGTGAGGTCGACCCGGGGCGCGGTGCCAGCGTTTCGGCTGGTCCGTTTCCCCGGGCCGCCTCCCGAACCGGACGTGCGACTTTCACCGCATCCGGCTCTCTACGAGGTCGTGCCGATGGTCATGCGGGTGCAGGCTCGGCCCACGGTGTCGCGATGTTGCCCCGGTAGCGGTAGCGGGTGACCGCCACGCCGGCGGGGTCGAACAGGACGACCCCTGCATGTTGGGGCCACCACCCCTGGACGGAGTAGCGGCGACGCAGGGCCCTCCAGCCGGTCTTGCGGTGCTTGTCGCTGAGCCAGCCGACCACCCGTGTCCACGTGTAGTGGCGCAGGTAGCCGAAGGCCCGTTTGGACACCCCGTGCTGGAAGTACCGGGTCCAGCCCCGCAGCAGGATGTTCAACTGCCGCAGCAGATCGCTGAGGGGCTGGTTCGTTCCTTGCTGGGCAATTGCCTTGACCTTTCGACGGACGGCAGCCAGCGACTTGCGGGCCGGGAAGGTGTAGACGAACGACTTCGACGTGCCCGGCTTGCGGTGCCGCTGGATGCGGAACCCGAGGAAGTCGAAGCCTTCATCGATGTGGACAACGGAGGTCTTCTCCTGCGACAGACGCAGCCCCAGCGGGGCGAGTACGTCTGTCGTCTCCTGGCGCAACGCCTCTGCGTGCTCACGCTTGCCCGACACCACGACGACGAAGTCGTTTGTCAACGCCGCGCGAAAACTGACCCCCTGGCGTCGTCTGAATTTTGACCCCTCTTCGGTTGGTCCGGTCAGCGGTTGCTGGCCGGAGGTGTGTTGGCGAGTAGGTCGCGGTGGGTCCGGGTGCGGTAGGACTCGCCGGTCAGCGTGAGGACCTCGGCGTGGTGGACGAGGCGGTCGATCATGGCCGCGGCGACGATGTCGTCGGAGAAGATCTCTCCCCACCTGCCGAAGGGCATGTTCGAGGTGACCAGCACGGAGCCTTGCTCGTAGCGGCCGGCGATGAGCTGGAAGAACAGGTTCGCAGCGGTGGCGTCGAAGGGGATGTAGCCGACCTCGTCGATGATGAGCAGCTTGTAGCGGCGCAGCCGTTTCAACTCGTGCTCGAGGCGTCCCTGGTCGTGGGCTGCCTGGAGCCGGGTCAGCCAGCCCACCGCGGTGTCGAACAGCACGGGGTGGCCGGCGTGGGCGGCCTTGACGCCGAGCGCGACCGCGAGGTGGGTCTTGCCGACACCGGGCGGTCCGAGGAGCACGACGTTCTCGGCCTTGGCGACGAAGGTGGTGGTGGCCAGGTGCGCGAGCACGTCACGACGCAGTGCGGGCTGGTGGTCGAGGTTGAAGTCCTCCAGAGTCTTCACAGCGGGGAAGTGCGCGGCACCCATCCGGATCGCAGCGCCGGAGGCTTCCCGGTCGGCGACCTGGCGAGCCAGCACAGCGGCGAGGTACTCCTCATGGGACCAGTTGCTCTCACGGGCCGTGGTGGCGAGGTCGTCGAAGACCCGCCCGATCGTCGGGGTCTTCAGCACCCGCGTCAGGTAGGCGATCTGCGAACCGACATCACCGCTTGTCGGGCTACCGGTGGCGGTCATCGCACGACCTCCAGCCCGTCGCCCAGCCCGTCGCCCAGCCCGTCGCCCAGCCCGTCGCCCAGCCCGTCGCCCAGCCCGTCGCCCAGCCCGTCGCCCAGCCCGTCGCCCAGCTGGAAGTCGGTGGCGTTGATACCGAACAGGGCGTCGTAGTCGGGCAGCGCACGCAGCTGGACGGGATGCCCGTCGTCGTGGCGACGAGCCCCGCGTGTCGCGGCGGCGCGTGCGGCCTGGTCGTGCTTGTAGGCGGTCCGCAGTCGTGCAGCGGTCGCCACGTGGGCCGGGTCGGTGACGGTCTGCCGGCGTGCCCAGCAGCGCCGATGATGGGCCACGACCCGTCCTTCGCAGCGGACGGTGACGTGGTCGAGGTCAGCGACCACGTCGACGAGTCGCCCGATCACGGCGGGATCGACGGAGTAGTCGACCGCATCCAGCCGCACGTAGTACTCCCGGCCGAGCCGAACCCGGTGGTGCCAGCCGACCCGTGGCGCGACCGGCGGGAGCACAGTCATCGCTGCCAGGTCGATGTCCAGGTGGTCGACCGGCCGACCACCCGCACCGGAGCCCGTCGCCGGCGCCAGCGAACGGACCTTGCGCTGGTTCGCGCGCGGGAGCCACTCGGCGAGCTGGGTGTTGAAGTCCTCGGGGCTGGTGAACGACCGGCCCGGCAGGAATGAGGACTCGAGGTAGCCGTTGTGGCGCTCGACCATGCCCTTGAACTCCGGGTCACGCGGTGGGGCAAGGATGATCCGGGTGGCCAGGGTGCCCGCGAACGCCCCCGCCGACCCGGTCACAATGCCGCCCCCGCCGATCGCGGACTCCCGGTCCCACCACAGTCGCTTCGTGACCGCGCCCAGCTCGGTGATCAGCGCCCACATCCCCGCCAGCAGGTCGCCGGCGGTACGGGTCGGGATCATTCGAGCGCTGATGTGCCGGGAGTACGCGAGCGTCATCACCAGCACCGGCAGCATCGCCATCTGCCCGCCGCCGACCGGGATTCGTGGCTCGGGGAACCACAGGTCGCACTGCGTCGTATCGCCCGGCTTGTGGACGATCCGGTCGACCGGGTCGATCCCGCGGTACTCCGGACGGATCAGGCGAACCCGGTCCTTGAGGACCGTGATCGAGCGAGTCCACCCGATCCGCTCAGCGATCACCGTGGCCGGCATCGTCGGATACTCGGCCAGCAGCACCCGGATCTGCGGCTCGACCGCGTCCACAATCGACCCAGCTGCCGGCCGCCGATACCGCGGCGGATCGTCCGAGGCCAGCGCCGCACGAACCGTGTTCCGCGCGACACCAAGCCGCCGCGCGATCTCCTTGATCGGCACCTGCTCAGCCCGATGCAGCCGACGAATCTCTGCCCAGTCTTCCATCTTGATCACCCTCCTCAGGGTCGAGGAAGGGGGTCAGATTTCAGGTGACGCATGGGGGTCAGTATTCACGTGTCGGCGACAGGAGTTCTGTCGTTTTCGCAGGCCCGAGCGCTCGCCAGGGCCCATAGGCAACGACCCCTACGTCGTCATGACCGGCGACAGCGACTGCACGTCGAGCGCAGTGAGCGTCCGCGAGGCCCGGTGAGATGACAGGCAACCCCGACTCACGGCTCAGTTGCGGAGTCTGAATCTGAGGGTGGATCGGGTGCCGGGTGGTCCGGTGCGGTGGATCTCGTAGGCCCATCGGGGGTCGTGGACCATCCGGTGGTGCCGCCAGCACAACAACCGGCCCTCGGCGAGGTCGGTGGGCCCTCCTTGTGACCAAGGATGGTCGTGGTGCGCCTGACACCGGTGCGCAGGCGTCTCGCACCCCTCGGCGGTGCAGTGCCGGTCCCTCACCGCGAGGACGAGGCGTTGGCCCTTGGAGTACAGCCGCTGCCCACGACCCAGGTCCAGCGGCACCCCGTCACCATCCAGGACCACCGGGACCAGATTCGCTCCACACGCCAACCTGCGCGCGGTGGCCGCGGAGAGTCGGTCGCCGGTGTCGAGGACCGCCTCACCCAGCCCACCCAGCAACGCATCGAGGGTCATCGTCACCACGACCGTGGCACCGAGGCCGCCGGTGGTGGGCAGATCCCGCTCGGTGAGCGTTTCGAGGAGCTCGCAGAACGCTTCACCGTTCTGCTGCGGCGTGGTCAGATCCTTCTTCGGTTCATGGCCCTCGCTGTTCCAGTGGCCGGGTGCGAGGATCGCATCCAACGCCTTGCGCAGCATCGCACCGTGCAGGGCGGGTAGCTGGAAGCGTCCGAACACGGTCCCGTGGCCGTCGTCGCTCATCGTCAACCGAGCCCGTTGGGCAGCTTGTTCTTCCTCGGCCTCGAGCCTCTTCGCGGCCTCGAGTTCGCCGCGTTCGGGGTCGACGACCTCCAACAGGTGCCGACCCATCACCCGCAGATCCCTGGCATCGTGCAGCGCTGCCTGCTCGACCAGGAACCGTTCGGCCTTCTCCACCACATCGGCATCGAGGTCGTCGGGCAAGTCGTCGAGGGCGCCCGCGATCACGGGTGCCTGCTCCCGGTTCACAGACCCGTCGGCGAACGCGGCCCGGAGTACCTCGTAGCGTTCGAGGGCGTGGGCCAGCCACACCCGTCGCCGCGCCTCGGCACGGGTCAACCGGGCGGTGCCGGCGAGCCAGGCCGAGGTCTGAACGGCGCCGGTGGTGTCCGCCACGACGACCTCGCCCGCGTGCGCCAGCACCCGGTGCTCGAGCTCGACCAGGCGTGACTCCAACGCCGTCAACACACTCAACGCCCCCGCCGTGGCGGCCTGGTCCAGCCCGAGCAGCGACAAGCCCTCGGCGTCGTCCAGGGCAGCGTCGAGTTGCTCGACGACCCGCCCCAGCGGGTGCCACATGCCCGCGATTAGGGGCTCGGCCACCAGTGAACTCATGTGGTCTAGTCAAGCCGCGACCACCGACAATCAGCCCTCGAAAACCGCCCATCCGGCGGCCTCGCCGAAGACCGTGACCCAACCGTGACCTCGCTCCACGCCGGCGCCGAAACTCGTGGCAGGTCAGGTGAAAACTGGTGACGGGTCATCCGGAAACTCGTGGCAGGTCAGCGCGGGATACTTGCCGCTGCCTCACCGGCCGCCGCAGCCGCGATCTTGCTGGGCACGACCGGGTTGCACGGAAAGGCGTAGTGGTGGGAGTGGTGGAACCCGGAGTGACACCGCCCGCGGACGTTGCGGGGCGTTGGTTCTGCTTGCGGGTGGAATGGGAGGAATGGTCCTCGCTGCGCAAGATCCGCGGCCTCGTGTCCGCAGCCGTGGTCTTCTTCGCCCTGCCGGTCGTGTCTCTCGACGTCGAACCGCGTCGCCACTGCGAGGTGTTCATCGTCAGGCGCGACACCGGCGAGACGGTGACCAGGTTCGACCATCCGTATCTCGGTGAGGCGAATGCCCAGGTGCACAGCCTCCTGGGCCGGCTCGAATCCCAGCACGTCTTCGACTTCTGCAGGGGTGTGGACCTGGACGTGGCGCTCGTCTCGGGTGCGGGTCTCGACATCCCCGCTTCGGGATTGGTGGAGTCGGTACCGATCAAGCGAGCAAGGTGACCGCCGATGTGGGCGAGGTCTGCCGCCGATCCGTCGGCCGAGACGGTGGATACGTCGCCGGTTCGACCAGCCCCCGCGATCGGCGTCGGGTGGCCCTACTCCCTCACCCCCGAGGGCCGCACCAGGAGTCGGGCTCGCCGCCGACGCCGGAGAACTGCAGCGAGCGTGAGCGGATCGGTTGATCGGCCGAGCGGGCGAGGACGACGCGGTAACGCCCGCCCGCCCGGACCCACCGACCGCGCTGCTCGCTGTAGTAGCGGAACGAGCGCGGGCCCAGGTGCAGGCGCAGGGTGCGGGACTCGCCGGGGGCGAGTCGGGTGCGTCGGAACTGCGCGAGGGCCTGCGGGGGTTCGCCGGAACTGCGTGGCTGGCGCACGTAGAGCTGGGTGACCTCGGAGCCCGCGACCCGCCCCGTGTTCGTGAGGGTGACGGTGGCGATGGCCCCCTGACCGTCGCGGCGCACCCGGAAGTCGCGGTAGCCGAAGCGTGTGTACGAGCGGCCGTAGCCGAAGGCGAAGAGCGGGGCGATGCCCGTGGCGTCGTACCAGCGGTAGCCGATGCGCGTGCCCTCGCAGTACCGGGCCGTGAGCTGGCCGTCGACGACCGTGCCGGGGAACTGGGCGCGCGTGCGCAGCGGGCCGTCGGCGAGACGGCGCGGGAAGGTGATCGGCAGGCGCCCGGACGGGTTGACGTCGCCGTAGAGGAGCGCCGCGGTCGCGCCCCCCACCTGGCGGCCGGCGTGCCACATCTCCAGCACGCCGGAGACATCGGAGAGCCACGGCATGACGACCGGGCCCGTCGTCTGGAGCACCACGACCGTGTGCGGATTGGCCGCCGCCACCGCCGCGACGAGGCCGTCGCTGTCGAAGGGCTGGTAGGTGCAGGGTGGGCCGCCGGTGGCGCCGGCCGTGATGGTGTCGCAGGTGCCCACGTTGAGGCCGAGGTCGTTGAGATCGGCCTGCTCGGCACTGACCTGCCCGACGAACACGAGGGCCACGTCGGCGGCGGCCGCGGTGGCGGCTGCGGTCGTGGCATTCGACCCGTCGTCGTAGGTGACGACGTCGCCGGCGCGGGCCGCCCGCGCCGTGATCGCCTGGAGCGGGTCGACCACGTCGGCAGCGCTGCCGACGATCGGCACCCGGCCGCTCCCGTACCCGTGGTAGGTGGTCGCCGCGCCGATGGGTCCGGCGTCGGGCCCGATGACGGCGATCCGCTGGCCACCGCCCGTGAGCGGCAGCACCCGGCCGCGGTTCTTCAGCAGCACCGCGCCGTCCTCGGCCATGCTCTGGGCGAGCGCGAGGTGGGCGGGGGTGCGGCTGTCGTTCGCGGCCGCGGCGCCCGCGCTGATCGGGGGGTGCTCGAAGAGCCCGAGCCGGAACATCTCGCGGGAGATGTGGCGCACCATCGCATCGACGTCGCGCTCGGGCACCTGCCCCGCCCGGACGGCGTCCGCGAGCGCCGCCCCGAAGTACGCCGGCTGGTAGGGGGTGGTGCCGGGCATCTCCTGGTCGAGCCCCGCGCGCACCGACGGCACGGTCGAGTGCGTGGCGAACCAGTCCGACATCACCCAGCCGCGGAACCCCAGCTCGCGGCGCAGGAGGTCGGTGAGCAAGGCCTTGTTCTCGCAGGCGTGCCGGCCGTGTACGAGGTTGTAGGAGCACATGACCGACGCGACCCTCGCGCGCTTCACGGCCGTCTCGAACGGCGGCAGGTAGACCTCGTGCAGCGTGCGGGAGTCGGCGTCCTCGGAGACGGTGTTGCGGTCGGTCTCCTGGCTGTTGAGCACGAAGTGCTTGATCGTGGCGGCGACCGGGTTCTCCTGGATGCCCTCGATGGTGCGCGCCGCGATCTGGGCGGTCAGGTAGGGATCCTCGCCGAGGTACTCGAAGGTGCGACCGGCCAGCGGGTTGCGCGCGACGTTGACCCCCGGGGCGAGCACGACGTTGACCCCCTTGGCCGTCGCCTCCTCACCGAGCGCACGGCCGAACGCGCGTGCCCCGCGCCGGTCGAACGAGGCCGCCTGGCTCTGTGCCTGCGGGTAGGCGGTGGTGGCGGTGAAGAAGTCGCCGATGCCCGCGCCGTTGTCGGCCATCACGAGCGGCGGCAGGCACAGTCCGGCGTCGGGGTCGGTCGCCCCGGCCGCGGGCGGGTTCACGTCGCCGCCACCGAGCGGACCGTGCTGGCCGGTCACGAGCGCCACCTTCTGCTCCAGCATCATCGCGTCGACGAGCATCGATGCGCGGCGTCCGGGGGCGAGGCCGGCGTCCATCCAGGGGCACGATGGGTCCGCGGCCACGGACGGCGAGACCTGCGCCGGCAACACCACCGACAACATCCCGAAGCCGATGAGCACGCCGGCCATCCGCCGCGCCGCGCAACGATGCGCAGACGGTGCCGCCGCCCGGGCGTCATGAGCCATCGGAGCCTCCGTACCGGTCCGGGGATCAGGCCCCGGTGGCTGCGAAGAATAGGCCGACAGCCCGGTTCACGCCACCGGTGCGCGGCCCAGCGTGACGGCGGCGGAGTGGGTCGCGCCGGAGGCGTCGCGCCAGCCGACGACGACCGAGTCCCCGACCGCGTGCTGGTCGAGCAGCCGACTGAGCTGGGTGCCGGTGCCCACCTGCGTGCCGTCGACCGTCGTGATGGCGTCACCGCGCGCCAGTCCGGCGTCGGCGGCGCCTGAGTCGGCCACGACCCCCGCGATCTCCAGGCCGTCGCCGGTGAGTGCGACCCCGAGGAAGGGTGTGTAGCCCAGTGTCACCGAGCCGGAGTCGTCGCCGGCCAGTACCTGGGCGAGCACACGCTCGACCCGAGCGATCGGGATCGCGTAGCCCGTGACGTCCACCGACCCGCTGGAGGCGGCGACGTTCATGCCGACGACGTCGCCTGCGGCGTCCAACAGGGCTCCGCCGGAGTCGCCGGAGATGATGTCGGCCTCGGCCTCGAGCAGTCGTCGTAGCCGTACCGCGTCGCCGGTCTCCTCGTCGCTCACGGTGATGGAGCGGCGCAGTGCGGTGAGCGTGCCGGACGACGCGGTGAGCGTGCCGCCGTCCCCGCCCGCGTCACCCACTGCGGTGACGACGGCTCCGCGGGCGAGGGCCGTCGTGGTGTCGGTGGTGTCGGCGAGGGGAGCGACGGTGAGGCCGGAGGCGTCGGAGAGGCGCAGCACCGCGATGTCGCGCCGGGTGTCGTAGCCGAGCACCTCTGCGGTGTAGCTGGCGCCGGTGTTGACCACGGTGACCGTGATCGAGGTGGCGCCCTCGACGACGTGGTGGTTGGTCACCACGAGGCCGTCGGCGCCCACCACCATCCCGGTGCCGGCCGCCGTCGCCTCGCCGAAGTCGACGTCCGAGGTGATCGTGACCAGCCCCGTCGACTCTGCCGTGGTCGCCTCGCTGGTGTCGGTGGTCGCCGTGGTGCTCGGCCCGAACCGGTACCCGCCGTAGGCGCCGTAGCCCTCGAACCCACCGGACCCCCCGTCGGTGGGGGGTGACCACCGGTCGTCGACCTGCACGACTCGCGAGTGCGCCCGGGGTGGGTGCGCCGGCGCCGCTCCCGCGCGGGCGGCAGGCAGGGCGATCGGCAGGGCGAGCACCCCGGCGGCGAGGACGGCGGAACGGCGGCGGGCGGTGCGGGTCATGGCACTCCTCGGATCTGCGAGCGGGTACCACCGACCCTGCGCCGCCCAGGTGTGCCGTGGCTGTGCGTGCTCCTCGCGCCCGCTGTGGGCCACGACCCTCGCGCGAGGGTCGTGGGCGCTCCGCTGGAGGCATGTCCTGGCGGCGTCCGCGAACGTAAAGTCCAGCTATGCGATGCACTCAGTGCGGTACCAAGATCCGAGGCGACGAGACCACCACGTGGTCCGGCTCCACCCTGTGCGGTTCGTGTGGCGACATCTACAACGGCGCGGCCCTCGGCATGATGACCGGCGGTGGGATGGGCGCGAAGCTCACCGACGCCGTGGCCTCGGCCGGCGTGTTCGGATGGATGCGCCGGTGGCGGGAGAGCCGCACCAGGTAGCCCCTCCCTCTGGCACGCTGGCGATGTGAACCGTCGCGTCGGGTCAGCGATCGCCGTCTGGGCGCTGCTCCTCGCTGCGGCGTGTGGCTCGCACGACGCGCCGACCGACGCCGTGTCGTCCGCCGTGCCCAGCCCGAGCGTCTCGACCCTGCCGCCCCTGCCGCCCGCATCGCCCGAGCCGCCCACGGGCAGGTTCGTCGGCGACATGGAGCAGTCGTCGCTCGACGCGGCGGCCGGGCAGATGCAGGTGTGGGTCGACAACGACACCCGCCGCGACTACACCCCCACGCGCATCGTCTACTCCGACCCGCGCTTCCGGGCGCCCGTCGTGGCCACCCGGCTGCGTGACGAGCCCGCCCAGGCGCGCCGCGGCTTCCCGCTCGCCCTGCCCGCCGACCCACGGTGCGACGTCGATGCGCCCGACGGCAGCGGGCGCCTCGTCGTGCAGACCACCGCGGGCCGCACGTTCCGGCTGCCGGTCCTCGACGAGGCGGGTGTGGTGCAGCGCTGGGTCACGAGCCGCTGCTCCGAGCTGGCGCTGGAGCGCGTCGTCCGCATCTCGTGGGCGCCGCGGGTCGACGACGGGGGTGTGGTGAAGGGTGAGATCGGCACGCTCACGCTGCGGTTGCGACCCACCGGCGGCCCGGGCCGCGCGGTGATCGAGACGGTGGGTGGCTCCCACCTGCTCGGCGCCGACGACGGTCAGACGTGGAGCCCTCGCGTCGTGGTGCACGGCACCGACGCCCGGTCGACGGTGTCGCTGTCGATGCTCCCGGCGCGGTGCGACGACCATGCCTTCATGGAGGGCGGCAACGCCACGGCGTTCCGGGTGAACTTCACCGTCGACGGCGAGCCGGGGCAGGTGCTGCTGCGCATGTCTCCGGCGGGCACCACCCACGCGATCG
Organism: Nocardioides acrostichi; assembly: GCF_015319165.1. Lineage (GTDB taxonomy): Bacteria > Actinomycetota > Actinomycetes > Propionibacteriales > Nocardioidaceae > Nocardioides > Nocardioides acrostichi. The sequence continues at coordinate 11,593 of NZ_JADIVZ010000012.1, forward strand.
AGTACGCGAGGGCGGCCTGCGGCTACTCCTGACCGTGGAGTCAGCGAGCCGGCCCAGGGCTGTGTCGAACCTCGGCCGCTTGTCGCGACCGCACTACCGATATATCGTTATCGGTATCGGAATACCACCCATAGGAGAAGATCTGATGAGACCCGAACGAGACGACCATCGAGAGCACCGCGAACCGCGCGGTGACAAGCGCGGCCGAGGCCGCCACGGCGGACGCCGCGGGCGCGCCCCACGCGGCGACGTCCGCAGCGCCCTGCTGCTCCTGCTCGCCGAGGAGCCGATGCACGGCTACGAGTTGATGCACCTCGTCGCCGATCGCACGCGCGGTGCCTGGACTCCGAGCCCCGGCACCATCTACCCGACTCTGGGCGACCTCGAGCGCGAGGGGCTGGTGACCATGAGCGACACCTCCGGGCGCCGCGTCGCCACGCTCACCCCAGAAGGCGTCGACGCCGTCGGCGTGCTGCGGGAGACCGGCCAAGATCCGTTCGTGCGGCACGAGCGAGACGAGTCCCTCGGCAGTCTGCGCAGCCAGCTGGAGCAGGTGCACTCGGCCGTGCGCGAGGTCGGCCGCAACGGCACCGACGCCCAGCGGCAGGCCGCTGTGGAGATCCTGAGCACGGCCCGCCGCTCGATCTACCTGGTGCTCGCCGACGAGCCGGTCGAGGGCGTCGACCTCGTCGCCGCTGATCGCGACGAGACCTGACTCTCGCCCCCGCGGCTCGGCCGACACCGCAGCGACGCCGGGGCAGGAAGCGACCGGAGCAGCGAGCCTCCCCGCGCGCGGTCCGCGACTAGGATCCTCGGGGTGAGCATCTCCCTCGACGTCTCGAGGACGACCGCCGATCAGGTGGTCGTAGGCCCCTGCAGCCTGACCGAGACGATGGCGACGCTGCACGTTCTCTCCGCCGCCGACCACCACCCCGAGGCGGTCCGCCTGATCCAGCAGACCACCGAGCGCCTCGACGCCGAGGAACTCGACGCCTTGTTCTCGTTCTCGCCGCTGTGGTCGCGGTTCCGCTGCCGGCTGTTCTTCCCGCTGCTGGCCGGAGCCACGGTCGACTGGGAGGCGACCCTGCAGGCGCTCGCCGACGTCGACGACGAGGTCTTCGTGGTGCTGGCCGCCGAGGGCATCCTCGGGCTGGGCCGGGCCAGCGAGGCCCCGGTCCGCGACCTGGTGGCGCGCGGTGAGCTGGTCACCGCCTGCGCCCGGCGCTCCACCCTGCGAGCCGAGCTGGCCCAGCGGTTGCTGAGCGATCCCGCCCGGTTCCGGGCCGACCTCGCAGAGTTCCTCCAGCTGTGCTGGGACCGCTTCATGGCCGAGCGCTGGCACGAGGGTCGGCGGCGGCTCGACGACGAGGTGCAACGGGTGCGCCTGCTGCTCTCGCGCGGCTTGCCGGAGGCACTGGCGGGGCTGACCGACAACGCCTCACGCACGGTCAGCCCGGGTGTCGTCAGCTTCGACAAGCTCGCCACGCAGCGCATCGAGGTCTTCCCCAGGCGGCTGCACGTCGTACCGTCTCTCGCTGCCTGGCCCCACGTGACGGTCAAGGACTCCGCGGAACGAAGCGAGCTCCCGATCGTGATCGTCTACCCCGTGCGCGGCCTCACGCACGGCATCTCCCAACGGCTGCTGCTGGACCGCCTCGGTGCGCTCAGCTCGGCGAGCCGTCTGGAGCTGTGCCGGCACCTGCTCGGCGAGCCCATCACCACCTCCGAGCTCGCGGCACGCCTCGACATCTCGGAGTCCCAGGTCTCGCGGGCCCTGCGTCAGCTGCGCGACTGCGGTCTGGTGGAGTCCTGGCGACACGAGAAGACGCTGCGACACCGTGTCGTGGTCGAGCGGCTCCAGGCCCTCGGACCCGACATCGTCGCCACCGTCACCCGGTGACCCCGCCGTCCGCGCCGGTCACCGATCCTGCGTCGAGCAGCGAGATCATCAGGCGCGAGGCGCCGTCTCCGAGATGCAGGGTGGTGCGGGCGACCTGCGAGGTGCGGGTAGGCCCCGCAGGGGCGCCGGTGTTGGGGTTGACGTCGAACCGCGGGAAGTTGCTCGAGGAGACGTCGAGCCGGATCCGGTGACCCGCGGCGAACCGGTTCGCGGTGTCGGGGGCGATCACCCGCACGGTGTAGCGCCGTCCGGGCTCCAGCAGCCGGGGTCGGTCGAAGCCCTCGTGGAAGCGCAGTCGCAAGATGCCGTCGGTGATGTTCATGGCGAAGCCCTCGGGGTAGTCCGCGCTGGGCGGGTACTCGTCGACGAGCTTGATCGTCAGGTCGGTGTCGGGAGCGGAGGTCGAGACGGTCACCTCGGCGCTCACCGGCCCCACGACGTCGACGTCGTGCTCGAGCACGGGGGTGCGAAACGACACGACGTCGTGTCGCGCGCTCAGCGGCAGCGAGGCTCCGCTCGTGGTGAGGCTCCGCTCGTCGGTGCGCTGGTCGAAGGCCCCACCGGACATGACCGGCTCGCCCGAGGTGACCTGCCCGCCGATCGTGGGCACGGGGTCGCGGGGGTCGAAGTCGAAGGTGATCCGGCCCATCGCCGTGCTGCTGCCCGGCCAGGCGAGCGCGTTGTCGGCCGTGAGGTCGAGGGTGGTGGGCGTGCATCCCGCGGGTGGCCACTGCGTGGCGGTGTGCCAGCGGCCGCCGTGGTCCAACCGTCCCTCGGCAGTGCGGCGGCCCGTACCGCCCCCCATCACGAAGTAGGTCACCGGTGGCGGCAGTGTGCTCGTCTCGTCGCCACCCGACGGCTGCTCGGGTTGCGCGGTCACGGCGTCGAACCAGCGACGTCGAAACTCCAGGTAGCCGCAGCCCAGGCCGGTGTCGAAGGCGGCGTCGGGCCCGAAGTCGACGTCGCCGGCGTGCGTGGCCGTCCGGGCCCCGTGCGTCCAGGGGCCCATCAGCAGGTGGGAGACGGAGCGGTGCGCGGCCGTCAGGGCCGTGAAGTTCTCGATCGTCGAGCGCACGTACGGGTCGTACCAGCTGCCGACGTGGAAGGTCGGCACGTCCGGGAAGCGCTCGTAGGAGCCTCGCGCATGGATCGCCGGATGCTCCCAGAAGGGGCCGAAGCGATCGTGGGCCCACTGGTCGTAGAGGTAGTCCTCGTACTCCGGCGACCACCGCAGGGGAGACTCACCCCGCGCCCAGGGGAAGATCCGGAACCAGTCGCGCACCCGGTCCGGCTCGACCACGGGCTCGTCGTCCGGGCGCCCGGCACGCCGGGTGCGGGCGTGTCGCAACGCCCAGGTGACCTGCTTGAGCTCGAAGGCTCCGCCCATGCGCATGCCGGCGTCATAAGCGCACGCCAGGCCGCCGGAGTCCATGAACAGGCCAGCCAGGCCACGCGGTGTCAGGGGTGCTGCGGCGGTCTGAGCGTGAGCCGAGTAGGAGACCCCGGTCATCAGCACCCGCCCGTCGCACCACGGCTGCTCCACGAGCCAGGCGACGGTGTCGGCGCCGTCCTCGCCCTCGTTGAAGTACTTGACGAAGACGCCCTCGGAGTCGAAGCGTCCGCGGCAGTCCTGCCGGACCACGACGTAGCCGGCGGCCACCAGTCGCGCCGCGTTCTCGTCGGGGTCGGGCACGGGTTCCCCGGCGCGGTCCTGGTCGGAGACCCGGGCGCGGCGGCGCCCGTAGGGGGTGCGCTCGAGCACCACGGGCCGCGGGGTGTCCACCGCGCCGTAGACGTCGGTGGCCAGCAGGACGCCGTCTCGCATCGCCACCCCGTGCACCTGCGGCTCCATGGATGCATCGAGGCGTGGCGCGGAGCGGGGCTGACGACCGGTCGTGATCACCCGGCCTGCTTCTGGGTCGAGCCGTTGACGACGAGCTCGTCGGCGTCGATGGTGGCCCCCGGGACGCCCCACTTCTCGAAGATGGCGGCGTAGGTGCCGTCCTCCTGCAGCGTGCGCAGGGCCTTTGTGATGACCTCGGCCATGCCCGAGCCGCGGGCGGTCTCGATGCCGTAGGTGGCCGTGGCAGCGGGCAGCGACTGCATGTCCTCGACGGTGACGACCCGGAACCGGTCGTCCTGGGCGGCGGCGAGGCTGTTGGGTGCGGTCGGCGCGGCCACCGCCTGCACGCGTCCGCTGAGGATCGCGAGGTCGGCCTGGGAGAGGTCGGCGTAGGTGTCGACCTCGACGGCGTCCTCGCCACGCTTCGTGCAGGCGGCGCGCACGGCCTCCATCACGTTCTGGGTGCCGGCGCCCTTCTGGACGCCGACCGTGGTGCCGCAGAGGTCGTCGATCGACGTGGGGTCGAAGTCGTCGTCGGCGCGCAGCAGCAGCGTGACGTTGCTCTGGGCGACGTCGCTGAAGTCGACCAGCTCTTGGCGCTCGACGAAGTCGCCGGCCGGTCCGCTGAGGTCGAGGCGACCGGACTGGATGCCCGGGATGGTGGCGTCCAGGGTGCTGCTGCGGAAGGTGATCTTCACGCCGAGCATCGACTCCAGCTGCCGGGCGAGGTCGACCGCGATGCCCTGGAAGTCCCCACTCTGGGTGATCTCGACGTACGGCGGGTTCTCCGAGGCGCCCCACACCAGGGTCCGGCCCTGGAAGGAGTCGGGAACCTGGGCGGCCAGGTCGGTGTCTCGGGGAGCCAGCGACACCGACGTCTGGCTCGAGGGCTCACTGCTGGTGCCGTCGTCGACCGTGCAGGCCGAGCCGAGCAGGCCGAGGGTCAGGGCCGCGGCGGCGAGGGAGAGGGGTCTGCGTGCGGGCATGGGGCTACCTCCGTGGGGCGTAGGGGAGAACGGATGGGGACGGAAGCGGACGGGTGGTCCGGGGGCGAGGGGATGGGGGTCGCTGGGCGAGCGGCGGACGCCGGGCGCGGTGCCGCGTGGCGGCTATGCGTCAGGGGGCCCACACGCTGGAGAGCACGCGCATGGCGTTGCCGCCGGCGACAGCCTGGATCTCGCTGTCGCTGTAGCCGCGCTGCACCAGCCCGCGGATCAGGTTGCGAGTGGACTCCGCGGGGTTCTCGCAGCCACGCACGAAGGGGATGTCGTCGGGGCCGGGGGGTAGCGACGGATCGACGGCCTCGCGACCGAAGAGCGGCCCGAAGGTGCGGTGCCAGGCGAGGTGGTCACCGAAGTTGGTGTCGGGACCTAGCGCCACGTGCTCGGGGCCGACCAGTTCCAGGCAGTACTCGAGGTGGGCCAGCACGGAGTCGATGTCGTGTCCGGGCACCGTGCGCGCGCGGGTGGTGTTGGGGGCGGCCTCGATGCCGATGTAGCCACCGGAGTCGGCCACCGCGCGGATCACGTCGTCGGGCTTCATACGCGGCGTGGGCTGGAGGGCCCGAGCCCCGGCGTGCGTCACGACGACGGGTGCGGCGCTGGCGCGCACGGCGTCGAGGCAGGTCTGGTCACCGGCGTGCGAGACGTCGACGACCATGCCCAGCTCGTTCATCCGGCGCACGGCGCGGCGGCCCAGCGCGGTCAACGGACCGTTGCCGGTCTCGGCGAGGCCGGAGCCGAGCTGGTTGCTCTCGCTGTAGACGACTCCGAGCAGGCGTACGCCCAGCCCGTAGAGCACGTCGAGCCGGTCGAGGTCGTTGCCGATGCACGTCGCGGACTCCAAGGTGGCCACTACCCCGACCTGGTCGGGCTGGGTGTCCTCGAGGTCGCGGAGGCGCTCGATCGGGCGTACGAGGGACTGATGGGACCAGTCGGCGCGCCGCATGGCGAGGTCGCTGACGGCGTCGTCCCAATCGAAGGGGGTGTGCGAGCGGATCATGCTGACCGCCGCCGGCCCGCCGTCGAAGAACAGGTCGACCCCGGAGCGCGCTATGCCCTCGTAGGGCGTGTGCTCGCGACCGCTGCGGCGGTACTCGGCGAAGCGCGCCGGGTCGGCGGGACGCATCGAGAGGTGGTCGTGCACGGAGACGACCGTGGTGCCCGCCTCCAGCTCGGCGGCACGCCGCTCGACCTCGTCGGGCCAGGCCACCGCCGCCTCGGGGACGCGGCCCACGACGGCGGCGAACTCGAACTGGGGGATCTCCGGCGCCGGTGCGAGGTATTCATAGGGTCGGTATCCGCCCCAGCGCTCCAGGCGGGCACGGGTGCGGTCGTCGTGGGAGCTCACAGCACCTTCTCCAGGAATGTTCGGCCCCGTTGCGTGGCCGGGCGCGCGAAGAACTGTCGGGGCGAGGACTGCTCGAGCACGGCACCGTGGTCCATGAGCACGATGCGGTCGGCGACGTCGCGGGCGAAGCCCATCTCGTGGGTCACCAGGATCATCGTCATGCCCTCGGCGGCGAGGTCGCGCATGACCGTCAACACCTCGTCGACCATCTCGGGGTCCAGCGCGGAGGTCGGCTCGTCGAAGAGCATGACCTTCGGGCGCATCGCCAGGGCCCGCGCGATCGCGACCCGCTGCTGCTGGCCACCGGAGAGGGTCTCGGGGTAGGCCTCCATCTTGTCGGCCAGCCCGACCCGCGCCAGCAGGTCGCCGGCTCGCTCGTCGGCCTCGCGTCGTGACAGCCCGAGCACCGAGCGCGGGGCCTCGACGAGGTTCTGCCGCACGGTCATGTGGGCGAAGAGGTTGAAGCCCTGGAAGACCATCCCGACGGCGGCCCGCTGGGCCGCGAGCTCGGCCGCGCCGACCTCGACGAGGGCGCCGTTGCGGGCGGCGTAGCCCAGCGGCACGCCGTCGATGACGCACAGCCCGGCGTCGGGTGTCTCTAGACGGTTCAGGCAGCGCAGCAGGGTGCTCTTGCCAGACCCCGACGGACCGATGACGCACACCGTCTCGCCCGGGGCGACATCGAGGTCGACGCCGTGCAGCACCCGGTGGCCGCCGAAGCTCTTGACCAGGCCGCGCGCGGAGACGATCGGGTCCGGGGAGTCCGGGGAGTCCGCGCCGGAGGGGTCGGCGGGCTTGATCAGGGAGTACGAGGTGGTCACAGCGCTCCCTCCTCGGTCGGCGCCGCGATGCGGTGCGAGCGGTCGCCCAGGCGCCGCTCCAGCCAGGACTGCGCCAGGCTCAGCACACCGGTGATCACCATGTACCAGATCGACACGACCACCAGCAGCGGGATGGTCCGGTAGTTGGCGGCGTAGATGAGCTGCGCCGAGTACAGCAGGTCGGCCAGTGCGATGACCGAGACCAGAGAGGTCGCCTTGAGCAGGGAGATCACCTGGTTGCCGAGGGAGGGGATGACGATGCGGAAGGCCTGCGGCCAGACCACTCGACGAAACGTGCGCCACGGGCTCAGGCCGAGGGCGGCGGCCGCCTCACGCTGCCCGGTGGGCACCGCGGCGAAGCCGCCGCGGACGATCTCGGCGAGGTAGGCGGTCTCGTGCAGCGTCAGCCCGATGAGCGCCGCCGTCAGGGGGCCGATGACCTCGTTGGTCGACACCCCGCCCACTGTGCCGAGGCCAGGGAAGCCGAGGCCGAGGGTCGGGAAGAGGGCGGCGAGGTTGTACCAGAACAGCAGCTGGACCAGCATCGGGATGGCACGGAAGACCCAGATGAAGGCGGTGGCGGCGCCGGCCGCGGCACGCACCGAGCTCATCCGCAGCGCGGCCACGCCGACGCCGAGCACGATCGCCATCGCCATGGAGGCCAGAGTCATGCCGACGCTGACCAGGACACCGGTCAGGATCCGGCTGTCGAAGAGGTAGGGGCCGACGAGGCGCCACTCGAATCCGGGGGTGAGGGCCGCGCCCACCACCATCCAGGCGAGCACCAGCACCACGACGACGTTCACGGCCACGATCCAGAGTCGTCGACGCCCCCGGCGCGGCATCGCGTGCAAGACATCGAGCCGGCTCGCGGCTGAGCTGATGATGGTCATGCTCGTCACCTCCTTCCCTGATGATGGCCGCGATGCTAGGAACGGCGATCGAGGGGGCGCTAGGACATTGACCGAATGTGGTCAATGCGACGTAGGTGCCACGACGCGCCCTGAGATCGCCGGCGGGTCGTGGGCGTCCGTAGCATCGCCGCGTGGGTAGACGCAGCGCGGAGACCGATCCCTCCCGCCCGGGTAGGGGGTCGTCGGATGCGACGGCGCACGTGGTGCTCGAGGCCGATGCCGCCGGCGGGGTGACCGTGGTCGTCGACGAGACGCCGCAGTCACACGTGCGGCTCGACGACCCGTCGCACCTGGAGTTCGGCTACATCCGGCACCTCGCGCTGCTGCTCGGTACCCGGGTGCCAGCCGCGCCCGCGCCACTGGGGGTCACCCACGTCGGCGGCGCGGCGATGACGCTGGCGCGGTGGGTGCAGCACACGCGACCAGGCTCGCCCCAGATCGTGTTCGAGCCGGACGCCGCCCTCACCGACCTCGTGCGCGCCGAGCTGCCACTGCCGCGCGGCCACCGCATCAGGGTGCGCCCGGTCGACGGCCTGGCTGGCACGGCGGCGCTGCGCCCCGAGTCGGCCGATGCGGTCGTGCTCGACGCCTACGCGAGCGGGTCGGTGCCGTCCGAGCTCACGACGCCGGACTACCTGGGCGACGTCGCCCGCGTGCTGCGCCCGACCGGCGTGCTGGGCATCAACCTCGCCACCGCGTCGGGGCTCGTGCCTCGCGTGCTGGCCGGTCTGCTCGCGATCGAGGCCTATGTCGACCTCGCGGTGATCGGTCCACGCGAGGTGCTGCGCGGCCGCCCGGGCAACGTGGTCGTCGCCGCGGCGCGCGACGCCCTCGACGCGGGCGCCCTGCGTGCCGCGATGTCGCGTGAGCCGTTGCCGAGCGAGGTGCGACACGGTGCCGAGGTGGCCCGGCTGGCCGGTGCGGCGAGCCCCGCGCCTGGCCGGCGGTGAGCAGGCAACCGAACCGACGGCTCGGGCTCAAGGCGACCCTGCAACACCTCGGCGAGGAGCGGCGCCGGTGCCTCAGCGAGCCCCGGCCCGCAGGAACGAGCCCATCCGCTCGACGCCCAGGGCGGGGTCGGCCACGCCGGCGCGGAAGGCCACGTGGCCGTTGACCATGACCAACGGCACGCATGCGTCGTTGCGGTTGACCATGCGCTCGAGTCCGCCGTACACCTCGACCGGCGCCTCGTGGTACTCCTCGAGGGTGTCGTCGAGGCGCTCGGGGTCGACGACGACGAGGTCGGCCCGGTCGCCCTCGCGCAGGAAGCCGGCGTCGATGTCGTACCACTCGCCGAGCTCACCGGTGAGCCGGTGCACGGCGTGCTCGACGCTCATGAACGGCGTACCGGCCTTCTCGGAGGTGTACACGTGCCTCAGCAGTCGCAGCCCGCAGTTGTAGAACGCCATGTTGCGCAGGTGGGCGCCGGCGTCGGAGAAGCCCATCTGCACGCCCGGTGAGACGGCCAGCTCCTTGAGCACCTCGGGCCGGTGGTTGGAGATGGTGGTGCGCCAGCGCAGCTTCTCGCCCCACTCGACGACGAGGTCGAGGAACGCGTCGACCGGGTGCAGGCCACCGCGATCGACGCCGACCTGGCCGAAGCTCTTGCCGACGACGCTGTCGTCGGGGCACTCGACGATCTCGGCGTCGAAGAAGTCGCGGTGCCACACGCGCGGGCCGTACTTCGACTCGTAGTCCTTGCGGAACCGGCGGCGGTACTCCTCGTCGCGCAGCAGCACGTTGCGCTCGAGCTCGGTGCGCAGGTGCAGCGCCTCGGCACCGGAGCCGAACTCCTCGAAGATCACCAGTGAGATGCCGTCGGCGTACACCTCGAACGGCACCGGCAGGTGCTGCCAGCGGAAGTCGGCACCGAAGCGGTTCACGGCCTTCGCGAGTGGGCCCATGATCTTCACGGCGGCGGTGTTGGCCTTGATGTCGGCGGCCGAGAGCAGGCTGGTCTTCAGGTGCGGACGCCCGATGCCGAGTGAGGTCACCACCTGGCTCAGCACCGACGCGGGGTTCTTGATGTCCGGGCCGGACTGGAGCACGCGCCCGGTGCGGCGCAGGATCGCCTGGAGCGTGCGCAGCTCGTGCGCCGTGGCGTAGGTCGAGGGCAGCGTGCGCGAGCGGCACACCTCGCCGTCGAGCTTGTCGAAGAGCAGCTGTTGCGAGCTCATGCCGACGAACCCGGCCTCGAGGCACTCGGCGAGCATCTGCTCCATGCGGACCAGCTCGCGCCGCGACGACTTCACCGACTTCGTGGTGGCTCGCGGCAGGCTCATCGTGGCTGCGCGCATGTCGGAGTGGCCGATGAAGGCGGTGACGTTGGGGCCGAGCGGACGCCGCTCGATGGCGGCGATGTACTCCTCGGGCCCGCTCCAGCCCTCCTCGCTCTCCAGCGCATCGAGCACGTGGGCCCGCGGGATCGCCTCGACCCGGCCGAAGATGTCGCCGGCGTCCTCGGGGGAGCAGTAGACCGTCGACAGCGAGCAGGAGCCCATCATGATCGTGGTGACGCCGTGCCGCAGCGACTCCCCGAGGGCGGGCGCGCCCAGCACCTCGATGTCGTAGTGGGTGTGGATGTCGACGATGCCCGGCATCACCCACTGCCCGGTGGCGTCGACCACCTCGGCGCCGGTGGTGTCCAACGCCTCGGCGCTCACCGCCACCACGCGGCCGTCGCGGATGCCGATGTCGCGCACGGACGACGCCCCGCCCGTGCCGTCGAAGTGCCGTCCGCCGGTGATGACGGTGTCGAAGCCGGTCATGGTGACCTCCGGGTGCTGCCAGATGTGACGGGTGTCGCATCCCAGCGTCGCACCGCATTGGACACCTGTCCAGCGTCGTCCGGACCCGCCCCGACGGTGCTCGAGGTCGGTGGCGTCAGTCGAAGATGCTGTCGCGCTTGCCCAGGAGCATCAGCGCGTACTTCTTCCAGAAGACCCCGGCTGGCGGACCGCCGTTGCACGGACCGGCCGAGCCCCCGGGCTCGCTGATCCAGGCCGTGCGGTCGAGTCTCGGCCCGGCCACGATGCGAGGCGGCGCGCCGAGGCGCATGTGGTCGGGGTTGCACCAGTCGGTCGGGATCTTCTGCGGGTTGCCGTTGACCGCCGTGCCCACGAGGTAGTGGGTGCCGTCGACGCCGCGCGACTCCAGGCGTCGTCCGACGGCGGTCGCGTAGTGGCGCGAGTCGCGGGTCGAGGCGTAGCTCATGACGTTGACCGAGTACCCGCGAGCCATCCCGACGCCGGCGGCCTTCAGGCGGCGCGCCATCCGCCAGGGCGGCACCCAGCCGACATGCCCGGCGTCGACGTAGGCCCACACGCCGTGACTCGCGAGAGCGCGCACGGCGTGCCGCACCAGGCGCAGCCGGCCGTGGGTCTGCCCGGGACAGTTGTCCATGAGCCCCAGCGCATCGGGCTCGACGACGGCGACCGCGTGGGTGCCCGCGAGGCCGCGGGCGATCCGAGTCGTCCACGTGCGGTACTGGCGAGGGCTCCAGCCGCCGGCGGAGTAGCCGCCGCAGTCACGGTGGGGGATGCCGTAGAGGGAGACGAGCGGGATCCGGTCGTGCGCCGCGGCGCGGTCGGCGTACCGGCTCACCTGGCGACGCACGGTGCCCAGCGGGAAGTACTCCGGGCTGAGCCAGTAGGCGGTCGGCTGGTCGCCGATCGGCCGGAACACCGGCTTGTCGCGGCTGATGGAGTAGGCCTGGCTGTCGGTGTTGACCTTGAACGGCAGCCGCAGCCGTGGATCCGTGCCCGAGGCGGTCGCCTGGCCCGGTGCGACCACCGCGGTGAGGGCCGAGAGCACCGTGGTGAGCATGAGCCCGGCCACGACGACCGGCGCGGTCGGCAGGGTAGGGCGATAGCGGCGTCCCGAGATACGCATGCTCCTGAGGGTAGGGGCGCTGATGCCGTGCCGAGGATCTGCCGTGGATTTCTTTACGCCAGGGTGACGAACCTCATCGAGGATCGAGTCGCGCAGCCCGAGCAGCATGAGGGCGTACTCGGGCCAGAAGGTGCCGGCGGGCGGTCCGCCGAGGCGCCCGTCGTCGGGGTCGCACCCCGGGTGCCGGGGGAGGCATGCGACCACGGTGGGGCGCCGATTCCCCGCTCGTCCCGATCATGCGGCGAGGGGTATTCGTCGATGTCCGGTGGGCGGCCGCGAGCCACTATTCTCGGGCCGTGACGAGCGAGGCTGCGACCCAGCGCGAGGCGCGCGAGCAGGGCCCTGCGGGCGACCCTCCCGTCGTGCCGCACTCCCCGCTCGAGGATGTGCTCGGGGTGCTCATCGGCACCTACGTCGTGTCGTTCGGCGTCGCCGTACTCGGCGGCGCCGGCGCGGTCACGGGTGGCACGGCCGGCCTCTCGCTGCTGGTGGCCTATGTGCTCGACGTACCGTTCGGGCCGGTGTTCGCTCTGGTGAACCTGCCGTTCTTCGTGCTCGCATGGTTCCGCAAGGGGACCTCGTTCACCGTGCGCAGCGCGGTGTCGGTGGCCCTGGTCTCGGGGTTCGCGACGCTGCACGACCACCTGCTCACGCTGCCCGATCTCGCGCCGCTCTACGCCGTGCTCACCGCCGACCTGCTCATCGGCATCGGCCTGCTCATCGTGTTCCGGCACGGCTCGAGCCTCGGGGGCTTCAATGTCGTGGCGCTGCTGGCCCAGGAGCGATTCGGCTGGCGCGCGGGGTACGTGCAGATGGGCATGGACGTCGTGGTGGTGCTCGCCGCGTTCGCCGTCGCGGCGCCGCTCATCGTGCTCGTCTCGGCGCTGGGCGCCTTGGTGCTCAACCAGGTGCTCGCCCTCAACCACCGCCCGGGCCGCTACCTCGGCGCCTGACCCGCCTCCGGGCCAGGGGTCAAGGCGTCGGGAGCGCGGATGCGATGCCGCCGCGCACCTCGCCGAGCCCGATGCGGCCACCGCCGGTACCGGGTGCGGTGTAGCGCAGCACGACCTCGTCGCCGTCGGCGAGGAACGCCGACTCCTCGCCCCAGCCGAGCTCGAGCAGGCAGCCGCGCTGGCCGGGCTCCGGGCCGCTGATGGTGCCGGAGCCGAAGAGGTCGCCGGTGCGCAGGCTGGCGCCGTTGACGGTGAGGTGGGCCAGCATCTGCGCGGGCGACCAGTACATCGTGCGGTAGGCCGGCCGGCTCACGACGCGACCGTTGACCTCGATCTCGACGTCGAGGTCGAGCCCGCGGGTGGCGCCGGGCGCGAGGTAGGGCAACGGCTCGGGATCCTGGGGCGGCGGGTCGACCCAGGCGGCGTCGAGCGCGGCGAGCGGGGTGACCCAGTGCGAGATCGACGTGGCGAAGGACTTGCCGAGGAACGGACCGAGCGGTTGGTACTCCCAGGCCTGGATGTCGCGCGCCGACCAGTCGTTGAGTCCGACGACGCCGAACACGTGCTCGGCGAACGCGCTGCACGGCACGGGCGTGCCGAGCGTGGATCCCACGCCGACCACGAAGCCCAGCTCGGCCTCGACGTCGAGCCGGGCCGACGGGCCGAACGTGCCGCCGCGTCGTTGCCCGCTCGGCCGCCTGATGGGAGTGCCCGAGGCGACGACCGTGCCGGCGCGGCCGTGGTAGCCGACCGGCAGGTGCTTCCAGTTCGCCAGCAGCGGCTCGCCGTCGGGGCGCAGGATGCGGCCGACGTTGGTGGCGTGATGCTCGGAGGCGTAGAAGTCGACGTAGTCGGCCACCTCGATCGGCAGCGACAACGTGACCTCGGTCAGGGGCACCAGGTGCGGCTCCACCAGCGGCCGCTCGTCGGCCTGCGTGAGGAGGCCCACGATCCAGCGACGCAGCGCGGCCACGAGCTCGGGGCCGTAGCCCATGAGCTCGTTGAGCGAGGGCTGCTGGAAGGTGCGTGACACCTCGAGCATCTGCGCCGCGGCGATCGGGGCGAGGTCGAGCACGTGGTCGCCGATGCGCACCCCGACCCGCGGCTCCTCCTCGCCTCGCGCGAACACGCCGTAGGGCAGGTGATCGAGGTCGAAGAGCGAACCCGTGGCGCCGGGCACCCAGGTGGTGGGCTCCCCGTGCTGCTCAGGCACGGCGTCCGGCCCAGGTCCAGGCATAGGCCGGATCCTCCACCGCGAGCCCGCCCTCGCCCAGCTCCAGCGGCGCGAACGTGTCGACCATGACCGCGGACTCGTCGAAGGACTCCGCCCCCAACGATGCCTCGATCGCGTCGGGTTGCGGACCGTGCGCGTAGCCGCCGGGGTGCAGCGAGATCGAGCCCAGACCGATGCCCGAGCCCTTGCGGGCCTCGTAGTCGCCGGCGACGTAGAACATGACCTCGTCGCTGTCGACGTTGGAGTGGTAGTAGGGCACCGGGATCGCCAGCTCGTGGTAGTCGACCTTGCGAGGCAGGAAGTTGCAGACCACGAAGTTGCGACCCTCGAACACCTGGTGCACGGGCGGCGGCTGGTGCACCTTGCCGGTGATCGGCATGTAGTCGTCGAGGTTGAAGGTGTAGGGGTAGAGGCAGCCGTCCCAGCCCACGACGTCGAATGGGTGCGTCGCATAGGTCATCGCCGTGCCGACGACGCCCGTGCCGATGCGGTGCTTGACCAACACCTCGACGTCGACCTCGCCCGTCTGCCGCTCGACGAGCTCGGCCAGGGAGTGCGGGCCGTGCAGGTCACGTTCGCAGTACGGCGCGTGCTCGAGCAGCTGACCGTGCTGGGAGAGATAGCGCCGCGGTGGCCCGACGTGACTGTTCGCCTCGATGGCGTAGAGCCGGCTCGGCTCGGCGGGCACCCACCGGTGGGTCGTCGCCCGCGGGATCACCACATAGTCGCCGGCCCGGTAGTCGAGCACGCCGAAGACCGTCTCGACGCTGCCCGAGCCGGCCTCGACGAAGACGCACTCGTCGCCGATCGCGTTGCGGTAGTACGGCGAGGGGCCGGCATCGGTGCCGCCGGTGACGACGTACCCGATGCGCACGTCGGCGTTGCCGAGCACGAGACGCCGATCGGTGACGGCGTCCGGACCGGTCTCGAGATCGTGCAGCCGCAGGTGTCGCGGCTTCAGCGGGTGGTTCGGGGCGCGGGTCTGGTCGGGCAGCACCCACACCTCGCTCGCCACGATCGCCGACGGCACCCCGCGGTGGTAGAGCAGCGAGGAGTCCGAGGAGAAGCCCTCCTCGCCCATCAGCTCCTCACGGAGCAGCCGGCCCTCGACGTCTCGCAGCTGGGTGTGCCGCTTCGCCGGCACCTCTCCGACGCATCGGTAGTACGGCATGGGCGCCTCCTTCTCCTCGACGTCGGCTCAGAAGTTGCCGCGGCGGTCCTGCTCGCGCTCGATGGCCTCGAAGAGGGCCTTGAAGTTGCCCTTGCCGAAACCCAGCGAGCCGTGCCGCTCGATGAGCTCGAAGAACACGGTGGGCCGGTCGCCGGTGGGGCGGGTGAAGATCTGCAGCAGGTAGCCGTCCTCGTCGCGGTCGACGAGGATGCCGCGGGCCTGGAGCTCCTCGATCGGCACCCGCACCTCGCCGATGCGGGCGCGCAGCTCGGCGTCCTCGTAGTAGGAGTCGGGCGTGGGCAGGAACTCCACGCCCTCGGCGCGCATCCGGTCGACGGTGAGCAGGATGTCGTTCGTGGCCAATGCGAGGTGCTGCGCGCCAGGCCCGCCGTAGAACTCCAGGTACTCGTCGATCTGCGACTTCTTGCGCGCCACGGCCGGCTCGTTGAGCGGGAACTTCACCCGGTGGTTGCCGTTCGCGACGACCTTCGACATGAGTGCGGAGTAGTCGGTGGCGATGTCGTCGCCGATGAACTCGGCCATGTTCGTGAAGCCCATGACGCGGCGGTAGAAGTCGACCCACTCGTCCATGCGGCCGAGCTCGACGTTGCCGACGACGTGGTCGAGGGCCTGGAACAGCCGCTTCGGAGCGCCGGGCCGCCGCTGGAGCGTCGAGGTGCGAGCCACGTAGCCGGGCAGGTACGGCCCGTCGTAGCGCGAGCGGTCGACCAGCGTGTGCCGGGTCTCGCCGTAGGTGGCGATGGCGCCGATGCGCACCGTGCCGTGCTCGTCGGTGACGTCGTGGGCCTCCTCGATCACCGTGGCCCCCTGCGCCCGGGCGTGCTCGAGGCAGCGGTCGACGTCGGGCACCTCGAGAGCGATGTCGGTGATGCCGTCGCCGTGCCGGGCGTGATGGGCGATGACCGGGCTGTCCGGGGCCACGCCGCCGTTCACCACGAACCGCACCGCACCGCTGGTCAGCACGAACGAGGCGTGGTCGCGCAGGCCGGTCTCGGGGCCGGCGTAGGCCACGAGCTCCATGCCGAACGCGCTGGCGAAGAAGTGCGCGGTCTGGGTCGCGTTGCCGACCGCCCACACCACGGCGTCCCACCCGGTCACCGGGAACGGGTCGGCGGCGTCGTCGTGCTCGACGAGCCCGACGAGCTGCTTGAGAGTGTCGAGGTCGAGCTCGGCGAGACGCTCCTCGTCGGTCAGGGTCTGCTCCAGGGTCATGGCGCTCAGGGTGCTCGCTCGCCGTCGGCTCGACAACCGCGCTACTCATGGCTGGGCAGACTGGCTCGTCCTGCGTACCAATGCGCGCTCGGACTAGACAAAGTGACCAGAAGCACGCCTAGGGTGGAACCCGTGGACGCCGCATCGCGAGGGCAGCGCCTCGACGCGCTCGACGTGGCGCTGGTCGAGCACGTGCGCGCGCACCCACGTGTCGGCGACCTGGAGCTCTCCCGGCTGCTGGGCGTGGCCCGGGCGACCGTGCAGAGCCGACTCGCGCGGCTCCAGGAGAGCGGCGTGATCGCCGGTTGGGGCCCCGACATCGATCTGCGCGCGGCCGGGCTGCCGGTGCAGGCGTTCGTGAGTCTCGAGATCTCCCAGGGTGCGCTGGAGCGGGTCGAGGAGGATCTGGTCGCCATGCCGCAGATCCTGGAGGCCTATGTGACCACCGGCTCCTCCGACGTGCTGTGCCGGGTCGTGGCGAGTTCGCACGAGGGCCTCCAGGACGCCCTCATCACCCTCAACCACTCGCCGTCCATCGTGCGCTCCACGAGCGTGATGGTGCTGACCGAGCTCGTGCGCCCGCGCCCCGAGGCGCTCCTCGCCACCGTCGCCTCGGCCGACGCGCCCCGGGTACCGGCCTTCCGACGTCCCACCGATCGGGCCGATGCGGCCGATGCGACCGATGAGGCAGGAGACTGACCCGTGCTGCTCGACCTCCAGCTCGACGCCGCCCCCGACCTCGCCTCCGACCGCGCGGTCGAACTCGTGGCCACCGGCGCCGACGGACTGTTCACCTTCGAGGGTCCGCACGACGTGTTCACACCCCTGGTGCTGGCCAGCCAGGCGGTGCGCACCGACCTCATGACCAACGTCGCGATCGCACTGCCCCGCAGCCCCCTGCACCTGGCGCACCAGGCCTACGACCTCCAGCTGCTCAGCCGCGGCCGGTTCCGGCTGGGGCTGGGCTCGCAGATCCGTCCGCACATCGAGAACCGCTACGGCTCCACCTGGAGCCGCCCCGCGGCCCGGATGCGCGAGTGGGTGCTGGCCACGAAGACGATCCTGACCGCCTGGCAGGACGGCGCCCGGCTCGACTTCCGCGGCGAGTTCACGCGGCACACCCTCATGCCGCCCACGTTCGTGCCCGGCCCGAACCCGTACGGCGTGCCACCGGTGCTGCTCGGGGCGCTCGGCCCGGTGATGACCCGCACCGCGGCCGAGGTCGCCGACGGACTGCTCGTGATGCCCTTCCACAGCCACCGGCACCTACGCGAGCGCACGCTGCCGGCCGTGGCCGAGGGGCTCGATCGAGGCGGGCGCGACCAGGTCGACCTCTTCCCCCAGGCCATCGTGGCGCTGGGGCGCACCCCCGCCGAGGTCGAGCAGGCGACGGTCGGGGTGCGGGGTCTGGTGGCGTTCTACGGCTCCACACCGGCCTACGCCTCGGTGCTGGAGATCGAGGGGCACGGCGATCTCCAGCCCCGGCTCAACGCGCTGTCGAAGACCGGCGACGTCGCCACGATGATGGATCTGGTCGATGACGACCTGCTGCGCAGCATCGCGATCGTCGGCACCCCGGTCGAGGTCGCCGCCGAGATCGGCCGCCGCTTCGGCGACCTCGCCGACCGGGTCTGCTGCTACTTCCCCGGCTCCACCCACCCCCCGGACCTGCTCGCCGACCTCGCCACCGCCGTCCACGCACTGGCGTAGCCGCGGGGTGGTCACTCCTGATCGCCCGAGGGGTCGATGGCGCGCCGGGACGGTTGCCGGGTGACCGGCCGTGCGGTTGGGTCGTGCCCGTGACCGACCTCGGCGGCCCCGTGAGGCGTGAGCGACGGGCCGTGAGCGACGACGCGGCGGCGCGGCACGAGCGGGCGCGCTCGCGTGAGGAGCGCCGGCGTCAGGGCGTCTACTACACGCCCGAGCCGCTGGTGGCGCACCTGCTCGACACAGCGCTGGAGCCCGCGCTCGACGATCTGCTGGCCGGGCTCGCCCCCGACGAGGCGCACCAGCGGCTCCTGACCGTCCGGGTGTGCGACCCCACCTGCGGTGCGGGCCGAGTGCTGCTCGGCGCGGCGCACCGGCTCGCCGCGCGGTTGACGGCGCTGCGCGGCACCGGTGGAGACGACGCTCGCCGAGCGGCGCTGGCCGAGGTGGCGGGCTGCCTGCACGGCGCCGATGTCGACCCCGACGCCCTGGCCGTGCTGCGTGCGAGCCTCGCCGAGCTGGCCGGGCCCGCCGCGGCCGAGGCGACCCACCTCGCGCACGCCGACGCCCTGCTCGACCCCGACGCGCTGGTGGGCGGGTACCACGTGGTGGTCGGCAACCCGCCCTTCTTGACCCCCCTCGCGGCGCGCAGCGCGCTGACCCGCGAGGACGCCGCACGTGTCCGCTGCTGGGCCGGCGAGGCCCTCGCGCCCTACACCGACATCTCGGCCCTGTTCGTGCTGCGCGGCCTCGACCTGCTCGCCCCCGGCGGCCGGCTGGCGTTGGTGCAACCGCAGTCGGTCCTGGCGGCGCGTGACGCCGCCGGCGTGCGAGCCGCCGTGACGTCGCGGGCCGCGGTCACCGACTTCTGGGCCAGTGACCAGGCGGTCTTCGAGGACGCCCGGGTGCGCGCCTGCGTGCTGACCCTGCACCGCGACGCCGTGCAGGGACGAGTACGCCACCACCCGGGCGAGGAGACCACGCCGCTGCCGGAGGGCGAGTGGGGTGCGCTGCTGGCGCCGTCCCTCGGGATGCCCCGGGTGAGCGCGAGGGTGGCCGGTCGGCTGGGCGACCTGGCGTCGTGCGCCGCCGACTTCCGCGACCAGTACTACGGGATCGTCGACCACGTGCGCGAGGTCGACCCGGCCGCGGTGCCACCCGACCACGCCCCTCTCGTGACGAGCGGACTGCTCGACGCGGCGGTCTGCCACTGGGGCACGCGCCCGGTCCGCTTCGCACGCCGCACGTGGACCGCGCCCGCGGTCGACCTCACGACCCTGGGCGCGGCGGACCCGAAGCTGGCGGCGTGGGCGAAACGGCGTCGGGTGCCGAAGATCCTGCTGGCCACCCAGGGGCGGGTGCTCGAGGCGGCAGCGGACGCCGAGGGCACCTGGCTGCCGTCGGTCCCGGTGATCAGCGTGGTGCCGCACGACAGCGAGCGGATCTGGCACGTGCTCGCCGTGCTGCTCGCGCCGCCGATCACCGCGATGGCCGCGGCTCGCTATGCCGGCACTGCGCTCACGCCCGGGTCGCTCAAACTGAGCGCCCGCCAGGTCGCGGACCTGCCGTTGCCCGCCCACCGGGAGAGGTGGGACGCCGCCGCCGAGGCCGTGCGAAGGTGGCACTTCGCCCCGTCGGGTGACGACCGTCACACGCCACTCGACGTCACCGAAGCCGCCCGGCGGGGTTGTGAGGCATACGGGCTCGAGCGCTCAGAGGCCGCCGCGGTGACGCGGTGGTGGCTGGACCGGGTCACCCCACGCACCTGACGGAGAACGAGATGGCCACCGACGAAGCGACACCCGCCAAGAAGGCGACCGCGAAGAAGGCGACCGCGAGGAAGGCGACCGCCAAGAAGGCACCGGCCACGAACGTGCAGCCGCCGCGGGCCGAGGACGTGCTGGTCGAGGTCGAGGCGGCGGTCGACGCCGAGGTCGAGGCCCAGAAGAGCCAGGGGCTCGACCCGGTGCTGGCGGCGTACCGGCTGCTGCGGGCCTACTTCCGGCACGAGCTCACCGGCTCCGAGCACGTACCCGCGGGCGGCGCGCTCTTGGTGTCGAACCACTCCGGCGGGTTCATGGCCATGGATCTCCCGCTCATCGCCAGTGGCCTGGCCTCCGGCCTGGGCGTCAAGCGACGCATCGTCACCCTGGCGCACACCGCGATCTTCGCCGGCCCGTGGGGCGCGATGTTCGCCAAGCTCGGCCTGATCGAGGCGACCCGGGAGGCCGCCCACGAGGCCCTGACCTCCGGCGAGCTCACGCTGGTCTTCCCCGGTGGCGTCCACGACGTGCTGCGGCCGACCCGCGACGCGAACGTCATCGACTTCGCCGGCCGCATCGGGTACGTCCGCACGGCACTCGAGGCCGGCGTGCCCATCGTGCCCGTCGTGAGCATCGGCGGTCAGGAGACCCAGCTCTTCCTCACGCGCGGTGAGCCCATCGCCGAGCTGCTGCGGCTCGACAAACTCCTGCGGGCCCGCGCCTTCCCGATCTCGATCGGCTTCCCGTTCGGCATCAGCATCGGCACCCCGATCAACATCCCGCTGCCGGCCAAGATCAAGACGCGGATCTTGGAGCCGGTCGACCCGGCCGCCTTCGAGAGTCCCGAGGAGACCGACGTCGAGGTCCGGCGCCGCATGCAAGAGGCCATCGACGAGATGGCCGATGAGCGTCGGTTCCCGTTCCTGGGCTGAGCCGATGCCCGCACCCGAGCGCCTCGGCGGCCGCGACTCGCTGCTGCTGCACCTGGAGACGCCCGACGTTCCGATGCACACGCTCAAGATCCTGGTGCTCGACTCCACGCAGCGCGGGCGAGCGGTGAGCCGGGAGGACATCCGCGCGGCCGTCGAGCCACGGCTCGGTCTGGTGCCGTGGACGACGCGACGCCTGGTCGAACGGCGCTGGTTCGGTGCCCGACCGTTCCTGGTCGACGACGCCGACTTCGACCTCGACGCGCATCTCGGCGAGGTCGACCTCGCGGACGCCGAGCCGGGCTGGCGCGATCTCGACGAGGTGTGCGCCCGTCTGGCCGAGCAGCACCTGCCCCGCGACCGCCCGTTGTGGGCGCTCACCCTCGTGCACGGTCTCGACGGGGGGCGTCAGGCGGTGATCGCCCGGGTGCACCACGCGGTGATGGACGGTCTGGCGGCGGCGAACCTCTTCTCCGCGCTGACGGGCGAGAGCAGCGGCGACGTGCCGCCCGCAGCGGCGGCCCCGCGTCCGTCGTCCACCCCGGGCCAGGCCGCCCTGGCGGTCGGGGTGCTGCGGTCATGGGGTCCGCGCCTGCGACTGCTGCCGGTGATCGGCCGGGAGCGGCGCGCTTCGCGACGGGCGGAGCAGCCGAGCCCGGATGACGCCGCCTCGGTGCCCCGCCCGCTGCGCGCGCGCCGCAGCAGCCTCAACGGCCGGGGTGAGGCCTCGCGGGTGTGCGCGTCGAGCCGACTCGACCTCGGC
Organism: Nocardioides acrostichi; assembly: GCF_015319165.1. Taxonomy (GTDB): domain Bacteria; phylum Actinomycetota; class Actinomycetes; order Propionibacteriales; family Nocardioidaceae; genus Nocardioides; species Nocardioides acrostichi. The sequence goes on from NZ_JADIVZ010000012.1 coordinate 33,064, forward strand.
GCGGTGCGAGGGATCTCCCAGGCCACCGGCGGCACGGTCACCGGGGTGCTGCACGGGGTGCTCGCGGGAGCGGTGCGAGCCGAGCTGCTCGCTCGCGGTGAGCGGGTCGAGGCGCCACTGGTGGCGACCTTCGGTGTGGCCGAGGACGTCGCCGACCCCCGGCTGGGCGGCAACGCCATCGCCGAGACCCACGTGCACCTGCATGCCGAGCTCTCCGACCCGGTGGCGCGGCTGGAGGCGACGGCGCGCAGCATGCGCGTCTCGGTCGGGCAGCGCCGGTCGGCGGGGTTCGCCCGGACCGAGTTCCTCGCCGGACTCGCGCCGCGAGTCGCCTCGCGACTGCGAGCACTCGCCGCGCCGCGCAGCCCGGTCGTGCTCAACCACGTGACGACCGCCAGCCTCCGCGGCCCCTCGGAGCACCGCTGGCTCGGCGACGTCGAGGTGGTGGGGTTCTTCTCCCAGTCCCTGGCTGTCGCCCCGGCCGACGTCAATCTCACCGCGTACAGCTACGGGGGCGAGATGTATCTCGGGCTCATCGGGACGCCGCGCACCATGGTCGACCCGGCGAGGTTCCTGCGGCGGATGGGCGAGGCCCTGGTCGAGCTCGACGAGGCCATCCGCGGGCGCAGGGGAGTCCTGAGGGGTGAGGAAAGCCCTTCCCAATAAGCGAAGTCGTGTGATCCTGGTGACATGACCAGACCGTCGGGACTGCTGCCCGGTGCCCTGCACGCTGCTGCCTCCGTGGTGACCCACCCCACGCGCACCCTCCTCGATCTGTCGGTGGCGACCTCCCGGCTGCCGGTGGTGGGCCCGGTGTTCAAGCCCCTGGGCAGCCTGACGGCCATCACCCTCTTCGCCGCACGGGTCGCGCCGGAGTACATCTCCGACATGCGCGCCCCCCATGTCGACCTGCGGCGCCCGCCGGCGGCCGAGAAGCCCAAGCCCGACAAGGTGCGCGACCGCGCCCTGAGCGAGCTCGCGCTCCAGCGCGCCGTCGGCGACCTCGAGCCCACGCCCGAGGCGGCCGCCCGTGCCGCCGAGCGGCCCGTGCGCTGCCGCAACCGCCGCACCGCCCGTGCGGTGCTGCGCAACGAGCCCTACACCGATCTGCCCCGCGGGCCCCGTCTCGACGTGTGGGCCGATGAGTCCGCTCGCGCCGGCGAGCGGCGTCCGGTCCTGCTGTTCATCCCGGGCGGCGGCTGGATCTTCGGCATGCGCCAGGGTCAGGGCGGTGCCCTGCTCAAGCATCTCTCGGAGGCCGGCTGGGTCTGCGTCACCATCGACTACCGCTCCGCGCCCCACGACCGGTGGCCGGCCCACATCATCGACGCCAAGCGCGCCGTGGCCTGGATCCGCGAGAACATCGCCGAGTACGGCGGTGACCCCGAGTCCGTCGCCGTGGCCGGCGGCAGCGCAGGCGGTCACATCGCCTCGCTGCTGGGCCTGACGCCCAACAACCCGCGCTTCCAGCCCGGCTTCGAGGACGTCGACACCACCGTGCGCGCCGTCGTCGGCCTCTACGGTCGTTACGACTGGGAGAGCCGCGACACCCTCGAGCGCAAGCGCCTCATGGGCTTCATCGAGCACGTGGTCGTCGGCACCGCGCTCGAGGACGACCCGCAGCTGTACCGCGACTCCTCGCCGATCCACCTGGCAGCCGCCGATGCACCACCGTTCCTGGTCGTGCACGGTGACTCCGACTCGATCATCCCCGTCGAGCAGGGCCGCGACTTCGCCGTCCGGCTGGCCGAGGTCTCCGACCAGGTCGTGCGCTACGCCGAGCTGCCCGGTGCCGGCCACGCCTACGACGTGCTCGACGCCGAGCGTGCGCGCGCCACCGCCCGCGCCGTCGAGCAGTTCCTCGCGGCCGTGCAGACGTCTGCGACGGCCGTGCCGCTCACCGTGGTCGGCGGCGCCTCGGCGGTCTGAACCCAGGCTCCGCGATCTCCCAGAGGCTCCCGCGGGCCCGTGCCCGGGGGTCGACATGGCCCAAGAGGGCCATTTCCTTTGCCGAGCATTGACTGGCTCTCGTGCGAGGAGTGATGCTCCGAGCCTGGAGGATCGGGGGGATCCTCGCCAGTCAGGAGGGGCCGTGAAGGCTGTCCGTTTCTCCATGCTCCGGGTGTCCCGCGTGGGCCTGGCCTCGTCGATCGCCACCCTTCTGGGGGCGGTGGTGCTGGCGGTGCCCGCGGCGGCCGACACCGACCCGGGCGCGCCGGTCGCCCACGACGACGCCTACACCCTGTATCCCGACGAAGCCGTGGTGCCACTGCGCGTCGAGGCCAACGACACGCCCACGGGTGAGGTGAGGATCCACGACTTCGAGCGACCGGAGAGGGACACCGGGGTGGTGCTCTACGTGGAGGCCGGCACCCTGTTCGCCGATGTCAGCCACTTCGCGCCTCTCGGCACCGTGGTCGTGCACTACGACGTGATCGACGGCCAGTCGCGCACGTCGGCCCCGGCCACCATCACGCTCACCGTCGAGCAGGATCCCTCGCGCGGGCCGGTGGCCGTGGACGACGACTTCACCGATCGGCGCATCATGGGCGGCGGCTCCTACGTGCTCGACGTCCTCGCCAACGACACCGACCCCTTCGGCCGGGAGCTGACGATCACCGGCTGCTCCGACGCCCGACGCGCCAGCGACGAGACGACGGCCGGCGTGGTCACCGTGGCCGCGGACGCGCGCACCGTCACCCTGGCGGTGCCGGCGAGGCTGCTCGGGCGCAAGGTCCGGGCGAGCTTCTCGTGCACGATCACCAACGGAACCCGGACGGCGAGCGAGGTCGCCACGTTCCAGACCACCCCGGTCGAGAGGGTGCGGGTCCACCGCACCGGCGAGCCGCGGCAGATCTCGTTCACGAACCCGAACCACGGCTTCGTGAGGATCTACCTCGGCAGGCACCCCTCCGCCCATCGCTGGAGCCTCGGCGTGCACCGAGTGGCCCCGGGTCAGACGCAGATCCTCCGCACCGACGAGCGCCTGACCCGTTACCGCGTCGCCTACGGAAAGCAGCAGATCTTCTTCATGAGGGGCTCGCGCGCCATCCGGCAGCGCTGAGCGGCCACCCGGCGGGCCCTGCACCCACCTACGACCATGAGGCAGGATCGACCCGTGAGTGCCGACCCCGCCCCGACAGCCCGCTACCCGGTGACGGCCGAGCCGCTGCGGCCGCTCGTGCTGAGCGGCACGCGGCTGCTCCCCGTCTCGTTGCTGCGCGTGTACACCTGCGGCATCACGCCCTACGACGTGACGCACGTGGGGCACGCGTCGACGTTCGTGTGGGCCGACCTGCTGTGCTCGGTGGCCCGGGCCGCCGGTGCCCGCACACACCTGGTGCGCAACGTCACCGACGTCGACGACGTGCTCACGGCTGCCGCCCACCGGGCCGGACGCCACTACGACGAGCTGGCGGTGGTGCAGGAGTTCCAGTTCGACCGCGACATGACCGCGCTCGGCGTCGCCCGGCCCGACGACGGCCCGCACGCCCGCGCCCACGTGCCCGCCGTCGTCCGGCTCACCGCCGCCCTGCTCGACGCCGATGCGGCCTACGTGCACGAGAGCGAGCAGGGTAGCTACGTCTACTTCCGTGGCGCGGGCGTGCCCGCCCTGGCTCGGCTCGACGAGCCGACGGCGCTGGCCCTCTCCCGCGAGTACGGCGACCAGGACCACGTGCCGGGCCGCGCATCGGACTTCGACGTCGCCCTGTGGCGGCCCTCCGCCGACGACCAGCCGGCCTGGCCCAGCCCCTGGGGGTGGGGTCGTCCGGGGTGGCACGCGGAGTGCGCGGCGATGGCCGTGGCCAGCCTCGGCCACGCGATCGACGTCCTCGTCGGCGGCTGCGACCTCGCGTTCCCGCACCACGCCTACCAGCAGGCCATGGTCGAGGCGGCCACCGGCACGGCACCGTTCGCCCGCGCAGTGCTGCACGTCGGTGAGGTGCAGTTGGGCGGCCACAAGATGGCGAAGTCCAGCGGCAACCTCACGCTCGTCAGCGACCTGCTCGAACGGTTCCCGGGGCCGGTGCTGCGCCTGGGCCTGCTCGATCGGCCCGTCGCGGATTCCTGGGAATGCGACGACGCCGTCTTCGAGGCCGCCGGCGCCCGACTCGACCAGCTGGTCGCTGCGGCCGGCCCACCGAGTGAGCGGGTCGGGTCGGAGGCGGCGCGGGCCGACGTGCTCGCCGCCCTCCTCGACGGCCTCGACGTGCCGCGCGCCGTCGAGGAGGCCCTGGAGGCTGGCCCCGACGCCGCAGCCTTCCTGCTCGACGTGCTCCGCCTGACCCGATGACCGAGCAGACCGGCCCCCACAGCGGTCCGCCCTACGACCCCGACCTCGCCGAGCTGGCCGAGGGCATCCCGCATCGGGCGCTGACCGAGATGGCGCCCGAGCACATCGAGGAGGTCCGCGCCCAGGCGGCGTCGGCTCCGTTGCCCGAGGGCCTGGCCGGGCGCCGGGTGGCGGCCGACGAGTTGATCGTGCCCGCGCCGGCCGACCACGAGATCGCGCTCACGCGGCTGCGCCCGCTGGGCGCCGGCGAGGGTTCCGCAGAGCCCGCGCCGGCCCTGCTGTGGTTCCACGGCGGCGGCATGGTCATGGGCAACCGCCACCTCGGCGCCGACCAGGTCGCCGACTGGGTGGCCGCACACGGGCTCACCGCCTTCAGCGTGGAGTACCGCCTCGCGCCCGAGCACCCCTTCCCGGCCGCGCACGACGACGGCTGGACTGTCCTCGGCTGGGTTCTCGAGCACGCCGAGGATCTCGGCGTCGACCCCGACCAGGTCGTGCTCGCCGGCACCAGCGCCGGCGGCTGCCTGGCCGCTGGCCTCGCGCTGCGGGCGCGCGACGAGGGCGGCGCGCACGGCTGGCCCGCCTTGGCGGGCCTCTTGCTCGCCAGCCCGATGCTCGACGACCGGCAGCGCACCCCCTCGGCCGCTCAGTTCCACGAGCGCGGCCCGTGGGACGGGCGCGACTCGACCTACGCCTGGACCGCGTTGCTCGGTGACGCGGCCGGAGGGCCCGACGTCTCGGCCTACGCCGCGCCGGCGCGTGCTCTCGACACCGATCCCGGACTGAGGGGGTTGCCCCTCACCTACGTCGACGTGGGCTCGGCCGAGCTGTTTCGCGACGAGGCCGTCGCCTTCGCGGCCGGTCTGTGGGAGGCCGACGGCGACGCCGAGCTGCACGTGTGGGCGGGGGGCTTCCACGGGTTCACCCTGGCGGCCGGTTCGTCGTCCCTGGCCGACGACTGCCTGCGGGCCCAGGATCGGTGGCTGGCGCGCACGCTCGGGAGGCCCTCCGGCGCCCCGTCGTGAGCCAGGCCACAACCGAACGGAGACCGGGCCTACTTCTGGATCGTTCAAACGATCCCAGTGCCGAAAACGGGCTCGAGCCTGGTTACCGTGCCGTAGTCCAGGTCAGCAGCGGAAGGTACATCGAATGGCCAGCATGAGCGCGGCGGACGTCGAGAAGGCTCTCGACGAGGCAGGGGTCTCCAACCCTCACGTACGTGAGTACGTTACCTACTGGGCCGGGATCACCGAGCCCGCCGCCGTCGAGGTGGTCAACGCCTCCGACGACGCCCGCCTGGTCGCCGAGGCCCTCGAGGCCGGCGAGCTCCAGCCCGCCGGTGAGGGTCTGTACTACTCCCGCTCCTACGTCAAGGACACCGCGCGTTCCGAGGAGCGCACGATCGTCGCGACCTCGAAGCCGGAGGACAAGGGCGTCTACAACAACTGGCGTGACGCCGAGGAGATGTCGGCCTCGCAGCTGGAGCGCATGCGCGGGCAGTCCGCCGGCAAGACCATGTACGTGGTGCCCTACCTGATGGCGCCGCAGGGCTCGCCGCTCGAGGCCTACGCCGCCGGCGTGGAGCTCACCGACAACCGCCCGGTCGTGCTGCACATGATCCGCATGGCCCGCGTCGGCGTGACGTACCTCGACCAGCTCGAGGATCCCCAGCACTTCGTGCGCGCCGTGCACGTCACCGGCGACCTGCCCAACCTCGGCCAGGGCACCGACGCCGACCAGCGCTACTTCGTGACCGTCGCCGACCAGCGCACGATCCTGCACTTCGGCTCCTCCTACGGCGGCAACGCGCTGCTCGGCAAGATCGCGCACGGCCTGCGCCAGGCCTGCTACGACGGTCGCGCGAGCGACCGGTTCCTGGCCGAGCAGTTCATGCTGTTGGGCATCTCCGACAAGGAGACCGGCAAGCGTTGGCACATCGCCGGCGGCTTCCCGTCGGCGTCCGGCAAGACGAACCTCGCCATGACGCTGGCCCCCGACGCTCTCGGTGACCGCTACCACGTGGAGTTCTACGGCGACGACATCGCCTGGCTCTGGGTCGACCCCGACGACGGCCGCGTCTACGCGATGAACCCCGAGTTCGGCGTGTTCGGCGTCGCGAAGGACACCAACGAGAAGACCAACCCCACCGCCCTGGACTCCATCGAGCCCGGCAGCGGGGCGATCTTCACCAACGTCGCCTACAACGACCTGACCCAGGAGGTCTGGTGGGAGGGCAAGACCAAGAACCCGCCCGCCGAGCTCGAGGGCTGGCACGACTGGAAGGGCGAGAAGATCGCCGACCGGGAGCCCGGCGACGACTCGCCGTGGGCCCACCCGAACAGCCGCTTCACCACCACCCTGGCCAACGTTCCGAACGTGGCCGGTGACTTCGAGGATCCGAAGGGCGTGCCGGTCGACGCGATCATCTTCGGCGGCCGGACCCGCGACCGCGAGCCGCTCGTGCGGGCCATCACCGACCTCGCCGAGGGTGTCTACGACGGCCTGACCCTCGGCGCCGAGGCGACCTTCGCCGCCGACGGCCTCGACGGGCAGCTGCGCTACGACCCCATGTCGATGCGCCCGTTCATGGCCTACTCCGAGGCCGACTACGCCGCCCACTGGCTCAAGATCATCGGCGCCGCCTCGAACCCGCCGATCTTCGCGCACGTCAACTGGTTCCAAAAGGACGCCGAGGACGGCCACTTCCTCTGGCCCGGCTACCGCGAGAACCTCCGCCCCCTGCTGTGGCTCATGCAGTTCAAGGACGGCGACGCGAAGGGCGAGGCGACCCCCGTGGGCGTCATCCCGACCCTCGAGGAGCTGAACATGGACGGCCTCGAGGTTCCGGCCGCCGACATGGACCGCATCCTGAAGATCGATCTCGACCGCTGGCGCCAGGAGATGGACTTCCGCCACGAGCACCTCGAGCAGTTCGACGGCCTTCCCGAGGCCATCTGGGAGGCGCACCGCCGCGTGGCCAAGGCCCTGGAGGCCTGAGCCCTCGCCCACCCGGTGGTTGAGCCGGGCGAGGCGCTAGTCGAGGGGTCCGGTGGTTGAGCCGGGCGAGGCGCTAGCCGAGAGGTCCGGTGGTTGAGCCGGGCGAGGCGCTAGCCGAGAGGTCCGGTGGTTGAGCCGGGCGAGGCGCTAGTCGAGGGGTCCGGTGGTTGAGCCGGGCGAGGCGCTAGCCGAGACCGTGTCGAAACCCGGTGAGACGAGAAGCAGCCGTGCCTCTCGACTCGCCGGGTTTCGACGCGTTCGGCCGTGGACGGCCTCTCGGCTCAACCACCGGTGCGCGTTCGGCCGTGGACGGCCTCTCGGCTCAACCACCGGTGGGCGTTCGGCCGTGGACGGCCTCTCGGCTCAACCACCGGTGGGCGTTCGGCCGTGGACGGCCTCTCGGCTCAACCACCGGTGGGCGTTCGGCCGTGGACGGCCTCTCGGCTCAACCACCGGTGCGGCGCAGGATAGAGCGATGATGACCCCATGAGCCCCCGCGTCGCCGTCGCCGCCCCCGGGGCGCAGGCTCTCGAGGCCGGCCTCGCCGTGGGCTCGGAGGGCGGGACCGCCGTCGACGCCGCGCTTGCCGCTGCCTTCGTGGCGGGCGCCACCGAGCCCGGCATCGTCAACCTGATGGGCGGCGCCTACGTCACCGTCTGGCCAGCGGGAGGCGACCCCGTCGTGCTCGACGGCAACGTCGAGATGCCCGGCCGCGGTGTGGCGACCGAGCGCTTCGGGCACGGGGTGGTGAGCATCGACACCGACTACGGCGGCGGCGTGACGATGCACGCCGGAGCCGGTTCCGTCGCGACCCCGGGCGTCGTACCCGCCTTCGCACTCGCGGCGCGACGCTGGGGCCGCCTGCCGTTCGCGCGCCTGGTCGAGCCCGCGGCGCTCGCCTGCCGCGAGGGATACCCGCTGGGCCGGGCCTCGGCCACCTACCTGGAGTTCGTGCGCGATTCCCTCTTCGCCCTCGACCCCGAGGCGCGGCGCCTGGTGACCCGCGACGACGGGTCGGCGCTGGGTGCCGGCGAGACCACCCACAACCGACCGCTGGCCGCCACGCTCGAGGCGCTGGGGCAGGAGGGGCCGCGGTTGTTCACCCATGGCGACGTCGCCCGGGCCATGGTCGCCTCGCTGGCCGACGACGGCCTGGTCACGGCGGCCGATCTGGCGGCCTACGAGGTGGTAGAGCGCGAGCCGGTGCGGTTGCACGTCGGGGCGTGGGACGTCGCACTCAACCCGCCGCCGGCGATCGGCGGCGTGGTGCTCGCCGTGATGCTGCGCGAGCTCGCCCGCCGGGCCACGGCGCAGGGCGGGTTCACCTGGAGCGACGTCGTGCAGGTGCAGCATGCGGTGCTGACCCACCGGATCGGTGTGCTCGACACCGCCCCGGATCTCGACGCCGCCGGTCGGGCGATGCTCGCCGACGCCAGCCTGGCGGGGCTCTCGTCGTCCGCGTCGACCGCGCACGTCTCAGCCGTCGACGCCGAGGGCACCGCCTGCGCCATCACGTTCTCGTCGGGGTACCACTCCGGCACCTGCGTGCCCGGCACCGGACTGCTGCTCAACAACTGTCTCGGCGAGACCGAGCTCAACCGTCGCGGGTTGCACGCGCTCGCACCCGGAACCCGGTTGGCGTCCAACATGGCGCCCACCGTGGCGCGCAGCGGCGACGGTGGGGTGCTGGCGGCCGGGTCGCCCGGAGCCGACCGCATCACCTCCGCACTCGTGCAGGTACTCGGGCAGACGATGCTGCACGGCGCCGACCCACGCACCGCCGTCGAGGCGCCGCGGCTGCACGTGCGGGTGCGTCTCGACGGCTCCACCTCGGTCGAGCACGAGCCCGGTGACGGCCTGGCCGAGGCGGCGTCGTCCGCCGGCCTCGCGGCACACGCCTACCCCGGCCCGCACATGTACTTCGGCGGCGTGGGCCTCGCGCTCGTCCACGCCGACGGCCGCCTCGAGGCCCACGGCGACCCTCGCCGCGCCAGCGCCACGGGGAGTCGTTGACCGGGTCGATGCCGAATCCGATGAGTCCCGAGCGCTCGGCGGGTCAGAGGGGGTGAGAGCGCGAGAGCCGCGCTCGACCACGTCGGAGGTGGTATCGATGTCCGACCCCGCGCCGCTCGACCTCACGTTCACGGCGACCCTCGGCAAGGTCCGAACAGGCGACACCTGGACCTGTGTGCAGTTGCCCGGCTCGGCGGAGATCTTCGGTACCCGGGGCCTGGTGAAGGTGGCCGGCACCATCGACGGCGAGCCGTTTCGCGGCGCCTTCATGGCGCTGGGCGACGGAACCCACAAGCTGCCCGTGGCGGCCGCGATCCGGCGGCGCCTGGGCAAGGCCGACGGCGACGAGGTCGAGGTGCACCTGACCCGGCGCCTCAGCTGATGCCGGGCGTGACGATCACGTCGACGGCCACCAGGACACCGGCGTCGCTCGCGGAATAGGCGTGCGGCTGGTCGGCGGCCCACGCATGGTGGACGCCGGGAGCCAGCGGCACGCTGGCGCCTTCGGCCTCCAGCGTGCCCTCGCCGGAGAGCACCACGAGCTGTTCGCGCACCCCCGGGGCGTGGGCCGGGGAGCGCCGGGTGGCGCCGGGGCGCACCCGCACGAGGTAGACCTCGGTCGTCGAGTCGGCATCGTGCTGCACGTGCAGGCGCACGGAGTCCAGCGCCGCATCGCCGACGACGAGATCGGACTCGGCGACCAGGGCGACCAGGGGCACCCCCAGCGGACCGGCGATGGCGTAGAGGGTGTCGAGGGTCGGGTTCCGGCGCCCGCTCTCGAGCTCGGAGAGGGTCGCCTTGCCGATGCCGGCGATCGCCGCGAGCGCGCTGAGGCTCAGGCCGCGCGACTCGCGGATCGCCCGGACTCGGGCTCCGGCGGTGGCCCCTGGACTCGACACGGCTCCGCTCCTACTCTGTTCCATATGCGGAACGTTCCGTCAACCGAACACCCTGATCCTACGTCGAGCACGCACCTGGCCGCACCCGTCACCGCCGGTGCGGTCGCTGCCGTCGTGGGCTTCAGCAGCGCGTTCGTGGTGGTGCTCGCCGGACTCCGCGCCGTGGGCGCCACCGCCGACCAGGCGGCGTCCGGCCTCGCCGCGCTGTGCCTCGCCCAGGCCCTCGGCATGCTGTGGCTGGCCTTGCGGCACCGGATGCCGCTCGCGCTCGCCTGGTCGACCCCTGGCGCGGCCCTGCTCGTCACGACCGGCCCGGTGGACGGCGGCTGGCCGGCGGCCGGGGGGGCCTTCGTCGTCACGGGCCTGCTGGTGGTGCTGACCGGCCTGGTGCCCCGGCTCGGTGACCTCGTGGCCGCGATCCCGGTGCCGCTGGCTCGGGCCATGCTCGCCGGGGTGCTGCTCCCGCTGTGCCTGGAGCCGGTCACAGCCCTGGTCGACGCGCCGCTGCGGATCGCGCCCATCGTGGTGACGTGGCTCGTGCTCCTGCGGCTGGCCCCACGGTGGGCCGTGCCAGCCTCGCTCGTCGTCGCCCTGGGTGTGGTGATCGTGGCCGCCGGTGACCGGATCGCTGTCGGCGAACTGACGCCGTCCGTAGCCCTCACGACGCCGTCGTGGTCGGTGCCCGCCCTGGTCGGCATCGCGCTGCCGCTCTACGTGGTGACCATGGCCTCGCAGAACGTGCCGGGCGTGGCGGTCATGCGCGGCCTCGGCTACCGGGTTCCGTGGCGCGAGTCGATGGGCGTCACCGGGATCGGCACCGTGCTGAGCGCCCCCTTCGGTGGGCACGCGGTCAACCTCGCCGCGATCACCGCAGCGCTCGTCGCCGGCCCGGACGCCGGCCCCGACCGGGCGCGTCGCTGGCCGGCCGCCCTCTCGGCCGCCGCCGCCTACGCCGTGCTCGCGCTCGGCGTGGGTGCCGTCACCGCGGTCGTGGCCGCCGCGCCCGAGGGCGTCGTGCAGTCCGCCGCCGGGTTGGCGCTCATGGGCACGCTGGCCGCCTCACTGGGCGAGGCGTTGCGCGACGACCACGAGCGCGTGCCCGCCGTGGTGTGTCTCGTCGTGGCGGCCTCGGGCATCAGCGTGCTCGGCGTCGGCTCCGCCTTCTGGGCGCTGGTCGCCGGGCTCGCCGTCAGGCTGGTGCATCCGCGGACGTGAGCGCTCAGGCCAGCCGGGTCGGGAGCGCGCCCCAACCGCGCAGGATGCGGGTGGGACGACGCCGCGCTCCGGGCAGCAGCACCAGGTCGGGGTAGCGGTCGAAGAGGGCGCGCAGGCCGACCTCGCCCTCCATGCGGGCCAGGGCGGCTCCGAGGCAGTAGTGCCGACCGGCGGAGAACGACACGTGGTCGCGGGCGTTCTCGCGGGCCACGTCGAAGGCGTGCGGGTTCGCGAACACCTCGGGATCGCGGTTGGCCCCGGCGAGGAGGGTGGTGACGATGGACCCGCACCGGATGCGCCGGCCCGCCACGTCGGTGTCGCGCACCGCGACCCGGCCGGTGAGCAGCACGGGCGGGTCGAAGCGCAGGATCTCGTCGACCGCGTTGGGCATGAGGTCCGGCTCGGCGCGTAGTCGCTCGAGCTGCTCGGGGTGCTCGCGCAGCAGCACGATGCCGTTGCCGAGCAGGTTCACGGTGGTCTCGAAGCCGGCCGCCAGCACGAGCCCCGCCGTGGCCAGGAGCTCGGCCTGGTTCAGCCCGCCCTCTTCGTCCTGCACGGCCACGAGCTGACTCATCAGATCCTCGCCGGGCTGCTCGCGCAGCCGCTCGAGGTGGGCGATCAGCCAGCCGCGGAAGTCGTCGAGGGCTCGCTCGACCGAGCGCAGCTCGCCGAAGGAGAGGCCGAGGTCGAGGCTGGGTGCGGCGGCGGTGCCGAAGTCGAGCACGCGCTGTCGATCCTCCGGCGGCACCCCCAACACCTCGGCGATCACGGTCACCGGCAGCAGCGCGCAGTACTCCGCCACCAGGTCGACCACCTCGCCCCGTTCGGCACGTTCCGCGAGGTCGTCGAGCAGCCCCGCACCGATCTGGGCCGTGCGCTCGCGCAGTCGCTCGACCGCGCGGACCGTGAACACCCGCGTGACGAGCTTGCGGTAGCGGGTGTGGGACGGCGGCTCGGTGACGAGCAGCGATGGCGGTTGCAGGGGGCCGATCCGCTCCGGGTCGTCGGCCCAGGCCCAGAGCCGACCGAGTGGCCCGTCGCCGGGCGTGAAGACGCCCGACCCGAAGTCGTTGCTCGACAGCACCTCGCGCACCACCGGCAACGACGCGGTCACGTGGGCGAACTTCGCCGTGTGCAGGGGTCCGGAGCGGCGGATCTCGTCGGCCAGGGACTGCAGCGCCGCGGTGTCTTGGGAGAGGTTGCGGCTCATCAGCCGGCCCTGGAGATCCCCGCGCCGGGCCGCGATCCGGGTCATGCCCGTCGGCAGGGCGTGCCCGAGCGACCACCGCACCCCGCGCCGCACCTCCTCACGAGCGAACGACGCGATCTGCATGGGCACCACGGTACGGGTGCCCTCAGGCGGGGCGGCGCCGTGCCAACGTCAGTGCGAAGTCGCCGTCCGCCGGGTCGGCTGCGTCGGTGAAGGTGCGCACGACCTCGAAGCCCGCCTCGTCGAGCTCGGCGGCGAGCTGTGCGATGCGGAACTTGGTGGAGATCTCGACGTGGATCTCCTCTCCCAGCCCCAGCTCGACCTCGATGCCGGCGCCCGGGATGCGGACCCGCTGCGGCATCTCGGCGCGCAGGCGCAGGTCCATCCGCTCCATGTGGGCATCCCACAGCGGCGTGTAGCTGAAGGCGTCGAGGTCGAAGTCGGCGCCGAGCTCGCGGCTGAGCACGACCAGACTGTTGCGCACGAACGCTCGCGTGAGGCCCTGGCTGTCGTGGTAGGCCGCGACCAGCCGGTCGACCGACTTGACCAGGTCGGTGCCGAGCAGCAGCCACTCGCCGTCATCGAGGGAGTCGGCCAGCGCGCCGAGGAAGGCGCGTCGCTCCTCGACGTAGAGGTTGCCGATGGTGCTGCCCAAGAAGGCGACCATGCGGCGTCCGTCGTCGGCGGCGGGCGGCAGCTGGCCCAGGTGCAGCGTGAAGTCGCCGACCACGGCCTGCACGTCGAGGCCCGGGTAGCGGCGGCTGAGCATGTCGGCGGCGTCGCGCAGGGTCGCCTCGGAGACGTCGACGGGCACGAACCGCTGCAGCCGACCCGCCCCCGCGAACGCGTCGAGCAGCATGCGGGTCTTGTCGCTGGTGCCGGAGCCGAGCTCGACGACGGTGCAGGCGTCGCAGGCGGCCACGATGTCGTCGGCGTGCTCGACGATGATGCTGCGCTCGGTCTCGGTGGGGTAGTACTCCGGCAGTCGGGTGATGGCGTCGAAGAGCCGCGACCCCTCGTCGTCGTAGAGCCACTTGGGCGGCAGCCGCTTGGGCGTACGCGTGAGCCCACGGCGCACGTCGTCGACCAGCGAACCCGAGGCCCAGTCGGGGTCGAGCAGCACGGTCACGGCGGGCTCGCGCACGTCGTCGTGGTGCTCGCGACTCATCGGGGCTCGCCCCCGTCGGCCAGGCGCACGCCCGAGAGTGCCCAGCGGGCGCCGTGCGGGAAGAAGTTGCGATAGGTGGCGCGGGCGTGACCCGGCGGGGTGAGCGCACAGCCGCCGCGCAGCACCATCTGGTTCGACATGAACTTGCCGTTGTACTCCCCGATCGCCCCCTCGGGCGGGTGGAACCCGGGGTAGGCGTGGTAGGCCGACGACGTCCATTCCCAACAGTCGCCGTAGACCTGCCGCAGCCGGCTGCCGGACGGCGCAGCCCCGGCCGCGGCGGGGTGGAACGACGCCGCGTCGGCCAGATTGCCTCCCGCGCGCACCGCATCGGCCTGACCGTCACTGACGACCGCGTGCTCCCACTCGGCCTCGCTCGGCAGTCGCTTGCCGGCCCACGTGGCGTAGGCGTCGGCCTCGTAGAACGACACGTGCGCCACGGGGAGGCCGGGGTCGACCGGCCAGGTGCCGTGCAGCGTGTGCTCGAGCCAGGTGCCCTCGTGCTGCGACCAGTACAGCGGTGCACGCCAGCCCTGCGCCCGCACCTGCGCCAGACCGTCGGAGAGCCACAGCTCGGGGCGCTCGTAGCCGCCGTCGGCCATGAAGGCCAGCCATTCGCCGTTGGTGACGAGCCGGTCGGCCAGCCGGAACGGCTCGAGCCACTGCCGGTGCCGCGGCTGCTCGTTGTCGAAGCAGAAGCCCCCGCCCTCGTGCCCCACCTCGACCAGGCCACCCTCGACGTCGACCCAGCCGAGCTCGTCGGGCTCCGAGACCGCCCGGCGGCTGCCGGCGTACACCGGCTGGAGCGGGTTGCGGGAGAGCACGTGCTTGATGTCCATGAGCAGCAGCTCCTGGTGCTGCTGCTCGTGATGGAAGCCGAGCTCGATGGTGGGTGCGAGCTTGGTCAGGGTGCCGTCGTCGAGGGAGTCGAGCAGATCGCGGAAGCGGGAGTCGACGTTGTCGCGGTAGCTGCCGACCTCGTGGGCGCCGGGCCGGGTGACCAGGCCCCGGTCGGGTCGGCTGAACCGCGGCCCCAACGACTCGTAGTAGGAGTTGAAGAGGAACCAGTACCGGTCGCCGAAGGGTGCGAAGTCGCGCTCGTGGTCGGCCAGCACGAAGGTCTCGAAGAACCACGTGACGTGCGCTCGGTGCCACTTGGTGGGCGAGACGTCGGGCATCGACTGGACGGTCTGGTCCTCCGGCGACAGCGGCGCGGCGAGGCGCTCGGTGTAGCCACGGACGTCGTCGAACCGGGTCGCGAGCTGGACGGCGGTGTGCAGGGAGTCCACCACCCCACCATGGCGCACACGGCTCACAGGATCGAGCCCTGCCGGGGTGAGCCGTTCAGGAGGCGGCGCGCACCGAGTCGCCTCGAGTCCGACCGTCGTGGCTGTCGCCGGACCCACGGACCTTGCCCAGCGGGGCGGCATACACGACGACGTTGCTCTCGTAGGCCGCGCCGTCCCAGTCGGTGCACGAGATGAGCACGAGCCGACCGTTGCCGTGGTCCTGACCGAAGACGCCGGCCGCCTCGCGGGCCAGCGCCTCCTTGTCGTAGATCTTGCGGCGCATGACCGCATACCGCATGGTGCCGCGCTCGGTGACGACGTCGATGACGTCGTTGCGCTTGACCTCCGGCAGGTCGTCGAGGGAGCCGCCCCCCGTGTGCACGGTGTGCCCGGCGATGACGGTCGAGCCCTCGCCGGAGCCGGGCTTCGCGCTGGCGGCCCACCACCCGACGTCGAGCACGTCCGCCGGCGGGTCGAGCACGGCGTTCGTGACCTGGATCGGCACGATCGGTGCCCGCACCTTGAGCCGGGGCACCTCGAGGCGCACGGGGTCCGAGGGGCTCAGCGAGCCGTAGGCCGGTTGTGGTGGTCCGGGGTCGGCGGGGATCACGACGCCACCGACCACCAGCCCGCCGCTGAGCACGAGGAGCATCGTGCCCAGGGCGGAGAGGCGTCGGTGGAGGCCCGTGAGCGCTCGGTCGACCCGAGCCTGGGTCACGTGCGGTTCATCGCCCGTCGGTAGGAGGCGACACCGGCGCCTGCCGAGAGGGCGAGCAGGCCGATGAGAGCGGCGCTGCCACCCGTGCCGAGTCCGCCGGAGGCGTCGTCCGCGCTCTCGAGGCCGGCCGGCACCGAGGTCGGCACGGTCGTCGGCGTCGCGGTCGGGGTGGGCGTCGGGGTCGCGACGGTGACGCGGCCGCTCGGGCCGCACGCCGATTCACCGATCTGGGCGCCGAGCAGGTCGACGCCGAAGCCGGAGGCGACCGGCAGCACGGAGAGGTCGAGCGCGGTGACGGTGATCTGGTCCTTGCTGGCGCGCGACTGCTTGTTCAGCGTGATGTCGAGGACGTTGTCCTCGAGCGGACCCAGCTGATCGGAGACCTGCTGGAGCGCGGCGGCGAGCACGGCAGCCTGGTCGATTGCACCGCCGAGGGCACCGAGCTGGCCGTCGATCGCCGTGGTGAACTCGCTGTTCAGCGCGTCGAGGATGGCCTGGGTGACGTCGCCGAGACCGGTGACGACCTTCGTGTTCGGGGCCGGATGCACCGGCAGCGAGACCAGGTCGATGCGCGTGCCCTGGAACTGCGCGTAAGCCGACGCGTCGACGATCTGGGCGTCGCCCGAGGCCGTGCCGGGCCCGGCCGTGCACTGGCTCTGGACGGCGCCCAGGTCGAGGAAGACGCCGAGATCGGCGGAGCTCAAGGCGGTGGTGAGCGCCTGGTTGAGCGCGTCGGTCAGCGGGCCGATGACGGGGGCCAGGGCGTTCTGGAGCTGCTGGTCGAGGCCCATCAGCAGGTCGGACTGCACGATCTGGAGGTTGCTGAGATCGACGTGTGCGGCGTCGAGCTGGAGGTTCTGGCCCGGGGTGAGGCAGGCGCCGTCGCCCGCGGCGACCGCGGTGGCGCCGTCACCGGCGAGGCCGGCGCACGCGGCGGAGTGGCCCGACTTGTTCCGCACGGTCGCCGTGGCGTCCTGGGCGAGGGTGCCCGCCTGCACGAAGCTCTGACCACCCAGCGCCGTGACCGCCGGGCTGTTGGTGCCCGTGGTGGTCTCCTTGGTGCCGTCGTTGGTCGCGGTGTAGGAGCCGCTGTCGGTGGGCGTGCTCGCGACCGTTACCCGCAGGGCGGTGGCGCTGGCCTGCGACACGGTGTCGGCCGCGAGGGCCGGGCCGGCCGTCAGGCTGAGCACAGCCGCGGTGGACAGGAGCGCGCCGGCCTGGAGGCCGCGACGACGCACGTGTGACATAGGTGCTCCCTCATGGTTGCTGCGCGGGCGAGTGGTCCCTCACGACTCGACCGAGATGGCGTACGACCTACCCAACGAGTGGGGTGTGGTGGAGGTTACGTAAAGGGCCGCGTGCGCGCCACCTCCGAAGGACCGAGGACTGCGGTCGCGCCGGGTTGGGCCGCACGGGTCGAGCCGCTAGACTGCACCGCGAGGGGAGTACCCCACCATGAGCCCGTTCGGTCAGTACGGCGTCGACGACGCCCCGGCGGGTGCCCGGTAGCAGCACCGCCGGGTCGGGGGAGACCTCAGGACATCTGCCGTCGGCTGGAGCCGGCGCCTTCCTGAGGAGAACCATGATCCCCGTTCCGCTCTCGCCCCTGGCGATCGACACCATCGGCAGCCCCACGTTGTGGACGCTCACCCTGGCCGCCGTGATCGGCCTGCTGGTGCTCGACTTCGTGGCGACCCGCCGTCCGCACGAGGTCTCGATGCGCGAGGCGCTGGCCTGGTCGGCCTTCTACGTCGCGCTGCCGCTCGCCTTCGGCGCCTGGGTCTGGGTCGCGCACGGACAGTCCGTGGGGGTGGAGTACTACACCGGATACGTCGTGGAGAAGTCGCTCAGCGTCGACAACCTCTTTGTGTTCATGCTGCTGCTCGCGGCGTTCGCGGTGCCCGAGGCGCTCAAGCAGCGGGTGCTGCTCTACGGCATCATCGGCGCGCTCGTGCTGCGTGGCGTCTTCATCGCCCTCGGTGCCGCGGCACTCCAGTACGCCGACGCCGTGTTCCTGCTCTTCGGGCTCATCCTCGTCGTCACCGGCGTGAAGCTGCTGCGTGACGCCGTGCGCGGCGAGGAGGAGAGCGTCGACGTCGACGAGATGCGCGTCGTGCGCGTCGTCCGCCGCCTGATGCCGGTCACCGACGACTACGAAGGCGCCCGCTTCACGGTGCGCCGCGACGGCGTGCGCGCGCTGACGCCGTTCGCGCTCGTGGTCGTCGCGGTCTTCGCCACCGACATCGTGTTCGCCGTCGACTCGGTGCCGGCGGTCTACGGCATCACCGGGGATCCCTACCTGGTGTTCGCCACCAACGCGTTCGCGCTGCTCGGACTGCGTGCCCTCTACTTCGTGCTCGAGAGTGCCCTCTCGAAGCTCGTGCACCTCTCCTACGGCCTCGCCGCGATCCTGCTCTTCATCGGCGTCAAGCTCGGTCTGCACTGGGGCCACCTCACGTGGACGTCGGTGCCCGAGGTGCCGACCCTGCTCTCGCTCGGCGTCATCGTGGGCATCCTGGTGCTCACCACCGTCACCAGCCTGATCGCCTCGGGGCGCGCGGAGAAGTCTGCGGAGGCCTGAGCCCCGCCCCTGCACATCGCCCCGCCCGAGCTGCTCGGGCGGGGCGATCGACGCAGATCGGTCACGCGCAGGCCGCGCGCCGTTCACGTGCGTGCGTCAGCATCCCCTGATGCGTGCGCGGATCCGGGCCCGAGTGCTGTCGGTGATCGGCTGGTCGCTCATCGTGCTCGGCGTCGTGCTCTACCCCCTGCCCGGGCCGGGCCTGCTGGTCCTCGCGCTCGGCGTCGGGATCCTCGCGCGCTACGACCCCGTGGCCGCACGACGGCTCGAGCCCTGGCGACGCCGCGCGCTGCGAGAGACGGCGCGCGCGGTGGCCACGCGTCGTCGGGCCGCGGCCAGCCTCGTGGTCACGCTGGCCTTCGGCGCCGCCGGGCTGCTCTGGATCCGGGCGCCGCAGCAGCCGACCTGGTGGCCGCTGCCGACCTGGGCGTGGCTGCCCGGCGGGGTGTGGAACGGAGTCGCCCAGCTCGCCTCGGGCGTGCTGTGCGCCGGTCTGGTGGGGCTGGCCCGCTGGGCGTTCGTGCGCAATCGCCTGGTGCTCGAACCCCGAGCATTCGACCCGATGTGCGGCGAGGCGTTGCCCGACCCTGCCATGCTTCGGCCATGAGCACCGCGAAGCGGGTCGGCGTCGAGGTCGCGGGCTGGCTCCTGCTCGTCGTCGGCATCGCCGCCATCCCACTGCCCGGGCCCGGGTGGCTCATCATCTTCGCCGCCCTGCTCGTGCTCTCCCAGCAGTACGAGTGGGCCGCCCGCTGGGTGGCGCCGGTGCGCTACCGCGCGCTCAAGGGTGCCGCCGAGAGCGTGCAGACCTGGCCGCGCATCGCGATGGCGACCACGGCCTCCCTGCTGCTCGCCGCGGCGGGTGTGCTGTGGATCCTCGACCCGGCCGAACCGTCGTGGTGGCACCTGCCGGCGTGGACGTGGCTCCCCGGCGGCCTCTGGACGGGCATCACCCAGATCGCGTCGGCCTGCCTGGCCCTCGGCATGCTCGTGTGGAGCTACCGCGCCTACCACGACAACCCCGAGGCGCTCGCCGCGCTCGACGGCGAGATCGACGAGGCCGACGAGGAGTCGCCCGTGCACCGGTCCCACGAGGCCTGATCTCGTCGGCGGCCCCGGTGTCGGCGGTGTCTCCTAGGCTGCTCTGCGATGACCCTGCACCTGCATCGCGCCACGCGCACCGACCTGCTCGCCGACGGCCTCGGCGCGCTGTTGGCAGAGGGGCAGGCCGACCCGTTCGCCGAGGAGCTGGTGGTCGTGCCCGCCCGCGGCGTGGAGCGCTGGCTGGCCCAGCGTCTCTCGCATCACCTCGGTGCGGCCGAGGGCCGGTCCGACGGCGTCTGCGCCGGCGTGCAGTTCTGCTCGCCGGCGTCCCTGGTGTCGCTGCTGACCGACCGAGAGCGTGACGATCCCTGGTCGCCCGACCGGTTGGTCTGGCCGGTGCTCGCCACGATCGACGACACCCTCGACGAGCCGTGGTGCGCCGACCTCGCCCGACACCTCGGGCACGCCGACGACTCCCCGGGCGGCGAGGTCCGCCGCCAGCGCCGCTGGTCGGTGGCTCGGCGCCTGGCGTCGCTGTTCGCCGCGTACGCCACCGCGCGCCCTCGACTGGTGGCCGACTGGCGCCACGGGGTGCGGGTGGGCGACGCCGACTCCGACGGTCACGGCGGCCAGCTGCCCGACGACCTGGCCTGGCAGCCCGAGCTGTGGCGCCGCGTGCTGGCACGGATGGCTCAGCAGAATCCCGACGTCGCGCCCCCCGACGAGCGGCATGCCCGGGCACTCACGGCTCTCGAGCAGGGGGAGAGCCCAGGGTCGGCCACGCTGCCCGCGCGCCTCTCGCTCTTCGGGCACACGCGCCTACCCGTCACCGAGATCGAGTTGCTCGACGCGCTCGCCCGCCACCGCGACGTCCACCTCTGGCTGCCCGACCCCTCGCCGGTGCTCTGGCAACGCCTCGCCCCCGAACCGTCGGTGGTCGAACGCGCCGCCGACACGTCCGGCCTCACGGTGCGGCACCCGCTCCTGGCCTCGCTCGGCCGCGACACCCGTGAGCTGCGCCGCGCCTTGTCCGGGGTCGAGATGCACGACGAGCCGATCGCCGCCCGACCCGCGCAGCGCGACACCCTGCTCGGGCTGCTCCAGGCCGACCTGCGCGCCGACGCCCTGCCCTCGATCGAGCAGCGGTCGGCGCGCCCCTTCGACCCGCGCGACCGCAGCCTCCAGGTGCACGCGTGCCATGGCCCCGCCCGTCAGGTCGAGGTGCTGCGCGAGGTGCTCGTCGGCCTGCTCGACGACGACCCCACGCTCGAGCCGCGCGACATCCTCGTGATGTGCCCCGACATCGAGACCTACGCGCCCCTGGTCGAGGCCGGGTTCGGCCTCGGTGAGATGAGCGGCGAGGGCATCGTCGGGGCGGTCGAGAGGGGGCACCCTGCCCATCGGCTGCGCGTGCGCCTCGCCGACCGGGCGCTGGACAGCACCAACCCGCTGCTCGGCGTCGCCACGACGCTGGTCGAGCTCGCCGGCGGCCGGGTCACGGCCTCCGAGGTGCTCGACCTGCTCGCCGAGCAGCCCGTGCGAGCCCGATTCGGATTCACCGACGACGACCTCGATCGGATCGCGAGGTGGGTGGGCCAGTCCGGGGTGCGCTGGGGGCTCGACGCGCCGTCGCGGCAGCGCTACGACATGGCGCGCTTCGAGCACAACACGTGGCGCTCCGGGCTCGACCGCATCCTGCTCGGCGTCGCACTGAGCGGTGAGGAGCACCGGCACCTGGGTCGCGGCCTGCCCGTCGACGACGTCGGCAGCTCCGACATCGAGCTCGCCGGGCGGTTGGCCGAGGCGATCGAGCGTCTGACCCGGTGCCTGCGCGCCCTCGCGCAGGTGCGCGACCCCGCCCAGTGCATGCAGGCGCTCACCCGAGGGGTGCGCGACCTCTGTCTCGTCGGCGCCGGTGGTTCGGGTGGTATCGGTGGTTCGGACGACGCCTGGCAGCTGCCGCAGCTC
This sequence comes from Nocardioides acrostichi, assembly GCF_015319165.1. Classification (GTDB taxonomy): domain Bacteria; phylum Actinomycetota; class Actinomycetes; order Propionibacteriales; family Nocardioidaceae; genus Nocardioides; species Nocardioides acrostichi. The sequence continues at coordinate 54,460 of NZ_JADIVZ010000012.1, forward strand.
GAGCGCGAGCTGGCGCGCGTCGCTGCCGATGCCGGTGCCAGCAGCACGTCGCTCGCGCTCGCCGACGTGCGCGCCGTCCTGCGCCAGCGCCTGGCCGCGCGGCCCACGCGGGCGAGCTTTCGCACCGGCAGCCTCACGGTCTGCACGATGACCCCCATGCGCTCGGTGCCGCACCGTGTCGTGTGCCTGCTGGGCCTCGACGACACCGTGTTCCCCCGCCAGCAGAGCATCGACGGCGACGACGTGCTCGCGCGGCGCCCGCTCACCGGCGAGCGCGACCCGCGCAGTGAGGATCGCCAGCTGCTGCTCGACGCCGTCCTGGCCGCCACCGAGACGCTCGTCATCACCTACTCCGGGGCGAACGAGAGCACCGGCGCCGAGCGTCCGCCGGCGGTGCCGCTGGGTGAGATCCTCGACGCCGCCGACCGCACCACGACCGAGCCGGTCCGACCCCACGTGCTGACGTGGCACCCCCTCCAGCCGCACGACGTGCGCAACCTCGAGCCCGGCGGTCTCGTGCCCGCCGACCCCCGGCCCTTCAGCTTCGACGTCGCCGCCCTCGACGGCGCCCTGGCCGCCGAGCACACCGTCGCCCCCTCGCCGCTGCTCCCAGGACCGCTCGCGGCCCCAGTCGGCTCCGAGGAAGTCTCGGTCGCCGACCTGCGGGCCTTCCTGATCCACCCGGCGCGCACGTTCCTGCGCGAGCGCCTGCGGGTCACCTCGCCGCTGGAGGCCCAGGACGTCGACGACGCGATCCCCGTGCAGCTCACGGGCCTGGACAAGTGGGAGGTCGGCGATCGGCTGCTGCGCCTCTTCCTCGCCGGCGAGTCGCCCAGCGACGCGATGCACGCCGAGCTGCTGCGCGGCACGCTGCCCCCGTTCGAGCTGGGTGAGGCATCGCTGCGCGAGGTCATCACCGACTGTCAGGGCATCGTCAACGCCACCACGAGCCTGCGCGAGGGGCGTTCGGCCGGCAGTCGAGACATCGACGTCGACCTGGGCGAGGGGCGTCGTCTGGTGGGCACGGTCGGCTCCGTCTACGGCCACCGCGTCATCAGCGCCGGGTACTCCGCGCTCAAGGCCAAGCAACGGCTCAGCATCTGGGTCGACCTGCTCGCGCTCGCAGCCGCCTTCCCCGACGAGCACTGGACCGGGCACGCCATCGGCAAGGGCTCCGGCCGCGGAGGTCACGCCGACGGCTACGTGCAGGGTCCGCTCGACGATCGCGCCCTGGGCTGGCTGCGCGACCTCGTCGCCCTGCGCACCGAGGGCCTCACCCGCCCGGTGCCGCTGCCGGTCGAGACGTCCGCAGCACGGGCCGCCCAGCTGCTCGACCGGCGCGGCGCACGCAACCCGCGCGACACCTGGGAGGGCTCGGACTCCTCGCCCGTGCCCGGCGAGCGCGACGACCCCTGGAACGCGCGCGCGTTCGGCTCCGCGACGACGCTGACACAGCTGTGCGAGTCGGGTCTCGACGAGCGCTGCACCCGCATCTGGGAGCCGTTGCTCGGTCAAGAGCGGAGGGTTCGGCTGTGAGCACACGTGTGGGCCGTGGCAACCGGGTGCTCGCCCCCAGCGCCTTCGACATCACCGCGCCCCTGCCCGGGCCCGGCACCACTCTGCTCGAGGCCAGCGCCGGCACCGGCAAGACCTGGACCATCGGCGCCCTGGTCACGCGCTACGTCGCCGAGGGCGCCGTTCGGCTCGAGCAGATGCTGGTCATCACCTTCGGCCGTGCGGCCAGTCAGGAGCTGCGCCAGCGGGTGCGCGACCAGCTCGTCGAGGCCGAGCGGCTGCTGGGCGACGACCCGGCGACGGCGCCCTCGAGCGACGAGGTGGCGCAGAGCCCGCTGCTCACCCTGCTGCTGGCCTGCGACGGCGACGAGCGTGCGCGCCGACACCGTCGGGTGCTCGACGCGCTCGCCGACTTCGACGCCGCGACCATCGCGACCACGCACCAGTTCTGCCGGCAGGTGCTGGCCTCGCTCGGCGTCGCCGGCGACACCGACGCGCGGGCCGAGCTGGTCGAGGATCTCGACCAACTGCGCACCGAGGTGGTCGACGACCTCTACCTGCGCGGGTTCGCCACCTCCGGCAACCCAGTCTTCGGGTACCGCGACGCCTTGGGCATCGCGGCCCGTGCGGTGGGTGACCCGCAGGCCCGGCTCGAACCCAGCGACGAGATGCCGGGCAGCGTGGCTGCGCGCCGCGTCGGGTTCGCCCGGCTCGTGCGCGACGAGATGGCCCTGCGCAAGCGCCGGCTCGGGGTGCTCTCCTACGACGACCTGCTCAGCCAGCTCGCCGAGGCGCTCGACGCAGACGGGCAGGACACCGCGGCCCGCCGCCGCATGCGGCAGCGCTGGCACGTGGTGCTGGTCGACGAGTTCCAAGACACCGACCCCGTGCAGTGGCAGGTGCTCGAGCGCGCCTTCGGCGGCACCGACGCTCCCGCCACGATGGTGCTGATCGGGGATCCCAAGCAGGCGATCTACGCCTTCCGCGGCGGCGACGTCGACACCTACCTCGCCGCCGCCGGCACGGCCTCGACGCACCAGACGTTGGGTACCAACCGGCGCAGCGACGCGCCCCTGGTGGCGGCGCTCGACGCCCTGCTCGGTGGCGCCGAGCTCGGCCACCCCGACATCGCCGTCCACGAGGTCGACGCGCACGAGCGCGGCTCGCGACTCCTCGGCGCCCCGCACGGCGAGCCGCTGCGCCTGCGGGTGGTGCGCGACGACGACCTCGTCGCTGGTACGTCGGTCGGCGCGGTGCGCGAGGTGGTCGCGACCGACCTGGCGCACGACGTCCGACACCTCCTCGACGCGGGAGCGACCTGGAACGGCGAGCCGCTGGCGGCCGGGCACGTCGCCGTGCTCGCCCACAAGCACAAGCGGCTGGCCGAGGTGCAGGCCGCGCTGCGTAAGGTGGGGGTGGCCGCCGTGATCGCCGGTCAGGGCAGCGTGTTCGCCACCGAGGCTGCGATGGTGTGGCTCACCCTGCTCGAGGCGCTGGAGCAGCCACACCGTGAGATGCGGGTCCGCGCGGCCGCCCTCACCCCGTTCCTCGGCCACACGGCCGCCCAGCTCGACACCGATGCCGACGCCGACCCGGCTGATCCCGACGGCGAGCCGCGGGGCGACCTCACCGACCGGCTGGCCGACCAGGTCCGCGGCTGGGCACGGCTCTTCTCCCGCCGTGGTGTGGCGGCGGTTCTCGAGGCGGCGACCGTGAGCGGCCTGCGTGCTCGCGTCCTCGGCCAGACGGGGGGCGAACGGCTGCTCACCGACCTCGAGCACATCGGCGAGATCCTGCACGGCGTCGGGCTGCGCGAGCGGCTCGGGCTCGTGGCGACGGTCGCGTGGCTGCGCGAGCACATCGCCGAGGGCCGCGATGCACGGGGGGAGCAGCGCACCCGCCGGCTCGACTCCGACGCCGCCGCGGTGCAGTTGGTCACGATCCATGCCAGCAAAGGTCTCCAGTACCCCGTCGTCTACCTGCCCGACCTCTACGACCGCTGGCCGGTGGAGCCCACGCTGCCGCTCTTCCACGACGCATCGGGTCGGCGCTGCCTGGCGGTCGCCCAGGGCGCCTCATGGGAGCAGACCCTGGAGCGGGCCCAAACCGAGGAGTTGGGCGAGTCGCTGAGGCTGCTCTACGTGGCGCTCACCCGCGCGCAGTCCCAGGTCGTCACGTGGTGGGCGCCGACCGCCAAGAACACCCGCACCTCGGCTCTGCACCGGGTGCTGGCACGGCTGGGCGATCCGAGGCGCCCTCCGCAGGAGCCGGCGTCGGTCGTGGAGGCGTCCGCCCCGGTGTGGCGCGGCGACGGTGTGCGCGAGCAGTTCCGCCGGTGGCGCGAGCGCGGCGCGCTCTCGCCGGAGCTTCTCGGGCAACCGCCGCTGGCCACGCCGTCCACCGATCGGGAGCGGCCGTCGCTGGGCGTCCGCACCCTCGACCGCGAGGTCGACACCACCTGGCGCCGCACGTCGTACTCCGCCCTGAGTCACGTCGAGATCGCGACGCCGGCCACCAGCGAGCCCGAGACGACCCCACGCGACGACGAGCCCGACGACGCGATGGTGCTGCGGGTGGCCGACGATGCGTCGGTCGACGAGCCGGCTCGTGAGGTGGCCTCACCGATGGCCGGCCTGCCGGTGGGCGCGACCTTCGGTTCACTGGTGCACGCCGTGCTCGAGCACGCCGACCCCCAGGCTCCCGACCTGGCGAGCGAGCTGCGCGCGCACGTGACCGAGCAGCGCGGGTGGTGGCCGGTCGACGGCCTCGACACCGATGCTCTGGTCACCGCGTTGGAGGCGGTGTGCGCGAGCCCGCTGGGCCGGCTGCTGCCGGGGCGGACCCTCGCCGACCTCGGGCTGGGCGACCGGCTCTGCGAGCTCGACTTCGAGCTGCCGCTGGCCGGTGGCGACACCCCGGTCGCCGGGCGCGGTGCCGACGAGATCCTGCTCGGCGATCTGGCGGGGCTGCTGCGCGCGCACCTGCCCGACGGCGACCCGGTGCGCGCCTACGCCGACCAGCTCGACCAGCCCGCGCTGGGCGGGCAGCGACTGCTGGGCTACCTCACGGGCTCCGTGGACGTCGTGCTCCGGGTGCTCGGCGAGGCAGGGGAGCCGCGCTACGTCGTGGTCGACTACAAGACCAACTGGCTGGGCCCCCGCGACGAGCCGCTCACGGCCCACGCCTATCGTCCCGCTGCGCTGGAGGCGGCGATGGCGGGCTCCGACTACCCGCTCCAGGCGCTCCTCTACGCCGTGGTGCTGCACCGCTTCCTGCGCTGGCGTCAACCCGGCTACGACCCCGACCGGCACCTGGGTGGTGTGGCCTACCTCTACCTGCGCGGCATGTGCGGTGCCGACACGCCCGTGATCGACGGCGAACCGTGCGGCGTCTTCTCGTGGCGGCCGCCCATCGCCCTCATCGAGGCCGTCTCCGACCTTCTCGACGGGAGGCACCCGTGACCACTCCGCCCACCGACGTCCACCCCGGCGAGCTGATCGAGCCCGTCGACGACCACGACCGACGCCGCGCCACCACCGCGCCCGGCCTGCTCGACGACCTCAACCGTCTCGGCCTCCTCGACCCCGCCGACGTGCACGTCGCCACCCGGCTCGGGGCCCTCGGCGGCGAACACGAGCCCGCGGTGCTGTTGGCGGTGGCGCTGGCGGTGCGGGCCGTGCGCGCAGGCTCGGTGTGCGTGCAGCCTCAAGAAGCCGCGGCCGAGCTCGTCCAGCTCACCGAGCCTCATGACATCGCCTGGCCGCAGGAGTGGGCCGACCCCGCCGCCTGGCAGGCTCTGCTCGCGGCGTCCCCGCTGGTCGAGGCAGGGGTGCTGCGTCTCGACTCCGAGGCCGACCCCGACACGAGCCCCGACGCAGGGGGCGGGTGGCTCTACCTCGACCGCTACCACCGGCTCGAGACCCAGGTGCGCGACGACCTGCTCGGCCGCCTCGAGCAGCCGCCGCCGACCGTCGACGAGCCCGCGCTCGCCGCGGCCCTCACCCGGCTCGGTGACCAGCAGTTCAGCGAGGAGCAGCGTGCCGCAGCGGTCAGCGCCGTGCGCACGCGCACCACCGTGCTCACCGGTGGCCCCGGCACCGGCAAGACCACCACGGTGGCGCGCATGCTGGTGCTGCTCGCCGACCAGGCCGAGGCTCAGGGGCAGCGACTGCGACTCGTGCTCACCGCCCCGACCGGCAAGGCGGCGACCCGGCTCCAGGAGGCGGTCGCCGAGGCGCTCGAGCAGGTGCATCCCGACGACCGGGCACGGGTCGGGCGGCCGGAGGCGATGACCCTGCACCGGCTCCTGGGTTGGCGCCCCGACAACAGCACCCGCTTCCGCCACGACCGCACCAACCGGCTGCCGCACGATCTCGTCGTGGTCGACGAGACCTCGATGGTCGATCTGACCCTCATGGGGCGACTGCTCGAAGCGGTGCGCCCCTCGGCGAGGCTGCTGCTGGTCGGCGACCCCGAGCAGCTCACCAGCGTCGGAGCGGGTGCTGTGCTGCACGACGTCGTGCAGGGCCTCGGTGACCGCGCGGTGGCCCACCTGCGCACCAACCACCGTTCGCAGGCCCACATCCGCGACCTGGCCGAACAGCTGCGCGCCGGTGACGCCGACGCCGTCCTGGCCGTCCTGCGGGCGGGCGGTGACCAGGTGTGCCTGGTCGAGACGGAGTCGACGCAAGCAGCAGAGCGGGAGCTGCGCACCGGGCTGGTCGAGCACGCCGACGCCCTGCGCACGGCCGCGCTCGCGGGCGACCACGAGAGCGCGCTCGCGCTGCTGGAGCAGCGGCGGCTGCTGTGCGCGCACCGGGAGGGCCCGGCCGGCGTCCGGCACTGGAACCGGCTCGTCGAGACCTGGTTGGCCGAGCGCCTGCGCCTGCCCTCGCTCGCGCACGGCACTGCCGGTGGGTCGCCGGAGTGGTACCCCGGGCGGCCGCTGCTGGTGACGAGCAACGACTACGCCCTCGACGTCTACAACGGCGAGACCGGTGTCGCGGTCGTACGCCCGGGCGATGGTCGGCTCCGCGCCTGGATCCGCGGCTCCGACGGCCTGCGCGATCTCGCCCCCGGCCGCTTCGACACCGTCGAGACCATGCATGCGATGACCATCCACAAGAGCCAGGGCTCCCAGGCCGAGCACGTCACCGTGCTGTTGCCCGACCCCGACTCCCGGCTGCTCACCCGCCAGCTGCTCTACACCGCGGTCACCCGGGCCCAGCACTCCGTGCGCCTCGTGGGCACCGAGGCCGCGGTGCGGGCGGCCGTCGAGCGCGAGGCCGACCGCGCCTCGGGCCTGGGCCGCCGGTTGTCCGCGAGGGGTCGCTAATTGTCCCGCGAGGGGTCGAAGATCGTCCTGCGAAGGGTCGAGAATCGTCCCGCGAGGGGTCGATCGCCTGGCCCGCGATTCCGGTGCTCCGGCCGGCATCCGGACACGACATGACCACGCAACACGAGACGACTAGGGTTCGGGCGGTGTCGTTCCTCCTCCGTGTCGAGCTCCCCGACGTCCCAGGCTCCCTGGGACGCGTCGCGAGCGCGATCGGCATGGCCGGCGGCGACATCGAGGCGATCGAGATCGTCGAGAAGCGCTCCGACGGCGTGGCAGTCGACGACGTGCTGCTCGACGTGCCGTCGGGCGTCATGCCCGACACCGTCGTCTCGGCGTGCAACGGTGTCGACGGCGTGCGCGTGGTGTGGGTCAGCCGGTACGCCGCGGGCGGCAACCTGTTCATGGACCTCGAGGCGGTCGAGGAGCTGACCGTCAGCCCCAGCCAGGCCCTCGACAAACTGGTCGACCTGCTGCCGGTGACCTTCCGCGCGGATTGGGCCGCCCGGGTCCACCGCGCCGACGGCGTCGTCTACGCCACCGGGGCCTCGCCCTCCGATCTCTCGTTCGTCGAGATCGTGCGCGCCAAGCGGATCGAACTGCCAGGCGATGAGCTCAACATGGTCGTGGCCGCGCACCTCGACGGCAACCAGACGGTGCTGGTCGGACGCCGCGGGGGCCCGGACTTCGTCGACTCCGAGGTCGCACGGGTCGGGCACCTGACGGGCCTGGCCGCCTCGATCTACCGGGCCGACCCGTCGGCCGAGTTCTGACCTCGCGTCCTAGACCCGTTCGAGCACGAACACCGGGATCTCCCGATCGGTCTTCTCCTGGTACTCCAGGTACGGGGCGAAGACCGCGGCCGCGCGCTGCCACCACTCCTCGCGCTCGGCGCCCTCGACGATGCGCGCGCGGTACGTGTGCTTCTCGGCGCCGTCTTGGAGGTCGACCTCGGGGTGGGCGACGAAATTGTGGAACCACGTCGGGTGCTCGGGCGCGCCGCCCTTCGACGCGACGGCCGCGTACGCGCCGTCCTTCTCGACCCGCATGACCGGGTTCTTGCGCAGCACGCCGGACTTCGCGCCGCGTGAGGTGATGACGACGATCGGCCACTCGGGGTGATCGGGCAGGGTGTTCGCCTCCTGGCCGTCGGAGGCCTCGAACGCCTCGACCTGGTTGCGGACCCACGCTTCGGGGCTGGGCTGGTATTCGCCGGTGAGAGTCATGGCGTCACAACACCACCGGCCCGCGCCGTCTTCCACCCCCGCGCGGCGATAGGTTCGCCCCTATGAGCGCCATCGAGGGAATCTCGGAGATCTTCGACGCCGAAGCCTGGGGCGTCGTCCCGGGATTCGAGCAGCTGAGCGACCTGACCTACCACCGGGCGAAGGAGCACGGCACGGTGCGCGTGGCGTTCGACCGCCCCGACGTGCTCAACGCCTTCCGGCCGCACACGGTCGACGAGCTGCTCACCGTGCTCGAGCACGCCCGCACCAGCGCCGACGTCGGCTGTGTGATCCTCACCGGCAACGGCCCCAGCCCGAAGAACGGCAAGTGGTCGTTCTGCACCGGTGGCGACCAGCGGATCCGGGGCAAGGCCGGCTACCAGTACGAGACCGACGGTCATGTGGACGCCGGTGCCGCGCCGAACCCCATCGACAAGGCGAAGCTGGCACGGCTGCACATCCTGGAGGTGCAGCGACTGATCCGGTTCATGCCCAAGGTCGTCATCTGCGTGGTGCCGGGCTGGGCCGCCGGCGGCGGGCACTCGCTGCACGTCGTCTGCGACCTCACGCTGGCCAGCGCCGAGCACGCGCAGTTCAAGCAGACCGACGCCGACGTCGGCTCCTTCGACGCCGGCTACGGCTCGGCCTACCTCGCCCGCCAGGTCGGCCAGAAGTTCGCCCGCGAGATCTTCTTCCTCGCCGACACCTACTCCGCCGAGGACGGCGTCCGCATGGGCACCGTCAACCGCGCCGTGCCGCACGCCGAACTCGAGCGGGTCGCCCTGAAGTGGGGCGCCAAGATCAACGGCAAGAGCCCCACCGCGCAGCGGATGCTCAAGTACGCCTTCAACGCCATCGACGACGGGCTGGTCGGCCAGCAGATCTTCGCCGGTGAGACCACGCGGCTGGCCTACATGACCGACGAGGCCCAGGAGGGCCGCGACCAGTTCCTGGAGAAGCGCGATCCGGACTGGTCGGAGTACCCGTGGTACTACTGAACCGCTTCGCCGCGGGTGAGGACAGATAGGTCGTCGATCCGGTCCGTCTGGTGGACCAGGATCGCGACCCGGCCCATCACGCGGCGCGATCTAGGGTGAGCCGCATGCGCGACGACCCGGACCAGGCCGAGCTTTTCGCCCCGCCGGTGACCATCGCGCGGGAGTCGCTGCTCGAGGAGATGCCGGAGCACCAGTTCGAGGCGATCGCCGAGATGACGCTGGGCCTGCTCAACCGGCGGCTCGACAAGGTGCAGAAGATGACCGACGTCGCGAGCAGCGATGTGAACATCAACCCCTTCCTCATGCTCGCGCTCGCCCCGGCGTACAACATCTTCTCGCCGTTCGAGGCGGCCGAGTACGCGCAGATGGCGAAGCTGCCACACGGCGACGCGACCGCGTTCGGCCGGTTCGTGGAGGACAAGATCTTCCCGATCTTCGACGTCCGACTGCCGGCGGAGAAGACCGCCAAGCACACCAGCACGGTGTGGAGCTCGATCGACCGCGAGATCACCGTCGACGGACGACGCATCCTGATGACGCTCAAGGCCGGACCGTGGACGATGAACCAGAGCCACGCCCACGAGATGGCGCAGAACTTCCCGGCGGTGCACGAGGCCACCGGCTGCGACATCGTGATCGGCATCTACTACGGCAAGCGCACGAGCGTGAACAACAAGCCGCTCATGGTGCGCGGACGCACCGGCCCCTACGTGCACACCCTGGTCGGCAAGGATCTGTGGGAGTTCGTCACCGGGGTGCGCGACGCCCACATCGCGGTGTTCCGGGCGATCAAGGAGGCGCAGGCGCGCTTCGCCGTCGAGCACGGCGGCAAGACCTTCTACGAGCACCTCATCGAGGCACGGCTCAAATTGGCGCAGTCGTTTCGCGACGCCTTCGACCTGGTCGGTGAGGAGACCGAGATGTGGGAGGGCATCTTCAAGGGCTCCTTCTAGGACGACGCAGCGGACGGCGGCCACACGACCGCGCCCTCGCCCGACCCGTACCAGCGCCGCGTGCGCACGTGCGAGCGCAGGTAGACGCGCCGGAACGGCTCGGCGTCGGCCACCACGTGGGCCTCGGGGGAGCGCAGCTCGGCCGCCACGAGCTCGCCCGCGACCCGGCCGAGCCGCGCAGGCACGGCATTGCCGACCTGGGCGTACTGCTCCTGGGGCGAGCCGGTGACCTGCCAGTCGGCCGGGAACTCCTGCACGGCGAGGCACTCGGCGACCGAGAGCACCCGCACCTCGTCGGGATGGCACATCGAGGTGCTGGAGTGGTTGGGCATCGTGGTGATCGTGGGGCAGGGCAGGTCGCGGCTCAGCCGACGCCACCAGCCCGACCGGCCGCCCTTGGCGTGGAACGCCCGGCCCATCGACTCCTGCGCCACCGCGGGGGGCAGGGTGCGCCAGTTCCCGCCGGGGGTGACCAGCTCGAGGTAGGCCTTCTTGCGGGGGCTGAAGTCCATGAGCACCCGCTCCGCGGGCGCCTCGACCACGCCGGCCAGCGCCTCGCCCAGGGTGCCGAAGGGTCGGTCGGTGCCGGGGCCGTGAGTCGGCTCCGGGAAGTCGACGACCTTGCCGAGCCGGTTGCCGATGACCAGGGCCCGCTCGCGCAGCTGCGGCGCGCCGTAGTTGACCGCGTTCACCTCGAAGCAGTCGGCGCGGTAGCCGCCCTCGAGCCGGGCGAGATCGTGCGCCCACAGCCGCATCACCGACCCCGGCAGCTCGGCCCGGGTCAGCGGTGGGCCGTGGGGCGGGCGTTCGGCGATCGGGCGGTGCTGGAGCGCTGCGGAGAGGAGTCCGCGCACGTTCTCCATCACGAACATCGTGGGCTGGAGTGCCTCGACGAAGCGCAGGAAGTCCCACACCAGCGTGCCGCGCGGGTCGGCGACCGACTTGCGGCGTCCGGCCGTGCTGAACGCCTGACACGGCGGGCCGCCCACCAGCACGTCGACCTCGCCCGGCTCGATGCCGAGCTTCTCCATCAGTACCACCGGGTCGAGCACGGAGAGGTCGGCCTCGATGATCTCGGTGGACGGCGACCCGAAGCGCCCGGCAGCCCGGTTGACGCGCAGGCTCTCGCAGTAGCGGCTCTCGATCTCGACGCACCCGAGCAGGTCGAACTCGCCGGTCGCGTCGAGGCCCGTGTCGAGCCCTCCGGCGCCGGTGAAGAGCGAGACCACCGTGAGTGGTCTGCGAGGTGGCGAGGCTGCGGGCACGCGCGGCTCCCTTCTGACGTCGCTCGATCCTAGGTCGTGGGGCGGCTACCTCCCGGGACCCCGCGCCGCGATCAACCTAGGCGCGAGCACCGACAGTGCCGGGCGGCGTCCGATCGCGACGCCGCAGGCCGTAGACCCAGGAGTCCGAGACGACGCCGTCGACCACGCAGTCCTCGCGCAGGGTGCCCTCGCACTCGAACCCGATCTTCTCCAGCACCCTCGCCGAGGCGGCGCTGCGGGTGTCGACCTCGGCCTGCGGGCAGGGGCATGCGGCTCAGGCTCGCACCGAGGTCTGCTCGAGGCGGACCGACTTCTTGGTTGTGACGACGCCCACTGCCCGGTTGTGCCGACGGTCACTAGGGTGTGGCTCGTGAAGATCGTGGTGCTCACCGGAGCCGGCATCTCCGCCGAGAGTGGCGTGCCCACTTTCCGCGACGCCGACGGCTTGTGGGAGGGGCACTCGATCGAGGAGGTCGCCACCCCCGAGGGTTTCGAGAGCCAACCGAAGCTGGTGCAGGAGTTCTACGACGCCCGCCGTGAGCACCTCGTCGGCGTGCAGCCCAATGCCGCCCACATCGCCCTGGCCGGGCTCGAGGAGCAGCTGCCCGACGACCTGCTCGTCGTCACCCAGAACATCGACGACCTGCACGAGCGCGCCGGCAGCCGCAACGTCATCCACATGCACGGCGAGCTCAACTCCGCCTGGTGCCGAGCCTGCGATCGGCGCACCCACTGGACCCGCACCCTCGTCGACTTTCCGCCCTGCCCCGGCTGCGGTGCCACCGAGCTGCGGCCGGACGTCGTGTGGTTCGGCGAGATCCCGTATCAGATGGACCGCATCCTGGCCGCCGTCGCCGAGGCCGATCTGTTCGTCTCCGTCGGAACCTCGGGTGCCGTCTACCCGGCCGCCGGGTTCGTGCAGCAGGCCCTGAGGTACGGCGCCAAGACGCTCGAGCTCAACCTCGACCCCAGCGAGGGCTCGGTGTGGTTCCACGAGTCCCGACTCGGGCCCGCCAGCGTGCTCGTGCCCTCGTGGGTCGACGACGTGCTGGCCTCACAGCACCTGTAGGCGCCCGGGTCAGCTGCGAGCCAGCTCCGCACGCATCAGAGCATCGAGTCGCTCCTGCTCGTGGTCGAGCCCGAGAAGGGGCAGGGCGCTGGTCATGACGTCGACGAACATCTCGCCGCTCTCGACGACGCGGGGGTCGAGGTGGCCGAAGACCTCGAGGGCGACCACGCCGTAGAGCCGCGACCAGCCCTGCATCATGATCCAGACCAGGCCGCGGTCCTCGGCTGCGATGTCGTCGACCTTCGCGGGGATGAGCGGGTCGAGCACGGCCGCGCGCACGGTGTCGGGGAGATCCTCCAGGCGGGGCAGTGCAAACCGCTCGCGCTCCCACAGGAGCCTGATGAGGTCGGTGAAGAAGATCCCCGAGCTGGCCAGGGTCAGCAGCTCGCGGCGCGTGCAGGGGCTCTCGGCCACCGGGTTCGCGAACACCATCCCGAACTCGCGCGGTGCGCTGAGGGCCCAGCGCCGAAAGGCGCACACGCCCACGACCAGTCGCCCGGCGAGATCGTCGGCAGGCAGCGCGTCGGCGGCGGCCGCGAACCCCTCGGTGGCGAGTCGGTCGACCTCGAAGGCGACGAGGTCGACCAGCTCCTGGTACGACGCCACGTAGCGGTACAGCGCGGGCGCGGTCACGCCCATCCGCGCGGCGACGGCCCGCAGCGAGAGATCCTCACCCTCGCCGATGAGCGCGCGCGACGTCGTCACGATCTCGGCGAACGTCTGCTCGCGGCGCTGCTCCCGACGCGTCGGCTCGTGCAGGTGCATGTGGTGCAGACCTCCGGACCAAGCCGTTGACGATGAACGTTTACGCCGTTTACGGTTTACACCGTTCACAACAGTGACGTCATATTACGTCACGGCACTCGAGAGGGTCAGGGGTCAGCGCATGCTCGATCGATGGGGAGCCGTCCTGGCGCGGCGGCCGGTCCGCGTGCTCGTCGCCGCCGCCGTCGTCGTCCTGCTCGCAGGTGGGTACGGCGCCGGGGTGTTCGGGTCGCTGTCGCAGGGCGGGTTCGACGATCCGTCGTCGGAGGGCTACCAAGAGCTCGCCGCCGAGCGCGCGGCGCTGGGCAACCAGAGCATCGACGTCGTCGCGATCTACTCCTCGAAGAGGCTGGAGGCCGACGACCCCGCGTTCGAGCGGGCCGTGAAGCAGGTGGTGCGCGAGCTGCCGAAGGACGCCGTGGCGCGGGTGTTGCCCTACTACCAGGCACCGCCGCGGGCCGGCCTGGTGAGCGCGGACGGTCACTACGCCCAGGTTCAGATCTCCCTGGCGGGCACCAGTCAGGACGACTTCCTCACCCACTACGACGACATCGCCCCGGTGCTGCAGTCGACGACCCTCACCACCGATCTCGCCGGCCCGTACGCGATCTACGACGACGTCAACGCCATCACCAGCAAGGACGCCGAGCACGCCGAGCTCATCTCGCTGCCCGCCGTGGTGATCCTCGCCCTCATCATCTTCGGCAGCGTCGTCGCTGCCCTCATGCCCACCCTCGTCGGTCTCGGCGCGATGCTCGGCGCCCTGGCCGTCGTCCGGCTGATCGCGGAGTTCACCGACGTCTCGATCTTCTCGGTCAACGTGATCTCCCTGCTCGGCATCGGCCTGGCCATCGACTACGCCCTCTTCGTCGTCAGTCGGTTCCGCGAGGAACTGGCCCTGCTGCCAGACGATGCTCCCGACGCCGCGGCCGTCGCCATCCGGCGCACCATGTCGACCGCCGGGCGCACCGTGTTGTTCTCCGCGCTCACCGTGGCCGGCGCGATGGCGAGCCTGCTGCTGTTCCCGCAGGCGTTCCTGCGCTCGATGGGGTACGGCGGTATCGCGGCCGTGCTCGTCGCGATGCTCGCCGCCCTCACGATCCTGCCCGCGGTGCTCCGCCTGCTCGGACGCCGCGTCGAGGCGGGTCGCCTGCCGTGGCGCCGTGGTCCGCGCGGCGGGGTCGAGGGCGAGCGGTGGGCGCGGCTCGCGCACGCCGTGATGCGGCGCCCGGTCGTCGTCGCGACCGTCACGGTGGTCCTGCTGCTGCTCGTGGCCAGCCCCTTCCTGGGTGCCCGCTTCGGCAGCGTCGACTACCGGGTGCTGCCCGAGGACTCCGCGGCGCACCGGGCCTCGGTGCTGCTCGACACCGAGTTCGGCTCGGAGGTCTCGACCGCCAACCTGCTGCTGCAAGGCACCAAGCCCCGTGACGTCAGCGCGTTCGCGAACGCGGCCGGCCGGGTGCGCGGCGTCGAGTCGGTCGACGAGGTGGCGGAGAAGGACGGCACCGTGCTGCTCCGAGCCGTGTGGAAGGGCGGTGGTCAGACGGAACGCTCGCAGCGCATCGTGCGCGACCTGCGCGACGTCGACCCGGCGTCCGGCAGCGTGCTCGTCGGCGGCATCTCGGCCGACACCGTCGATCTCATCGACTCGGTGGCCGACCACCTGCCGTGGATGGGCCTCGTGGTCGTCGTCGTGATGTTCGTGCTGCTCTTCGTGGCGTTCGGCTCGGTGGTGCTGCCACTCAAGGCGGTCGTGATGAACCTCTTCTCGATCACCGCCTCGTTCGGGGTCGTCACCTGGATCTTCAGCGACGGACACCTCAGCGATCTCATCGGCTTCACGCCCCAGGGCTACCTCGATGCCACCAACCCGATCCTCATGCTCGCGATCCTCTTCGGGCTCTCGATGGACTACGAGGTGTTCCTGCTCTCCCGGGTGCGCGAGGAGTGGGACCGCACGGGCGACAACGAGGCGGCCGTCGCGGTCGGCGTGCAGCGCACCGGCCGCATCATCACGTCGGCCGCCCTGCTGCTCGCGGTCGTGATCGGCGCGTTCAGCACCAGCGGCATCGTGTTCATGAAGATGCTCGGCATCGGCATGCTGGTGGCACTGCTCATCGACGCCACCGTCGTCCGCGCACTGCTCGTGCCGGCCACGATGAAACTGCTCGGACGCTGGAACTGGTGGGCCCCCGCACCGATGGCGCGCTGGTGGGAGAAGTACGGCTTCCGCGAGGGCGGGGACGCCCACGCCGACACCGACATCGACGCCGACGGGGCCGGCTCAGGCGGAACCGAGGTACCCAGCACCGTCGGAGCGCGCTGAGCGCCGCACCCGAGGCAGGACGAGTGAGACCACGGCGACGAGGGCGCAGACGATGAGGGCGATCACCAGCCACCAGCGCAGGTCGGCGGCCAGGGCGTCCCACACCGCGAGCGTGAAGTCGCGCTGCTCGCCCGGGTCGGCGGCGCTGCCGAGCAGCGAGCGGAAGCCGGCGAGACCGAGTAGTTCGAGACCGCAGGTCACGAAGCCGAGCACCGCCATGAGTGCGAGTGCGCGTCGACGCAGGGGAGTCACGGCGACCGCGAGCAGGCCGACCACGAGAGTCGCGACCGGCAGCCACAGCCCGGTGTCGTCGATCGCGGCGTATGTGCTGCGGGCGCGCTCGAGCTCGGAGGAGTCGGCGACCGAGAACTGTACGGGCGGCAGTGCGTCGGTGGCGCCCTTCTTGAGCAGGTTCTTCGCGCCCAGCGCGTCGAGCGTGCTGCGCAGCACGGGTCCGAGGTCGACGGAGACGTCGGTGGGGCCGGAGTCCTGCGAGAGCACCTTCACGAGCTTGCGGTGCATGGTGCGGTTGATCTGCGCCCAGAGGTCGGGGAACTCGCGCGACGTCACGACCCGCTGGGCGGCGGCGTCGACCGCCTTCTGTGCGATCGCGGCCGGGATCTTCGAGCGCACCTGCCGCACCGCGACCGCCGTCACCTTGTCGGCCACGGCCTGCTGCACCTGGGTCTCGTCGGCCAGCGGGGTGACCGTGTCGACGTAGGCATCGGTGTCGGTCACCACCCGGTCGAGCCACGCGGACGCGATGGCGGCGGGCAGCAGCACGGCGAAGAGGAGCACGAGCAGCCCGGAGACGAAGCGGCGCAGGAGAGTCACGGAGTCATCGTCGCAGGTGGGTCGGCGCTCAGCCCTTCACCCGCGCCCGGACGGCCTGCCCGGACTGCTGGAGCTCGACCTTCTTCGGGAAGGAGTCGGCGAAGGCGCGGAAGGAGGAGAATCCGAGCGACTTCTCCTTGAAGCCCGGGTCCATGCGCACCATCTGCTGCTTGACCGACGAGAGGTGCGCCCAGCCTTCGTCGTCCGACTTCTCAGCGACGATGCGCAGGGCGCGCACCAGCAATGCGCCGGCGTCGTCGTTGGGGTCGGTGGGGGCGTCGGCCTGCTTGGCCGCCTTGCGGGAGACCGGCTTGACGTCGGGCAGCGCGTCGTAGTCGCTGAACTCGTCGCAGGCGGCGATGAGGGCCCGCCCGGTCGAGCCGGCCACCCCGATGCCGACCACGAAGCGCCCCAGCTGCTTGCAGCGCTGTGCGAGCGCCACGTAGTCGGAGTCGCCGGCGACCAGCACCACGTGGGTCAGGTCGGGGTAGCGGATCAGATCCTCCATCACGTCGACCGAGAGCCGGATGTCGGCGCCGTTCTTGGTGCCGCCCAGCGCGAAGAGCTGCACCAGGTCGACCGCCCGGTCGACGAGCTGGCGGCGGTAGGAGGTGTTGGCCGGCACCGACCAGTCGGCATAGGCCCGGCTCTGCGCCACGGTGCCGAAGGACGACGCGTAGTCGAGGATCGCGCCCACGTCGACGCGTGCCGTGGCCAGGTTGCGGTCGATCTCGTCCTTCGACTGCTCGTGCGCCGTGTGGTCGCGGGCGTCGTCTCGCCGCCACGTGCCTGTGCCGAACACGTGGTCGTAGCGGGAGATCACGATGTTGTCGAAGTCGAGGTACACCGCCACCCGGGAGTTCTCAGCCACGGGCACACCCTACGGATCAGCCGACGACCGCTCCGGCATGTGCTGGCAGCACGAGCGTGCCGCCGGCCAGGCTCGCCTCGGACCCCGACCCCGCACCGGTCACGGCCAGCAAGTCGCCCTGCACGTCGAGGACGCTCTGCTCCGTCTCGCCGAGGTTGAGGGCGACGAGCGTGCCGCCGCGCCACAGGTGCACCAGGCGGGCGCCCTCGTCGACCGTGCAGCGATGGGCGGTCATGGCGGGGTCGGTGAGCTCCGTGCGCTCCCGGCGCAGCCGGGTCAGCGTGCGGTAGAGCAGCAGCATGCGCGCATGCCGCGACCCCGCGTGCTCCGGCTCGGCCCAGTCGAGCTTCGAGCGGGTGAACGTGTCGGGATCCTGCGGGTCGGGCACGACGGAGGGATCCCACCCCATCTTCGCGAACTCCTCGATGCGGCCCTCGGCGGTGGCCTCGCCGAGCTCGGGCTCGGGGTGGGAGGTGAAGAAGCAGAACGGTGTGCTGGCCGCCCACTCCTCGCCTTGGAACAGCATCGGGGTGAACGGCCCGAGCAGGGTGAGCATCGCCGCGCAGCCGAGCTGGTGCTCGTCGAGGTGGTCGGTGAGGCGGTCGCCGACGGCGCGGTTGCCGATCTGGTCGTGGTTCTGGCTGCACACCACCAGCCGCCAGGCCGGCATGTGCTCGACGTCGATCGGTGACCCGTGGTCGCGCTCGCGGAAGGACGAGTAGATCCCGTCGTGGAAGAAGCCGTGCTCGACGACCTTCTTCAGCGCGGTCAACGGCTCGAAGTCGGCGTAGTAGCCGGTGGTCTCGCCGCTGAGCGCCACGTGCACGGCGTGGTGGTAGTCGTCGCTCCACGACGCGTCCAGCCCGTAGCCACCGGCCTCGCGCGGGGTGAAGAGGGTGGGGTCGTTGAGGTCGGACTCCGCGATGAGCGTGAGCGGTCGCCCCACGTGCGCCGAGCGGGCCGCCGTCTCGATCGCCATCTCCTCCAGCAGGTGGGTGGGCGAGGTGTCGGCCAGCGCGTGGACGGCGTCGAGCCGCAGCGCGTCGACGTGGTAGTCGTCGAACCACATCGCGAGGTTGTCGAGGATGTAGCGCCGCACCTCACTCGACCCCTCGCCGTCGAGGTTCACCAGGTCTCCCCAGGTGTTGCGGCCGGTCGTCAGGTACGGCCCGAACAGCGGCAGGTAGTTGCCCGACGGGCCGAGGTGGTTGTAGACGACGTCCTGCACGACGCCGAGGCCCCGGGCGTGGCAGGCGTCGACGAAGCGCTGGTAGGCGCGCGGACCGCCGTAGGTCTCCTGGACCGCGAACCACGCCACGCCGTCGTAGCCCCAGTTGTGGGTGCCGTTGAACGCGTTGACCGGCAGCACCTCGACCAGGTCGATGCCGAGGTCGACGAGATGGTCGAGTCGCTCGATCGCGGAGTCGAGGGTGCCGCCGGGCGTGAACGTGCCGACGTGCAGCTCGTAGAGGACCGCGCCGGCGAGCTGGCGGCCGGTCCACGCGTGGTCGGTCCACGCGAAACCCGAGGGGTCGAAGGTGCGGGAGAGCTCGTGGACGTCGCCGGGTTGACACCGCGAGCGGGGGTCCGGCCGCGGTTCGGGGTCGTCGTCGAGCAGGTAGCCGTAGTCGGTGAAGGGCTCTCCAGCGGCTCGAGGCAGCGGCTCGGCCGGCGTCCACCAGCCGCCGTCGTCTCGCTCCATCTCGACGACCGTGCCGCCGGCGTTGTCGCCGCAGAGCAGCCGGACCCGCTGCGGCCGCGGTGCCCACACATCGAAGCGCCGATCGGTCATGTCAGTCCTCCTCCACGAGCAGCGCGACCGGATGGTCGGCCAGGACGTCGGCGACGTCAGCGGGGCCGGTGTGCCCCCGCCCGGTCAGGGCATCGCGCCACCGACCGGGCGGGAGGTCCAGGTGGGTGCCGCCCCAGCCGCCGCGGGCGTTGAGCCCCAACGGCAACCGCGTGACGACGGTGATCGCGCCGCCCCGGTCGAAGGCCACCGCATGGTCGGCGGCCTCGCCCGTCACCCCGACGGGGTCGTACCCGGTGAACAGCTCCGGGCGGTCGCGCCGCAGCCGGAGCGCGCCCGCGGTGACACGCAACTTCGCGCCGCGCACGTCGTCGGACTCCCCGGCCAGCACTCGGGCCAGGTGCTCGAAGTCGACCGGACGCCGGTTGTCGGGGTCGACCAGCGACTGCTCGACCAGCTCCGAGCCCTGGTAGACGTCGGGCACTCCGGGCATCGTCAGCGCGAGCAGCTTCGCCGACAGCGCGTTGACCCAGCCGGGTGCCGAGACCCAGCCGAGCATCGTGTCGAGCACGTCGCGCACGCCCCGGTCGTCGAACGCCGCATCGACGGCGGAGTGCACGGCGGCCTCGAAGTCCTCCTCGGGTGCGGTCCAGGTGGTGGCCTCACCGGCCTCGCGCATCGCCTTCATGGCGTACCCGTGCAGTCGCTCGCGCAGCACGTCGTCGGGGTCGGACCCCCAGACCCCGAGCACCGCCTGCCACAGCAGGTGGGCGAACCCGGCATCCGGGATCGGGGCAGCTGTGAGCAGCTGGTCGACGGCGTCGATCCAGTGTCTCGGGGTCTCGGCCAGCACATGGATGCGAGCGCGCACGTCTTCGCCGCGCTTGGTGTCGTGCGTCGAGAGCGCGGTCATGGCGTGCGGCGTCGTGGCCTGGCGATGCGCCATCGCCGCGTGGAAGCCCGCCACGTCGAGAGCGAAGTCCGACGGGTCGCCGCCGACCTCGTTGAGCGAGGTCAGACGCGAGAAGCGGTAGAAGGAGCAGTCCTCGACACCCTTGGCCATCACCATGCCCGACGTCTGCTGGAAGCGCCGGGCAGCCGGCTGCGCGGGGTCGCCGAGCACCGGCTCGAGCGCCTCGAGGGTTGCCGCGAGGTCGGGCCGGTGGGCGCGGGCCGCGGCGAAGGCCTCGTCGAGGTGCGCGCGGCCGGCGTCGGCGTCGTCCGGGCGCAGGTAGGAGCGGTACACCGGGAAGCACGCGAGCAGCTCGGCCACGGCGTCGACGGGTTTCGACACGCTCGTCGCTGGCGCTCCTCCCGGCTCAACCACCGGGGAGGCGCTCGTCGCTGGCGCTCCTCCCGGCTCAACCACCGGGGAGACGCTCGTCGCTGGCGCTCCTCCCGGCTCAACCACCGGGGAGGCGCTCGTCGCTGGCGCTCCTCCCGGCTCAACCACCGGGGAGACGCTCGTCGCTGGCGCTCCTCCCGGCTCAACCACCGGGGAGACGCTCGTCGCTGGCGCTCCTCCCGGCTCAACCACCGGGGAGACGCTCGTCGCTGGCGCTCCTCCCGGCTCAACCACCGGGGGTGGCAGCTCACGCACGATGCGCCGCACCTCCGAGCCCAAGATCGTGTCGGCGACGTCGCGCTTGCGATCGTGGATCATCGCGTGCCAGTCCAGCGGGGCGTCGAGGCCACGCAGCCGCGACTCCAGCTCATCGAGCGGCGCCTGGCCGGCCGGGTCGACCAGCACGCGGTCGACCAGAGCGAGGGCGTCGTACCCGGTGGTGCCCTGGGTGGCCCAGGTGGTGGGCAACTCCTCTCCGGGCTCGAGGATCTTCTCGACCAGCACGTAGGCGCCCCCGGTGACCTCGGCGAGGTCGTCGAGATAGCCGCGCGGGTCGTGGAGCCCGTCGGGGTGGTCGACCCGCAGGCCGTCGACCAGACCGTCGTCGAACCAGCGGGCGATCTCGCTGTGGGAGTCGGCGAAGACCTCCGGCAGCTCGACCTTCACCGCAGCGAGCGTGTTGACCGCGAAGAACCGGCGGTAGTTGAGCTCGTGATCGGCGCGCTGCCAACCCACCAGCTCGTAGTGCTGCTCGGCGAGGGTGGTGGTGCCCGGAGCCAACGGGAAGACGTGCTCGTAGTAGCGCACCTCGCCGGCGTCGACGTCGACCTCGACGTCGTCGGTGGAGTCCGACCCGAGCACGGGGATGCGGATCTTGCCGTCGCCCGCGGCCCAGTCGATGTCGAAGGCGGCGGCGCGTGCTGACCCGGGGCCCATCTCGAGCAGGGTCCACCACCAGGTGTTCTGTCGAGGTGTGGCGACGCCCATGTGGTTGGGCACGATGTCGACCAGCACGCCCATGCCCAGTTCGCGGGCCCGTGTCGACACGGCCGCGAGACCCTTCGCGCCACCCCGGTCCGGGTCGACGCGGTCGTGGGCGATGACGTCGTAGCCGTGGTCGGAGCCCGGCTCGGCCTCGAGCACGGGGGAGAGGTAGACCCAGTCGGCGCCGAGATCGTGCAGGTAGTCGAGGAGTTCGACCACGCGGAACAGATCCTGCGCCGCGGTCACCTGCACCCGGTAGGTCGAGGTGGGCACTCGGGTCACGACTCCTGCTCCCAGGCTGCCCGAGCCGCCAACGAGGCGTCGACGGAGAGGTCGGGTGCCGGTTCGGCGTCGTGGTGCTCGACGAGCAGCAGCACCGACCGCGCCGGCAGGACGACGCCGCTGCCGGCGTCCATGGGCTTCTCGACCTCGACGGTGCCGGAGGTGTCGAGCGCGACCGTCCAGCGCTGGGCGTATTCGGCGGGCGGCAGCGTGATCGGTAGGTCGTCGCTGCCGGCGTGGGTGTAGAGCACGAAGTGGTCGTCGGTGATCTTCTCGCCGCGCAGCCCGGGACCGCGGATGCCGTCGCCGTTGAGGTACATGCCCAGCGACGACCCGCCGGCCTCCCAGTCGTCGCCCTCCATGCGGCGGCCGTCGGGGTGCAGCCACACGATGTCGTCGCTCTCGCCGGTGAAGAAGCGCTTGCGCCGGAAGGTGGGGTGCTCGGCGCGCAGGGCCGAGACGGCGGCGGTGAACTCGACCAGCGGCTCGTCGAGGCGCGACCAGTCGATCCAGGCGAGCTCGTTGTCCTGCGCGTAGGTGTTGTTGTTGCCGCCCTGACTGCGCCCGCCCTCGTCGCCGTGCAGCAGCATCGGTACGCCCTGGCTGAGCAGCAGGGTGGCCATCAGGTTGCGCTGCATCTTCGCGCGCTCGCGCAGCACGCCCGCGTCGTCGGTCGGCCCTTCGACGCCGAAGTTCTGCGAGCGGTTGTGGCTCTCGCCGTCGTTGCCGTCCTCGCCGTTGGCGTCGTTGTGCTTGCTCTCGTAGCTGACCAGGTCGGCCAGGGTGAACCCGTCGTGGGCGGTGACGAAGTTGATGGAGGCGAACGGGCGGCGGCCGGACTGCTCGTAGAGGTCGGAGGAGCCCGAGAGCCGCGAGGCGAACTCGCCGAGCACCGGTTCGCCGCGCCAGAAGTCGCGCACGGTGTCGCGGTACTGGCCGTTCCACTCCGACCACTGCGGCGGGAAGTTGCCGACCTGGTAGCCACCGGGGCCGACGTCCCACGGCTCGGCGATGAGCTTGACCTGGCTGACCACGGGATCTTGCTGGCACAGCTCGAAGAACGTCGCCAGCCGGTCGACCTCGTAGAACTCGCGCGCCAGCGTCGAGGCGAGGTCGAAGCGGAACCCGTCGACGTGCATCTCGGTGACCCAGTAGCGCAGTGAGTCCATGATCAGCTGCAGTGAGTGCGGATGCCCGACGTTGAGGCTGTTGCCGGTGCCCGTGTAGTCCATGTAGTAGCGCTGGTCCTCGGCCACGAGCTGGTAGTACGCGGGGTTGTCGATGCCCTTGAACGACAGCATCGGGCCGAGGTGATTGCCCTCGGCGGTGTGGTTGTAGACGACGTCGAGGATCACCTCGATGCCGGCCTCGTGCAGTTGCTTGACCATCGCCTTGAACTCCTGCACCTGCTGGCCGCGGCCAGCCTCGGTGCGGCCGGCGGCGGAGTAGGCGGCGTGCGGGGCGAAGAAGGCCAGCGTGTTGTAGCCCCAGTAGTTGGAGAGGCCCTTGTCGAGGAGCGTGGAGTCCTGCACGAACTGGTGCACGGGCATCAGCTCGATCGCGCTGACGCCCAGCTTGGTCAGGTGCTCGACGATCGCCGGGTGGGCGAGCCCGGCGTAGGTGCCGCGCAGCTCCTCGGGCACGTCAGCGTGGGTCATCGTGAGACCCTTGACGTGCGCCTCGTAGACGACGGTGTCGTTGTAGGCCGTGCCCGGTGAGCGGTCGCCCTCCCAGTCGAAGAACGGGTTGATCACCACGCCCAGGGTCATGTGCGACGCGGAGTCGTCGTCATTGCGGGAGTCCTCGTCGCCGAAGTGGTAGCCGAAGAGGCTCTCGTCCCAGTCGATGTCGCGGGTGGTGGCCTTGGCGTAGGGGTCGAGCAGCAGTTTGTGAGGATTGCACCGCTGGCCGTGCTCGGGTGCCCACGGGCCGTGCACGCGATAGCCGTAGCGCTGGCCGGGCTGCACGTGCGGCAGATAGCAGTGCCACACGTGGGCGTCGATCTCGGTGAGCTCGACCCGGGTCTCGGTCAGGGCCTCGGAGTCGGGGGCGGCGTCCGGCTCGTCGAAGAGGCACAGCTCGACCCGCTCGGCGACCTCGCTGAACAGGGCGAAGTTGGTGCCGGTGCCGTCGAACGTCGCACCCAGCGGGTAGGCGGTGCCGGGCCAGATCTCCATGGGGTTCCTCCACTGCAACCGTCGAGACGCACTGGAACGATCCAACCAGCCGTGAGCGAAGCGGCGCTCACCCGCTCGGAGGCGCTACTGGCCCCGAGCCCTACTCGTCGGTAATATCTGCCCTCGTGAAGCGAGAGATCTACGACGAGGACCACGAGTCATTCCGCTCTTCGGTGCGCGAGTTCCTGGAGCGTTCGGTCATCCCGAACGTCGAGCAGCACGCTGCCGACAAGGCGATCCCGCGGGAGTTCTGGATCGAGGCCGGCAAGCAGGGCTTCCTCGGCCTGGAGATCCCCGAGGAGTACGGCGGCGCCGGGGCGGGCGACTACCGCTTCAACGCCGTCATGTGCGAGGAGCTTTCCAAGGTCAACGCCGCGCTGGGGTCGTGCTGGGGCATCCACGCCGACATCACCGCGCCCTACATCGTGGCCTTGGGCACGCCGGCGCAGAAGCAACGCTGGCTGCCGGGCGTGGCCTCGGGCGAGATCCTGCTCGCCATCGGCATGACCGAGCCCTCGGGTGGCTCCGACCTCGCCGCGCTCAAGACCACTGCCGTGCGCGACGGCGACGACTGGGTCATCAACGGCTCCAAGACCTTCATCACCAACGGCTACTCCGCCGACATCGTGCTCACCGCCGTGCGGACCGACCCAGAGAAGGGGGCTCGCGGCATCACCCTCTTCGCCATCCCGAGTGACGCGCCGGGCTTCAGCCGCGGCCGCAAGCTCGACAAGGTCGGCCAGGACGAGTCCGACACCGCCGAGCTGTTCTTCGAGAACGTCCGTCTCGGCGACGACCACGTCGTCGGCGAGCTCGGCGGCGGGTTCATCGCGATGATGCAGAAGCTGCCCCAGGAGCGCCTGGGCTGCTCGATCTCGAACGTCGCGCACGCCAAGCAGATCCTCGTCGAGACGCTCCAGTACACCAAGGACCGCAAGGCGTTCGGCCAGTCCATCGGCCAGTTCCAGCACAACAAGTTCCTGCTCGCCGAGCTGTTCACCGCCATCGAGGTCGCCGAGACCTACATCGACCGCTGCGTCGTCGCCCACGACGCCGGTGAGCTGTCCCCCGTCGAGGCCGCGAAGGCCAAGTGGTGGTCCTCGCAGGTGCAAAACGACGTGCTCGACCACTGCGTGCAGCTGCACGGCGGCTACGGCTTCATGAACGAGTACCGCGTCGCCCGGGCCTGGCGCGACGCGCGGGTCTCCAAGATCTGGGCCGGCTCGAACGAGATCATGAAGGAGCTCATCGGGCGCGAGCTCGGGCTCTGACACCCGGCCCGGGGGAATCGTCGACCCCGGCAGGCGGTTGAGGGCCGCGTGACGACCGAGGCGCCCATCACCCGCCGGAGCGTCGGTCTGCGCAGCGAGCGCGGGCCGGTGCTGCTGGCGGTGATGCTGGGCACCGCCCTGGTCGCGATCGACTCCACGATCCTGGCCACCGCGGTGCCATCGATCGTGGCCGACGTCGGCGGCTTCACCCAGTTCCCGTGGCTGTTCAGCGTGTACCTGCTCGCGCAGGCGGTCACCACGCCGGTGTACGCCAAGCTCGCCGACCAGTACGGCCGCAAGCCGCTGATGCTGGTGGGCATCGGGCTCTTCGTGCTCGGCTCGGTGCTGTGCGGGCTGGCCTGGGGCATGGTGCCGCTCATCGTGTTCCGCGCCGTGCAGGGCCTCGGCGCCGGCGCGGTGCAGCCGATGGGCATGACGATCGTCGGCGACCTCTACACCGTCGCCGAGCGTGCCAAGGTTCAGGGCTACCTGGCCTCCGTCTGGGCGACCTCGTCGGTGCTCGGACCCACTCTCGGCGGGGTGTTCTCCGACTACCTCACCTGGCGTGCGATCTTCTGGGTCAACGTCCCCCTCGGTGCCGTCGCCGCGTGGTTCCTCCTGCGCGGCTTCACCGAGACCGTCGAGCACCGTGAGCGCCGGGTCGACTACGCCGGTGCCGGCCTCCTCGCGAGCGGCGGGATCCTGCTGCTGCTCGGTCTGCTCGAGGGCGGGGTCCGCTGGCATTGGACCTCACCGACCAGCCTCACGATCTTCGCGGCGTCCGCACTGCTGCTGATGGCCTTCGGATGCGTCGAGAGCCGCGCCGCCGAACCGATCCTGCCGTTCTGGGTCTTCCGCAGCCGGGTGCTGGGCTCGGCGATGCTGGCCTCGCTCGCGGCCGGTGTGCTGATGCTCGGCCTCTCCTCCTATGTGCCGCTCTACGCCCAGAGCGTCCTCGGTCACGGCGCCCTCGTCGCTGGCCTCGCCCTCGCCGCACTGACGTTGGGCTGGCCGATCGCGGCGTCCAACGCCGGGCGCCTCTATCTGGGCGTCGGGTTCCGCGCCACGATGGCGATCGGATCCAGCGTCGCGCTGGTCGGCACCCTGCTGCTGCTCACGATCGGCCCGGACTCCTCGATCTGGCACGTGGCCGCACCGTGCTTCGTGATGGGACTCGGCTTCGGGCTCGTCGTCAGCCCGTCGGTCATCGCGGCGCAGTCGTCGGTCGACTGGTCGCGCCGCGGGGTCGCGACCGGCACCACCATGTTCGCGCGCTCGGTCGGGAGCGCGGTGGGCGTGGCTGTGTTCGGCGCCGTCGCCAACGCCGTGGTCACCTCACGTCTTGCAGCCACCGGCGGCACGCCCGCTCTGGAGGATCTCACGCCCGGCGTGCTGGACCCGGCGATCCACGCGGTGTTCGCCGTCTCGGCCGGCGTAGCGGTGCTGCTGCTCGTGGCGGCCGCAGCGATGCGGGAGCCATGAGCACCAGGACCGGTGAGCCCAGGCATACCTTCGTTGCGGGTGTCGGTGGGGGCGGCGAGGATTCGATCATGACCTCCGAGCTGACCGTTGAGTCGATGTCGGGCGTGCCCGACATCGGCCTGCACGACGACGAGCCCCACGAGAGCGGCCTCAACAACAAGCTGAACTGGCTGCGCGCCGGGGTGCTGGGCGCCAACGACGGCATCGTGTCGACCGCGGGCATCGTGGTGGGCGTCGCCGGAGCCACCACCGACCGCTCGGCCATCCTCGTCGCCGGCGTGGCCGGCCTGCTGGCGGGTGCCTTCAGCATGGCGGCGGGTGAGTACGTCTCGGTCTCGACGCAGGCCGACTCCGAGCAGGCGCTGCTGGCCAAGGAGCGCCGCGAGCTCCGGGAGGAGCCCGAGCACGAGCTCGCCGAGCTGGCGCAGATCTACGTCGACAAGGGTCTCTCGCCCGACCTCGCGCGCCGGGTCGCCGTCGAGCTGACCGAGCACGACGCGCTGGGAGCCCATGCCGAGGCCGAACTCGGCATCGACCCCGACGACATCACCAACGCCTGGCAGGCGGCCTGGGCGTCGATGCTCTCGTTCACCGTCGGAGCGCTGTTGCCGCTGCTGACCATCGTGCTGTTCGCAGCCGGAGCCCGGGTGCCGGTCACGATGGTCGCGGTCGCCATCGCGCTCGCCATCACCGGATGGGGCAGCGCGAGGTTCGGCTACGGTCCCACGCGCAAGGCCGTCGTGCGCAACGTCGCCGGGGGGCTGCTCGCCATGATCGTCACGTTCGCGGTCGGGTCGCTGCTCGGCACGCACCTCTGACCCGCCGACGGACCATGACGACGCTGCGACTCTTCGCCGCGCTCGTTCCACCCGACGGGGCCGTCGAGCACCTCGACGACTGGCTGGCCCCACGCGGCGAGCGGTGCCCGTCGGCGTGGCCGACGCTCGGTGAGGGTGGTCACGGATAGGTTGCCCTCGTGAGGATCGCAGTCGCCCGGGAGACCCGCGAGGGTGAGCAGCGCGTCGCGATGGTGCCCGAGCTCGTCGGCAAGCTGACCGCGTTGGGCCACGAGGTCGTGGTCGAGGCGGGTGCGGGTCGCGGGGCACTCATCGCCGACGACGACTACGCCGAGGCAGGAGCCGGCGTCGCCGACGACCCCTACTTCGACGCCGACCTGGTGGTGTCGGTGCAGCCGCTGGCGCGCGACATCGCCCGCCGGCTGGCGGTCGGGGCAGTCACCGTGTCGTTCCTGCCGACCACCGTCGAGACCGACCTGGTGCGCGACCTGCGCGACCTCTCGGTCACGAGCCTGGCGATGGAGCTGGTGCCCCGTATCTCGCGGGCGCAGTCGATGGACGCACTCTCCTCCCAGGCGCTGGTCGCCGGTTACCGCTCCGCGATCGTCGCGGCCGGTCTGCTGCGCCGGTTCTTCCCGCTCAACATGACCGCCGCGGGCACGGTGCCGCCGGCCGAGATCGTGGTGCTCGGCGCCGGGGTGGCGGGTCTCCAGGCCATCGCGACCGCCAAGCGCCTCGGCGCGGTCGTCAAGGCCTACGACGTACGCGCCGCCGCCGCGGAGGAGATCCGCTCCGTGGGCGCACAGTCGATCGAGCTCGACCTGCCGACCCTGGAGGGCTCGGGAGGCTACGCCCGCGAGGCCGGCGAGGAACGGGCCGCGCTCCAGCGTGAGTTGCTGGCTCCCCACATCGCCGCGGCCGACGGGCTCATCACCACCGCCGCCGTGCCGGGTCGCCCCGCTCCCCGGCTCGTCACGGCCGGCATGGTCGAGGCGATGCGGCCCGGCTCGGTCGTCGTCGACCTCGCCGCCGAGACCGGCGGCAACGTCGAGGGGTCGGTGCCGGGCGAGGTCGTGCGCATCGGCCATGCCCAGGTGTGGGGCGGGCGCAATGTACCCAGCCAGATGCCGGCGCCGGCGTCCAAGCTTTACGCCCAGAACGTCGTCAACCTGGTCACGCTCATCAGCGCCGAGGGTGCCCTGCGCCTGGACTTCGACGACGAGATCGTCGCGGGCGCGTGCGTCACCCACGGTGGGGCGATCCTGCACGAGCCCACCCGCCAGCTGATCGAACCGGGCCAGCCCGGGGAGGGGGAGCAGCCATGAGCGACGGATTCGTCTGGCTCACGATCTTCGTGCTCAGCGTCTTCGTGGGCATCGAGGTCATCTCGAAGGTGTCCTCGACGCTGCACACCCCACTCATGTCGGGCGCCAACGCGATCCACGGCATCATCCTGCTCGGTGCCGTGCTCGTCACGGGCTCGAGCGACGACACCGCGGTGCTCGTCGTCGGACTCATCGCCATCGTGCTCGCGGCGGTGAACCTGGTGGGCGGCTTCGTCGTGACCGACCGGATGCTCCAGATGTTCTCGCGCAAGAAGCCGGCCAAGCGGCAGGAGGCCGGTCGATGAGCGCCCTCGACACCGGCCTCGGAGCAGACCTGACCCAGCTGGCCTACCTGCTCGCGGCCGTCGGGTTCATCCTGGCACTCAAGGGTCTCGCCGGGCCGCGGACGGCGCGGGCCGGCAACCTGGTGGGCGCCGGCGCCGCGGTGCTCGCCCTGGTGGCGACGTTCGTGTACTTCCCGCTCGATCACAAGCTGCTGATGATCGTGGCGATCGCGATCGGCACCGCGGGCGGTGTGCTCGGGGCGCAACGGGTGCAGATGACCCAGATGCCACAGATGGTCGCGCTCTTCAACGGCGTCGGCGGTGGCGCCGCGGCGCTGGTCGCGATCCTCGAGCTGAACGAGATGCAGCCCGACCCGGTCTCCTCCGTGCCGCGGTTCGTACTGGTCGCCACGGCATTCACGATCCTCGTCGGTGCCGTGTCGTTCTCGGGCTCGATCATCACCTTCGCCAAGCTCCAGGAGCTGATGACCTCACGCCCGGTGGTCTTCCCCGGGTTGCCGGTGGTCTTCGGCGCCTCGCTGCTGGCCTCGGTGGCGGTGGCCGTGCTGATCATCCTGGGCAGTCCGACCTGGATCGGCGTCCTGCTGGCTCTCCTGGGGCTGGCCGTCGGCGTGCTGCTGGTGCTACCGGTGGGCGGTGCCGACGTGCCGATCGTCATCTCGCTGCTCAACGCGTTCACCGGCCTCACGGTCGCGGCCGGTGGCTACGTGCTCTCCAACGTCGTGCTGCTGGTGGCCGGAACGCTGGTCGGCGCCTCCGGTACGTTCCTGACCCTGCTCATGGCGGGCGCGATGGGCCGTTCGGTGGCGAACATCCTCTTCGGCGCGCTCAAGGGTGGCTCCACCCTCGGCGCGGGGGAGGCCTCCGACCGGCCGGTGCGCTCGGCCGGCCCCGAAGACGTCGCGATCATGCTCGGGTACGCCGAGCGGGTCATCCTCGTGCCGGGCTACGGCCTCGCCGTCGCGCAGGCCCAGCACACCCTGCGCGAGTGCGTCGAGGTGCTGCAGGCGCGCGGCATCAAGACCGCCTACGCCATCCACCCCGTCGCCGGCCGGATGCCCGGCCACATGAACGTGCTGCTCGCCGAGGCGCAGGTGCCGTACGAGCAGCTGATCGAGATGGACGACATCAACGACGAGTTCCAGCACACCGACGTGGTGCTGGTCGTCGGCGCCAACGACGTCGTCAACCCGGCCGCGCGCGACACGCCGTCCGCCCCGATCTACGGCATGCCGATCCTCAACGCCGACGCCGCCAAGCAGGTCGTGTTCCTCAAGCGCTCGATGCGCCCCGGCTTCGCGGGCATCGAGAACGAGCTGCTGTTCATGCCCGAGACCACGCTGCTGTTCGGCGACGCCAAGGACTCCCTCTCCAAGCTGCTGGCCGCGCTGAAGCAGCTGTGAGGTCGGGCCGCCGAACCACTCCGGTCGAGGGCGTACGCGACGAGGCGGTTGCTTGGGCCGAGTCCATCCTCTGCGATCCGGTCGTCGAGGTGGATGCGTTGGCTGGAGGCCTGACCTCCACGATGGTGGCGCTCTCTCACCGCTCCGGTGAACGGTCCGTTCTCCGGCTGATGACCAATGAGCCGTGGCGGACCCACGGAGCGCAGCTCACGCGCCGTGAGCGGGCTGCGCAGAACGAGTTGGTCGATACATCCGTGCCTTCCCCGGTGAGCTACGGGCTCGACGCCGAGGGAGCCGCCACCGGGGTCGCCGCGCATCTGATGTCCCGTCTGCCGGGCGTGCCTGCGGCTCGGGTCGAGGACTCTGCACCGGGAGCGATGGCCGAGATGCTGGCCCTGATCCACGACGTCCACCCGAGGGAGCCTTTCCGCGAGTACGAGTCCTGGGCGTGGGAAGCCAAGTGGGAGGTTCCCGCATGGGCACGAGACCCCGGGGCCTGGAGGCGAGCCTTCGGCCTCCTCGCGGAGGGACCGCCCTCGTACGACACGACCTTCCTCCACCGGGACTTCAGTCACCGCAACCTGCTCTGGATCGACGGCAGGATCTCCGGGGTCGTCGACTGGGTCGAGACATCAACGGGACCCGCCTGGCTCGACGCCGCCCACGCAGCGACCAATCTGGCTGTCGCCTACGGCGCCGAGCCGGCCTTGTCGTTCCTGCGCGCGTACGGCGCGCTGACCGGCACTCGGCCCGAACCGTACTGGCTGGTCATGGATGCGGTCGGCTTCCTCCCGGCCCCGGGCAGGAGCCCGTTGTTCGGTTCGGCCGGGGAGCTCGAGCGACTGGACGCCTGGCTCGAGAGAGTGGCGACGTCTGACCCCCCACTGTGAGCTCCGCGGCGCAAGCAGACTCGCGGGGGTGCTCCTGGTGAGGGTCAGGGGTCGGAGCGCCAGCGGCGCGCGGCAGCCGTCGTTCGGCGTGCGTCGGACCACGCCACCATCGCCGTGCGCAGGCGCGGCGACCTCACGGCCCTCCCGTCGCGTCGCGCACGGAGATCGTCGCGCAGCCAAGGGGGCGCGTGCACAGCATCGATGGCCGACGTCTTCGTCATGAGGCCACCGGTGGCGAGGGAGTGGCGCGCACGGGCCATGGATGTGAGTCCGAGGTCGGCGATCGACGGGTCGAGCCACCACCACGGGTGATGCACGGCCCGTGACCAGTCGCCTGACGAGCATTGCAAGATATCTTTCGAAACACTACTTTCAATTCATGCCACGTCGCCGTCTCACCCAACCGCGCGAGCTGCGGGCCCTCGCGCACCCCGTGCGCATCGCCATCATCGAGCAGCTCAGTCTCGACGGCCCGTTGACGGCCACCGAGCTCGCCGACCGTCTCGACGAGACCCCGGCCAACTGCTCCTGGCACCTGCGCAAGCTCGCCGAGCACGAGCTGGTGGAGGAGGCGCCGTCCGAGGGAGGACGTCGACGGCCCTGGCGGCTCCCGGTCATCGGCCTGGAGTTCCAGGACGCCGACGACGAGCCGGAGACGCACCGAGCGGCCACGGCCTTCTCTGAGATGGTCGTCGGGCGGGCGGTAGAACGGCTGAGGGAGTCGCACGAACGGGCCCCGCGAGAACCCCACGCCTGGCGACGGGCGGCCACGACCTCGCAGAGCATGGCCTGGCTGACGGCTGAGGAGCTGGAGGAGGTCAACGAGGCCATCCGGCAGGTGCTCCTCCGGCACTCGGAGCGGATCGAGGATCCGTCCGCCCGCCCCGAGGGCGCGCGGCTGTGCGAGATGGTCGCCTGGGGCGTGCCGGTCTACCTGATGGAGCGCGAGCGGTGAGGGCCGTGTTCGCGCAGCCGGGGTTCGCGCGCCTCTTCGGGGGGCTCGCCACCTCGATGCTCGGGGACTCCGTCATGCTGCTCGTGCTCAGCATGTGGGTGAAGACCCTCACCGGGTCGAACGCCCTGGCCGGGCTGACCTTCCTGTTCATGGTGCTGCCGGCCGTCCTCGCCCCGCTGGTGGGCGTCTGCGTCGACCGGCTCCCGCGGAAGGCCGTCCTGGTGTGGGGCAACGTGGCCTCCGCCCTCGTCGTCCTGCCGCTCGTGCTGGTGCGCGACGCCTCGCACACGTGGATCGTGTGGGCGGTGGCGTTCGGCTACGGCGTCAGCTTCGTCGTCCTGCCGGCCGCGCTGAACGGACTGCTCAAGGAACTGCTGCCGGACGAAGCCCTGGTCGACGCGAACGCGAGCATCCAGACGACCAAGGAGGGGTTCCGGCTCTTCGGGCCGTTGGTCGGCGCCGCCCTCTTCGCGGCCGTGGGAGGGTGGGCCGTGGCGTTGGTCGACGCCGCCAGCTTCGGGGTCGCCGCCGCGCTCATCGCGAGCATCGAGGTCCGGGAGGAGCCCGTGAAGCGGGACACGCGCGGACTCTGGCCGCAGCTCACCGCCGGAGCGAGATACATCGCGACCGAGCGGATCCTGCGTCACGTGCTGATCGGCTTCGGGCTGACGATCCTCGTCATCGGCTTCTTCGAGGCCTCGATCTACGCGCTGCTGGACGCCTTCGACCGCGAGCCCACCTATGCCGGCTTCCTCGTGACGGTGCAAGGCGTCGGCGCCGTCATGGGCGGCGTGCTCAGCGCCCGGCTGGTGCGCGGACTGGGTGAGGTGGGCTCACTGGTGCTGGGCCTGGCGCTGATCGCCGTCGCCACCGCTGTCGCGGCGTCGGCTCCGACCATGCTCGTGGTGCTGGGCGCCCTGGCCGTCATGGGGTTCGGGCTGCCGTGCACCTTCGTGCCGTTCACGACCCTGGTGCAACGGCGCAGCCCGCGCCGGCTCATGGGGCGTGTCAGTGCCGCGGTCGAGATCCTGATGGCGACTCCGCAGGCCGTCTCGCTCGCGGTCGGCTCGGTCCTGGTGAGCGTCCTGGACTACCGGGCCATCTTCTGGGTCATCGCGGCCACGGTCGCCCTGGGGGCGGGCTACATCGCGGCGGCCCTGCGAGGTGAGTTGGGGCGCGAGGTCGTGCGGGTGATGGAGCCGGAGCCCGTGCGCGGGACTCAGCCCGCCAGGCCGTAGAGCCGGTCGCCGGCGTCGCCGAGGCCGGGCACGATGTAGCCCTTCTCGTTGAGCCGCTCGTCCATCGCGGCGGTCACGACGGTGACGGGCACGTCGAGGTCGGCGAGTTCCTGCTCGAGCCGCGCGCACCCCTCGGGGGCGGTGAGCAGGCAGATCGCGGTGATGTGGTCGGCGCCGCGGTCGACGAGGAACCGGATGGCGGCGGCGAGGGTGCCGCCGGTGGCGAGCATGGGGTCGAGCACGTAGCACTGCCGTCCGGAGAGGTCGTCGGGCAGCCGCTCGGCGTAGGTCGACGCCTCGAGGGTCTGCTCGTTGCGCACCATGCCGAGGAATCCGACCTCGGCGGTCGGCAGCAGTCGCATCATGCCGTCGAGCATGCCCAGCCCGGCCCGCAGGATCGGCACGACCAGGGGTTTCGGTGAGGCCAGCCTCACGCCCGTCGTGGGCGCCACCGGGGTGGTGATCTCGACCGGCGCCACCCGCACGTCGCGCGTCGCCTCGTAGGCCAGCAGGGCGACCAGTTCGTCGGTGAGCGCCCGGAAGGTGGGGCTGTCGGTGCGCTCGTCGCGCAGCGTGGTCAGCTTGTGGGTCACCAGCGGGTGGTCGACGACGTGGGTGCGCATGACAGGTGAGCCTAGAGGTCGCCGATGGCGAAAGGGCTTGCCGCGGGGCGTCGAACCGGTCACGCTTGTGGCATGGCTCCCGTCGAGGACCGCGCCGCCCAGCTCGAGGACGACCTCGACCTGGCGGTGGCCGCCTACGCAGACGAGGACGACGACTGGTCGGTCGTCGAGCTCGAGGCCTCGGTCACGGGCGATCTCGACGATCTGCTCGCCGCGCTGCGGTCCCTGCCCGGTGACCTCGGCGTGATCGCCATGGTGGCCGTCGACGAGGACTTCTTCGTGATCGTGCGCGTGGAGGGTCCGCGGGTGAGCGTGATGCTCTCCGACGTCACCGCGGCCGACGACTGGGATCTCGCGGCGTCCGTCGTCGACTTCCTCGGCCTGCCCGAGCCCGATGACGACGACGACTCCGAGCCGGTGGGCGAGCTCGACCTGCTCGACGACCTCGGCGTCACCGAGGGCGACCTGCTCGATCTGCTCGACGACGACGAGGCCTACCCCGACGAGGTGCTCGCCGATGTCGCCCGCGAGCTGGGCTTCGGCGAGCTGTTCGACGAGGTCGTCGGCCTCTCGCCCGCCTGAGCCGCCCGTGCCACCCGCCGACCCCTGGGTTTCCGCGATGCGCGCCGCGCTCGACGAGGCGCGCCTGGCCCTGGCCGAGGGCGACGTGCCCATCGGCGCCGTCGTCGTCGACGAGTCCGGCGAGGTGGTCGGCCGCGGCCGCAACGTGCGCGAGGCGGACGCCGACCCCACCGGCCACGCCGAGGTGGTGGCCCTCCGCGAGGCCGGACGCCGCCGCGGCGAGTGGCGGCTCACCGGCTGCACGCTCGTGGTCACCCTCGAGCCCTGCACCATGTGCGCCGGTGCGGCCGTGCTGGCCCGGGTCGACCGGGTCGTCTTCGGCGCCTTCGACGAGAAGGCCGGCGCCGTCGGCAGCCTGTGGGACGTCGTCCGCGACCGGCGCCTGAACCACCGGCCCGAGGTGCTGGCCGGTGTCGAGGAGGCGGCCTCCGCAGCCCTGCTCGAGGAGTTCTTCGCCGGGCGTCGCGAGGCCGGTCTGCCACGATGGCGAGCATGAGGGTCGCGCTGTTGGTCACCTGCGTGAACGACGCGATGTTCCCCGAGGTCGGCAAGGCGACCGTGCGGCTCCTGCGGCGCCTCGGTGTGGACGTCGCGTTTCCGGAGGCGCAGACCTGCTGCGGGCAGCCGATGGTGAACACCGGCTACCTCGACGAGGCCGTGCCGGTGGTGCGCGCGTTCGCCGCCGCCTTCGCGGGCTACGACGCCGTGGTGACGCCGTCCGGCTCGTGCGCCGGGTCGGCGCGGCACCAGCACGGGCTCGTGGGCCGGCGCGGTGCCGAGAACGGCTCCGACCCGGGCCTCGCGGACGACGTGGCGGCCCTACCGCCGACCTACGAGCTCACCGAGTTCCTCGTCGACGTCCTGGGCGTGAGCGACCTCGGCGAGCACGGCGCGTACTTCCCGCACACGGTGACCTACCACCCGACCTGCCACTCCCTGCGCATGCTCGGGGTGGGTGACCGGCCCCGCGGGCTGCTCGAGAGCGTGCGAGGGCTGCGGCTGCGCGAGCTGCCCGCCGCCGAGCAGTGCTGCGGGTTCGGTGGCACCTTCGCGGTCAAGAACGCGGAGGTCTCGGTGGCCATGGGCTCCGACAAGGCCCGGCACGTGCGCGCGACCGGCGCCGAGGTGCTGGTGGCGGGCGACTCCTCGTGCCTCATGCACATCGGCGGCGTGCTGAGCCGCCAGCGCTCCGGGGTGCGCGCCGTGCACCTCGCCGAGATCCTCGCCAGCACCGAAGCCGATGCGGAGAGCGCATGAGTCGCACGTTCGTCGGCATGCCGCCGTTCCCGACCGCCGCGCGCGAGGCGCTGGCCGACACTCAGCTGCGCCACAACCTCGCCCACGCGACCGGGGTCATCCGGGCCAAGCGTGCGGCGCTCGTCGAGGAGCAGGGCGAGGTGTGGGAGCCGCTGCGCCTGGCCGGCGCGGCGGTCAAGCAGCGGGCCCTCGACGACCTGGCCACCCACCTGCTGACTCTCGAGGAGCAGCTGACGTCGGCCGGGGCCACGGTGCACTGGGCTCGGGACGCCGCCGAGGCCAGCCAGGTGGTACTCGACGTCGCTCGCGCCCACGATGTCGACGAGGTCGTGAAGGTCAAGTCGATGGTGACGGCCGAGATCGGGCTCAACGAGCACCTCGAGGCGCACGGGGTCGCGGCGTGGGAGACCGACCTCGCCGAGCTGATCGTGCAGCTGGCCGGGGATCTGCCCAGTCACATCCTGGTGCCGGCGATCCATCGCAACCGCGCCGAGGTGCGCGAAATCTTCCTGCGTGAGATGGCCTCCGCCGGCCGCCCGGCGCCGGCTGACCTGACCGACGAGCCGGCCGTGCTGGCCGCCGCCGCTCGCGAGCACCTGCGCGAGAAGTTCCTGCGCGCCAAGGTCGGCGTCTCGGGGGCGAACTTCGCCATCGCCGAGACCGGCTCGCTCGTGGTGGTCGAGTCCGAGGGCAACGGCCGCATGTGCCTGACCCTGCCCGAGGTGCTGGTGAGCGTCGTGGGCATCGAGAAGGTGGTGCCCACCTGGGCCGAGCTCGACCCCCTGATGCGGTTGCTGCCGCGCTCCTCGACCGGCGAGCGGATGAACCCCTACACCTCGGTGTGGTCCGGCGTCCGCGAGGGCGACGGACCCCAGGAGGTGCACGTGGTGCTGCTCGACAACGGCCGCACCCGCGCGCTGGCCGACCAGGTCGGACGGCAGGCGCTGCGCTGCATCCGCTGCTCGGCCTGCCTCAACGTGTGCCCGGTCTACGAGCGGACCGGCGGGCATGCCTACGGGTCGGTCTACCCCGGCCCGATCGGGGCGATCCTCAACCCCCTGCTGCACGGTCAGGGAGACCCACAGACCGACTCCTTGCCCTACGCCTCCTCGCTGTGTGGGGCGTGCTTCGAGGCCTGCCCCGTGCGCATCGACATCCCCGAGGTGCTGGTGCACCTGCGCACCCAGGTGGTCGACGCCCACCGCTCCGACCGCGTGCCCAAGGCGGAGGCCGCTGCGATGCGGGCCACCGCCTGGGCCTTCTCCGACGCCTCGCGCCTGGGTCTGGTGGAGCGGGCGGCGGGTCTCTCGGGCCGGGTGCTCGGGCGGCTGACGCGTTCCACGCTGCCCGGCGGACGTGCGGCACTGGGCCGGTTGCCCGGCCCCGGTGCCGCCTGGACGACCGCGCGCGACCTGCCCGCCCCACCGCCGGAGTCCTTCCGCGCGTGGTGGGCCCGCACCGACGGTGGGCGGGAGGACGGCTCGTGAGCGCACGGGAGGAGATCCTCGGGCGCGTGCGCGCGGCCCTCGCCGACGTCGCGCCGGCGACCGAGCCGGTGGTCGGGCCCCTCGCGGTCGAACCGACCGACGCCGAGCGGCTCGATCTCTTCGTCGAGCGGGTGGCCGACTACCGCGCCGTCGTCGAGCGGGTCGCCGAGGCCGACCTCGCGGCGCACGTGGCCTCGCTCTTCGCGCCGGGCGACCGGGTCGTCGTCCCGCCGGGGCTGCCGGAGGATCTCGTGGCGGCCCTCGCGCATCCCGTGGCGGACAACGCCCTCGGGGCCGCCGACCTCGACGCCGCCGACGCCGTCGTGACCACGGCGGCCGTGGGCATCGCCGAGACCGGCACGATCGTGCTCGACCACGGCCCGGGCCAGGGGCGCCGCGCGCTCACCCTGGTGCCGGACCGCCACGTGTGCGTCGTCCGAGCCGAGCAGGTCGTGGCCGACGTACCCCAGGCGGTGACCCGGCTCGCCGCCGCGGTGCGCTCCGGGCAACCGCTGACGTGGATCAGCGGCCCCTCGGCCACCAGCGACATCGAGCTCGACCGGGTCGAGGGCGTGCACGGTCCACGGGCCCTCCACGTCGTGCTGGTGGACTGACCGAACGGTCCGAATCCGGGCAGTAGCAGGTCGCTATCGGGCACCAGATCGGGCACGGCATGCCGTCGTGGCCGCTCACTAGCTGAGAAACGGGCAACAACCGGGCAACCAGAACCCCCCGGTCGGGCTGGGTGCACCGGGCCCGTCCGGGCCATACTCGGTTCGTGACCGGGGTCACACCCCACGCGGCACGGTATCGGCGCCCACGACCGAGGAGGTGGCATGCAGGCGATGCAGCGTCAACGCGAGATCCTCGCCCGCGCCCGCCACGACGGTCGCGTCGACGTCGTCGGTCTCGCCACCGACCTGGGCGTGGCGCCCGAGACGGTGCGCCGCGACCTGCGCCTGCTCGCCGACCGCGGCGTGGTCCAGCGGGTGCACGGCGGGGCCTACCCCGTCGAGAGCGCTGGCTTCGAGACCGAGCTCTCCCAGCGCGAGAGCTCCTTCGTGGGCGAGAAGCGCCGCATCGCGCACGCCGCCGCCGGCCTGCTCGACGGTGCCGAGACCGTGTACGTCGACGAGGGCGTCACGCCGCAGCTGGTCGCCGAGGCGCTCGAGCCCGAGGGCCCGGTCACCGTGGTCACCTCGTCGCTGCAGACCGGCGTCTCGCTGGCCCAGCGCCCCGATGTCACCGTGCTGCTGCTCGGCGGCCGCGTGCGCGGTCGCACCCTGGCCACCGTCGACCACTGGGCCACCTCGATGCTCGGCGACCTCGTCATCGACCTGGCCATCCTCGGCGCCAACGGCGTCTCCCGCCAGCACGGGCTCACCACCCCCGACCCGGCCGTCGCCGCGGTCAAGGGGCTCGTGGTCGAGCGCAGTCGCCGGCGCATCTTCGTCGGCCTCTCGAAGAAGTTCGGCGTCTCGAGCTTCTGCCGGTTCGCCCAGATCTCCGACTTCGAGGCGCTGGTGACCGACACCGGCCTCTCGACCAACGACGCGCACCGCTATGCAGCCCTGGGTCCGCAGGTGATGCGGGCCTAGCGCCGCCCCGTCTCGACAGAGCACCAGAAACACCGGTCGTCCTCGACGCCCGGCTCGACCGTCACGCCCGTGACCGGTCACCTCGCCCGACACTGCATGGAGGTTGAAGTGGGCAGCTACAACAAGAAGATCGCGATGACCGCGGTCGTCGGAGTCGCGGGCCTCGCCCTGGCCGGCTGCGCCGGCGCCGGCGGCGGCGGTGGAGGGAGCAGCTCGGACGGCGGCGGTGGCGCCGTCACCGTGCTCATGGTGGGCAACCCGCAGATGGAGGACATCGAGAAGCTGACCAAGGACACCTTCACCAAGGACACCGGCATCGAGGTCGACTACACGATCCTTCCGGAGAACGAGCTGCGCGACAAGGTGACCCAGGACGTCGCCACCGGTGCCGGCCAGTACGACGTCGTCTCCGTGGG
The DNA here is from genome assembly GCF_015319165.1 of Nocardioides acrostichi. Classification (GTDB taxonomy): domain Bacteria; phylum Actinomycetota; class Actinomycetes; order Propionibacteriales; family Nocardioidaceae; genus Nocardioides; species Nocardioides acrostichi. Next base: position 93,784 of record NZ_JADIVZ010000012.1, read on the forward strand.
CGCCTACGAGGTGCCGATCTGGGCCAAGAACGACTGGCTCCAGCCGCTCGACGACTACGTGGACGACGACGCCGACTACGACGCCGCCGACCTGCTGGACCCGATGAAGGAGTCCCTCTCCTCCGACGGTCAGCTCTACGCCCTGCCGTTCTACGGCGAGTCGTCCTTCCTCATGTACCGCAAGGACGTGCTGAAGCAGGAGGGCCTCACCATGCCGGAGAAGCCCACCTGGGACGAGGTCGCCGACATCGCGGCCAAGGTCGACGGCGCCGAGCCGGGCATGAAGGGCATCTGCCTGCGCGGCCTGCCGGGCTGGGGCGAGATGTTCGCCCCGCTCACGACGGTGGTCAACACCTTCGGCGGCACCTGGTTCGACGAGGACTGGACCCCCGAGGTCGACAGCCCCGAGTTCACCGACGCGGTCGACTTCTACGTGAACCTGATCAAGCAGCACGGTGAGCCCGGCGCCTCGCAGGCCGGCTTCACGGAGTGCCTGAACGCCATGAGCCAGGGCAAGGTCGCCATGTGGTACGACGCCACATCGGCCGCCGGCTCGCTCGAGGACTCCTCGGTCTCCAAGGTGGCCGGCAAGGTGGGCTACGCCTACGCACCGGTCAAGGAGACCGACTCCTCGGGCTGGCTGTGGACCTGGTCGTGGGCCATGCCCGCCGACACCGACAACAAGGACAACGCCGCCGAGTTCATGAAGTGGGCGACCTCGAAGCAGTACGAGCAGACCGTGGGCGAGCAGTTGGGCTGGTCGCGCGTGCCGGCCGGGAAGCGGGCCAGCACCTACGAGATCCCCGAGTACGAGAAGGCGGCCGGCGACTTCGGCCCGCTGACCCTCGCCTCCATCGAGGCGGCCGACCCGACCGACCCGGGCGTCCAGCCCCGGCCGACCGTGGGCGTGCAGTTCGTCGGCATCCCCGAGTTCGCCGACCTGGGCACCAAGGTCTCGCAGTCCATCGCCGCGGTGATCGCCGGCAAGGGCTCGGTCGAGGACGCCCTGGCCCAGGGCCAGAGCGAGGCCGAGGACGTCGCCAAGAACTACCAGTGACGCTCCACCCCTGAGCGGCCCGGGCGCGGCGGTCCAGCCGACCGCGCCCGGGCATTCCAACCCAGCACGACCCCAGCACGAACCCCAGCACGACCCCAGCACGAACTCCAGCACCACCGGCGGGGCCGATCGGCGGCCCCGTGCCTTCGGGAGGCCCCATGAGCACCACCACCGCACCGCCGTCGGCGGGAACGAGGCAGGCACCGACGCCGGTCCCTCCCGCCCGCAAGCTCGCCTCCGGCGAGCGCTGGCGCCGTCGCGGGCCGCTGCTGCCCGCCCTGGTCTTCACGATCGTCCTCACGCAGATCCCGTTCCTGGTCACCATCGGCATCTCGTTCCTGAACTGGAACGTGCTGCGGCCCGGCGACAAGGACTTCATCGGTCTCGGCACGTTCAACTCCTTCGCCGGCTTCTCGAACTACGCCACGGTGTTCACCGACACCCGGCTGCGGCACGCGGTCGTCAACACCGTCGTGCTCACCGCCTCGGTCGTGGTGGTCAGCATGCTCTTGGGCCTGCTGCTCGCGGTGCTGCTGGACAAGAAGTTCCCCGGGCGCGGCGTGGCCCGCACGCTGCTCATCGCGCCGTTCCTCGTCATGCCGGTCGCCTCGGCGCTGCTGTGGAAACACGCGCTCTACAACCCGGACTACGGCCTGCTCAACGGCGTCCTCAACTGGGTCTGGCAGCTGTTCGGCGCCGACCAGGGCCCGGTCGTCGACTACGTCTCGGGCACGCCGATGACCGCGGTCGTCGCCGCCCTGGTCTGGCAGTGGACGCCGTTCATGATGCTGATCCTGCTGGCCGGGCTGCAGTCCCAGCCGGCCGACGTGCTCGAGGCCGCGCGTCTCGACCGGGCCAGCGGCTTCCAGATCTTCCGCTTCATCACGCTGCCGCACCTGCGCCGCTACATCGAGCTGTCGGTGCTGCTCGGCTCGATCTACGTGCTGCAGACCTTCGACGCCATCTTCACGATCACGCAGGGCGGGCCCGGGTCGGCCACGACGAACCTGCCCTACGAGATCTACCTGACCATGTTCCGCAAGTACGAGTACGGCGAGGCGGCGGCGGCCGGCGTCGTGGTCGTCGTCGGATCCATCGTCGTGGCGACCTTCGCGCTGCGCACCATCTCGTCCCTCTTCACCGAGGAGCACACCCGATGACGACCACGCCCACCGACACCTCCACCGTCCCCGCCACCACCCCGGACACCGCGCCCAGCCCGACGTCCGCCCCGCCGCGACGCCGGCGCGCCCGGTTGCGCGGCGCCGACCAGGAGCGTGCTTCCTGGCGCTGGGCCCTGACGGCCTGGGTGCTCACCCTGGTCTTCGTCGCCCCCGTGGTCTGGATGGTCCTGACCTCGCTGCACACCGAGGCCGACGCCGCCACCAACCCGCCGTCCCCGTTCGCGCCGGTCACCTTCGACAACTACCTGCAGGTCTTCGACCGCGGTGCCGGCGTCTTCCTCACCAATTCCGCGATCGCCAGCGGCGTCTCGACCCTGCTGGTGCTGCTGCTCGCGGTGCCGGCGGCCTACGCGCTGTCGATCAAGCCCGTGGAGAAGTGGACCGACGCGATGTTCTTCTTCCTCTCCACCAAGTTCCTGCCGCCCATCGCGGCGCTGCTGCCCATCTACCTCATCGTCAAGCGGGTGGGCATGCTCGACAACGTCTACACGCTGGTCATCCTCTACACGGCCATGAACATGCCGATCGCGATCTGGATGATGCAGTCGTTCCTGGCCGAGATCCCCAAGGAGATCCTCGAGGCCGCCCAGGTCGACGGCGCCGGCTTCCTGCGCACCATGTGGAGCATCGTCACGCCGATGATCAGCCCCGGCCTGGCCGCGACCGCGCTCATCTGCTTCATCTTCAGCTGGAACGAGTTCATGTTCGCGGTCAACCTGACCGCGACGGTGTCGTCGACAGCGCCGATCTTCCTGGTCGGGTTCATCTCCAGCCAGGGACTCTTCCTGGCCAAGCTGTGCGCCGCCTCCACCCTGGTCTCCCTGCCCGTGCTGATCGCCGGCTTCGCCGCCCAGGACAAGCTGGTGCGCGGTCTGTCGCTGGGAGCGGTCAAGTGAGCCAGCAGACTCTCCAGCGCCTCGCCCCGGAGACACTGGAGGACATCGGCGACCGGGTGCCGGTGCCCGCCTACGACCGATCCCGGGTGCGCACGGGCATCGTGCACCTGGGGGTGGGCGGCTTCCACCGCGCCCACCAGGCGATGTACGTCGATGCGCTCATGAACGCCTCGCCCGGCGACGACGAGGTGCTCGGCTGGGGCATCACCGGCGTCGGGGTTCTGCCGGGGGATGCCCGGATGGCCGAGGTGATGCGCGCGCAGGGCGGCCTCTACACGCTCGTGGTCAAGCACCCCGACGGCCACCTCGAGCCACGCGTCATCGGCTCGATCGTCGACTACCTGCACGCGCCCGCGCAGGGCGAGGAGGTTCTCGACCTGATGGCCGCCCCGGCGACACGCATCGTGTCGCTGACGGTCACCGAGGGCGGGTATCACGTCAACCAGGTCACCGGAGACTTCGATCCGGACGACGCCGGCATCCAGCACGACCTGGGCCTCGGGGCGGGCGAGCTGCCCACCACCGCGTTCGGCTTCGTGGTCGAGGCCCTGGCGCGGCGCCGCGAGGCCGGTGTCCCGGCGTTCACGGTGATGTCGTGCGACAACATCCAGGGCAACGGGCACGTGGCGCACCAGATGATCGGTGCGTTCGCGCGGCTGCGCGACGAGCGGCAGGGCACCGACCTGGCCGACTGGATCGAGCGCGAGGTCGTCTTCGCGAACTCGATGGTCGACCGCATCACGCCGGTCACGACGGACGACGACCGCGCGGCGCTGGCCGACCGGTTCGGCGTCGAGGATGCCTGGCCGGTGGTGTGCGAGCCGTTCACGCAGTGGGCGCTGGAGGACGCCTTCCCGACCGGGCGTCCCGCCTTCGAGGAGGTCGGCGTGCAGGTGGTACCCGACGTCGTCCCGTACGAGCTGATGAAGCTACGGCTGCTCAACGCCAGCCACCAGGCGTTGTGCTACCCGGGCTATCTGGCCGGCCACCGGTACGCGCACGAGGTGTGTCACGACCCGCTGTTCGTCGACTTCCTGCTCGGGTACATGGAGCACGAGGGCACGCCGACGCTGAGCGAGGTGCCGGGCGTCGACCTGGCGCAGTACCGCCGGCAGCTCATCGAGCGGTTCGCCAACCCCGAGGTGCGCGACACGCTCGCCCGGCTGTGCGCGGAGAGCTCGGACCGGATCCCGAAGTGGCTGGTGCCGGTCATCACCGAACGTCTCGCAGCCGGGGGGTCTGTCGACCGCGCCGCACTGGTGGTGGCCTCGTGGGCGCGGTACGCCGAGGGCATCGACGAGCAGGGTGAGGAGATCGACGTCGTCGACCGTCGGCGCGACGTCGTGATGCAGCGTGCCGCCGCCCAGCTCGGCGAGGGTGCCGACGAGCTGGCGTTCCTGCGTGACCCCGCGCTGTTCGGCGACCTCGTGGACACGCCGGCCTTCACCGGCCCCTATCTCGCGGCACTGCGGTCGCTGCACGAGGTCGGTGCCCGGGCGACGCTGGAGGCATGGGCAGCGCGCGGGTGACGCCTGGGGGTGTGTGTCGCGGCCTAGGCTGGAGTCGATGACCAGACCCACGCTCGTCGCCGGCGTCGACTCCTCGACGCAGTCCACCAAGGTGCTGGTGGTCGACGCGGCCACGGGTGTCGTCGTCCGTGAGGGGCGGGCCGCGCACCCCGACGGCACCGAGGTCGACCCCGAGCACTGGTGGGCGGCGTTCTCCTCAGCGACCGCCGGAGGGCTCCTCGACGACGTCGCGGCCATCTCGGTGTCGGCGCAGCAGCACGGCATGGTGGCACTCGACGACGACGGCGCCGTGGTCCGGCCGGCGCTGCTGTGGAACGACACCCGCTCGGCGGATGCGGCCGCCGCACTGGTCGAGGAGTGCGGCGGGCCGGCGGCGTGGGCCGACGAGGTCGGCACCGTGCCGCTCGCGGCGATCACCGTCTCGAAGCTGCGCTGGTTCGCCGAGCACGAGTCGGATGCCGCTGCGCGCACGGCTCAGGTGGTGCTGCCACACGACTGGGTGACTGCGCGCATCCTCGGGCACGACCGGATGCGGCCCGGCGAGGTCACGACCGACCGGGGAGACGCGTCGGGCACCGGCTACTGGTCGCCCGAGAGCGGCTCCTACCGCGAGGACCTGCTGGTGCGGGCGTTCGGTCGCGCCGTCGCGGTGCCACGCGTGCTCGGCCCGACCGAGGCCGCTGGCGAGACTCCCTTCGGCATGCTCGTCGCGGCTGGCACCGGCGACAACATGGGCGCGGCGCTGGGACTCGGGCTGCGGCCGGGCGACGTCGTGGTCTCGCTCGGCACGTCGGGCACGGTGTTCTCGGTGCACGACCGCGCCACGCACGACCCGTCGGGCTTCGTGGCGGGCTTCGCGGACGCGAGCGGTGCGTTCTTGCCGTTGGTCTGCACGTTGAACGCGGCCCGGGTGCTCGGCGCGACAGCCGACCTGCTCGGCACCGACCTGGCCGGGCTCTCGGACCTCGCCCTCGCCGCCGCTCCGGGCGCGGGCGGGTTGACCCTGCTGCCCTATCTGGACGGTGAGCGTACGCCCGACCTGCCCGACTCCACCGGCACGCTGGGTGGGCTCACCCGTGACTCCATGACACCGGCCAATCTCGCGCGTGCGAGTGTCGAGGGCATGCTGTGCGGTCTCGCCGAAGGTCTCGACGCGCTGGTGCGTCAGGGAGTCAGCGCGGAGCGCGTGGTGCTCATCGGCGGCGCGGCGCGTTCGCCCGCCGTCCAGGCCGTGGCACCGGAGGTGTTCGGCGTGCCGGTGGTGGTGCCGCCGGCGGCGGAGTACGTCGCTCTCGGGGCGGCTCGGCAGGCGGCCGAGGCACTGGCGGCGGCTGGCGGACCGGCTCCGGGTGAGTGGAGCCAGGGGGGCGCCGAGGTCGTCGAGCCGCACGGCGGGGCGGCCGGCGCGCGGGTGCGTGCGGCCCACGCAGATCTGCGCACACGGATGCATCCTTAACGTCCGAACGCGCAGGCACGGTGCACTCGTGATCAGGCGGCGGTGAAGTAGAACTCGAACCGGGGCCATTGGTGGCGGTGACGTTGGGGGCGGGGCTGCCCGGGTGGGGCGTTGGATGACCTGATCTGGGCGAGCAGGGCTCGGTAGGAGGTCTCCTGGCGGGCGTGGTTGCAGGCTTCGCAGAGTCCGTCGGCGTTGTCGACCGAGGTGGGCCCGCCTTCTGCGTGGGGTCGGCGGTGATCGATGTGCCGGATGGGCGCGTCGCAGTAGGGGGTGCGGCAGGTGCGGTCGCGGTGGGTGATGAACGTCGCGAGCCCGGCGGGGAAGCAGCGGGCGCGAGACTCCATGGCGACGAGTTCGCCGGTGTCGGGGGCGGCGTAGAGGCGGCGCAGGCTCGCGAGCCCGCGTTCCTGGGCGCGGTCGATGAGGTCGCGGACGGTGTCGGCGGGTAGCGGGACGCCGTCGATCCAGCCGGGTTGGTCGCCGTCCTCTCCGAGGACGTCGAGCAGGGCGGCGTCGGAGACGACGACGTTCACGCTCATCGGGATCACGGGCTCGGCAGGCGCGAGATCTGCTGCCGGCTGGGTGGCGCGCGAGACGAGGGCGTCGACCATGACCTGCCCGCGGGTGCGGGGGTCGCCGGTTGTTCGGGCGGTGTCGGCGATGCGGCCGAGGGTGGCGATGACCGAGACGCCTTGTTCGAGGGGGAGGAGTGCGGAGAGGCGGGTCATGCCGACGCCGGCTGCTCCGGGGACGGGGCGCAGGGACACGTGCCGTTCGGCGACGGCTGCTTCTCGGCGCTTCAGGGTGGCGTGGGGGTCGAGCCGGTAGGCGAGGGCGTCGGCTTCGGCGTGGAGGCGGCGGTCGCCCCAGCCGCTGGTGGTGTCGGGGTCGGCCATGAGTTCGGTGTCGATGCGTCGCCGGTCGGCCAGGGAGAGGCAGGCGGTGGCTTGGGCGAGGATGGTCGCTCGCCATTCGGTGCACCGTCCTGCCTCCATGGCGGCCATGGTGTGGGGCATCTCCTCGACCAGCACGTGCGCGAGGCCGAGGTGACGTTGGCCTCGGTGGGGTGACTCGGCGCGGGCGAGGGCGATCTCGTGGCCGATGCCGCGGGTGCGTCGTGCGGCCGGCTGATGCTCGCGCTCGGCGATGCGGCACTGCTTGACGTGGTGGGCGAGTCGGGCTTGGGCGGCGGCGATGGTGTTCGTCAGCGCCTCGAGCTCGCCGAGGGCCTCGAGCGCGTCGCCTGGCTCGTGGGAGGTGGTAGCGGTGGTGACGCGCTGGTGCACCTGCTCGCGCAGTGTGGCGGTGCTCGGAGGCGTCATGTCCCCAGCCTAATCGAACAGATGTTCGATCACAAGGGTCCAGATCGACTGATTTCGCCGACCCAACCGGCCTCCGGTAACCTCTCCGGCGGTGGCGTGTCCGAGCGGCCGAAGGTGCATCACTCGAAATGATGTGTGGGGTCAAACCCACCGTGGGTTCAAATCCCACCGCCACCGCCAAGTGATTCACGTTTGAACCCCCGTCGAGCTTGCGCTCGGTGGGGGTTCCTTCGTTGTCCGGCCTGGTGGCTGTCACCACGGCAGCCACGACCGGCGCAAGGAGCGCCTCGGCGACGCCGGGAGCGGGTCCGCAGCCGTCGGTGCGGCTGTCGACGTAGAAGGCTTCGAACACGGCGCCATTGAGGATCTGGCGAGAGTGCGGGCCGCAGGAGGCGTAGAGCTCGTGAGCGCAGCGCAACAGTGAGATGACCTGCTCCAGCCGGGCGAAGACCTCGTCGCTTTCGGTCTGAGCGTGCTGGATGAGGCGCCTGGCGTCCGCAATCTCCGCGCCGACTTTCGACTGTCTTTCCTTCAGCACATCGACCGGCAGCGCGTCAGCCATGTAGGCATCGACGAGTTTCTGCTTGTGTCGTTCGAGCTCGGCCAGGCGACGTCGCTGGTCGGCAATGAGGCGACCACCTGACTCTGCGGAGCGGCGGAGGTCGCTGCGGGCTCTGCTGCTGAACTTCTCAACCTCGTCGTCGGTAAACCGCACGACGTCCCACTGGCGCTGGACAACGTCTTCGACCTCCGGGACCGGAAGGTAGGGAAGTTCACAGTCGTACCGCCCGCTGCGAGAGCCGATGCAGAAGAAGTAGTCGTAGTCGCCGCCACGACCCTTGGCGGTGGCAAATCCGATGCGACCCTTGCAGCGCGCACATCGCAGCGCGCCCTTGAGGTAGTGAGTGTGCCGCCAGGAGCGGTCGCCGGCGATGCGCCGACCAGCGAGGATGTCTTGTACCTGTTGCCACAAGACCTCGTCGATGATCGGCTCGTGCGTGCCGTCGTGGATCACGCCGTTGAAGACGATCTGACCCTTGTAGTACGGGTGGCTCAGCATCCGATGGACCTGGCTCGTGTTGATCGGCTTCCCGACGACCTTTCGCGTCGTGCGGCTCTTGAAGCCGCGCTCCTCGAGTGCGTCGCGCAACCCGGAGATTGACCAGTCGCCGGTGGCGTACTGCTCGAAAGCCCACTGCACATGCGGGGCGCGGTCGGGGTCGATCGAGACGGTCCGCACTTCGACCCCGTTGAGGCGCTCGACGGTGTTGAGGTAGCCGAGCGGAGCGACCCCGTTCGTGCCGCCACGCCGGACCTTTTCGGCCATGCCCTTCTTGGCTTCGTGAGACAAGTTCTTCGAGTAGTGCTCAGCGATTGCCGCCATGATGCCGTGGAGCAGGGTGCCGGAAGGGCTGTCGTCGATCTGCTCGCTCGCAGACACCAACGTGGTGCCCGCTAGGTGAAAGACTGTGGCAATCTCGGCGTCATCGATTCGCGAGCGCGCTAGCCGGTCCAACTTGTGCACGATGACGTAGGCGATGTTGCCTTGGCGTATTCGTTCAAGCATGGCCTGCAAGCCGACGCGATCTGCCGACCGGGCTGACGCGCCAGCGTCGACGAACTCGTCGACGACTTCGGCGCCGAGCTCACGAGCCTTGCGGAGGCAGGCCTCACGTTGCGCGGGGATCGAGTAGCCCTCCGCCTCGCCGTTCTTGGTCGCCTGGCGTGCGGTCGAGACTCGCAGGTAAATGAGGGCCTCGACTGCTGCGGTCTCGGGAGAGCTTCTCGGCATGAGCGTTCCTACTCGCTTCGTGCCTCGGACTGGCGTCGGGCGCGCGGTGGTTTGGCTGCGGTCTTGGCGGCGGGAGGGCTGGTCACCGTCTGGCCGATGAAGCCAGCGATGGCGGCCGTGCGGGCGGCTGCTTCGCGTTCAATCTCTTGGCGTGCTTCTTGAGCGCGGGCGATGAGATCAGCGTCGTCCTGCGCCGCATTGATCCGGTCCTCGATGGACCGTCGGATCTCGTCGGCAATGCTGTTGCCTCTGAGCTGCGCAATGAACCGCAGCTGCGCGTGGGCGCCCTCGTCGAGGCGGACGGCCAGTGTCTTGAAGTGCTGCTGTTCTTGATCGGTTGCGCCTTCTGGCGCGGCGTTCTTCGGCTGATGTGGTTGTTCTTGCATAGGCGTAGTACTCCTTTCGGTTAGTTGTTCGAGTTTCTGCCCGCCGGGGTCAGAACCTCGTGGGCTCGTCGGACATTGACGCTCGATTCGAGTGACCTGTCCAGTCGAAAATGCGGTCTGACCTGAGCAAACAGGGGTCATTTGGCAGATGAGCCTGGGCCTGTCGTCAATGGCGGCGGGCGGCCTGTGACGGCCTGGAGGTAGTCGGCCGGGCTGGCAACGTGGCACAGGCCGGTAGGCAAGCGCGGTGTCGCGGCCACAGCGGCCCGCAGGGCGGCGCGGCGGGCCGGATCGGGGCTTACCCACACCACGGCCGGGAAGATGCCGTGTTTGGCCTGGTACGCGCCCGTGGCGGCGTACGCCGCATAGGCTAGGCACTTAGTCTGGATGCGGGGCAGGTGCTCGGTGCCGAGGTCGACTTCCACGAAGGCGTGCTCCTCATAGGCGCTATCGAAATCCGCCCTCCCCGGCAACGGCGCGTACGTCGTAACGACGTGGAGGTCTGGCTTGAGCCATTTCGTCTCCCCGGCCTGGCCGAGAAAGCGACGCCAGTTGCGCGGCTCGACGCCGAGCTAATTCAGGGTGAAACCAGGCAGGTCGCGGTTGGCTTCCGCCAGCGATACCGCGAGATCGTTGACCGCCAAGGTGTGGGTTACAAACTGTGCACCGGGCTCAAGGTAGCGCTTGCGTCGAGCGCGGCCGTGGACAGCGCGGAGGTAGCGCTCCCCGAGGGAAGCGAGCTGCCAGACGTAGCTGGCAGACCCGCGTCTTACACCGCCAATACGTCGCTCGAGGCTGGTGATGACGCCGAGGTCGTCGAGTCGCCGCAGCGTGCGGTTGCAGGCCCGAGCGGCCGCGAGCGTCGTTGCGTGAGCGTTGGCGAAATGCAGTCGTTGGAGCTGATGCGTATCGAGGAGCCTGAAGCGCTCCAAGCTCGTCAGGATCTGCTCGTCCCGTGCTCCTAAAGCCTCGCTGAGTTGGTGGATGCGTCGTGTGTTCACTCACCTCTCCAATCGCGCGGTCTGCGGCCGTCCCGCTCGCCGCTCGCCGCGTCGTTGTGTCCCCGCACTGCGGGGTCAGTCCCTTCCCGGAGCGGCGAGTGAATCGGGGTTGAGCTGCGGGAACGGCTGGAAGTCAGCAACGCGGTTCGTCGATCGGTTCGTCTGTCGTTCTTCGCGTTGAGTGCGCGGATGTTGCGGTGGTTGTCTTCGCTCACGGAGTCGTCTCCTCACCCGTGCTAGGCACGTTGTCGCGGCAGTGCTCACTCCCCGTCGGAAGCGGCTTGCGACCGATTCGTAGATCGGCTGCGGGGGAAGGAACGGCTTCGCCTTCGACGACCCGCTCGTGGACCTGCATTGCTGCGCCATAGCGATCGCGGGAGGCCCGGCGGATGCGCTCGCCGAGGCCGGTCGCGGTCGGTGGCGGGAGCGTCACGAGCGAGCACCAGGGCTGGGACGCCCCGCCGACCACGAGCGTCGCGTAGGCGTGGAAGCGATCGAGGCTCAGGAAGTCGACATCGGCCAGGTTGGGCGCTTGCCGGGCTGTGGCGGCGGCGTCGCGGGGGTCGAGGGCACGGAAGACGATCTTGTTGCGTGCGTTCGAGTCGACGGCGGCAGCCATCTGGGCTGGCAACTGCGCCTTGAACTGGTGGGCGAGATGCCAGCCGACGCCCATCGAACGGCTGGCATTCAAGGCTGAGTCGAAGGAGGTCGGGAGGTGCAGGTAGTTCTGGACCTCATCGATCCAGACGCTCGCGGGCCGACTCGTTGGGTCGAGCTCAGACGCCCGCTCCAGCGTTGCGGACCATGTCTCTGCGACGACGAGGCCCCCAAGCAGCTGGGCCGTCAGGGGACCGATCAGCGACTCATTGAGCGGAACGAGCACGACCTTGGTGTCTCGGAAGACGTCACGAAATCGGAAGATGGGTTTTGGCTGTCCGAGGACTCGTCGCAGGCTGGGCCGAAGCAGGTATTGACGCAGCTTGTTAAGAGGTGCGGCGAGGGCCTGGGCCTGCGCTTGCACTGTCTGTCCTTCGTACCAGGACCAGAACTGCCCCAGCCCCGGATCGCTTGCGACATGCCCGATGACCGAGCGGCGGAAGCTGGCGTCGGTGAACAGTCTCGGCAGGTCAAGCAACGTGTAGGGCAGCTCGCCGTGGCGCTGCTTCTGCGTACCGACACGTGCGAGTGTAAGCAGTCCCGAGTGGAGTATGTCCTGAGTCCGCCGGCAGCCGATTTTCCATGTAGGCAGCGCGAAATTGGGAACCCGGGCACGCGTGTTGGCGCCGGACGTAATCCGACTTACTTTGAACGGTCCCTTACCGCTCCGCGTGCTTGATCGAGGCTTGCTCCGAGATCCGGGACGACGGCGCATTTGGGGCGTGACTGTGCTGGATCCTTGCCCGCCCGGTCACAAGCGAGACATTTCGACCCACGACGGCTCTTTGGCTGCCGAGCTCCGACTTCGAGGCGTCATCTCTCGCGATCACGCGCGGCGAATTGGAGTGTCACTTGAAGAAATCTCCGGGGATACGGTTAAAGCTGGTGGTTGGCTCATGGACGGCGATTGTGCGCGTGTAAAACTGACGGGCTTGAAGGGTCTTGTGAGAGTCCGAGCATTGACACCAAAGGAAGCAGCTCGTGAACTTCGAATTCCGGACCCTGCATTAGTGTTCGCTTTGATGGACCATTCGTTGTTGCTTGAGCAAGGGTTTATCAGACCTGCTCTTGCTCGAGACCTAGATAGCGAACTGCTTAGTGCGCGCGATTCAGCATTTTTCGGCAGGGGAAAGTTCGAAACTCCTGCCGAAAAACCTAACTCGTATCTACTTGCACACCCGCGTCTTCTTCGAGACATGCGGGTGTCCGGACTGATTCTTCAGTTGCCGGGGAACATCATTTTGCGGGGTGATGCTGCCACGAAAGCTTTAAGAATCGTCACGGGGCTCTCTCAGCCATTCTCTGTGAGTGAAGCGCGAATAGCTTTACGAACGAATCGCCGCGTTTGCTTGGCTTTGCTTCAGCGACTAGATGAGCTTGGCGGGACAAAGAAGCTTCCTGACGGGAGGCGCATAGTGATCGGAAGTGGGCAGCCCCCCATTGATTAGCCGAGTTCGAGCACGTGATTCTCACGCGTTACCGGCTGCTACTAGGGCGCATTCAATATTGTTCTCGGGGGCTAGATCTAGGCCATGGGGGCTCTCGAAAGCTGCGGGTGCCGTTGATGTGAGGCGGATCTAGGTGGTCGCATCGAGTACTGTGAGCTGAAGCAGTCACTGATCACAAGTGGATCCGGATGCAGGACAAGTGCGGTCATCTGAATCGGGGCGCAAGGGCAACTCGCGCTCAGGTGTCACGCGGGGGGCCGGAGTCTGGCGCGAGATCGCCAAGGAGATCGCGCGCAGCGCACCGTTGGGCTGGCATCATAGCCCGCTGTGGTAGGCACCTCGACGCCAGGCCCTTCGGCCGGAAGCCACGCCAGGGACGGCGGAGGATCGATGGGCGCGGGCACATCTTGCTGGGCCTCATCTGCCGCCACACTTTCACCACCATTGCCCAGAACCTGGGTCAGGCTGGGCGACCAATGCCCCCGGCACGGTGATGCGCCTTGAGCGATCCGACAAACCCGACGATCGAGACGAGCCGAGCCACTAGGCGACCGTGTCCTCGGCGAGGGAAGCCACAGCGCAGTCGGAATACTCGTTGACGGTCGACCAGGACGACCCTTTGATCTTGTACCTCCCGCACCGCAGCATCGAGTGCACCAACGGTGTGTTGGCGAGGACCAGCACCTGTCTAAGGGCAGCGATCTGAGCGTCGTGAGCGCGAAAACTCGACTCGATCCTGGCAGCCTGACGGGCGGTCGCGCCAGACACTGGGCCATCTACACCGTGAGAGAAGCTCCCAGAGTTCCCTGCGTCCACCGCTCTAGTCTGCCCTCGATCCAGCGTTGCATGCCCGCCACGTCACATAGAAACCGGTCTAGACCGACATAGCAACCCAGATCCGCCCCTTGACACGAGCTTGCCGCTCCCTCGTACTAGTTCATACTTAGGAAACCTTCAGCTCGGGAGCACCAGATGAAGTTGGTCGCACAAGGGGCTTTAGTCTGTTCCTGTGCACTCTCCTTCACGATGTTGTTAGTAGCGGGAAGCAGCCACGTGCGAGGGCTAGCCAAGTTTCGTGCCTCAATCGTGGCTCATGGTGTGGTGCCGTTCCGCCTTCATCGACCCGCAACCCTTGTGTTTGCTTGGGCTGAGGTGGGTGTGGGGATTGCGGGCATAGTAGGTATTGGCGCTTTCAGAACCGGGCCCTCGGTAGTATCACAGAAAGGACGTCGTCCCGCAGAGTTCAACACTTGCCTACAATTATAACCGGCGGGCATCGAGCTGCGCTGGCAAAAATGCGTGGTCATGGAAAGTCGACCTGTCTCCCGCCTGGCAGAACAAGAAGTCGAGGCGCTGCTCAGATGGACAGAGAATTACTCTTCGCGACGGTGACGAGGTAGCCCGCGTGAACACCGCATGTCGCCAAATGCTTGGTGGACACGACCCCGCTGCAAGTAGTCTCCCATATAACCAATTTACACCTGACGGATGCGATCCGGGTGCGGGGAGCCCTGCTGGATGTTGAGCTGCCGGCCTGCCGTGTTCTTGATGCTTTGTATCGTCTGGGCGTCAGCTGGTTGTTCTGCGACTACTGATGACCGCCCTCATGTTCCGGCGAGCAACTCGCCCTCTCACTCCACAAGTGAAGACCCCTGCGACGCGACGGAAAATCCGAAGTACGTCAATTCCGAGTCGACAGCGTCTCGCAAGACTGATTCGCTGCCTTTTCAGCTGGGTTTTGCAGGAGATATAGTGGCAGATGCCCTGCCATTGATGCGGAATCTGCCCGGGCACGTCGTCATGATCGCCTTTTGGGGTGAACCGGGAGCGGTCGAGCCCACCGTTGACACTCCACTGACGTTCTTGGGAGTGGACGGGGTATGGAGGAGTCTATCTGGGCGCGACATGGGAGGTACTTCGCAGTATCTGCAGCTGAGAAGCGGTTCCTTGAGTCCAGACGGTTCGCGGTGGCTTGTCACTTACGGCGATCGGACGCGTCTGCTGAACTTTCAGTCGGGTGAGCTGTCGCCCCCGCTGGTTCCGCCCACCGGCCGTTCCGTCGTGTCCTGGGCGCCGGATGGTCTGTCGTTTCTAATTCAGGTTCCTGGAGCTCGCCCAAGGCTCTTCGACCGGGACGGGAACAGACTCCCAGTCACGTTGCCGTTAGCGCGGAAAGAGCAGGGTGTCTTCGCCGCTAATGAGCAAACTGCGTTGTACGTAAGCGAGCGATCGAAAGATTCGGGAATGCAGTTCCTGATCAAAAGCTTTGATGTTTCGTCTACGGTTACAGTCACTAAATCGTGCGTCGCGCGTTTAGGGATCGACCGCGGAAAGACGGGTGTTTTGGCAGTCAATAGAAGTGAGTTGCTACTTAGCGGCCCGCAGAGAACCGGTAGTCGTCCCACCTTTGAGTTTGTTCTCTTGAGCCTACATAACGGCACCGTCTTGCACGATATCGCGGTCAAGGGCTACGTACCTTTCTATGATCAGCCCCTAGCGCCTACACTTATTGCCGCCGGTGTCCAGGGTGGCCCTACCAGGCTAAGTGTGCTGGATCTTAAGTCATCAAATGTTGTTGATATCGCGCGGCTGCTCAGTTATAAGCAGTCCGGTTACGAGAATCACGCTTCGAGTGTTTTCGCCTCTCAACTGTTACGGCGATCGCTGCGATGAGCTTAAGCCCAGTAAGTAGCGTCCCATGGCACAGGCACCCCACTGTTTATGCGATTCTGATATTGTCATTGCTTCTGTTTGTCCCTGCATCGCTCGTTATGTCTGGACATACTGCGGTTGCCGGCGCAACATGGTGGGTGCTGTTTGCACTTGCGGCAGCGTACTCATTGTCAGGGTCTGTTTGAAGTCACAACTCAGCTATGCTGATCTCGTCGGTCTGGCGAGGCCTCGGTCGCTCGTACTTCATAGCCGGTCTGCTGGTCGGCGGTGCAACAATGGCGTTTGCGCTGTGGTTGCTCGGTGCCAGCACGCTGCGCTGGTGGTTGAACTGGGATCCCCAGATTCAAACTTTTGTCCTGGCTGCGCTTCTATTGGGCAGTCTGGGAGTGGGACGACCTCCGATGTCTCGGAGATTGTCCCAGAATCGAAGGCAGGTACCCCAGGCAGTTTCGCGGCGTGGGCCGCGGCTGGGGGGTTTGCAGTTTGGCTTTGAGATGGGGACAGGTGCAAGGACATTCATGCCAACCGTTTTGCCTCATCTGTTGGTATTGGGTGTTGTGCTATTTCTTTCTGTCGGTACTTCGCTTTTAGTGGGCCTCGGTTTCGGCATTGGTCGATCCCTGGTTCCACTCCTTCGCTCGTATGATGATTTTGACCTAGAGTGGTCAGAGGCATTCACTCGGGTGGAGACATGGTTTTGGAGGGCCGTCTTACTTGTTGCCGTAGCAGGTCTGACATTCCGCACTGTGTATTTGCACCAGTGAGTCCTTAAACGTGTCGATGTTAGCGGAATGCGGTTTATGCGAATCGAGGGTGTAGGAGCTGGGGTATAAAGCCGCCTCTTTCGAGAGCAGGCAGCGGTCGATGTAGTCCGTGAGCTTCCCGACTTTGAGCGCGGATCCGCGCAAGTGTTCGAGGCGCCCATCGCTAGCCTCTTGGGGGCGTTTCTGGTGTCGGCCTGTCGAAGCGGGAAGGCCGATGGACTGCAAGTGATCCGGGTGACCGGCGGTTTCAGCCGCCGAGATATTCCGCGTGTTGAGGCGCGAATGAGGAGGAGCCGGATAAGTGAAAGTTCTACTTAGCTGCGAGCTGGACGGTGCGAACGACCTGAAGCATATTGGGGCGTAAAGAAGATGATTGTGCAACATGCAATCAGTTGCGAGAAACCTCTCCGCTCCCCGTGGTTCATCGAGACCGAGGAGAAGGTCCAGACTTGGCACGGACGGGTGAAATTGGTAACCGACAAGAACAATCACTGATTCATGATGAAAATCTCCAATCCATATCGGTGCTGGTTGGAAAGACAATCTGAACCTGGCTCAAAGAGCGACTCTAGGTTCTTGATTTCGCGGGGGGGGGGGATTGTAGATAGAGAATGCCCCGACTTGCCGCCTACAAATGTTTCCTGCAGCGTAAATGGTTGGTGGAGCTGTGGGTAGAGCAGCACCCGGTGTTCGGGCTCCTTCGTCCACGGGATCAGTCGCACCTGCATGAGTACTTTGTGCCGAGCTGGACAGTCCTAACGGATGCTGAGCTACTCGCGCATCGCCAACAGGTGACTACCGAGCAACCGAGCCTGCCGCAGTGTGCCGGTCGTGCGCTGCGGAAGCTGCAGCGCCAGTGGGCGATCGTCATACCGAGCCGAGCAGCATCGGCTCCGCCCCGGAAGCGGAGAGCAGTTGTCACGATCGCCGTGGTGCGGCCAGAGATCGATGTCGATGGCATGGCGCGAGCACTCCTCAAAGCAGCTGAGGAGCTTGGCAAGCAGGGCGACGTCACGAGCTGAGCGATGACCGTGCAGCGCGACGTAGCGCTCGTTGAACCGAGCTTCGACTACAGCCGAAGTGCTCACCGATGTCCGCCGTGTTGAGTCCCTGGGCTTTGAGCTGAAGGAGTTCGGCCTGCCGAGATTCGGGGATGCGGTAGTGGTTGGGGCTCTTGATGCCACGTCGGTTCAGGTGGCGCGTCGCGGTCTGGGTGTTGATGTTGAACTCCTTTGCCACCTCGTTGACCGACAGGCCGGATTGATAGCGCTCGACCAGGTTGTCGACCTGCTCGCGTTGCAGGCGGACCTGGTGCTGGCGGGGCCTGCCTGGGCGGTCAACGGGGGTGTCGAAGGGGCCGTCGGCCACAAGGGTGGCAGCCTGACCCCAGACACTTTGGGTCCAACGTTGCGTCAGTTGGCCCGCCATGGGCTACAGACGAAAATCTGTAACCCGAGAGACGAAAGTCCCAGCGAAGCCGTCTGGTGGCCCGGAAGCGGGTCCACGGGGCGGCATCGCTGCTTCCCGACCCGATTCCGCCTACGGGCCAGGGTCGCGAGCATGACGACCGGCGCGTGGAGCCTCGCCACCGACCTCGCGCCCATGGGTGTTCTTCGCGCGTCGATCAACCTGGGTAATCCCGTGCTGGCACGGGGCAGCGCGCAGGATCCCGGTGGCGTCACCGTCGACCTCGCGCGAGAGGTGGGCGGGCGGCTCGGCCTGCCGGTCGAACTGGTCTGCTTCGACGCGGCTCGCAAGTCCTTGGAGGCCATGACGGCGGGCGACGCTGACATCTGCTTCCTCGCCATCGATCCCGCCCGCGAGGCGGAGGTCGCATTCACGGCGCCGTACGTCGTGATCGAAGGCGTGTTCGTGGTTCCTGCGGACTCGGCCGTCCAGACGCTTGCCGACATCGACCGGTCCGGCGTCCGGATCGGGGTGAAGCGCGGCTCGGCCTACGACCTCTACCTCACTCGCACCCTCCAGCACGCCGACGTGGTGCGGGGCGAAGAGGGCGTCGACGTGTTCCTCGACGAGGAACTGGACGTGGCGGCGGGAATCCGTCAGCCGATGACGGCCTTCGTGCAGGAGCGGGCAGACGTGCGCCTGTTCGACGAGCGGTTCATGCAGATCCAGCAGGCGGTGGGCACCACGAAGTCGCGTCGACCGGAAACCGTGGCGTTCTTGCGTGCGACCGTCGAAAACCTCAAGGTCAATGGCTTCGTGTCCGAGGCGCTACGTCGGTCGGGACAGGCTGACGCGGCCGTCGCTGCACCCGCCTGAGTACTGCTGCTCAGGTCGCCGCGCGTCGGCGCTCGCTAGCGTCCGGCCATGCCCAGCAGGCCCGACGACGGCATCCTCTCGGCGATCCTCGACGGCGAGGATCGGTCGCGGCCTCCGACGAGGAGCAGCCTTCGCGCGGTCTGGGCAGCGAGTGGCCTTCTCGTGGTGTGCGTGCTCCTCGTCGCCCTGAGCCTGGCGCACGGTCTGTCCCGGATTCTCGACTGGATATCGCAGTTCCCCTACGGCTGAACAAGCGCGGGCCCGTGCCTGTGATCGAGCGGTCGGGCTTCGGTGGAACGCCCCGCTCGCTTCGGTGCCGTGGGCTAGACCCGGGACACCTCACGATCGACGAGCCGCACCCGGAGGGCCCCGAACTCCTGACCTCACTGACGCAAGCCGTCACGGCGTGGCGCGAGCAGGAGGAGCCCGCCCGCCCCTGGGTCGACCTCGCGACGAAGGCGGCCGGAGCCGAGGCGCGAGATCGCGCCCGGTCGGCTCACGCCGCAGCGCCGTTGCGCTCGACCCTGGCGCGGGTGGTCGGCGTCCACACCGAGGAGCGGGCCTGGCGGATCGGTGCTGACGGCGAGGAACTCGTGGCGGCGCGACTCGAGAAGGTCGTCCGGAAGGATCCGCGCTGGCGGGTGCTGCACGCGATCCCGGTCGGCACCCGCGGTTCCGACATCGACCACCTCGTGCTCGGGCCCGGCGGCGTGTTCACCATCAACACCAAGCACCATCCGCGGGCCAAGGTCTGGGTCTCGGGCGACACGTTCATGGTCGATGGCCACAAGCAGCCCTATATCCGCAACAGTCGGCACGAAGCGAAGCGCGCCTCGGCTCTGCTCGAGGCCGCGAGTGGGGTTCCGGTGCGCGTGGAGGGTCTGGTCGTGACGGTCAACGCGACCGATCTGGTGGTCAAGAACCAGCCGAAGGGCGTACACGTCACCTGGCGGAGGAATCTCAGCAGTTGGCTCCTTGCCCTGGGTGACATCCTCGACGAGCCCACCGTCACCGCTTTGTACGACGCCGCTCGCCGCTCGACCACCTGGCGGCCCTGAAGCTCGCGGGCCGGCAGGCACCTCCAAGGCGGTGGCGCAGCCCACGGTGAGCGAGGCATCCTTGGCCCGATGTCTCGGATCCGAGCCTGGTACGCCGCGCACCCCCAGCCCGTCTGGGCGGGGGCAGGCCTCGTGGTGCTTGCGGTGATGGTGCTGTTCGCGGCGTCCGGTGCCCGGGAGGCCGCACCTGAGCAGGCGACGCCGGCCCGCGCGGTGGCGCCGCCCCAGCGGGTGCAACCCGGCGTGGTGCTGACGCCGCCGGCGCCCTCGCCCAGCGTCGACACGACGGCCGCCGCGAGCGTCGTCTACGAGCCCGGCGTGACGCGGCGGCTGATCGTGCCACGTCTCGGCGTCGACGCCCCGGTGCTGAGCATCGAGGCCCCCGGTGGCGTGCTCACCCCGCCATCAGACCCGCAGACCATCGGCGTGTGGGCGGCCGGCGCGCAACCCGGCGACGCGACCGGCAGTGCGCTCGTGGTCGGTCACACGGTGCACACCGGCGGCGGAGCGCTCGACGACCTCGAGACCATGCGGGCCGGTGACCCGGTGCGGTTCGAGGACGGCGGCAGCACGCTCGCCTACCGGGTCAGCGACGTGCAGGTCTACAGCAAGGGCACCATCGCCAGCGACGCCCAGCAGCTGTTCAGTCAGAGTGTGCCCGGCCGCCTGGTCATCTTGACCTGCGAGGACTGGGACGGCACCGGCTACCTCTCCAACGTCGTGGTGACGGCCGATCCGGTGGGCTAGGGGTTACCAGATCCTCTAACCCTGCGAGGTCGGCCGGTCGAGGCACACGGCCACGAGCTCGCCGGGCGCGTCGCCGTTCTGGGCGGCCCAGCCGCGATCGAACGACACCAGCTCGAGGTGACCCTCCGGGGTGCGCAGCAGCGCGGACGCCGGGATAGCGGTGTCGCCGAACCCGCTGGTGGAGCATTGGTGCTGCCCCATGAGGCGCACCAACGCCGGATCCACCTTCTGCACCGGGGTGGGTGTCGCGCTGGGGGCGGCGGTGGTCGTGCCACCGAGGGCGTTGAACGAGGCCGTGACGGCGACGACGGCGAACACGGCGCCGACGATGAACGCCTTGACCAGGCCGAGGATCCGCAGCGACTGCCGGCGGTCGGGGAGGGTGACGTCCATGCCTGGGCAACGAGCCCCGGCCCGCACGGGTCACGCTGGTGTAGACCATCGTGAGCAACCCCACAGACCCTGCCGCCCCCGGTCGTGGGCGAGGATGAGGCCATGCCCGCCCCCACCTGGTTCGCGTCCCCCGCCGAGGCATCCGAGCGGCTCACGGGGTCCGGCTACCTCGCCGACACTCCCACCGCGGTCACGACCTTCCTGGCCGGGTCGCTCGAGAAGCCGCTGTTGCTGGAGGGGTCGGCCGGCGTCGGCAAGACCGAGCTGGCCAAGGCCATCGCCCGCTCGACCGGGGCCGAGCTCGTGCGTCTCCAGTGCTACGAGGGGCTCGACGAGGCCCGCGCGCTGTACGAGTGGAACTACAAGAAGCAGCTGCTCCGCATCCAGGCCACCGACACCGACACCCGGTCGTGGAACGAGACCCACGACGACATCTTCACCGACGAGTTCCTGCTCTCCCGGCCGCTGCTCACCGCCATCCGGCGCGACGAGCCGACGGTGCTGCTCATCGACGAGGTCGACAAGACCGACGTCGAGGTCGAGGGTCTGCTGCTGGAGGTGCTGAGCGACTTCCAGGTCACCATCCCCGAGCTGGGCACCCTGGCGGCGGTGCGGCGTCCACTCGTCGTGCTCACCTCGAACGCGACCCGTGAGCTCTCCGAGGCGCTCAAGCGCCGCTGCCTCTACCTGCACCTGGACTACCCGGACGCCGAGCGCGAGCGCGACATCGTGCTCTCCCAGGTGCCCGGGCTCGACGACGCCCTGGCCCGCCAGCTGGTGGAGACGGTCGGCCGGCTGCGTGAGCTGGAGCTGAAGAAGTCACCCTCGATCGCCGAGTCGGTCGACTGGGCGCGCACCCTCATCGCGCTCGAGATCGCCGACCTCGACGACGCCGCCGTCACCGCCACCCTCGGGGTCGTGCTCAAGCACGCCACCGACGTCGACCGGGCCGTCAAGGAGCTCCGGCTGGCCCGGTCATGAGCCCCGCCCAGGACGGCGGCGTGAGCGAGTCGGGTCTGCTGGCTCGCCACCTCGCGTTCCTCGAGGCGCTGCGGTCGGCCGGCCTGCCGGTCTCGCTCGTCGAGGGCCTGGACGCCGTGACCGCCGTGGGCGCGCTGGACTGGGCCGACCGCGACATCGTGCGTGCGGGTTACGCCGCCGCGACGGTCAAGCGGCACGCCCAGCGCACGACCTTCGACGCGCTCTTCGACCTCTACTTCCCGCCGCTGGTGGGCGACGGCGGCAGCTCGCTGACCGGCGACGAGGCCGGGACGAACGAGGCGGGAGCAGAGCGCCCCCGCGACGACGGGGCTGCCCTCCAGGCGTTCCGCGAGGAGCTGCTCGCCGCCCTGCTCGAGGGTGACGAGCGCCGCCTCGAGCTGCTGGCCCGCGAGGCGATCGCCCGTTTCGGCGCGATGCCGGGCCGGGGCCCGGGCCTCTCGTCGTGGTCGGCGTACACCGCGCTACGCCGGGTCGCGCCGCAGGAGCTGGTCGACCAGATCGTGCAGGGGCTCATCGACGCCGGCATCGACGACGAGCGCGCGGAGCGCACCGCCGCCCGGCGCATCGGCGGCTTCACCCGCGGCGTCGAGGACGACGCTCGTCGCCGCATCGGCGAGGAGAAGGGCGCCGAACACGTGGCCGCGGTCGCCACCAAGCCCACCATCGACACCCTCGACTTCCTCTCGATGCGCCGCACCGACCTCGAGCAGATGCGCCGCGAGGTCTACCCGCTCGCCCGGCGGCTCGCGACCCGGCTCACCCGGGAGCACCACGCCCGTGGGCGCGGGCCCCTCGACTTCCGCCGCACCGTGCGAGCGTCGGTGTCGACCGGCGGCGTGCCACTCACCACCCACCACAAGCCGAAGCGACCTCACCGCAACGAGCTCGTCGTGCTGTGCGACGTCAGCGGGTCGGTGGCCAACTTCGCCCAGTTCACCCTGATGCTGGTCTTCGCCCTGCGCGAGTCGTTCCAGCGGGTGCGCGCGTTCACCTTCATCGACCACGTGCACGAGGTGACCCATCACTTCCGTCCCGGTGCCGATCTCGTCGACGTGATGACCGAGCTCGCCGCCAGCACCGCGCAGGCGGCGCTGTGGGGCCGCACCAACTACGGCCGCGCCATCGAGAAGTTCGCCGAGGAGCACCGCGACGCCCTCGGCCCCAAGACCGCGCTGCTGGTGCTCGGCGACGCCCGGTCGAACTACTCCGACCTCGCTCTCGACACCCTGCGCGAGGTCGCCGAAGAGTGCCGGCACGCGTGGTGGCTCAACCCGGAGCACCGCCGCCACTGGGACACCGGAGACTCCGCGGCCACCCGCTACGGCGAGGTCGTGCCGATGGTCGAGTGCCGCAACCTGACCCAGCTCAGCGAGTTCGTGCACCGCCTCGTGTGACTCCTAGCCCGGGCCTCACCCGCCGAGCACCTGCCACACCTGGTGCTCGACCGGACCCTGGTGCCCGAGGAACCCCGCCGCGTGCAGGCTCGACACCTGCTCGGCGACCGACGGGTCGCCGGAGTCGTCGACCGCCGCGGCCCCGTGCGCGTACGCCTCGTAGGAGTGGTGTCCGAGCACCTGGCTGCCGAAGCCGGT
The DNA here is from genome assembly GCF_015319165.1 of Nocardioides acrostichi. Lineage (GTDB taxonomy): Bacteria > Actinomycetota > Actinomycetes > Propionibacteriales > Nocardioidaceae > Nocardioides > Nocardioides acrostichi. Next base: position 117,027 of record NZ_JADIVZ010000012.1, read on the forward strand.
GACGGGGTGCCCGCCGGTGCCGCCGGCGAACGTGACCGTCGTGTGCTGGGGCGAGTCGGCGTTCGCGGAGCCCTCGAGGTGGGGCACGACATCGCCCGCGTTCTCCAGGCTCAGCACGTGGCTCCCGGCCGGGAGGCCGCCGAGTTGCCCGACCGGTGCCCCGAACGTCACCACGTGGCTCACGTGATAGGGCGAGCCATGGGCCAGCGCGCCGGCCGCCACCATGCCGCCCTGCGAGTGCCCCACCATGAGCACGGGCTCGCCCGGCTGCACCCCGATCTGTGCCAAGACGTCGAGCACCCCCTGGGTGTACCGGTCGGGCTGCTCGCCGACGAGGTCGAGGTTCGCGCCGAGGTCGCGGACGTCGTCGTCGGCCGTCCACGGCAGCGTGGTCATGTCGTCGGTGCCCGGCAGGTACACGATGTGGCGCACCACGCCGTCGGGCCCGGTGAACGACTGCACCTCGATGGTGCCGTTGTCGGGTGAGTCCCCGGGCGAGAGGGCGCTGAGCTGGCCGAGGTGCTCGAGCAGGTCGTAGATGCTGGACGGCGCGCGCCCCGAGGCGCCGGCCAGGAGGTCACCGCGCGGCACGACGCGCACCGGGGTGGCGGGGTAGAGACCGCCGAGCACCCCGGCGGCGGACGGGAGGAGTACCAGCGCGCCGAGCAGGCTGTGCAGCAGCAGGTGGGCGGCCTCGTCGGCTGCGCGCAGCAGCCCCACGGCTCGGCGCACGGACGTCGCTGCGCTCGGTGCGCTCTCGGCGACACGGCCCAAAGACTCGCCGGCCGAGACGAGGGCGAGCACGGCCAGGGAGTGGGTCGGCGGACACCACGTACGGCTGGCCGCGAACGCCGGTGTGGCGCGCGCCTCGCGCACCGCGGCGGCCTGCCGCTCGGCGAGCTCGCCCAGCTGGTCGAAGGTGCCCGCCAGGGACTCCGCTCCGGCCCAGCTGGCGCTCACGCCGGCCACACCGCCCACCACGGAGACGACCGGGGCCGCGCTCGCGCGGGCGCCGCCGCCGGCGTCGGCGCGGCTCACGCGGCGGCCTCCGCGGCGGCGGCGCCCACAGCCAGCGCGTGCACCTCCAACGCCGCCGCTGCCGCGAGGTGCGCGTCGGCCGCTCCGGCCAGTTGCGCCGCGAGCCGACGCCCCTCACCCCGTGCCGCGTCGGCCGCTCGACCCTGCCACGGCACGGTGTCGACCATGTGGCGCAGCGCATGCGCCTCGTCGTCCAAGGAGGCGGCGGTGCGGCGCAGCGCCTGCGCCCACGCGTGCAGCAAGTCGGTATCGGGTGGGGGTGGGGCGGTCGTGTCGGGTCGCATGGTGGCCTCCGGGTGGGTTCGTACCCGGAGCGTGCGAGAGGGCGGGAGGCGTGTCAACGGCCGCGCTCCGTTCCTGTGGACGACCGCCTGCGTCGACTGCGCCGTCGGGTCAGCCGTCGGGCCAGTCGTCGGGTCAGCCGTCGGGTCAGCCGGTGAGCAGCGGGGCCATCCGGGCGAGCCCGGTGGCCACGTCGTCGAGGGAGCCGGCGAAGCTGAACCGCAGGAACCGGCCGCCGTCGAGGGTGTCGAAGTCGATGCCCGGGGCGGTGGCGACCCCGGTCTCGGCGAGCAGCCGGTGTGCGAGGGCCATGGTGTCGGGAGCGACGCCGGCGTCGATGACGTGACCGACGTCGGCGTAGGCGTAGAAGGCGCCGTCGGCCGGTGCCAGTCGAGTCAGGCCGAGCTCGCCGAGGCCCTCGAGCAGCAGCCGCCGATTCGCGGCGTACCGCACCACGTGGGAGTCCAGCTCGGCATAGGTCTCGTCGTCGAACGCGGCCAGGCAGGCGCGCTGGGCGAGCACCGGCGGGCAGATCGTGAAGTTGCCGGTGAGTACGTCGACGGCCCGGCGCAGCCTCGCCGGCACCAGCATCCAGCCGATCCGCCAGCCGGTCATCGAGAAGTACTTGCTGAACGAGGCGAACACGACCGCCTCGCGGCTGGTCTCCCAGGCCGAGCGGGCCAGCCGTGGCTCGCCGTCGAGCGGCGCGAACTCGATGCCGTGGTAGATCTCGTCGCTGATCAGCTGCACGTCGTGCTGCTCGCACCAGCGCGCCAGACCCGCGAGCTCTTGGGGCATGAGCATGGTGCCGGTCGGGTTGGCCGGGCTCGCCACCACCAGGCCTCGGATGCCTCCGGTGGCCGCATGCACCTCGTCGAGCTGCTCGAGCGTGGGCTGGAACCGGTTCTCCGGACCCGTGGGGATCTCCACCACCTCGCACCCGAGCGCCGTGAGCACGTTGCGGTAGCAGGGATAGCCGGGCCGGGCGATGGCGACCCGGTCGCCCACCTCGAAGGCCGCGAGGAACGCGAGCAGGAAGCCGCCGCTGCTGCCGGTGGTGACGACCACGTCGTCGGCGTCGACCTCGATGCCGTAGGTGCGCCGATGGTGGCCCGCGATCTGCTCGCGCAGCTCGACGATGCCGGTGGCCGGGGTGTACCCGAGCGGGTCGCCGGAACGGAGCAGTCGTACCGCCTCGGCCGCCACCGGTGCGGGAGCGCCCGTGCTCGGCTGACCCGCGACGAGGTTGACCAGGTCGCCGTGGGTGCGCTGGCGCCGTCCGGCCGCTTCGAGGATGTCCATCACGTGGAACGGCGGCACGTTCGCGCGGCTGGCCGCGAGCCAGCGGGGGTCGGTCATGGGTCCGACGCTACAAAGGCCGGTTCACGAGGCGGACGCCGCCGCTCCCGCCGCTGCTCGGGCCGCGGCGTGCGAGCCGGCGCGGCGTCCGAAGAAGGAGCCCTCGCCGAGCTGGGTGCCCGAGCAATAGCTCTGACCGTCGACGGCGATGTTGGCCGCGCAGGCGCCCGCGGCGTAGAGACCGCGCACCACCGAGCCGTCGGCGCGCAGCGCCTCGCCGTCGACCGAGCAGGCCATGCCACCCAGGGTGAAGCCGGCGTACATCGCCTCACCGAGGGTCAGCGAGTACACGCCCCACGGGCCGGTGCTCTGCGGGGCCAGCCAGTCGGGGTGCTTGTGGAAGTCGGGATCCTCGCCCTGCGCCGCGTATTCGTTGTAGCGCTCGATCGTGGCGACGAGCTTGCCCTCGGGCATGCCGAGCGCGGCCTCCATCTCCTCCAGCGTCTCGTAGCCGTCGACGAACTTCACCAGGGGCATCGTCTGCTCCTCCATGTGCTCGGAGTCGGCGATGAGGTAGGCGGCGGAGTCGCGCTGCTGCATGACGTAGTAGGAGGTGCGCGCGTGGTAGGAGTCCTCGGCGACGAACCGCTCGGCGTCCTTATTGACCACCAGGGCTTTGACGAAGGACGACGGCGGGTAGAACGGCGCGGTGATGAACGGCTCGCTCATGTGCTTGAGCTCGACCCCGACCGACTCGCCCAGGCGCAGGCCCAGCCCGTCGTCGTAGGTGGAGCCGAGGGTGAAGAGGTTCTGCGCCAGCGCCGGGGTGTACTCGGCGACCATGTCGGGGTTCATGACGAACCCACCGGCCGCGACCACCACCGCCGGGGTGGCCACGACGCCCGTCTCGCCGAACCTCTTCCAGGCCACGCCCACGACATCGCCGTTCTCGTCGGTGACGAGGTTGGTGGCGCCGGTCTCGTAGCGCACCTCGACGCCGGCCTCCTCGCAGCGGTCGCGCAGCAGGTCCATCACCATCGAGGCGCCCTGGGTGTCGCCGGGCACCGGCACCTTGTGACCGCGCGGCGCGGGCACGGCCTGGTCGCGGTAGGGGTGCACCTTCTCGTTGCCGGTGAACATCAGCCCCTGGGTCTGTGGCTGGATCACGGCCTTGCCGGGGAAGTAGGAGCGCTCGAACTCGAACCCGAGGCTCTCGACCCACTCGAAGTGCTCGACGCTGCCCTCGCAGTAGGCCCGGATCTTGTCGTGCTCGGGGTAGCGGGAGTTGGCGACGATGTACTTGTACATCTCCTCGGCGCTGTCGTCGTGACCGGTCGCCCGCTGCACCGCGGTGCCGCCGCCGAGGTAGAAGTGGCCGCCGGCCATGCACGTGGTACCGCCGTGCACGGCCGCCCGCTCGAGCAGCAGCGTGCGGGCACCCGCCCGGGCCGCCTCCAGAGCCGCGCAGCCGCCGGCGATGCCGAAACCGACGACGACGACGTCGTAGGACTCGGCCCCGTCGAGGGCGGTGGCGGGCAGGACGTCGGGCAGCACGAGGCCGGCGGGGGTGTCGCTCATGCTCCCAATCTAGAACACGTTCCAGTCTCACGAAACGTGCTCGTCTCAGGAGACCGATAGACTCACCACTCGGCTGAAAACAGCGCGCCAGGGGTGAGATGACCTTCGACGTGGAACAGCTCGACCAGTTCGTGCTGGTCGGGTCTCTCGTCACGCTCCTGGCCATCCTCGCGGTGCGCGTCTCCTCGCGCGCGGGCCTGCCCTCGCTGCTGGTCTACCTGCTCATGGGCGTGGTGCTCGGCGACGCCGGGCTGGGCATCGGGTTCGAGGACGCCGAGCTCGCACACGCGCTCGGGTTCGCCGCCCTCGCGATCATCCTGGCCGAGGGCGGTCTGACCACGTCGTGGCGCGAGGCGAAGCCCTCGATGCGGCTGGGGTTGTCGTTGGCCACCGTCGGCATCGCGGTCTCGGTGAGCGTCGTGGCCGTGGGCGGCCACTATCTGCTCGGGCTGGAGTGGCAGATCGCCGTGCTGCTGGGTGCCGTGTGCTCACCCACCGACGCCGCGGCCGTGTTCTCGGTGCTGCGGGTCGTGCCCCTGCCACGACGGCTGCTGGGTGCGCTCGAGGCGGAGTCGGGTCTCAACGACGCGCCCACGGTGGTGCTCGTGACGCTCGTCTCGGCGGGCGCCGTGGGCGACCACCCCTGGTGGCTGATCGGCGGCATCATCGTGGGCGAGTTGCTCGCCGGTGTCGCGTTCGGCCTGCTGGCCGGCTTCGGCGGCGCGTGGCTGATGCGTCGCGCGGCGCTGCCGACGGCCGGCCTCTATCCACTGGCCGTGCTCTGCCTGACCTTCGTGGGGTACGGCGGCGCCGCGGCCGTGCACGGCAGCGGATTCGCCGCCGTCTACGTGGCCGCGCTGGTGCTCGGCAACTCCGAGCTGCCGCACCGCGGGGCCACCCGATCCTTCGCCGAGGGCGTCGCGTGGCTGGCCCAGATCGGGCTGTTCGTCATGCTCGGACTGCTGCTCTCACCCGGGCGCATCACCGCCTCGACCGTTGGTCTGGCCCTGGCGGCCGGTTTCCTGCTCACCGTCGTGGCCCGCCCGGTGTCGGTCGCAGTGAGCGCGATCGTGCAGCCGATGCCCTGGCGCGAGCTGACCTTCCTCTCCTGGGCCGGCCTGCGCGGCGCCGTCCCGATCGTGCTCACGACCATCCCGCTGGCGGAGGGCATCGACGGTGCCACCAAGCTCTTCGACATCGTGTTCGTGATGGTCGTGGTCTACACGATCGTCACCGGCCCGACCCTTCCGTTCGCTGCGCGCGTGCTCAAGGTGGCCCGGCGCTCCGAGCCTCGCGACATCGACGTCGAGGCCGCGCCGCTGGAGCGGGTGGCCGCCGACCTGCTCCAGGTCACCATCAGCCCCCGCTCACGCATGCACGGCGTCGAGGTCGGCGAGCTCCGACTCCCGCAGGGCGCATCGGTGTCGCTGGTGATCCGCGGCGACGCGACGTTCGTGCCGGAGTACCGCACCGTGCTGCGGCACGGTGACCACCTGCTGCTGGTCACGCCGCGGGCGGTGCGCGAGCGCACCGAGACCAGGTTGCGTGAGGTCAGTCGCGGGGGCCGGCTGGCGCGTTGGCTCGGCCCGGACGCGACCGGGGTGCCGTCGTCCCGTTCCGGACGACGCCGCGGTCACTGAGCGCTCGGGCCCTTCGTGCTCTTCGCCACGGGCTGGCAGAGGGTGGCGCCCGTCTTCGCCGTGACCTTGGCTGTCACGTCACCCAACTGGCCGAAGGCGTCGCCGACCACGAGCACGACACCGGTGCCGCCGACATCTGCGGCGCGGTCGGTGATGGGGGCGGGGCCGGCGATCTGACGGCGCAGCAACTGCACGGCCGGATCCGACTTGTCGTCGGCCCAGATCTGGATCTTCGCGACGTCCGCGTCGTCGGGAGCGTCGCCCACGTTGCCCTCGACGAAGCCTCGCTCGACGAGGGCGTCCATGACGTCGCCGGCCAGGCCGTTGCGGGTGCCGGCGTTGTAGACGCTGACCTGCACCATGCCGGGCCTCACGACATCGCCCTTCGCGACGTCGAGGGGGGAGCAGGCATCACTGCTGCCCGAGGAGAGGCCGGGCAGCGGGGCGGTGACCTTGGAGAGACCCCAGACCAGACCGATGACGACGAGCAGGGCCAGCACGGCCAGCGTCAGGGCCGAACGTGCCGCCGGCGAGAGGTCGTCCACGCGTCGGATTCTAAAGGAGGTACGCGTGGCCGGCCTCGCGCCGGTGGGTGGGCCCGGGGAACGTCTCCGGGGTGACCTGGGTCAGGCGGTCCAGCGGACGGCGTCGACGACGATGTCGGCGAGCGCGGAGACGCCGCGCAGGTCGTCGCGCTGCGACATCAGGCTCGAGATCTGGCTGCTGTGGCGCAGCCGCAGGGCACGGCGCTGGTCCTGGCGCGGGTCCAGGCTCTCTTCGGCGCGGGCGATCGTGGGGGGCACCTGGGTGAGGTGCCGGGTGGCCGGGGTGCGGTTGCTCATGGCTGCTCCTGGGGGCGGGAGGGGCACGGGGTGGTGACCGATGGTGGCGGCGCCGGATCAGCGCCTTGGTTTAGCGGTAACACCATCATCGGCGGGGGGTGTGGCCAGTTGATTGATGACGCGTTACGGACAGTTTTCCGATGCCCCGGGGCGCATGTGATCTAGGCGACTGCCGTGGCGCTCGTCACAGCGGGCGCTACGGTGCCGAGATGGACGAACTGACTCCTGCCCTCCTCGTCGACCTCGAGGCGATCAAGCAGCTGAAGTACCGCTACCTGCGCACCCTCGACACCAAGGACTGGGACGCCTTCGAGGCGTGCTTCACCCCCGACGTCACCGCCGACTACGCCGGGCTGGACTTCGCCGACCGGGCCGCGCTCGTCGACTACATGCGCACGAACCTCGGGGCCGGTCTCATCACCGAGCACCAGGTGCACCACCCCGAGATCACGATCGACGGCGCCCGCGCGCACGGTCGCTGGTACCTGCGCGACCGGGTGCTGGTGCCGGCGATGAACTACCTGCTCGAGGGCGCGGCCTTCTACGAGGACGACTACGTGCGCACCGACGACGGCTGGCGGGTCTCCCACACCGGCTACCGGCGCACCTACGAGCTCACGCTCGACCTCGCCGACTGGCCGTCGGCGAAGGTGGCGGACACCTGGGGCGCTTCGTCCTCCGAGGGCTGATCGGTCCACGCGAGCTGGACGACGCCCGAGCCGTCCCGCGTCACGAGCCGGGCTCGGCCGGGCGGCATCCGCTCGGCGCGCACGGCGCCCGCGAGCGGGCCCTCCTGCGGGTCGCCGGAGAGCAGGAGGGTGGGCGAGCCCAGATCACGCACGGTCTGGAGCAGCGGGTCGTGCAGCGCCCGCGCCGCACCGGCACTACGCCGGGCGACCACCACATGCAGGCCCACGTCGCGTCCATGGGCGAGCAGCGGCACGAGCGGCGCCAGCGGTGACGGTGCGTGTGCCCCGGCCGCGACCAGGTCGTGGTCGTCGACCAGCACGTACACCTCGGCGCCGCGCCACCACGAGCGCCGCTTCAGCTCAACGGGCGTGACCTCGGGGCCGGGGAGCCTGGCCTCGAGGTAGCCGGCCAGGTCGGTGAGCGCTGCGCTCGCCCGCTGCGCGGTCGAGAGGTGGTGCAGCACCTGGGTCTGCGGCAGATCGCCCAGCAGGGTGCGACGCGGGTCGATCACGACGAGCCGCGCGGAGTCGGGTCGAGTGCGGGCCACCTCGTGCGCGAGCGTGCGCAGCAGGTTCGTCTTGCCCGCGCCGGAGTCGCCGAGCACCAGCAGGTGGCCGTCGCGGTCGGGATCGAGCTCGACCGGTGCGAGGTGCTGCTCGTCGACGCCGAGCAGCAGCCCCCGGCTCCGCGGGGTCTGGGCCCGGACCTCTGCGAGGGAGACGCGGGCGGGCAGTAGGCGCAGCGGCGGTGCGGGCTCGCCCGGCCAGGACGCCGCCACGGCCTCGGCCAGATCCGAGCCGTCAGGTGCCGAGGGCCGGGCGATGAGCAGGTGGTGGCCCTCGTGGGTGATGCCGCGGCCGGGCGCGTCGGCGGGCACCTTCTCGGCCGAGCGCCGGTCGCACTCGGAGGTGAGGGGGTCGCCCAGTCGCAGCTCGACGGTGCTGCCGACCAGGTCGCGGGTCTGGGGTCGCAGGTCCGCCCAGCGGCGGGCTCCGATGAGCACGTGCACGCCGCAGCGCAGGCCGCGGGCGGCGAGGTCGGTGAGGGGCTCCTCGAGGTCGGTCAGCTCGGTGCGCAGCACTCCCCAGCCGTCGACCACGACGACGACACGGTCGGACCGTGGGTCGGCGCCGCGCTCGCGACGTTCGAGCAGGGCGGTGACCTCGGCGACGACGCGGCGTGCGACGTCCGGCTCGGAGCGGGTGGCGACCCCCGAGACGTGCGGCAGGTGCGCGAGGCCGCCGAGGTCGCCGCCGAGATCGAGCACGTAGCAGCGCAGCCGTTGCGGGGTGTGGGTGAGCGCGAGTCCGGTGAGCACGGTGCGCAGAGCGGTGCTGACGCCGCTGCGTGGGCCGCCGACGACCGCGAGGTGCCCGTTCGCGCCGCGCAGGTCGACCGTGAGGGTGTCGCGACGCTGCTCCCGCGGCCGGTCGACGACGCCGATCGGCACCACGAGGGCGTCGTCCGGACTCGTGGGGGTGTGCAGACCGCGGTCGGGCGTGCTGACGGGCGCGAGCAGGTCGGCGAGGGCGGGGGAGCGTTGCAGGGGCGGCAGCCAGATGCGGTGGGCGGGTCTGCCGTGGCCACGCATCCGCGCGACGGCGGTCTCCAGGAGCGAGGGTGCGGCACCGGAGCGGCCCTTCGGGCGAGGATTCTCGACCCCTCGGGTGACGATATGCGACCCCTCGCGGGTCAGGGTGAACGGAGTGAGGGTGGTTCGGCCGGGTGGTGGCGCGCTCGTCCCCTCGGGGGTGCGCACCGGGCCGGAGACGTAGGCGCTGGTGAACCGCACCAGCGTGGTGGGGTCGGCGCGCAGGTAGCCCAGGCCGGGCACGGCGGGCAGTTCGTGGGCGTCGGGCACGCCGAGCACGGCGCGGGAGTCGGCGGCCCCGAAGGTGCGCAGCCCGATGCGGTAGGAGAGGTGGGACTCCAAACCGCGTAGCCGCCCCTCCTCCAGCCGCTGGCTGGCCAGCAGCAGGTGGAGGCCGAGCGAGCGGCCGAGGCGTCCGATGGCGTTGAACGTCTCGACCATCGCCGGCCGGACGGTGAGCAGTTCGGCGAACTCGTCGACGACGAGCAACAGTGCGGGCAGCGGTTCGAGGTCGGCCCCGCCGAGTCGCCGCTGCTCGTACTCGGTGACCGAGGAGAGGTGGCCGGCAGCTCGGAGCAGCTCCTGACGCCGCACGAGCTCGCCGGTGAGGGCGTCGTCCATGCGCTCGACCAGGTCGAGCTCGTCGGCCAGGTTGGTGATGACCGCGGAGCAGTGCGGCAGGTCGCCCAGGCCCGCGAACGTGGCGCCGCCCTTGAAGTCGACCAACACCAGCGACAGCTGCTCGGGGGAGTGCGTGGCGGCCAGGCCGAGCACGAGGGTGCGTAGCAGCTCGGACTTGCCCGAGCCGGTGGCCCCGACGACCAGCCCGTGCGGACCCATCCCGCCCTGCGCCGACTCCTTGAGGTCGAGATGGACGGCGGCACCGCTGTCGTCGACGCCGAGGGGCACCCGCAGTCGGTCGGCTCCCTCGCGGTGCCGCCAGGCAGCGGCCGGGTCGAGGGCGGCCGGGCTCGCGAGGTTGAGCTGGGCGAGCACGTCGACGGTCGGGCCGGTCGAGGCGGGCGCGTCGTCGTCGTACCGCGCCAGGAGTCGGCGGGCGACCGCCTCCGCGACGGTGGTGGGGCAGGTATCGGGGGCGAACTCCACCGGCTCCGTGCGAAGGCGCTCGACCCGCCCCAGGGTGCCGTCGAGGGTGATGCGCACCTGGTCGGGCCCGGTGAGGGGACGCGACGCGGCGCTCGCCTCGAGCACCGCGACCCGGTCAGGCAGGTGGGCGGTGAGTCCGGACGTCGCGGCGCCGTCGACGACGAGCAGGGCCGGCGGACCCTCGTCGGCCAGCAGGTCGGCGAGCGGTGCCAGGCCGCGGTCGTCGTCGGTGGCGGCGACCAGCCGCACGGGGCCTGCGTCGTCGGCCGAGGTGGCGCTGTGGGCGTGCGGCAACCAGGTGAGCCACCCCCAGGCGGGGACGGTCTCGACGGTGCCCAGCAGGCCGACCGCGAGCTGCTGCGGGGTGCACTCGGCCGCGGCCGAGCACACCAGGGCCCGCATCAGGTCGCGGACCGCCGCGGGTGGGCCGGCGACCTGCAGGCTGCGCACTCCGGTCAGGTCGAGGGCGAAGGGGAGGTCGGGCACCAGACGGTGTGCCTGCACGAGGCGGGCGCCGGCGTCGGCCAGCGCGGGGTCGGTGCTGTGGCGTGGGGGTGGGGCGACGAGGGGCAGGTGCAGCGGCTCGGCGTGGGTGCCGATGCGGGCTCGGTGCTCACCCCGGGCGGGCCAGCCCCCGGTCAGTGCGGTGGGGAGTGCGGAGGGCGCGGGGCACCGTCGCAGCGCCTCCTCTCGCTGGGTGCCGGCGGCCGCCCGCACGCGGTGCCGGGCGTCGTCCAACTCGGCCTGGTAGCCGGCGCGGGCCTCGCTGATGCCCGCCGCGCGCCGCGAGCGTTGCCGATCGATCTGCACGACCACGAAACCGAGAGTGGCGAGCAGGAACATGCCGGCCGCGAGGTAGCTGCGGGTCGGGTCGCCGCCGGATCCGGCGCTCGAGGCGACCAGCGCGATCGAGCCCATGCTGCCGAGCATCGGCAGCGCGTTGGCGACCAGTCCGCCGGCTCCCTCGGCCGGCGCGAGGTCGGGGACCGCCGGGAGGACGAGGGGGTCGGCCCGGGGTGCGGTCGCGGGACGGGTCATGGACCCACCGTGCCCGGTTCGAGCGCGACGCGCACGGCCCCGGCGCGGTGCCTGTGGAGAACCGATCCGGGGCCGTCTGCCCGGCAGGGCCGGGTGCCCCTAGCTGGCGCGGAAGGTCATAGGCAGCGAGATGAAGCCGTTGAGCAGCATGCCGGGAACCCGTTGGACGGGCCCGCTGATCTCGAAGCTCGCGGTGCGGGCGAGCAGTTCCTCGAGGGCGACCGCCAGCTCGACCCGGGCCATGGGGGCTCCGGCGCATTGATGCGGACCGTGCCCGAAGGAGAGGTGACGGTTGGGGCTGCGCTCGACGATGCAGGCCTCGGGGTGCTCGAAGACGTCGGGGTCGTAGTTGGCTGCGCTCAGGTTCAGGGCGAGCAGCGCACCGCTCGGGATCGCGGTGCCGTGCAGGTCGACGTCGGCCGCCACGTCGCGACCGACCTCGGGCAGCGGTGCGTCGAGTCGCAACAGTTCCTCGACGGCGCTCGGGATCAGGTGCGGCTCCGCGCGCAGTCGCGCCTGCAGGTAGGGGTCGCAGCCCAGGCGGTACATCATCGTGCTGAGGGCGTCGGCGGTGGTGGCGTGACCGGCGCCGATGAGGCTGACCCCGATGGCGATGACCGACTCGTCGGAGAGCGGCTCGCCATCGACCTCCATGCACATGGCGCCACTGAGCACGTCGGACTCGGGGTCGATCGGGCCGTCGGCTCGCCGCTTGGCCATGACCGCGGCGATGTGCTCGCTGAACGTCTTGAAGATGACGCCGTTGATCACATCGGGATCCCAGCCGGTCTCCTCGAACGCCTCGAACTGGCCGAGGAGCTCTTGGTAGGCCCCCTCCCCGAGCTGCAGCAAGACGGCGAGGGCACGGGCCGGGAAGGGCTGGCAGAACTCGCGGGCCATGTCGCCTGCACCCCGGGCGACGAGCGCGTCGATCATCTGCGCCGCGTACTCGCGCAGCACCGGCGTCATGGCCTCGACGCGGGGCTTGGAGAAGAAGGTGCTGAACAGTCGGCGGTAGACGCCGTGCTCGGGCGGGTTGAGGCTGCCCGGGATGATGCCGGTCATGGAGGGGAGCCGGATGAAGGGCTGTCGGCTGGGGTAGGTGCGGAAGTCGCGAGCGGCCCCCACGACGTCCTCGTGCCGGGTGAGGGTGTAGAAGCCACCGAAGGATTCGGAGTACGCGACCGGGCACTCCGATCGCAGGCGTCCGACCTCCCCGATCCACTCCGGACACCTCGTCCCGGCCGGGAACTCTCGCTCGGCATCGGTCCAGTCGGACGTCATGGCGTCGGTGCTCGATGTCTGGGTCATGCGTCAGCTCCGGAGTGTCGAGTGGGGTGCCCCGGCCCGATGGGGTCACCGGGCGCTACGCCACATGGTGTGGCGGGCGACACATAGCTGTCAACAGATGACCGTTAGGTATATGACAGTTGACACCTCAAAGCCTGCTCGTTACCGTCGTCACATTCCGCGGGGCACGCGGCTCCGCCGCCACGACCCCGACCGGGAAGGCTCCCTCGTGACCGCCAGCAGCCAGGACGCAGCCGATCGAGAGCTGCGTGTGCGGCGCCGGCAGACCGGCGCTCCCGGTGTCATCGTCCTCGAGCTCGACGACCCCGATGGCGCCGAACTGCCGCCGTGGGAGCCGGGTGCCCACCTCGATCTGGCCCTCCCGGGCGGACTGGACCGTCAGTACTCGTTGTGCGGCGACCCGGCCGACCGCACCTCGTACACGATCGCGGTCCTGCGCGAGCCGCAGAGCCGCGGCGGCTCGGCCTGGGTGCACCAGAAGTTGACCACCGGCGGGCGCGTGCGCCTGCGCGAGGTCCGCAACCTGTTCCCCCTGGCGCCGGCCGAGCACTACGTGTTCGTGGCCGGCGGCATCGGCATCACCCCGATCCTGCCCATGCTCGCCGCGGCCACCGCCGCCGGCTCGTCGTGGGAGCTGCACTACGGCGGGCGGAGCAGGCGCTCGATGGCCTTCCTGGACGATCTCGTGGCCGAGGGGGACTCCGTCGTCCGGATCTACCCCCAAGACGAGGTCGGGATCCTGCCCGTGGCCGACCTCGTGGGCACGCCTCGCGAGGGAGCCCTGGTCTACGCCTGCGGTCCCGGACCGCTGCTCGATGCCGTCCAGGAGCAGGCTTCACGATGGCCCGAGGGGTCGGTGCACATCGAGCGCTTCGCCCCGGCCGAGGTCGGCGCGCCGGTGTGGGACGGCGCCTTCGAGGTCGAACTGGCCTACAGCGGGCTCACCGTGACGGTGGAGCCCGGCGAATCGGTGCTCGAGACCATCGAGGCGGCCGGCATCTCGTGCCTCTCCTCGTGCCAGGACGGCACGTGCGGCACCTGCGAGACACCCGTCCTCGAGGGCGAGGTCGACCATCGTGACTCCATCCTCACCGAGGCCGAGCGTGCCCTGCACGACAAGATGTTCATCTGCGTCTCCCGCGCGGCCTGCCCGAAGCTCGTCGTCGGCCTCTGAGCCGCACCCGCGGGGCCGGGAGGATCCCGGCTCGGGCAGGGCCTGTGGACAACGGTCCGCAGTCTTCGCGCATCTGCGTCACAGTGGCGTTGTCGTCGGTTTACCTCCGTTTGCTTGAGGTGGCGGCGGCTGCGACGGACCATCTCGGGGTCCGTCGCGTACCCACCCAAGGAGAAATGCGATGACAGCGATGGACTACGGACAGGGCGAGGCAGTCCTCTCCCGTGCGGCCGGCATGGTCGCCGACGCGAAGGTCGACCTCGACCTCGTCTCCCAGCGGCTCGCCGCCGACGTGGAGTCGATGCGGGCCCAGTGGGGCGGGCAGGGGGCGCTCGCCTTCGCGGCCCTCGGTGCCGCCTGGAACGACAAGCAGCGCCGCATCGTGGCCGCCCTCGACGGCTTCGAGGCGAACCTGCGCACCACGGAGAAGGACAACCTGGCCACCGACGACGCCCAGCGCGGCGCGATGGCCTCGCTCCAGAGCGCGCTCGGCTCCCTGCCCGGCGCCTGAGCACCACTGCGACCACCAGCCACGACCACCAGCCATGACCACCAGAGACGAAGGAGAACAGACATGACCAGCTTCGACGACGCCAGCGGCATCCGCGTCAACCACGCCGGGCTCCAGGCCGGAGCCCAGGACCTCACCACCGCGGTGCGGGCCATCGAGGGCCGGCTGGCCCGGCTGGACGGTGAGCTCGCCCCGTTGCGGGCCCAGTGGGCGGGCTCGGCCCAGGAGGCCTACCAGCGCGCCAAGGCGCAGTGGGACCAGGCCATCGCGGAGATGAAGGGGTTGCTCGCGCGCACCAGTGCGGCCGTCGCGCAGGCCGACCAGGACTACCGGGCCGCCGACGCGCGCGGCGCGGCCCTCTTCGGGGGCTGACCCGGCGATGTCCTCCCTGCTGCGGGTGAGCGTCGTGGCCGATGCTCGCCGTCTCGACGTCGCCGTGCCCCGCGGGGTGCCGGTCGTCGAGCTGCTGCCCGACCTCGCCCGCAGCCTCGGAGTGCTCGACCCCGCCTCGGCCCACCTCGGTCACCACCTCGTGACGACGGCCGGCCGGCCGCTCGACACCCCTTGCTCGCTGGGGGAGCAGGGGGTGGTCGACGGCGCCGTGCTCGCCCTCGTGCCGGGGTCGGCTGGAGCGCCGCCCGTCGTGCACGACGACCCGGCGGCGGCGCTCGCCGAGGCGGTCTCCGCTCGTCCCGAGTGGACGCCGCTCGTCGCGCGCGCGTCGTCGCCGGCCGCCGCGGTGGTGCCGGCCGGGGTGGGGCTGTTGCTCGCGCTGCTGCCGCGCACCGGCTCGGCTGCCGTGGCGGCGACCCTCATGACCCTCGGCGTGCTCGGTGCCCACCTGGCGCCCACGCTGGCACTCGCGGCCGCTCGGGCCACCGACACGGCCGTGCGCGCCCGGTGGGCCGAGCGGCTCTGGCTCGCGCTCGCGGGTGCCGTGGGCATCCTCGTCGTGGCCGGGGCGCCCCTTGCGGCGACCACCGGGCCCCCCGGCTGGGCGCTCGCCGCCTGCTGCTGTGTGGTGCTCGCCCTGCGCAGCCGCCAGTACCACGCCCTCGCCCCGGTGGCGCTCGCGCGAGCGGCGGCACTGGTCGGTGGAGTGCTCGCCCTGCTCCTCGTCGGACTCGACCCCGCGGGCCGGGTCTGGTGCGCCGGCCTGTGCCTGACCTCCGCGGGCCTCCTCGTGGCCACCTCCTCGCGGGCGCCGAACGGGGTGGTCCGCGAGCGGGTGCTCGACATCGTCGAGACGGTCGCGCTGCTGGCTCTGGCGCCGCTGCTGGTGCTCGCGCTCGGTCTCGTGCCGGGAGTGTGAGGTGCTGACGCGCCGCGATCTCGTCGATGCCCAGGCCTACCGGCGGGCTCGTCTCGTGGAGGTGTTGGTCGCGGGTGGACCCCGCTCGGTGGCGCCCCCGCGTGCAGGTCGGGTCGCGCTGGTCGGGCTGCTGCTGGCGGGGGTGCTGGCCGCCGCGGGGCTGCTGCTCGATCGCCTGCACGGCGCTCCCGGCGAGGTCGACCTGGCCTCGCCGGGACTGGTCGTCAGCGAGTCCTCGGGCGCCGCCTACGTGGTGCTCGACGGGTCGGCGGATGCCTCGCCCGGCCTGCACCCGGTACTGAACCTGACCTCCGCCCGGCTGCTCCTCGGCGATGCCGCCGTCGCGCCACGCCTGGTGCCGCAGTCGGCCATCGACGCGGCCTCGCCCGGTGCGCCCGTCGGTCTGCCCGGCGCTCCGGCCGCGCTGCCCTCGCGCTGGGTGCATGCGTGGACGGCGTGTGCGGCGCCGGGCGGCGTCGCGCTGTCGGTGGCCGAGGTGCCGGGGGCGCAGCCACTCGAGGTCGAGGCGAGCGTGCTGGTGCGCGCCCCCTCGGGACTGTGGCTGGTGGGCGCGCCTGCCGAGGAGTCGACCGTGCTGCGCTACGCGGTCAGTGCCGATGTCGCCACCCGACTGCTCGGCTCGGTGACCCCGGTGCCGGTTGACGACGCCTGGGTCGACCTGCTGCCGCGCGGCGGTGACCTCTCGGCATCCGCCTTCGGCATCGACCGGGTGGGGTCGCCCGTGGCCGCTGTCGCCGGACTCAGCGTGGGCGACTGGGCACGCGTGCGCGGGGGTGGTCTGGTCGTCGGCGACGACGGCCGCGCAGAGCCGCTCACCCCCTTCGAGCTGCGGGTCTGGACGACGCTCGTCCCGACCGCGCGTCACCAGCGCGCCGCGGTGCTCGCCGCCCGGGTCGACCCCTCCGGGACAGCGACCGTGCGGTCCGCGCGATGGCCCCGTGCGTCGTCCGGGCCGGTGGCGGTGGCGCCGTGCCTGCTGCTCGACGCCACCACCGGAGCCATCCGCCTCGGCACCAGCCCCGACCCCGAGCCGGGGGTACACGTGCAACCCACCGCTGGCGCCGACGCCCGGGTCGGTCGTCGGCGCTACGTCGTCGACGACACCGGCACGTCACATCGGCTCATCGGTCGCGACACCGCGACGCGGCTCGGGCTGGCGGAACACCCCGGTGACACCGTGCCCGAGGAGTGGTGGCGGCTGCTGGCGAGTGGCGTCTCGTTGGAGACCGCGCCTTCTCGGTGACAGCGCCGCGCCTTCGGGCTGAGTGGCGGTCCAACTGACAGAACAGTGGAACCAATCGGCCTGGGATCAGGTCGGGGATCTCGTTGCTGGTGGATTGCCTGAGACAGAGGTAAAGCCGGGTCGGCGACCGGCACAGCCCCGGCAGCGGCAGCATCGGTTGCACCCGGAGCAGGTGGCTTCGCTCGTGGAGGACTATAAGGCTGGGGATTCAATCTAAGGTCTCGGACGAAAGTATCGGGTGCGGGATGAGACGGCGCGGCGGTGGTTGGTCGTCAACGGAGTCGAGATCCGGGCGGTGACACCAGGCTTCCCAGCTGAGCGAACCGCTGCGGCTGTCGCCCTACGAGCGGACGGGTGGTCGTGGAAGCGACTTGGCGTGCACTTTGGGTGCAGTCATACGTCGGCACGGCGGGCGGTGCTCAAGGCGGAGCAAGCGACGTGACCCTGGAGTCGGGCGTCGTCGGGATCTAGCCTATGCTTATGTCCCGGCATACGGCCAGCTTCGATGCGTATTACCTGCCGACTCACGCGAGCATGGATGATCACGCTGCTCTCCACCTCGGTCTGGATTGGCTCAAGCAGCAGCCGGGCAAGCCACTGATCATGCTCAGCGTCGCGAGCCAAGTCAGGAACTCTCGCGAGCTCGAGGACGCAAGCAACTGGGCCGCGGTGTTGACGCCACGTACCCGTGGATTGCCAGCCAGCCAGGCTGGTGCCGCGCTGGTGGCGTGGGCGCACGAGCCCTCGCTCGCGGCAGTTGCCCGAATTCGCGGCCTAGAGTCGGTCTGCGCCTTCGGGCTCAGTTCAGACGAGATGACTACCTGGATCGGTGGTCACGCAGCGCAGGATCTAACCGACCTGGGTCGCCCGGCCGGCACGGTAGCCCTGAATCCGGTCGTCACGGTGGCGATGGAGGAGATGACGCGGACTATCAACCTCAATAACGAACTCACCACGGCCGAGGAGAAGGCCTACTTCGTTCGCACTCTTCAGGTTCTCCGAGACGGTGGCTACGACCTCGACGTGACGCAACTGTCGACCTGGGCGGTCGCCCATGGCTGGGGTGCGGAGGTACTTCCGCGCTTCCGCGAGCTGGCCGAGGGCGTCCGAAGCCGACGCCAGTTTCGACTCCAGGACCCGTGGGGGCCTTCCGCTGACGCCCTCGCGAGGTGGAAAGCGATAGCCGCAACGGGGGACGCGTAGCCGAGGGCTCGGCTTCTGGCGCTCCCGGCCTTGGTTAAATCGGTGCGCGAGATCGGCAATCTACGTGGTGTGACAATCGTTGGCGCAGTAGTAGCAGCCGTTCGAGCACGAGTAGGTCTTCTCGGCTTCGCGCACAGCACCCTGGCAGTCGCTAAACGTGCCGAGGTACAAGCGGTGCTCGACCTTCGGGAGTCAGTTCTGAGTGGAAGCCAGGTCGTGAACCTCGTGATCTCCCGACCCTGACTGCGCCGGCGTGTTCACGCACCATTGCGGAACCCACTTGCCGGCGCCGTCCCAGGGACCGTCGCCATAGGTCGTACGTACTGGCTGGAAGTTCGTCATGCCAACGCTCGCCTTTCCTAGTGTGACCTGCGTTGGCCAGCGTGGGTGCTCCCGTCGACACTGGCTCGATCGCCATGTTTCGGTTGACGACGCTACGTCTCAGTGTTCAGCGATGATCTGCACAAAGCCCGAGTCGCTGTGTGTGTACCCGTCGCACAGGAAAGTTTCGAAGCTGTCGCCCGTGGGTTCTGGAGCCTCCATCTTCGCGACTGTATAAAGCTCCCAACAGGGAAGGGTATTGCGTCGACTCTCGCCGCCTACCAGGCAGCCACGGAGCGTCAACTTCCCCGTGCTCGTGTAGCCCAGTGTCGCGGGTTGCACCAGCCTCGGTAGGCCGTCGTAAACGAACGAAATCATCTGCCGTGCATCGATGGCCGCCTCGAGGTCCATGCCGCCTCCACTTCGTCCACTCGCGCAAGGGCACGTCTATTGTGGCACGGCAGGTAACTAACCCCGATCGTTCACCGCGATTGGTGGTGTTCGGCGCGTAGAAACACCGAAGTGCCCTCTGGGCAGGGAAGACTTGGACTTGTCGAAGGTTCCAGGTCGCCCAGCGGAAGGCACTCGGTAGGTG
>NZ_JADIVZ010000013.1 GCF_015319165.1 Nocardioides acrostichi
TGGTTGAGCCGCCGGATGCCGAAGGCGAAGGCGTGTCGAAACCACCCCAACCCACCACGCTCCCCACCACGGTCCCCGCAAGCGTGCCCGCCCGCCAACTCGTCCTCCACGTGCACCTCTCCAGCGAAGCCATCACTGGCACCGGCACACCGAGCATCGACCCCGCCACCGGCGCCCTGGGCATCCACCTCGCCCGCGTCTCCACCGCCACCGGTGCACACCGCGCCACCGTGACCGCCGCCCAGGTCGCCACCTGGGCCGGCAACCCCGACACCCAGGTCATCGTCAAGCCCGTCGTAGACCTCACCGAGACGGTGAGCGTGGATGCCTACGAGATCCCCGACCGCATCGCCTACCGAGTCACCGAACAGCGCCAGACCTGCACCTTCCCCTTCTGCACCAGATCAGCGATGCGCGCCGACCTCGACCACATCGACGAATACGTCCCACGCTCCCAGGGCGGCCCACCCAGGCAGACCTCCACCGAGACCCTCGCCCCGCTGTGCCGCACCCACCACCGCGCCAAGACGCATCCGAGTCCGAGTCATCAGCCAGGCCGGTCCGAGAAGCGCTGGCGCTACCGGCGCATCCGCCCCGGCACCTACGTCTGGACCAGCCCCCACGGGCGCCACTTCCTGGTCGACCCGGACGGCACCGAACACCTCACCTGACCACCCAGTGCGATGGTCGAGCGCGCCCGCCGGCGGTTTGAACGGTGAGACCGTCCGCGGCCGATCGTGTCCGCTGGTGGTTGAGCCGTGAGGAGCGCCAGCCGGTGGATTGAGCCGCCGGATGCCAAAGGCGAAGGCGTGTCGAAATCGACGAGCGTGTCCGCTGGTGGTTGAGCCGTGAGGAGCGCCAGCCGGTGGATTGAGCCGCCGGATGCCGAAGGCGAAGGCGTGTCGAAATCGACGAGCGCGTCGAAACCCGGCGACTGTGAAGGCAACGCCAGCTTTCGTCTCACCGGGTTTCGACACGGGACTCGGCTAGCGCCTCGCCCGGCTCAACCACCGTGATGGCCCCGGTGGTTGAGCCGCGAGGAGCGCCAGCCGGTGGATTGAGCCGCCGGATGCCGGAGGCGAAGGCGTGTCGAAATCGACGAGCGCGTCGAAACCCAGCAACTGTGAAGGCAACGCCAGCTTTCGTCTCACCGGGTTTCGACACGGGACTCGGCTAGCGCCTCGCCCGGCTCAACCACCGTGATAGCCCTGAGGTGGTTGAGCCGTGAGGAACGCTAGCGACGAGCGCGTCCTGCGGTGGTTGAGCCGTGAGGAGCGCTAGCGACGAGCGCGTCGAAACCCGGCGACTGTGAAGGCGACGCTGCTTTCCACCTCACCGGGTTTCGACACGGGACTCGGCTAGCGTCTCGCCCGGCTCAACCACCGTGATGGCCCCGGTGGTTGAGCCGTGAGGAGCGCCAGCGACGAGCGCGTCGAAACCCAGCAACCGTTCCTGGCAAGGCTGCTTGGCATCTCACTGGGTTTCGACGCGGGACTCGGCTAGCGCCTCGCCCGGCTCAACCACCGCCTCGCCCGGCTCAACCACCGCCTCGCCCGGCTCAACCACCGCCTCGCCCGGCTCGATCAGCGGCGGCTCCAGGTAGCGCACCGCCACGCCGTGGGCGTGCGCGTGCTCGATCTCGCGTCGTGTGCTCTCGCCGAGGTAGCCGCCGACGTTGACGACCAGGGCCTCGTCGGCCATCGCCACCTTGGCGAGGTGCACGCGTCCCAGCCGTGCGCGCGTCTCCTCGTCCAGCACGGTGGAGGCGTCGATCATGACGGGTGCCAGCACCACGTTCCCGGCCAGTGTGAGCTCGGTCGTCAGGCGGTCGAACTCGTCGCGGAAGCGCATCGAGCCGCACAACGCGACGACGGGGATTCCCACCCGGGTGAGGCTATCCGGCCGCGAAGGGGGTAGGTACCGGGCATGCCAGCGCTGAACCGGTACCTGATCCCGGCCTGGTGCGTGTACCTGCTCGCCGTGGCGCCTCTCGGCCTCTGGATCATCGCGACGAACGGAGCGGCGGAGCATCCGGGTCTGAACGCTTGGTGGACGGTCGCGGCGTGCGCGAACCCGGTCATCGTCCTCGTCATGGCGGTGGGTGTGTGGCGTGACCCTTCCCTGGGGCGGCGCCGCGGGGCGTGGGCGCTCTCGATCGCCCTCACGGGTTGTGCGGCCGTGCCCTACTGGTGGCGCCACCTGCGGTGAGACCCCGTGCTGCCAAGCAATCCCAGGGATCAGCAATCGCCGAGATCGTTGCGAGGCCCACCTCTGAAGTCAGGCAGGATCGAGGCGTAGGAGACATCGGAGGTGTTCATCGGCGCATCGAGTGGCTGGTCAGGTCCGAGGTCGCTGAAGAAGGCGGCCGTCGCGTTGGATCCGGTTGCCTTCTCGATGGTCCGGCTCTCGATCATCACGATCTCGCACGCAGCCTCGTCGGTGTCGCGGACCGTGATGCTCGCATCTGAAGGGAAGTCATCGAGGACGACCTGTTCTGCCTCGCGTAGCGATGTTCGCGGCGCGAACGCGCGTGAGTACATGGTGATGGTGCCCCGGCTCGGCATGACGCCGAAGTACTCGTGGGTGTCGCGGACTGGCTCCCCGTACACCGATCCGGCCGTATAGCCATCGATCGAGTCGCCATGGGCGTCTTCCCACGACGCCACGCTCGCGCCATATCCCGACAGTGCGGACGGCGAGCCGTCGCCGGGCTGCGAGGAGCCGGCGGGCTCGCCTCCAGCCGACGTGGTCTCGCGGCTTGTGCCCTCCGTGTCGTCCGGCGCTGCCGGGCCGCCGCAACCGGCCAGCGCCGTCACGAGCAGTAGACCGATACCCATCTCTCGCATGCCCTCCACTGCTACCAGTGACACCGAGGGCGGCCGAGGGTGGCGCACGGACCGTTGGAGGATCGTGATGTCCGCGGAGGACGTCGACCGATCTCCGGTCCGGGTCGACTACCCAGCCTGATCGGCCGGGAACGCCACGCCCGTGTTCGCGTGGCACCGGTAGCCGTAGGGGTTCTTGGCCAGGTACTGCTGATGGGCGTCCTCGGCGTAGTAGTACGTCGCCTCGTCGGCGGGGCGGATCTCGGTGGTGATGTCGCCGAGTCCGCGCCGCGCCAGCTCCGCACCGTAGACCGAGGTCAGCTCACGAGCCGTCGCCTCTTGCTCCGGCGAGGTGAAGTAGATCGCGGAGCGGTACTGGGTACCGACGTCGTTGCCCTGGCGCATGCCCTGGGTCGGGTCGTGCACCTCGAAGAACTTCTTGACCAGGTCGGCGTAGGCCACCTGGGCGGGATCGAAGACGACCCGCACGGCCTCGGTGTGGTTGGTCATGCCGGAGCAGACCTCCTCGTACGAGGGGTTCGGCGTGGTGCCGCCGGCGTAGCCGACGGAGGTCGACCAGACGCCGGGCATCTGCCAGAAGATCTCCTCGGCGCCCCAGAAGCAGCCGAGCCCGAACACGGCGACCTCGAGACCTTCCGGTGCGGTGTCGGTGACCACCGGGGTGCCCAGCACGACGTGCTCGTCATGTAGGTGCCACGGCCGCGCGGTGCGACCGTCGAGGGCCTGCTCGGCGGGGATGAGAGCGGTCTGCTTGCGGGTGAAGAACATCGGCTGGCTCCTCGGGTCGGCTACGGGTGTTGCTGCGGTCACTTTGGGCCGGAGGGGTGAGGCGGCTTAACCTGGCCCGGACCAGCAACGTCTCGGGGGAGTTCGGTCAGTGGATCTCGGTGACACTCATGGGCACAACACGTCCAGCGACCCACATCTTCCCTTACCGCGCGAGGCGGCGGACCGGCTGCGCCACGCCGTGCGCTCGGTGTTCGCCCAGCACGGCGTCACCGTAGAAGCCCGCCGCGACCATCTCGTCGATGGCACGGGACGCCGGTTCTCGCTGTGGAACCTCGCGTCGGTGTGCGCGATGCTCGACGAGCAGCAGTGGCCCGACACGATCACGCACCACGTGGGCGTGCTGCTCTCACCCGCGCCCAGCCTCTCCGACCTGGACGACGAACAGCTGGCCGCGGCGCTGGTCCTGCGGTTGCTGCCGCGCGACGGCCTGGCGCCCGACGCTCACCCGGGTGCGGAGCAGATCGCGCCCGGCCTGGTGGTCGTACCCGCGGTACAGACCGAGCACGAAATCCTCACGCCGTCGGAGCGAGACCTGGCCCTCCGTGGCGACCTCGCCCTGCTGCGAGCCCGCGCGCAGCGCAATCTGGAGGCCCTGGCCGGGTCGGCCGAGGTGCACCACCAAGAGGTCGTCGTCGATCGGCCCGAGCACGCGGTGCACGTGATGGTCGGAGAGAGCCCCTTCGTGGCCAGCCTCAGCCTCGCCCTCGAGACCGTCCTCGGTCGCTTCGGCCACGCCGACTCCGGGTACGGAGTCCTGGTGGCCACCCCCTACCGGCACCAGCTCGGCTACCGGGTCGTCGACGGTCCGGACTCGATCGGGGCGGTCGGGCATCTCGCCGACCTCGCTGCCCACGGCTTCTCGGCGGCGCCCGGCCCGCTCAGCCCCCACGTGCACTGGGTGCACGAGGGTCAATGGCACCCGGTGGCACCCGACGCCCTCCCGGAGCCGCTGGTCCGCGCGATCGCGCCGTAGGCTCGCCGGGTGAGCGATCCACGCGCAGCCGAGCACCGTGACCACCTGAGCAAGGCGGGCTTCGAGACCCGCGCGATCCACGCCGGCTGGGAGCCCGACCCGAGCACCGGCGCGGTGATCCCCCCGATCTACGCGACGTCGACCTACAAGCAGGACGGCGTGGGCGGGCTGCGCGGCGGCTACGAGTACTCCCGCTCGGCCAACCCCACCCGCGCCGCGTTGGAGTCCACGCTCGCCGCGCTCGAGAACGGCGAGCGCGGGTTCGCGTTCGCCTCCGGGCTCGCGGCCGAGGACACCCTGGTGCGCGCGCTGTGCCGCCCGGGCGACCACGCCGTGATCCCCGACGACGCCTACGGCGGCACCTTCCGCCTCTTCGACAAGGTCGAGCGGGTGTGGGGCCTGGAGTACTCCTCGGCGCCGGTCTCCGATGTCGACGCCGTGCGTGCCGCCGTCCGCCCCGGCCAGACGAAGCTGGTGTGGGTCGAGACGCCGACCAACCCGCTGCTCACCATCGGCGACATCGAGGCACTGGCGGGTATCGCGCACGAGGCCGGTGCACTGCTGATCGTCGACAACACCTTCGCCTCGCCCTACCTCCAGCAGCCGTTGACGCTGGGCGCCGACGTCGTCGTGCACTCCACCACGAAGTACGCGGGCGGGCACTCCGACGTGGTCGGCGGCGCACTCGTGGTCCGCGACCTCGACCTGGCCGAGCGCATCGGCTTCCACCAGAACTCGATGGGCGCCGTCGCCGGCCCCTTCGACGCCTGGCTCACCCTGCGGGGGCTCAAGACGCTGGCGCTGCGCATGGAGCGGCACTGCGACAACGCCGAGCGCATCGTCGACCTGCTCGTCTCCCATCCGGCGGTCTCCGAGGTCATCTACCCCGGCCTGCCCGAGCACCCGGGCCACGACGTCGCAGCCCGCCAGATGAGGCGGTTCGGCGGCATGATCTCGTTCCGGCACGCGGATGGCGCGGAGGCCGCGCTGCGCTTCTGCGAGCGCACCCGCGTGTTCACGCTGGGAGAGTCCCTCGGCGGCGTGGAGTCCCTGGTGGAGCACCCCGGGCAGATGACGCACGCCAGCGTCGCGGGCACCGACCTGGAGGTGCCCGACGACCTCGTCCGGCTCAGCGTCGGCATCGAGTCTCTCCCCGATCAGGTGGCCGACATCGAGCAGGCTCTCGCCTAGGGTCCACCCCATGGACGAGGAGGGCTCCGAAGGATTCGCCCAGCGACTGCGACAGCAGTGGAGTGACCTACGCATCGAGCGGGAGCGTCGCCTGGCGTTCCCGACCGCGCGGCCCGACGACGCGGTGCCCGGCCGCTTCACGCGCTCCCAGGTGCCCATCGGCCTCGACCTCGCCGCCGCCTGGGCGTGGCGGATCCTGCTCATCGTGGCCCTGGCCTACGTGCTCGGTCGGGTGGTCGGATTCCTCTCCGTTCTGGTGGTGCCGCTGGTCGTGGCCACGCTCATCAGCGCCCTGGTCGCACCGCTCGTCGGCCGGCTCTCCCGCTATCTCCCGCGTGGCGTCGTCGCGCTGCTCACCGTGGTGATGGGGCTCGCCGCGGTCGTCTCCCTCCTCGGTTTCGTGGGCCGGCAGGTGGCCGGCGGTGCCAACGACCTGGCCTCCTCGTCGGTGGCGGGACTCGACCAGATCCGCACCTGGCTGCGCGACGGACCGCTCCAGATCAGTGACAGCCAGCTCGACGAGTACCTGACCCGAGCCCAGAAGGCGATCACGGAGAGTTCGCAGGGCGGCGACACGCTGCACCAGCTCACCCACCTCGGCACCACGGTCGGCCATGTCTTCGCCGGCATCTTCATCGTGCTGTTCGCGACCTACTTCTTCCTGGCCGACGGGCAGCGCATCTGGGCCTGGATCGTGCGGCTGACCCCGCGGGCGGCCCGCGCCCGCGTCGACAGCTCGGGCCGGGTCGCCTGGATCTCGCTGACCCAGTTCGTGCGCGCCACGGTCATCGTGGCTCTGGTCGACGCCGTCGGCATCTCCATCGTGGCGCTGATCCTGGGCGTCCCGTTCGTGCTGGCCATCGGCGTGCTCGTCTTCCTCGGTGCCTTCGTGCCGATGGTGGGCGCCACGGTCGCCGGCACGGTGGCGATCTTGGTGGCCCTGGTCGACCAGGGCCCGCTCACGGCCCTGCTGATGCTGGGCGGTGTCGTCTTGGTGCAGCAGATCGAGGGCCACGTGCTCCAGCCGTTCCTCATGGGCCGCTGGGTGTCGGTGCACCCCTTGGGCGTGATCGTCGCGATCGGTGCGGGCGTACTGGTCGCGGGCATCGCCGGCGCGCTCGTGGCGGTGCCGCTCGCCGCCGCCGTCAACGCGGTCGGGCTGCATCTCGCCGCCGGCACCGACCCCGGCGACGATCCCCTCGAGATGCTCGACGCGGTGCGAGCCGACGATGCGGACGCCGCCTCGGAGCTGGCCGACGATGCCGACGATCCCGGCACGGATCCCGCCGAGGAAGAGGAGCAATGAGCGGCATCGAACTCGACCAGATCCGGACGGCGCGAGACGTGCTCGCCGGGGTCTCGGTGCTCACGCCGATGGAGGAGTCGCGCTGGCTCAGTGAGCACACCGGCGGCGAGGTGTTCCTCAAGGCCGAGAACCTCCAGCGCACGGGCTCGTTCAAGGCCCGAGGCGCCTACGTGCGCATCAGCCGGCTCAGCCCCGAGGAACGCGCCGCCGGCGTGGTCGCGGCGTCTGCCGGCAACCATGCCCAGGGCGTCGCGCTGGCGGCGCAGTTGCTCGGCATCCGGGCGACCGTGTTCATGCCCGAGGGGGCGCCGATCCCGAAGGAGCGAGCCACCCGGGGGTACGGGGCGGAGGTCGTGTTCGTGGGCCACCAACTCGACGATGCCCTCGCCGCCGCTCAGGAGCACGCTAAGCAGAGCGGCGCCACGTTCATCCACCCCTTCGACCACGCCGACGTCGTCGCCGGTCAGGGCACGGTCGGCCTGGAGATCCTCGAGCAGTGCTCCCAGGTGCGCACGGTGGTGGTGCCCACCGGCGGCGGTGGGCTGCTGGCCGGCGTCGCGCTCGCCGTCAAGCTCCAGCGCCCCGACGTGCGTGTGATCGGCGTCCAGGCGAAGGACGCCGCGGCCTACCCGGGTTCGCTCGCGGCGGGCCGGCCCACGCCGCTGCACCAGATGCGCACCATGGCCGACGGCATCGCGGTCGGCCGCCCCGGCGACCTCACGTTCGCGGCCGTGCGCGACCACGTCGACGACGTGCTCACGGTCAGTGAGGACGCCCTCGCGCGCGGCGTGCTCTCACTGGTCGAACGGGCGAAGCTCGTGTCCGAGCCGGCCGGGGCGGCCGCCGTGGCGGCCCTGCTGGAGGATCCCGCGTCGTTCACCGACCCCACGGTCGCCGTCGTCTCGGGCGGAAACATCGACCCCCTGCTGCTGGGCAAGGTGATCCGGCACGGCATGACAGCGGCGGGGCGCTACCTCAGTGCGCACGTCACCATTGCCGATGCTCCCGGTGGCCTCGCCGAGTTGCTCGGTTGCGTGGGCGCCTCGGGTGCGAACGTGCTGGAGGTCGCCCACGAGCGCACCGCGCCGGGGCTGCACGTCGACGAGGTCGACGTGCAGCTCTCGTTGGAGACCCGCGGTGCGGAGCACTCCGAGCTGGTGCTGGAGCAGCTCCGCGCGCGGGGCTACCAGGTGAGCCTCGGCCGGTGACTCAGCCGGTGACTCAGCCGGTGAAGGGGACGGCGTCGAGGACGACGACCTGGAGCACCTTGCCGTTGGGTGCCTCGTAGCCGACCGTCTCGCCCTTCTTGGCGCCGATGATGGCTGAGCCGAGCGGCGACTGCGGGGAGTAGACCTTGAGGCCCTCGACGGAGTCCTCCATCTCGCGGGCCGCGAGCAGGAAGGTCTCGGCCTCGTCGTCGTCATCGCCCACGAACTTGTAGGTGACCTTCATGCCGGGGGAGACCGTGCCGTCGTCCTCGGGGGTCTCGCCGACCTCGGCGCGCTGGAGCATGTCCTCGAGCTGACGGATCCGGCCCTCGAGCCGGCCCTGCTCCTCTCGGGCGGCGTGGTAGCCGCCGTTCTCCTTCAGGTCGCCCTCGTCACGAGCGGCCGAGATGCGCTCGATGACCTCCTGACGCACCGGGCCCTTGAGCTCGGCGAGCTCGGCCTGGAGCTTGTCGAAGGCGTCCTGGGTCAACCAGATGGTGCCCTGCTCGGTGGACTGCGTCATGGGGATGTCTCCTGCGTCTACGCGTCGATCCCATGACCCGATGTGTCTGGGTCAGGTGGATCCGACGCTTCGTTCGTCGGTCAGGACAGTGGGCCAGCCATGAGTCGGCCAGGGTGTCGGGCCTCGCCTGGTGGGCGGCCCGGCCCACTGTCGGATCGGGCCAGCATAGCGGCCAAGCGGTCGGGACGCAGGTCGTCGCACCACCCCTGGGGAGGAGTCCGCGAGGATCCGGCTCAGCGTGGGCGGTTCTGGCCGTCGGCCGTGCAGCCGACGTTCTCCACCGAGGTGGCCCCGCGGGAGGTGCGGATCTCGATCTCCCGGGTGCCGGAGGAGTCCGGCGCGTAGGTGACCTCCCCGACGGTGGACTTGTCGACGGCGATCGCCCGTAGCACGCACTGCACGCCGGCGGCCCGGTCGGCGAGCTGCACCTGCACCGTGGCGTCGACGGTGTTGTCGTCGACCACCTCGAACCCGACGAGGGAGGAGCGCACCTCGGGCGTGGCGGTGCTCCAGGCGGCCCATCCGAGCAGGGCGGCCAGAGCCGCGATCACGACGGCCACGACGGCGAGCGCGACCCGGCCGCGCCACGCGGGCGGGGTGCCGTACCGCGATGCCAGTCCCGGCACCGGAGCCTGGCCCTCGGTCGGGCCCGGCGCGTCCCTTGCGTCCACGCGCTGCATGCTCCCACCTACGATGGCCACCATGGCGAACGACCCCCACGAGCAGCGGTACGAGCCGTCGTATGCCGGCCTGCGGCTCATGCACGTGCACGCTCACCCCGACGACGAGTCGAGCAAGGGCGCGGCGTCGACGGCGCGGTACGTCGCGCAGGGTGCCGAGGTGCACGTGGCGACCTGCACCGGCGGTGAGCGGGGCTCGATCCTGAACCCCAAGATGGAGCGCCCCGACATCCTCGAGAACATCACCGAGGTGCGCCGTCAGGAGATGGAGCGCGCCCGCGACATCCTCGGCATCACCCAGCACTGGCTGGGCTTCGTCGACTCCGGCTGGCCCGAGGGGGATCCCAAGCCGCCGCTCCCCGAGGGCTGCTTCGGCCTGGTCCCGCTCGACGAGGCGATCGTGCCTTTGGTGCGGCTGATCCGCGAGGTGCGCCCCCACGTGCTCACCACCTACGACGAGCGTGGCGGCTACCCGCACCCCGACCACGTGATGTGCCACCAGGTGTCGGTGGCCGCCTTCGAGGCCGCAGCCGACCCGGAGCGCTTCCCCGAGCTGGGTGAGCCCTGGCAGGTGTCCAAGCTCTACTACCACCACTCGTTCAACCGCGAGCGCATGCAGCGGCTGCACGACATCGCTCTCGAGCACGGCCTGGAGTCGCCGTGGGGTGAACGGCTCAAGCAGTGGAAGCCCGAGCCGGAATGGGACGCCCGGGTCACCACCAAGGTCGTGTGCGACGACTGGTTCGGCGTCCGCGACCAGGCGCTGCTGGCCCACGCCACGCAGATCGACCCCGACGGGCACTGGTTCTCGATCCCCCGGGAGCTTCAGGCGCAGGTGTGGCCGACCGAGGACTTCGAGCTCGTGACCTCCCACGTAGGCTCGATCGCGCCGGAGGACGACCTGTTCGCCGGTCTGCTCGTCGATGCCCCCGGAGGCGCCCGATGATCCCCGCCACGCTCGCCCTGGTCGCCAGCGACGCCGTGACCCTGCTCGTGCGACTTGCCGACCCCATCCCCGACGACAACGACGTCAAGGCCGGCTGGGGCGCGTTCGCGCTCTTCATCGGGCTCTTCGTGGTCGTCGGTCTGCTCGGGTGGAGCCTCACCAAGCAACTGCGCAAGGCCGACGACGCCAAGCGCCGCGGCGTCTACGGTGACGAGCCGGAGGCAGACCCCGCGACGAAAGCCGAGCAGCAGGACGCCTGATCGGCGCCCCAGGGCCCTTCAGCCCTCCTGCTGCTGGTTGTCGATCTGCTGGCGCACGTCGTCCATGTCGAGACCGCGTACGGCGGTGATGACCTGCTCGAGTCCGGCCGGCGGCAGTGCACCCGGCTGGGCGAACACGAGGATGCCCTCGCGGAACGCCATCAGCGTCGGGATCGAGGAGATGCCCGCAGCCCCTGCGAGCTGCTGCTGCTCCTCGGTGTTGACCGACCCGAAGGTGATGTCGGCGTGGGCCTCGGAGGCCTTCTCGTAGGTCGGGGCGAACTGCTTGCACGGGCCGCACCACGACGCCCAGAAGTCGACGAGCAGGATGTCGTCGTCCTTGACGTGGGACTCGAAGTTCTCGGCGGTCAGCTCGACGGTAGCCATGCACCCAGCCTACGGGCGGCGACCTGACCGGCTACTTCTTCTTGCCCTTCGCCTGACCCGGACCCTGACCAAGACCCTGACCGGGGCCCTGACCCTGACCGGGGCCCTGACCCGGGCCCTGACCCGGGTTCGTCTTCTTCGGGCCGTCGGCCGGCCCGCCGGGCGCGGTGGTGGGGGTCGTGGTGCTGGGGGAGGTGGTCGGCGACGTCGGGGCGGACGACGTGGGCTCGGTGGGAGCAGAGCGCGAGGGCGCCGGAGACTCGGGGGAGGGGGCGGAGCCGTCGCCGCCGGCGCCCGCGGCGACGGCCGCGATGACGATGAGCAGCACGATCGCGGCGACCGCGATCGCGGCACCTCGCTGGTTCGCCTCGAGGGCCCGCCAGCGAGCGAGCGCGACAGCAGGGGACCGCGCGATCGCGTTGCCGGCCCGGTCGGTCCAGGCGTCGTCCTGCACGGCGGCTTCGCCGGTGGGCGCCGTCGCCGGGGCGGAGGCCAGCACGCTCGTGGCTGCGACCGGTGCGGTCAGCACGGCGGTCGTCCCCGCCCCCGGGGTGCCGCCGGCCAGGGCCTGGGCGACGGCCGACGCCGTCGGGCGCTGCGCGGCCTCGGCGGCGGTCATGGCGCCCAGGAGCTCACGCCAGCCCGCATCCAAGGCGGTGGGGATGTCGGGATCCCGGTGCAGTCGGGCCATCGCCGACTCGGTGGCCGGGCCCGGGAAGGCGCGCTGCGCGGTGAGGGCCTCGAGGAGCACGAGGCCCAGCGAGTAGACGTCGGCGGAGGTGTCGACGTCCTCGCCGCGCACCTGCTCGGGGGAGAGGTAGGCCGCGCTGCCGATGGTCGTGCCGGTGCGGGTGTGCCGGGCGGCGTCGCTGAGCAGCCGCGCGATGCCGAAGTCGGCGAGCAGCACCCGCCCGTCGTCGCCGAGCAGCACATTGGCGGGCTTGACGTCGCGGTGCACGATGCCTCGCCCGTGCGCGTAGGCGACGGCCTCGGCGACCGCGGCGCCTATCCGGGCGACCGACTCCGAGGGCTGCGGGCCCTCGGCGATGGCATCGGCCAGTGTGCGGCCTTCGACCAGCTCCATCACGAGGAACGGTCGCTCCTGGTCGATGCCGGCGTCGAGCACGGTCACGAGCCCGCGGTGACTGAGCCCGGCCAGGGTGCGCGCCTCGCCGGTGAAGCGGGCCCGGTCGGTCTCGTCGCCGGCCCGCGTGCTGAGCACCTTGACGGCCACCTGGCGCTGCAGCAGCAGATCCGTGGCCCGGAAGACCTCGGCCATGCCACCTGCCCCCAGGCGGTCCTCGAGCTGGTAGCGATCGCGCAGCGGGTCGCTGTCGGGCACGGATCCTCCGGAAGACTCAGGTGGCGCGGCCCGCGTGCTCGTCCCCCGGCCGGCCCGCTCGGGCCCGCGAGGCCGGAGTCAGTATGCGCCACGCGGGCTGTTCCCGAGCGACGTGGTGTCGCCCGCGGCCCGCGTGGAGGGGCGCGCGGTCAGCTGACCGGTTCCGGGATTCCGTCGACGGTGAAGACGCCACCGTCGTGGTCGTTGTCCGGGTCGATCGGGGCGGTGGTGCCGGAGATGGTCTGCTTCTTGGGGTCCGCGGTGCTGCGGGACGACGCGACGGCGGTCGTCGTGACGGATGCCGCCGGCCACGAGGTGCTGCGATCCAGACTGTGACCTCGGGTGCGGCGTCGGACCTCGGCTCAGGCCGCCGCGAGCTCCATCTCGGCGACGACGCGGGTGCCGGCGGCGTGGTCGACATGCCACTCGGTGCACATCTCGGCGATGAGCAGCAGCCCGCGGCCGGAGTCGTCGAACGCGTTGGCATCGCGGGCCTCGGGGTGACCCGCGCCGCCGTCGCTGACGTCGAGCGTGAGGTGGTGGTCGACCAGAGCCAGCACGACGTGCACGCCGCCGGAGGCGTCGGGGGCACCGTGCTCGACGGCGTTCGTGACCAGCTCGCTGAGGACCAGGGAGGCCTCGAAGGAGAGGGGCTCGGCGATGCCTGCCTCGTGGAGGAAATCGCGCAACTGGCGCCGCGCCGCTGCCACGCTGGCCGGCTTGTGCTCCAGGTGAAGGCTTCGCCTCATGGCCACTCTCCCTTCTCTCACTCGGCGGTTGTACCCGCTCTCCTCGTGGCTCACACCCGTTTCACCCTTCGGAGTGGGCGGACCCGGCCGCGGGCAGCGAGCGCACGACGACCTTGCCGCTGGCGTTGCGGGGGAGTTCGTCGAGCAGGACGACGTCGCGCGGCACCTTGTACCCGGCGAGCTGGGCCTTCACGTGCTCCTTGAGGACGACGGTGAGCGCAGCGGGGTCGGGCGCGTCTGGCGTCGGCACGACGTACGCGGCGAGGCGCTGGCCGAACTGTTCGTCGTCGACTCCGACGACCACGACCTCGCGGACCGCGTCGTGGGCACCCAGGATCTTCTCGACCTCGATGGGGTATACGTTCTCCCCC
This sequence comes from Nocardioides acrostichi, assembly GCF_015319165.1. Classification (GTDB taxonomy): domain Bacteria; phylum Actinomycetota; class Actinomycetes; order Propionibacteriales; family Nocardioidaceae; genus Nocardioides; species Nocardioides acrostichi. The sequence goes on from NZ_JADIVZ010000013.1 coordinate 13,572, forward strand.
CCGCTGACGATCATGTCGTCGTCGCGGCCCACGACGAAGAGCCGGCCGCCGTCGTCGAGTCTTCCGACGTCGCCGCTGACCATCCACTCCTCGCCGGCGTGCGCGGTGTGCTCCTTGGTCTCACCCGAGGTGTATCCCTCGAAGGCCGTGCCCGAGCGCACGCAGATGCGCCCGACCTGGCCGGTCGGCACGGGGTGCCAGTCGTCGTCGAGGATCGCCAGCTCGGTGCCGGCGAGCGGCTGGCCTGCCGTGTCGGGGGCGTGGCGCAGGTCGGCGGGCGTCGCGGTGCTGATCAGCCCGGCCTCGGTGGCGTTGTAGGAGTTGTAGATCGTCTCCCCGAAGCGATCCATGAACGCGACCACCGCGTCGGGGCGCATGCGTGATCCGCTCGCGGTGACGAAGCGGAGGCTCGCGCACGGGTAGCGGTCGAGGGTCTCGGCGGGCAGGTCGGTGATCCGTTCGATCATCACCGGCACGACGGCGAGGCCGGTGGCGCCGTGCCCGTCGACCATCGCGAGGGTCGCCTCGGGGTCGAAGCGTCGTCGCGTCACGACGGGGCACCCCATGGCGGCGGCGATGAGCAGCTGGCCGAAGCCGAAGGCGTGGAACATCGGTGCCGCGACGACGACGGTCTCACCGGCCCTCCACGGGATGCGGTCGAGCATGGCGGCGAGGGTGCCGCCGCTTCCGGTCGAGCGTTTCGCGCCCTTCGGTGTGCCGGTCGTGCCGGAGGTGAGCAGGATGACGGCGCTGCGGCGCTCGGGGGAGGGCGGCCGACGACCGTGGTGTGCGCGCAGCAACGCGTCGAGCGTCTCGACCCCGGGGGTGGGCTCGTCGGCCCAGGCGATGACCCGGCCGAGGTCGGGGAGGTCGGCGGTGGCCTCGTCGACCACGGCGGCGAACTCGGCGTCGTGGACGATCACCGAGGCGCCCTCCCGGCGGAGCACGTCACGCAGTTGGGGCGCCGAGAAGGAGGTGTTGAGCAGCAGCACGTCGCCGCCGGTGCGGGCGCCACCCGCGAGAGTCTGGACGAAGCCGCGGTGGTTGCGCGCGAGCACGGCGATCGTGGCGGGGGTGCCTCCGCTCAGGGCGAGCAGTCCGGCCGCGCAGGCATCGGCGCTCTCGTCGAGCTCGCGCCACGTCAAAGGGCCGCGCTCGTCGACGAGTGCGACGGCGTGGGGGTGCTTCGCGGCGGCGAGGGCGAAGCCGGACGTGGGGGAGACGCCGCGGCGCAGGACCGCGGCCATGCGCGCCAGCGCCAGGGGGCTCAGCGGCCCGATCATGCCGCTGCGCCAGAGCACGCGAGTACTCCACAGAGACCGGCGCACCCTTGCGTCCATCGACCCTCCGCGGTACTAGAACGTGTTCTCGTGTCGGCAGAGTGTGCCACACGGCGCGGCTGGGCAGGAGCGGTGAAAACGAACGAGCCGGGCCGCTACGCCCAGGGAGTGACGTAGCGGCCCGGTGGTCCCGGGTGGGCAGCTGGCACGGACAGCCCGGCCGCACGGCGCGGCCTGACCCGGGAAGCGGCGAGTGGCGCCGCGGGCAGGGAGAGTCAGGCGACGCCCCCGGCAGCGGTGCCGGGGTGGCCGCCCATGGCGAACTGCATGGCGCGCTCGTCGAGCAGGAGGTGGATGCGCTCCACCAGCTCCTCGCGGGAGAACGGCTTGGCCAGGAAGTCGTCGGCGCCGGCCACGTAGCCGCGCCGGATGTCCTGCCGCGTGGCGAGGGCGGAGAGCATGAGCATGATCGGCCGGCTCGCCTCCTCGAGGTCGGCGCAGGCGTGGAGCACCTCGAGCCCGGTCATCCCGGGCATGGAGTTGTCGAGCACGACCAGGTCGTAGCCGCCCTTGGTGATGGCGCGCAGCGCCTGTATCCCGTCGGGAACCCCTTCCACTTCGTGGCCGGCCCGCTGCACCACCAGGCGCAGGAGCAGGCGCAGGTCTTCGTCGTCCTCAGCGATCAGAATGCGTGCCATGACTGATGCATCGGTCGGGACGGCCGCGGGTTGAGGGACTTTGGACACCGAATGTGCGCGACCCGCCCCGAATGATCGACGTCCGGGCATCGACGTCCGGGTATCGACGTGAGATGAGGCCGAATCCAGCCGGTTGACCCCGGTCGACCACCTTCCTAGAGTGTGATGCACGCCACAGGGGGAGGTGGCGGTCGCCACGGATGACACTGTGACGACCGTTACACGATCGTGATCGTGCATCCTTGACGAGACATTTGCGCAACCGCTTTCATCCTCCTTACGCAGTGAGGGAGACGGGGTGGCCCACAGTCCCTGTGCCCCACCGATTTCGAGAGAGGGATCACATGCGCACACGCACATTCCGCACCGCGGCCCTGGCCGTCGTGGCGGTCGCCGGGCTCGGGCTTGCCGGCTGCGGCAGCGACGACGGCGGCAGCGCCGATACCCAGACGGCCGGCGGCACCTCGCCGGGCGAGGGGGTCGATGGCTGCGAGCAGCTCACCCAGTTCGGCGACCTGACCGGCAAGTCCGTCTCGGTCTACACCTCGATCCTCCCGCCCGAGCAGGCCGCGCAGGAGCAGTCTTATGAGCTGTTCACCAAGTGCACGGGGGCCAAGGTCGACTACGAGGGCTCCGACCAGTTCGAGACCCAGATCGTGGTCCGGGTCAAGGCGGGCAACGCGCCCGACATCGCCTACATCCCACAGCCGGGTCTGCTCAAGACACTCGTCGGCTCCGGCCAGGTCGTCGCGGCCCCCCAGCCGGTCGCCGACAACGTCGACAAGTGGTTCGGCGAGGACTGGAAGGGCTACGGCACCGTCGACGGCACCTTCTACGCCGCCCCGTTGGGCGCAAGCGTGAAGTCGTTCGTCTGGTACTCGCCGTCGATGTTCAAGAAGAACGGCTGGACCGTCCCCGAGACCTGGGACGACATGCTCAAGCTCTCCGACGAGATCGAGAAGACCGGCATCAAGCCCTGGTGTGCCGGCATCGAGTCGGGCGAGGCCACCGGCTGGCCGACGACGGACTGGCTCGAGGACGCCGTCCTGCGCGAGGACGGCCCCGATGTCTACGACCAGTGGGTCAACCACGAGATCCCGTTCAACGACGACAAGATCGCGACGGCACTCGACCTCGTCGGCGGCATCTTGAAGAACCCCGACTACGTCAACGGCGGCTTCGGCGACGTCGACTCCATCGCCACCACCGCGTTCCAAGACGGCGGCCTGCCGATCCTCAAGGGTCAGTGCGCCCTGCACCGCCAGGCCAGCTTCTACGCCGCGCAGTGGCCCGAGGGCACCAAGGTGTCCGAGGACGGCGACGTCTTCGCGTTCTACCTGCCGACGACCAGCGATGACTACGGCAAGCCCGTGCTCGGCGGCGGCGAGTTCGTGGCCGCGTTCGACGACCGGCCCGAGGTGCAGGCCTTCCAGACCTACCTCTCCTCCGACGTCTGGGCCAACGAGAAGGCCAAGGCCACGCCGGGCGGCGGCTGGGTGAGCGCCAACACGGGGCTCGACATCGACAACCTCGCCAGCCCGATCGACCAGCTCTCCGCCGAGACGCTCCAAGACCCGGAGGCCGTGTTCCGCTTCGACGGCTCCGACCAGATGCCCAGCGCCGTGGGTGCGGGCTCCTTCTGGAAGGAGATGACCGCCTGGATCACAGGTGAGAGCACCTCGGATGCTCTGAAGAACATCGAGGACAGCTGGCCCTCCTCCTGATCGACGGCGGGCGGTCGACCCCACCGGGTCGGCCGCCCGCCCTCGTCCCGCCAGACCGACTCGCCAGACCGTCTCGCCCGGCTCACGTCAGGAGGCCCACCTCGATGAGCACACCCGAGAAGCTGCTCCAGATGGTGATCGCCATCGCCATCTTCTACGCCGTCGTGGCCGGCATCTTGCTGGCCACCCAGTTCTTCAAGTCCAAGACCGGCGAGCGCATCCAAGCCGCCGCCTTCCTGCTCCCCTCGCTGGCCCTCATCGGTCTGGGCCTGCTCTACCCGGCGGTGCTCACGGCCTGGCAGTCCCTGCACGGCGGCTCGAACATCTTCGTGCAGGAGTTCGTGGGGCTCGACAACTACAAGACGCTGTTCACCAACAGCCAAGAGCTCGAGGTGCTGCGCAACACGCTGCTGTGGGTGGTGCTGACCCCGATCGTCTCGACCGGCATCGGTCTGGTCTACGCCGTGCTCGTCGACCGGGCCCCGTTCGAGAAGTTCTACAAGGCCCTGCTCTTCCTCCCCATGGCGATCTCGATGGTCGGCGCGTCGATCATCTGGAAGTTCATGTACGACTACAAGGCGGGTGACCAGACCCAGATCGGGTTCCTCAACCAGTTGCTCGTCTGGCTGCACCTCGACACGTACAACTTCCTGCTCAAGGATCCGTGGAACACGCTGTTCCTCATCGTCATCCTGGTCTGGATCCAGGCCGGGTTCGCCATGACGTTGCTCTCGGCGAGCATCAAGGCCATCCCCGAGGACATGCTCGAGGCCGCCCGACTCGACGGCGCCAGTGGGTTCAAGATCTTCCGGCACATCACCGTGCCGAGCATCCGGCCCACGCTCATCGTGGTGCTGACGACCATCACCATCGCCACCCTCAAGGTCTTCGACATCGTGCAGACCGCCACCGGCGGCAACTTCAACACCAGCGTCTTGGCCTATGAGTTCTACCGACAGAACTTCGTGGCCAACAACCAGGGTCTGGCGACCGCGATCGCGGTCGTGATCTTCCTGCTGGTGGTGCCGATCGTCATCTACAACATCCGTCAGATGCGCAAGCTGGAGGCCCGATGAGCACGCCTGCGATCACCACCGAGGCCGCCGCCGAGGTCGAGGTGGCCGAGACCGCGGCGCCGCGCAAGAGCGCGTCGTCCGCCGCCAAGAACAGCCTGACCGGGTGGGCGGCCTCGCTCGTCGCGCTGGTCATCGCCGTCCTCTGGACGCTGCCCACCTTCGGGCTGCTGCTCTCCTCGTTCCGCCCGGAGGACCAGGTCAAGAGCGACGGGTGGTGGAACATCTTCACCCACCCCTCGTTCACGCTGAAGAACTACAGCGACGTGCTCTCCGGGGGCAGTGGTGGTGCCGGGCTGGGCACCAGTTTCGTCAACTCGGTGGTCATCACGCTGCCGGCGGTGCTGATCCCGATCAGCCTGGCGACTCTCGCCGCCTACGCGTTCGCGTGGATGAAGTTCAAGGGCCGCGACACGCTCTTCGTGGCGGTCTTCGCGCTGCAGATCGTGCCGATCCAGGTCACGCTCGTGCCGCTGCTCACTCTCTACACCCAGCCCCCTGGCTTCCTGCCGGCACTCGGAGGCCGCGACGCGCCCGCGGGTGGCCTCTACGGGCTGTGGATGTCGCACACCATCTTCGCGTTGCCGCTCGCCATCTTCTTGCTGCACAACTTCATGCGGGAGATCCCCGGCGAGCTCATCGAGTCGGCCCGTGTCGACGGGGCCGGCCACGTGCAGATCTTCACCCGCATCATGCTGCCCCTGATGGCGCCGGCGATCGCCGCCTTCGGCATCTTCCAGTTCCTCTGGGTCTGGAACGACCTGCTCGTCGCCAAGGTCTTCAGCTCACCGCAGCTCCAGCCCATGACCGTGCAGCTCCAGCTGCTCGTGGGCGAGCGTGGCCAGGACTGGCAGCTGCTGGCCTCCGGTGCCTTCGTGTCGCTGGCCCTACCGCTCGTGGTGTTCCTCGCGCTCCAGCGTTACTTCGTGCGCGGCCTGCTGGCCGGCAGCGTGAAGGGGTGAGATGTCACTCCGTGAGGCTCGACGAACGCTCGCGGACGACGCCCGCCAACCAGGCGTAGGACGCCTTCGGCGTGCGCCGCTGGTCGGTGTGGTCGATGTGCACCAGGCCGAAGGTCTTGGTGTACCCCTCGGCCCACTCGAAGTTGTCGAGCAGCGTCCACACCACGTAGCCGCGCACGTCGACGCCCTCGGCGCGAGCGACATCGACGGCGGCGAGATGGTCGCGCAGGTAGATGATGCGGTCGTCGTCGGCGACGCGTCCCTCGGCGATCACCTCGTCGCTGCAGGCGGCGCCGTTCTCCATCACCAGCAGCGGGCGGTCGATCCGCGCAGCGGTCTCGCGCAGCACGTCGGTCAGCCCGGTCGCGTCGATCTCCCAGCCGATGGCCGTGCGCGGTTCGGGAACCACCAGGTCGAAGGGGTCGGTGCCCGGGTAGGCGTCGCGCTCGGGGTGGGGCGGGCGGCCCGCGACCACCACATCGGGTCGCACGGGCGTGTAGTAGTTGATGCCGACCCAGTCGGCGGAGTCGTGGATCGCCTCCAGATCGCCCGGTCGCACGAGCCCGGGGTCGGCGAGCTCGGGCGCCACCCGCAACAGGCCGTCGTCGTAGGCGCCCTGCGCCAGGGGGTCGAGCCAGACCCGGTTGCGCACCGCGTCGATCTGGTCGGCCAGCTCGACGGCCTCGGATCGTCCGGGGCGGATGGGTGCCAGGTTGAGCACGATGCCGACGTCGCACCCACCCGCCGACCCACCCAAGGAGTGCAGCCGCTCCGAAGCCCAGGCGTGACCCAACATCAGGTGGTGGGCTGCCCGGTGGGCGGCGCCGCCCTCACGGCGCCCCGGAGCATGCACGCCCGCGGCGTAGCCCAGGTAGGCGGCGCACCAGGGCTCGTTGTGGGTGGCCCAGAGCCCGACGCGGTCACCGAGCCGGGCGTACACCACCTCGGCGTAGTCGGCGAAGGCGGCGGGAGTCTCCCGCGCGAGCCAGCCCCCGGCGTCCTCGAGCGGCTGCGGCAGATCCCAGTGGTAGAGCGTGGCGGCGGGCTTGACGCCGCGCTCGAGCAGCGCGTCGACGACCCGGTCGTAGTAGTCGAGCCCACGCGTCTCGACCCGCCCCGAGCCCTCGGGCAGCACCCGGGGCCACGCGATCGAGAAGCGGTACCAGTCCAGGCCGAGGCCGGCCACGAGGTCGGCGTCCTCGGCGTAGCGGTGGTAGGAGTCGCACGCGACGGTGCCGTCGCGTCCGTCGCGCACGGTGCCCGGCCGCGCCGCGAAGGTGTCCCAGATCGAGACGCCGCGGCCGTCGTCGGCCACCCCGCCCTCGATCTGGTAGGACGCGGTGGCCGTGCCGAGCTCGAGTCGCGATCCGTCGGGCAGGCGGGCGGGCGGCGGTGTGGTGTGGCTCACGAGAACACGATAGAACCCGCGCGAGCCGTGGGGCGGGTGGCATGACGAGCATCCACGACCTCGCGCGCGAGACCGGGGTGTCGACCGCCACCGTGTCGCGCGCGCTGCGGGGTCTGCCCCGGGTCTCGCCGGACACCCGGGAGCGGGTGCTCGACGCCGCGGTGCGGCTCGGCTACACGCCGTCGCCGCACGCCGTGGGACTGGCCAGCGGAGGCCGCACCCGCACCATCGCGATCGTGGTGTTGTGGGTGACCCGCTGGTACTTCTCGACCGTCGTGCACGGGGCCGAGAGCCTGCTGCGCGAGCGCGGTTACGACGTGCTCCTCTACAACATCGGCGGCGATGCCGAGGCGCGGCGCCGCGTGCTGCTCACGCAGCTGCTCACCAAGCGCGCCGACGCGGTGATGGTGGTGGGGTTCACGCCCACCCCCGAGGAGGTGCTGTGGCTGGGTCGGCACGATGTGCCCGCCGTGACCCTCGGCGCGCGCGTCGACGAGTGGCCCAGCGTGCGCATCGACGACGAGAACGTCGCGCGCGTGGCCGTCGAGCACCTCGTGGCCTTGGGACACCGGCGCATCGCCTACGTCGGCCAGCTCTCCGACGACGGGCTCGACCTCGCCACGCCGCGCGACCGGCTGCACGGCTACCGGGAGTCGCTGCGCGCCGCCGGCGTCGATCCGGAGGAATCGCTGGAGTTCGACGGCGGCTTCACTCTCGACGGTGGCCGCGAGGCCGGTCGGCGCCTGCTCCAGCTGCGCGAACGCCCGACCGCCGTGTTCTGCGCCAGCGACGAGATGGCCTACGGCGTGCTGCGGTCGTGCCTCGAGGCGGGTGTCGACGTCCCGCGCGAGATGTCGGTCATCGGCGTCGACGGGCACGACATGGCCGGCTTCTTCGACCTGACCACGGTCGAGCAGCCGGTCGAGCAGCAGGGGCGCGCGGCGGCTCGTCACCTGCTCCAAAGACTCGATCCCGACGACGGCGAGGTCGGCCTCGTGGAGCACGTGGAGGTACCGACCCGACTCGTGGTGCGCGGCACCACGGGCCCAGCGTGCGCATGACCTTCTTCGACGGCGGCAGCGACGACGTCCCGCCCGACCACGGTGCGCCGGCCGTCATCGGTCTCCAGCGTCCGGCCGCGGCGCAGGACGCCGACTCCTTCGCGTTGCTGCGTCGCATCGGGTACGTCGACGGCGAGCTGGGGGATCTGCTCGTGCCCCGCGACCTCCCCACGTTCCGGACCGACCTGACCAGCGTGCCGAGCGTGTTCGCGTGGCTGGTGCCGCGGGTGGGTCGCCACCTCCCCGCAGCGCTGCTGCACGACGGACTGGTGGGCCCGCCCGACGATCCGACCTACGTGTCGGTCGAGGGGCACGTGGTCGACCGCGTGCAGGCCGACCGCGTGTTCCGCGACGCGATGGCGACCTCCGGGGTGCCGCTGATCCGGCGCTGGCTCGTGTGGAGCGCCGTGACGCTGGCGACCATGACGTGGGGTGACGTGCCCGGACGGTGGCGCCGCTGGTACCAGGTGGTGCCGGCCGCCACGCTCGGGTCGATCGTCGTGCTCGGCTGGTGCGCCACGTGGGATCTGCTCGACGTCGACGCCTGGTGGGCGCCCGGGGTGTGGTGGATCCCCGAGGGCTCCTGGCCGGTCGAACTGGCCTGGGGAGCGGCGGGTGCGGTCGTCGTCCCGGTGCTGCTCTCGGTGCTGTGGGGGCGCTTCTACTCCGCGGGCGTGGTGCTGTCGGTGGGCCTGGCCCTGCTGCTGCACGTGACCGTCGCGGTGGCCGCACTCACGCTGCTGTACCAGGTGCTCGAGCGGGTGGTGGCCGCCGTCGTACCCCGGCCTCCGGATCAGCGCAGGGAGTAGGTCGCCAGGGAGACCCCGACGTAGTGGGAGACGAAGGCGAGCACGGTGAAGCTGTGGAACACCTCGTGGAAGCCGAACCAGCGCGGTGCCGGGTTGGGGCGCTTGAGTCCGTAGACCACGCCACCGAAGGTGTAGAGCGCGCCGCCGGTCACGATGAGCACGAACACGGCGATGCCGATGCCGGTGCCGAGCGAGATCGCCCCCTCGAAGAGGTCGGGGATGAAGAACACGGCGGCCCAGCCCAGCGCGATGTAGATGGGCGTGTAGAGCCATCGGGGCGCGTCGGTCCAGAAGATGCGGAACAGCACGCCGAGCGCCGCGCCGGTCCAGACGACCGAGAGCAGCAGGGTCCGTGCGGCGCCGTCGAGCAGGATCACGGCGAAGGGCGTGTAGCTGCCGGCGATGAGCACGAAGATGTTGGAGTGGTCGAAGCGCCGCAGCACGCTCCACGTGCGTGGCGACCAGCTGCCGGTGTGGTAGATCGCCGAGACGGTGAACAGCAGCAGCGCGCTGCCGGTGAAGAGCGCCGAGGCGGTGCGGGTCGCGGCGTTCGGCGAGAGCACGATCAGCACGATGCCGGCGGCGAGCGTGAGTGGCGCCGACCCGAGGTGCAGCCAGCCGCGCAACCGTGGCTTGATCTCCTCGGCCAGCTCCTCGAGCTGGTCGGCGATGCCCTCGACACCGGCCCGGACGGCCTGCGGGATCTGGCTGTTCATGACGCGACCGTACCGGCCGGACCTTGGTAGCGGCTGAGGACCGGACGATCCTTCACGTGATCGTCATCGCTTCCGGCGCGTGAGCTCGCACACCACTACTCTGGTCGGGTGGCTGACTGGAAGCGGGGCCTGCGCCGGGTGCTCTACCCGGCCTACGAGGCGCGCCTGGTGCGCCGGCTGCCCGAGAACCTGCCCCAGCACGTCGGCGTCATGCTCGACGGCAACCGCCGGTGGGCCAAGGCGGTCGGCCGCGACACCGCGCACGGGCACCGCGCCGGGGCGGCGAACATCGAGCCGCTGCTGGGCTGGTGCGACGAGATCGGCATCGAGGTGGTCACGCTGTGGCTGCTCTCCACCGACAACCTGAACCGGCCGGCGCGCGAGCTCGAGCCGCTGCTGGAGATCATCGCCGACGCCGTCGACTCCCTCGCCGACCAGCGTCGTTGGCGGCTCCACCCCGTCGGAGCGCTCGACCTGCTGCCCGCGGCCACGGCCGAGCGGCTCAAGGCGGCCGAGGAGGCCACCCGCGACGTCGACGGCATGCTGGTCAACGTCGCGGTGCCCTACGGCGGACGACGCGAGATCGCCGACGCGGTGCGCTCGCTGCTGCTCGAACACGCCGAGCGGGGCACCTCGCTGGAGGATCTCGCCGCGCAGATCGACGTCGACATGATCGGCGACCACCTCTACACCAAGGGTCAGCCCGATCCCGACCTGGTGATCCGTACCTCCGGAGAGCAGCGTCTCGGCGGCTTCCTGCTCTGGCAGAGTGCACGGTCGGAGTACTACTTCTGCGAGGCGTACTGGCCCGATTTCCGGCGCGTCGACTTCCTGCGCGCGATCCGCGCCTACGCCCTGCGCGAGCGTCGCTACGGCGCCTGAGAGCCGGCGCCGGTCGCGGCGCCACCGCCGCCCGCGCGCAATGTGATGTTCACGCAGCCGGTGCGGCGTGGCGGTCGTGGGGGGCTGGGCCACGGGGTTAGGTTCACGCACATCGGCGGGTGGGGAAGCCTGCCGTACCTGGAGGCCCGTTCGTGGACGTTCACGACTGCACCGCACCACCGGTCCCGGCCGGTCGTGCGCTCGGAGGCGGGCACTCCCGTCGTCGGGGCTCCCGGTCCGACCAGCTGAGGTAGGGACCGGGCGCGGGGTGCTGCGTCGTGGTCCGGTGAAGGGAACACCAGTGCGGACCTACGTGCTCGACACCAGCGTGCTGCTCGCCGACCCCGCCGCCCTCGGGCGCTTCGCCGAGCACGAGGTGGTGATCCCCGTCGTGGTGATCACCGAGTTGGAGGGCAAGCGCCACCACCCGGAGCTCGGCTACTTCGCGCGCAGCGCGCTGCGCAGGCTCGATGAGCTGCGCGTGCTCCACGGTCGCCTCGACGACCCGGTCCCGGTGGGGGAGAGCGGCGGCAGCCTGCGCGTCGAGCTGAACCACACCGACGCCACGTCGCTCCCGTCCGGCTTCCGTCTCGGCGACAACGACACGCGCATCCTCGCGGTCGCCAAGAACCTCGCCGACGAGGGCTCCGACGTCTGTCTGGTCTCCAAAGACCTGCCGCTGCGGATCAAGGCCAGTGCGGTGGGCCTCGACGCCCAGGAGTACCGCGGCGAGCGGATCTCCGACTCCGACCCCGGCTACTCGGGGATGGCCGAGCTCGACGTCACGGGCGAGAACCTCGATGCGCTGTACGACGACGGGGTGATCGACCTCGACGAGGGGCGCGAGCTGCCCTGCCACCAGGGCCTGGTGCTGCTCTCCGAGCGCGGGACGGCGCTGGGCCGGGTCGGCGCCGACAAGCGGGTGCACCTGGTGCGCGGTGACAAGGAGGCGTTCGGCCTGCACGGGCGCTCCGCCGAGCAGCGCATCGCGCTCGAGCACCTGCTCGACCCCGAGATCGGCATCGTGTCGCTGGGCGGACGGGCCGGCACGGGCAAGTCGGCGCTCGCGCTGTGCGCCGGTCTCGAGGCGGTCATGGAGCGCCGTCAGCACAAGAGGGTGGTCGTCTTCCGCCCGCTCTTCGCGGTCGGCGGTCAGGAGCTCGGCTACCTGCCCGGCTCGGAGTCGGAGAAGATGTCGCCCTGGGCGCAGGCCGTCTTCGACACGCTCGGCGCGATGACCAGCCAAGACGTCATCGACGAGGTGCTCGACCGCGGCATGCTCGAGGTGCTGCCCCTGACTCACATCCGGGGCCGTTCGCTGCACGACGCGTTCGTCATCGTCGACGAGGCGCAGAGCCTCGAGCGCAACGTGCTGCTCACCGTGCTCTCGCGCATCGGGGCGAACTCCAAGGTGGTGCTCACCCACGACGTCGCCCAGCGCGACAACCTGCGGGTGGGTCGCCACGACGGCGTGGTGGCGGTCATCGAGAAGCTCAAGGGGCACCCGTTGTTCGCTCACGTGACCCTCACCCGCTCCGAGCGCTCGCCGATCGCAGCGCTGGTCACGGAGATGCTGGAGAGCGTCAGTGGCTGAGTGATCCCGGGTTCCGGGCGCGAGCTCCCGTGACGTCCGGCACCGCGGTCTCCCGGTGCCGGACGTGACGCGTGGGTCCGGTGTGACGAATGTTTCTGAGTTGTCCACAGATTTGACGAGAAACGCTTGCCACGAGTTTGCGCCGAGCAGATCGGTCGGGCAGGGTGGCTCGAGATCATTTCGTGACCTTCGGGGGGAACCCTGGCCGGGTCGCGGCCGAAAACTGACCCCGACCCCTCTGGTTATCTCTGTGTCCAAGCACAAGAAGTACGTCCCCAAGCACGCGGGCGCCAAGCGTCCGCTCGTGCCCGAGGCGTCGCGCACCGCCGCTCGCACGGGCGTGGTGGTCTCGGCGTTCGCCGTCGGCGCCACCGGCGTCGCGGTCTCGGGTGGACTCGCGGGTTCCTCGGCCTCGGCGGGCGCAGACCTGGTGTCCAGTGCGCCGTCCATCACGCCGCTGGCGGCCCAGGTCAGCGACAACGGCACCCCGAAGGTCGACTCGGCGCAGGTGCGTGCGCTTCGGGCCAACCGCGGGGAGGTCGTCTCGCGCAGTGCCGACCGGCGCGCCGACACCGACCCCGCCAAGGCGGCCGCGCTCTCCCAGCAGGAGGGGCCGGCGATCACCCGCAGCGAGGACGTCTCCCAGATGGACCCCCGCTCGATCGCCCGTTCGCTGCTCGGCGAGTTCGGCTTCTCCTCCGACCAGTTCGGCTGCCTGGATCTGCTGTGGAACAAGGAGTCCGGCTGGCGGGTCGACGCCGACAACCCGTCTTCCAGCGCGTACGGCATCCCGCAGGCCCTGCCCGGCTCGAAGATGTCCTCGGCCGGCAGCGACTGGGCCACCAACCCCGCGACCCAGATCCGCTGGGGCCTCGGCTACATCGCCGACCGCTACGGCAGCCCCTGTGGTGCGTGGTCGCACTCGCAGTCCTACAACTGGTACTGAGTCTCCGCGCAGACCAGACAGCAGGCCCCGGCCCCCTCGCGGGTGGCCGGGGCCTCTCGCATTCCGAGCCCCCGGGGCCTTCAGCGTCGGGCGGCGGGTACTCCGGCCGGAAGGCCACCTGGCGCCGCAACGCCGTCTAGGGACGCCGGGCCCTCGCAGTCGTCGCGGTGCACGTACTTGCCGCCGCGCTGGTCACCGGGGAGGCTGTTCATGATCCCGGCGCGATTGGGTGAGGCGAAGAGACCCATGCCCAGCCCGTTGCGCAGGAGCATGAAGACGCCGGCCCAGAGGGGAGTCTCGGCGAAGCCGTAGCCGCTCAGGGGTGGGTCATCGACTCCACGTCGAGGGCGGCGTCCAGCTGCTCCTCGGTCAGGTCGCCGCGCTCCACGTAGCCCATCTCGATGACCTGCTCGCGGATCGTGCGGCCCTCTTTCAGAGCCGCCTTGGCGACCCGTGCGGCCTCCTCGTAGCCGAGGTGCTTGTTCAGCGGGGTGACCACGGACGGTGAGGACTCGGCGTAGATGCGCATACGCTCGGCGTCGGCGGTGATGCCGTCGACGGTGCGCTGCGCCAGCACGCGCGTCGACGCCGCGAGGAGCCGCACGGACTCCAGCACGTTGCGGGCGATGACCGGCATGGCCACGTTGAGCTCGAAGGCCCCCGAGGCCCCGGCCACGGTGACGCACGCGTCGTTGCCGATCACCTGCGCGCACACCATGAGGGTGGCCTCGGGCAGCACCGGGTTGACCTTGCCCGGCATGATGCTCGAGCCGGGCTGGAGGTCGGGCAGGTGGATCTCGGCCAGACCCGTGGTGGGGCCCGAAGACATCCAGCGCAGGTCGTTGCAGATCTTGGTGAGGCCGACCGCGATGGTCTTGAGCACGCCGGAGAGCTCGACGAGGGAGTCGCGGGTGCCTTGGGCCTCGAAGTGGTTGCGGGCCTCGGTGAACGGCTCGCCCGTGCGCGCGCCGAGCGCCTCGATCACCTTCTGGGGGAAGCCGGCCGGAGTGTTGATGCCGGTGCCCACCGCGGTGCCGCCCAGCGGCAGTTCACGCACGCGCGGCAGCGCCGAGGTCAACCGCTCGACGGCGTAGCGCACGGTGGCGGCGTAGCCGGAGAACTCCTGCCCGAGCATCACCGGGGTGGCGTCCATGAGGTGGGTGCGGCCCGACTTCACCAGGCCGGCGAACTCCTCGGCCTTGGACTCCAGCGACGTGGCCAGCACGTCGAGGGCCGGCATCAGGTCGCCCGTGACGGCCAGCGTGGCCGCGACGTGGATCGCGGTCGGGAAGGTGTCGTTGCTCGACTGGCTGGCGTTGACGTGGTCGTTCGGGTGCACCTCGACCCCGGCCCGCGCCGCGAGAGAGGCGATGACCTCGTTGGCGTTCATGTTCGACGACGTGCCCGAGCCCGTCTGGAACACGTCGATCGGGAACGCGTCGTCGTGCTGGCCCTCGGCCACCGCCGACGCCGCCTGCTCGACGGCGGCCGAACGGTCGGCGTCCAGCACCTCGAGCGCGCCGTTGGCGCGGGCTGCAGCGGCCTTCACGTGACCGATGGCGTGGATGAGGGCCGGCTCGATGGGCGTGCCGCTGATGGGGAAGTTCTCGACTGCGCGCTGGGTCTGTGCCCGCCACAGCGCGTCACGCGGAACCTGCACCTCGCCCATGGAGTCGTGCTCGGTGCGGAAATCACCCTGTTCGCCGGTCGCATCACTCACGCCCTCGAACCTAGCGCGAGCCTCTCAGGCTGACCGCTCGCAAGGTCTCGGCTGACCCCTCGCGAGGTTCCCATCGACTGTGGTGAGTTCTCAGCGCGAGCCGGCATAGAGCCAGTACGTCACCTCGCGGCCCTGGAGCTGCACCGCGAGGGGGACGCCGGATGCGTTGCCGAAGACGCCGCTCAGCGAGTCCTGGAGGTCGGGAGAGGCGGCGGAGGACCACACGACGATCGCACCGCCCGGCCGCAGCACTCGACGTACGGTGTGCAGGAACGGCTCGTGGTACAAGGTGGCGTTCTCGTCGTGCACGAGGTGGCCGGGACCGTTGTCGACGTCGAGCAGCACGAGATCGAATCGGGCGTCGCCGGCCTCGGCGAGGGCGACCGCGATGTCGGCCTCGATGACTCGCACCCGTTTGTCGGCCAACGCGACCGGACCGTGCGGCACGGTGCCGTCGCGCATCCAGCCCACCAGCGCGGGCTCGACCTCCACGACCGCCACCTCCTCGACCCGGGCGTCGGCCAGCACCTCGCGCAGCGTGAAGCCGAGCCCCAGCCCGGCCACCAGCACCCGGCTGGGCGCGGCGACGAGCCGCAGCGCCTCGGTGGCGAGTGCCTGCTCGGTGCCGACCTCGCGGGTGTCCATCACGAAGACCCCGTTGGCCCGCAGCTCGAGCACGACCGGACCGTCGGCGTCCCGGCGTCGGCGCAGCACCAGCTCGCCGCGTTCGGACTCGGCGCGTGCGATCTCGACGGGGGCGTCGGAATCCGCCTCGAGGGGTCTCATCGCTTCATCCTCGCGCACCCGTAGGCTCCCGCCCATGTCCCAGTGGCTCGAGCAGCTCAGTACCCTCCAGGTGCTCGGTCTCGTGGCCGGGGTCCTCCTCGGCGGCTCGGTGCTCGCCGCCCTGCTCGGCGCCGTCTTGGTGCGACTCGGGATGAAGCGGCCGTGGGTGCTGCAAAGGGCCAGCCGTCTCGCCTATCGGGTGCTCGAGCTGGTCAAGCGCCCGCTCACGATCGTGGTGCTCGACGAGGTGGCCGCGGTGATGCGCACCGGGCGCTACACCCAGAACATCTCCGATGCCCTGCTGGAGAACCACGACGAGCTGAAGGCCCTGGTGGCCGAGAAGGTCGCCGCCGACCCCAACGCTCGACTGGTGAGGAAGGTGCCGGGCTACGACACGGTCGTCTCCGAGGTCACCGAGACCGTGCTGCGGGTGGTGGTCGACATGCTCAGTGACCCGCGCATGGACGAGCTGGTTGCCGACCTGCTGCGCAACAACCTCGATCAGATCACCGACGCGGTGCGCAAGCGGGACCACGAGGCGCTCGGGGAGCCCGCCCCGCCCGACCCCGTGCCCGCCGATGCGCCGGTCGATCGCGCCCGACGAGAGTGACGTCGCGGGCCCGCCGCGCGGCGAAGGGCCCTCCTTGCGGATGAAGGCACGAGGCGAGGGCTGGCTACCGTCGTGGACATGAGTGCACACGCGGACGAGAGTGACGACCAGGCCACGGACCAGCAGAGGCGCCAGTCTCAGGGCCAGTCCCAGGGCCAGTCCCAGGGCCAGTCCGAGGGCCAGGTCTCCGAGGTGGGTGCCCTGGACCCGGACGAGGCCGACACCCCCATCAGCGACAGCCAGTCGGTCGCGGGTCAGCCCGACGGCGAGTCCGGCAAGACCGACGAAGGCCCCACGGGCCCCAACAGCCGGGCGGGCTCGAACCGCAACTGACGGCGCTGCCGCGCGGACGCGTGTCCTCCTGCGCTACTGAGCCGAGCGCACCCGGACGCCCGACAGCGGCACGGTGACCGCGCCGCCGGGGTCGGTGAAGAAGTCGTTGCCCTGGTCGTCGACGACGATGAACGCCGGGAAGTCCTCGACCTCGATCTTCCACACCGCCTCCATACCGAGCTCGGGGTACTCCAGCACCTCGACCGAGGTGATGCAGTCCTGGGCGAGTCGAGCGGCCGGGCCGCCGATGGAGCCCAGGTAGAAACCGCCGTTGGCCTGGCACGACTCGGTGACGACCTTGCTGCGGTTGCCCTTGGCGAGCATGACCATCGAGCCGCCGGCCGCCTGGAACGACGACACGTAGGAGTCCATGCGGCCCGCCGTCGTCGGGCCGAACGAGCCGGACGGCAGGCCTTCGGGCGTCTTGGCGGGCCCGGCGTAGTAGACGGCGTGGTCCTTGAGGTATTGGGGCATCTCCTCGCCGGCGTCCAAGCGCTCCTGGATCTTGGCGTGTGCGATGTCGCGCGCGACCACCAGCGGGCCGGTCAGCGAGAGCCGCGTCTTGACCGGGTGCCGGCGCAGCTCGACGAGGATCTCGCCCATCGGCCGGTTGAGGTCGATCTGCACGACCTCGCCGCCGGCGATGTCGTCGGCGATGCCGGCCTCGGGCATGTAGTGGGCGGGATCGGTCTCGAGCTGCTCGAGGAACACGCCGTCCTTCGTGATCTTGCCGAGCGCCTGCCGGTCGGCCGAGCACGAGACGGCGATCGCCACGGGGCACGAGGCGCCGTGGCGCGGCAGCCGGACGACGCGCACGTCGTGGCAGAAGTACTTGCCGCCGAACTGGGCGCCGATGCCGAAGGACTGGGTGAGCTCGAAGACCTGCTGCTCCAGCTCGGTGTCGCGGAAGCCGTGCCCGCTCTCCGATCCGGAGGTGGGCAGGTCGTCGAGGTAGTGCGCCGAGGCGTACTTGGCGGTCTTGAGCGCGAACTCCGCGCTCGTGCCGCCGATGACGATCGCCAGGTGGTAGGGCGGGCAGGCGGCGGTGCCCAGCGAGCGGATCTTCTCGTCGAGGAAGCCCAGCATCCGCTTCGGGTTGAGGATCGCCTTGGTCTCCTGGAAGAGGAAGGACTTGTTCGCCGACCCACCGCCCTTGGCCATGAAGAGGAACGAGTACTCGGGGCCCGAGTCGGGCGTCGGCTTGGTGTAGAGCTCGATCTGGGCCGGCAGGTTGGTGCCGGTGTTCTTCTCCTCGTACATGCTCACCGGCGCCATCTGGGAGTAGCGCAGGTTGAGCTTGGTGTAGGCGTCGCGGACGCCCGCGCTGACCGGCGCGGCGTCGTCGCCGCCGGTGAGCACGCCCTCGGACTTCTTGCCCATCACGATCGCGGTGCCGGTGTCCTGGCACATCGGCAACACGCCGCCGGCAGAGATGTTGACGTTCTTGAGCAGGTCGAGTGCCACGAACCGGTCGTTGCCCGAGGCTTCGGGGTCGTCGATGATGCGGCGCAGCTGCGCCAGGTGGCCGGGGCGCAGGTAGTGGGCGATGTCGTGCATCGCGGTCTCGGTGAGCAGGCGCAGCGCCTCGGGCTCGACCTTGAGGAACGTCTGGCTGGTGCCGTCCTCGTGGCCGACCTCGAAGGTGCTGACACCCTCGGTCGTCAGCAGCCGATACGGCGTCTCCTCGGCGCCGTTCGAGCCGTGACTCGGCAGCAGGTCGGTGTGCTCGGCGAAGGGATCAGGAGTGCTCACGAGGTCTCAGTATGCCGCCGGCACTTGAGTCTCCGGGCCGGGGGAGTAGCGTGGCCGACGTCCACCACGGGAGCTCGCGGCAGCGGGCTGAGAGGGAGCTGGGGCCGCTCCGACCGTCGAACCTGATCCGGGTAAAGCCGGCGAAGGGAGCGGGGAGCGCCATGCCGCTTCGCAGCACCGAGCACACCACCCAGCACATCACCGAGCACACCTCCGACCTGCCCAGACTGTTCTGCCTGCTGGGCCCGGACGACGACCTCCGGCTCCTGCCCGGGCTCGTCGCCGCCGGGGTGCGGGGCTTCCAGGTGCGCGACAAGACCGGTACCGACGCGGCCGCGCTCGCGCTGGTGGCCGCCGTGCTCGACGCCGTGCGGCCCGCCGGCGGCGTGGTCGTGGTCGACGACCGGGTCGACGTGGCGCTGGCCGCCGGGGCCGACGGCGTGCACCTGGGCGCCGACGACCTACCGGTGGCGGCGGCCCGTCGGATCGCCCCGGACCTGCTCGTCGGCGCCACCTGCCGCGATGCCGCGGCGGTGGGCCGGGCCCGGGAGGCCGGGGCCGACTACGCGGGTTTCGGGCCGCTGTTCGCCACGACGACCAAGACCGGTCTGCCCGCCCCCCTCGGTTGCGCCGCACTGCACGCGGCCACCGGCGCGCTCCCTCTGCTCGGCATCGGCGGGCTCGACGGCGGCCGGGCCGCCGAGGCGCGGGCCGCGGGGGCGCACGGGGTGGCCGTGGCGGGTGCGATCTGGCGACATCGAGATCCCCTCGCCTCTGCCCGGGAGCTGCTCGACGCGGTCGCCTGATGCGGGTGCTCGTGCGCGGAGCCGGTGTCATCGGTCTCGCGGTCGCCGAGGAGCTCATGTGTCGCGGCCACGAGGTCCGGGTCGTCGACCCACAGCCCGGCTCGGGTGCGTCGCGGGTCGCCGCCGGCATGCTCGCGCCGGCGGCCGAGGCGCAGCACACCTCACCGGAGATCTGGTCCCTCGGCGAGGAGTCGCTGAGGCTGTGGCCGGCGTTCGCCGAACGCCTCGGCGTGCGCCTGCACCGCACCGGCACGCTGCTGGTCGGCCGCGACGCCGGCGACCTGCAGGCGGTGCGTCGTCAGGCCGAGCTCGCGCAGGCGGCCGGGGCCCGGGTCGAGCACCTCGACCGGAGGGCCCTGATGAGCGCCGAGCCGTCGCTGTCGGACCGCGTGGTGGGCGGCGTCCGCCTACCCGACGACCACTCCGTCGACCCGCGCGCCGTGCTCGCCGCGCTGCTGGCCCGCCTGCCGGTGGCCCCTGAGGCGTCGGACCCCTTCGAGGCCGAGGTGACGGTGCTCGCCACGGGGGCGCGGCTGCCCTCGCCGTACGCACACCTCGTGCGCCCGGTGCGCGGCGAGATCCTGCGGCTGCGCACCGACGACCCGCCTCGGGCCACCGTGCGTGGCTGGGCGCACGGCGAACCGGTGTACCTCGTGCCACGGCCGGGCGGCGAAGTCGTCGTCGGCGCCACCAGCGAGGAGCACGACGGCCGGCCCGTGGTCACCGCGGGGGGTGTGCGCCGGCTCCTCGAGGCCGCCGTCGCCCTGGTGCCCGGGCTCGATCGGGCCGCGTTGGTCGAGAGTGCCGTCGGCGACCGGCCGAGCACGCCCCACGGGCTGCCTCTGATCGGCCCCACCCGCGACCCCGGCGTGCTGCTCGCCGCCGGCCACCACCGCCACGGCGTGCTGCTCGCACCGCTCACCGCACGGCTGGTGGCCGACCACCTCGAGACCGGCGCCGTGCACCCGCTCACCGACCCTCGAGACCACCTGGAGGCCCCGTGCCCGACCTGACCCTCAACGGGGAGCCCCGATCGGTGCCCGCGGGCACCACCCTGCGCGACCTCGTGCCCGTCGCCGACGGCGTGGCCGTCGCGGTCGACGGCGAGGTCGTGCCCCGCGGTCGGCTCGCCACGCACACGCTCGCCGACGGTCAGCGCGTCGAGATCGTGACGGCGGTGCAAGGTGGCTGATCCGGACCCGATGACCTGGAGCCTCGCCGGCCGCACGATGACCTCGCGGCTGCTGCTCGGCACCGGCGGACTGCCGCACACCGGGCTGCTGCCCGACCTGCTCGCCGCCACCGGGCCGGCCGCGGTCACCGTGTCGATGCGCCGCGCCTCCGGCACCGCCCGCGGCGGGCTGCTCGAGGTGTTGCGCACCCACGAGGTGCCGGTGCTGCCCAACACCGCCGGCTGCACCTCGGCGCGCGAGGCCGTGCTCACCGCCCGGCTCGCCCGCGAGGCGCTCGGCACCGACTGGGTCAAGCTCGAGGTGATCGGCGACGAGACCAGCCTGCTGCCCGACGCCGTCGGTCTGCTCGATGCTGCGGCCGAGCTGGTGGCCGACGGCTTCACCGTGCTGCCCTACAGCACCGACGACCCCGTGCTGGCGCGTCGGCTGGCCGACGTGGGCTGCGCGGCCGTGATGCCGCTCGGCTCGCCCATCGGGTCGGGGCTGGGGGTGCTCAACCCGTTCGCGATCGAGTCCGTGGTGGCGGCCGTCGACGTACCCGTCGTGCTCGACGCCGGCATCGGCACCGCCAGCGACGCCGCGCTGGCGATCGAGCTCGGCTGCGACGCGGTGCTCGCCGCCAGCGCCGTCACGCGGGCCGCCGACCCGGTGGCGATGGGTCACGCGCTCGCTCTCGGAGTGCGGGCCGGGGCACTGGCTCGCTGCGCCGGCCGGATCCCCCGGCTGGCGGGCGCCCGCGCCTCGAGTCCCGCCGAGGGGAGGATCTCATGAGCACATCCTGGAGCCCGCCGCGGCTACTGCTGCTCACCGACCGAGCCCAGCTACGGCTGGGGCGGGGCCTGCTCTCCACCCTCGCCGAATGCGTGGACGCCGGACTCGAGGCGGTGGTCGTGCGCGAGCTCGACCTCGAACTCCGCGCCTGGTCGGCCCTCGTCGAGGGCGCCGCCGCGCTACCCGGGCTGCGGGTCGTGACGGCCCGGCGCACGCACCCCGCCGCGGTCGGGATCCACCTCGCCGAACAGCAGCCCAAGCCCTGCGGCGACGCGGTCTGGGGCCGCTCGTGCCACGGCGTCGAGACGCTGCGCGAGGCAGCCGACGCGGGTGCGGACTGGGCGATGCTCTCGCCGTTCGCCACCAGCGCGAGCAAGCCGGGGCACCTGCCGGTGCTGCCGGCGTCGGCCTGGAGCGCGGCGCCCCTGCCGACCTTCGCGCTCGGGGGCGTGGACGGCGACAACGCCGCCGCGGCGATCCGCGCGGGCGCCCACGGCGTGGCCGTGATGGGCGCCGTGATGCGCAGCGCCGACCCGGCCGGCGAGGTCTCGCGGCTGCTCGCCGCGGTGAGGAGCGCCGCATGACCGCGCGCCAGGACCCGTTTCGGACCCCGCCCGTGGCGCTCACGGTGGCCGGCACCGACTCCGGCGGTGCGGCCGGGGTCGCCGCCGACCTCACGACCTTCGCCGCCCTCGGCGTGCACGGCGCCTGCGCGGTCACGGCCGTCACGGCGCAGAGCACGGTAGGCGTGCACTCGGTGCACGTGCTGCCGCCGGCCGAGGTGCGCGCCCAGGTGACGGCGGTGCTCGACGACCTGCCGGTCGCCGCCGTCAAGGCCGGCATGCTCGGCTCGCCGGAGGCGGTGCGCCTCGTGGCCGAGTCGCTGCCCGGCCGGCCCGGGCGCCCGCTGGTGGTCGACCCCGTGCTGGTCGCCACCAGCGGCGCGGTGCTCGGCGACGCCGGGGTCGCCGCCGCCTACACCCGGGTGCTGCTGCCCCTCGCCACCGTGGTCACCCCCAATCTCGACGAGGCCCGCACGTTGCTCGGGCGCGATCTGCCCCGCCGCGACGCGGCCGCCGGGCTGGCCGAGCTCGGCTGCACCGTCGTGCTCACCGGCGGCCCCGACGGAGCCGGCCCGAGCACGACCTGCGTCGACTGGCTGGCCGAGCCCGGCTGCGTCCCGGTCCCGCTCGAGCACCCGGTCGTCGACACCACGCACGACCACGGCACCGGCTGCACCCACAGCGCGGCGCTGGCGGCGCGGCTCGCGCACGGCGACCTGGTCGCCGACGCCGCGCGGGCGGCGTCCGACTTCACCACCGACCGACTGCGCGCCGGCTCCGGCTGGCGCCTGGGCCGCGGCCGCGGCCCGCTCCCGCACGTCCACACCCGATCGACCGACCCCTCAGGAGGAGAACTGTGACCACCATCGAGCCCCTGCACCCCTTCCACACCCGCGAGCTCGTCGACCACGACGGCGTGGCGGTGCCCGTGACCCGGGTGGCGCTGACCAACGGCGACACCTTCGACCGCTACTGCACCACGGGGCCCGCGCGTGACGCCGACGACCGGCTGCCCACCCCGCGGCGGGCGTGGACCGATGCCCGTCGGGGCGGACCCGTCACCCAGCTCCAGCTGGCCCGCGCCGGGGTGGTCACCGAGGAGATGCGCTTCGCGGCCGCGCGTGAGGGCTGCGACGCCGAGCTGGTGCGCAGCGAGGTGGCCGCGGGCCGGGCGATCATCCCGGCCAACGTGAACCACGAAGAGCTGGAGCCGATGGTGATCGGTCGTGCCTTCTTGGTGAAGGTCAACGCCAACATCGGAACCAGCGCCGTCACCTCCGACACCGCCGGCGAGGTCGAGAAGCTCGACTGGGCCGTGCGCTGGGGCGCCGACACGGTGATGGACCTCTCCACCGGTCCCGGCATCCACGAGACCCGCGAGGCCGTGCTGCGCGCCTCGCCGGTGCCGATCGGCACCGTGCCGATCTACCAGGCGCTGGAGAAGGTCAAGGGCGACGCCGCCGCGATGACCTGGGAGATCTACCGCGAGACCGTCATCGAGCAGTGCGAGCAGGGCGTCGACTACATGACCGTGCACGCGGGCGTGCTGCTGGCCTACGTGCCGCTCACCGTCGAGCGGATCACCGGCATCGTCTCGCGCGGCGGCTCGATCATGGCCGGCTGGTGCCTGGCCCACCACCAGGAGAACTTCCTCTACACCCACTTCGACGAGCTCTGCGACATCCTCGCTGCCTACGACGTCTCGTTCAGCCTGGGCGACGGGCTGCGCCCCGGCTGCCTGGCCGACGCCAACGACGATGCTCAGCTGGCCGAGCTGCGCACGCTGGGGGAGCTCACCTTGCGGGCGCGCGAGCGCGGCGTGCAGGTGATGGTCGAGGGCCCTGGTCACGTGCCGCTCGACCTGGTGCCCGAGAACGTGCGCCTCGCGCACGACTGGTGCCACGGCGCGCCGTTCTACACCCTCGGCCCGCTGGCCACCGACATCGCGCCGGGCTACGACCACATCACCTCCGCGATCGGGGCGGCCACCATCGCCCAGCACGGCACCGCGATGCTCTGCTACGTCACGCCCAAGGAGCACCTCGGCCTGCCCGACCGCGACGACGTGCGCACCGGCGTCGTGACCTACAAGCTCGCCGCGCATGCCGCCGACGTCGCCAAGGGCCACCCCGGTGCGCGGGCCTGGGACGACGAGTTGTCGAAGGCCCGCTTCGAGTTCCGCTGGCACGACCAGTTCGCGCTCTCCCTCGACCCTCCGCTCGCGCAGGCCTACCACGACGAGACGCTGCCCGCCGAGGCCGCCAAGACCGCGCACTTCTGCTCGATGTGCGGACCGAAGTTCTGCTCCATGCGGATCAGCCAGGACGTGCGGGCGGCCTTCGCGGAGAAGTCGCGAGAGTTCGTGGAGCTGGGGGCCAGCGTCTACGTGGAGGCACGCGCCGGAGCCGCACCTGGTGCGTGACCGGCGCCGCGGCTAGGGTGACCTGCGTCACTTCACAACGGATCGTCCGGCACGTACCTGCCGGTGAAGGAGCAAAGGAAAACTCATGGCATCTGTGACGTTCGAGCAAGCCCAGCGCTGGTATCCCGGCGCCGACGAGCCGGCCGTGCCCGGCATCGACCTGCACATCGAGGACGGCGAGTTCATGGTGCTCGTCGGCCCCTCGGGCTGCGGCAAGTCCACCACCTTGCGCATGCTGGCCGGTCTGGAGGAGGTGAACTCCGGGAGTATCAGGATCGGCGACCGCGACATCACCCACGCCTCGCCCAAGGACCGCGACATCGCGATGGTCTTCCAGAACTACGCGCTGTACCCGCACATGACCGTGGCCGACAACATGGGCTTCGCCCTCAAGATGGCCAAGGTGCCCACCGACGAGCGGGCCAAGCGCGTCGAGGAGGCGGCCAGGATGCTCGGGCTGACCGAGTTCCTCGGCCGTAAGCCGAAGGCGCTCTCGGGTGGTCAGCGCCAGCGCGTGGCGATGGGCCGCGCCATCGTGCGGCAGCCCCAGGTGTTCTGCATGGACGAGCCGCTGTCGAACCTCGACGCGAAGATGCGCGTTCAGACCCGCACCGACATCGCCAAGCTCCAGCAGGATCTCGGCATCACCACGGTCTACGTCACCCACGACCAGGTCGAGGCCATGACGATGGGCGACCGGGTGGCCGTGATGAAGCTCGGCGTGCTCCAGCAGTGCGACACCCCCTTGAAGCTCTACGACAAGCCCGCCAACCTGTTCGTCGCCGGTTTCATCGGCTCCCCGCAGATGAACCTGATGGAGGCCGTCGGCAAGGGCGGCAAGGCCATGATCGGCGGCTACGAGGTGCCGATCGCCCCCTCGGGGATGGCCAAGCTCGAGGGCAACATCACCGTCGGCGTCCGCCCGGAGAACTGGCGTCTCGTGGGGTCCGACGAGGGTGGCCTGCCGATCACGGTGACCGTCGTCGAGGAGCTCGGCGCCGACTCGTTCGTCTACGGCTCCTGTGACGTCGAGGGCGCGCCGTCGAACGTCATCGTGCGGGTGGCCGGTCGCCACCACCCCGCCAAGGGCGAGGTCATGCACGTCACGACCGATCCGGCGAACGTGCACGTCTTCGACACCGAGACCGGCGAGCGGCTCTCGGACTGATCGGCTTTCGCGAGACGCGTCGCCGACCCGGCTCTCAGGCCCGGTCGGCGACGCGGCGGATCGCGCCGGCGAATACGGGGTGCAGCGGCTCGGGCAGGTCGTGCCCCATGCCCTGGAGCAGCACGAGTTCGGCGTCCGGGACGGCGGCCGCGGTGGCGCGTCCGCCCGAGACGTGCACGAGCTTGTCGGCCAGGCCGTGCACGACGAGCGTCGGAACCTCGACTCCACCGAGGCCGACCGTGCGGTCGGGCTGGGTGAGGATCGCGAGCATCTGACGCAGCGTGCCGCTGTTGACGAGCCCGTGGTCCCACGTCTCGCGGGCCCGCGCGCGCAGCGCGTCGGCGGTGGCCGGATAGGCCGGGGATCCCAGTCGACCCCACGTCTCGACACTGCGCTCGGCGTAGGTCTCGCGGTCGGGTGCGGCCCCACCGAGCAGCGTGGGTAGCAGCGACGGGTGCTGCCAGCCGACACCGCGGCGCCCGGTGGTCGAGGAGATCGAGGTGAGAGAGCGCACCCGCGTCGGCTCGGCGAGAGCCATCGACTGCACGATCATGCCGCCCATCGAGACGCCGGCCAGGTGCGCGGAGTCGATCTCGAGGTGGTCGAGCAGCCCGAAGCCGTCGGCCGCCATGTCGACCAGCGTGTACGGCGTCCTGACGGGCAGGCCGAGGAACGCCTGCACGACCGAGCCGCGGCCGACCCGGCCGCGCATCCTGGTGCTGCGCCCGGCGTCGCGGT
This sequence comes from Nocardioides acrostichi, assembly GCF_015319165.1. Classification (GTDB taxonomy): domain Bacteria; phylum Actinomycetota; class Actinomycetes; order Propionibacteriales; family Nocardioidaceae; genus Nocardioides; species Nocardioides acrostichi. The sequence continues at coordinate 39,587 of NZ_JADIVZ010000013.1, forward strand.
TGTCGTAGCGGATCACGTGGAAGCCCATCGAGGCCAGCAGCCGACAGAGGCTCTCCGGCCACCACGTGAGCGGGCCGCCGAGGCCCATCACCAGGAGCAGCGGCTCGTCGTCGGGGTCACCGAAGGTCTGGTAGCACAGCTCGACGTCGTTGCCGACCGGCGCCCGGAGCAGCCCGGAGGCCTCGCACTCGCCGGGGGATGAGCGGTCTGCCGTCGTAGACATGACCACAGTCAACCTCACGAGAAATGTCCGTAGCGGTTCGGTCTCGATTGTGTGTTTCGCCTCACGGGGTGTGAAACATCGTCGTAATGTGCCGGGTGTGAGCGATTCCCCGCTGGGTTCCTTCCTTCTCGCCGACGGCTACCGCCGACCGCCGGTGATCGCGCTCGCGCGGGAGCGACGCCTGGGCCGCGAGAGCGCTCGGTACGCGGTGAGCCGGCTCGGCGAGCTGGGGCACGCCCCCGACGAGAGTCAGGGACAGGGCGATCCCGTGCTGCTGGTGCCGGGCTTCCTCGCCGGCGACTACACGCTGCTCGCGATGGCGCGCACCCTGCGCCGGCACGGCTGGCGCACGTACCGCTCCAGCATCCACGTCAACGTGGGCTGCACGCTCGACGCCGCCGCCTTGGTGGAATCGCGCCTGGAGCGGATCGCCGAGCGGCGGGGCAGCCGAGTCCAGATCGTCGGCCACAGCCTCGGCGGCATGCTCGCCCGCGGCGTTGCGGTGCGGCGTCCCGACCTCGTGTCGGGCATCGTCACCATGGGCAGCCCGATGATGGCGCCCGGCGCGCACCACCTCTCACTGACGTTGAGCGTGGCCGGGCTCGTGGCCCTCAACAGGGCGGGCGTGCCCGGAGTGATGAGCGAGGGCTGCGTGGCCGGTGCCTGCGCCCGGGAGTCCTTCGACGAGAGTCGGCTCCCGATGCCCGACGACGTCGGCTTCACCGCCATCTACTCCAAGCGCGACGGCATCGTCGACTGGCGCGCCTGCATCGATCCGCAGGCCACCCCCGTCGAGGTGCGCACCTCGCACATCGGCATGGCCGTCGACCCCCGCGTGTCCTGCCAGGTGCTCGCAGCGCTGCATCGCAACCAGGTCGCTGCCTCGGCCCCTCTGGCCTGGCACGCCACCACGGCCTGACGTCAGGCAGGCGGGAGTCCTACCCGAATCCAGGCTCAGTGGTCGAAGTCGATCGCGGAGTAGGCGCGCAGCTTGGAGAGCTGGTGCTGGGAGCGGATCGAGCGGATCGTGCCGCTGCGTGAACGCATGACCAGCGAGTGCGTGCTGACGGTGTTGGCGCTGTAGCGCACGCCCTCGAGCAACTCGCCGTCGGTGATGCCGGTGGCCACGAAGAAGCAGTCGTCGCCGGTGACGAGGTCGTCGGTGCCGAGCACGGCGTCGAGGTCGAGGCCGGCATCGATGGCCTTCTGGCGCTCGGCGTCGTCGGTGGGCCAGAGGCGACCCTGGATCACACCGCCCATGCACTTCATGGCGCAGGCGGTGATGATGCCCTCGGGGGTTCCGCCGATGCCGAGCAGCAGGTCGATGCCGGTCTCGGGGCGGGCGGCCATGATGGCGCCGGCGACGTCGCCGTCGGAGATGAACTTGATCATCGCGCCGGTGCCACGGATCTCCTCGACCAGGCCCTCGTGGCGGGGGCGGTCGAGCAGCACGACCTTGACGTCCTCGGGGCGCTTGCCCTTCGCCTTGGCCACGGCCTCGACGTTCTCGGCGACCGAGGCGCGGATGTCGACGACGTCGGCCGCCTCGGGGCCGGTGACGAGCTTCTCCATGTAGAACACGGCCGAGGGGTCGTACATCGAGCCGCGCGGGGAGACCGCGAGCACCGAGACGGCGTTGGTCATGCCCTTGGCGGCGAGCGTGGTGCCGTCGATCGGGTCGACGGCGACATCGCACTCGGGGCCGGTGCCGTCGCCGACCTCCTCGCCGTTGAAGAGCATGGGGGCGTTGTCCTTCTCGCCCTCGCCGATGACCACGGTGCCCTGCATGCCGATGGTGGAGATCAACACGCGCATCGCGTTCACGGCCACGCCGTCGGCGCCGTTCTTGTCGCCTCGGCCGACCCAGCGCCCGGCCGCCATGGCGGCTGCCTCGGTGACCCGGACCAGCTCGAGGGCCAGGTTGCGATCGGGGGCCTGCGGTTCGACGGACAGCTCGCCAAGGTCGCTCATGGGCGCATCGTATAGGTGTCCACTGACGTCTCCTTCACGCTCATCCAGACCGGTTGCCCGGGCGCGAGGCCCAGCTCGATCGCGGACGCCGGTGTCACGTCCGCGATCAGCTCGGGCCCGTCATCGGCACGGGCGAGCACCCGCAAGGCCTCGCCGTGCGGGGCGACCCCCGCTACCTCGGCGTGCCAGCAGTTGCGAGCCGAACCGTGGGGGCGCCCCGGCGACACCGTCACCGCGACGGGGGAGAAGGCGCGCAGCTGCCCGCCCTGAGTGACCACGTTGAGCCCCACCAGCCTCGCGACGTGGGCGGTGCGTGGTCGAGCCGCGACGTCGGCCGGGGTGCCGTCCTGCACCACCTCTCCGTCTTCGAGGACGACCACCCGGTCGGCCAGCGTGAGGGCGTCGAGTGCGTCGTGCGTCACGAGTACCGCGACGCCGTCGAAGGCCGCCAGGTGGCGGGCGAGCTCGAGCCGCAGCGACGTGGCCACCCCGACGTCGAGGCCCGCGAAGGGCTCGTCGAGCAGCAACAGTGCCGGCTCGGGGGCCAGTGCCCGCGCGATGGCAACCCGTTGGGCCTGGCCGCCCGACAACTGGTCAGGACGACGAGACGCGAGCTCGCCGACGCCGAGCCGGTCGAGCCATTGGTCGGCGCGGGCGCGGGCCTCGGCGCGCGGGACGCCGCGGGTACGCAGACCGAACGCGACGTTCTCTCGGGCGCAGAGGTGCGGGAACAGCGACTGGTCCTGGAAGACGAGCCCGACCCCACGGTCTCGCACGGGTACGACGGGATCGGTCCAGGAGCGCCCTCCCACCTCCACCGAGCCGATCGCGGGCACGATGCCTGCAAGAGCTCCCAGCAGCGTCGACTTGCCGGCACCGTTGGGGCCGATGACGGCCACGACGTCGCCCGCAGCGGCCGTGAGCGAGGCGTCCAGCCGGTCGGGCACGTGCAGTCGGGCATCCAGCCCGGGGGCTTCGAGCGCTCTGGACGTCACAGCGGCCTCAGCCACCGCTGCCGCAGTGCGGCCAGCACGAGGATCGAGACGGCCAGCAGGATCATGCTGAGGCTCTGTGCCGCCCCCCGGTCGGCTTGCAGCTCGGTGTAGATGAGGGAGGGCATGGTCTGGGTGGTTCCGGGGTAGTTTCCGGCGAAGGTGATGGTGGCGCCGAACTCGCCGAGGCTGCGAGCCCACGCCAGCACGCCGCCGGCGACGAGTCCTGGCAGCGCGAGCGGCAGCGTGACGCGGCGGAACGTGGTCCACCGGGTCGCGCCGAGCGTCGCGGCCACGACGTCGAACCGCTCGCCCGCGGTGCGCAGCGCCCCCTCGACCGAGAGCACGAAGAACGGCATCGCCACGAACGTGTGGGCGATCACGACCGCGGGCGTGGTGTAGGGGAGGGTGAGGCCGAACCCGTCCAGGAGCGGCCGGCCGAGCACTCCCGATCGGCCGAGCGCGCTGAGGAGTGCGACACCGGCCACCACGGGTGGCAGCACCAGTGGCACGGCCACCGCGGCACGCAGCAGGGACCGGCCCGGGAACTCCACCCGGGCCAGCAGCCAGGCCAACGGGGTGCCGAGCACCGCGCACAGCGCCACGGTGAGCAGCGAGGTCTCTAAGGAGAGCCACAGCGCCTGGTGGACGACCGTGGAGCCGAGCTGGTCGGGCAGGTCTCGCCACGGGGTGGTGGCGACCAGTGTGATCAGGGGCAGCACCAGCAAGACCGCCGCGATCGCGCCCGGGAGCACGAGTACCAGTGGTGCCCGGCCGGCCCCCGGGGCGCTGGGGCGGGTGCCGCTCACGGGGCGCCGAAGCCCGCCTTCTCCAGCACGCTGCGGCCCTGCTTCGAGGTCACGAGGTCGACGAACTCCCGGGCCAGGTCGGAGTGGTCGGACTGTTGCAGCACAGCGATGGGATAGGAGGTGATCTCGTCGTCCGAACCCGGCACCGGGAACTCCTTGACGTCGTCGCCGGCGGCGACGGCATCGGTGGAGTAGACGAATCCCGCGTCGGCCTCGTCGCTGGTGACCTTGGCCAGCACCGACTTCACGTCGACCTCGAGGCTGGCCGGCTGTGAGGTGACGTCGTCCTTCTTCGCCAGTGTCGCCCAGATGTCACCGCAGGGCGCGGTCTCGACGCAGGCGACGTAGGTGACGTCCCCGTTCTCGATGTCGTCGAAGCTCGTGATGCCAGCCGGGTTGTCGGCGGGGGTGACCATGACCAGTTGGTTGGTCGCGAAGATCTCCGGTGCGTCGGTGACGGCCGACTTCGCATCGTCCATGGTGCGGGTGTCGGCGGTGGCGAGCACGTCGGCGGGTGCGCCCTCGACCGCCTGCTGGGCCAGCGTGGCCGAGGAATCGAAGGCCAGTTTGACGGTGACGCCGGGGTGGGCGCCCTCGAAGGTCTTGGCGAGCTCGCCGAACGACTCCGTGAGCGAGGCCGCCGCCAACACGGTGATGGTGGTGCCGTCGCTGGAGGCACCGCTGCTCGAGGCATCGGACGACGGTGAGTCGTCGCTGTCGGATCCGCAGGCGGCCACGGGGGCGACCAGGGTCACGGCGGCCAGCAGGCCGATGACACGAGAGAGACGGGGGAGACGGGGCAAGGGGTTCACGGGAGCTCCACGATGACGTTGGTGGACTTGACGGAAGCGACGACGCGGGCGCCCGGCGCGAGCCGGAGGTCGTCGGCGGCCTCGGCGGACATCAGCGAGACGAGTCGGTAGGGGCCGCAGACCATGTCGACCTGGGCCATCACGGTGTCCTTGCGTACGCGGGTCACCAGGCCCAACATGCGGTTGCGGGCACTGACCGAGGCCGACCGGCCCGGGTCGGGAACATCGGCCAGTGAGACGGCGAGCTCGGCGAGATCGGCGCCGTCGACGACGGTGCGACCCGCATCGCGGCGAGTCGGCACCCTCCCGGCCTCACACCAGCGCCGCATGGTGTCGTCACTGACGCCCAGCAGTTCGGCTGCCTCCGCGACGGAGTAGGCGTACGCGGGTGAGGTCACGGGTGAACCATGCCGCATCTGCGGTCGCCGTTCAAGAAGATGGCCGCATGTGCGGATCAGGTGACGTGCAGCGTGATCACGCCGACCACGACCACCACGGGCGTGGAGACCAAGGAGAGTGCGTGGAAGCGTGTCAGTCGGGCGACGTCCGGCGGCTCGGTTCCGGGGCGCAGGCCCCGGCTCAGCCCGCGGCGCCACAGCAGGTTGGCCAGGCTGCCCGAGTAGGTGAGTCCGGCCCCCGCACCGAGCCCCACCAGCGCCGCGAGCACGGCGTCCGTGCCCAGCGGAGCCACGAGGGGCACCAACAACAACGTCGCCGAGAGGTTGGTGACCAGGTTCGCCAGCGCTGTCGCGACGGCCGCCACGACGAGCAGACCGAGCAGGCCCGTGGATGACGGCAGCAGTCGCTCCACCGCGGTGCCCAGACCCCCGTCGACCAGCGCAGCGACGACGACGCCGAGGCCGAACACGAACAAGACGAACGAGGGCTGGGTGGCGTGGGCTGCCTCCACCGGGCGGAGCAGCCCGCGGGTGGCAGCCCAGGCCGCCAGTCCGACGGCGGCCGGCGCGGCCACCCAGGCGGGCGCGACACCCAGCGGTGAGAGGGCGGCGAAGAGTACGAGCATCACGATGACGGTCGCGACGGGCACGGCCACCACGCCGCCCGGCGGTGCCGTCCGCACAGACCGTGGCGCGGCGGTGTCGGGTGGAGCGACCAGGTCGGCGCGCAACTGCAGACGCATGATCGCCCACTCGGCCGCCACGACGACCAGCCAGACCGGAGCCATCGCCCGCGCGAAGCCGAGGAAGGTGAGGTCGAGGCTGCGGGCGGCGAGCAGGTTGGTGAGGTTCGAGACCGGGAGCAGCAGCGACGCGCTGTTGGCCATGCGCAGGCACGCCCAGGCCACCGGACCCGGGCGGGCGCCGCGTGCCACTGCGGCCGCCACCACGACCGGGGTCACCAGCACGACGGTGGCGTCCAGACTCAGCACCGCGGTCACCACCGCCGCCAGGAGCAGCGTGCTCAGCAACAACCGTGGCCCGCTGCCACCACGCAGCAGCGTCGCGGCCGCCTCGAAGACGCCGGCTCGGGCGCACACCTCGGCAACGACGAGCACCGCCGCCAGGAACACCAGCACCGGCGCGAGCCGGTCAACGGCCTCGAAGGCGGTGGCCGGGTCGATCAGGCCCACCCCGAGCACCGCCGCTGAGGCGGCGACGGCCACGACCGCCTCGACGCTGGCCCGGGGCCCTCGCCACGCGGCGATGAGGAGGGCCAGCAGGGCCAGCCCCCCGACGAGGTCGGGCACGGGGCCAGGATAGGTGTCGGCATCGGGTGGTGAGGGAGGATGGGTCCGTGAGTCAGACCAGCAGTCCCACCGCACCGCCCGAGAAGCCCGGCCGCTATCAGCGGTCCGCGGCGGGCCTGGTGAGCTCCATGCTGGTGCTGGTGGCGGCGGTGGTGGTGGTGGCGTGGGGACTTGGAGCGTTTCGCACCACCGCCGAGTTCGACGGCACCCCGCCCGCGGAGTACGCCTCGGTGGTCGCCGGTCTCGAGGAGAGCGACCTGGGCGTGACGTTCCCGCCGACGATCCCGTCGGGCTGGCAGATCAACGATGTCGCCTACGACCCGGCAAAGTCGGAGTTCACCTTGGCCCTGCTCACCGACAGCGGCACCTTCGCCGGTCTCTACGACGGTCACGCGCCGCTCGCCAAGGTGCTGCGCACCTACGTCGACGAGAACCCCACGCAGGGCGCGCCGGTCGAGCTCACCGACCACGACGGCACGACGACGACCTGGCAGACCTACACCGACACCGGCGGTGACCGGGCCTATGTGCGCACCGCGAAGCTCACGGGCAAGCGCACGGGCCGGACCGAGGTGACGCTGGTGTACGGGTCCGCGTCGAGCGACGACCTCGCCACTCTGGTCGGCGCGCTCACGACGAAGTAGCTACTCCTCGCCGCCTGACTGGCCGCCTGACTGACCGCTGGACTCGTCGCCGGACTCGAGGACGGCGTCGAGCCGCTCGCGTGCGCCGTCGAGGAAGCGCTGGCAGAGCTCCGCGAGGTGCTCGCCCCGTTCCCAGAGGGCCAAGGACTCCTCCAAGGTGGTGCCGCCCGCCTCCAGCTGGCGGACCACCTCGACGAGCTGCTCGCGGGCCTGCTCGTAGCCCAGGTCGGTGTCGGTCATGGTTGCTCCTCGTCGGGGCTGGAGTCGGGGCTGGAGTCGGTGGTGGTGGTGGCGTCGATGCGGCCGTCGGCGACCCGGATGCTCACGGCGGCGCCGCGCTCGACCTCGGTGATCGAGGTGACGACGTGCCCGTCGTCGCGCTGGAGCACCGCGTAGCCGCGGCGCAGCGTCTGGAGGGGGGAGAGGGCTCGGGCCCGGGAGCGCACGTGGTCGATCTCGTCGGCGGCGCGGTCGAGCCGGTGTCCGAGACTGCGGCGGGCACGCTCGCGCAGCCGGTCGAGCTCGTCGAGACGGTCGTCGACGAGGGAACGCGGGTCGGCCAGCGCCGGACGCGATCGCAGCATGTCGAGCCGGTGCTGCTCGCGCTCCACGAGCTGGGCGGCCAGGGTGCGCAGCCGGTCGCGGGCCCAGGTGACGCCGGCCAGCTCCTCGGCGACGTCGGGCACGACGATCTTCGCGGCGTCGGTGGGGGTGGAGGCGCGCACGTCGGCGACGAGATCGAGCAGGGGGGAGTCCTGCTCGTGGCCGATGGCGGAGACCACCGGTGTGGCGAGGCGGTGCACCACCCGCACCAGGCCCTCGTCGGAGAACGGCAGCAGGTCCTCGATCGACCCACCGCCGCGGGCGACGACGATGACGTCGACGGCGGCGTTGCGCTCGAGCCGTTCGAGCGCCTCCATCACCTCGCCGGCGCACCGGGTGCCCTGCATCGCGGCGTGCACCACCTCGAACGTGACGGCCGGCCAGCGGCGGCGAGCGTTCTCGAGCACGTCGCGCTCGGCCGCGCTGTTCGGGGCGGTGACCAAGCCGACGCGTTCGGGCAGGAAGGGGAGGTCGCGCTTGCGGGCGGGGTCGAAGAGGCCCTCGGCGGCGAGCAGTTGACGGCGCTGCTCGAGGCGGGCGAGCAGCTCGCCGAGGCCGACCATGCGGATCTCGCGGGCGAACAGCGACATGGTGCCGCGGTTGGCGTAGTAGGACGGCTTGGCGTGCACGACCACGCTGGCGCCCTCGACCAGCGGCGGGTTGAGGGAGTCGAAGAGCGTGCGTTGACAGGTGAGCGTGACCGAGATGTCGGCCACGGTGTCGCGCAGTGTCATGAACACCGTGCCCACGCCCGGACGCCGGTTGACCTGCGCGACCTGCCCCTCGACCCATACCGCTCCGAGGCGGTCGACCCAACCCGAGATGGCGCTGGCGATCTGGCGCACCGGTGCCGGCGTCTGCGGCGAGGTCTCCAGGCCCATGGCGCGAGGTTAGATCAGCCCGCCGACGCCCGTACGATGGCGGCCATGAGCACTGACGTGGGCATGCCCCCGGTCCTGACCCCGGACGAGGCCGAGCGCGCCGTCCTGCTGGCCGCGCCACGCGGCTACTGCGCGGGCGTCGACCGGGCCGTCGTCACCGTCGAGCAGGCGCTCGACCTGTACGGCGCCCCCGTCTACGTGCGCAAGCAGATCGTGCACAACAAGCACGTCGTCTCCGATCTCGAGGCTCGTGGCGCGGTGTTCGTCGAGGAGATCGAGGAGGTGCCGACCGGCGCCACCGTCGTGTTCTCGGCACACGGAGTGAGCCCCGAGGTGCACCGAGAGGCCGCCGAGCGCGACCTCAAGACCATCGACGCCACCTGCCCGCTGGTCACCAAGGTGCACCACGAGGCGAAGCGGTTCGCGAACGACGACTACGACATCTTGCTCATCGGCCACGCGGGTCACGAGGAGGTGGAGGGCACGGCCGGCGAGGCACCCGAGCACATCCAGCTCGTCGAGGGGCCCGCCGACGTCGAGCACATCGTCGTCCGCGACCCCGCCAAGGTCGCGTGGCTCTCGCAGACCACGTTGTCGGTCGACGAGACGCTCGAGACCGTGGCCGCGATCCGCGAGCGATTCCCGCAGCTGCTCGACCCGCCGAGCGACGACATCTGCTATGCCACCCAGAACCGCCAGCTCGCGGTGAAGGAGATCGCCGGCCGCTCCGACCTCGTCATCGTCGTCGGGTCGGGCAACTCCTCGAACTCCGTGCGTCTGGTCGAGGTCGCCCTCGAGGCCGGTGCCGGTGCCGCCTACCGCGTCGACGACGCCAGCGAGATCGACGACGCCTGGCTCGACGGCGTCCGCACCGTGTCGGTGACCTCGGGCGCGAGTGTCCCCGAGGCGCTGGTGCAGGGCGTGCTCACGCTGCTGGCCGAGCGCGGCTACCCCGACGCCGAGGCGGTGCACAGCGCCGAGGAGTCGCTCATCTTCGCGCTCCCCAAGGAGCTGCGCCGTGACCTCAAGGCCGCGCAGCAGGCTTAGTAGGTCCAGTAGGTCCAGCGGGCCTAGTCGCGCGGGTCGACCGGGTCCGGCCCGGGCGCGGACGGCGCGTCGTGGCCGGAGGCGGCCAGGGTGCGGACCCTACGGTCCTTGCGGATCGCGATGCTGAGCTGCAACAGCAGGGCCAGCAGGAGGACTCCCGCGCCGCCGATGAGCCACACGGCGTACTTGTTGGTCGTGGCGGCCGAGGCCTCGGGCCCGTCGCCGTTGCCACTCGACCCGGCCGAGGCGGAGACGCCGCTGTCGAGCGTGGTCGGCTTACTGCCGGGGCTCGCGATGAGCAGGTCGTCGTCGAGGTCGGACCAACCGAGGTCGAGCACGCGGCCGACGACCTTGCGCACGAGCGGCAGCGGTGTGTTCGCGTCGTCGGGCGCCCAACTGCCGAGCATCACGATGTCGCGGCCGTTCTGGCGCACGGCCTCCAGCGTGGCGAAGGGTGTATCGGCCTTCACCCGGAGCTTCGAGCCGGCCAGGTCGGCGAGCTTGCCGCCGTCGAGGCGCAGCGGCGCCTGGAGGGCCAGGGAGTCCTCGTAGCTGGCGCCGACCAGCAGTCCGGCCTGGTCGCCGGCGAGCAGATCCTCCGGGCTGACCAGCTTCACGTCGAGCCGGTCACTCGCGGCGTGCTGGAGGGCGGTGATGAGCCGGCCCGCCTCGATCGCGTACGCGGTGCGCACCGTGCCGTCGCCCCGTACGGCCACGGGCAACGTACCCGCGAAGGCCTGCGGCAGCACCGCGAAGCCCGAGGTGTCGCCGCGGCCCAGGGTGCCGGTGAGCGTGGACTGGCTGCCGTCGAGATCGACCTGGAGCGGTACCGCGGCCCCGCCGGGCAGGCAGCCGCGGTCGTTGGGGATGCCGGTGAGCTCGATCTGGACGTCGTTGACGGGCCGGAGCTTGGAGGCGGGGACGTCGGCGTCGAGGTCGACCGAGGGGTCGTCTCCGGTCAGATCGGCGGAGCCCACGAGCAGACCGTTGACCCGCACGTCGAGCTGGGCCTGGCCGCCTGACGGCACGGCGGTGTGCGTGCCGACCAAGTGCAGCGAGAGACCGGAGAGGTTGCCGCCGAAGACGTCCTGGGTGACCGGCAGGTCGACGCTGTTCAGGCCCCAGCCCGAGAGGCTGACCTGGCGCAGGCCGAGGTCGGAGAGGCTCTGCTCGGTGTCGGATGCCGGCCCCGAGGCGGCGGGCACTTGGGGGAGCTCGTCGTTCTCGGCGACGGCCAGCTGGGGCGAGCCGAGGGCGGAGGCCGCGTTGACGAGCTCGTCACCGCTACCGGTCAGGGTGAGCGTGTACAGGCCGAAACGCTCGGAGACGTCGGTCGAGAAGGAGTCGCCGGACACGATGCGCACCACCCGCTGCCCGGCGCCGACGCGCGGCAGCACCTGGTTCGCGTCCTCCATGGAGACCGTGGTGTCCGGGTAGGCCGCGCTCAGGCTCGCCACCGCGTTCAGCGCCGCAGCGATCTCGTCGTCCCCGGCCTTGCGGAGCACGACGACGTCGATGCGCGGCGCAGAGGCGGGCAGGAAGTCCGAGGCAGAGGTCGGGGCGGTCTCCTTGCCGGCGTAGGTCAACGTGACGTCGGTGAGCCGGGCTCCGACCGGCAGCACCGTGGGGCAGCCCTTCGTGAGGTCCGGGCCGGTGTAGGTGACGCCGAGGCGCACCGTGCCCTGCCGGCCGACGTCGGCGCGGGTGAGCTTGGTGCCGATACTGCTGCCGTCGATGGCCTGGCGGGTCGCGACGGGGGAGCCGTTGAGGGTCAGGGTGACCTTGCCACGCTGGGAGTTCGGGGCCGGGTGCACGAGGCGGACCTTCGCGGTGACCCGTTCGGGCTTGACGCCGTCGGGCACGGCGAGCTCGACGACGCCGCTGGCGGGCGTGGAGGAGCGAAGGGCGGGCAGCGTGGTGTCGTCGTCGGGGAGTACCAGCGTTCCGGTGGGTGCGGTAGCCGCTGCGGCCTCGATGGCCGGGGTGCCCACAGCTCCCGCGAACGCCGCTGTCAGGCAGACGGTCGTCGCGGTCGAGGCCAGAAGGGACCTCCGTGCTCTCACGCGTGCACCCCCGTGTCCGTGTGCAGCGGATCGTATCGGCTGTGACAGGAGTGGCGTGGGAGGTTCGCCGAAGGTCGTGCTCGGATGTTGTCGGGGTCACGCGTGGTGGAGGGGTGAAGAAGCCGGTGGGATCATGGTCTCGTGGCCAGGTACGTGGATCTGCACCCCGACGACCCCCAGCCCCGGCGGGTTGCCCAGGTCGTCGCGGCGGTGCGCGACGACGACGCGCTCATCGCCTACCCGACGGACTCGGGGTACGCCCTCGGCTGCCGGGTCGGCAACCGGGACGGTCGTGACCGGATCCTGCGGATCCGCGGCCTCGACGAGCGGCACCACTTCACGCTGGTCTGCGCCGACTTCGGTCAGCTGGGGCAACTGGTGCACGTCGACAACGCGGCCTTCCGGGCGATCCGGGCGGCCACACCGGGGCCCTACACGTTCATCCTGCCCGGCACGCCGGAGGTGCCGCGCCGGTTGCTGCACCCGAAGAAGCGCACCGTGGGTGTGCGCATCCCCGAGCACCCGCTGGTCTCGGCGCTCCTGGCCGAGCTGGGCGAGCCGTTGCTGTCGAGCTCGCTGATCCTGCCCGGTGAGAGCGAGCCCCGCACGCAGGGTTGGGAGATCAAGGAGGAGCTCGACCACCAGGTCGACCTCGTGCTCGAGTGCGGCGAGACCCCTGCTGAGCCGACGACCGTGGTCGACTTCAGCGGCGACGTGCCCGAGGTGCTGCGGCTCGGGGCCGGGGATCCCTCGCGGTTCGAGTGATCCGAGACATTGCGGTGCTCAGCTGTCGAGCTGGTCGCGCATCAGCAGCGTGACCAGGGCGGTGACCCAGCCCAGCACGAGCGCGGTGCTGTGGTGGGCCAGGCCGGCGAAGGTCGAGCCGAGCCATCCGGTGTCGCCGCCGGCGAGGACACCGGGTGAGGTCAGGGCGACCAGGGTGAGCACCCCGGTGAGCGCCAGGGGCGGCAGCACGCCGGCGACGAAGAAGTCGCCGTGACGCACCAGCAGCCCGACGGCCAGGCACGTGAGCAGGAAGCCGACGTCGAGCACTCGGCCGAGGCCCGGGGAGAGCAGGCCGTCGGCGGCGACGGCGGTGAGCAGCAGGGCGAGCGCGAGCACGACCAACGACGGCGCCGCCTCCTGCGGCAGCGCCGGGGTGCGACCCGCGTGCGTCTGGCTCATCTCGACCTCACGGTAGGCGCGTCGGTGTCGCTGTCGTCCGCGGCGCGCCGGTCGACGGCGCGCAGCTCGACCGTGCGCGGGCGCTCGAGGTCGTCGTCGGTCACCGAGAGGTCGCCGAAGCGCCGGGCGGCCACCAGCACCCGCGACTCCAAAGAGCCCATCGCCTGGTTGTAGGAGGAGACGGCGCCGTTGAGGGAGCGGCCGAGGCCGTCGAAGTGCCGGGCGAGCGTGCCGAGGCGGTGGTGCAGGTCGCGTCCGAGTCGGTGGATCTCGCGAGCCTGGTCGGCCACCGCCTCGTGCTGCCAGCCCTGGGCGACGGTGCGCAGCAGCGCGATGAGCGTCGTGGGCGAGGCGAGCACGACCCCTCGCTCGGCGGCGTGCTCGAGCAGACCCGGGTCGGCGGCGAGAGCCGCTGCGAGGAACGATTCGGCCGGCACGAAGAGCACGACGAACTCGGGCGTGTGCGGCAGTGATCGCCAGTACGACTTCGCGGAGAGCTGGTCGACGTGGCTGCGCACCTGCCGCGCGTGCCGAGCCAGGTGCTCGGCTTGCGCGGTGTCGTCGTCGGCGGTCACGGCGTCGAGGTAGGCGTCGAGCGGCACCTTGGCGTCGACCACCACCTCGCGCCCGCCCACGAGGTGCACGACGAGGTCCGGCCGACGCGCGCCGTCGTCGAGACGCACCTGCTCGTGGAAGTCGCAGCGGTCGACGAGCCCGGCCAGCTCGACGGCGCGGCGCAGGTGCAGCTCACCCCACCGGCCGCGTACCTGCGGCTTGCGCAGGGCCGTCGACAGCGAGCGGGTCTCGCGGCCGAGCAGTTCGGTGCTGTGCCGCATGTCGGCCACCTGCTGGTGCAGTTGGCCCTGCCACGTGGCGCGAGCGTGCTCGAGGTCGCGCAGGTGGTCGTGCAGCCGCTCCAGCCCCTCCTTCACCTCGACGGTCTCGGGGGAAAGGTCGGTGTGCCCAGGGTGCCGCCGGGCCCACTGCACACCCAACACGGCGCCCAGCGCCAGACCGGCAGCGAGCACCACGAGCACGAGCACCAGGGCGGCCAGAAAGGTCGATGCGTCCATGCCTGCGCATCATGGCCGCGACCACCGACAACCTGATCGGGTCGAGCGAGCCTTAAGCCAGGTCGACGACCACGGGCGCGTGGTCGGACGGCGAGCCGGTGCCCTGGGCGGGGTCGCGCTCGTCCTTGTCGACGAAGGCGCCGGAGACCCGGCGGGCCAGGGAGGGCGAGCCGAGCACGAAGTCGATGCGCATGCCGCGGTTGCGCTCGAACCGCTGGCGGTAGTAGTCCCAGTAGGTGTACGTGTCGTGCGCCGGCTGGTGCGGGCGCACGACGTCGGACCACCCGTCCTCGACGAAGGCGTTGAACGCGGCGCGCTCGGGCGGGGTGACGTGGGTGTCCTTCGCGAACGCCTTGATGTCGAACACGTCGGTGTCGAGGGGGGCGATGTTCCAGTCGCCGACCAGGGCGGCGTCTTCGCCCAGCCACGACCCGGCGCTCTGACGCAGGCGGGCGAGCCACTCGAGCTTGTAGACGTAGTGCGGGTCGTCGACCTTGCGCCCGTTGGGCACGTAGAGACTCCACACCCGCACGCCGCCGCAGACCGCGCCGAGCGCCCGCGACTCCGGTGCGACCGGGTCGCCGAAACCGGGCATGCCGGTGAAGCCCTCCTGCACGTCGTCGAGCCCGACGCGGGAGCAGATCGCGACCCCGTTCCACTGGTTGACGCCCAGCGCGGCGACCTCGTAGCCGCGCGCCTCGAGCCCCATCAGCGGCAGTTGGTCGGGGCGGCCCTTGGTCTCCTGGAGGGCCAGGACGTCGATCTCGTGCCGGTCGACGAAGGCCTCGACGCGGTCGACGCGCGAGCGCAGGGAGTTGACGTTCCAGGTAGCCAGTCGCACGAGGGCGAACCTACGCGCCGTCGGCGAGCCGCTCGGCCAGCAGCCCCAGGAACTCGTCGGCCATGCCGACCTGACGCTCCAGGCGCGCTCGTCGCTCCTCGGCCTCGCGCTGGACGTCGGCGAGCCGACCTCGGGCGGCGCTGTCGTCGTCCGGGCTGGAGGCAGGGTGGGCGAGCACGCCGATGTCGTCCATGACCGCGCGCATCTGCTCGAGGGTGAAGCCCAGCGGCTTCATGCGTCGGATGACCAGGATGCGGTCGACGTCGTCGTCGCTGTAGAGCCGGAAACCGCCTTCGGTGCGCCCGGACGGCTGCAGCAGGCCGACCTCCTCCCAATGCCGCAGGCTGCGCAGCGAGAGCTCCGTGCGCGCAGCGACCTCGCCGATGTGCATGAAAGGAGGCTCGGCGCCCGGGTGCTCGCTCGTGCCCATGGTGTCCTCTCTCACGTCGCCGACGATGCCAACCCTGACGCAACGGAAGGTTAGCCTCGTCTCAGGGCCTCCGGCGACGGAGCCGAGCCTGCCAGAACTTCTCCCCGATCCATCGCCCGACCAGTCCACGACCGAGCGCCTGCCGGCCGCGAACGGAGTCCCGCATGTCTGCCCAGCCCACTGTCCGCGATGCCCTGCGCTCGCCCCGCCTGCTGCGCACCGAGGTGCTCGCCGGCCTCGTGGTGGCCCTCGCGCTCATCCCCGAGGCGATCTCCTTCTCGATCATCGCCGGCGTCGACCCGCAGGTAGGGCTGTTCGCGTCGTTCACGATGGCAGTCGCCATCTCGTTCCTCGGTGGTCGGCCGGCGATGATCTCGGCCGCGACCGGAGCGGTGGCCCTCGTGGTGGCGCCGGTCATGCGCGACCACGGCTACGACTACCTCATCGCCACGGTCATCCTGGGCGGGCTCATCCAGGTCGTGCTCGCGCTGGCCGGCGTGGCCCGGCTGATGCGGTTCATCCCGCGCTCGGTGATGGTCGGGTTCGTCAACGCGCTGGCGATCCTCATCTTCAGCGCGCAGATCGACCACATGGTCGACGTGCCGTGGGCGGTGTACCCGATGATCGCCGTCGGCGTGGCGGTGATCGTGGGCTTCCCGCGCATCAACAGCGTGATCCCGGCGCCGCTCGTGGCGATCGTGGCGCTGACGGCGTTCGTGCTGCTGGCCGGCGTGAACGTGCCCGACGTCGGCGACGAGGGGCAGCTGCCCGACAGCCTGCCGGCGTGGTTCGTGCCCGACGTCCCGTTCACGACCGAGACGCTGCGCATCATCGCGCCGTACGCGCTGGCGATGGCGCTCGTCGGCATCCTCGAGTCGCTGCTCACCGCGAAGCTCGTCGACGACATCACCGACACCCACTCCGACAAGACCCGGGAGGCGTGGGGCCAGGGTGCGGCCAACCTCATCACCGGCTTCTTCGGCGGCATGGGCGGGTGCGCGATGATCGGTCAGACGATGATCAACGTGCGCGCCTCGCACGCCCGCACCCGGCTCTCGACCTTCCTGGCCGGCACCTTCCTGCTGATCCTGGTGGTCGGCTTCGGCGACATCGTCGCGCTGATCCCGATGGCCGCGCTGGTGGCCGTGATGATCATGGTCTCGGTCGGTACCTTCGACTGGCACTCGATCCGGCTCTCGACGCTGCGGCGGATGCCGAAGTCGGAGACCACGGTCATGCTCGCGACCGTCGTGGTCACCGTGCTGACGCACAACCTCGCGATCGGCGTGGTGGTGGGCGTGCTGACCGCCATGACCCTCTTCGCCCGTCGCGTCGCGCACCTCACCGAGACCCACCGCGAGCTGGTCGAGGACACCACCGGCGGCGCGACCGCCGTCTACCGCGTCACCGGGGAGCTGTTCTTCGCCTCGAGCAACGACCTCTACACCCAGTTCGAGTACGCCGACGACCCCGACCGCGTCGTCATCGACCTCACCGACTCCCACGTGTGGGACGCCTCCACCGTCGCCTCGCTCGACGCCATCGCCACCAAGTACGAGCGGTACGGCAAGAGCGTCGAGATCGTCGGCCTCAACGACGCCAGTGCCGAGCGGCACGAGCGGCTCACCGGTCAGCTCGCCTCGCACTGACGCGGTCCGCCCGCCCCTTGTAACGCGGTGTTACGACGGCTGGGCACGCGCTATATCGCGTGACGAGTCCACGCAACACCGCGTTACATGCGCGACGCCGCGTGACAGGGGTCGGCTGGCCGGCGCGAGCGGTCACGCGTGATTGGGAGGCCCGGCGGACGGCGACCTAGACTCGCGGCCCGTGGCACTCACCATCGGCATCGTCGGACTCCCCAACGCGGGCAAGTCGACCCTCTTCAACGCCCTGACCAAGAACGACGTGCTCGCGGCGAACTACCCGTTCGCCACCATCGAGCCGAACGTGGGCGTCGTGGGCGTGCCCGACGAGCGGCTGCCGGTGCTCGCCGAGCTCTTCGGATCGGCGAAGATCCTGCCCGCGACGGTCGAGTTCGTCGACATCGCCGGCATCGTGCGCGGCGCCTCGGAGGGTGAGGGCCTGGGCAACAAGTTCCTCTCCCACATCCGCGAGTCGGCGGCGATCTGCCAGGTCACCCGCGTGTTCCGCGACGAGGACGTCACCCACGTCGACGGCGAGGTCAACCCGGCCTCCGACATCGACACCATCTCCACCGAGCTCGTGCTCGCCGACCTGCAGACCGTCGAGAAGGCGATTCCGCGGCTGGAGAAGGAGGCCAAGGGCAAGAAGGAGCTGGCCCCGGTCGTCGCCGCCGCCAAGGAGGCGCTGGGTCACCTCGAGGCCGGCGACCGCCTCATCGCCACCGACGTCGACCTCTCGCTGCTGCGCGAGCTGTCGCTGCTCACCACCAAGCCGTTCATCTACGTCTTCAACTGCGACGCCGACGAGCTCGCCGACGAGGCACTGCAACAGCAGATGCGCGACCTCGTCGCACCGGCCGAGGCGATCTTCCTCGACGCCAAGTTCGAGTCCGAGCTCGTCGAGCTCGACGACGACGAGGAGGCCCGCGAGATGCTCGCCGAGATGGGCGTCACCGAGCCCGGCCTCGACAAGCTCGCCCGCGTCGGCTTCGACACCCTCGGCCTGCAGACCTACCTGACTGCCGGCCCCAAGGAGACCCGGGCCTGGACGATCCGCAAGGGTGACACCGCCCCCGAGGCCGCGGGCGTCATCCACACCGACTTCCAGCGCGGCTTCATCAAGGCCGAGATCGTCGGCTTCGACGAGTTGGTCGCCGCCGGCTCCATGCAGAAGGCCAAGGAGGCCGGCAAGGTGCGCATGGAGGGCAAGGACTACGTGATGGCGGATGGCGACGTGGTGGAGTTCCGCTTCAACGTCTGAGAAGCCCCTCGACCCGTCCGCCACGTCATCGACCGGACGCCTACCGGCTTCGTAGGCCGCTTGCACGTCGTCGACGAAGACGGGCACGTGGGGGTTCACGCTCGCGGTCGCGTCTGCGTCATGGGGATCAGTTGCCGATCCGCGTGGTCGAGGTCTGCGGTCCGTCGACGCCGCTACCGGCTGAGCCGCTCCCGACGCCGCCACCGCTTCAGCCCCTCGAGGTCCGGCCGCTCGACCGGAGCCAGCGCGGCCGTGATCCGCTGCAGCGCCTCGCTCTCATCGAGGTCGAGGCCGATCGCGACGAGGTGGCCCGCGCCGTCCGTCGGGTGCGCGGCGGGCAGCACGTCGACCCGACCACCCACGACATGCACGGCGTAAGCCCGCATCGCGCGCCCAGACGAGATCCGGACGACGCCCTTCATGCGGTAGGCGCCCGCCGGCGGATCGTCGAGCAGGTCGAGCAACGCACCCGGGTCGGTGGGCCCGTCGGCGCTCACACTCACCGAGCGGGCATGCCGGTGCTCGTGGCCGTGCTCGCTGGCCTCCTCGGCCACTTGGCGCAGCAGTGCGCCGATGGGCAGTTGGTCCGGCGGATCCTCGTGCGAGGCGACGTCGAGCAGCAGCGCCGGGTCGACGGCGCCGTGCGAGGTGCGCACGATCTGCACGCTGGGGTTCACCTCGCGGATGCGCTGCTCGATCCGCTCCAATCGCTCGGACGACACGAGGTCGCACTTGTTGAGCACCACCAGCGTCGCGACGGCGAACCGCACCGCCGGGTGACCGCCGGTGTCGACGGTCTCGAAGTGCTCGACCGCGTCGACGACGTCGACCAGGCCGGCCGGTCGCACCGCCGCCTCGCTGTAGTGGATCAGCCGAGCCAGCGGACCCGGCTCGGCGAAGCCGCTGGCCTCCACCACGATCGCATCGAGACGCAGTTCGGGGCGGGCCAGCTTGTCGAAGGCGGCGTCGAGCTCACCGACGTCCTCCAGGCAGCACACGCACCCACCCGCGATCGAGCCGACCTGGTCGATCTGGCCGCTGACCAGCCCGGCGTCGACGTTGATCGAGCCGAAGTCGTTGACGACCACGCCGAGCCGTGCCCCCGGGGTGCGCAGCAGACGGTTCAGCACCGTCGTCTTGCCGGCGCCCAGGTGGCCGGTCAGGGCGATGACCGGCACCCGGCGGACAGCAGCAGACATCGGCGAGCGCGGCTCAGGCGTCGAAGAGACCCTCGACCGAGAGGTAGCGCTCACCGGTGTCGTAGCAGAACGCGAGCACGGTGGCGCCGTCGGGCAGGTCGGGCAGCTTGCTGGCGACCGCGGCGAGAGAGGCACCCGACGACGGCCCGACGAAGATGCCCTCGGTGCGCGCGATGCGCTGGGCGTAGCCGAACGCGTCCTCCTCGCTGACCTGGATCACGCCGTCGAGGGTGTCGGTGTGCAGGTTGGTCGGCACGAAGCCGGCACCGATGCCCTGGAGCTTGTGCGGGCCGCCCTGACCGCCGGAGATCACGGGGCTCTTGGCGGGCTCGACCGCGAAGGTCTGCATCGCCGGGAACTGCTCCTTGAGCGTCTCGGAGACACCCGTGATGTGGCCGCCGGTGCCGACGCCGGTGATGAGGTAGTCGATGCCGTCCTCGAAGTCGGCGATGATCTCCTGCGCGGTGGTGCGCTTGTGCACGTCGATGTTCGCGGGGTTCTCGAACTGCTGCGGCATCCAGGCGCCGTCGCGCTCGGCCACGAGCTCCTCGGCCTTGGCGATCGCGCCCTTCATGCCGAGCTCCTTGGGCGTCAGCTCGAAGGTGGCGCCGTAGGCGGCCATGAGCCGGCGACGCTCGATCGACATCGACTCCGGCATCACCAGGGTCAGTGGGTAACCCTTGACGGCGGCGGCCATGGCCAGGCCGATCCCGGTGTTGCCCGACGTCGGCTCGACGATCTCGCCGCCCGGCGTGAGCCGGCCGTCGGCCTCCGCGGCCTCGATCATGGCCAGGCCGATGCGGTCCTTGATGGAGCCGCCCGGGTTGGCCCGCTCGAGCTTGAGCCACACGTCGACCCGGTCGCCGAAGAGGCGGCTGAGCTTGACGTGCGGGGTGTTGCCGATCGTGGCGAGAATGCTGTCGACCTTCACGCGTCCTCCTGAGTTCTGCGTTGAACGTTCTGGGTGATCGTTGTCGTGCTCAGAGGTGGAACTCCAGCGCGGGTGCGGATTCTTCCCCACCCCCGCCCGGGCGGTCACCGTTCGTGCGGCGCTTGTCGACGCCGGCGCTGGTGGCGACGAACGATCCGGGCGGCACGCTGCGGGTGAGCCACACGTTGCCACCGATGCGGCTGCCGGCGCCGATCACGGTGTCGCCACCGAGGATCGTGGCGCCGGAGTAGACCACGACGTCGTCCTCGACCGTCGGATGGCGCTTGCTGCTGCGCAGCGACTTCTCCACCACGAGCGCGCCCAGCGTGACGCCCTGGTAGAGCCGCACCCGGTCGCCGATCACGCAGGTCTCGCCGACCACGACACCCGTGCCGTGGTCGATCGCGAACCGGGCGCCGATCGTGGCGCCGGGGTGGATGTCGATGCCCGTCGCCCGGTGCGCGATCTCGCCGAGCAGGCGGGGGAGCAGCGGCACCTCGAGCGAGTACAGCCGGTGCGCGAGGCGGTGCACGGCGGTCGCGAAGAAGCCGGGGTAGGCCAAGATCACCTCGTCGACCCCCTCGGCCGCCGGATCGCCCGCGGCCGTCTGCTCGGCGTCCAGCAGCAACGCCGAGCGGATGCTCGACATCGAGGCGAGGACGTCGCTCACCAGGTCGGCGCGGTCGCCGGCGTCGACCCCGGGCAGGTCGAGCGCCTCCTCGAGCAGAGCCACGAGCGCCTCGACGTCGGCCGGCACCTGCTCGGCGCGACAGCCGGCGTCGCGCGTGTAGTGCGGGAACAGCAACGCGAGGTAGGCGTGGATCAGTCGCTCGGCGACGTCGGGGAGGCGCGTCGGCAACCGATAGGCCGCCCGGTCGGCTGCGATCTGCTCGGCCAGGTCCGACGGGATCCGGCGGGAGTCATCTCCAGGAGGCACGACGCCGACGGTACGCGCCGATACGGTGAGCGCGTGCCCTCACCCAAGCGTGCCTCCCTCGACGACTACTACGCCCAGCTCTCCGACGCCGCACGCCCGCACCTCGAGCGACTGCGCGAGCTGAGCCTGGCCGCCGCCCCCGACCTCACCGAGAAGCTCGCCTGGAACAACCCGGCCTTCCACCGCGACGACGTGCGGCTGTGGATGCTCCAGGCGTTCAAGGCGCACTGCTCGTTGCGCTTCCCGACGCACCAGTTCGCCGACCAGAGGGCTGCGGTCGAAGCCGCCGGGTACGAGGCGGGCGAGGGCTTCGTCAAGCTGCCCTACGACCGGCCGTTGCCCGAGGATCTGCTGGTCGCGCTCATCGGGGCGCGGCTGGCGGAGTTCGAACGCACCGGATCGACCTGGTCGGGCTGAGCGCCAGCCCTCTCGTCATCGGCCCTCTCGTCATCGGCCCTCTCGCCATCGGCCCTCTCGATCGGACTCACAGACGCGCGGCCGTGCGTGCCAGGCCGGCGACGCCGACCGACGTGCTGTGTGGGGGCCAGGCCAGCACCGTGGTCACGCGCGGCGCGTCGACCAGCGAGACCACCGCGACGCCGTCGCGCACGTAGGCCTGCACCGACTCCGGCAGCACGATGGCGGTGCGACCGAGGCGGACCAGTTGCACCATCTGGGTCAGGTCGCGCATCTCCGGTCCCGGCCCGTCGGGGTAGCTGCCGTCGATCTCCGGCCAGCGCGGGCAGGGGAGATCCGAGATCGACCGTGCCTCGGCCTCGGTCATCGACGTCCGCTGGCTGGCCGGGTGGCCTGCCGGCACGATCACCACCTGGTCCTCGACCAGCAGGGTCTCGACGTCGAAGCCGCTCAGGTCGTCGAAGGGCCGGTGCAGTAGTGCGACGTCGGCCCGCCCGTCACGCAGCATGAGCGCCTGGTGGCGTGGCGGGCTGAAGACGACCTCGACGTCGACGGCGTCGGGTTCCGCGGCGTAGGCGTCGAGCAGCTTGACCATCACCTCGCCGGCCGAGCCGGGCTTGGCGGTCAGCACGATGCGGCTCTCGCCGGGGGTCTGGGCCGTGCGTCGGGTGCGCCGTTCGGCCGCCTCCATCGCGGCGAGGGCCACCCGCCCCTCCCTCAGCAACGTGAGGCCGGCGTCGGTGAGGTCCATGCCACGCGGCGTGCGGTCGAAGAGGGTGGCCCCCAGTCGCCGCTCCAGCCGCGCGATCGCCCGCGACAACGGCGGCTGCGCGATGCCGAGTCGGTCGGCCGCGCGCCCGACGTTCGCCTCCTCGGCGACCGCGACGAAGTAGCGCAGCTCGCGAGTCTCCACGTGCTCAGCCTACGCACCACCAGCAGTCATACCGAAAAGGTATGGCAACGGACTTGGTCGGTGTTGGAGGCCCACGCCGGCCGTCGAACGATGGAGACATGGAGCAGAAGAGGACGGCGCTGGTCACCGGCGCCAACAAGGGAATCGGTTACGAGATCGCCAGGGGATTGGCGCGGCGGGACTTGCGTGTGGGCGTGGGTGCGCGCGACACGACTCGCCGTGAGGAGGCGGTCGGCCGCCTGCGAGCCGAAGGGCTGGACGTGTTCGGCGTGCCGCTCGACGTCACCGACGACGGCAGTGTCGCCGCGGCGGCCGAGCAGCTGGAGGCGCAGGGCGGCCTGAACGTGCTGGTGAACAACGCCGCCATCAGCGGTGGCATGCCTCAGGAGCCCAGCCGGGTCACCCCCGAGCAGCTGCACGCCGTCGTCGACGTCAACGTCGTCGGAGTCGTGCGCGTGACCAACGCGATGCTGCCGCTGTTGCGTCGGGCCGCGTCGCCGCGCCTCGTCGTCGTGTCGAGCTCGGTCGGATCGCTGGCGCTACAGACGGCTCAGGCCGATCCGGTCGGCCCGCTCTCCGGTGCGTACTCGCCGTCCAAGTCCTTCCTCAACGCCATGACCGTGCAGTACGCCAAGGAGCTGGCCGGCACCGGCATCCTCGTCAACGCGGGCTGTCCGGGGTACGTGGCCACGGACCTCAACGAGCACCAAGGCTTCCGGACACCCGAGCAGGGTGCCGCGATCTTCCTCGAGCTGGCCACCTTGCCCGACAACGGTCCTAGCGGCACCTTCCGCGACGACGAGGGCACCCGGCCCTGGTGAGAGGCCCCCGAAATGACGGGCGACCCGCAGGCGTGACGCCGAACGATGTCGGAGCCGTGCCCGGCGGACGGTGTCCGGGCGCCTGCGGGTCGGGTGACTGCTGGGGATTCGCCAGCAGCGGATGCTGCGGTAGTCGTCCTCAGCGGCTGCTAGCGGGCAGCCACCTCACGCGTCCTTGAAGAAATCATTCTTCGGACCACCTCCTTTCCCGTGTACCCCGAAGGTACGCCGGTACCGGAGGCCGACACAACGGATTTTCGGTCCGGGCGTCGTCAGGCGGAGGCGGCGTCCGGCACCGCGTGCAGGTGCCGACCCGTGGCGTGGCGCTCGGCGACCGCGTCGAAGTAGGCCTGACGACGGCGGGCCGCGCAGCCGTTCGGTCGGTTCGGCGCCACGAGCAGCTCGGGGTCGAGCGCGGAGTTGAGGGCGTCGCGCAGCAGGGTCAGCGCCTCGGCGCGGATCTGCGAGATGCGTGACTCGGTCACACCGAGCTGCTCGGCGATCTCGGCCATCGGTCGCTCGGCGAGGAAGTACTCCTGGACGACGACGCGCAGCCGCTCGGGCAGCTCGGAGATCGCGGCCACGAGGTACTCGAGGCGCTCGCGGTGCTCCACGGTCTCCGACGGCGCAGGGGTCGAGGAGACCAGCACGTCCTCGAGGGCGACCTCGGAGGCCTGGAGCGAGAGCACGCTGGCCCGGGCGACGTCGCTGTCGTTGGAGTCGATCTCGGCGACCGAGATACCGAGCTCGTCGGCGACCTCGGTGTTGGACGGCGCGCGACCGAGGCTGTTGGTCAGCTCGGTGCGCACTCGCTCGAGGTCGCGGCCGCGGCGGCGGACCGAACGGCTGGCCCAGTCGACCTGGCGCAGCTCGTCGAGGATCGCTCCGCGGATGCGGCTGGCGGCGTACCGGGTGAAGGGGGCACCCCGCTCGGGGTCGAAGGCCTGGCCGGCCCTGACCAGTGCGGTGAGCCCGGCCGACTTGAGGTCGTCGCGGTTCACATGCGCCGGGACGCGGGTCAGGGTCTCGCGCACGATGTGGTGCACGAGGGGGATGTGGTCGACCATCAGCTGCTCGCGGCCGGCGTCGTCGAGGATCGGGGCGGTCGTGACATCTGTCGGGGGACGGATGTCGTGGGCCTGGGCGCTAGGGGTCACGCCGGTCTCCTTGGGTGAGGGCGTCGATCACCCTCCCTGGTGATCGATCGGCGACGGGGTGCGGGGCAACCTGGGTGGGGCTGCTGCGGGGGGTCCGTCGGGCATCACTGTGATACAGATTCTGATCACCGCGCAGGCGTTTCAGCGGGACTAGCCCGATGTGACTACCAAGAACGGACGAAGGTCCAGTCCAGTGAGCGTGTGGAAAGTTGGTGGAACTGCGGTCGCCGGCCCGTTCCTGCTCGCTGCTGGATCTTCTCAGGTGCACCCCCGTGAGGCCGACTGGAACGTCGGACGGTGCGTTGTCTCCGTCGCTCGGGCCGGAGCCCTCGGCCGCCCCTCCTTCCCTGGGAGCCCCGCGTGGAGAAGCTGTCGCTCATGCTCTGGCGTGAGCGCGAGCTGTTGGAGGCCCTCCTCTACCGGCTGGAGGTGGAGCAGCTGATGCTCGCCGCGAACCGCACGGTGAACCTCGCCCGGGCCGCCCGTGACGTCGACGCCGTGCTGGACCTCCTGCGCGAGACCGAGGTACTCCGCGGGGTCGCGGCCACCGAGGTGGCCGCCGAGCTCGGTTGCGACCCGGGAGCGTCGCTCGCCGAGCTGGCCGAGATCGCGGAGGAGCCCTGGCGCACGATCCTCGTCGATCACCGAGATGCCTTCCACGAGCTCACCCGCCGGGTCGGCGCGGTGTCGGCGACCAACCGCGATCTGCTGAGCAGCGGCGCCCAGCACGCGCTCGACGCCTTCGCCGATCTCGGTGACCTCGTCTCCTTCGGCTCCCCGCTGGTCGAGGGCCAGGGGTGAGTGCATGACCACACCCGGGCCGGTCGGAGCCTCGGGTTCACTGATCCCCTTTCCCGACCGGTCGGCCAACGCCGGCGAGGCCGATCGCCGGGCATCGGCGCGGGTCGAGCGCGCTCAGCACGCGCTCGGGGTCGCGTGCGGACGTGCCGACCGGGTGAAGCTGCTGCGCGCCGAGCTCGACGCCGGGCGCGCCGACGGCGTCGGGATCTGCCTGGTGCGCGCGCTGGCGACACCGGGCGCCGCCACCGCCTCCGATCTGGTCGAGGCCCGAGAAAGGCAGCGCGACGTCCTGGCCAGGCATGCCGAGGTGGTAGCCGACGAGGTGCCCTGGCTCGGCGAGGTGCTCGAGCCGGTCGCTGCCGCGAGCGGCGAGGACGACGGAGAGCTGCCCGCGGCTCTTGCCGGGTACGTGTCGCTGCTCGATCGGCTCGACGTGGTGGTGGCGACGCTCGTTCGCACCGCCTGGCAGCGGCGACTGGACCTCACGCGTGCGGAGGAGACCCTGCGGCGGTTGCCCGAGGCCGATGCCGCAGCGATGGTCGAGGTCGCGGTCGCGCCACGGCTCTACGCCGAGTCCGGCCAGGTGCACGAACGGGTCGCAGCGGTGCTGGACCGACTCACCGATCAGGTGTGCTCGCCTGGCGTCTCGTCGGGGCCCGTCGAGACCCCGGGCTCGAGCGCGCCGGGGCGTCTCCAGCTCGAGCTGAGGTTGGAGTGGGCTCGGCTCGCGCTGAGCCGCGCGTCACACGAAGGGTGCTCCGAGGTCGAGGTGCGCGCAGCGCAAGAGCGCGTCGACCTGCTGCTCGCGGCCCGCGAGGCGGCCAGCTCGCCGGACCGCCGTGGAGGTCGCGACGGAGCCCGGGCGACGCCTCGCAGCGAGCGTGACCTACATCGCAGCCTGCTGGACTTCCTCCGCTGACGGCCCCGGGAATATAGTTGCGCTATCGCAACCTTCTTTCCTCGTGAAGAGAGCCATGACGCACCAGACGCCCGCCGTGCCCCCGCCGTCCCTCGCCACGACCCATGAGCCGGCGGCGCCCATGACCCACCGGCAGGTGATGGAAGCCCTCTCGGGGCTCCTCCTGGCGATGTTCGTCGCCATGCTCTCCAGCACGGTCGTCACCAATGCCCTCCCGCGCATCGTCTCCGACCTGCACGGCAGCCAGACCGGGTACACCTGGGTGGTCGTCGCCACCTTGCTGACGATGACCGCCACCACGCCCCTGTGGGGCAAGCTCGCCGACCTCTTCGACAAGAAGCTGTTGGTGCAGCTGGCCCTCGTCATCTACGTGGTGGGCTCGGTCGTGGCGTCCCTCTCGTCCTCGATGGGCATGCTGATCGCGGCGCGCGCCATTCAGGGACTCGGCATCGGTGGCCTCTCCGCCCTGGTGCAGATCGTCATCGCGGCGATGGTCTCGCCGCGAGAGCGCGGCCGCTACAGCGGATACTTGGGAGCGGTGTTCGCGGCCGCCACGGTGTCCGGCCCGCTCATCGGCGGCGTCGTCGTCGACTCCGCGCTCGGCTGGCGCGGTGTCTTCTTCATCGGGCTCCCCTTCGCCGCACTCGCCCTGGTGTTGCTCCAGAAGACCCTGCACCTGCCGACGGTCAAGCGCGAGGTGCGCATCGACTACCTGGGGTCGACGCTCATCGTCGCCGGCATCAGCGTCGTGCTCGTGTGGGTCAGCCTGGCCGGCAGCCAGTTCGCCTGGGCCTCGGTCACGACCGGTGTGCTCGTGGCCGCCGGAGTCGTGCTGCTCGCTGCCGCGGTGCTCGTGGAGATCAAGGTGGCCCACGAGCCGATCATCCCGATGCAGCTGTTCCGCGACCGCACGGTCGCCCTCGCCACCACGGCGTCGGTCTTCGTGGGCGTCTCGCTCTTCGCGGGCACCGTCTACCTCAGTCAGTACTTCCAGACCGCACGCGCCATGACGCCGACCGAGGCCGGACTCATGTCGATCTGCATGGTCGGTGGTCTCTCCCTCAGCAGTCTGGTGACCGGGCGCGTCATCACCGCGACCGGCCGGTGGAAACGCTGGCTCGTCGGCGGGGCCGCCCTCTTGACCGTCGCCCTGGTCCTGCTCGGCACGATCGACGAGTCCACCTCCCTGGTCGAGGTCGGCTCCTTCATGGCACTGCTCGGCATCGGTGTGGGTGCGACCATGCAGAACCTCGTGCTGGCGGTCCAGAACAGCGTGCCGCTGGCGCAGTTGGGTGCTGCGAGCTCGGTGGTCGCCTTCTTCCGCTCCATCGGTGGTTCGGTCGGTGTGTCCGTCATGGGCGCCCTGCTCGCCACCCAGGTCTCCACGAAGGTCAACGAGGGTCTGACCCAGCTCGGCGTCGACCCCGGCCAGACGCACGAGAGCCACAGCATCCCGGACCTCGCCAGCCTTCCGGCCCCGGTGCGATCCGTCTTCGAGCAGGCCTTCGGCGAGTCGTTCGGGCACATCTTCATGCTGGCGGCGCCGTTCGCCCTGCTGGCTCTCCTCTGCGTCTCCTTCATCGAGGAGGTGCCGCTACGCACCAGCAACACCGAGCTGACCGCGATGGAGCGCCAGGTGGCGGACGCGTCCCCCGAGGCCACCGCCGAGCTGGTCGAGACGACGCTCGTGGGTGCTGCGGGGCGCGCCGAGACCGACCGCCCCTGAGAAACCCGGCTAGGGTGGCGCGCGATGACAGCACCACGGGCTGAGTCCCTCATGCGACTCGAGCAGGAGGTCGGCGTCCTGATCCGCAGGGTCCGCCGCCTCATCCACGAGCGCGCCGCCGCCGTCCATCCGGATCTCCAGCCGGCCGCCTACCTGTTGCTCGCGCATCTCGCCGATGTCGGACCGGCCCGTGCCTCGAGCGTGGCCGACCTGTTCCACATCGACAAGGGCGCGGTGAGCCGGCAGGTGAGCCACCTCGTCGAGCTCGGTCTCGTGGAGCGCACTCCTGACCCCGACGATGGGCGCGCGTCGCTGCTCTCGGCCAGCCCGGACGCCGTGGCGCGGCTCGATGACATGCACGTGAAGCGACGTGAGTGGCTCTCGGAAAGGCTGGCGGGCTGGAACGAGGACGACCTCGACACCCTCGCGGTAGTGATGGGGCGCTACAACGACGCGCTCGGCATGGGCTGAGCGTCTCGACTGGGGGAGCACGATGACGGACGCCGCAGGCGCGCAGCAGCGCGCCGACGACCTCGTCGAGCAGGCCAGGGCCGGCTACGTCGTGGCCGGGGCGGCCATGGAGCTCGGCGCGCTGATGCTGGACGCCGACACCGTCGTCGCCGACGCACCGGTACGCGCGCCGATCGGCATGCTCAACCGGCACGCGCTGGTCACCGGCGCCACCGGCACCGGCAAGACCAAGACGCTCCAACAGATGGCCGAGCAGCTGAGTACCGCCGGGGTTCCGGTCTTCGCCGCCGACATGAAGGGCGATCTCTCCGGGCTGCTCGCACCCGGAGCGGAGTCGGAGAAGGTGCGCGCTCGCGCGCAGCAGATCGGCCAGGACTGGCAGCCCACCGGCTATCCCGTCGAGCTCTACGCCCTCGGTGGCCGCGGCATCGGGCTGCCGGTGCGGGCCACCGTCACCTCGTTCGGGCCGCTGCTGCTCAGCAAGGTGCTCGGTCTGAACAGGACCCAGGAGTCCAGCCTCGGGCTGGTCTTCCACTACGCCGACTCCGCCGGGCTCCCGCTGCTCGATCTCTCCGACCTCCGCGCCGTGCTCACGCACCTGCTCTCCGACGACGGCAAGGCCGCCCTCAAGGGGCTGGGTGGTCTGTCCTCGGCCACCGCCGGGGTGATCCTGCGCTCGCTCATCACCCTGGAGGACCAAGGCGCCGATGAGTTCTTCGGTGAGCCCGAGCTCGACACCGCCGACCTGCTCCGCCGGGCCGACGACGGCCGCGGCGTCGTCTCGCTGCTCGAGCTGCCCGGGGTGCAGGACCGCCCGGCCTTGTTCTCGACCTTCCTGATGTGGCTGCTCGCCGACCTCTACGGCGACCTGCCCGAGGTGGGCGACGCCGACCTGCCCTCGCTGGTGTTCTTCTTCGACGAGGCGCACCTGCTGTTCGCCGATGCCTCCGATGCCTTCCTCGACCAGGTCGCCCAAACGGTGCGGCTGATCCGCTCCAAGGGCGTCGGCATCGTGTTCGTGACCCAGAATCCCACCGACCTGCCCGACGAGGTGCTCGGGCAGCTCGGATCCCGCATCCAGCACGCGATGCGGGCGCACACGCCGGCCGACGCGAAGGCCCTCAAGGCGACCGTCAACACGTTCCCGTACTCGGGCTACGACGACCTCGGCCGCGTGCTCACCGGTCTGGGCATCGGAGAGGCGGTGGTGACCATGATGGACGACCGCGGGGCACCGACGCCCGTGGCGTGGACCAAGCTGCGGGCACCGCAATCGCTCATGGCGCCGGCGACGCCCGACGCGATGCGCGCCGTCGTGGCCGCCAGCCCCCGCAACGCCGTCTACACCGAGGTGATCGACCGCGAGTCGGCCCGCGAGAAGCTGGCCGCCAAGGTCGAGCAGGGCGCGGCGACCCAGGAGGCCGAACGGCACGTCCCGGCGCAGAAGCCGTCGTCCCAGGCGCCGCCCAAGCAGGAGCAGAGCACCGTCGAGAAGGTCGTCGGCTCCAAGGTCTTCCAGGACGCCGCCCGCACGGCCGCCCGCGAGATCGTGCGCGGCATCTTCGGTGCGGCCCGGCGGCGCTGAGCCTCAGTCGGCCGTCAGTCGTGCCGTCAGTCGTGCCGTCAGTCGAGATGGCGCTGGACGAACGCGCGCCAGTCGCGGGCGCTGCGCGCGGGGATCTCGACGTAGGGCAGGTGGCCGATGCCGTCGTAGACGATGCTCTCGGCGTCGGCGATGGCGGCCCACGCGACGGCCGTGTCGGGGTGCACGATGCGGTCCTCGGCGCCCCACATCACCAGGGTCGGGGTCGTGATCTCCGCCAGCCGTTCGGTGAGGTAGTCGCGCTGGTAGAAGTCCTCGAACACCTCGGCGTAGCTCTCGCGACGGGCGATGTGGTCGGCGCCCATCGCGGCCACGATCGGGCGTGGCGCGAAGGGTGGCCGCGACATCACCAGGGCGTAGAAGCGCAGGTAGCCCGCGGTGTCGGTGGGCAGGAACGGGTTCGCACCCTCCCGTTGCAGCGCCGCCTCGGCGTCGCTGGGGGTCGACACGACGCCCGCGGCGTCGCAGAGGCACAGGGAGGCGACCAGGTCGGGGTGGGCGAGCGCCAGATGGGCGGCGATGAAGCCGCCCATCGAGTTCCCGATGACGTGGACGCGTGAGATGCCGAGTCCGGTGACGAGGCGAGCGACCCGCTCGGCCTGCGCCGGTGCGCCGTATCCGGCGCCGGAGGTGAACGGTGTGCGGCCGTGCGCCGGCAGGTCGGGCACGATCACGCGGAAGTCGCGCGTGAGGTGCCGGGCGAAGGCGGCCCAGGTGGAGGCGTCTGCGGTGTAGCCGTGGACGAGCAGCAGCACGGGCTTGTCGCTCGGCCCGCCCGCCAGGTAGCTGATCGGCACGCCGTTGACGTGCGCGGTGTGCCGGCTCAGCCCCGCTTGACGCTCGGCGAGCGCGAAGCTCGCGCGGGCCACCGCCTGCCCGGGGCGGGGCCAGGTGGCCACGACCCCGGCGACGCCGGCGGTTGCGAGCAGGGCCAAGGCGGTGCGGATCCTCACGGCGCTGGACGTTAGCGCACCCACACGGCGGTGTCGGCGGGCAGCTTGTCGTCGACCGCACCGCTGGCCATGATCACCTCGCCCGCCGGCAGGGGAGCAGGTGTGGAGCCGGTGTTGAGGACGACGGTCACGTCACCGCGGCGAAAGGTCAGCACCTCACCGTCGACGGCGAGGTCGCTGACCTCACGGGCATGGGCGTCGAGGGTGCGCCGCGCTGCGAGCGCCTGGCGGTAGAACGCGAGCGTGGAGGCCGGGTCTGCCGCCTGCGCCGCGACGCTCGCCGCGCCCCAACCGGCCGGCTGCGGCAGCCACGGCTGCCCGGTGCCGGGGCCGAAGGCGTACGGCGGCTCGGTGCCGTCCCACGGGATCGGCACCCGACAGCCGTCGCGGCCGACTTCCGGCTTGTCGGTGTCCTTGGTGCGCAGCCAACTGGGGTCGGTACGGGCCTCGGGCGGCACGTCGACCTGCTCCAGGCCCAGTTCCTCGCCCTGGTAGAGGTAGGCCGAGCCGGGCAGCGACAGCATGGTCAGGGTCGCCGCGCGAGCCCGCGCCAGGCCCTGGTCGCCACCGCCGTAGCGGGTCACGTGCCGCACGACGTCGTGGTTCGACAGCACCCACGTGGGGCTCGCGGAGACCTCGGCCAACGCGTCGAACGTGCTGGTGATGACGTCGGCGAACGCGGGCGCCGTCCAGGCTGCGAGCAGCCACGAGAAGTTGAAGGCCTGGCTCATCTCGTCGTCGCGCACGAAACGCGCCATCGACTCCGGCGTCTGGGTCCAGGCCTCGGCGACGGTCATCCGGTCACCGTCGTACTCGGCGAGGACCTGGTGCCAGCGGCGGTAGACGTCGTGCACCTCGGGCTGGTCCCACATCGGCTCGTCGGCCAGCGTGCGCTCGACCATCGAGGCGGCGTTCTCGCCGGCCGACGGGCCGCGCGTGGCGCTCTCGTCGCGCACCTGGTCGCGCAGCGACTCCTCCTTGAAGAGGCCGTGGGCCACGTCGACGCGGAAGCCGTCGACGCCTCGGTCGAGCCAGAACCGCAGCACGGCGACGAACATGTCGCCGACCTCGGGGTTGCGCCAGTCGAAGTCGGGCTGAGAGGAGTCGAAGAGGTGCAGGTACCACTGGCCGTCCGGGACGCGGTCCCAGGCCGAGCCGCCGAACACCGAGAGCCAGTTGTTCGGCGGCTCGGCGCCGTCGGGGCCGCGGCCCTCGCGGAAGATGTACCGCGCGCGCTCGGGGCTGCCGGGCCCCGCTGCGAGGGCGGCCTGGAACCACGCGTGCTGGTCCGAGGAGTGGTTGGGCACCAGGTCGACGACCACCTTCAGGCCCAGCTCGTGGGCGCGGGCGAGCAGCGCGTCGGCGTCCTCGAGGCTGCCGAAGAGCGGGTCGATGTCGCAGTAGTCGCTGACGTCGTAGCCGTGGTCGTTCTGCGGGGAGCGGTAGAACGGCGAGATCCACAGGGCGTCGACGCCGAGCGCGGCCAAGTGGTCGAGGTGCGCCGTGATGCCGGGCAGGTCGCCCACTCCGTCGCCGTCGGCGTCGGCGAAGCTGCGCGGGTAGACCTGGTAGATGACGGCGTCACGCCACCAGGGCGCGGTGTCGACGGGAGTGCTCATGCGGCCCATCGTGGCATACGAGGCGCGGATTCGTGTACCGGTAAACTCATCTGTTCTTGATGCGTTGGTAGCGGTCCAGCGCCTCCTGGCGCTCCTCCTTGTGGTCGACCAGGGGCTGTGGGTAGCCGACCAGGTCGCGCGTGTCGTCGTCCGGCTCGTGCGGGTCGGGCACCTGGTCGGGGTCCGACAGCTCCTCGACCCAGCGTCGGATGTAGTCGCCGGGCGGGTCGAACTTCTTGCCCTGAGTGGTGGGGTTGAAGACCCGGAAGAACGGCGAGGCGTCGGTGCCGCTGCCTGCCGTCCACTGCCAGCCGTGCTGGTTGGAGGCGAGGTCGCCGTCGACGAGCCAGTGCATGAAGTGCCGGGCGCCGTGCTGCCACTCCAGGTGCAGATCCTTGACCAGGAAGCTGGCCACGATCATGCGGACCCGGTTGTGCATCCAGCCCGTGGCTCGAAGCTGCCGCATGCCGGCGTCCACGACCGGGAAGCCCGTGCGTCCCTGCGTCCAGGCGTCGAGCTCGGCACCCGGACGGGCGTAGTCCATCTTCGCGAACTCGGGCTTGAGGTACTCCCTGGCCGTCTCGGGACGCTGGTGCAGCACGTCGGCGTAGAACTCGCGCCAGGCCAGCTCGGTGCGGTAGGTGCGCGCACCGTTCGAGCGCCGCTGGGCCAGGTCGGCCAGCAGCGTGCGGGGGTGCACCTCGCCGTACTTCAGGTGCACCGAGAGGTGGCTGGTGCCGTTGACGCCCGGCTTGTCGCGGTCGTCGTCGTAGCGGTCGATGCGGTCGAGGAACTCCTGCCAGCGTGCGAGCGCGGCGTCCTCGCCGGCGTCGGGCAGCTCGAGACCGGAGGGCAGGTCGGGCGCGGGGATGTCGGTGGTGCTGTCCTGCTCCGCGTCGAGCGCCAGCCACGAGCAACCGGACGGCGCGTCGACCGGCCCGCGCCAACCGTGATCGGCCCAGGCGCGCGAGAACGGGGTGAACACCTTGTAGGGGTCGCCGGTCTTGTTCGTGACCCGACCCGGAGCCACCGCATACGGCGAGCCGGTGCGCACGAGCTCGATACCGGCGTCCTCGAGGGCCTGCTCGACGTCGTCGTCGCGCTGCGCGCCGTAGGGACCGTAGTCGGCGGCGATGTGCACCTGGTCGGCCTCCACCGCCCGTGCGGCGAGCACCACCCGACGCACCGGGTCGCCGCGCACCACCGAGAGACCCGCCTGACGCTGGCGCAGTGAGGCGTCGAGCGCACGCAGCGAGGCGCCCAGGTAGGCGCGACGACTGGGCCCGGCCGGCCCCCACAGTCGGGGGTCGAGCACGAAGAGCGGCAGCACCTCACCCGACTCGGCCGCGGCGAGCAGGGCCGGGTTGTCGCGCAGGCGCAGATCTCGGCGGAACCACATGACGGCAGGCACCCGTCCACCCTGCCAGCGTGCGGACCAGCGGCGCAGGCTCCGGTGGGGTGAAGGCTCCGAGTGGTGCCGACGCGGCACGTCGATGGGAGGATGGGCGCGTGAGTGACCTGATCGACACCACCGAGATGTACCTGCGCACCATCTACGAGCTGGTCGAGGAGGGAATCGTGCCGCTGCGGGCACGCATCGCCGAGCGCCTGCACCAGTCCGGCCCGACCGTGTCTCAGACGGTGTCGCGCATGGAGCGCGACGGGCTGCTCACGGTCGAGGGCGACCGACACCTCGAGCTCACTGACACGGGGCTGGTCCTGGCCACCCGCGTCATGCGCAAGCACCGCCTGGCCGAACGACTGCTCACCGACGTCATCGGCCTCGACTGGGAGCTCGTGCACGAGGAGGCGTGCCGCTGGGAGCACGTGATGAGCGAAACGGTCGAGAAGCGTCTGCTCGAGTTGCTCGGTGGTCCCACGGAGTCGCCGTACGGCAACCCGATCCCCGGTCTCGACGAGCTTGGGCAGACCGAGCCCGGCGAGGGATTCATGACCGGTGTCGAGGCGCTCTCCGACGTCGCCGCGGATGCCGAGCAGCAGGTGTTGGTACGTCGCATCGCCGAGGAGATGCAGAAGGACGAGCAGCTCATGAGCGCGCTGCGGCGCGTCGGTGCCCGGCCCGAGTGCACGGTCACGGTGGTGGCCACGCCTCACGGCGTCCTCATCGGGTCCGGCGGCGAGAGCGCCGAGATCGTGCCCGAGGCCGCCGAGCACATCTTCGTCAGCCGCCTCTGACCGACCCCTCGAGGCACGATTCGCGACCCCTCGAGGCACGATTCGCGACCCCTCGAGGCACGATTCGCGACCCCTCGCGAGTGACTACAGCCAGCCGTTGTCTTCGGCGAGGCGGCAGGCGCCGGCTCGGTTCTCGGCGCCGGTCTTGCCGATGGCGGCCGAGAGATGGTTGCGCACCGTGCCCTCAGAGAGGTGCAAGGTGCGGGCCAGGGCGGCCACCGACGCGCCGTCGCGGGCAGCGCGCAGCACCTCGGTCTCGCGCTCGGAGAGCGGCGACTCGCCGAGCACCAGCGACGAGGTGGCCAGGGCCGGGTCGACCACCCGCAAGCCGGCATGCACCCGGCGGACGGCGTCCGCGAGCTGTGCGGCGGGGGTGTTCTTGACGACGAAACCGGCCGCCCCGCTGCGCACGGACCGGTGCAGGAAGCCGGGCCGCCCGAAGGTGGTCACGATGAGCACCCGTGTGTCTGGGAAGCGCCGCACGACCTCGGCGCAGGCGTCCATGCCGCCCATGCCCGGCATCTCGACATCGAGCAGCAGCACGTCGGGGCGGTATCGCTCGACCTGGTCCAGGGCCGCCTCGCCGCTGCCGGCCTCGCCCACGACCTCGAGATCCGGCTCTAGGCCGAGCAGGGCGCTCAGCGCCCCCCGCACGAGATCCTGGTCGTCGGCCAGGACGATCCTGATCGGCTCGGCGCTGCTGCTCACGGCCGACTCACCTCCAGGCAGAAGCCGGGCGAGAGCGCCCGGGTGGAGAGCATGGCGCCCACGGCCGCCGCACGGTCGCTCAGCCCGGCCAGGCCGCTGCCGCTCGTGGGCGAGGCACCGGCGCCACCGACATCGAGAACCCCGCGACCGTCGTCGGCCACGCGGAGGCTGGTCGACCGCACCGTCACGGTGCAGCGCCGCGCGTCGCTGTGCCGGACGACGTTCGTGACGCCCTCGCGCAAGGTCCACGCGAACAGCTCCGCGAGGTCGTCGGGCACCGTGCCCAGGTGCGCAGGTTCCGGCAGGTCGGTCTCGATGCCGGCGGCCTGGAGGGCCAGCCGCGCCCGCGCCAGCTCACCGGTCAGCGAGATCTCGCGATACCCCTCGACGGCGCGTCGCACGTCGTCGAGCGCCTCGCGGGAGAGTCGCTCGAGGTCGTCGAGCTCGGCGATGGCACGGTCGCGGTCGGTGTCGACCAGGCGGCGGGCCAGCTCGGCCTTGAGGGCGATGACCGTGAGGGAGTGCCCGACCACGTCGTGCAGGTCGCGCGCGAACCGGTTGCGATGCTCGGAGAGGGCGAGCCGCTGGTTGTCGTTGGTGGCCAACTGGAGTTCGGCGTTGGCTCTCAGCATCCGGGTGATGCCCCAGATGGCCATCGACGCCGCGAGCATGGCGACCAGCAGGCCGGCATCGACCGACCACCCGGGCACGAGCACGGTCGCGGCGAAGGTCGTGACCGCGATGGTGCCGGCCAGCACGATGCCGAGGCGGCCCTCGAACGCCATGATCGCGGTGACGCACGTGTAGACCGCCGCCGCGGTGCCGGTCTGCCCGACGCTCAGGCACATCACGACGCCCAGCGCGATCTCGAGCGTCACCGTCGTCGCCGCGAGCCGCGAATCGGGGGTGCGGGCTGTCCAGCGGCCGCTGCGCACGGCGTAGAAGAACCGCAGGTACACCGCCGCGAAGGCGAGCACGGCGACCAGGCCGACCCAACCCCCGAGGGAGTCCCGTCGCTGCCACGCCGCGCCGAGCGGCTGGAGGAGGAAGAGGATCCAGACGGTGGCGAACAGGCCGCCGCGCTGCCACGGCCGCCCCTCACCGTCCGGGGGCGAGCCGAAGGGACGCCGATACCTCGACAGCTGGGTCACACGCGAGCCGTGTCTGCGCTCATCCGCCACGCGGCGCCGGCCACGAAGAGGCCGAGCCACGCCAGCGCGTTGACGATCGCGAACCACGGCAGCTCGTGGGTGAGCGGGGCGCGCGCGACTTCGGCGACTCCGTACATCGGCGTCCAGTAGGCGATGTCGCGGATGACCGCGGAGTACTGGTCCAGGGGGATGAACAGCCCCCCGAGGAAGGAGAGCAGGGCCAAACCGGGACCGAGTATCTGCATGGCGTTCTCACCGGGTACGAGGTAGCCGACGAAGACCCCCAGGGCGGCGAAGCTGAGGATGCAGACCAGCGTGGTGAGGCCGCAGGCGATCCAGGCGCCGAGGGGCAGGTCGACGGTGCCCTTGGCGGCACCGACGACGTTGACGGCGACGATGGCGACCACGCCGGCGCTGAGGGCGACGAGGGCCTTGACCAACACATAGGCCACTGGATGCAGGGGTGTGGTGCGCAGCTGGCGCGACCAGCCCTGGGCGCGCTCGGTGGCGACACCGGCGCCGGTCGCGGCCGCGATGAGCGCGCCGCCGTAGAGAGCCATGGACACCATGATGTACGCCGCGACGTTGCCGACGCCCACCTTCTGCTCGCCCTGGTCGCCGGAGCCGAACACGAAGAACATCGCGACGGGGAACGCGAGGGCGAAGATCACGGTGCGCCGGTTGCGCAGCACGCGCATCAGCTCGATGCCGAGCAGGGTGCGGTTGAAGCCGCCCAGGGGAGGGACGCGGCGCGTGGCCGGGTCGGTCTCGAGCGTGCTCATGCGAGTGCTCCTTCGGTGCTGGTGGCCTGGGGTCGGGTATCGCTGGTGAGGGTCACGAACGCCTCCTCGAGTCCGTGCGTCTCGATCTCGAGGTCGCGGGCGCCGGTCTCGGTGAGCAGATAGCGGGCGACGGCGTCGCTGTCGCACGTCCGGACCACGATCATGTCGCCCTGCGTGGTCGCCCGCTCGACCCCGGGCAGCCGATGCAGGGCCGCGAGGTCGGCGCCCGGCAGCACCGCGCGCACGGTCCGCCCGGAGGCCAGCGCCTTGATCTCGGCCCCGGTGCCGTCGGCCACGACCTCACCGTGCGCGATGAGCACGATGCGGTCGGCGTACCGGTCGGCCTCCTCGAGGTAGTGCGTGGCGAACACGACCGCCCGGCCGCGCGCGGCGTCGTCTCGGATGGTGGCCCAGAACGCGCGCCGGCCCTCGACGTCCATGCCCGTCGTGGGCTCGTCGAGGAGCAGCAGCTGCGGGTCGGAGAGCAGGGCCATGGCGAAGCGCACCCGCTGCTGCTCGCCCCCCGAGCAGGCGCCCACCTTGCGTCCGGAGAGGTCGCCGATGCCCGCGGCCGCCAGCGCCTCGTCGACCGGCCGGGACGCCGCGAAGAGGCTTGCGGTGTAGCGCAGCGTCTCGCGCACGGTGAGATCCTTGAGCAGTCCGCCGCTCTGCATGACCGCGGCGACGAGCCCGCGAGAGACCGCATCGCGCGGCGCCATGCCGAAGACGCTCACGTCACCGCTGGTCGGTTGGGAGAGGCCGAGCACCATGTCGATGGTCGTCGTCTTGCCGGCGCCGTTGGGGCCGAGGAACGCGACCATCTCGCCGGGCTCGACCACGAGGTCGAGACCATGGACGGCGAGCACGCCGTCCGAGCGGCCGGTGCCGCCGAATCTCTTGCCGACGCCCGAGAGTCGGATGGCCGGCGGGCGGCCGGCGAAAGTGGTGGAAGTCGTCATGCCCTCAGCATCCAGTGAGCGGCATCGCAGCGACCAGCACGTCCGTCACCGGTCGAGCGTGACGGATGTCAGGCCTCCTGCTCGCTGCGCTCGCCGGATGGGAGGTTGTCGGGGTAGGCATGCGTCCTTAGTCTGGTCGGGACGTCCGGCGCCTGGGGGAGCCGGCACGCGGGCGGCGAGCGGGCCGCCAGGGGGGACGGAGCGCATGGAGATGGTTGCGCTGACGACGCGCGCCGTCCACCTGACGCGTGGTGACGGCCGCGGGGGCACGCTGGTGATCTCGCACCGGGACTCCCAGCTGCGGCGAGGTCTGGAGATCGACGAGGAGCTGGTGCTCGTCGACCCCGACGGCGAGTTCCACGCCGCCACGGTGGTCGAACTGCACTTCGAGCTCGAGGACACGCTCTATGTGCTGCGCCTCGGTGCCCGCCTGCCTCCCGAGCACGTCCGTCGCCTGTGGGAGCGCGACGGCAACCCGCACTCCGACCAGGGCGCCGACTCCGAGCCGGACTCCGAGTCCGACACCGATTCCGACTCCGATTCCGACTCCGAGCGGGAGCTCCTGGCGATGCTCGCGCGCCTGCGTGACGAGCGCGGGCGCGACCCGGATGCCGGGCTAGGAGACGGCACCTCGCGCTGAGTCCGAGGTGCGAGCCGACGCCCGGCGCTCCGCGAGGGCCGAGAGGAACGCGCTGCACCCGGCGGAGACCGTAGAGGTCGCGAGGTCGTCGCCGCGGGTGCTGCCACGATTGACGATGACGACCGGGACGTCGAGGCTCGCGGCGCGCTTGACGAAGCGCAGGCCGCTCATCACGGCCAGGCTGGAGCCAGCGACCAGCAAGCTCCCACGCCGGGTGCCCTCGGCCAGCGCCTCGACCGCCCCGTAGCAGTGTGCGACCCGCTCCCTCGGCACGTTCTCGCCGAAGAACACGACGTCGGGCTTCAGCACGCCGCCGCAACGGCACGCGGGCACGACGAAGTCGCCGAAGTCCTCCTCGAGCTCGACGTCGCCATCGGGGTTGACCGCCACGTGGGCGTGCCGTGCCACCCACCCCGGGTTGAGTCGATCCAGCTCGTCTTGGAGTGCGGACCGGGCCGAGGTCCGGCGGCACGCCAGGCACACCACGTCCGCGATGCGCCCGTGCAGGGCGACCAGGGGGGTCGTGCCCACCCGTTCGTGGAGGCCGTCGACGTTCTGGGTGATGACCAGGGAGGCTCCGAGCCGAGCCACGGCCAGGTGCCCGGGGTTGGGGTCGGCGCGCCGCATCCGGCTCCACCCCAGGTGGCTGCGGGCCCAGTACCGGCGCTGCGCGGCCGGCCCGGAGACGAACTCCTGGAACGTCATGGGGCTGCGCCGCGGCGCGCCCGGGCCGCGATAGTCCGGGATGCCGCTGTCGGTGGAGAGGCCGGCGCCCGTGAGCACGACGAGCGGCCGATCGGTCAGCAGGCCGAGTGCGGCCTCCGCCCGGTCGCTCACGCCCAGCCCACCCTGCTCGCCCGACTCATCGGGCGTAGCGGACGGCGGCGCGGGCCCGAGCCTTCTCGGCCTCGACCTCGCGATCCTTGGGCGGCGCGTGCGTGACGAGCGCGTCGAGCAGGGTTCTCGTGGAGGCGGCGATCTGGGCCACCGCGGCGTCGAAGGCCGGCTGATTCGCCTGCGAGGGCTTGGTGGAACCACTGACCTTGCGCACGTACTGCAACGCGGCGGCGGTGACCTCGTCGGTGGTCGCCGGGGGCTCGAAGTTGTGGAGCTGGCGGATGTTCCGGCACATGGTCGCAGCCTACGACCGCAGGGCGGGAGTGATGGGGTGCTATCCACTGCTAGCGGTGCGACGGAAGAAGAATCATCATGTGGAGTAGAGAAAACTCCGAGCCTGTGACTCGATGCACACCCTGCAGAGGTTGCAAGTGCTAGCAAGAGCAAGCACTATGGGGTCATGGCCAAGGGAAAGGTCACCAAGACCGTCGAGACTCTCGGCGAGTACCTCAAGGAGCAGCGCGTCACCGCCCAACTCTCCTTGCGGCAGCTCGCAGAGCAGGCCGGCGTCTCCAACCCGTACCTCAGCCAGATCGAGCGCGGACTGCGCAAGCCGTCCGCCGAGGTGCTCCAGCAACTCGCCAAGGCATTGCGCATCTCTGCCGAGCAGCTCTACCTCCGTGCCGGGATCGTCAGCCTCGACGACAGTCTGGGCGGTTCGGTGGAGCTCGCGGTGCTCGGTGACGGCCAGCTCACCGAGCGACAGAAGCAGACGCTGCTCGACGTCTACCAGTCCTTCCTCGCACTCAACGCGGGGCTCGCCGACCATGGCGATGCCTCGAGCCAGGGCGAGGAGCAGTAACCCCCGACGGCCGGGCGCCCGCCCGGTCGACACCCGAGACGGATCCGCTGGATCCGACGAGAAGGAGAAGCGACACCATGGCCAAGGCCACGTTCAACATCAAGACCGAGGCGACCAAGGGTCTGCACGCCGGCGTGGGCGTCGTCGACCTCGCCGTCGAGACCGTCCGCGGCTACGTCACCGACGCAGGCAAGCGCGTCACCGAGATCCAGAAGGACGTGCACGGCCGGTTCGAGGACGTGCAGAAGTCCGTCTCCGACTTCGACTTCGAGCCGAAGGCGCTGCGTGAGCAGACCACCAAGTTCGTGAACGCGCAGGTCGACGTGCTCTCCGCCGAGGCCAAGACCCGTCGCTCCGCGATCGAGTCCAGGGTCGCCGAGCTCCAGGGCGAGGCGAAGGCCTACCCGGCGAAGGTGCAGGGTCTGGTCGACAGCAACGTCGCCACCGCGACCGCCGCCTACGACGACCTCGCCAAGCGCGGTGAGGTGCTCGTGGCCCGCATCCGCAAGCAGGAGTCGACCGTCGCGACCAAGAAGGCCGCGAAGACGACCACCTCGAAGGCCAAGACCACCTCGACCCAGGCCAAGAAGGCCACGAAGTCGACGGCCAAGAAGACCACCACCACCGCCAAGAAGACGGCGAAGAAGTCCGCGCCGGCCGCCAAGAAGTCGGCCAAGGCCACCTCGACCGCCGCCAAGAAGACCGCCTCCTCGGCCGCCACCGCGACCGCCGAGGCCGCCAAGAAGGTCGGCGACTGACGTCGTCGGTCTCCGGGCGAGCCGGCACCCTCGTCCGTCAGGAACCAGCCCCAGGATCCGCACGGATCCTGGGGCTGGTCCGTTTCCGTGCCGCTCGACCTGCGTCGGCACGGCCGGCGGGCATCGCGGGTTCACTCGCCGAGCGGGTCAGGTGGAGCGAGAGGCACAGCGCCGCCAGGCCCGCCCAGGACCACACCGGGTGGTCGGAGAGGGTGTCGAAGACCGGTGCCAGCGCCGGGGGAGTGTCTCGGAGCAGGGCGAGGATCCAGTCCAGGGCGCACACGCTCCCGGCGCCCGCGACGGCCAGGACCAGGTAGGCGTAGTCCCGACTGGCCGAGGCCAGGTAGAGCAGCGGCACGGTCGCGACGACGACGCACAGTTGGGCCAGCTCGATGCCGAGATTGAAGCCGAGCACGGCGAGCAGGGTGTGCGCGCGGTCGAGGCCGAGCTCCACGATCGTGGTCGCGAACGCGCAGCCGTGCACGAGGCCGAAGCCGGCCGCGATGGCCAGCTCGCCACGGGGGACGAGCGGGCGCACGGCGTGCACGGCGGCGACCACGATGGAGACGGCCACCGCGATCTCGACGGGCTTGCCCGGCACGTCGAGGAGGCCGAAGGACACCAGGGCCAACGTGATCGAGTGGCCGAGCGTGAAGGCCGTGGCGATCCCGGCCACCAGCCGAGCCGTCGCGATCACCCCGCGCCGCGGGGCGCCCGGGGCGGTCGCGTCGCCTCCGGGGCCGCGTCGTCCGCGCACGACCAGGGGGGCCGGCAGCAGGAGCATGGTCAAGAAGAGCAGGTGGTCGTACCCCCCGGCGATGTGCCGCATGCCGGTGCCGATCATGGTGCGTAGTCCCACCGGGTGCGCGGTACCGCGGGCGCCCGTGCCGATCACCTCGACCCACGGGTCGGCCTGGGTGGCGAGACCGACCAGCGTCGTGCTGCCGCCGGCCAGCGAGGAGACGTAGGCCTTGTGGCTCGGAACCTCGCGTGAGACCAGCAGCCACCTCAGCGCCACCCGGTGCGCGGGCCCCGCGGTGGGCACCGAGAGCCGTACCGAGAGAGACGGGTAGCCACCGACGTGCCCCAGTGACACCTCGACCACCCGGGGCTCCAGCAGCACCCCGCCCTGCGTCGATATCCCTGTGGAACCGGCCGGGACGTCCTGCGGCGCGACGACGACGCCGACGTCGCGGGCCACGCGCCGGGCGAGGCCGGCGGCGGCGGCCTCGACGCCGTTCGGCGTGGGGGCGATGCTCTCGCCCGTGGCCAGCTCGTACTCCTCGATCGGGATCTGGGCATCGAGGGTCACGGCCTCGGAGCCGGGCGAGACGACCACGGTCGTCCATGGCGAGGGATGCGCCGATGCCGGCGCCAGGCCGCCGAGGCAGAGCAGGAGGGCCGCGCCGACAC
Source organism: Nocardioides acrostichi (assembly GCF_015319165.1). Classification (GTDB taxonomy): domain Bacteria; phylum Actinomycetota; class Actinomycetes; order Propionibacteriales; family Nocardioidaceae; genus Nocardioides; species Nocardioides acrostichi. The sequence continues at coordinate 82,549 of NZ_JADIVZ010000013.1, forward strand.
CCAGCGCGGCCGCGAGCCGCACGAGCAGGTGCCGGACGCGAGCGGGGCGGAGCGCAGGGCCGAGGGTGGGCACCGGCCCATGATGAGGGGCGAGGGGCCGAGGGAGAGCCCCGGAGGCCGTGCTCACAGCATCCCCATAGGGCTAAGGGGCCGCCGGCGCCGATCTCACAGCGCATCCACAGCGCTGTGACATCGATCCGGCTCAGCACTTTCTTAGGCTCTGTGGCATGACAACACGACTGCTCCGTTGCGTGCCGCTGGCCGTCGCAACGGTCCTTCTCGGAGCCACGGGTCACGCCCTGGCTGCCGCCTCGTCCACCGGCGCTACCACGGGGGCTGCCTCCTCGGGGGCGAGCTCGACCACGGCTGCGGTCGTCGAGGCGGCCGACGCCTTCATCGACTCGCTGAGCAGCGCGCAGGTGCAGACGCTGACCTACGACTACGACGACTCGGCCAAGTCGGCCTGGTCGAACCTGCCGGTCGGGTCCGGCCGCAACGGCCTCAAACTCGGCGACCTGACCTCGACCCAGCGGGAGCTGGCCCTCGACGTCGTGGCGGCCGAGCTCTCCGACCAGGGGTACGCACAGGAGGAGCAGATCCGACTCGCCGACGACAACCTCAAGTCTGCCGGCGGCAACGGGTACGGCTCCGGCCTCTACTACCTGGCCTTCTTCGGCACGCCTTCCACGTCGAGCCCCTTCTTCGTGCAGTTCGGGGGGCACCACATGGCGATCAACGCCGACTTCGACGGCGACGCGGTGGCGGTGACGCCGGAGTTCATCGGTGTCGAGCCCCAGACCTTCACCGCCGCCAACAGCAGCTACTCGCCCCTGGCCGGTGAGAAGTCCGCGGTCTTCGCCCTCCTGGACTCCCTCGACAGCACGCAGCTGGGGCAAGCCAAGATCTCGGGCACCTTCTCCGATGTCGTGAAGGGCGCGAACACCGACTCCACCGCCTACCCGGCCGACCAGGGGGTGCTCGTGAGCTCGTTGAGCAGCGCTCAGCAGGATCTGGTCACCGGCGTCATCGAGCAGTGGGTCGACGACTTCCCCGACGACGTGGCCGACGACTACCTCGCCGCCTACGAGTCGGCCTACGACCAGACCTACGTCGGCTGGGGCAACACCACGGACCCCACCGGCAAGGCCTACGTCCGCGTCTCGGGTCCGCGGGTCTGGATCGAGTACATCCACCAGGCGGGCGTGGTCTACTCCAACCAGGTGCACCAGCACACCGTGTTCCGCGACAAGTCGTACGACTACCTGGCGGGCGAGAGCACCAGCACCCCGTCGGTGACCTCGCAGACCAGTCTGAGCGCGCCGGGCGGCACGTACGGCGACCCCGGCACGGCCACCGTGTCGGTCGTCGCCGCCGACGACAGCACTCCGACCGGAGACGTCAGCCTCCTCGACGAGGACGACGCGGTGCTGGCGACGGGCACGCTCTCGTCCGGCTCGGTCACCCTGGACCTGCCCGACACGCTGTCGGCGGGCACCCACACGCTGACCGCCGCCTACCAGGGATCGGACGCCGTCGACGCCTCCACCTCCTCTGCGGTACCGGTCTCGATCGCCCAGCGCGACAGCTCGATCGCCGCACGGCTGGCCAAGGCCCGGGTCGCTCGCGGCCATCGCGCCACGTTGGTCCTCACAGCGGGGCCGGCGTCGCCGGCCGTCTCGGGTCGAGTGCTGACCAAGGTCGACGGGCGGATCCTCCGGCGGGTCCGGGTCACCGCGGACGAGGCCGGGAGCACGCTGCGGATCCGTCTGCCGAAGCTTGCGGTCGGAGTGCACCGCGTGCGGGCCGTACTCGTCCCGAGCAGCGACTTCGTCGGCTCGCGCAGCGCCTTGCTGCGGCTGCGGATCCTCTCGCGGCGAGCCTGAAGGATTCTCGGAGGTCCTGGGGCTCGTCCTCGACAGTGGGCCCTGACACCATGGGCGCATGGCTCTGCGCGACACGCCCCTCGACCTCGCCCTCGTCGGTGCCACCGGCTTCACCGGTGGACTGACCGCCCACTACCTGGCGCGGCACGCGCCGGCCGGTCTGCGCTGGGCCCTGGCCGGCCGCAACATCGCCAAGCTCGAGGCGGTCAAGGCCGAGCTGGTCGAGATCAATCCCGACCTGGCCGACCTGAGGCTCGTGCAGGCCGACAGCGGCGACCCGGCCTCCCTGACCGAGCTCGCGCGGCAGTGCGGCGTGATCGCGACGACCGTCGGCCCCTACCGCGAGCTGGGGGAGCCGCTGGTGGCCGCCTGCGCCGAGGTCGGCACCGATTACGTCGACCTCACCGGCGAGCCCGAGTTCGTCGACACCATGTACGTGCGGCACCACGCTGCCGCAGAGCGCAGCGGCGCCCGCATCGTGCACGCGTGCGGCTTCGACTCCGTCCCACACGACCTCGGCGCGTTCTACACCGTGCGCGAGCTGGCCGCGACCGGGCCCGTGACCATGCGTGGCGTCGTCCGGGCCGGGGCGAGCTTCTCCGGCGGCACCTTCCATTCCGCACTGGGGGCCTTCTCCAACGCCCGCGCCATGAGTGCGGCCCTCAAGGAGCGCCGTCGCGTCGAGCCGAGGCCGGAGGGCCGCAAGGCCCGCGCCGTGTCGGGAAAGCCGCACAAGGACGCCGTGACCGGCTACTACCTGCTGCCGATGCCCACCATCGACCCGTTCGTCGTCGTGCGCAGCGCCGCGGCGCTGCCGGAGTACGGACCCGACTTCTGCTACTCCCACTTCGCGGGCACCAAGACGCTGCGCTACGCCGCCGGCGGTGCGGCCGGCGTCGGGGCGATCGCCCTCGCGGCCCAGGTGCCACCGCTGCGCAACGCGCTCAAGAAGCGGGTGAAGCAGGGCGAGGGGCCCTCGCCCGCGCGGCGGGAGAAGTCGTGGTTCACCGTCGACTTCGTCGCCGAGGGCGACGGCCGCCAGGTACGCACCCGCGTCTCCGGTGGCGACCCGGGCTACGACGAGACCGCGAAGATGCTCGCCGAATCGGCACTGTGCCTGGCCTTCGACGACAACCCCTGGACAGCCGGCTGCGTCACCACCGCGCAGGCGATGGGGGAGAACCTCCTCGACCGCCTCCGCGCCCGGGGCATGCGTTTCGAGACCCTCGACTGACCCGTCACGAGTTTTCATGTGACCCGTCACGAGTTTTCATGTGACCCGTCACGAGTTTTCATGTGCTGGAGGCGGCTAGCTGCGCAGGGACGAGGACGGGGAGGACCGGCGCCGCGTCGATAGGTCACGGGCGTGCTGCTCAGGCACGCCCAGCAGCAGCAGGCTGGCCACCACCGCCGTGTCGACATCGAGGTCGGGCTGGGTGCGCCCGGCGTCCGCGACGGTGAAGACAGCGGCGTACGCGAGCTGCCCCAACAGCTGGGGGGGCAAATGCCGAGCGAACACCTCGGACCGCTGTCCCCGTTCGACGAGTTCGGCGAGTGACTGGTCGACCGGGGTCAGCAGGGCGTGGATCTCTTCGCCGAGTTCGCCTCGTCTCAACGCCAGCAGCACCCGGTAGCGATGCGCCACCGGCCACAGCCGTCGAACGAACTCGGTCCACAAGTCCGCTGCCGGCTCGTCGGAGGCCTTCACCTCCGATATCACCTCGACGATGTCGCGCGCCGCTCGCTCGGCGAGCGTGCGGACCAGTGCGGCGCGGCTGGGAAAGTGGCCGTACACCGTGCGGCGGACCACTCCGGCGGCAGCGGCGATGTCACCCATCCCGGCGTCCGGCTGACCGCCCAGCACGTCACGGGCGACCTCGAGGATCCGTTCGCGGGTCTCCGCCGTGGCCGTGGACCGGGAAGCTGAAGCGTCCATGCCGGCATCCTTGCACAAGCGTGTGCATCGACGTATGTTGCACATCGGTGTGCATTGCACAGTGTTGTGCAAAGCGATTGAGTGCCGAGAGGTCAGGAGACGATGACGATGCAGCAGGCTCTTTCCGTTCGGCCCTTCAGGGTCACGGTCCCTGAGGGCGAGATCCGCGATCTCCGCGAGCGACTCGCGCGGACGCGGTGGCCGGACCCGGAGACCGTCGACGACTGGTCTCAAGGTGTCCGGCTCGAGCACGCTCAGGCGTTGGTCGAGCACTGGGCGCACCGCTACGACTGGCGCCGCTTCGAGGACGAGCTCAACCGGCATCCGCAGTTCCTCACCGAGATCGACGGGCTCGACATCCACTTCATCCACGTCCGTTCACCCCACGAGGGCGCCCTGCCGCTCCTCCTCACCCACGGATGGCCGGGCTCGATCGTCGAATTCATGGGCCTCATCGGGCCCCTCACCGACCCCGTGGCGCACGGGGGGCAGCCGGAGGACGCCTTCGATGTCGTCATCCCGTCGCTTCCCGGGTTCGGCTTCTCCGGCAAGCCGCGCGACACGGGTTGGGACGTCGCGCGCATCGCCGCAGCCTGGGTCGAGCTGATGCGGCGCCTGGGCTACTCGTCCTGGGCCGCGCAAGGCGGCGACTGGGGCTCCGTCGTGACGACCGCGCTCGGCGACATGCGCCCAGACGGCCTGCTGGGCATCCACCTCAACACTCCCTACGCCTTCCCCGAGGTCGTCTCCGATGACCTCTCGCCCGATGAGCAGTACGCCGTGGACACTCTGGCCCGCTACGTCGGCGAGCTCGGCGGGTCCAATCACGTCCAGGGCACCAAGCCCGAGACCGTCGGCATCGCACTCGCGGACTCGCCCGCGGGCCAGGCTGCCTGGATCTATGAGAAGTTCCAGTCCAAGACCGACAACCACGGGCTGGCCGAGGACGTGCTCGACACCGACACGATGCTCGACGCCATCTCCCTCTACTGGTACACCAACAGCGCCGCGTCCTCTGCCCGCATCTACTGGGAGAATCGGACGGCGACCATGGCCGGCCCCAGGCTGAGCCTCCCCGTGGCAGTGACCGTGTTCCCCGCCGACATCCCACGGCTTCCCAGAACCTGGATCGCGGACAGGTACGCCGACCTGGTCCACTACGCCGAAGCCGACCGGGGCGGACACTTCGCCGCCCTGGAGCAACCCGAGATCCTCGTCGAGGAGATCCGAGCCGGACTGCGCGGCATCCGCCTGGGAGCCCACGCATGACATGAGTGGCCGGACCACCCGTCGCCCGAGCCCGGGATGGCCCCTCGTCACTGCAGGTGGTCGATGCTCCGTGCCAGCCACTCGGCGAGGAGTGACCGCTCGGCCCGGGAGAGGGGGTCGAGCTCGTCGACCATGGTATGGACGTGCACGAGAGCGGACAGCGCACCAGCCGGGGCGTGCGCATGCGAGCCCGGCGTGTCGGTGACGACCATGCTGATCACGCCCTCGAGCATGGTGTCGGAGAGGGCGAGGTCTCGCTGGGTGGCGACCTGTCCGATGAGCGCGAGGACGACTCCGTGCCCGGCCGCATGGATGATCTCCGTCGCACGCCGTTCGGAGACGGCGAGCCTTCCGGCCACGGCGCACGCCCGGATGTGCCCTTGGAGCTGCTCGATCCCGCGCAGCATCGCGGGCGAGGGGCCGCCCGGACGGGGTTGACTCATCAGGACATAGAGATCGGGGTTGGCCAGTCCGAATGCCACGTGGCTTCGCCATGCCGCCCGCAGCGCCTCCACGGGGTCACTCGGGTCGCCGTCCTCGCTGGGTGCCGCGCGGGATCCCTGCTTGGCCTCGAGGAGGGCTATGACGGCTTCCTCGGCCAGCGCGTCGAGTAACCCGTCCTTGTCGCCGAAGAGCCGATAGATCGTAGGTGCCTGGACTCCTGCGCGATCGGCCACGGCGCGCGTCGTCACCGCGCGTGCGCCTCCTTCTCGCAGCAACTCGCCGGCTGCTGCGATGACGCTCTCGCGCATCGAGGAGGGCGGCGCGGGCGGCAATGTGCTGGGGCCTGATGTCACGAATCAATGATAGTCAACGCCGGTTTTCATTGATAGTATCGATGGAAACGTAAAGATGATACCGACGATAATGAGCGGGACGACTGGAGGACGCATGTCGGAGAAGATCACGATCGTGGGAGTCGAGGAGACCATTGCGTTGCCGTCGGTGCTGCGAGCATGGGAGGCAGCGGGTGTCTCGCCGAACCCGCACGCGGGGTGGGGGGACGAGCCGTTCGCCAGGCGACTGCGCAGCACCGGCGAGGAGCGCCTGGCCTTCATGGATGACCAGGGCATCGACCTCGCCGTCCTTTCGTTGAACAGCCCGGGGGTGCAGAACCTCGCTGCGGCCGATGCCGTCTCGGTGGCGCGTGACGCCAACGACACCTTGGCCGCGATCGTCTCCGAGCATCCCGACCGACTGCAGGCCTTCGCTGCGATCCCGACTCCCGACCCGCAAGCAGCCGCTGCCGAGCTGGAGCGAGCCGTGACCCGGCTCGGCTTCCCTGGGGCCATGCTCTATGGCCGCACCGGCGAGCGGCTGGCTGACGATCCGGCCTTCGACGACCTGTACAGCACGGCCGAGCAGCTCGCGGTGCCCCTGCACTTCCATCCGCAGACACCGCGACAACCCGTCATCGACGCCTACTACTCCGGCCTCGGCGGTACCGGCATGGGCCTGGCCACTGCGGGCCTCGGGTGGTACTACGACCTCGGCGTGCAATACCTCAGGATGATCTTCTCCGGTGTCTTCGATCGCCACCCCGGCTTGCAGGTGATCGCCGGCCACTGGGGAGAGGTGATCCTGTTCTACCTCGACCACATCGGGATCATGGCCCACAACGCCCGGCTGCCTCGGCCCCTGCTGGACTACTTCACCCACAACTTCTGGATCGCCGGCAGCGGGACGGTCAGCGACCGCTACCTCCGCTGGACCGCCGAGGTGGTCGGCACCGACCGGATGCTCTACTCGACCGACTTCCCCTACACCTTCGGCACCCGACCCGGCGGATTCCCCTACCTCGATACATCTCACGGTGTGGCCAGGTCGTTCCTCGAGAACGCCCCCTTCACGCACGAGGAGAAGCGCGCCATCGGCTCCGGCAACTGGGAGCGCCTCACCGGTTCGACCAGCTGAGGCGGCGGAATGCGAAGCGACGAGGGCTGCGGTGCCCCAGGCAAGAGTCGAACTTGCGACCTTTCGCTTAGGAGGCGGCTGCTCTATCCACTGAGCTACTGGGGCTTGGATGGCATCGTGCCAGACGGTCGGTGCCGGTCCGGACGCCGGGAGCGCGATGTCGATTCAGCGGGAGACCACGCGTCATCTCGACGAAGCGGAAGACCCACCCGTGGACGGGGGCGCATCGCCGGCGGCGCCGGTCTGGGCCCGAGTCACGAGGCCCGCACGCTCACCCGAGGGTCCGTCGTGGAGGCGGCCAGGGCGCTGGTGCGGGCGCACCCGGTGGTCGAGGCGCGGGTCGTCGACGAGTCCTGATCGGGCCCCGGAGTTGGCGACCTGCCGCAGGGCGGCGACAATCGGACTTGGTGGGCATCGGTATGTTCACCGCGCGCCCCGGTGCGATCCACTGCCAGGTGCGCTCAGGAACGAGCACTCCAGACCCTGAGGTGAGCCGTGAGCGAAGCCGATCCCGGCGTGCGGCCAGTCTCACCCGCGCCCGAACCTCGGCGCGGGCGTCGCCGCGCACGCAAGCGCCGTCGATACACGGTGCTCAAGGTGGTCGGTGGCACGGTGCTCGCGCTGGCGATGATCTCCGCGCTCTCGGTGATCTACCTCTACCGCCACTACAACGGCAACCTCACCGTCATCGACATCAATGACCAGATGGTCGGCCCGCGCCCCGACAAGGTGGACGTCCAGGGCCCGCAGGATCCGCTCAACGTGCTGATCATGGGTTCGGACTCCCGCGACGGCAAGGGCAACGACATCGACGGTCTCACCGGCGGGGGACAGCGTTCGGACACCACGATCCTGCTGCACCTCTCCGCCGACCGCACCCGCGCCTACGGCATCAGCATCCCGCGTGACCTGATGGTCGACCGGCCGGCGTGCAAGACCAGCAGCGGCACGCAGATCCCCGCCGCCACCTACCAGATGTGGAACGCGGCCTTCCAGCTCGCCGGACCGGCCTGCACCGTGTCGCAGTTCGAGTCGCTGACGGGCATCCGGCTCGACCACTTCGTCGTCGTCGACTTCGAGGGCTTCCAGGGCATGGTCGACGCCGTGGGCGGCGTCCAGGTGTGCATCCCGGAGACGATCGACGACCGGGCGCACGGCATCTACCTCGAGGCTGGCACGCGCAAGCTCGAGGGGCGCCAAGCCCTCAACTACGTGCGTGAGAGGTACGCCGTCTCCGGCGGCTCCGACGTCGGCCGGATGAAGCGGCAGCAGGCCTTCATCGCCTCGATGGCCCACCAGGTGCTCTCGAGCGACACCCTGGCGCACCCCACCCGGCTGCTCGGCTTCCTCGACTCCGCCACCAAGTCGCTCACCCTCGACGACGGCCTCGGCAACCTCGCCAAGATCGCTCAACTCGGCTACGAGTTCCGTGGCATCAGCCTCGACGACATCCAGTTCATCACCAGCCCGATCAAGACCGACCCGCAGGATCCGAACCGGCTGGTGTGGAAGCGCTCGGCCAAGGTCATGTGGCGCCGGATCCGCGAGGACGAGCCGTTGACCAAGCGGCTTCAGGTCGATGTGATCAGCGCCGCCAGCGTGCCCGGCCAGAGCGACCCCAGCGAGTCACCCAGCGAGTCAGCCAGCGAGTCACCCAGCGAGAGCCCCTCGGCGTCGTCGTCGGGTGGCGCCAAGGGCGGCAACGGTGGCAACGCGCCCACCGCCAGCAACGAGGCGCTGGCGGCCGCTGGTCTGTGCACCTCGTGACCCGCGACGACGAGGGGTGGCGGCGCAGCCGTCGGCTCGCCGAGGTCTTCGGGGACTCCGAGCCCGCCACCACGACCGACGAGCGGCCGGACTCCGACTCGGCCGAGGAACGGCGAGGTCAGCGCGACCGCGAGGCCTGGCTGCGCGACCAGATTCCGCCACACCACGGTTCCTGAGCCACCGCACGATCGAGGACGGCGGGACGCGGCCCCATGGGGCGGCGTCTCGCCGTCGCTCAGCGGTGTCGCCCGGGGTGGATCAGGCGGGGTTCTTCACGAGCGCGTCGCGGATCTGACGCAGCAGCTCGATGTCCTCCGGGGTGCCCGGGGGCGGGCTCGGGAAGTAGCGCTCCTTCGCCTTGGTGTAGGGCGTCACGACGAAGAAGTACACGACCGCGGCCAGGATCACGAACGACACGACGGCGTTCAGGAAAGCGCCGAACGAGTTCGCTTCGTTGCTGAAGATGCTCGATGCGGTGTCGGGCATGAGACTGGTGAGCCAGTTGGTGAAGGTGGTGACGACCAGGCCGAATGCGGTACCGATGATGACGGCGACCGCGAGGTCGACGAGGTTGCCTCGCAGGATGAAATTCTTGAAACCACTCATCGCGGAGTCCCGCAGCCTTTCTGTGATCCGAGACGACGGGCCGGGCGGCCCGCCCAGGAGATGGCAAGCCGCAGGCCCGCACCCCCGACACGGGATGCTAGTGCTTCCAGGCGTAGGTGAGAAAGGTCCGGACCGAGGCGTCGCTCACCGTGGGCACCTGCGAGGGCGGCAGCGCGACCACCACCAGGCGGCCGGGCAGCACTCCGCTCGCGGATCCTGCTGCGTCGGTCTCCTCCGAGGGCAGCGCGAGCACCGGCACGTCGGAGGCGACGACCCCGGAGGTCGTCTGCTGCTGCGTGTCCGTGGCGATGAGGTCGATGCGGTCGCCCACGTGCAGCAGGCCGGCCATGGCGGCGTCGGGGAGTCGCACAGGCACGGCCACCTCGCCGGGGGCTGCGAGCGGCCCGCCGATCACGCGAGCCGCGGTGACGACCTCGCCGGCCGAGACCGGCGCGGCGAGCACCACCCCGACCGGGTCGACGAGGGCATCCGGTGGCACCGAGCCGGGTCGGAACGCCACCTCATGCAGGTCGGTGGCCACGACCCGGTGACCGCTGGGCAGGGCCCGACCGGCCACGGCCAGCGTCGTGACCGGGGGCGGGGCGGGTGCCACCTCGCGCAACCCCGCGGCCACCGCGAGCCCGGCGCACAGCGCGGCGAGCGTGCGGCGGTGCGCCCACACGTGTCGGCGCAGCAACCGTCGCACGCGGACGCGGCGCCCGCGCCGGGCCACGACGTCGTCGGACGGCCGGTCGGTGGCTGACATGCCGGCACGGTAGACCGGATCGACCCGAGCCGCGGGCCGTCGTCCACAGGCCCCCAGGCGGCGTCAGCTGCGCGACGACGAGGAGCTGGTCGAGGAGCCCGAGGAGCCCGAGGAGCTGCCGGAGGACGAACTCGACGTTCCCTTGGACGACCCGTCGGAGGAGCCGCTGGAGGAGGTGCTCGACGTCCCCTTCGAGGAGTCGCTCGAGCTTGAGGCACTCGACGAGCCGGAGTCGGTGCTCGTGGATGAGCCCGTGCTCGTGGAGTCCTGACCGCGGCTGTCGTTGCGATAGAAGCCCGATCCCTTGAACACCACGCCGACGGCGTTGTAGACCTTGCGCAGTCGACCGTGACACTCGGGACACTCGGTGAGCGCGTCGTCGGTGAAGCTTTGGACCTGCTCGAAGGCGTGGGAGCAGGCGGTGCAGGCGTACTGGTAGGTGGGCATCCGGGTCTCTCTGGAGTGAATTGGCACTCTCGTCGTGCGAGTGCCAATGGTAGCCGGTCGGCCGCGACCATCCAGACCCGGCACAATGGCCGGGTCATGAGCGACACCGAGCAGCCGCGACCTTCCTCGCGTCCGGGCCCCGGGCGAGTCGTCGCGCGGGCCTGGCAGGAGTTCCAAGCGCTGCCCGCGGCCCTCCGCCTCACGGCATGGACGGCGGTCGGGCTCGTGCTGGTGCTGCTGGCCGGTGCGGCGATCGCGATCGGCGTGCTGCGGCGTCCGTTGCCCGACGGCTCCGGGACGGAGACGGTGGCCGGACTCGACGCACCCGTGCGCATCGTGCGCGACGAGCACGGGGTGCCGCAGGTCTACGGCGAGTCCCTCGACGACCTCGCGATGGGTCAGGGGTATGTGACCGCCCAGGAGCGCTTCTTCCAGATGGACGTGCGGCGCCGCACCGCCAGCGGGCGGCTCGCCGAGCTGTTCGGAGCCGACGCGGTGCCCGGCGACCAGACCGCCCGCACCCTCGGTCTGCGCCGCGTGGCCGAGCGCGAGCTGGGGCTGCTCTCACCGCAGACCCGCGCGTTCCTGGAGGCCTATACCCGCGGCGTCAACGCCTACCTCGACACCCGCTCACCCGCGACCCTCTCCATCGAGTACACCCTGCTCGACCTGCGCGGCGGCGGCCCCCGGACGGAGGACTGGTCGCCCGTCGACTCCCTGGCCTGGCTGACGCAGATGGCCTGGGATCTGGGTGGTGGCGCCCACGATGACATCGAGCGCGCCCTAGTCACGGGCGCGGTCGGACGCCGCATGGCCGCTCGGGTGCTCGACCCCTCGGCACAGCTCGGCGCGAGCGCCGAGCCCATCGTCGGTCAAGGGGTGGTCGTCGACCAGCAGTTCGAGCCGGACGCCGTGCGCGGCGGCACCCGCAACCCGCGCCGCGCCCCCTTCCTCACGGCGGTGACGCGGGCGGGTCGTGCCCTCGACCGACTGCCGCAGACCGTCGGCCGGGGCGACGGCGTGGGCAGCGGCTCGTGGGTGGTCTCCGGCGACCACACCGCCTCCGGCAAGCCGCTGCTGGCCGATGACCCGCACCTGCGCACGAGCATCCCGGGGCCGTGGATGCAGATCGGGCTGCACTGCGAGACGGTCTCGCGCTCCTGCCCGCTCGACGTCGCGGGCTTCTCCTCGCCGGGCCTTCCCGGCGTGATGATCGGCCACAATGCCGACGTCGCCTGGGGCCTGACCGATCTCGACGCCGACGTCACCGACCTCTTCGTCGAGCGTCTTCGTGGCGACCGCGTTCAGGTCGGGCGCCGCTGGCGACCGCTGCGCGAGCGCACCGAGCGGATCCAGGTGGCGGACGGGCCCGACGTCTCCGTGACCGTGCGCGCTACCCGCCACGGCCCGCTGGTGACCGACGTGCTGCCCGACGCTGGTGCCGCGCTGCCGACCGAAGCTGGATCCCAGGCCGGCGCCGAGGAGTTGGGCGTCGCGGTGTCGTGGGCCGGGCTGCGTCCGTCGGCCACCCTCGACGCCATCTTGGGGCTCGACCTCGCGACCGATGGCGACGACGTGCGTCGCGCCGCGGCGTCGTGGGCCTCCCCGGGCCAGAGCATCGTCTGGGCCGACGCGCAAGGTCACATCGGCTACCAGGCGGCCGGCGACATCCCGGTGCGGCTGTCGGGTGACGGCACCCGGCCGCAGGCGGGGTGGCGCCCGGAGAACGTCTGGGCCGACGACCCGGTGCCGTACTCGGCGCTGCCGTTCGTGACCGACCCGGCCGACGGCGTGGTCGTGGCGGCCAACCAGCGCGCCGTGGGCGACGACTACCCGTATCTGCTCACCGCCGACCCCGACCCCGCCTACCGAGCCCGCCGCATCGCCGACCTGCTCGAGGGACGCGACGACCTCGACGTCGACGACATGGTCGCGATACAGACCGACACCCAGAGCCCGTTCGCCTCGGCCCTGCTGCCGGTGCTGCTCGACGTCGACCTGCCGGCCGGATACGAGCAGGACGGGCAGCGGCTGCTGGCCGACTGGGATCTCTCGCAGCCGGCCGAGGGGGAGCAGTCGGCCGCGGCGGCGTACTTCAACGCCGTGTGGCGAGAACTGCTCGCCCGGACCTTCGACGACCAGTTGCCCGAGCCCGCGTACTCGGCCGCGCGCCCCGACGGCGGCGAGCGCTGGTACGCCGCGATGGAAGGACTCCTGGCCCGCCCGAACGATCCGTGGTGGGACGACGTCGACACGCTCCAGGTCGAGCGCCGCGACGACATCGTGCGGGCCGCCATGCTCGCGGCCCGCGACGACCTGACCCGGCTCCAGGCGCGGGACGCCGAGAACTGGACCTGGGGGCACCAGCACCGGCTGGAGCTCACCTCGGCGCTGCCGCCGACCGAGGGGCTGCTCGGTGACACCGCCCACGACCTGCTCGACCGCGACGGCGGCGGTCTCGGCGGCGGGCCGGGCTCGGTCGACGCCACCGGTTGGGACGCGACCCGAGGCTTCACCGTGACCACGGCGCCGTCGATGCGGATGGTCGCCACGCCGGGCGACTGGGACGCCTCGGTCTGGATCGACCTCACCGGCGTCTCCGGGCACGAGCAGTCCGACCACTACGACGACCAGACCCCGCTCTACGCCGCCGGCCAGATGCTCCCGTTCCTCTTCGGCCGCTCCGCGCTCGCCGACGCCGGACGGGAGACGCTCACCCTCCGTCCGCCAGCCGGATGACGCCCGACGGCGTCGCGGCGGCCAGCACCCGGCGGTCGTGGGGCTCACCCGGCACCTCGACCCCCAGCTCGTCGTCGTAGAGCAGCACGCACGTGAACGTGCCGACGGGCACCCGGGCCAGCGCCCGGTCGTAGCTGCCGCCCCCGCGCCCGAGGCGCAAGCCCTCGGCGTCGACCGCGACTCCCGGCACCAGCACCACGTCTGCGGTGGCCACGGCCTCGGGACCGAGACGGGGTCCGCGCGGCTCGAGCAGCCCGCGAGATGCCGTGACGAGGTCGCGGTCGCCGGTGTGCACGGCCCAGTCGAGATCGCCGTCGGGGAGCAGCACCGGCAGTAGCACGCGTCGTCCGGCCCGGAGCAGGGCGTCGAGAAGGAGGCCGGTGCCGGGTTCGGTGCCCACCGACACATAGGCAGCGACGGTCGCGGCGCCCCGCACCTCGGGGGCGGCCAGTACCACGTCGCGCAGCGCGGCGGACGCCTGGTTGCGCTCGGCCAGTGGACGCCGACGCCGGGTGGTGAGCAGTCGGTCCCGCACGGCCGTCTTGGCAGGAGTTTGCGCGGAGCCCACGTCGGGAGCCTACGATCGCCGGCATGGGTTCCCCCGGTTTGAAGGCGGCGCGGGCGAAGATGGCCGACGCCGGAGTCGACGAGGTCGCGATCGACACGTTCGCGCACTACTACCGGCTGCTGGAGCACGGTGAGACGGGGATGATCCCCGAGTCCGCCATCGAGCCGGTCGACATCGAGCGCCTGGCCGACCTGGAGGTTCCCGACGAGGCCGCCGCGGCCGCGCTGCGCACGACCGCCGTCATCAAGCTCAACGGCGGTCTGGGCACCTCGATGGGCATGGACCGCGCCAAGTCGCTGCTGTGCGTACGTCGCGGGCTCTCCTTCCTCGACCTGATCGCCCGGCAGGTGCTGCACCTGCGCACCACCTACGACGCCACCCTGCCGCTGCTGTTCATGAACAGCTTCCGCACCTCCGACGACACGATGGCCGCGCTCGCGCGCTACGCCGACCTGCCGGTCGAGGGGCTGCCGCTGGAGTTCCTCCAGAACAAGGAGCCCAAGCTCCTGGCCTCCGACCTGAGCCCGGCGAGCTGGCCGAAGGATCCCGACCTCGAGTGGTGCCCGCCGGGTCACGGCGACATCTACACCGCGCTGCGCGGCACGGGGCTGCTCGACGAGCTCATCGTGGCCGGCTACGAGCGGGTCTTCGTGTCGAACTCCGACAACCTGTGCGCCGTGCCCGACCCGAAGCTCGCCGGCTGGTTCGCCGAGAGCGGCGCGCCGTTCGCGATCGAGGCGGTGCGGCGCACGGCGTCGGACCGCAAGGGCGGGCACTTCGCGCGCCGCAAGGCCGACGGCCGGCTGGTGCTGCGCGAGACGGCGCAGACCCTGCCCGAGGACGCCGAGGCCCTGGCCGACCTCGAGCGGCACCGGTACTGCTCGACCAACAATCTCTGGATCGACCTCGCCTCGCTCAAGACGGTGCTCGACCAGCGCGAGGGCATCCTCGGGCTGCCGCTCATCCGCAACACCAAGACCGTCGACCCCGGCGACAAGTCCTCGCCGGAGGTGATCCAGGTCGAGACCGCGATGGGTTCGGCGATCGAGGTGTTCGAGGGTGCTCGGCTGATCGAGGTCGAGCGGACTCGCTTCGTGCCGGTGAAGACCACCAACGACCTGCTGGTGCTGCGATCGGACGTCTACGACCTCGGTGACGACTTCGTGCTCGACCAGGCCGGCCACGACGTGCCGTTCATCGACCTCGACCCCGCGCACTACAAACTCGTCGGCGACTTCGACAAGCACTTCCCCGAAGGCGCCCCGTCGCTGCGCAAGGCGAGCTCGCTGCGCGTCAACGGCGACGTGACGTTCGGCTCCGGGGTCGAGATCGTCGGCGACGTCACCGTCGAGGGCGAGGCGGGCCACCGCGTCGCGCCCGGCACCGTGCTCACCTCGGCCGACTGACGCCGGCCGCCCCATGGACCCCATCTCGGTCGACGCCCACCTCGAACGCATCCTCGCCGCAGTCGAGCCCCTGCCCGCCTACCCCCAGCCGATCATGGACGCCCTCGGTCTCGCGGCCGCCGAGGACGTCGTCAGCGACGTCGCGCTGCCGCCCTTCGACAACTCCTCGATGGACGGCTACGCCGTGCGTCGCGAGGATGTCGTGACCGCGACCGAGGAGTCACCGGTGCACCTGCCGGTGGTCGGCGAGATCGGCGCGGGCAACGCCCAGCTGCTCGCGCTGCCGCCCGGCACGGCCGCCAAGATCATGACCGGCGCACCGATGCCGAGCGGCGCCGACGCAGTCGTGCCGTACGAGTGGACCGACCGGGGCGTGGCGCACGTGCGCATCGACGCCGCGCCCGACGAGGGCCAGCACGTGCGCAGCGCCGGCGACGACGTCTCGGTCGGCGACCTGCTGATCGAGCGCGGCACCGTGCTGGGTCCACGGCACCTGGGACTGCTCGCCTCGGCCGGCCGGGCGCGCATCGCGGTGCGTCCGCGGCCGCGGGTGGTCATCCTCTCCACCGGTTCGGAACTGCGCGAACCCGGCAACCCCCTGGGCCACGACTCCATCTACGACGGCAACTCCTACCTGCTGGCCGCGGCCGCGCGTCGCGCCGGAGCCATCGCCTACCGGGTCGGCATCGTGCCCGACCAGCCCAAGGCGTTCCTCGACGCGCTGTCGGACCAGCTCGTGCGCGCCGACGTCGTGGTCACCTCGGGTGGGGTGTCGATGGGCGACTTCGACGTCGTCAAGGAGGCGCTGTGCCCGCTGGGCACCGTGTGGTTCGGGCCCGTGGCCATGCAGCCGGGCAAGCCGCAGGGTTTTGGTCGCGTCGGAGACGACGACACGCTGATCTTCACGCTGCCGGGCAACCCGGTGTCGAGCTACATCTCCTTCGAGATGTTCGTGCTTCCCGCGCTGCGCACGATGATGGGCCTCGAGCCCGCCTCGCGCCCCGTCGTGCGGGCGCGGCTGACCCATCGGGTCGGCTCGCCCGCCGGTCGCCGCCAGTTCCTGCGCGGCCACCTCGAGCCCGACGAGGGCACGGTCACGCCCGTGGGCGGCGCCGGGTCGCACCTGGTCGGCGACCTTGCCAACGCCGACTGCCTCGTCGTCGTGCCCGAGGACGCCACCTCGCTCGACGCCGGGTCGAGCGTCGACGTCATCCCGCTCGACAGCGGGCTCGAAGGCGGTCACTGATGGACCCGTCGCAGGATGCACCCCGCCTGACCCACGTCGACGAGCGTGGCGCCGCGCGCATGGTCGACGTGTCGGAGAAGGCGGTCACCGCCCGCACCGCGACCGCGTCCGGTCGGGTGCTCGTCTCCGCCGAGGTCGTCGGGTTGCTGCGCGGCGAGGGTGTGCCGAAGGGCGACGCTCTCGCGGTCGCGCGCATCGCGGGCATCCAAGGCGCCAAGCAGACGCCGGCGCTGATCCCGCTGTGTCATCCGCTCGCGATCTCCGGCGTCGAGGTCGACCTCGAGGTCGCCGACGACGCGGTCGAGATCACCGCGACCGTGCGGACCACCGATCGCACCGGCGTCGAGATGGAGGCCCTCACGGCCGTCTCGGTGGCCGCGCTCACGGTGATCGACATGGTCAAGGCCGTCGACAAGGCAGCGGTGATCGCCGATGTGCGGGTCGAGGCGAAGTCCGGCGGCCGCTCCGGCGACTGGACCCGACCGTGAGCAGCGGCGACGCCCACGGGCTGTCTGCCGCAGTTGTCGTGGCCTCGAACCGCGCTGCGGCCGGCGTGTACGACGACACGACCGGCCCGCTGATCGTCGACGCCCTGCGCGAGTGGGGGTTCACGGTCGGTGACCCGGCCGTCGTGCCCGACGGTGCTCCCGTCGGCGAGGCCATCGGTGCCGCGGTCGCGGCGGGTGCTCGCGTCGTCCTCACCACGGGCGGTACGGGCCTGACGCCGACCGACCGCACGCCCGAGGCGACGCGTCCGCTGCTCGATCGCGAGGTGCCGGGCATCGCCGAGGCGATCCGCGCCCACGGCGTCAAGCAGGGCATCCCGACGGCGATGCTGTCTCGCGGGGTCGCCGGAGTCGCGGGGGAGTGCCTCGTGGTGAACCTGCCCGGCTCGCGGGGTGGGGTCAAGGACGGGCTGTTGGTGCTGGCCGACGTGGTCGTGCACGCCGCGGAGCAGATCGTGGGGAGCGACCATTGACGACCCGGCTCGCGCCCGGCGCCTGGCCCGCCATCCTGCGGGCCGGCGATCTGCGGGTGCGGCCGCTGCGCTACTCCGACGCCACCGCCTGGCGCCGGTCGCGGCAGGCGAACGCCGCGTGGCTGATCCCGTGGGACGCCACCCCGCCGCCGGGTGACCACCCCCGACCGATGTCGTTCGCCCGGCTGGTCTGGCAGTTGCGGCGCCAGGCCCGCCGCGGCACCACCTATGCGTTCGTCGTCGAGGTCGACGGTCGGTTCGCCGGTCAGGTGACGGTGAACAACGTGGTCGGGGGCTCCGCGCGGTCGGCGTCCGTCGGCTACTGGCTCGACCGCCGCTACGCCGGTCGTGGCATCACCCCGCTGGCCGTCGCACTCGTGATCGACCACTGCTTCTCCCGGCTCGGGCTGCACCGCCTGGAGATCGCGATCCGGCCCGAGAACTCCAACTCCCTGCGAGTCGTCGAGAAGCTGGGCATCAGGGAGATCGGATACGCGCCGCGCTACCTGCACATCGACGGCGACTGGCGCGACCACCGGTTGTTCGCCATCACGAAGGAGGATCTGGGTGTGGGTCGGATGGTCGCCCGGCTGCCCGGCTCTCCTGACTGATCCGCGACACACGGGTTTACATCCGGAGCGGCGTGCGGTAGCGGGCCTAGCCTTGTGACCCGTGGACCTGAGCGCGCTGATCTTCGTGGCCCTAGCCGTGGCCTGGGCCGTCTACTTGGTCCCCAAGGCCATCAAGCACCACGACGAGGTCGTGCGCAGCCGGTCGGTCGACCGCTTCTCGCACACGATGCGGGTGCTGGCCCGGCGAGAGCCGCTCAACCGCTCCGACTCGCGGCTGGTCGTGACGCCTGGGCGCCGTACGTCGGTGCCGCTCGTGGAGCGTAAGGCCGGTTCCTCCGAGGCGGTCGAGGCGCCCGCGCCGCGGGTTCTCACCGCCGACCAGCGTCGCGAGGCCGCCAACCGGGCCGCTCGCAAACGCCGCAGGGTGCTGCTCGCCCTGCTGGGCGCGATCGTCGCCGTCACGCTGCTCGCGGGTCTCTCGGTCGTGCACTGGTGGTACCTCGCGGTGCCGGTCACGATGCTGGTGGCCTGGCTGGTCGCCTGCCGGCTGATGGTGCGGCGAGAGCGCGGGCTCGCGGGCCCGTTGGCCCGCATCCCCGGCCCGGCGATCACCGACACCGGTGACATCGTGCGGCCGGGTGCGACCCCGCCGTCCGGGCCCGGTCGTGGTCACGACGACGACCGCACCGCCGACGTGCCCGCCGTGAAGGCACCGCTGGCGGCCGAGGCGCCCGCGGCCCACGAGGCCGCGCCCGCCCAGCAGGCGCAGGCCCGGGCGCACGCCGAGGCCGCCGACCAGGAGGGTCTGTGGGATCCGCTGCCGGTGCAGCTGCCCACCTATGTCACCAAGCCGCGGGCGGCCCGCCGCACGGTGCGCACCATCGACCTCGACTCCACCGGCGTGTGGACCTCCGGGCGCACCGACGCCGACGCCGCGCTCGCCCGCGAGGCGGACGCCCAGCGGCAGAAGCCAGATCGAGGCGAGCAGGACGACCAGCGCCGCGCCAGCGGATCCTGAGACCTGGCCGCAAGGGCGCGCGTACTCTGGCCTTCGCGGGAGGGTCAGTGGAGAAGCCGAGCGTGCTGCCGGGCGGGTGGTCCGCGCCCGAGGATCCGCGCGTCGTCGCCGTGCTGGCTGTCCTGGCCGGTGAGACATCACCCGAGGTGGCCGAGCGTCTGGGGTTCGAGCAGGCGCTGCTGGACCGGTGGGTCGGCGGCTTCATCGAGGCCGGCGCCGCGCACCTGACCAACCGCCCCGACGACTTGGTGGCGGCGCAGCGCGACCGCTTTCTCACTGCGTTCTCGCACGAGTTGCGCACGCCGCTGGCGCGGGCTCGCGGCTGGGCCTCGATGCTCGCCGAGGGTGAAGTGCCCGCTGAGCGTGCCGTGACCGCCGTGACCCGGCTGGTGAACGCCCTGGAGGTGCTCTCGCACCGCGTCGACGACGCCCAGTACCTGGCGACCGCGGCCCTGGGGCGGCTCAGCGTGACGCCGCAGGTCAGTCGGGTCGGCAGCCTGGTCGACGGGCTCCCGCTGGGTTGCATCGAGGCGATGGACGCCGCGGTCGAGGTCGTGGGCGACCGCGGCATGCTGGCCCGGGTGCTGCGCGACCTGTGGGACGCCGCCGGCCTGGTGGAACCCGCACGCCGCACGATCGAGGTCGAGCCGGGTGACTCGATGGTCGAGGTGAAGGTGGTGCGGCGCGGCCCGCCGATCCCGCCGTGGCTGCTCACCGCACTCTTCGAGCCATTCGACCACAACGACGACTCCACCGGGGTTACTGTCGGGCTCTACCTGGCGCGTGCCTTGGTGGTCGCCAACGGCGGCACCATCGGCGTCGAGCAGGACGACACCACCACCGTATTCTGGGTCCGTCTCGTGGCTCCGGACGCCTCCGCACCGACTCCCGAGGATCCTCCATGCCTTTCAAGCTCGCCTGTGGCGACGTGATGCCCGGCTGCAGCGCCCGCTTCGAGAACGATACGAGGCAAGCGCTGCTCGCGGAGGTCGCCGGCCACGCTTCCGCCGACCACGACCTGCACGAGATCACACCCGATGTGCTCGCCCAGGTCGAGAGCCGCATCGTCGCCTGCTGAGTGCGCCGCGGCCGAATTCGGCCCTCGCCGACCCTGGTGCTAGCGTTGCGCTCCGCGCCCTCGGGCGCACTGGGGCTGTGGCGCAGTTGGTAGCGCGTCTCGTTCGCAATGAGAAGGTCAGGGGTTCGAATCCCCTCAGCTCCACCAAAGGTTCACTAATCAAACCCCCTGCACGGGGAAGCGGGAGCGAACTGACAACAGCGAGTCCTTCGGGGCTCGCTGTTTCGTTTCTCAGTTCGGCGACGGTGAGGACGCGGCTGGCCTCGAGTGCGTCGGCGATTATCGTCCGCTCGGCATCGGCCCGTAGCGGTCGGTGGCGGTCCTCGGGGATGGCGTCGATGTAGATCCGGGTGAACCAGGCCTGGTTGTAGGTGCGACGCAGGCCGGGGTTGCACTCGGCGTAGGCGTGGGCTGGGTCGCTGATCAGATCGATGACCCGCTCGAGGGTGGCGTCGGTGTCGATGCCGGCTGCCTCAAAGGCCTTGAGCTCGGCTTCGAGATTAACGAGTTGGCGGGCGAGCGCGGCTTGCTTCTCGCGGGCGATATCGGCGGGCACGACGCCGTCCATGGCGTTCTCGGCCCACTTGTAGCGATCGCGCTGCACCTTGTCGATCTGCCGCTGCAAGGTGAGCGTGTTGCGGGCGGTGTCATCACGGATGGCGCGCAGGTGTTCGGTGAGGCGTTCGCGGATGGCGGGCAGGGCCTCGGTGCGCCAGACGGCATGCTCGGCTCGCCAGGTCTGTTCGACGACCTTCTCGACGCGCTCGACGGGCAGGGCGGGCATGTGGCACTTGCGGGTCTTGGTCTGGCGTCCGGCGCAGAGGTAGTACTCGTAGGCGGTGCCGCGTCGTCCGGTGTTGACGCTGTAGATCATCCGGGACCCGCACACGCCGCAGTAGACGGTGCCGCTGAGGTAGTGCAGGTGCTTGCGCTCGCGGTTGCCGCCACCGCGGTTGCGATCGAGCTTGTCTTGGACGCGCTGGAACGTGTCCTCGGGGATGAGGGGCTGGTGGTTGCCGGGGTACTCGACGCCGCGGAAGGTGGTGTAGCCGAGGTAATAGCGGTTGGTCAGCATCCGGTGGACGTGGCTGCGCTGCAGGGTCCGCTCGGGCTGCTTGGCGGTGGCGCGGATGGTCAGGCCGCGCTCGGCCAGCAGCTCGGTCATCCGGGTGAGCGTCATGTCGGGGTCGTCGGCGTAGGTGGTGAAGGCCCAGCGGACGTGGTCGGCGCGGTCGTCGTCGATCTGCACCTGGCGGGCTTCGGCGCCGTTAACGGTGGTGCGGATGTTCTGGTAGCCGATTGGGGCGCGGCTCAGGGTGCCGCCGCTGCGCACCTTCTGCTCCATGCCCTTGACGACCTCTTGGGCGAGGTTCTGGCTGTAGAAGTCGGCGACGGCGGAGAAGATGCCGTGCACGAGCTGCCCCTGAGGTGTCTCGTCGACGTTTTCGGTGACCGAGACCAGCCGGGCGCCGGCCTGGCGGATGGCCATGTTGATGGTCACATCGTCGGCTCGGCTGCGGGCGAGACGATCGATCTTGTGCACCAGCACGATGTCGACGGGGTTCTCCCGCAGGTAGGTCAACATCTCCTGCAGCTGGGGCCGGTCGGCGGAGCGGCCGGACTCGCCAGCGTCGGCGAACTCGCAGACGATCTGTGCTCCGATGGCGTCGGCCTTGGCCTTGATCGCGGAGCGCTGAGCCGGGATGGACAGTCCCTCGGCGAGGCCACCGCGGCTGGCCTGGTCCTTGGTGGAGACCCGTAGGTACGCCACTGCGAGTGGCGCTGGGTCATAGACGGGCTGGGACATGAGGTGACCTCCTCGGCGACGGGACAGGAATCGGTTCAGGAAGCTCATGCGGCACGGTCTCCACCTGCCTGTTCATCGAGCTGAGTGGCAGGGAGTAGTCGCTGGGAGAGCTAGAGTTCGCGCAGTCTGATCGCTGTGAGGGCTGCCCGCCACGCTTCGCGCTCGGCCACCAGTTGATCGAGCCGAGATTCAGGCGCGTGGTGCTCGACCTCGTGTGCTGGCGCTGCGAGATTCTGACGGCAACCGTTGACGGCAACGTGTCCGAGGATCATGCGTCTCGTACGTGACCATAGGGCTCGTACGACGGGGGTCGGGAGTGTTTCAACAGGGGTCGGAGACGATCTGAAGAGCCTTGTGTCCCCAGTTCGAATCTGGGAGGAGCCACCAGAAGAATTCATCACGCTGACCCCCGTTGCCGTAGGCATCGGGGGTTCTTGCATGTCGCCAGTACTTGTGGTCTCGCTGTCGTTTGCCGGTAACGCTTGACGGCAACGCGTGCGTTCCTCGACGTCGTCGTGCGTAGCCGCAGTGACAGAGCCCCGTTGGGTGGTGGGCTTTGAGGTGGTCCTCGGTGCCCTACTCGCCGCTGTTGATGGCGGCACGGTGTTCAGTATCCATGGTGTCGGCGAGCAGGGCCATGGACTCCTCGGATAGATA
>NZ_JADIVZ010000014.1 GCF_015319165.1 Nocardioides acrostichi
TATCTATCCGAGGAGTCCATGGCCCTGCTCGCCGACACCATGGATACTGAACACCGTGCCGCCATCAACAGCGGCGAGTAGGGCACCGAGGACCACCTCAAAGCCCACCACCCAACGGGGCTCTGTCTCGATGGGTGAACCTTGGAAGGACTTTCGTCAATCGAGGCAAAGCACTGGGCATCAAGATGCGGACCCAGGTATGCCCAATCAACGAACTCTCCGCGCTCGTCTATCGCGACACGATTGAGTTGTATCTCCCGAGTTTGGATCGCTGAACCCACGGCTTCGCGCTCACCGGCACGAACCGCGCAAGCGGCCAGTGCCTACAGGCCGCGGCCCAACTCGTCGCCGATCGACCTCGCCTGCTCCTCGGGCGACACACCCGGCCCCCCGTTGCGGGTGGCAGGTCGGTTGGCCGCCTCGACTTGTCGGACTTGAGCCTGGCGGGCTTCGATCAGAGCCACGGCTCGTCCTATCGGAAGGGATTCGACATTGGCGAGGTTGGCGCGAACGGCGTCAACGTGCGATCGCCAGCGTTGTGCGCGGCCAGCGGCGCTGCGGGTGCCTGCGGTCGTACGGCGGGAGGCGGCATCCCGCCTGCCGTACACCTGAAGTCGGAGGCCCTCGGACTCTCGCTGGTGCCGCCTTCGGACCTGTCGCAGTTCCTCACCGGCAGCCTTGACCTCCTGGAGAGCCTTTGAGGCGTGCGGCTGGGAGTCAGCTCGTTCGTCTGCGACCCGCTGGGCCCAAGCGCCGAGCCCGTCGCGGGTGTTGGCGTCCCACTTGCTGGGGGACGGCAGGCTGCCCCAGCGGGCGAGGGCTCTGTCCTAGGCTTCGTGGGCCTCGGTGCTCACCGCCTCGAGCCTCCGATTGGCGGCGCGCCTGCCCAGCCGGCCGACTGAGTTCGACTCGTCCCACGCGTCGGCTTGGCGTTCGTAAGCGTCGATGTAGGCCTGACCGTCGGCGACTGCGTGAGGGAGCAGGGATTCCATGGCTTCGCATTGGACGGAGGTCAGGTGAGCCTCGGCCACGGTGAGCGCGTCTCGGGTCGCGGCCTCCTCGCGGGCGTGAGTCTCCGCCTGCGCGGACAACAAGCCGGCGGCACGCTCCCACCTTGCCGCCTCCCGTTCCGCCTGGGCGATGACTGCGACGAGGCGAGCCCGTTCGTCATTGACAAACTTGACCGGCCCCTCGGCTGCGAGTCCGGCAACAGCAGCTTGGGCGTCGGCGGTCGCCATCCGGAGACCGCGGTCGGCCCGGTCGAGCTGGAGAGCACCGATGAACTTTTCGCGCGCCTCGTCGAGGTCGTCCTCGGCGACGATGTGCAGCACGTTCGAGTCGCGGCCGCGGGTCATGCCGACGTACACGCCGGCTGCGTCCAATGCCTCGGACAGCTGGGTGTGCGCGGTCGTGGTCGTGACGCCCTGGACTCCGTAGGCGGTGGCCGCGTAACCGAGGTGAACGTGCTCGCCCACGTACGAGCTGGGCAGGGCGACGGACCGTCGATGCTTCAGCGGGCCGGCGTTCTCGATGGCCCAGACGGTGCCGTCGTTGCCGACGCCTTGGACGGTCCAGGCCTGCCGGTTCGCGACCTCCAGCGCGTTGTCGTTCTTCCGTGTGGTGATCACGTCGCCTCGGCCGATGGGTAGTCCGTCGCTGCCGGCCACGGTCGTGGTGTCGTCGACCTCGGCGCGCGCGACGCGCTGCGCGCGGATCAGCTGGTTGAGGGCTCTGGCCTCGTCGTTGGTGGCCACGGTCACGGCAACCGAACGCTTGCCCTCGATCGCACCGGCGGCCGAGGCCGCGATGTCCTCGCGCCTGTCCTCGACCCTGCGGTGCAGTCGGACGAGCCCAAGGGCGTGCAGTCGGTCGAAGAGCCGTTCCGGCTCCTGGCCGGCCCGGAGGCGGAGGGTGAGGTCGGCGTACGCCGGGTCCGCGAACCTGTAGACCGAGTCCATGTCGTAGACCGTGCCGCCGCTGCCGGTGGTCAGGGCCGCGGCCATGTCGAGAACCCCGCCCCGCCCCACGGCCGGAAGCTGTGCACGGTCCCCGACCAGAGCCACCGTGGCCTCGGCCTCCGCCGTGACGGTGAGCAACGCGATGGCGCTGTCCTGGTCGAGCATGCCGGCCTCGTCCACCGAGACGCTCGCCGCGCGCCAGTCGCGCCCACGACGGCACCCCGCCGTACGTGCCACCGGTGTCGGGATCGGGCTCTCCCACATTGAGCCGGGACCACACGCCGTCACCCTTCCAGCGCCAGCCGTGGGCGTGGAGCAGCCTGGCCACGGATTCCGCTGGGACGCCGAGCTCGCTGGCGGCCACGTCGGCGGCCTTCTTCGTCGGCGTCAGGATCCTCGTCGCCCTGCCCTCAGCGGCGGCAGCTTCGATGGACACGGCGAGCATGGTCGTCTTCCCCGCCCCAGCGGCTCCCTCCACTAGCACGAGCGGGTTGGTGGAGGCGACCGCTGCTGCTGCACGAGCCTGCGCGTCGTCCAAGCCCTTCCGAGAAGCCCACCTCGTCACATCAGGGTGGGCACTCTCCCGGCCGGTGGTCAGACGCTCGGCAAGCAGGTCGCGCAACCGGGTCTCGGCCGCGACCACGTCGAGGCTCGTCAGATGTGCGACGTGCTCGGGTCGTGCCGCACCGGGCGGCAGCACCGACAGGCAGTCCCCGACGGCAAGGTCGGTGGCGAGCTCGACCAGGTCGCGCAGCTCGGCGGGCGTGCCGCGTACGCCGTGCTCGGTGACGATCCGGGTCGCATGCTCGGCAACGCTGTGCCGGGTCCAGGTGGACGCATGCGAGGCGCACCTGTCCAGCGCGCGTGAGGCGATGGTGAGCACTTGGAGGTCGTCCGGGGACGGTGGGTTGGCGCGACGACCAGGTCTGCCCGCCTGCTGGATCAGCACAGCGTCGTACCCGGCCTCCGCCAGCTCCTGACGCCAACCGTCCTCGTGGGCCAGAGCGGCGGGCCGCTTCTGCGGCCGGTCCTTCGCCCAGGCAGCGGCGACCATCCGCGAGCTGACGGTCGGGCCGGGCTCCTGGCCGGGATGCGCCTCGGCCCACCTGGCCTCCAGGTCGGCGAGGTTCTTCTCCACCTGGCCGGCGCGCTTCGACATCAGCAGGTTGAACGGCTCCAGTTCCACCACCTCGCCCGACACCGGATCGAGGGTGAGGCCGTGGCGGTCGAGCACCTGGGCGAGCCCCGGGTGTGCGGCGATGACAGCGGTGCCGAGTGCCCGGATCGCCCCCTGCTGCTTGAACAGGGCCGCAGTGTCCAGGCCCCGCCACCTTCCCGCGGCCCAGACGCGGGCGCCGATCTGGAAGTGGACATGCCGGTAGGGGTCGCCGGCTCGGCTGGTCTTGTGGACAACGGCCACCGTCTGCAGCCGCTCGACCGACACCACCTCGTGCCGCCCGCGGGGGCCGACCCGGGTGACCGAATGCAGCGACAGGAAACGTCGGATCTCCGCGACCGCATCGGCCTGCGCGGCGTCCAGCGCGTCCGAGACCTCCGGATGCAGCGCGGCCGCGATCGACAGCGACTTCGGGGCGTTGACCACCATCTCGGCGAACCGAGGGGAGCCCTTCTTCTTCGACCCCTCTTCAGCGGGTACCCGTGGCATACCCATCGAGCTTCCGTGTACCGGGTCGGTCCAGTCGACCCAGTGGGCGTAGGTGTCGGCGTCGAGCTCGGAGGTGCTGAGCACCTCGCCCCTGCCATTGGTCTCGGTGAACGAGGCGAGCGAGGTGCCGCCTTCCAGGTAGTAGTCGTCAGCCCGCGAGCAATCCGACTCCAGGTATCGGCACGCCGCCGACCCAGTGGCTCGGAAGAGGATCACCCCACCCTGCAAGCCCGCTCCTTGACATGTTTACAATAAAGCGCATGACGTATCTACCACGGGAGCATACGTCCATTCGAAGGGAAGCCTGGTGATCGGGTCGGGCTTAGTCACCAACTGGGTCTACGACGATGCCCGCGGATAGGGCCCCGCTGGATGGCAGCGGCGTGCGAGCGCTGGATGGGCCATCCGGGGCTACCCCGCGAATGCCTTCCAACGAGCGGCAAAGTCTCTCGATTCGAAATGGGATCGGTCTGAGCTGGCCGCTGCGTGGGTGGCGGGCGGCCCGTCCCTGTTCGGTTCTTGTTCCTGTTCCGGGGATGCAATCGCCAGTGTGATGAGCCCAAGCACGACGTTCGTGACGATGATGCCGACGCTCAGAGGCGTCGCGCCGAAGAAGCGCCTGGTGCTCAACCTGTAGGACGTGGGATCCGCCCACTTGTATAGCGCGAAAGCGAGTCCCACGAACGCCAACACGGATCCCATGACCGTGAACGTGACGGCGGTCTCTGAGAGTCGACCTCGGTTGAGGAGGGCGGCGCTGAGGAGCGTGAAGAACGCTGGCATGAAGACGGCAACATCGAGCCGGTACGCGAACTCGTCTCGACTGATCTTCGTGTCGATCTTGTGGTCGTCAACTGGCGCTGCAACGTCGGCACCGATCATCGCGCTGACCTGTATCACAATGCCGAGGATGAAAGGGGTCAGCATGTGCACGTGAAGCGGAAGACGTAGTCCTGTTCCGTCTTGAGGATGCACCCGGTCTCCCCCTCGAGCGCGGTTTCCACATTGACGGCGATGTCTACGTGATGCCCGTTGCCCTCAGGGCAGGTCGCCGGGTGCGACATCGACGTCTTCGCCGGCTCCCACTGCGGGCTCTCCCGACCCGACCGGAGCCCACCGACCTTGATGGTCGGCGTCCACTTTCGCGGCGTCGAATGCTCACCATCGGGATACCTGACCTCGCCGTCCGGCAAACGGGAGTCGATCCGAAAGAAGAGGGTCCGATGCGAAGCGTTCTTCGCTTGGACCGTGTGTGTGGTGTCGTGGTGCTTGGCGATGTGGTGGTCGCGTTGTGAACTGTGGATGCCCGTGCGAACATCGATCCTGTTGAGCTCGACGCCTGGAGGGAAGCCAGCAGGCCCCCCCACCAGGTCGATGACCTCGTACTCCACGGATCCTCCCTGAACTTGCGCCGGGAGGTTAGTCTTAGCGCTTCGCGCGTTCCCTAGCGGGACCCGGACCGACCAAGGATTGGATCAAATCCCAGCCACCCTTGGCAAGTGCGCTTCTCACATTTTCGCTTCCGGTGCCCCGCATCAGTTCCAACAGGATCTTGGTGTTGACATCGCGCGCGCTGTAACTGAGCTCGATGTGGGGCACCTTGTGCGTGGCCATCTTCTTCTGAGCCCGACGCCACGTAACAATGCAGTCGTCGAATCCGATGCTGAGCATCCGAAACTTGCCAGGATCCTTCTTGACCTGGTCGATGACGCGCGGACTGGCCTCGTCGACGCCAACACCGCTCGTGGACACGAGGAACCCATGACAGTCGACGGTGGGGTGGCCGAGGAACTTCTCGACAATCGACACCGCTGCATCAGCTGTGAGGTCGGAGGACCAAAGAACAACTGCCCCGTCGTCGTCGACCTCGATGTGGAAGTACTCCTCGTTGGCGAACTCGTAATAGCCGCCGTCCATCCCGAACTCGGGACGCAGCTTCTGGCTGTTCACGAGGCCACCACCGACGGTTCGTGCGCCGGGCGGCAGCGAATCTCCCGCGATGGCGGCTCGCTGTTCACCCTTTGTCGCAGGGCGAACGACTCCTGCCTGCTCTCGAGGCAGGTACCAGTCAGTGCCAGGCACCTTCCGGCCATGTGCCGGCCGCGCTCGTGTTGGTGAGAACGAGTACTCCACCGGCAGGTAGGTGATGGCGAGTAGGTGACTGATCGAGTAGGCGGCGCTGATGGAAGCGGGATGAGTGCCACGGATGAGCGCCTGATCGCCGATGCGCGATAGACCGAAACTGCGTGCCGTATGGATGTGGTCCTCTTGCTTGCCGCTGAGCCCTCGAGTGAGTGTGAGGAGGACATCACCAAATGAGGAGTGGACACCCAGCCTGTCAGGCAAAGGCGTGGTGAATCGGAGCTGATCACGCCCCGGTCCGATCGCGAGCGGGACGGGCGCCATTGCGGCACTCTAGCAAGGGGTGCTGACGGGCGGGCCAGGGTGGGACGGATTGGTGTCGCCTGCACCAGAACTCCCTTCGTTGGCTCGGCGCGTCGTTGCCGAGGTTCCACCGTTGTCGGCAGATCGGACGGCCCGCAGGCCGGTTCCGATGCATTGATCGTGAACATCGGGGATCGTCCATCATGCGTCGCGAACCTGAAAGGGCGCCACAGGGAAAAATGTCTGACTGAGCGCGGAGCGACTAGACATCTGGCTTGGATGAGTGGCACGGGAATCTGACTCACCGCCCTAGCTGACGCGACTTCTGTCCTGATCGTGTCTGTAGTGAATCACGCGGATGTCATTCGGGGTGGTAGGCGCGACACTTGTCCCATCGCAGGGTCGAAAGCATGGCTAGATGTCCGTTGTCAGGGCGTGATTCGACCCGGGAGGAGGTGAGCCGGTGCCAGCGGAAGGCAGGCCTCGAACCGGAACGGGCTCGTCAAGCCCAGACTCGGCTGACGCACCCCTCAGCCAGGCCGCCGCGGCGAAGTATCTTGGGTGCGCGGTAAAGACGGTCGCCCGCCGGCTCAAGCAAGGCGAGCTCGCCCCTTACGAGGGCGTGGGCAACACGCGACGCGTATCAGCAACTGCCGTCCGACTCAGCGTTCTCGCTGAGCTCAATCAGCGTGACCTCGCTGAACTGCTTCCTGAAGTGTTTCGCCCGGAGGTGGGAGAAGACGCGTCCGAGGACCTCGGCGGAGGTGGTCCTGACTTGGATCCGGCCCCTGCAGAGGGTGATGACCTCGATTCGACGGGCGCCGGACGAATGTCGGATGCGCGCACTGTCAGGGCCCTCGAAGGCGAGATTCGCCAACTTAAGAGCGCTCTCGGCGCGCTGCAGCAGGCCCACTTGAGTTTGACCGAGCAGCTGTCCGTTCACCTCGAATGACGACCAAGGCACGTTGAAGTGCCCCTCCGAGCCAAGAGCGCTGTGCGGCGATCTGCCAAGTAGTCGGGGGCTGTCCTCCTCACCCGACTGAGGGCCCGACGAGAACACCAACAGTTTGCGTCGCCGGTACTAGGAGCACTTCGGCGTCGACCCGCCCGACGTGGTCGAGGATCTCCATCGCCGGTGCCCGTTCCCGGCTGGCGCTCATGTGCTACTTCATGTGCTACCGCCTGCGTAGACCGACGTATCCCAAAGATGTCGTTTGTTGTTTCGCCGCGCAGTTCACGCTCAGTCTGAGCGGGAACGGGGGTCTCGGGGGTTCCCGGCGTCGAGTCAACCTCGGCAGTTCAACTCCCCCCTCGCGCACGACAGCCCCAGGTCTTCGACCTGGGGCTTTGTGTTTGGGTCTGGCTTCGTGCCTGGCTCATGTGCCGGTATTAGTGCTGATCGCGGCCCTTCTGCAGCCTCGTTGGGGGCGGATCACTCCGTATGTCGTCGCTCAAGACGTGGGCGTCTGTCCGGACCATGATGAAGCGTCGCCTGACGCGGCGCCGTCTCGTTCCCTACGCGCACATCGAACGCACGTGCGCTCCCGACCTCGTGGGGCATGAGCGAGCAATTCCGCTTGCGCAACACTGCCCGTAGGTACGTTGGTCGCGTGGCTCGAAGTGACAGGTTCGATCTGTTGCGCGCGGCGTACTCGGTCGCCTGGGACACGCGGACTCACGGGGGAGACAAGTCCTTCGACATCCTCAGTTCCGAGCTTCGCAAGCGAGGACTTGGGGACACCTTCGTGTCCGATGGTCCGGGGCGAGACACGATGGTCCGTATCTGGGAGCGTGGCGTGCCGCCGGCGAAACTCAAGTCGGCCCTCCTGCTCGAGGTCTCGCGGGTCGGCTTTCAGGCCGTCAGGGCCATTGGGAGTGCCTACAGGTCAATCGCCCGGCTCTTCGCCGGCACCACGTGGGAACGCGTCGACATGTCGCACCTGGACATGCCGACTGGACACAAGAAGCTGAGCGAAGACCGGAAACCGTTCGATCTCGTGCTGCGCCACTTCCACAAGCCGTGAATCGCCTGTAAGGCTTCGTGACGGTCGGCCTGGGGCTGACTGGCAGGGTCAGCACCGACGGCTTGCTAGTCGTCGTTGACGGGCAGTTGTCGGAGATGTCTTCTGCGGCCACAAGCGAACGCAAGGTCGGGCGCTGCTCAGGCGTAGGGACTGGCTGGCGGCCTGGACCCTGATGGTGAGGTCCGAGGGTTCCCTGCTGCCCCGCCTGGTGCGGGATCTGGACGTGACCTAGGCCGGGGCGATGGCGCGTTCGAGCCGCCACGTCGGCGGGCTTCGCGGTACAAGTGCGCCACCCTGGGCTTCGATGCGGGTGTGCCCCAGTGCGAGTGGCGGCTGGGAGGCAGGAAAGGTCAGCTCTCGGCAGTGCCCCGCGGGGTCTGGGGCGTCGAGCCGACCTCGCCAGTTCAACTCCCCCTCGTACACAAGAGCCCCGGGCCTTCTGGCCTGGGGCCTTGTGTGTGGAGGCCGCGCGCATCGCGCCCGCGCGCCGTGGCGCAGCACCGGAGTACAGCCCCTTTCAGGGGCCGCAAGGGAGCCTGCGCACCGACACGGTGGCGGCCCGGCGGGCGACGCCGACAGCGCGCCGGGTCGTGCCTCGTCGGGACTGACCCGTAGTGTCGGGGCGGATCCGAGGACCGGAACCCTCCCGGTCGGTCGCCGCACGGAGCGCGACCGCACCCGACCCAGGACAACGCACGAAGGAGAAACATGAACAAGCGCGAGCTCGTCGAGGCCATCGCGAAGGGCGCCGACATCGACCTCACCACCGCCGACAAGGCGCTGTCGGCCCTGACCGACGCGATCACCGGCGCCCTCAAGAGCGGCGACAAGGTGGCCCTCGCCGGCTTCGGCACCTTCGAGACCCGCCACCGCGAGGCGCGCACCGGCCGCAACCCGCAGACCGGCGAGTCCATGGAGATCGCCGCCAGCACGTCGGCCGCCTTCAAGCCGGCCGCTGCGCTCAAGCGCGAGCTGGGCTGACCCACTCCACACCACGGCCCGCCGGCCGGCGCATCACGCGCCGACCGGCGGGCCGTCGGCGTTCGTGGCCGCTGGTCGCCGGTCTCGCCACGGTGGCAAGATGCCCGGGTGAGCGCGCAGAGCACTGACTTCATGCCGGACGTGATCGTCGTCGGCGCCGGCTTGGCCGGACTCGTCGCCACCTACGAGCTGTCGCAAGCGGGCCGGCGGGTGCTCGTGGTGGAGCAGGAGAACCGGGCCAACCTCGGTGGCCAGGCGTTCTGGTCGCTGGGCGGGCTGTTCTTCGTCGACTCACCCGAGCAGCGCCGCATGGGCATCAAGGACTCCCGCGAGCTGGCCCTCCAGGACTGGCTGGGCTCGGCCGGATTCGACCGACTCGACGACGAGGACGTCTGGGGACGGCGCTGGGCCGAGGCCTACGTCGACTTCGCGGCGTCCGAGAAGCGCGACTACCTGCGCGCCCTGGGACTCAAGGTGCTGCCCATCGTCGGATGGGCCGAGCGGGGTGGTGGCTCGGCCAGCGGGCACGGCAACTCCGTGCCGCGCTTCCACCTCACCTGGGGCACCGGCCCCGAGGTCGTGCGGGTCTTCGCCGAGCCGGTGCTCGAGGCCGAGCAGCGGGGGCTGGTGCGGTTCGCGTTCCGGCACCAGGTCGACGAGCTCGTGAGGGACGGCGACGCCGTGGTCGGCGTCCGCGGCACCGTGCTGGCCGCATCGAGCGAGGAGCGCGGGGTGAAGTCCAGCCGGGATCCGGTGGGCGAGTTCGAGCACCGGGGCGCCGCGGTCGTCGTCACCTCGGGCGGCATCGGACACAACCACGACCTGGTGCGCGCGAACTGGCCCACCGAGCGGATGGGCCCGGCGCCGGAGCACCTCATCAGCGGCGTGCCCGCGCACGTCGACGGCCGGATGCTCGCCATCACCGAGGACGCGGGCGGGCGGATCGTCAACCGCGACCGGTTGTGGGCCTACACCGAGGGCATCCACAACTGGGATCCGATCTGGCCCGACCATGCGATCCGGATCATCCCCGGGCCCTCGTCGCTGTGGTTCGACGCCACCGGGCGGCGTCTGCCCGCCCCGAACTTCCCGGGTTTCGACACGCTCGGCACGATGAAGGAGATCCTGGCCGGCGGCCACGACTACTCGTGGTTCGTGCTCACGCAGTCGATCATCGAGAAGGAGTTCGCCCTCTCCGGCTCCGAGCAGAACCCCGACATCACCGGCAAGGACGTCGGGTTCCTGCTGAAGTCGCGCCTGTCCAAGGGCGCGCCCGGGCCGGTGGAGAAGTTCAAGGAGCACGGTGAGGACTTCGTGGTCGCCGACACCCTGGCCGAACTGGTCGAGGGCATGAACAAGCTCTCCCGGGGGCCGGTGATCGACGCGGCCGACCTGGAGCGCCAGATCGTCGAGCGCGATCGCGAGCTCGACAACGGGTTCTCCAAGGACCTGCAACTGATGGCGGTCGCCAACGCCCGCCGCTCCCGCACCGACAAGCTCGTGCGGGTGGCCAAGCCGCACCGCATCCTCGACCCCGAGCACGGCCCGCTCATCGCCGTCCGGCTCAACATCCTCACTCGCAAGACCCTCGGCGGCCTCGAGACCAACCTCGACAGTCAGGTGATGGGCGCCGACGGCGAGCCGGTGCCGGGGCTGTACGCCGCCGGCGAGGTCGCCGGCTTCGGCGGCGGGGGTGTGCACGGCTACAACGCCCTCGAGGGCAGCTTCCTCGGCGGCTGCATCTTCTCCGGGCGGGCTGCAGGCAGGGCGCTGGCTCGGTCGCGCTGAGGGTCGGTCGGCCCGACGTCGGCGGCTACGAGCGCGGCTCCACCCTTTCGCGAAGGTTAGGCTTGCCTTATCATCGCTGCATGATCGTCTGTCACTGCGAGGTCGTCACCTCGAGCCAGGTCGCCACGACACTGGCCGCCGGTGCTCGGACGGTCGCCCAGGTCTGCCGCGCTACCGGTGCCGGCAAGAACTGCGGGTCGTGTGTCTTTTCGGTGCGTCGCCTGGTCATCGACCACAATGAGGCTGAAGCCCACGAGTGCACCCGCACCTTGCCCCAGGAGATCGCCAATGCAGCCAGTTGACCCGCGGATCGTCGAGTTGTTCAACGATGCGTTGACCTTTGAGCTCACCGTCACCAACACCTACTTCCTGCACGCACGCATGCTCGACAACTGGGGTCTCTCGCGCCTCGGCAAGGTCTTCTACGACCTCTCCATCGACGAGATGAAGGATGCCGACGGGCTGATCAACCGGATCCTCATGTTCGACGGGCACCCCAACGTGCAGAAGCTGAACGCGATCGCCATCGGTGAGACGCCGCAGGAGATGCTCGAGCTCGCGCTGGCCAGCGAGTTGGCGGCCGTGGCCCAGTTCAACGCCGCGGCGAAGGAGTGTCACGACCTCGGCGACCACGCCAGCGCCGACGTGTTCGAGGACATGGCGCGCGACGAGGAGACCCACGCCGACTGGTTCGAGAGCCAGCTCGACGCCATCCGCCACGTGGGCGTCGAGCGCTACCTCGCCCAACAGATCGCCGCCGGGGAAGCGCCCGCCTGACCCGGGCCGCCCGTCCGGGGGGCCGGGGCGCGCTGGCTACGCTCGCCGCATGCGCCCCCTCGGCCTCCTCGCGCCCGTCGGACAGTTCTCCCAACGGGCCCTCGACGTCGCCCTCGACCGGTCCGTCGTGCTCGGTTACACCTCCATCGGGCCCCGGGTGCGCCGCACCCTGTGGCCGGCCGACCCGACGCCGGGCTGCCTGCAGGGCAAGCGAGTGGTCGTCACCGGAGCGACGTCCGGCATCGGTGAGGCCATCGCCCGCCAACTGCTCGAGCTGGGCGCGACGGTGCACCTGCTCGGGCGCAACGCCCAGAAGGTGGCCGACTACGCGCGCGACCTGCGCGAGCAGGTGGCCAACAGCGAGGTCGTCGAGGAGGTCTGCGACGTCTCCGATCTCGACGCCGTGCGGGCCTGGGCCGGCGACCTCTCCGGGCGCATCGAGGTGCTGCACGGTCTCGTGCACAACGCCGGCACCATGACCACCCGGCGCGAGGAGAGCGCCCAGGGCCACGAGCTGGGGCTAGCGGCGCACGTGCTCGGGCCGCATCTGATGACCCGGATCCTGCGCGACCGGCTGCTGGCCGCCCCCGGCACGGTGGTGTGGATGAGCAGCGGAGGCATGTACGGCGCCCGGCTGCACGCCGACGACGCCGACGACATCGAGTACCGGCGGGGCCAGTACGACGGGGTGCAGGCCTACGCACGCACCAAGCGCATGCAGGTCGTGATGGCGCAGGTGTGGGCCGACGCGCTGCTGGGCACCGGTGTGCAGAGTGTGTCGATGCACCCGGGCTGGGTGCGCACTCCCGGTGTCTCCGAGCACCTGCCGACCTTCGACAAGGTGGTCGGGCCCTTGCTGCGCGAGCCCGACGACGGCGCCGACACGGCCGTGTGGCTGGTGGCCAAGCGCCCGCCCTCGCACCCGCCCTACTTCTGGCACGACCGGGCTCAGCGGCCCACCACCTTCGGGTGGCAGCGTGCCGAAGACGTCACCGGGCGCGACCGGCTGCGCGACTACGTGGCCGCCGCCACCGACGCCCCGTGACCACAGCCGACGACGATCTCGTCACCCAGCACTCCCGGCGCCGGTTGCCGGTGCTCGCACTGGTGCTCCTCGCCGCGCTGGTCAACCTGCCGCTCGTCACGACCGTCCGCGAGGACCGGCGCCTCGACGACGACGCCACGAGCGTGTCGGCACCCGCACGCATCGTCGGCGAGCCGGCCGCGCGTCACGTCGTGGTCAGTCTCCCGGACGCGGTCGACGGGCCCGGACCCGAACAGGCGGTCACGCTGACCGCCGACGCTGCGCGCGCCGTCCAGCGCACGGGCGAGGTACGGGTGAGCTACCTCGCCGACGACCCGTCGGTCTACCGGGTCGAGGGCACCAGCAGCCCGCTGCTGGTCATCGGACTGGTGGGTGACGGCGTGCTCGTGCTGCTGGTCGCGCTCTTCTGGGTCGCCGTGCGGCGTCGGCGCCCGGTGGACGCCTGAGTACCTGCACGGTGATCGAGACCACCGAGGGGTGCTGCCCTGAAAGGACACGATGGGTCCGCGACCGCGGATCCTGGCCCGAGGACGGGTGAGGCCGGGGTTCCCGATCGCCTGGCAGCATGGCCCCATGACGACCCTCCAGGACTTCTCCGCCACCAGCATCGACGGGCAGGAGATCGACCTCGCCGACTACCGCGGTCAGGTCGTGCTCGTGGTCAACACCGCCTCCCAGTGCGGCTTCACCCCGCAGTTCGAGGGCCTCCAGGCACTCCACGACAGCTACGGCGACCGCGGCTTCACGGTGCTCGGCTTCCCGTGTGACCAGTTCGGTCACCAAGATCCCGGCAGCGACGCGGAGATCTCCGGCTTCTGCCAGAAGAACTACGGAGTCTCCTTCCCGATGTTCTCCAAGATCGAGGTCAACGGCGACGGCGCTCACCCCCTCTACCAGTGGCTGCGCAAGGAGAAGGGCGGGGTGCTCGGCAACAACATCAAGTGGAACTTCACCAAGTTCCTCATCGGCAAGGACGGCACCGTGCTCGGCCGCTACGGCTCGACCACCAAGCCCGAGAAGATCCGCTCCGACATCGAGAAGGCGCTGGCCTAGGTGACTCGCTTCTCCGCCAAGACCGACGCCACCGCCATCATCACGGCCTCCCGCGAGGAGGTCTGGGCGCTGCTGGAGGATCCCGACGCCATCGCGTCGATGACACCCTTCGTCAAGGGGATCACCAGCGAGGGTGAGCACTGGACCTGGCAGCTCGGCGGTCTCGAGGTGCTCGGCAAGTCCGTCTCGCCGTCGTTCACCGAGAAGATGACCTTCACCGAGCCCGAGCGCATCGAGTTCACCCACGACCCGCCGCCGGGCCAGACCGAGCGGTCCTCGGTCGAGGGGTGGTACCACCTCGAGGAGCACGAGCGCGGGTGCACGCTCTCCACGAGCCTCGAGATCACCCTCGACCTGCCGCTTCCGAAACTGTCCTCGAAGGCCGTCACGGCGACGATGCGTGGCGTCGTCGACAAGATGGGCGACCGGTTCTCCGCCAACCTCCTCGACCGGTTGGGGGCCGAGGAGGTCGACGGCTGAGCCGCTCCGCTACGCGGTCAGGCGCCGGCGGGCTCGGCGTCCAGCGGTCCCGTCGGGCCTGACGCCGCCGGGCGCTGGAGCTTCTCGCCCTCGACGTCGACGCTGGGCAACAGCCGGTCGAGCCAGCGCGGCATCCACCAGGCCTTCTCACCGAGCAGGTGCAGCACGGCCGGGATGAGCGCCATGCGCACGATGAAGGCGTCGAACACGATCGCGATCGCCAGCGCGAAGCCGATCGACTTGGTGATCGGGTCGCTTTGGAGCATGAACGCGGCGAACACCGCGATCATGATCGTCGCGGCCGCGGTGACCACCCGGGCGCTGTTGCGGAACCCGTCGACCACGGCGTCGTCGGTGCTCATGCCGTGCACGTGTGCCTCGCGCATGCGGGTCACGAGGAACACCTGGTAGTCCATGGCGAGCCCGAACACGACCCCGACCAGGAAGATCGGCATGAAGCTGACGATGGGCGCGGGGTCGAAGAGGCCGAAGGCTCCCTCCTGGAACACCGCCACCGTGGCGCCGAGCGTGGCCAGCACCGAGAGCAGGAAGCCCACGGTGGCGGTCAGCGGCACCAGGATCGAGCGGAAGACGATCATGAGCAGCACGAAGGCGAGACCGATCACGATCGCCAGGTAGACCGGCAACGCCGAGGCGAGCCGGTCCGAGACGTCGGTCTGGATGGCCGTGAGGCCGGTGACGCCGCTGACGGTGCCGGTCTCGTCGTCGATCTCCGGCTCGTTGGCGCGAAGCCGGCTCAGCAGATCCTCTGCCTCGGGAGACGACGGTCCGAAGGTCGGGGTGACGAGCACCTGTGCCCCGGTCGGGGCGACCTCGGGCTGCTTCGGGTTCGCATTGGTGAGCACCACCTGGGCGTTCTCGACGCCGTCGAAGCGCCCGGCCCAGGTGGCGACGCGCTGGAAGGAGGCCAGCCGCTTCTGGGCCGGCACGTCGCGTCCGTCGACGATCACGAGCAGCGGGCCCTCGCGGCCGGGTCCGAACGCCTCGGTCATCAGGTCACTGGCGATGCGCTGGGTGCTGCCGACGGGCTTCGTGGAGTCGCTCGGGAAGGCGAGCTCGAGGTTGCGCAACGGCAACGCGATCGCGCCGAGTCCGACGACGACGAGCACCGCGATGGCCACGGAGCGCTTCTCGACGACCCGGGCCCACCGCACGCCGTTGTTGAGCACCGCGCCGGTCTCGTCGTGCTTCGGGCCACGACGGCGCACCCGGCCGGCGAAGGCCTTCGACTTCAGCAGGCCGAGCACGGCGGGCAGCAACGTGAGCGCGACGAGGACGGCGACCAGCACGGTCGCGGCCGCGGCCAGGCCCATGGCGGTCAGGAACGGGATGCCCACGACGGAGAGCGCCGCCAGGGCGATGAGCACGGTGAGCCCGGCGAAGACGACGGCCGATCCGGCCGTGCCCACGGCGATGCCGATGGCGGCGGCGCGGTCGTCGGTGCCGTGCAGCTCGGTTCGGTAGCGGGCCAGGATGAACAGCGTGTAGTCGACGCCGACGGCCAGGCCCAGCATCGAGGCGAGGATCGGGGCCGACTGGTCGATGTCGATGACGGCGGTCATGGCCGTGACACCGCCGAGGCCCACCATGACCCCGAAGACCGCGTTGAACAGCGGCATGCCGGCGCTGACCAGTGAGCCGAAGGTGAGCACGAGCACGAGCAGCGCGACACCGAGACCGATGGTCTCGGAGAGGTAGCCCAGCTCTGCCGACGTGGCGCCTTGACCGTTCGCGGCGACGGTGAGGCCGGAACTCTGGGACACCTCGTCCATCAGCGCCTGGAGGTCGTCGAGGGTCGACTGCTTGACGTCGGCGGGCGTCGTGACGTCCCAGGAGAAGGTGATCACGCCGGTGCGCTGGTCCTGGCTCAGGGGGGACACGGCCTGGGCGTCGGCGCGGGCCGCCTTGACACTGCCTCCGGTCTGCTGCGCCTGGCCGACGAGCTGCTTGGTGTAGGCCGCCGCCGTCTCGATCGGCGTCTTGACGGCCTCCTGGGTCGAGGGGTCCGACGGGTACTGCGGCAATGCGGTGATGCCGGCGGCGAGCTGCTTGATCGCCTTGCGGTACTTCGCCTGGGTCAGCTTCTGGCCCTCCGGCGCCTGCACGACGACGTTCACGTTCGCCTGGTCGAAGGCGGACTCCGAGCCCGGGAACAGCTCGGTCTGGAGGTCGGCGGCCTTCTGTGAGGGGATCCCGGGGATCGAGACCTCGCTCGAGAGCGGCTTGGAGAAGCCGGCGGCGATGCCGCCGATCAGCACCAGTAGCACGACCCAGGCGAGCATGAAGTAGTACCAGCGCCGGTAGGCGGTGGTGCCGAGGCGGGCGAGCAGGGTGGCCATGGGGTTCTCCTGGGCGTTGGGGGGTTCGGAGGTCTGGGCTGGGGAGGTCTGGGCTGGGGAGGTGCTGGGCCGGGGTGTGGTGCCGGCCGGGGTGGGGCGGATCAGGGGTGGAGCAGGTGGACGGCGTCCTCGAGGTGGGTCTCGAACACGTCGGCGAGGGTGCGGGGGTCGTCGTCGGGCTGCTCGACCCAGGTCTCGACGGCGTTGTCGAACACCGCCACGAGCAGTCGCACGAAGAGGCGCCCGCGGCCCTCGTCGAGCTCCGGCTCGCGCTCGCGCACGAGGGCGACCAGCGTGCCGGCGGCAGCAAGGAACCGTTCGTGCACCTCGCCGAGAAGTCGGGGGGTGGCGAAGAGGATGGCGCGCTGGCTGCGCGCGAGCGAACGGTCGGGGTGGGCGCCGTCGACCAGCACCCGGGACAGGGCGGTGAGATCCTCGAGCAGTCGACCGTGCGGGCCGCCTCGCCGGAAGAGCTCGGTCGCCTCGACGAGATGGGGCTGACGCGGGTCGGGGTGCAGCAGATCGGGGGTCTCGCCCCCTCCGAGCACGGCGTCGACCTTGCTCGGGAAGTAGTTGAACAGCGTGCGGCGGGAGACGTCCGAAGCCTCGGCGAGTTCGTCGAGGGTGAATCCGTCGAAGCCGCGGTCGAGGCACAGCGCTTGGGCCGCCCGCACGATGCGCAGCCAGGTCTGCTCACGCTTGGTGAGCGGACCTCCGGGCGAGAACGGGCACGGCAGCACGCTGCGATTCTGCACTATTTCTACAAGAGTGCAAAACTGTGAGGTCGGTCACCGCGAGGGGACTTGGCAGTAACCCGGCCCCGGGTGGAGCGTGGGTGCATGTCCCGCGCTGCCGCCACCACGTCGTCCTACTCGATCACCATGCGCCTGCACACGGCGCCCGACCACGGGGTGGTGGGGGCGGTGGCGACGGCGATCGCCGAGGCAGGTGGCATCGTGACGGCCATCGACGTGGCGGAGTCCAGTCACGAGCGCCTCGTCGTCGACGTCACCTGCTCAGCGGTCGACGCCGACCACGCCGAGGAGCTCCAGACGGCCGCCGGGGCGGTGCCGGGCGTCACGGTGCACAAGACGAGTGACCGGGTGTTCCTGCTACACATCGGCGGCAAGATCGAGGTCTCCTCGAAGGTCGCGCTGCGCAACCGCGACGATCTCTCCATGGCCTACACCCCAGGCGTGGGCCGGGTCAGCAAGGCGCTGGCCGAGCACCCCGAGGACGTGCGCCGGCTGACGGTGAAGGGAAACTCCGTCGCGGTGGTGACCGACGGCTCGGCTGTGCTCGGTCTCGGCAACATCGGCCCGGGCGCCGCCCTGCCGGTGATGGAGGGCAAGGCGGCGCTGTTCAAGCGGTTCGCCGACATCGACGCCTGGCCGATCTGCCTCGACACCCAAGACGCCGACGAGATCGTGCGCGCGGTCGAGCTCATCGCCCCCGGCTTCGGCGGCATCAACCTCGAGGACATCGCCGCCCCGCGCTGTTTCGAGATCGAGCAGCGGCTGCGCGCGAGCCTCGACATCCCCGTCTTCCACGACGACCAGCACGGCACGGCGATCGTCGTGCTGGCCGCGCTCACCAACGCGCTACGCGTGGTCGGCAAGGAGCTCGACTCCAGCAGGGTGGTCGTGGCCGGAGCGGGGGCCGCCGGCACCGCGATCGTCACCCTGCTGCTGGCGGCCGGAGCCGCCGATGTTGTGGTCTGCGACAAGGACGGCGCCCTGAGCCGCGACGACGCCTCGCTGCCGCCGGCCCAGGCCCGGCTCGCCGAGGTGACCAACCCGCGCAACGTGACCGGTGACCTGCACGCGGCGCTGACCGGTGCCGACGTGTTCGTGGGCGTCTCCGCACCCAACATCCTCGACCCGGAGTGGATCGCCGACATGGCCGAGGGAGCGGTGGTCTTCGCCCTCGCCAACCCCGACCCCGAGGTCGATCCCGGCGAGGCCGCCAAGCACGCGGCGGTCGTCGCCTCCGGGCGTTCGGACTATCCCAACCAGATCAACAACGTGCTCGCCTTCCCCGGGGTCTTCCGTGGGTTGCTCGACGCGCGGGCCCGCGACGTCACCGTCGAGATGATGCTGCGCGCTGCGCACGCGCTGGCCCACGTCGTCGCCGACCACGAGCTCAACCCGAGCTTCATCATCCCCTCGGTGTTCCACCCCGACGTGCCGGGCGCCGTCGCCGCCGCGATCCGCGAGGGGTGAGGCCCGTCGTCACTCGCTCGGCTGCACCAGCAGCTCGGACGCCGGGCGTACCCGCACGCGACGCTTCAGTACGTCGGCGGCGTCTTGGGCCGTCGACGCCGTGACCTCGACGAGGTAGGGCTGGGAGCCCACGAGCAGGGCGGAGCGCCACCGGCCGTCGGCGATCCGCGCCGGCTGCCAGCGGAACCGGGGGCCGGCGCCCCGCGGTGTGGAGCGGCTGCGCTGGTCGGCACCGAGCTGGCGGTCCAGGGTGCGGCGCGTCTGCGACACGCTGGCCACCTGGCTGTAGGTGATCGACACCGCGCGGCCCTGCACGGTCTGTCGGCAGCTCCACATGGTCGCCCGGGTGAACGCGGGGTGGCTGGCCAACTCGTCGGTGCAGTCCTGCTTGGCCGGCTTGAACGTCGGGAACACCCAGGCGAGACCCTTGACCCCGGAGGGCAGCGCGCAGTCGACCGCGGCGTCGGCCCCGCTGCCGTCCCAGCAGGTGACCTCGCCCGACGACGCCGCGGGTGCCACCTGGTGCCAGAGCAGCCGGCTGCCGTAGCCCGCGGCGATCGCGAGTCCGAGCACGATCGGGACGACGACCGCGGCCGTGCGGGCCCGTGTCGGCCTGCGGTGCATGGCCTCCAGCATCGAGCCACGTGTCTGGGCGCGCTGACTCATGACGTCTTCCTCCCCTGACCGGCCTCCCGCCGGACGGCTCCCGCCACGATGATGACGCATCGACCCCCGCCACGTCAGCCGTCCGAGGAGGACAGGCGAGGCAGGAGTCAGGCCCGGCTGGCCTGCAGGGCCGCCCCGACCACGCCGGCCCTGTTGAGCAACCTGGCCGGTAGAACCTCGGTCTCGAGGTCGAGGAGCGGCACGAACTCGTCGGCGCGCTTGCTGATGCCGCCGCCGATGACGAAGAGGTCGGGGGAGAAGAGGCGCTCGAGGGTGCGGTAGTAGGTGCGCAGCCGCTTGGCCCACTGCTTCATGGAGAGATCCTCGCGCTCGCGGGCACTGTTGGCCGCCCACTGCTCGGCGTTGCGGCCGTCGATCTCGAGGTGACCGAGCTCGGCATTGGGCACGAGCACGCCGTCGTGCACCAGCGCCGAGCCGATGCCCGTACCGAGCGTGGTGACCAGCACCAGGCCGCTGCGTCCGCGGGCCGCGCCGTAGCGCACCTCGGCCAGCCCGGCGGCGTCCGCGTCGTTGACGACGTGCACGTCGCGCCCGGTGGCCCGCGTGAACAGGGCGTCGGCGTCGGTGCCGATCCACGCCTGGTCGATGTTGGCGGCCGAGTGCACGACGCCGTGGCGCACGATGCCGGGCACGGTCACCCCGACCGGGCCCGTGGACGCCGGGAACCGGCCGAGCAGATCGACGAACACCTCGGCGACCGCCTCGGGTGTCGCGGGGTGGGGGGTGGGGATGCGCACGCGCTCGGCTGCGAAGTCGCCTGCGTCGAGGTCGACGGGCGCGCCCTTGATGCCGGTGCCGCCGAAGTCGATGCCGAACGGGTGCTGGCTGATCGGGCTCACGGCGTCCATCTCAGTCCACTCGCCCCGCACGAACAAGTTGACAACGATGGCGCTCTTGTCAAGCAACTTGACATTCACTATGGTTCTGTCAACCGACGCCGCCGTCGAAGAGGAGTCGCACATGAGCGAGCAGATCGCCCACAGCACCGTGCCGCACGGGTCGACCGAGCACTGGCAGGACAAGAAGCGCTACCTCTGGCTGATCGGCCTGGTCGTGCCCTCGCTGGCGTTCATGGCCGTGGCCCTCTACGGCCTCACCGGCTGGAGCGTGTGGCTCTGGCTCGGTCCGATCGTGATCCTCGGCATCGTGCCGGCCATCGACCTGTTCGTCGGGCTCGACCGCACCAACCCGCCCGACGATGTGATCGAGGCCCTCGAGAACGACAGGTACTACCGCTGGATCACCTATCTGTTCCTGCCGATCCAGTACGTCGGCTTCATCGGCGCCTTCTGGATCATCGCGGGCGGTGGCGTGCCCGGCGTGCCCGAACTCTCGCTGCTCGGCAGGATCGGTCTCGCTGTCTCCGTCGGCTGCATCGGCGGCATCGGCATCAACACCGCCCACGAACTCGGCCACAAGCGCGAGGCCAACGAGCGCTGGCTGGCCAAGATCGCCCTCGCACCGGTGTGCTACGGCCACTTCTACATCGAGCACAACCGCGGCCACCACGTGCGCGTCGCGACGCCCGAGGATCCTGCCTCCAGCCGGTTCGGCGAGACCTTCTACGAGTTCTGGCCGCGCACGGTCGCCGGCTCGCTGAAGAGTGCGTGGAGCCTGGAGAAGAAGCGCTACTCCCGCAAGCGGACCCACCCCTTCCATCTCGGCAACGACGTGCTCAACGCCTGGCTGATGACGGTCGTGCTCTGGGGCGCCCTCGTGGCCTGGCTGGGCATCGGGATCCTGCCGTTCCTCGTGGTGCAGGCGATCGTCGGCTTCTCGCTGCTCGAGGTCGTCAACTACATGGAGCACTACGGGATGCTGCGGCAGAAGGTGGGCCGCGGAGACCGGATGCGCTACGAGCGGGTCGACCCCTCGCACTCCTGGAACTCCAACAACATCGCCACGAACGTGCTGCTCTACCACCTCCAGCGGCACAGCGACCACCACGCCAACCCGACTCGTCGCTACCAGACCCTGCGCG
Source organism: Nocardioides acrostichi (assembly GCF_015319165.1). GTDB lineage: Bacteria > Actinomycetota > Actinomycetes > Propionibacteriales > Nocardioidaceae > Nocardioides > Nocardioides acrostichi. The sequence goes on from NZ_JADIVZ010000014.1 coordinate 21,408, forward strand.
ACTTCGAGGAGAGCCCGGTGCTGCCCACCGGCTACGCCGGCATGATCGTGCTCGCGCTCTTCCCGCCGCTCTGGCGCCGCGTGATGGACCCCCGCGTGCTCGCCCACGTGGACGGCGACCTCACTCGCGCCAACCTGCATCCGCGCAAGCGCGAGCGGATCCTCGCGGCCTACCCGCCGCCGTTTGCACCCCCGCCCGGACCTGCCGACGACGCCGGCACCGGAACCGGCCCGACCGACGACATCGCCGCCGCTCGGTGCCCCGGTTGCGGCTACACCTACGAGGTGGCCGCCGGCAACGAGCTCGAGGGCTTCGCGGCGGGCACGGCCTGGTCGCAGATCCCCGACGACTGGTGCTGCCCCGACTGCGGCGTGCGCGAGAAGGTCGACTTCGTCGCGCTGACTCCCGACGAGGCGGCCTGATGGCGCGCATCGTCGCCGACCACGACACCTGCGAGGGCCTCGGGATGTGTGAGGCCATGGCGCCGGACTACTTCGAGGTGAGCGACGACGACCTCGTCGAGGTGCTCGACGACTCGCCTCGAGACGCCGACCGCGGCGCCGTATTCGCGGCCGTCCAGGCCTGCCCCGTGCTGGCGCTCAAGCTCGTGGAGTGATCCGGCTCGGACCCGCCCTCTACGCTGGGGCGATGAGCTCGGGCCTCCTCCCCACCACACGGCAGCGGGTGGTGCAGGCGGCCGTCGAGCTGACCGGCGAGGTCGGCTGGGCCAAGGTCACGATGGCGCGCCTGGCCGACCGGGTCGGTGTCTCGCGGCAGACGGTCTACAACGAGGTGGGCGGCAAGCCCGGGCTGGCCGAGGCGATGATCCTCACCGAGCTCGACCGCTTCCTCGGCGTGGTCATGGCTGCCTTCGACGAGCACCCCGACGACCTGGTGGTCGCCATCCGCGACGCTGCGACCCGGGTGCTGCGCCTGGCCCAGGGCAACACCCTGCTGCGAGCGGTCGTGTCGGCCACCCACGGCGCCGACACCGAGCTGCTGCCGCTGCTCACGGTGCACTCGGAGTCGCTGCTGGCGGTCGCGCAGCAGGTGCTGGGCGACCGCATCCGCGCCTACCCGATCCGACTGCCCGACGAGCGCATCGATGCCGCCATCGACGCCGTCGTGCGCGTCGTGCTGAGTCACGTCATGCAGCCCTCCGCCGACCCCGCTGTCACCGGCGAGTCCATCGCCTGGATCGCCGGGCGGGTGCTGGGCGAGGGATAGTCGCAGGCGGCGCGTCGGGCGACCGTGGGGCGAGATCACCGGACGCACGCCGGGCATCGCCCCCGCTTCAGGCGGCTCGGGCGCGCGAGGCCTCGAGTGCGTCGTGAAAGGCGCGGGCCACGTACGGCGGCACCCGCAGGCCGCGATCGCGGGCCCACAGCAGCTGCATCTCGACCCGGGTCACCTGGGCCGCGAAGTCGGACTCCTCGTCGATGCCCAAGGTGGCCATGACGTCGCCGAAGTCGGCGCGCTGCTCGTCGTTGTTGACCCCGACGGGTGCATAGGAGAGCCGGCGCATGACCCGCACGAGGAACCGTTGCCAGCCGGCCAGCTCGCTCCACAGTTGACGGGCGGAGAGCTGGTAGAAGGCGTAGTGGCCCGGTTCCTGGCGCCGGATGGGGGCCACCACGGTCGAGGCGATCGCCTGCTCGCCGGTGTCGGCCAGCCCGTCGTGCAGCAGGTTGTAGGCCAACACCGCCGAACGCTCGGTCGACATCCCGGTCAGGTAGTACAGCATCCGACAGACGTCCTGGAAGGCGGGCAGGTGACTCAGCGCGCCGAGCACCCTCAGCTTCGGGCCGACCCGGTCGAGGTCGGTGGTGGCGGGCGGGCGGCCCAAGCGCTGCTGGAGGGTGTCGAGGATGAGGCCGTGCTGGGTCTCCTGCGGCTGCCACACGTCGCGGTAGAAGATCACGTCGACCTCGGGCGGGTCGGGGAGCATCGTGGTCAGCTCGAGCACGTTGCGGTCGACCTCGAGCTCGACGCGCGCCATGTAGTCGAGCACGTGTCCGAACCGGCGCTCGAGCCCGGCCGCGTCGACGACGCTGAAGTCGACGGTCTCCACAGAGATCGGGGGGTGCTCCTCACCCAGCCGCTGCACGTGGGCGAGAAGACGATCACCGGCGGTTCCTCTCAGCACCGTCTCAGCCTACGGTCAGCCGCCAGCACGGGTTCGCCCGAACGGCTGTGTGTGGTTGGCGTCACGTCCTACCATTCCTCCCGGAGGGACGCACATGGGCCGACCGCGCGCGCGGTGGACCGTCCGGCTGGTGGGAGCAGCGGCCGTGACGGCGCTGTGCGCTGCCCTGCTGGTGGGGTGCGGCAGCAAGAAGGCCGGTTCCGACGACGCCCCCGCCGCGGATCCGTCGCCGTCGAGTGCGGCGTCCACGGGTGCCGCCGGTCCGACGAGCAAGCCCGCGGCGACGGCCAGCGCCGACCTCGCCGACGCCGTCGACCCCGCCCACGCGGTGCCGGCGCCCGGTGCACTCAAACAGCGACTGCTGGGTGCCGACCTGCTCGTCTACAGCCCGATGCCGCTCTCCGAGGACGTCGTCGAGCAGGTGCGTGCGCTCCAGGGTGTCGAGGTCGCCGAGCAGATCTCCAAGGCGCAGGTGAACATCGAGGACCAAGCCCTCGACATCGTCGCGGTGAACCCGAAGACCTACCGCCGGTTCACACCCGTGCAGAGCGCGCAGACCACCGACGTGTGGAAGCGCGTCGCCGGTGGCGAGATGGCGATCCTGCCCGGGCTGAAGAAGAAGCTGCCGACGGACAAGTCCGGCTACCTCCAGCTCGGCAACAGCACCGATGCCGTCGACGTGCACGTGGGCGCCTACGCGCCGCAGATCAACAGTGTCGACGCCGTGGTGAACTACGCGTGGGCCAAGGATCTCGACATGGAGCCCGGCAACGCGCTGCTCATCTCCACCGGTCAGACCTCGCCGCAGTCGCTGCTCAAGCCGCTCCAGAAGATCGTCGGCAAGAAGACCGCCGTGCAGATCCTCGGGCCCGACCTGCCCATCGGCGCCTACCAGACCGCCGTCATCGTCGGATCGGTCTCCCAGGCCATCGGTGTCTTCCGCTACACACCGATCGGCGGCGGCCGGGTGGCGCCGGACCCGGCCTGGGTCGCGGCGCACATCACGACCGAGAACATGCCGATCATCGGCAACATGACCTGCAACAAGGCGATCTTCCCGCAGCTGCGGGCGGCTCTGGAGGAGATCCAGAAGACCGGCCTGGCCGCGGCGATCCACCCGGGCGAGTACGCCGGGTGCTACTACCCGCGCTTCATCGCCGGCACCACCAAGCTCTCGAACCACTCCTTCGGCCTCGCCTTCGACATCAACACCCCGGGCAACCAGCGCGGCACGGTCGGCGAGATCAACCGAGCCGTGGTGTCGATCTTCAAGAAGTGGGGTTTCGCCTGGGGTGGCGACTGGTCCTACACCGACCCGATGCACTTCGAGATGGCCCGGATCGTCAGCCCGAAGTAGCGCCGCCCCGCGCCGGACGGCGGCTCAGCGCGGTGCGTCGAGCCGACAGGCGGCGGTGCCCCCGGGTAGCCGGTGCCGGTGGCGCGCGACGACGCGATAGACCACACGAGCCAACGGACGCACGGGAGCCAGCCAGATCAGCCACCCCGGCAGCCGGTAGGCGATGCCGCACGTGCGGAGAGCCAACGAGATCGCCTCGGCCCCCGACGCCGTCGCGCGACCGGCGTCGTCGAGCCAGCGCACCGCCTCGCTCGCCTCGGCCTCGGTCAGGCCGGCGGCGGCCAGGTCGAGGGCCTGCCACGGCTGCACCGTGCACGCGCCGTGCCGCGCCAGCCACTGCGCACACACCGTGCAGAAACCGCAGTCGGCGTCGTAGACGATCGTGCCCACGGGTTCGAGAGTAGTCCGGTTCCGTATTCGGGTGTGTGGCCCGGGAAACCCGAACACGGAACCGGACTACCCCGCCGGGTGGGCGAGCCCGTGGGCCAGCGCGAGCTCGCTCGCCACGTGGGCCATGGTGATGCGAGCGCGCCCGGGATCCTTGGTGAGGAAGTAATGGTCGACGTTGGGCGTCACGTCGTGCCACACGGCGATGCCGGCCTCACGCAGCCGCGCGGCGTACCGGTCGCCGTCCGGGCGGAGCGTGTCGAGCTCGGCGGTCATCACCAGGGCACGCGGCAGGTCGGCCAACGACTCCGCCAGCAGCGGCGAGGCGTAGGGAGAGCTGCGTGTGGCGGGGTCGGGGAAGTAGGCGCGGCGCACCAGCTCGCGCAGACCGGGCGAGATCATGCCGCGTCCGCGAGGAACCTCCGAGGCCCAGGTGTCCGAGAGGTCGAGGGCCGGGATGCCGAGCACCTGGAGCACCGGCGCCGGATGTCCGCCGTCGCGCAGCATCAGGCACACCGCGGCCGCCATGCCGCCGCCCGAGGAGAATCCCCCGACCGACACCGGGCCAGAATCCATCGCCCGGGTCGTGACGTCGAGGGCCTCCTCCTGGGCCCGCGGGAACACGGCGTACGGCGCCGCGTGGAAGTCGACGTTGAGCACGCGCACGCCCGCGGTGGCGGCCAGGAAGCGGCACCACCAGTCGTCCATGTGGGGGTAGCGCATCAGCCACGCGCCGCCGTGCAGGTGCACGTGCGCCGGGGCGCTCGGGTCGCCGTACTCGAAGACGCGGACGTCGCCGTGCCTGGTCGGCACGCTGCGCCGCGGCGGACGCGGCAGGTCGCGACCGGCGAAGCGGAGGTCCGCGCCGTAGCGCACGGTGAACCGCGCCGTGTGATGCATCAGCGTCGCGGAGATGCGGTCAGACCACCTCATCTACCCGACCTCATCTACCCGACCTCATGTGCTGTCCTTCGGTGCGCGCGGGCGATCGGATGGCCGGCCGCCCGGCGGCCACAGGACACGCCACACCACGCCCGGCGGCTACCGCCGCACTAGGGTCGGGCGCATGCGTGCTGTGCAGGTCGTGGAGACCACCGGACCCGAGAACCTCGTCGTCACCGACGTGCCCGACCCCCAGGCCCAGCCGGGGCAGGTGCTGATCGAGGTGCACAGCGTGGGCACCTCGTTTCCCGACCTGCTGCTCAGCCGCGGTCAGTACCAGCTCAGGCCCGAGCCGCCGTTCACCCTGGGCGTCGACGTCGCGGGCGTCGTCGTCTCGGCTCCCGACGACCGGCCCGACCTCGCGCCCGGCACCCGGGTGATGGCCGCCGGTGCGTACGGCGGTGCGTGCGAGCTCGCCCTCTTCGACCCCGATGGCGTGGCGGTGCTGCCCGACTCCTTGAGCTTCGACGAGGGGGCCGCGCTGCCGATGAACTACCTGACCGCCCAGTTCGCCCTCGCCGAGCGCGCGCAGCTGAAGGCGGGCGAAACGGTGCTCGTCCACGGTGCCGCGGGTGGGGTCGGCACTGCCACCATCCAGGTCGCGAAGGGATACGGCGCGAGCTCGATCGCGGTCTGCTCCACCGAGGAGAAGCGCCGGGTCGCCCTCGCCGCGGGCGCCGAGCACGCCGTCGGTGTCGAGGGGTTCAAGGACGCCGTCGCCGAGATCACCGGCGGCCGCGGCGTCGACGTCGTGATGGACGTGGTGGGCGGTGAGGTGTTCACCGACTCCCTGCGCTCGCTGGCGCCGCAGGGCCGGCTGCTCGTGGTCGGCTTCGCCGCCGGCCAGGGCATCCCCGAGGTCAAGGTCAACCGGCTGCTGCTCAACAACATCGACGTGCGCGGCGTCGGGTGGGGCGCCTACGCCATGACCCACGCCGGCTACCAGCAGCAGCAATGGGCCGCGCTCGCGCCCATGCTGGAGTCGGGGGTGATCAAGCCGCCGATCGGGGCGACCTACCCGATCGAGCAGTTCGGGCAGGCGCTGCTCGACATGGACGCCCGCAAGACGCTGGGCAAGGCGGTCGTGCACATCCGAGAGCCCGAGCCGATCTCGTAGAGTCGCCGGTGTGAGCGCGCAGCCCCTGCCGGAGGAGGAGAAGGTCCGGCGAGCCGGGCACGTGGTGCTCGACGCCGTCACAGCCTCCACCGTCACTCCCGCAGGCGACCACGACCCCGTCGACCTGGCGTTCAGCCACCTGCTCGAGATCGACGCGATCAGCCTCTCGGTCTCCGAGAGCGCCGAGGTCGACGACGACGGGGAGACCGCCGGAGAGCTCGAGCTCGACATCAGCCCGTTGATGGGCGGGGTGATGCTCGTGGTGCGGCGGCTCGTGGCCGAGCTGGCCGCCCGCGACGGCGTCGACGAGGCGCAGGTGGTCATGTCGATCCGGTCGGCGCTCGACCACGCCGCCGGCTGATTCGGCGTTTCGGGCTAGGGTCGGCCGTCGTGAGCATCCTCGACGACGCACGCCCCGGCATGGACCTCGACGTCCGGCCCCAGGACGACCTCTTCGGCCACGTGAACGGCCGATGGCTGGCCGAGACCGAGATCCCGGCCGACCGCTCCAGCTGGGGTCCGTTCGTGAGCCTGGCCGACGCGGCCGAGGAGCAGGTGCGCGTCATCATCGAGGAGTTGGCCTCCCAGGGTGCTGACGCGGCCGAGACCGACGACCCCGACGGCCCGGCCAACGCCCGCAAGATCGGCGACCTCTTCGCCTCGTTCATGGACGCCGAGTCGATCGAGGCCGCGGGGCTGCGGCCGGCCCAGCCGCTCATCGCCGCCGCGGAGAAGTTGCGCGACGTGCGCGACCTGGCGGCGTTCCTGGGCGAGTTCGAGCGGGTGGGTGGCTACGGGCTGTTCGGCTCCTACATCGACACCGACGACAAGAACTCCGACCGCTACCTCGTCAACCTGGTGCAGGGTGGGCTCGGGCTGCCCGACGAGTCCTACTACCGCGAGGAGAAGCACGCCGAGACGCGCGAGCAGTACGTCGGCTACCTGACCCGCATGCTGGAGCTGGCCGGGCACGACGACGCCGCCGGGGCGGCCGCGACGGTGCTCGCGGTCGACACCGCGATGGCGGCCGGCCACTGGGAGCGCGCGGAGACGCGCGACGTGCAGAGGACCTACAACCTGCACACCCTCGCCGAGCTCACCGAGCTGTGCCCGGCGTTCGACTGGGCCGCCTACGTCACGAACCTCAGCGGCAGCAAGCGCACCGAGAGCGAGCTGCTCGGCGAGGTCAACGTGCGCCAGCCCTCCTACCTGGCCCACCTCTCGCAGGTGCTCACCGAGGTGCCGATCGAGCAGTGGCGGGTGTGGGTGCTCACCCGGGTGCTGCGCTCGGCGGCGCCCTACCTGCCCGAGCGGTTCGTCGAGACCAACTTCGACTTCTACGGGCGCACCCTCTCGGGCACCCCGGAGCTGCGGGCCCGGTGGAAGCGCGGCGTGTCGCTCGTCGAGGGCGCCCTGGGCGAGGCGGTGGGCAAGGAGTACGTCGCGCGCCACTTCCCGCCGTCCAGCAAGGAGATGATGGTCGACCTGGTCGCGAACCTGCTCGAGGCCTACCGCCAGTCCATCGAGACCCTCGACTGGATGACGGAGGAGACCAAGCAGCGGGCCTACGAGAAGCTCGCGACCTTCCGGCCGAAGATCGGCTACCCCGACCGCTTCCGTGACTACTCCGCCCTCGAGGTGCGAGCCGACGACCTCATGGGCAACGTCGCGGGCGCCGCCGCTTTCGAGACCGACCGACAGCTCGCCAAGATCGGCTCGCCGGTCGACCGTGACGAGTGGTTCATGCTGCCGCAGACGGTCAACGCCTACTACAACCCCGGCACCAACGAGATCTGCTTCCCGGCCGGCATCCTGCAAAAGCCGTTCTTCTCACCCGACGCCCACCCGGCCGAGAACTACGGCGGCATCGGCGCCGTCATCGGGCACGAGGTCGGTCACGGCTTCGACGACCAGGGCGCACAGTTCGACGGCCAGGGCAACCTCAACGACTGGTGGACGCCGGCCGACAAGGCCGCCTTCGAGGAGAAGTCGAAGGCGCTCGTCGCCCAGTACGACGGCTTCGAGCCGCGCAACCTGCCCGGTCAGCACGTCAACGGCCAGCTCACCGTCGGCGAGAACATCGGCGACCTCGGCGGGCTCACCATCGGTCACAAGGCCTACGTCATCGCCTGCGGCGGCGCAGCCGAGGTCGAGGACCGGCGTCGGCTGTTCCTCAACTGGGGCTACGTGTGGCGCACCAAGCGGCGCTCCCAGCAGGAGGAGCAGTACCTCACGATCGACCCGCACTCCCCGCCGGAGTTCCGGGCCAACATCGTGCGCAACCTCGACGAGTTCCACGAGGTGTTCGGCACCGCTCCCGGCGACGGGCTGTGGCTGGAGCCCGGGGAGCGCGTGCGCATCTGGTGAGGGCTCGGCGGGAGGGTCAACCGACGGTGGCGCAGAGGGCGTAGAAGGTGCCGACGAAGGTGCTGGACGTCGAGCGCAGCGCGACCTCCCACGCGGTTCCGTCGGCACTTGGGCGATTCCGGAAGACGGCGACCTCCGTACTCGAGGTCGGCAGGTCGTAACCGCCCGAGATCGCGACCTCACCGTCACCGCAGGGTACGGAGGCGAACGTCGAGCCGTAGTAGTCGCTCGAGGCGGTGACACCGGACTGGATGCTCACCTGGTGTACATCGCTCACAGTGGCGGCGTCGAGCGTGCGCTTGATCGGTCCGGCCAGGTCGGCCTTCTTCACGCTGCCGTCCTTGATGTCCTTGCCCGTGAGGGAGCCGTCCTTCACGTCCTTGCCCGTGATCAACCTGGCCGCCGTGGCGCCCCCGGCGGCGGAGAGCAGGACCACGGCGGCGAGAGCGCCGATGAGCAGGAGCAGGCGCGTGGGACGAGACGCGGAGTTCATGGATCCTCCCGACGGGGCGACCATCGCCCTTGTGGGGAACGGTAGGCCGGGGAGGCAGCACCCGGCACGACCCGTTCGAGTCATGCTCGCGACGCCGCCCGGACTAGACGGCGAGGCGCTGGCGAGGGGTCGCGCGTAGTCCTCCCGGAGGATCTGGGGGTTTACACAGCCGTCGTCGTGCCTCACCCTGAGACGTAGTCGGGGGGCTGCACGATTGTGGGGGGAGCCATGATCGAACCGTTTGCCGTGGCGCGGCACAGGTTCGTCACTCGGTCGCGCGCGCTCGCGTCCGTCACCGTGGGCGCGGCGCTGGCCGCCAGTCTGGTCACCAGTCTGGCCGCGATGGCGCCCGCCGACGCGGCGGCGCCGTCGAGCAACTCGACCTCGATGCGGGTGCGCCCCGAACAGGGCTACGGCCCCGGTGGTGCGCCGTTCGTCGGCGAGTCCTTCACGCTCTCCTCCGACCAGATGCCGACCGGCAGCGCGCCGCGCGCCGGGTGGTCGTGTTCGGTCGACCTCGGCGATGGTCGCCAGGTCACCGGCGAGTGGGACGCCGCCGCCTCCGCCGACGCCGCGCCCTGCACCGTGCAGGCCAGCTACGACCAGCCCGGCAGCTACGACGTCACCATGACCGTCGAGGATCCCGACGGCGCCACGCACAGCGACACCGAGAGCCTCCAGGTCGCCACCCGGCCGAGCATCCGGCACGACTGGGCGATCCAGGGCGAGCGGGTCACCCAGGAGCTGCCACCCACCACCGGACACGTCGAGCTCACGTTCGCCGGTGGCGTCGACGACCCCGGGTGCAAGCTCGAGGAGGCCGATCCCTCCGTCGATGGCAGCACCCCCGCCGTCACCTGCTTCACCCCCGGCACGCACGTCATCTGGGCCAACGACTCGACGGGTGCCGCCTCCGGGGAGCTCGTGCTGCCGGTTGCGAACGCCGCGCCCTCGCTCGACCACTCCGCGACCTACCGGCAGATCGCCGGCCGTCGGGGCGTGCGGTCGAAGGAGGTCGAGGTCGTGCACACCGGCGACGTCGTGCGCTACCAGGTCGCGCACATGGACCCAGGCGTCTCCGCCGAGGTGACCCAGGGTGACCAGGTCACCTGCGACTTCGCCGACACCGCGCCCGGCGACGGCACCGACCCCAGTAGCGGTCAGGGCGTCGAGCTCGGCACCGACGTCACCAGCACGAGCCCGTGGTGCAGCCTCGAGCACGTGTTCACCACCCCGGGCCGGCACACGCTCATCACCTCCGCCCACGACGCCTCCGGTGCCCTCGACAAGCGCTGGGACACCCTCGACGTGCAGTTCCGCCGGGCCGAGGGACTGCTGACCGGGCACACCGAGCAGGTGGGCCGATTCGCCTCACGGATGCGCTTCACCCGCGGCGGACTCGGTGGTCGCCTGGTCTGGCAGCGCCCCGACGGGTCCGTGGTGCGCGCGGGTGCGCCGTCCAGCTTCGCCGTGTGGGGCAAGCGCACTCTCACGTGGCGCTACGAGGTCTTCGACGTCGCCGATGGCACGGACGCCGCCAGCGTGCCGCAGGCGGTCGAGGTGCGGCTCGACCTGCGCAAACGGGGCTGGAAGCGAGCCATGGTGCGGGTCGTCGACGCCGCGGGCACGCACACGATCGGTGCGAAGCGGCTGCAACGCATGCGCGCCACCATCGGCTGACCAGCGGAGCACCGCCGCCGACCGGTACCGGCTCGAGAGCCGCGTCGTCAGCGACTACCTCGCCCGATTCACTCCGGGCTCACTCCGGGCTCAGTTCGGGCTCACCGTTCGCAGTGCCGGGTCGTCTCGACCCCACGACACAGGTCGCTCCCGGCGCCGGCGTGCGCCCAGTCGTCGCCAGCGCCCCCGAAGATCCGGTCATCACCGGCGCCGCCGCGGATCGTGTCGTCGCCGGCACCCGCGCTGATGCGGTCGTTGCCGCGCCCACCCTCGAGGTACTGGTTGCCGGCGCCGGTCTTGATCACGTCGTCGCCGTCGTTGCCCTTGATGCTGCCGAAGTCGGCGCCACCCCAGTAGAGGATGGTGTCGTTGCACTGACCACCTTGGAGGTCGACGTCGGTCTCGTCGCCGTCGTAGCGGATCCGGTCGTCGCCCGGGCCGCCGTAGGCGAGCGGGGCTCCGCAGATGAGGTCGTCACCGCCGAGACCGCGCACTTCGAGGGCGCCGTTCGCGACGATGACGTCGTCGCCCGAGGTGCCGGTGACCCCGTCGCCGCTGCCCACGATCGTGGCCTTCTCGCCGAAGCACGTGGGTGTGCTCGCCGCGTCGGCGGCGCCGCCCCCGAGGCTGACCGCCCAGGTCAGGGCGGTACCGGCGACGAGCATGGCGCTCACTGCGAGCGGGCGTCGAGACGTGTGCTGCATGGTGTTCTCCCGGTGAAGAGGGTTGATCCGTCGCTGGGAGGACGCGCCGTGCGGCGAAAGTGTTGCAGCGCCGCTGCCTCGACCAGTGGACGACGTGCGCGCGCTGTCGGCGTCCGCTGGTAGAGGTAGTGCCATGAGCGCACCCGCAGGCACGGCCACCCGTGAGGCAGCCGAGGCACATCTGCGCGCCCTGGTCGGCCGCGACGACGCCCGGTTGCGTGACGACCAGTGGCGGGCCATCGAGGCCTTGGCCGTCGATCGGCGTCGGGCGCTGGTCGTGCAGCGCACCGGCTGGGGCAAGTCCGCGGTGTACTTCGTGGCCACCCTGCTGCTGCGCGAGGCCGGTGCGGGCCCGACCGTCATCGTCAGCCCGCTGTTGGCCCTCATGCGCAACCAGATCGCTGCGGCCGAGCGGGCGGGCATCCGCGCGGCCACCATCAACTCGACCAACATCGGCGACTGGGAGCCGATCCAGGAGCAGATCGCGGCCGGCCAGATCGATGTGCTGCTCGTGAGCCCCGAGCGGCTGAACAACCCCGGTTTCCGCGATGAGGTGCTGCCCCGACTCGCCGCCACCTGCGGCCTGCTCGTCGTCGACGAGGCGCACTGCATCTCCGACTGGGGCCACGACTTCCGCCCCGACTACCGGCGCATCCGCACCCTGCTCGACGACCTGCCCGACGGCATCCCGGTGCTGGCCACCACCGCCACCGCGAACGCGCGGGTGACCACCGACGTCGAGACCCAACTGGGCTCGGTCGGGCGCGATGAGGTGCTGGTGCTGCGGGGCTCGCTCGACCGGGAGTCGCTGCGGCTGGGCGTCGTCCGACTCAGCACGCCCGAGCAGCGGCTGGCCTGGCTGGCCGACCACCTCGCCGAGCAGCCCGGCTCCGGCATCGTCTACTGCCTCACGGTTGCCGCCACGCAGGAGGTCGCCGACTACCTGCGCTCGCGCGGCCACGACGTGCAGGCCTACTCGGGCCAGACCGAGACCGGCGAGCGCCAGGCGCTCGAGCAGGATCTCGCGGCCGGGCGGCTCAAGGCGCTGGTGGCCACCAGCGCGCTCGGCATGGGCTTCGACGCCAGCCTGGGGTTCGTCGTCAACCTGGGCGCGCCGAGCTCGCCGGTGGCCTACTACCAGCAGGTGGGTCGTGCCGGCCGCGGTCTCGACGCCCGCAGCGAGCAGGCGACCGTGGTGCTGCTGCCGGCCACGGAGGACAAGGACATCTGGGCCTACTTCGCCTCCCTGGCCTTCCCACGTGAGGAGGTCGTGCGCGAGACCCTGGCGGTGCTCGCCGAAGAGGGAGCACCGATGAGCACCGCCGCGCTCGAGACGCGGGTCGAGCTCAACCGTTCGCGCCTCGAGGTGATGCTCAAGGTGCTCGACGTCGACGGCGCGGTGCGCCGGGTGCGCGGCGGCTGGGAGTCGACCGGGGCGGAGTGGGTCTACGACGCCGACCGCTACGCCCGCGTGCGCGAGGCTCGGGAGCGTGAGCAGGCCGCGATGGTCTCCTATCTCGGCACCGACGAGTGCCGCATGTGGTTCCTGCGCGACCAGCTCGACGACCCGGAGGCCGTCCGCTGCGGTCGTTGCGACAACTGCGGCGGTCTCGACCTGCCCACCTCGGTGGCCGCCGACTCCGTCGACGGGGCCCGTGAGCGGCTCTCGCGGCCGGGGGTTGCGCTGTCGCCCCGCAAGATGTGGCCCACCGGTCTCGACCGCGTGCCGAACGCCGAGTCGCTGGGCATCGCGGGCCTCAAGGGCAAGGTGCGCGAGCAGGCGGCCGAGGGTCGGGTCGTCGCCCGGCTCACCGATCTGGGCTATGGCGGAGCCCTGCGCGAGCTGTTCCGCGAGGGGCCCGACGGGCCGGTCGACTCAGCCGTGCCCGGCCCTCTCGTCCAGGCCGTGATGGCCGTCGTGAAGGACTGGCGCCCGGGTGTCGACGACGGTCAGCGCATCGACGCGATCGTGGTCGCCGAGTCGGTCTCGCGCCCGACCCTCACCACCGACCTGGCCGACGGGCTCTCGCGGTGGCTCCAGATCCCGGTGGCCGGCCACTGGGCGGTCGTCGATCCCGACGTGCCGCCCGGGCGGGGGGCCGTGAACTCCGCCCAGCGGGTCGCGGCCGTCGCGCGCCGCTGTGCACTGCGCGCCGACCCCGGTGCGCTCGAGGGTCGCTCGGTGCTGCTCGTCGACGACCTGGTCGTCACCGGCTGGAGCCTCGCGCTCGCCGCCCGGGCCGTGCTCGCGGCGGGCGCCGTCGCCGTCCACCCACTGGCGCTGGCAACCTCTGGCTGACCCGGCGCGTCCTACCGGTCAGTGCCCGCCCCCGAGGAGACCCATGCGCCGCACCCCCGCTCTGCTCGTCGCCCTCGCCGTCCCGCTCGTCGGGTCGGCGTGCGGGGGTGACCCCACCGCAGTCGGTGGCTCGACGGCCGCCTCGCCCCAGGCGCTGGCGGCCGCCTTCATCGAGCACTACGGCCACGACCCAGTGGCGGTGGCGCCGCTCACGCCGACCGATTGGCAGATGAACGGGGCCGAGCTGGGCGTGGAGATGGCCTTCCGCGCCGAAGACGGCGACAACACCCACGTGCGTGTCACGTCCGGCCGGGGCACAGCGCCCCGCGATGAGGGCGAGGATCCGTGCCACTACCTCGAGTGCGACGACGTGAGCACCGACGACACCCGCGCCACCCTGATCTGGGAGCCGGGTGACCCCGAGGAGGATCCCGGGGTGATCGTCGCTCGCGGGCAGCGGTCGGACCAGTACCTCGTGGTGTACGCCAACGGTCCGCTGGTCACGCAGAAGCACGACACACGCGAGCTCACCGAGCTCGGCGAGGCGGTCGCCGCGACGGCGACCGACACGGGCGCCGGTCTCACCACCACCCGGGCCTACGCCGAGGCCGGCAACGCGATCCCCGACGGCGTCTGGCTCGACTGGTACGGCCAGGGCAACGGCTCGCCCAAGCCCGAGGACTACGTGGAGTGGCGCTGAGCGCGCTGCGCGTCCGGGTGGCCGGCCTCATCGTGCTCCTGGCCGGGGTGACCGGCTGCGGGGCGGGGGAGGCCCAGGTGTCGACCGGGACAGGTGTCGCTGCCGGCTCGCCGCGGGCGCTGGCCGCGGCGTTCATCGCGCACTACGGCGAGGATCCCGCCACGGTCGAGCCGATGCCTCCCGACGCCGTCGACCTGAACGAGAGCGCGATGGGGGTGGTCCTCGAGTTCCGCGAGCGGGGCGGGCCTCGCACCTATGTGCGGGTCATCGTCTCCCGGCACCCGTTCGACGTCGCCGAACGCGCGTGCTCCGATGACCAGTGCGACGACGTGGGTTCCGGCGGCGCCCAGGCCATGCTGATCTGGAGCGTGGGCACGCCCGAGGAGGATCCCGGGGTCGTCACCGCCGAGGCGCACCGCGGTGAGGTCTACGTGCTGATCCGTAGCGACGGGCCGTTCGTCCCCGCCGGGCACGACACTCCTGAGGTCGAGCGCCTGGCCGATGCCGTGGTGGCGACCGCCAACGACCCGGCGGTCGGTTTCACCACGAGCCGCACCTACGCCGAGGCGGGCCGGGCGCTGCCCGACGACGTCTGGCGAGCGACTCGCTGACGAGCGGCCCGGCTCAGGCCAGCTGGGCCTGGATCGCGGTGACCAGCCGGGCGTCGTCTGGTTCGACGCCGGGGCTGAAGCGCGCCATGACCGTGCCGTCGGCCGCCACGAGGAACTTCTCGAAGTTCCACTGCACGTCGCCGGCCTCACCGTTCTCGTCGGGGGTCTCGGTGAGCTCGGCGTAGAGCGGGTGCCGGCCCTCACCGTTGACCTCGATCTTCTCGCTCATCGGGAACGTGACGCCGTACGTGGCCGAGCAGAACTCGGCGATCTCCGACGACGACCCGGGCTCTTGGCCGCCGAACTGGTTGCAGGGCAGGCCGACGACGGTGAACCCGTCGCCACCGTAGGTCTCCTGGAGCTTCTCGAGACCGGTGTACTGCGGGGTGAGTCCGCACTTGCTGGCCACGTTCACCAGGAGGGCCGGCTGGCCGCCGGTGAGGTCGCCGAGCGTGCCGGCGGAGCCGTCGAGGCGGGCGAGGGGCAGGTCCAGGATGCTCATGCGTGCATGCTGCCACGCGCTCGCTGCTCGTCGTTGTGGCGGGCGCTGGCGGGGGCGGAGCGGCGCAGCGCAGGCGTGAGGAGCGCGGAGACGAAGAGGGACGCCGCCGCGAGCAGCGCCATCGTGAGATGTGCGTCGAGCACCTCGGCGATCGCGCCGCCGAGCGCCGCCCCAGTGGCCTGACCGATCATCAGGCCGCTGCCGGCCAGACCGAACACCTGGCCGCGGTTGGCCGGGTCCGTGGTGTGCACCAGCCGCTCCTGGAGCGGCAGCGAGGCGCAGTAGCCGACCGAGGCGACGAACCCGAGCACCAGCGCGACCGGCAACCCGGGGTCGAGAGCGAAGCCGAGATAGGGCAGTGCGAGCAGCAGCCGCAGCGGTGTGACGACACGATCGCGGTGGGTGGGCGGCACCAGGCGGCCCATCACGACGTCACCGGTCAGCATGCCGGCGGCCGTGACGGCGAAGAGCAGCCCGGCGGCGTCCACACCGCTCTCGGTGCTGAACGGCAGGAACAGGGCCTCGCACCCGACGATCAGTCCGTTCGGGATCCACAGCGCCAGGTAGACGGGCCGGGTGACCGGCGAGCCGAGCAGGTGGCGGTTGACGGCGCGGGTGCGCTGCACGAGTCGGCCGGAGGGCTGCGTGCCGGGGCGCTCGCTGATGCCGAATCGCAGCAGCAGCACGACGGCGAGCGCACCGCCGGCCGCGAGGAGGAAGACCGCGCTCACGGGGAGGTGGGCGATGAGAACCCCGCCCGCGGCGTACCCGACGACCTGCATCACGCCGACCGCGAGGTTGAGCGTCGCGCGCCCGAGCACGAAGCCGTCGTCGGGCAGGATCTGGTGCATCAACCGCATCGTCGAGCCGCTGGTGGCCGAGCCGGCGAGGTAGGGCAGGGCGAGGATGACCAGGCGCGACCACCACGGCAGGTGCGGGATCGCCTGGAGCAGGCAGGCGACGCCGTACGCGGCCGGCATCACGAGACTGGCGCGGCGCACGCCGAGCGAGTCCGACGCCCCGAGCACGGTCGCGGAGCCGAGCATGGTGATGAGCGGCCCGCCGAACAGCACGAGTGCGGTGAGCAGCGGACTCGCGGTGGCCGCGTAGGTGATGCTGGCCAGGGCCAGCGACTGGAGCGAGACCACTCCCATCGTCACGCAGCGCACGATGAAGAGCACCCGGAACTCGGGATAGGAGAAGACCTCGCGGTAGGTGCGCACCCGACCATGCTGTGTCAGCCTGGGGCGAGGTGGCCAACGTTTCGGGAGAGGGCGAAACATGGGTGATTGGCTGGTGTCGGCCGACCTGCTCGCGCATAGCCGTTTCACGCTCTCGCCCTTGGCCGAGACCACCGCCGCACTCACGGTGCTGACGGGGCCGCGCGGTCCGTGGCAGCAGGCGTTCCATGCCACCCATGCCGCGGCTTATGAGGCGATGCTCGCCGAGCATCCCGTGCGCCGCGAGCTCGGCGAGCGGGCGTGGCGTCCGCGACGAGGCACGGCGCCCGGGTGGATGGCCGACTTCCTCTCGATCGCGCCGGAGCGTGCCGGCGCCACGTTCGACGACGAGATCGACCTGCTCGGCCGGGAGTGGAGCGACGAGCGCATCCGGGCGGCGCTGGTCGAGGTCCGGCCCGGCCCGCTGGCAACCTTGCTGATGCGCGACGGATTGCGGGAAGAGCTCGAGGCGCTGCTGCGGTGGGTGTGGACGGCGACGCTCGAGGCCGACTGGCCGCGTCGCTCCCGCGTGCTCGAGGCCGACATCTTGAGTCGCACCACGCTGCTGGGCTCGCAGGGCTGGGCGGCCGTGGTGGCCAGCCTGGGCCAGCGGCGCGCCTGGCTCGGCGAGGGACGGCTGCGGATCAACGGCTACGACCTGCCCGACCGCGACCTCTCACGGGCGCGACAGCTGTGGTTCGTTCCGGTGCACTCGAACGGCTCATGGGTCGCCTGGCAGGAGCCGGAGCGCTACGCCATCGTTTACCCGGTCACCGGTGCACTGGCCCCGCCCGACGGCGCCCGCGGGGGCGAGTCCGCGCTGGCTCGGCTGCTCGGCGCGAACCGTGCCCGGGTGCTCGGCGCCCTCGATGACCCGCGCACCACGAGCCAGTTGGCCGCCACGACGGGGCTGCCGCTGGGCACGGTGGGTGGCCACCTGCGGGTGCTGTTGGAGTCCGGCCTGCTGCTGCGGCGCCGGGCCGGCCGCGAGGTGCTCTACTGGCGCACCGAGACCGGCGACGCACTGGTCGCCTCGGGTGGTGCATCGGGTGGTGCATCGGGTGGTGCATCGGGTGGACGCTCCGATGTGGCTGACGGTGGGCCGGATGTCGGGGGCCGCGGCTAGGTTCGACACGTGAGCTTCGTCCCCGTCACCGGCACCGCCCGGTTCGTGTCGGGCACACCGCCGCGCGAGAGCTGCGTCGAGTTCCGCGACGACCGCCGCACCGTGTCGTTGCCCATCCGGGGAGCGCTGCCGATCCTCACCAAGGCGCACCGGCGCGACGACCTGCACCCCAGCGTGGCCCTGCTCTCGGGTGCCGCCCTGCTCGGTATGCGCTTGGTGGCTGCCGGGTCCATCGAGCCGGCCGATGTCGGTCCCGGTCAGCCGCCGGCCTGGCGGGCGGGCCCGTTGGCCAGCGACGACCACGACCGCATCCGCATGTTGGCCGCCGCCCAGGCGCACGACGAGCTCGACGCCGCCGACGCCGAGAGCGTCGTCCGGGGGCTGCTCGATGCGGTAGCCGACGCGATGCCGCGGGGTGCGCCGACAAGCCGCACCCGGGCCACCGCAGTGGGCGTGCGTCCGGCCGCGCCCACCCCCGAGCAACAGGCGCAACGGTCGGACTTCCGACGCCGCCTCGAGGCGAAGATCGACCGGCACCGCCATGCGGGCAATCTGCCGCACCTGGTCACCGTCTCGCTGCGGGTCGAGGCCGACGAGGAGGAGTTGGTGGCGGGCGCCGTGCGGCTGGTGCCGCAGGCGCACGACGAGCAGAACCCCCTGCACCTGGCCGACGTCGGCGCGCTGTGGCTCGACGAGCCGGCCGAGCACGGGTTCGGCGACCGTGCCCGCACTCACGCGACCATCGCGCTGCGCACCGCCGCGGAGGCCTGGCCCGTGCTCGACCGGCTGCTGGCCCAACGCGTGCCCGACGAGATCACGCTCGACGGCGACGAGATCGCCGACCTGCTCGAGCACGGCGTCGAGGCGCTGAAGGCCCGCGGGGTCGACGTGCTCTGGCCGCGGAGCCTCGGCCGCGACCTCACCAGCCGGGCCGTGCTCGACCGCGGTCGCAGTCAAGGCAGGCGCGAGGATCTGCTCCAGACGGGGCTGTTCGGGCCCGACGCGATGTTCTCGTTCTCCTGGCAGGTCGCGTTGCACGGTGACCCGCTCACCGACGACGAGATGGAGCAGCTCGCCAAGGCCGCTGCCCCGATCGTCAAACTGCGCGGCACCTGGACGGTCGTCGACCCGGGCACCGCTCGTCGTGCCCGGCGCCGGATGGTGCGGCAGGTCTCGGCGGGCGAGGCCCTGGCCGCCGCGCTCACCGGGGTGGCGGCGGCCAAGCCGGGGGAGGAGCCGCTGGCCGAGGTGATCGTGGGCGCCAGCCTGCTCAAGATCCGCGAGCAGCTGAGCGGCCTCACGAGCGCCGAGCCGGTGCCCTCGCCGTCCGGGCTGGAGGCGACGCTGCGCGGCTACCAGCGTGAGGGGCTGACGTGGCTGGCAGGGCTCACCGAGCTGGGCCTGGGAGGCTGCCTGGCCGATGACATGGGCCTGGGCAAGACGCTCACCCTCATCAGCCTGCACCTGCACCGGGCCGAGCGCGCTCGGGCCGGCGGTGCCACCACGGCGCCGACGCTGGTGGTGTGCCCGACGAGCCTGCTCGGCAACTGGGAGAACGAGATCCGCCGGTTCGCGCCGGGCGTGCCGGTGCGCCGCTTCCACGGCAGCGAGCGCTCGCTCGCGGGGCTCGACCCGTCGCAGCCCGCCCTCGTCGGCGATGAGGCGGACGGCGACCCGGGCTTCGTGCTCACCACCTACGGCACGATGCGCGTCGACACCACCGGCAAGGCGCCCGAGCGCGCCCTGGCCGCCGTCCCGTGGGGGCTGGTCGTGGCCGACGAGGCGCAGCACGTGAAGAACGCCCGCTCCTCGACCGCGCGCGGGCTGCGCACGCTCGGCGCGCAGGCGCGGGTGGCTCTCACCGGCACCCCGGTCGAGAACGAGCTGGCCGAGCTGTGGGCGATCCTCGACTGGCTGGTGCCCGGCCTGCTGGGCAGCCGGCAGGCGTTCCGCAAGGTGTGGGCCGCGCCGATCGAGTCCGGTGCCGAGCCGGCCAAGGCGGCGCAGTTCGCCGACCTGATCAGCCCGTTCCTGCTGCGCCGCCGCAAGTCCGACCCCGGCATCGCGCCCGAGCTGCCGCCCAAGACCGAGACCGACCACCCGCTCGCGCTCACCCGCGAGCAGACCGTGCTCTACGAGGCGTTCGTGCGCGACACCATGGAGCGCATCGAGCGCGCCGACGAGCACGCCCGTCGCGGCCTCGTGCTCGCGCTGCTCACGGGCTGCAAGCAGATCTGCAACCACCCCGCGCACTTCCTCAAGCAGGGCACCACCCGCATCGCCGGCCGCTCGGAGAAGATCGACCTGCTCGACGAGCTGCTCGGCACCGTGCTCGCCGAAGACGGCGCGGCCCTGGTCTTCACGCAGTACGTCGCCATGGCGCGGCTGCTCGAGACGCACTGGACCGCCTCGGGCGTGCCGCACCAGTTCCTGCACGGCGGCACCCCGGTGCGCGAGCGCGAGGCGATGGTGCGGCGCTTCCAGAGCGAGGGCGACGACCGGGTGCCGGTGTTCCTGCTCTCGCTCAAGGCCGGCGGCACCGGCCTCAACCTCACGCGCGCCGAGCACGTGATCCACGTCGATCGGTGGTGGAACCCGGCGGTCGAGGACCAAGCCACCGACCGCGCCTACCGCATCGGCCAGACCCTACCGGTGCAGGTGCACCGCATGACCACTCGCGGCACCATCGAGGAGCGGGTCGCCCAGCTGCTCGAGCGCAAGCGCTCGCTCGCCGAGGCCGTGCTCGGTCGCGGTGAGGCCGCCCTCACCGAGCTCTCGAACGACGAGCTGCGCGACCTGGTCACCTTGCGGTGAGGCGGCACTGATGGCCGGACGCCGAGCGAGCTGGTGGTCACGCGCCTGGACCCGGGCCATCGAGGAGTGCGTCTACGAGCAGCGCGACCTCACCCACGGACGCCGCATCGCACGGCAGGGCCTGGTCGGCGGCATCCGCGTCGTCCCGGGCCGCGCCATGGCAGCGGTCGAGGATCCGCGCGGCCCGTTCGCCGTGACGATCGAGGTGCCCGCGCTCGACGCCGTCGCCCAGGAGGCGCTCGTCGAGGTGCTCGCGGCCCAGGCGGGTCGGCTGGTCGCCCTGCTCGCCGGCGACCTGCCGCACGACCTGGTCGAGGCCATCGAGGAGGTCGGCGTCGAGCTGCTGCCCTACGGCGGCGAGCTGACGGCGTCCTGCTCCTGCGAGCCGTGGGTCGACCCGTGCCGGCACGCCGTCGCCGTGCTCACCCGGCTCGGCACGATGCTCGACGCCGACCCGCTGGTGCTGTTGGCCCTGCGTGGCCTGCGCCGCGAGGATCTGCTCGCAAGGGTGCACGCGGCCGCCGGCCCCGACGAGCCGACCGACGCCGGTGCCACTCTCGAGGAGGTCGACGACGTCGACCTGGCCTACGACGCCGTCGTGCGCGCCGTCCGGCTGCTCCACTTGCTCGAGGCCGGCGAGCGCGACGAGACGGATCCAGACCTCACGCACCTGCTCTGATGCCGAGGTGCGGGCCCCTGGCCTCGCCTCATGAGGCGCCGTTACCGGGACGCTCTGCGGACAAGGCTTGCGGGGCGGGGACGGGAGCTGGCGCTCGGTGAGCTGCAGCATCGCCGCAGGTGGTTCGGCTTGCGGGACAAGAAACCACGTGCGCCTGCGCCCCTTTCATGCCCGATGAGCGGGCGTCTCTTTATGGCCAACGCCTGCCACTGGAGAGTCACCGGGCATCATCTTGACTCGTGTCAGCCCTCATGATGCCCGGAGCCCCCGTTGCCAACGCCGTGCTCGCCGACGTCTGTGCCCGCGCCACGGTTCTGGTCGCTGCTGGCCACGTTCCCGGCCTGGCCACTCTGCTCGTCGGTGACGACCCAGCCAGCGCTGGATACATCCGGATGAAACAAGAGAAGGCCGCCGAGCTGGGCTTCACTTCTCCGCATGTGCACTTGCCGAGCAGTGCCACGCAGGCCGACGTGCTCCCGGTGATCTCGGACTTCAATGCCGACGCGGCGGTGGACGCCATGCTGTTCCAGCACCCTGCGCCCGGCACATCGACTACGACGCGGCGCTCGCGACGGTCGACCCCGACAAGGACGTCGACGGTATGCAGCCGGTCAATGTCGGGCGTCTCGCTCTCGGGCTGCCTGGGCCGGTCGCATGCACTCCCGCCGGTATCGAGGCGCTGCTGGCCTACTACGAGATCCAGGTCGCCGGCCAAGACGTCTGCATCAATGGGCGGGGTGCCACCATTGGTCGTCCGCTGGCCCTGTTGCTCTCCCAGAAGCGGGACACGGCGAATGCCGCCGTCACCGTGGTTCACACTGGGGTTCCAGGTTGGGCTGAGCACACTCGCCGCGCCAGCATCGTCATCGCTGCCGCGGGCGTTCCAGGGATGATTCGCCCCGAACACCTGACCCCCGGTGTCACCGTCGTTGGCGCGGGCGTGCGCTACGAAGGGCGACGTCTGCTGCCCGATGTTGACGAGTCCTGCGAGGCCATCGCCGGTGCCATCACGCCCCGACTCGGCGGAGTCGGCCCGACCACGATCGCCATGCTGTTCCGAAACGCGGTCGAGGCAGCCGAGCGCCACGCGAGAATCTGAGCCCCTCGAAACGCCCGGATCTGCCTGCGGGCTCAGGCGATGTGCGGATGGAATCGTCGATCGGCGGTGAGCCGGCTGAGTCGGTGCTTGTGGGACAGTGACGTTGATGAGTGATGCCGCCCGGGGCCCGATAGGACGCCGGTTCATCTTCACTGGCATGGCATGGCAGGGTCGGGGAAGACCACCTTCGCCCTTGCGCTCGCTGCCAAGACCGGCTTGCCGGTCATTCATCTGGACCTTCACTTCTGGAAGCCCGGATGGGTTGCACCGTTGGAGACGGAGTGGCGCGAGAAGCAACGCCGCGTGTTCGCCGCCGATGCCTGGATCGCCGACGGCAATTACGACGAGACGCTCGCTGTCCGTCTCGAACGCGCGGACACGGTGGTGGTTCTCGACTTGCCCTGGTGGCTGTGCGCGGGACGCACGCTTGTTCGCGGCTTTCGCATGCCGGGCGAGCTGCCCGCAGGGTGCGACTATTCTTCCTGGCGGCGGTTGCGCGACGAGTGGCGATTGGCCGCCCCTCGTCTGCCTTAATCACCAGTTAGAACCGGCCCGCGAACGCGAGATTATCTCGCAGCACGGGGAGCATGTTGCCCTTCACGTGCTCAGGTCCAAACGGGCGGTCAGGGAGCTCCTCGGCTGACACTTGACGTCTGATCAAGACGCACTTCTATGCCGCGATCCTCTCGTAGCCGATGACGGTGAAGTTCGCCATGGGGATAATCGCGGGAGACGACTGGCGTTGGGTGGGTGACCACCAGGGAGTTGCGTCGGAGCGCATCGACCGCCTGGGTGCCTCCTCAAACGAGGAGCGTGGCATGCGGTACGGAATGAATCCCCACCAGGCGGCCCGGGTGGTCGGCGACGCGAGGCACGTTCGCGTCCTGAACGGCGAACCGTCTTTGATCAACTGGCTGGATTTGCTGAACGCCTGGATGCTGGTCCGTGATGTGCGTTGCGCGGTGGGCCAGCCGGCGGCGGCGTCTTTCAAGCACGTCTCGCCAGCTGGGGTCGCCGTCGCCGGGCCGATCGACCCGTGCGCCGCCGAGCTGTGGCGTGTTGATCGAGGTGCGAGCGGCTCACTGCTGTCGGCCTACGTCCGGGCACGCGATGTCGACCCCAAGTCGTCCTTCGGGGATGCGATCGCGTTGTCCGAGCCATGCGACGTCGCGACCGCGCAGTTCATCGGTCAGGTCATCGCCGACGCGGTCATCGCCCCAGGGTTCGAACCAGAGGCGCTCGCCATCCTGAACCGGAAGAAGACGGGCAGGTTCCTGGTCGTTGAGGTGGACCCGAGCTACGACCCGCCGCAGCATGAGGCGCGCGAACTGTTCGGAGTGCGCCTGGAGCAGGAACGCGATGACGCGACGCTCGGCGCCGACCTCGACGAGACACCGTTTCGGAACGACGCGCTGCTCGGGCTCGCCACGCTGCGCTACACCCAGTCCAACTCTGTGTGCGTGGGGAAGGACGGCATGGTGCTCGGGATCGGCGCCGGCCAGCAAAACCGGGTGGACTGCACCCGCCTTGCGGGCACAAAGGCACAGACGTGGTGGCTTCGACGCCACCAGATCATCCAGGCGCTGCACGCGCCAGACCTGCCCAGACAGGACCTGCTCAACTGGCAGATCCGATTCGCCGAGCAGACCCTCACCCGCAACCAGACCCAGCAACTTGCCCGACTGTTCGGTGCCGAGGTCCTGGCCGACTACCGCGACCCGGGCTGGCGGCTGGAGTGGGCCGCACGCTGGTCTGGCCTGGTGATGTGCTCGGACGGGTTCATACCCTTCCGCGACAACGTCGACCTGGCCGCCCAGCTAGGGGTGACAACGCTCGTCGAGCCTGGCGGGTCAGTCCGGACCTCGGAGGTTGCCGCCGCCGCGGCAGAGCACGGCATCGTTCACGCAACCACCGGACTGCGCCTGTTCCACCACTGACATCTCACGAGCGACGGCCTACGAACGTGTTCTCTTCCGGCCGGTCCGCGGGTATTGCGTTGCCGATAAGGGATCGTCGGAGGCGATAAGGGGGACGAACCAGTACGCCATGTGGATCCCGGTGCGCCAGTAGGGATCCAGGCCGTCGGGGAGGAAGGCTCGGCGGATGCGGGAGCTCTGCCCGTCGGCTCCCACCAGTAGATCGAAGCCCTCGCTGGTGCCGTCGGAGAACCGTGCGGTCATCTGGCTGTCGTCCTGGTCGAAGCCAGCCACGCTCACGCCGAAGCGGTACTCGACGTGGTCACGGGTCGCATCGTTGAGGATCCGCACGAGGTCGCCGCGCATGATCTCGTACTCCGAGGTGAGCGTCTGGCGTCCCTTGCCCGAGGTGTTGGCCATGATGGTCGCACGCGGCTTGCCGTTGGCGTTCACAAACGCGACGCCGGGCTCGTCGACCAGGTTGTTCTTGAACTCCCCGAGCAACCCCATGGCGTCGGCGGCGTCGATGCCCTGCCCTCTCAGGTCGACCTGGGCGCCGTAGGCGCGCAGTTCGGGGAACCGTTCGGCAACCACCACACGATGGCCACCGCGCGCCAGCCAGAACGCGAGCGCCTGTCCAGCAACTCCAGCGCCGGCGATGAGGACGTTCAGCGGACGCGACTTGGGCCCGATACTCATCGCAATCCACTGCGACAGCACCGCTGCCCCAGCCTTCGGACGACTGGCGAGAGTGGTTCCTGGAGAACACGCGCAGCTTGCGACGGACGCTGCTCCTCCGCGCGACGGTGCGCGCCTGCACGCCGGCATCCTCCCCGGCGGTGACGACCTAGGCAGGATCGCCCACAAGATGGCGTTCCTGGCGGCCTCAGGCGTTCTGGAAGCAGACGCCCAGATGGCGATGCTCGCCGCCAGCCGCTACACCGTTGGGTGTGTCCTCGAAGAGCAGGCCGACGGGCCCGTCGACGTCGACGCACGGCAACTGATCATTCCGCACATCGACCACGACGCAGCCTTCGAGGCCGGCCTGACGCTGATCCTCCACGGCCTCGTGGCACGCCTGCAGGCACAGGCCGACAGCAACCGCTAGAAGCAGCAAGGCGCCGCAAGGGTCTGCCCCCGGTCTGGTTGACACTCCGGCGTGTCAACCAGACGCGGGGCAGACCCCTCCAGGTTGTCACCAACTGCGGATGCGACGAGCGCGGATTGCGGTCGGCAGCGTAGCGGCGCGGCGGGCCTCCAAGACGCCGCCTGCTGGACCAACGAGCTGACCTGCCGCCGAGCGGGTCGCCGCGCACTGCGATTCCCCAGTGCCAGGGACGGGTCAGCGTGATCTCCGCCAGCGGTGGCAGGGCGCAAGCGTGGTGCGGCTGGTCTCACCGGTTCCTCGCACGTGTCACGCCACCCGTTCGCGCGGGGTGAGCCGGTCGAGCACCACGTGCAGGGCCGCTCCCACGGTGTCGGCCAGCGCCATCTCGTCGAGCACCTCCTCGGCCGGGTCGGGTGCGCTACAGCCCGGATCGACCTCCGGTGCGGGCTCGGGGGTGCGGCGGCGCAGCTGGTCGAGGCAGAGTCGCGTGGTGACCGTCGTGAGCCAGCCCGGCGGGTTCTCGACGGCGCTCGCGTCGGTGCCGTGCAGTCGCAGCCACGCCTGCTGCACGACGTCCTCCGCCTCGGCGGGGTCGCCGAGCACGCGTGCGGCGAGACGGGTCAGTCGCGGCCGTTCGGCCTCGAACGCGAGCGTGGGGTCGGGCATGCGCCGCTCCTGGATCGATGGTGGCTCTCACGAGGGTGACGCATGCCGGAGCCCGGGTGTGACAGCGACGGCGACGTGCGCGCCGTCGCCTCCGAGCCCTCGCCCACGCCGAGGGCGGGGCCGGCCAGCCGTCGCGCCCGTAGCGTGGAGACATGACCATCGCGCTGGGCACCCGCTTCGCCGACGCGTTCCCCGAGCTGGCGGTGCCGTGGCAGGGCGAGGAGGCACCCGCCCCGAGCCTGCTGCTGCTCAACGAGCCGCTCGCCGCCGACCTGGGCCTCGAGGTCGGTTGGCTGCGCAGCGACGAGGGCCTCGCGTTCCTGCAGGGCCGCCACGTGCCGGACGCCGCCCGCCCGGTCGCACAGGGGTACGCCGGCCACCAGTTCGGCGGCTACTCGCCCCGACTCGGCGACGGTCGCGCGCTGCTGCTCGGCGAGCTGACCCTGGCCGACGGGGGTCTGCGCGACCTGCACCTCAAGGGCTCGGGGCGCACGCCGTGGTCGCGCGGCGGTGACGGCCTGGCGGTGGTGGGTCCGATGCTGCGCGAGTACGTCGTGTCGGAGGCGATGCACGCCCTCGGCGTGCCCACGACCCGCTCGCTCGCGGTCACGGCCACCGGGCGCGACGTCCGGCGTGAGGTGGTGCTGCCGGGCGCCGTGCTGGCGCGGGTGGCGAGCAGCCACCTGCGGGTCGGCACCTTCCAGTACGCCGCCGCGATGGTGGCCGCCGGGCAGGCCGACCTCGACCTGCTGCAGCGGCTGGTCGACCACGCGATCGCCCGGCATCACCCCGACGCCGGCGAGGCGGCCAACCCGGCGCTGGCGCTGCTGGAGGCGGTGTCGAACGTGCAGGCCGAGCTGGTCGCGCAGTGGATGGGCCTCGGGTTCGTGCACGGCGTGCTCAACACCGACAACGTGCTGCTCTCGGGCGAGACCGTCGACTACGGGCCCTGCGCCTTCCTCGACGCCTTCGACGCGAGCGCGGTGTTCAGCTCGATCGACGAGCAGGGGCGGTACGCGTTCGGCAACCAGCCGAGCATCACGCAGTGGAACCTCTCGCGGTTCGCCGAGACGCTGCTGCCGCTCATCGCGCGAGACAGCGGGGGTGACCAGGACCAGGCGGTGGCCCTCGCCGTCGAGGTGCTCGAACGGTTCCCGGCGCGGTACGGCGACGCCTACGCCGCGCGGATGGCGGCCAAGCTCGGACTGCCGGTGACGGCTGGTCGCCCGGGGGAGGGCGTCGTCCCGATCGTCGAGCAGCTGCTGGCGCTGCTCCAGGCCGAGCACCCCGACCTCACCGGGTTCTTCCGCGACCTCTCCTCCGCCGCGCGGGGGAACCTCGACCCCGCCCGCGACCGGTTCGTCGAGCGCACGGCGTTCGACGCGTGGGCCGAGCAGTGGCTGCGCCGGGAGCCCGACGTCGACGCGATGGACGCCGTCAACCCGGTCTACATCCCGCGCAACCACCTGGTCGAGCAGGCGCTCGACGCGGCGACGTCCGGCGACCTCACGCCTGTCGAGACGCTGCTCGAGGCCGTCACCGACCCCTTCACCGAACGCCCCGGCCTGGAGGCCTACACCCAACCCGCCCCCGACTCCTTCGGCCGCTACGTCACCTACTGCGGCACGTGAACGCGGCCGGGGTGTGGGGACTACCGCCCCCGCTCAGCCACCCAACGCCGCCAGGGCCATGCCGGTGAGCAGGGTGCGCATGTCGTCGTCGGGCAGCAGGCCGGAGTGGGGGGTGGAGTTGATGAGTCCGAACGCGGCGTGGGCGGCGGCCCGGGCCCGATCTCGGGTCATCGAGGGGCCGCGACGGCACAGCTGCTCGGCCCAGATCTCCACGTAGGCCAGCTGCAGGGTGCGCACCTCCTCGCGGGCGGCGTCGGGCAGGGAGGACCAGTCGCGGTCCTGGACGACGATGAGCGCGCGGTGCTCGAGGGCGAACCCGACGTGGTGGTCGACGAGGGCGGCGAGCACGTCGTCCGGATCGGTGTGCGCGGCCGCGGCGGCCCGGCCGCCGTCGAGCAGCCACCGGCTGATCGAGACCAGCATCTCGGCGAGCACGGCGTCCTTGCCCGCGAAGTGCTTGTACAGCGCCGGGCCGGACATGCCGCAGGCCGCGCCGAGGTCGGCCACCGACACCCCGTGGAAGCCGCGCTGGGCGAACAGCTCCGCCGCGGTGTCGAGGATCTGCTGGCGCCGGCTCACGGCGACAGGTTAGCGGCCGTTAACCGTGGACGGCTCGGTTAACGATCGCTAACCTTGGCGTCGTGAGTCACCTGATCGAGCTCGTCGACGAGCTCCGCGAGCGCCTCGCCACCGCCCGGCTCGGCGGCAGCGAGCGGGCCCGCGAGAAGCACACCGCCCGCGGCAAGCTCCTGGCCCGTGACCGGGTCGACCGGCTGCTGGACCCCGGCAGCCCCTTCCTCGAGCTGAGCCCGCTGGCCGCGCACGGCATGTACGGCGAGCCGGGGGAGACGCCGGTGCCGAGCGCCGGAGTCGTCACCGGCATCGGCCGCGTGCACGGCCGCGAGGTGCTGGTCGTGGCCAACGACGCCACCGTCAAGGGCGGCACCTACTACCCGATGACGGTCAAGAAGCACCTGCGCGCGCAGACCGTCGCCGCCGAGAACCGCCTGCCGTGCGTCTACCTCGTCGACTCCGGCGGGGCGTTCCTGCCCATGCAGGACGACGTGTTCCCCGACCGCGAGCACTTCGGCCGGATCTTCTTCAACCAGGCGAACATGAGCGCCGCCGGCATCCCACAGATCGCCAGCGTCATGGGCTCGTGCACCGCCGGCGGCGCCTACGTGCCGGCGATGAGCGATGAGACCGTGATCGTGAAGGAGCAGGGCACGATCTTCCTCGGCGGGCCGCCGCTGGTGAAGGCCGCCACCGGTGAGGTCGTGACCGCCGAGGAGCTCGGCGGGGGCGACGTGCACGCCCGCCGCTCAGGCGTCGTCGACCACCTCGCCGCCGACGACGCGCACGCGCTGGCCATCGTGCGCGGCATCGTCGACACCCTGCCGCGCAGCGCCGCCGGACCCGCCCCGTGGGAGGTCCGTGAGCCCGAGGAGCCGCTGGAGTCGCCCGACTCCCTCTACGACGTGGTGCCCGCCGACGTGCGGACGCCGTACGACGTGCGCGAGGTGATCCGCCGCGTCGTCGACGGCAGCCGGTTCACCGAGTTCAAGCAGCTCTACGGCGAGACCCTGGTCTGCGCGTTCGCCCACGTCTACGGCCACCCGGTCGGCATCGTGGCCAACAACGGCATCCTCTTCAGCGAGTCCGCGCTCAAGGGCGCGCACTTCGTCGAGCTGTGCAACCAGCGCGGCATCCCGCTGGTGTTCCTGCAGAACATCTCCGGCTTCATGGTCGGCCGTGAGTACGAGAACGGCGGCATCGCCAAGGACGGCGCCAAGCTCGTCACCGCGGTCGCCACCAGCGTCGTGCCGAAGCTGACGGTCGTGATCGGCGGTTCGTACGGCGCCGGCAACTACGGCATGTGCGGGCGGGCTTATGACCCACGATTCATGTGGACCTGGCCGAACAGCCGGATCTCGGTGATGGGCGGTGAGCAGGCCGCCAGCGTGCTCGCCACGGTCGCGGGCCGCCCCGACGACGACGCGTTCAAGGCGCCGATCCGCGCGCAGTACGAGCAGCAGGGGTCGCCGTACTACGCCACCGCCCGGCTCTGGGACGACGGCATCATCGACCCCGCCGACACCCGGCGCGTGCTCGGCATGGCCCTCGCCACCTGCGCCAACGCGCCCGTACCCCGCCCCCAACCGGCCCTCTTCCGGATGTGATGAAGCGAGCAGCCGGGCGCGAGGCACGAGCGGTCGGCGTCCGCGAGACCAGGTTGAGCAAGCCCCGCGGTCGAGGGACGAGACCGCGACGGGTGCGTCGAAACACAAGGAGAATGACGGAGACCCCATGACAGGCATCGAGAAACTGCTCATCGCCAACCGCGGCGAGATCGCGCTGCGGGTCATGCGCACCGCCGACGAGCTCGGCATCGCCACCGTCGCGCTCTACACCGACCTCGACCGACGCGCCCCGCACGTGCGCGCGGCTGGCGAGGCGATCGAGGTGCCCGGCTACCTCGACATCGAGGCGGTCGTGGCGGCTTCGGTGACGACCGGCGCCGACGCCGTGCACCCCGGCTACGGCTTCCTCTCCGAGCGCGCGCCGTTCGCCCGTGCGCTGGAACTGGCCGGAATCCGACTGGTCGGCCCGAGCGCCGACGTCATGGACCTCATGGGTCGAAAGGACGCCGCTCGCGAGGTCGCCGAGCGCGCGGGCGTGCCCGTCGTGCCGGCCTACGACCTGGGCGCCGACCCGGCCACGTTCACCTACCCGGTGCTCGTCAAGGCCGCCGCGGGCGGCGGCGGCAAGGGTATGCGCGTGGTGCGGGAGGCCGCGGACTTCGACGAGGCCCTGGCCGCCGCCCGCCGGGAGGCCGCCAGCTCGTTCGGCGACGACGCGATGATCGTCGAGCGCTACGTCGAGCGCGGCCGCCACGTCGAGGTGCAGGTGATGGGCGACGACCACGGCGATGCCGTGCACCTGCACGAGCGCGACTGCTCGGCGCAGCGGCGCCACCAGAAGGTGCTCGAGGAGGCGCCGGCCCCCGGGCTCGACGACGTCACCCGCACCCGCATGCACACCGCCGCCGTCGACCTCGCGCGACAGGTCGGCTACTCCGGCGCCGGCACCGTGGAGTTCCTGCTCGACCCCGCCGAGCATGGCGGCACGGGCGACTTCTACTTCCTCGAGATGAACACCCGGCTCCAGGTCGAGCACCCCGTCACCGAGGCGGTGCACCGGCTGCGGGGCGAGCCGGTCGACCTCGTCGCGATGCAGCTCGACGTCGCCGCGGGCGGTCACGTGCCCGCGCAGTCCGAGCTGACCCTCACCGGTCACGCGATCGAGGCCCGGGTGTACGCCGAGGACGCCTTCGGCGGGTTCCTGCCGCAGGCGGGCACCGCGACCGTCGTGCACTGGCCGGAGGCGCTGGCGGGCGTCCGCGTCGACCACGCGCTGGAGTCGGGGCAGGTGGTCTCCACCTCGTTCGACCCGATGCTCGGCAAGGTGATCGCCGCCGGTGCCGACCGAGAGGCGGCCCGCGAGTTGCTGGTGCGCGCACTGGCGGACACCGCGGTCTTCGGGCTGGTCACGAACACCGGCTTCCTGCACTCGCTGGCCTCGCACGACGCCTTCCGCGACGTGGGAGCCCCCGGAGGCCTCGACACCGCGTGGCTCGACCGGAACGAGCTGGACGCCCCCGACGAGGCTCCCGCCCTGGCCGCCGCCGCGGTCTCCCTGCGGGCAGAGCTGGCCTCCTCGCCCCACGGTGCCTGGCAGCCCGACGCGTTCCGGATGGGCGGACCGGTCGGGCCGCTGGTCGAGGACGGCCGGGTGCTGCCCGCTGCCGGCTGGTCGACGGTGCCGGAGACGCTGCCCGACGGCCTGAGCCGGGTGTCGACCTTCCCGCACGAGATGCCCTCCTTCGTGCGCCGCAGCACGGCGGGCACCGAGGTCGTGCACGCGGGGCAGTGGTTCGACCTGCGGCCCGGCTCGCAGTCCCATGTCGACGAGGCGGACGGCGACCTCGTCGCCCCCATGCCAGGCACCGTGCTCGACGTCCGGGTGGCCGAGGGCGAGGCCGTCACCGAGGGGCAGGCGCTCGGCGTGCTGGAGGCGATGAAGATGGAGCTCGCGCTCAAGGCGCCCTACGACGGCACCGTCACCACGGTGGCCGCCGAGGTGGGGCGCCAGGTGCCCCTGGGGCACGTGTTGTTCCACGTGGAACCAGCCCACGCCGAGGCAGACGGGGGCGGGCAGTGACCGGGGCGATGACCCGGCCCGCCGTCGTGCGGGCCGCGGGGCTGCCCGAGCGGGTGACGATCTACGAGGTCGGCGCCCGCGACGGGCTCCAGAACGAGCAGGAGGTCGTGCCGCTGCAGGTGAAGGAGCAGTTCGTGCGCCGGCTGCTCGCCGCCGGGCTGCCGATCGTGGAGGCCACCAGCTTCGTGCACCCGCGCTGGGTGCCCCAGCTCGCCGACGCTGCCGACCTCATGGCGAACCTGGGTGAGACCGGCCGCGACCTGCCGGTGCTCGTGCCCAACGAGCGCGGCCTCGACCGCGCGCTCGAGCTGGACCTGCGGCACGTGGCGGTCTTCGGCTCGGCCACGGAGACGTTCGCGCAGCGCAACCTCAACCGCTCCTACGACGAGCAGTTCGCCATGTTCGAGCCGGTCGTGCGCCGGGCCACGGACGCCGGCCTCACGGTGCGCGCGTACGTGTCGATGTGCTTCGGCGACCCCTGGGAGGGCGCGGTGCCGATCGACCAGGTGGTCGAGGCCGGACGACGCCTGCTCGACCTCGGCGCCGGAGAGCTCAGCCTCGGCGACACCATCGGCGTCGGCACCGCCGGCCACGTGACCGCGCTGGTCGAGGCGTTCGGCGCCGCCGGCATCGGGCCGGAGAGGCTGGCCCTGCACTTCCACGACACCTACGGCCAGGCGCTCTCCAACGTGCAGGCGGGCCTGCTGGCCGGCGTCACGACGTTCGACGCGAGCGCGGGTGGCCTGGGTGGCTGCCCGTACGCGCAGAGCGCCACCGGCAACCTCGCGACCGAGGATCTGGTCTGGCTGCTCACCGGGCTCGGCATCGAGCACGGGGTCGACCTCGACGCCCTCGTGACGACCAGCGCCTGGATGGCCGAGCACCTGGGGCGGTCCAGTCCGTCCGCCGTGGTGCGGGCGATGTCCTCAGCCGACTGATCCGGCCCGGGCGGGGCCGGCGACGGCGGCCGACACCGCCGTGCGCAGCAGGTCGCGTCGTGCGGCGTGCGTGGCGGCGTCCTCGCTCGCCGTCGCCGTGTACACCGTGCTCGTCGGCGACCAGGTGCACGACATGGCGATGACCAGCGCCATGACGTCGAAGGGCAGTGCCGGCCGCACCTTGCCGGCCTGCTGAGCCTCGGCGATGCCGCGCAGCTTCGCCGAGTCGAGTCGGTCGTCCTCGTCGACCAGCAGTCCGTGGGGACGCCGCTCCAGCCGGTGCCAGGTGGCCAGGCGCACCCGCTCGGGGTGGTCGAGGTAGTCGTCGTACAGACGCACCGCCCAGTCGGCGAGATCGTCGGGGTCGATCGGGGCGTCGGCCATGATCTGGTGCATCGAGGCGAAGAAGACGGCGTCGAAGAGCGCCTCCTTGCTGCCGAAGTAGGCGTAGATCTGACCCTTGTTGGTGTGCGCCACCTCGGCGATCCGGTCGACCCGGGCCCCAGCGAGACCGTAGGCGGCGAACTCGCTCGTCGCTGCGTCGAGGATGCGCTGACGGGTGGCCTCTCCCTTCGCGGTCACGGGCGGGGTCGGCATGGCGGGCAGCGTACCCAAGCGAGAGGACGAGCAGAAAAAACTAGCTGGTAGGTTTTTTTCATGATCTCGACGACAGCCCTCATGGCCCAGCAGCCCGGCGATGCCCTGGCGCCCACCAGGATCGAGCGCCGCGACCTGCGCCCCGACGATGTCGCCGTGCGGGTGACCCACTGCGGCGTGTGCTTCACCGACCTGCACGCCCTCGACGCCACCGATCCTGGCGCCTTCCCCGTGGTGCCGGGGCACGAGTTCACCGGTGAGGTGCTCGAGGTCGGCAGCGAGGTGACCCGTGTCGCCGTCGGTGACCGGGTGGCGGTCGGCAACATCGTCGACTCCTGCGGTCAGTGCCCTCGATGCCTGGACGACGAGCAGGCGTGGTGCACGCAGTTCCCGACCCTGACCTACGGCGGAGTCGACCGCCACGACGGCCAGCGCACCCTCGGTGGCTACAGCGGCGCCTACGTGGTGCGCGACGAGTTCGTGTACCGCCTCCCGGATGGCCTCGACCCGGCTGCGGCGGCTCCCCTGATGTGCGCCGGCGTCACGATGTGGGGTCCGCTCCGCTCCGAGCAGGTGGGCCCGGGTTCGCGGGTCGGGGTCGTGGGCATAGGTGGCCTCGGGCACCTCGGAGTCCGGTTGGCGCGCGCCATGGGCGCCGAGGTCACGGCCATCACCTCCTCGATCGCCAAGGCCGACGATGCACTGCGCCTGGGTGCCAGCAGGGTCGTGGTGTCCCAGGACGACGACGCGATGCGGGCGGCCGCGGGCAGCCTCGACGTGGTGCTCGACACCATCGGCTTCGAGCACGACCTGGAGCCCTACGTCGGTCTGCTCGCCGATCGCGGGGTGCTGTACCCGGTCGGCTTCCTCGGCACCTTGAGCATCGCCTCCATGGCACTGCTCATCGGCCACAAGCGCCTCAGCTCCGCCGGTGGCGGCGGCCGGGGCAGCACGGTGCGCATGCTCGAGTTCTGCGCCGAGCACGGCATCACCGCCGACGTCGAGGTGCTTTCCGCCTCTCGCGCCCATGAAGCCATCGAGCGGCTGCGTGCCGGCGATGTCCGCTACCGCTTCGTGCTCGCGATGCAGGAGGCCTAGCCGACGAGGCGGCGGGTGGTGGGGCCTGGACCAGCGCGGGAGGTGGTGAGGCACAATCCCCCTCGTGAGCTCCCAGCGCCGGGTCTACGTGCACATCGGTGCACCCAAGACCGGCACGACGTACGTGCAGGACAAACTGGCTCGCAACCTGCGCTCGCTGGCGAGCCACGGCGTCACGTTCCCCAGCCGCAACCCGTCGGTGAGCCCTCCGCTGTTCCACTTCCGGGCGGCGCTCGACCTGCTCGGTCAGGACTGGGGCGGCGAGCCCGGCCACGCCTCGGGCAGTTGGGACGCCCTCGTGCGCCGCGTGCGCCGCGCCAGCGGCACCACCATCGTGAGTCACGAGATCCTGGCGCCGGCCCCGGCGGCCGCCGTCGAGAAGGCCAAGCGCGATCTGGACGCCGGCGATGACCTGCATGTCGTGTACGGCGTCCGCGACCTCGCACGCCAGCTGCCCGCGGCGTGGCAGGAGAGCATCAAGCAGGGCCGCAAGTGGACCTACGGTCGGTTCTTGAAGAAGGTCCGCAACCGGCGGCCGTGGTTCTACCGCTCCTTCGACGTGCCCTCGGTGCTCGGCACCTGGGCGGCGGGCCTGCCGCCGGAGAACGTGCACGTCATCACCGTGCCCGCGCCCGGCACGGCCAGCCGCGACGAGCTGTGGTTGCGGTTCTGCCGAGTCACCGGCATCGACCCCGCCTGGGCGCCGGAGGAGGCCACCCGCACGAACCCGTCGCTGGGCGTGGCCGAGGCGGCGATGATCCGCCGGCTCAACGTGCGGCTGGGCCGCGTGGCCCGGCGCGAGGCCGCCTACGACGGACTCGTGCGTGGGCTGCTGGCCGAGCAGGAGCTCGCGGGCCGCGACAGCGACAAGCTGCTGCTGCCGCCACGCATGAACGCCTGGGTGGCCGAGGAGTCGCAGCGCTGGGTCGACTGGATCGAACAGGCCGGCATCGACGTCGTCGGCGACCTCGCCGACCTCACGCCCGCGCCGGTCAGTCGGGGCGACTACGTCAACCCCGACAAGATCTCACCCAAGAAGCAGCTGGCCGCCGCCGTCGACGCGCTCACCGCGATGACGCAGGAGGCCGCCCGCCGTGAGGATCCCGACCAGCAGCTGCACCGCCGCGTGATGCGGCGGCTCTTCGACCAGTGAGGCTCGCGGCGTGACCGACCACGGGGTGCACGGTTCTGCGGACCACGCTGGCGGCGAGGCCCGCGCCTGGGCCTGGGTGGCGCATCTCCGTGACGGTGGTACGACCCCATGGGCACAGTGGGCCGGCACCGGCGAGCGCACCGGGCGGGTGTTGCCCGGCGCGCAGCAGCTCGAGCTGTTGCGGCGCCTCAACCTCATCGGCTCACCCGACGCAGCACTGGCGGAGCGGGTGCTGCGGGCCAGCGCTCCCGGGCGGGGCCGCCCCGACCTCGAGCTCGTCGGTGCGACGCCGTCCGCCTCACCGGCCGCCGCCTTCGGGCCGGCGCCGGTCGACCCCGCCGACCTGCCGGCCGACGAGCTCGTGCGGGTCAGTGCGTTGCTCGTCGCCCGCGCCGTCGTGGCCGCCGACCCGGCGGACCGGCCCGACGACCTCGCCCACATCGCGGCCGACGCGCGGGCACGGTGGCAAGCGCGCACCGTGCGGTGGCGACCCTGGCGCACCCGCTATCGGCTCGCCGGCGACCCGTGGCTGGCCGAGCACTGGCGCCACGACCTGCGGCGCCGCGGTCGCCCCCCGGGCGGCGGCGAGGGTGCCGAGACCTTCGTGCTGGCCTCCGACCTGCCCACGATGCTCGCCGACCTCTGGACCGATCGCGCGTTCAGCACCCGAGCGCCGGTGCCCGGCTGGTCCGCGTTCCTCGCGGGCCTCGCCGAGCACGACCGGCTGCCCCGCGGCATCGACACACCGCGCGCGGTGCGGCACTGGCTCGAGAAGGTGGGCGGTCACCGGGTCCGGCTCGTGGTCGACCACGACGCGCTGCCCGGCCTCGTGGGGGTGCGCCGGCTGCCACCTCCCGAACGCCCCGGGGCCGACGCCGTCGAGCTCGCGCGGCGCGTGTCGTCGTCCCTCGGCCTGCTCGTGACCCCCGACCGCGGACGACGCCTGCTGCGGCAGGTTCTGCTGCCCACTCTCGTCGCGGCGCCCGGACCGGCCTTGGCGATCCCGCCCGAGCAGCACCGGTGGGTCGCGCGCCGGTCGCGCCGGCTGGTGCGCGACCTCCCGCAGGAACTGCGCCGCAGTCACTACGCTGTCGTGGGCGACCCGGCGTCGCTCGGGGTGCGGGCTCGCGATCTCGCCCGTGCGGAGCCCGGGTTGCCCGACGTCGAGCGGGTGCTCGGCCTGGCCTGCCGGGTGCTGCTGGCGGGCCCGACGACCAGACGAGGCGGTGACTCTGCGTGAGCGAGCGCGTGCTGCTGCACGTCGGGACGCCCAAGACCGGCACCTCGCAGCTCCAGGAGGTGCTCTTCCGCAACCGGGAGGCGCTGGCCGAGCACGGCATCAGCTACCCGGCCGAGCGGTTCGACGCGCACTTCCTCGCTGCCCTCGACCTCATGGCACTGCCGTGGGGCGGGCTCGAGACGGAGGCGATCGGCTGTTGGGACGCGCTGGCGCAGCAGGTGCGTGAACACCGGGGCACGGCGATCATCAGCCACGAGATCCTGGCGACCGCCTCGCGTAGCCAGGTCGGCCGCGCCCTGGAATCCCTCGGCCACGGCTCGGGCGCCGAGGTGCACGTGGTGGTCTCCGCACGCGACCTGGTGCGGCAGATCCCGGCCGAGTGGCAGGAGAACGTCAAGCACCGCAGCACGATCAGCTTCGAGCGATTCCTCGCACAGCTGCGCGACCCGGCCCGAGAGGCCCGTATCGCCAGCTGGTTCTGGGGCGTTCAGGAGCTGCCCGACGTGCTCGACCGCTGGGCCCACGAGCTGCCGCCCGAGCACGTGCACGTCGTCACCGTGCCGCCCCCCGGTGGCGACGCGGGCGAGCTGTGGCGCCGCTTCGAGCACACCTTCGGCCTCACCGGTCTCGAACTCGACCTCGATGTCGCCAAGGCCAACCCCTCGCTCGGCGTGCCCGAGACCGCGTTGCTGCGCCGGCTCAACCAGCAGGTGAACCCGGTGCTCGCGCCGCCGGACTACCGCCCGTTGGTGCGTGAGCTGTTGGCCCACCAGACGCTCTCGGCCCGCTCCCGCTCACCGCGACTCGCGCTGCCACCCGACGTGCACCCCTGGGCCGTCGAGCTCTCGGCCTCGTGGATCGCCGAGCTGCGCCGGCGGGGCTACGACGTCGTCGGCGACCTCGACGACCTACTCGGCCCGCCGGCCCCCGAGCACTGGGCCGACCCCGACGCCCCGCGCGAGTCGCAGGTGTCCGGTGCGGCGCTCGACGCGCTCTGCGCGGTACTGCTCGACAACGCCCGGCTTCGCGGTGAGGAGACGCGGTTGGCCGCCGAGCTGCACGAGGCTCGCGAGCGGATCGCGCACCACGAACGGCGCCCGCTGCGCGAGAGCATCCTCACGTTCGTCCGCCGCAGCGCGGCAGGTCGCGGCCTGCATCGGGTCTACCGGGTGCTGCGCGGCAGAAGCACCCGGTCGGCGTAGCGGCCGACCTTCCACGTGGCGAAGCCGTCGGCGCCCATGCCGACCACACCACCCACGACGGGCACCCGGCGTCCGACCGTGACGGCGAGCCGCTTGCCCGCCATCCGGGAGATGATCTCGGCTCCCACCTCGCTGCTGATACGGCGGTCGAGGTCGGGCCCGGCGCCGCGGCTGTCGGGCGGGGCGCCGGCGAGCTCGACCGGACCACCCGGCAGCACGCGGCGCTTCACGAGGTCGCGCACGGCGTCGTCACCGAGCAGGCACACCAGCACGGCGTTGCGCACTCGCGGGTCGTCGAGGTCGTAGCCGCGCAGGTGGGCGATGGCCGCGATCATCCGGCACTGCACGAGCGCGAGCCCGGTGATGTTGGCGGGGATCGTGACCGCCGAGGTCACCAGACCGCCCAGGTTGGTGACGAAGCCCTGGGCGCCGGCGTAGCGCACGTGCTGCTCGATGATGTCGTGGACGGCGCCTGCGATGGCCTCCTCGGAGCCGGCGGGCTGCTCCTGGGCGGCCAGGGCGGTCGCGGCCGCCTGCGCTGCCGACGGCAAGGGGCCAGCGCCGCGGATCGCGCGGTCCAGCGCCTGCCGCACGAACGACGACGTCGCGCCCGGTGCGAGCTCGGTGAGACGCGGGGCGAGACGTCGCCCGACGTTGCCTGCGATCCCCCGGGCGGACGTGCGACGCGCTGCCATTCCTGCATGGTAGAGACCCGCCCTCACCCCTGCGTGGCCCCCGAGCGGGCGTACCGTCGTCACAATGCCCGTCGAGCCCGCTCCCTCCGCGTGGTCGTTCGGAGACCCACGCCGGTTCGACCTGCGCGACGACCTCGTCGGCGTGGGGGCCGACCTGGAGCCGGGCACCCTGCTGGCCGCCTACCGCAACGGGCTGTTCCCGATGCCGTCGGGCAACCGCGGTGACCCGATGTACTGGTTCTGTCCGGTCTCTCGTGGCGTGCTGCCGCTCGAGGGGCTGCGGGTGTCGCGGTCGTTGCGCCGTTCAGTGCGCAACTTCGAGATCCGGGTCGACACCGCGTTCGACGAGGTGATCGCCGGCTGCGCCGACCGGCGCCGTCCGCAGGGGTGGATCGACGGGGAGATCGTCACGGCCTACCGGCGCCTGCACGAACTGGGGTGGGCGCACTCGGTCGAGGCCTGGCGAGACGACCAGTTGGCCGGCGGTCTGTACGGCGTGGCCATCGGCGGGCTGTTCGCCGGGGAGTCGATGTTCCACCGGGTCACCGACGCCTCGAAGGTCGCGCTCGTGGGGCTCGTCGACCTCCTGTGCGACGAGCGCGCCGGTCAGCGGCTGGTCGACGTGCAGTGGAGCACGGCGCATCTGGCCAGCCTGGGCGTCGTGGAGATCCCGCGTGAGCGCTACCTCGACCGACTCGCGCGGGCGCTGGCGGTGCCTGCGCCGGAGGCGTTCAGTGCCTCGGATCGCCTCGGAACCTGAGAAGAGGATTAAGAAGGAACCGCCCTGGGCATGGTGGCGCAGCCAACCGCCGCGCACCCGCGCCGTCCGCCAGGAGCCCCCATGCGTCTGACCCCCCGTTCCAGCCTCTCCCTCGCCACGCTGGCCCTCGTAGCCGGCACCCTCACGGCGTGCGGCGGTTCCTCCGACCCCGAGGCCGCGCCCGACGACGCGAGCACCGACGACTTCTGCGCGGTGTACAAGGACATCTCGACCGACGGCGACCAGAACGACCTCGACGCCGCCAAGAAGGCTGCCGACCGGCTCGCCGAGGTCGGCACCCCGGAGGACATGCCCGACGACGCACGCAAGGCCTTCGAGGACATGATCTCGCTGGTGCAGGGCGCCGACAGCGAGAAGGATCTCGAGGAGGCGTTCGCCGACGGCTCGACCGACGCCGGCTCGGGCCTGGGCGCCCTCGGCAACTACCTCTTCACGACCTGCGCCGACGAGTTGGGCCTGCCCTCGGACCTGCCGACGACCATTCCCAGCGACCTGCCCAGCGACCTGGCGAGCGGCCTGCCCTCGGACATGCCGACCGACCCCGAGGCCATGCAGTCCTACCTCGACGAGCAGGAGAAGGAGCTCGATGACATGCTGGCCAGCATGTCGGCCGACGCCAGCTGACCCCGGGCCTCTCAGGCTCTGCTTGGACTGGCGTGGCACCGTCGGGGTCGTCCTCCCCGCCATGGTGGAGGTTGTACCCATGTGTCGAAAGGATCACGAGCCGTTGAAGTTCGCCGCCCTGCCCCTCGTCCTGGCCCTGGCCGTCGGAGCCGCCGGCTGCGGAGGCGACGACTCCGCCGACCCGGACTCCTCGTCGTCCAGCAGCGGGACGCCCAGCAGCGATGCCTCGGCGGGCAGTGCCCCCTCGGCCGGTGCCGACGCCGACACGGAGTTCTGCCAGGCCCTGGCCTCGATGACCTCGGTGCAGGACGGCGCCGACGTGGTCAAGCTGCACGACGCGCTCGAGAGCGCGGGCCTGCCTGACGACGCCGGTGCTGACGCTCAGGCGGGTCTGAAGGTCTACCTGAAGGTGCTCAGCGGCGTCGACGCGAAGGCCAGCCGCAAGGAGCTCCAGTCGCTCCAGACCCCGGATCTCTCCAAGACCGAGCAGAGCCAGGTCGCCGCGCTGGTGCAGTACTCCTCCACCGCCTGCGGCACCGGGGCCACGTCGGGTCAGTGACCTCGGCGACCCGCTCGGTCGCCTGGTCGGTGCGGGTCAGTGCAGGTGCACGAAAGGCGGCTGGCCGGTGTCGCTGACCATGGGCCGGCCAGCGTCGTCCCAGGCGAGCATGCCGCCCTCGAGGTTGACGACGTCGTGACCCTGCTGGCCGAGCCACTGGGTGGCCTGGGCGGAGCGCCCGCCGACCTTGCACACCACCAGCACCCGGCCGGGGGGCACCTCTTGCGCCCGCAGGGGCAGGACGCCCAGCGGGATGTGGAGGGCACCCTCGATGTGCCCGGCGGCCCACTCCACCGGCTCGCGGACGTCGAGCACGGTGAGGTCGTCGGGCAGGGGGCTGGGCACGTCGGCCACGGTGGTGGACTGCATGGGTCTCCTGGTTCTCACGCACTCACTTGAGGAGCTTGGACATGCGCCGGTCGGCGAGCGGCTTGCCGCCGGTCTGGCAGGTGGGGCAGTACTGCAGGCTGGAGTCGGCGAAGGACACCTCGCGCACCGTGTCGCCGCACACCGGGCAGGACCTGCCGGCGCGCCCGTGCACCGCGAGGTTCGACTTCTTCTCGCCCTTGAGCTCGCTGGCGGCGAGTCCGCGAGAGCGATCGACCGCCTCGCCGAGGGTGATGCGCAGGGCGTCGTAGAGCACCGCCAGCTCGTCGTCGGTGAGGCTGTTGGCGGCCTTGTACGGCGACATCCGCGCCGCGTGCAGGATCTCGTCGGAGTAGGCGTTGCCGATGCCGGCGATGGTGCCCTGGTGTCTCAGCACGCCCTTGATCTGCTTGCGCCCCTCGCGTTCGAGGATCTCGGCGAGCCGCTGCGCGGTGAAGTCGTCGGTGAGTGGGTCGGGGCCCAGACTGGCGATACCCGGGACGTCGAGCGGGTCGCGCACCACGTAGGCGGCCAGACTCTTGCGAGTGCCGGCCTCGGTGACGTCGAGCCCCGTGCCGTCGTCCAGCACGATGCGCAACGCCAGCGTCGACTTCGGGCTCGGCTTGGGCGGCAGGCTCGGCAGCTCCTCGCGCCACCGCACCCATCCCGCGCGGGCCAGGTGCAGCACCAGGTGCGTGCCCGAGGCGTCGATGTCGAGGAACTTGCCGTGGCGCCCGACGCCGTCGACCATCGTGCCCTCGAGTGCGCTGATCGGCGGGTCGTAGGTCTTGAGCGCACTGAACTGCGGCACGTGCACCGTCACGATGGCGCGCCCGTCGAGCCGGCCCGTCAGATCCTGGGCCAGCGCCTCCACCTCGGGCAGCTCCGGCACGCGGCCATCCTAGGCGGCGGGAGATTTATCGGCTCCCCGATGAAGGTGCGGGTCCCCCGACGAGGCTTTATCGGGGAACCGGACGGTCCATCGGTCCCCCGATAAAACTCCCGCTACGACCCGCTAACCAAATCTCACGAAATCACTAGACACCCCGATACGTTGCGATCGTGGATCCGGTACGCAACCCCTACGCCCCCGGCGCGGGGCAGCGCCCGCCCGAGTTGGCGGGTCGAGACGACGAGCTGGCGGCGTTCGACGTGGTGCTCGAGCGGGTGGCACGTGGCCGCCCCGAGCGCAGCCTGGTGCTCACGGGGTTGCGCGGCGTCGGCAAGACGGTGCTGCTCAACGCGTTGCGCAGCGCGGCGGTGCGCAAGGGCTGGGGCACCGGCAAGCTCGAGGCGCGCCCCGACCAGAGTCTGCGACGCCCGCTCTCGAGCGCGCTGCACCAGGCGGTGCGCGAGCTGAGCCACCCCGAGGAGTCGATGCGCGACCAGGTGCTCGGCGTGCTCCGCGCCTTCGCCGAGCGTGACGCCGCGCCGGGCGCGAAGCTGCGCGAGCGGTGGAGCCCCGGCATCGACGTGGCCGCGGCGCGGGGGAGAGCCGACTCCGGCGACATCGAGATCGACCTGGTCGAGTTGCTCAGCGACGTCGGCGGTCTGGGGCAGGACGTCGGCAAGGGCATCGCGGTGTTCATCGACGAGATGCAAGATCTCGGCCCCGGCGACGTCTCCGCGCTGTGCGCGGCCTGTCACGAGATCAGCCAGTCCGGGTTGCCGGTCATCGTCGTCGGCGCGGGGCTGCCGCACCTGCCGGCGGTGCTCAGCGCCAGCAAGTCCTACTCCGAGCGGCTGTTCCGCTACGCCCGTATCGACCGACTCACTCGCGAGGCCCACGACCGCGCTCTCACCGCCCCCGCCGACGACGAGGACGCCGCGTTCGAGGTCGACGGCCTCGCCGCGATGTACGCCGCCACCGGCGGCTACCCCTACTTCATCCAGGCCTACGGCAAGGCGGTCTGGGACAACGCCCCGCGCTCGCCCATCACCGCCGCCGACGTCGACGTCGCCGCGCCCGAGGCCGAGCGCGAGCTGGCGGTCGGCTTCTTCGGCTCCCGGTACGAGCGCGCGACACCTGCCGAGCGCGACTACCTGCGTGCCATGGCCGATGCCGCCGCGCAGCTGCAAGACGAGCCGGACGCCGTCGGCTCGGTCGCCACCGCCGACGTCGCCGCGGTGCTCGGCAAGAAGCCGCAGTCGCTCAGCCCCGCCCGCGACGCGCTGTTGAAGAAAGGCCTGATCTACTCCGGCGAGCGGGGCCGGATCGCCTTCACCGTTCCCCACTTCGGCCGGTACCTGCGCGACCAGAGCTGAGCGCTGCTACCGCTCCCCGAGGCCCCACGCCCGCGCGGTGAGCCAGCGACGATCTCGATCCACGAAACGGTTGCCGACTCACCGCCCATCACCCGAACGGGTGGGCACAATGGACCCATGCGACCGCACGTCCTGGCGCACCGAGGGGCGAGCCACGAGCACGCCGAGCACACCCTCGGGGCCTATCTGGCCGCGCTCGAGGAGGGCGCCGACGGGTTCGAGTGCGACGTGCGGCTCACCGCCGACGGGCACCTGGTGTGCGTGCACGACCGCACGTTGAGGAGGGTGGCGAGCAACCGGGGCATCGTGTCGACCATGGACCTCGCCGAGCTGGCCGATCTCGACGTGGCGGCGTGGAAGCACCCGTGGGCCGATCTCGACGACGAGCGCCCGGAGCGGGTCGAGGAGCACGGCAAGGTGCTCACGCTGCGCACGCTCTTCGAGGTGGCGGCCGACTTCGAGCGCACGATCGAGATCGCGGTCGAGACCAAGCACCCCACCCGCTTCGGCGGCCTGGTCGAGAAGCGCCTGGGCGAGTTGCTCGCCGAGTTCGGCTGGCACCGCACCGGGAGCCCGGTGCGGGTCATGTCGTTCTCGAACACCGCGTTGCACCGGGTCGAGCGCGTGGCGCCGGGCGTGCGCGTGGTGCAGCTGATGCGCGAGGCCGCCTACTGGCCGATGCTGCGGCGCACCATCGGCCGCGACTGGATCATGGGCCCGGGCATCGAGGTGCTGCGTGAGCACCCGCGCCTCGCGGGCCGGATCGGCCAGGCCGGCCATGAGATCCATGTCTGGACGGTCAACACCGAGGACGACGTCCGGCTGTGCCAGGCCGCCGGCGTGACCACCCTCATCAGCGACCGCCCCGGCTACGTGCGCGGCCTGCTCGACGACGACGGCGGGGCCGCCCGGTAGGTTCGCCCGCATGGCGAAGAAGTCCCGGACCAAGGCCCGCAACGC
The DNA here is from genome assembly GCF_015319165.1 of Nocardioides acrostichi. Classification (GTDB taxonomy): domain Bacteria; phylum Actinomycetota; class Actinomycetes; order Propionibacteriales; family Nocardioidaceae; genus Nocardioides; species Nocardioides acrostichi. The sequence goes on from NZ_JADIVZ010000014.1 coordinate 65,671, forward strand.
CGCGCGGTCGACCCCTGCCGAGCCCGGTGCGGTCGGCCCGCGTCAGCCCTGCCCGTGTGGCTCGGGCAAGCGCTACAAGGCCTGCCACGGTGCCCCCGGCGGCGCGGTGGCCGCCTTCGTGGCGCGCCCCTTCGAGGGCCTGCCCGGCGAGTGCGACCTCGTCGCGCTGCGCGAGCTGGTGCCCGCGGGCACCGCACCGCTCACGCTGAAGCAGGACGCCGACCGCGAGGTGCTGCTGTGCACCTTGCTGCCGATGGCGGCTCCGGCGATGGTGCGCGAGTCGGGCGCGATCTGGCTCGGTCTCCAGGTGCAACACGGCTTCGGGGATCCATCGCGAGATCTGGGTGCGGTGCTCGAGAAGGCGGTGGCGGCCGCCGAGGCGGGGGAGAGCGGCATCATCGGACTCACCAGCGACCCCGGCGAGGGCCCTCGCCTCCAGGATCTGGTCGCCGACGCCCCGCTGCCCGTCACGGTGCACGAGGGCTTCGACTACTGGGTCGCCGACGTCGACGACACCGAGGGTCTGGCCGGCGCGCTCGACCAGGCCAACGAGGCGGCGGCGCCGACCGCTCGCCTCACCGAGGTCGAGGCCGCCTACTGGACCCACGTGGGCAGCAAGGAGCACCTGCGCTGGGTCATGCCCGAGCCCGAGGACGCCCTGCTCACGGCCCTCGCCCGGCTGCACGTAGCGGGCAAGGACGTGCTGGTGCCGGGCTCCCGCTTCGTGGGGATGTTCCGTGCGCACGGCCTGCTCACGCCGGTCTGGGATCTCCCGGTCGGCACCGGGGCCGAGGCTCTCGAGGCTCCGGCGGCGCAGTTCGGGGCCGACCTCGCGGCAGCCCTGGCCGACGAGTCCGACCTCAGCTCCGAGGAGCGGTCGGCTCGCAGTGGGCTCGCCAACCGTCAGGTCACCCTGCGGCAGTAGCCGACGGCTCGCCGAGCCCACCCGTCACGCGCATCAGGTGCCGCTCGGCGGCACGAGCGGTCGGACCCAGGCCCACAGCCGCCAGCACCACGATGCCGGCCACGACCAGCCAGCCGACCGCCCCGTGGCGCACGGCCAGGAAGGTGTAGACCGCGGGTGCCCACACGGTGCCGAGGGTGTAGCCGAGGCCGGCCACGCCCTGGTACTCCCCGCGTCGTTCGGGGTCGGAGAGCTCGGCCTGGAGACCCCACTGGCCGGCCGATTGGAACAGCTCGGCCCCGGTGACGGTGACGTGACCGAACCACACCAGCGCGATCGTCACCCAGCCGACGGTGTCGTGGGTGACGAGCACGACCAGGCAGGAGAGCACGAAGCAGGCGGCTCCCCGGTACTCCGCCCGCATCGAGCTGGCGACGTCGCTGACGCCACGGGCGGCCGCCACCTGCAGGCCCACCGCCAGCACGGTGTTGGTGCCGAACAACCAGGCCAGCAGCACCGGGGGAGCGTCGGTCTCCTGCACCAGCCACAGCGGGATCACCACGTTGAGCAGCACCTGGTGGGTGCCCAGCACGCCGTCGAGCGCGGTCGCCAGCACGAACGGGCGGTTGCGCAGCGCGGCGCGCGGATCACGTGGACGCCGTCCGCGCGACGTCGCTGCCTCCAGCGGTGTTGCCGGCGCCGCTCGCTCCTCGGCGGGAAGGCGCGGCAGTCTCGTCACGAGCACCGTGTTGAGCAGCAACAGCACGGCCGTGACCACCGGCACGCTGCGCATGACCCCGTCGCTGGGTGCGGCGAGCGCGAGACCCCCGGCGGCGGCACCGAGCGTGTACCCGACGTTGCGGGCGGCACGCATGTAGGCCAGCGAACGCACTCGCGTCTCTCGCGGGAAGACCGCGAAGCGGTAGGCGTTGCGACCCGCTCGCATCCAGGTCTGGGCGAGCTCGAGGGCGATGGTGACCGCGACGTAGCCGGCGAACCCACCGACCAACAGCCACGAGCCGAACAGCAGCGCCTCGAGCAGGCTGCCCAGCACCCAGGTACGCCGGGTGCCGACACGGTCGGCGAGCTTGCCCAACGGCACCGAGAAGGCGAAGGTCACGACGCCTGCGATGGTGAGACCGAGCCCGACCTGGGTCGCGCTGAGCCCCACGATGCGAGTGAAGTAGAACGCCGACCCCGTGAGGAACGCGCCCTCGCCGAATGCCGACAGCACCGACTGGTAGGCCATCGCCCGCACGAGCGGGTCGTCGGTGAGTAGCCGGTCGCGCAGTCGGCGCAGGAGATCCACGCAGCGGAGTCTCGCAGTCAGACCTCAGCCGGATCCAACCGATTCTCCACGGGCAAAGCGCCGCCGCCGGGACGCACCGGTTGCGTTGCCGCCGCTCGGCGGGCCCCCGTCATCTTGATGAACGGGCATTCCCCGCCGGTTGGCCGATGATCCCCCGGGGCGTATCGTCTGTCGTGCTCGGCCGTTGCTGTTTCCCCCGTCAGGAGCGGCCGGGCCGTTCGACGCCCACGATGCGACGCCTCAGCGCGGCTCGCGCAGCGACCACGGCCGCAGGCGGGAGTAGCCCTTCACCGGGGTGCGGTGCAGTCGGCGCCACCGGTAGGCCGGGGTCTCGGTTTCCCGGTCGTGTCCGGTCTCCTCGTCGGAGGCCTCACCCGCCAACGCCTCGTGCATACCGTCGTCGACGAGCACGGTCCCGGGCCGCGCCACCGAGGTGAGCCGAGCCGCGATGTTGACCGTCGGGCCGAACACATCGCCGAGCCGCGCCACGACCTCGCCGTAGGCCACCCCTGCACGGACCCGCGGGAACTCGTCGTCGTCGTCCTCACCGCGGGCCACCAGAGCCAGCGCGATGCGAGCAGCCGCCGCCGGGGCGTCGACGACGAAGAGCACCTCGTCGCCGATGTTCTTGATCACCCGGCCGCCGTGCTCGACGATGAGCGCCGTCGAGGCGTCCTCGAAGGTCTCCAACCAGGCGACGAGCTCGGCGTCGTCGAGCTCCTTGGAGCGCGACGTGAAGCCGACGATGTCGCAGAAGCACACCGCCTGGTGCACTTCGGCGGGAGGGCCGCCCGACCCGAGATCGCCCGACGTGAACAGTCGGTTGGCAGCACTCGCGAGGTGACGGCGCCACACGTAGCTTTGGAGGCTGTCGATGCGCGGCAGGATCTCGGCGGCCAACGTGACCAGCCGCTCGGCCGCCTCGCCCTCGCCGGCGCCGTCGGGAGCCGACGTCGCGAGGTCGGCCAGCAGCGTGGTCTGCCACTCGGCGAGCCGCGCGAACGACCGGCCCCAGGTGCGCACCAGTGCCGCGCGCGAACTGTCGTCGAGCACACCGAGGCGGGCGAGGTCGGAGGCCTGGCGCAGCGCCTCGACGTCGGCGTCGGTGAAGGCCTCGTCGTCGTCGGAGGTCTGGGGGAAGCCCAGCAGGCGCCAGAGCTCGAAACCCTCCTCCTGGGGAACCCCGGCGAGGTCGTTGACCTCGAGGCGGGTCAGGTGCGGGCGTTCGCCGAGCAGAAACTCCTCGACCATCGGCAGCACCTCGCCGAGGCCGGACGACGCGGCGGGGTCGGCCGCCGGGTCGGCGTCACTTCGAGGAGTCACCGAACCGGTCGCGCGCGACCTTCTCCAGCGCCTCGCCGAAGCCGGGAAGCTCGACCGCGAGCTTGTTCAGGGCATCGGGCGTGAAGTGGATGAGCTCCAGCGGCGTGAGCGCCACGATGCTCGCGGTGCGCAGCGAGTGGTTGAGGATCGCCGCCTCGCCCATGATGTCGCCCTCGCCGAGCTGGGCGACCTCCTTGCCGTGCTGCCGCACCGAGACGGTGCCGGAGAGGATCACGTAGGCCTTGTCGGCGCCGGTGCGCTCCGAGATCGGTGCCCAGCCCTCGGGCAGGGTGACGCGGGTGCCCGCCGAGCTGATCTTGGCGATCTCCCGGGGCGAGAAGGAGTCGAAGAACGAGGTGGCCATGTGCTGCCTTTCGAGTGCGCGCTGGTGCTCCCGGCGACACCGTACCGCCCGGACGACGTCTGGCGGGGTGGTCAGGCCGATCCAGCGGCGTCGAGCGGATCGCGGGCGACGGGGCAGCTCATGCAGCGCGGGCCGCCGCGTCCGGAGCCGAGCTCGGAGCCGGCGATGCGCACGACCTCGATGCCGGCCTGCTCGAGACGGTCGTTGGTCTGGTCGTTGCGCTCGTAGGCGACCGCCACCCGCGGGGCCAGTGCGAGGGTGTTGTTGCCGTCGTCCCACTGCTCGCGTTCGGCCGTGACGGGGTCGAGGCCGGTGTCGATCTGGTGCAGCCGGTCGATGCCCATGGCCCGGGCCGCGGCCTCGAGGAACGGTTCGGCGCCGGTGACCGAGAGTGTGAGCCCGGTGTCGTCGCTGGCGGCCTCGTCGAGGGTCACCGTGTGCGCCACGAGGGTGTCGGCGACGTTCGGGTACATCACGACCTTGTCGACGTCGACCAGGGTGCAGATGGTGTCGAGGTGCATCGTCGCCCGCTCCTGCGTGATCGGGACGGCGAGCACGGTGTGCGCGAGGTCGGCGTGGAACACCTGCCGGGCGAAACGCTCGACGCCGGCGGGCGTCGTGCGCTCGCCCACACCCACGGCGACGACGCCGGGCGCGAGCAACAGCACGTCGCCCCCCTCGACGTGCTCGGAGTGCCAGCCGTGGATCGTGCGGGTGCCCTGGAAGCGCGGGTGCTCGGCGTAGATGAGCTGGGTCAGCTGGGTCTCACGCGCCCGAGCGGGCATCGCGAGCGACGTGACGGCCGCGCGGTCTCGCACCCACACACTGGAGTCACGGGTGAACAGCAGGTTCGGCAACGGGTCGACCAGGAAGTCGTGCGGATCGAGTAGCGAGGTGACCAGCCCGAATCCGCCGCGCACCTCGTCGTTGCGGATGCCTGCGGTGAGGTACGTCGTCAGCTCGGCGGGCGAGGCCTCACGCAGGAACCGGGCCAGGTAGTCGCGCAGCGTGTCGCCGAGGTGCAGCCCGGCCAGGGCCCGGGTGATGGCCTGGTTGCGGGCGCCCTCGGACTCCAGGGTCTGGGCCAGCAGCTCGGTCAGATAAAGCACCTCGACGTCGCGCGCCCGCAGCGCCTCGGCGAACGCGTCGTGCTCCTCCTGCGCCCGGGCCACCCACGGGATGCCGTCGAAGAGCAGCCGGTCGTTGTTGCGAGGCGTGAGTCGCTGCAACTCCGGGCCGGGACGGTGCAGCATCACGGTACGCAGCCGGCCCACCTCGGAGTCGGCACCGTGCGGAGCAGGAGATCCGGCGTGGTGGGGGCTCTGCGAGGCGTCGCTCATGGCTCCACCCTAGGGCGCGAGCTCACCCGCGCAGCGTCGATCACGTGCCGGATCGGCCACCCGGTGGCGCTCGCCACCGCAGCACAGTCGTCGTGCTCGGGCTGCGCGGTGACGACCCGTCCGCCGGCCCGCGAGACCTTCACCCGCACGGGGTGCCCGGCCACCTCGACCGTGACCTCCTCGCGCGGCAGCGCTCGCTTGGTCACCGCGTGCTCGCGCACCCCGATGCTCGAGGTCTCGCGCCAGATCACGGCGCGCACGGCCTCGACGTGCTCGGGCCGGGTCAGCACGCCCAGGGTGTGGGCCGGCCGTCCCTTCTTCATGACGATGGGGGTGAGCCAGGCGTCGGCGGCGCCGGCGCCGAGCAGGGCCTCGAGCACGTGCGGCCACACCCGGGGGTCGAGATCGTCGACATTGGTCTCGAGCACCAGCTCGGTGGCGGTCGTCTCGGCGTCGAGCGTGCCCGCGACGAGCAGCCGCACGACGTTGGCGTGCGTGCCCGGGTCAAGCGCCCCCGCGCCGGTGCCGATGTCCGAGACGGCCATCGCGGGCTGGGGTCCGACATCGTCGGCGAGGTTCGCGAGCAGCGCGGCCCCGGTGGGCGTGCACAGCTCACCCTCGCCCGGCCCGGCGGAGGTGGCGACGCCGCGCAACAGCCGCGTGACGGCCGGCACGGGCACCGGCAGCGATCCGTGCGCCGACGCGATGCGTCCGCTGCCGACCGCGATCGGGCTGACGGTCAGCCGCCCCTCGTCGCCGAGCAGGTGTGCGAGGCCGGCGCTGCACCCCACGACATCAGCGAGGGAGTCCAGCGCCCCGACCTCGTGGAAGGCCACGTCGTCGACGGCGGTGCCGTGCACGTGGGCCTCGGCCTCGGCGAGGGCGGCGAACACGGTCCGCGCGCGCTCTCGCACGGCCGGTTCGAGTGGCGCGCCCTCCAACAGGGCGCGCACCTCGACCCAGGTGCGGTGGGCGATCGAGTCGGCGACCTCGACGTGCACCCGGGTGGCGGCGAGCCCGGCACGCGTGACGGCCTCGACACGCAGGCCGACCGGTTCGGGGCTCACCGCGTCGACCGCCGACTGGAGCACGGCCAGCGGCACCCCGGCCCCGACCAGGGCGCCGAGCAGCATGTCGCCGGAGGCACCGGCCGACGCGTCGACCCAGACGTCGCTCACGCGTGGTCTCCCTGCGAGCGGCCGGCGGCACGCGCTACCCGCGCGGCGTGCACGCCGGCGCCGTACCCGTTGTCGATGTTGACCACCACGACCCCCGGAGCGCAGGAGTTGAGCATGCCGAGCAGCGCCGAGAGGCCGCCGAAGGACGCGCCGTAGCCGATGCTGGTGGGCACTGCGACGACCGGCACGCCGACCAGGCCGCCGACGACCGAGGGCAGGGCGCCCTCCATGCCGGCCACGACCACGAGGCAGTCGGCGCGGGCCAGCCGGTCGCGCACGGCGAGCACACGGTGCAGCCCGGCCACGCCGACGTCCTCGACCTGCTGGACACCCGCCCCGTGAACGGTGGCGACGAGCGCGACCTCGGCAGCCACGGGGCCATCGGAGGTTCCGGCGCTGACGACGACCACGTCGCCGACGGGTGTGGGCAAGGCGCCGAGCGTCACCGCGCGTGCCGCCTCGTGGGCGACGGCCTCGGGTAGCTCGCGGCGCACCAGGTCGAGTGCCGCCTCGTCGAGCCGGGTCGCCAGCACGGCGTGGTCGGGGTGCGCCTCGTGCAGCGTGCGGAGAATCCGAACGATCTGCTCGGGCGTCTTGCCCTGACCGAAGACGACCTCGGGATCGCCCGTGCGTGCCGCCCGATCGAGGTCCACTCGTGCGAAGCCCACGTCGGCCGACAGCCGGGCCGCGTGGGGCGCGTCGGGATCAGGCACAGGGTGGAACCTACGTCAGCGCCGGGGCGGGTCGCAGGGTGTGGGCTGGGTCACCGCGGCAGGCACGGGGTTTGGGCGCTACTGCAGCGGGTATGAGCACCCCCGTACGGGTGTTCACTCGTGCGGCTGCGGCGGCCGAAACGGACCGCTCGCCCCGCCTTCTGGAGTGCACCGTGACAACACCGGGGGGTCAGTTGATCGATGATGTATTGGGATCTTGAGCAGGAACTCGAGCGCTGTTCGGCGGGGTCGGTCACCTACCGACGAGACGCCAAGCGGCTGGAGTTCACGGCCACTGACGACACGCGCTATGACGTCGTCGTCAACGAGTTGACGTTACGCAACGCGTTGCAAGCAGTACTGCTGTCGTCCTGGCACGAGGCCGAGTCCAGCGACGGCCCGCGGGTGGAGTCCCACGAGCGCGCCATCGCCGAACTCGCCGAGCGCTTCGAGCACCTGCACCAGGTGGGCGAGGATCCGATGGCCGTTCTGCGCCGCAAGCGCGACGCGTCCGGCGGGTCGCTGGCCTGCTGAGGCGGAACTTTTCATAGGGTCCGTTCGTGACCCTGCTGGCGGCCCTCGCGCTCGTCGTGGCGCTTGTTGCGCTCGGCGTCGCGGTCTATCTCCTGCGCGGCTCCCGGGCCGACCGTCGTGGCACCGACGAACCGTTGCCCGAGGACGTGCTCGGTCTGCGGCAGGAGGTCGCCGCCCTGCGGGCGGAGGCGCGTGACGCGCTGCGGCACGTGGCTCTGGTGCGCTACGACGCGTTCGGCGACATGGGAGGTCACCTCTCCTGGTCGCTGGCGCTCCTCGACGACGGCGGACACGGTGTCGTCCTCACCTCGATCCACGGCCGCTCCGAGGCTCGCACGTACGCCAAGTCGGTCACCGCCTGGGCCAGCGAGCAGCAGCTCTCGCCCGAGGAGTCCGAGGCGATCGAGGGCGCCCGCCCCCACCGCTGACCCGTCACGAGTTTTCGCGTGACCCGTCACGAGTTTTCGCGTGACCCGTCACGAGTTTTCACGTGACCCGTCACGAGTTTTCACGTCACCCGTCACGAGTTTTCAGCGAACGCTGTGAGGCGCGGGGTCAGCGGGTGACCAGGCGCCGGAGCAGGACGACGAGACGGGCGATCTCGTCGCTGTCGAGGGGAGCCAGGGCCTCGGCGCCCAGGTCGGCGGCGAGCCCCAGGGCGTGGTCGAGCAGCGGCCCCGCGCTCTCGGAGAGATGCAGCATCTGGGTGCGACGATCGGCCGCGAGCCGTTCGCGGGTCAGGAGGCCGCGTTCGCCCAGCTCGTCGGCGATGAGCACGATGCTGGGGGGCGACATGCCGATGGCGCGAGCCAGCTCGCTCTGCGGCACGGGTCCGAGCTCGCGCACCGCGGCCAGCGTGGCGAAGTGCTGCGGCTCGATGCCGTGTGAGCGCAGCGCGGTGGAGAAGAGCCGGTGGGCGCGGAACTTGAGGCGGCTGACCAAGAAGCCCACGCTGTCGCGTAGCGGGGCGGGGGTATCGGGAGCCAGGTCGCTCGCGGCCGCCCGCCGGAGCAGGCCACGCAGCTCGTCGGTCTCCTGAGCGCTCAGGCCTCGGGTGAGGGCGGCGTCGAGTCGCTGCACGTGCGGTTGCCAGGCCTGCCGGGCCCTACGCCCCGCCTCGGTGAGGGTCAGGGCGTAGGAGCGGCGGTCGGCGGGGTTGCGTTCGCGGCGGACCAGTCCGCATTCGTCGAGCACCCGGGCCGTGGCGGTCATCGAGGTGCGGCTGACGACCACCAGGTCGGCCAGCTCGCGCTGCGAGCGTGGCGCGCCGTCGTCCAGGGCCAGCAGTACGGCGTGGGCGTGCAGGTCGATGTCGGGGGGCAACACCTCGGCCATGACGGCGAGCGAGCGGGCATGGGCCCGCCACAGCAGGTGCCCCGGCAGTCGGCCGAGGACGGGTAGCAAGACGGCGCGCTGGTCGTCGCCGCTCGTGCTCACGTCGTCCCCTCCTCGAACCGTTCAGGACTTGACGATCTCCCGTCCTTGAGTACCGTACCGGATGGAATAGTTCAGTCCGTGACTATTCGGACGGGTTCCGTCCGAGAGGAGCCACCGTGAGCCACGCGGCCCCGCACCACGCCCCCCACTCCGCCAGCCACTCCGCCGAGCACGCTTCCCGGCGCGACCCGAAGTGGTGGACGCTCGCCGCGGTCTGCACCGGCGTGTTCATGCTGCTGCTCGACATCACGATCGTGAACGTCGCGCTGCCTGACATCCAGACCAAGCTCGACGCCTCGCTGTCGGATCTGCAGTGGGTGATCGACGCCTACGCCCTGAGTCTGGCCGCGCTGCTGCTGACCGCCGGCTCCCTGGCGGACCTCTTCGGACGACGCAAGCTGTTCGCGATCGGCATCGTGCTCTTCACCCTCGGCTCGATCGCCTGCGGCGCCGCACAGGACATCACGTTCCTCTCGATCTCGCGTGCCTTCCAGGGCATCGGCGGCGCCGCCATGTTCGCCACGGCGCTCGCCCTCCTGGCCAGCGCGTTCACCGGCCGCGACCGCGGCATCGCGTTCGGCGCGTTCGGCGCCACCACCGGTGTGGCCGTGGCCATCGGCCCCGTGCTCGGCGGCGTGCTCACCAGCGGACTGTCCTGGCGCTGGATCTTCTTCGTGAACATCCCGATCTGCCTCGTGGCCCTGGCCATCACGTTGACCCGCGTGCAGGAGTCGCACGACCCGCGCGCCGGGCGGCCGGACTGGTTCGGGTTCATCAGCTTCAGTGCCGCGCTCGGGGCCTTGGTCTTCGGACTCATCGAGGCCGGCGAGCCACAGCGCGGCTGGGGAGACGACCGCGTCGTCTACAGTCTGGCCGCCGCCGTCGTGCTGCTCGTCGTCTTCGTGCTGTGGCAATTCAAGGCACGCGACCCGATGTTCGACCTCGGGCTGCTGCGCAAGCCCACGTTCGTGGGGGGCCTCTTCGCCGCGTTCGGCGTCAGCGCATCGATCTTCTCGCTGCTCACCTACCTCGTGATCTACGTGCAGAACGTGCTCGGCTACTCCGCCGTGGGCACCGGCGTCCGACTGCTGTTCCTCTCCGGTGCCTCGTTCTTCGCCGCTGCCGCGGCAGGGCGGCTCACCGAGAAGGTGCCCACCAGATGGCTCATCGGCCCGGGCTTCCTCGTGCTGGGCGTCGGGATGGTGCTGCTCTACGGCATCCAGGACGACTCCTCGTGGACCCACCTCATCCCCGGTCTCACGGTCGCTGGCGTCGGCATCGGCATGATCAACCCGCCGCTGGCCTCGACGGCCGTCGGCGTGGTCACCCCCGACCGCTCCGGCATGGCCTCCGGCGTGAACTCGACCTTCCGTCAGGTCGGCATCGCCACCGGCATCGCCACCCTCGGTTCGCTGTTCGCCAATCAGGTCACGAGCCAGGTCACCGACAAGCTGACCGGCCAGGTTCCCGCGCAGGCGCTCGACCCGCTGACCCAGATGCTCGCCGGCGGCCAGGTCGAGGTGGCCTCCGAGGTGGCCGGTCGGCAGGCGGCCCAGGCGGGGGGAGCGGACGCCGGCAGCCAGGCCATGGCGCTCATCAGCGACCTCGGCACGAGCGCGGTCGTCGATGCCCTCAACCACATCATCGTCATCGCCGCCGTGCTCGCCTTCGCGACCGGCGTGCTGTGCCTGGTGCTCATCCGGCAGAAGGACTTCGTGCCCCACGGCCCCACCCCGCCGGCCGGCTGACTCCTCCACCGCCCACCTCTAGGCTGCGGCGGGTGAGTACGGGGCGACCCTGGCGGCGTCGCCCGCCGGACATGCGGCTCGGCCGGGTGCTGCTCGGCAACGCCGTGAGAACCCTGCTGCTGGGGGCGGTCGTCTACCCCTACGTGAGCGGCGATCTCGGGAGCCTCGGCACGAGCGAGAAGGTCGCGTTGGCGTGCGTGGTGGGCGTCCTGCTCTACCTCATGTGGGCGGCGTCGCTGTACGTCGTGTGGAAGAGCCGCGCTCAGGTGGGAGCCGAGGATCCGAGCGGCCCGGGCGGTGGCGGCGGGACGTGAGCGGGGGCGACGGCGCTCAGCGGGGCACGCGCACGAGCAGCCGCCCGTGCACGCACGTCATGCGCAGCTCGCGTCCGAGGCCGATGGAGTCGCCGTCGAGCTGGCGCGGCACGTCGTGGGAGGTGCGCACGACGACCGTGCGGCCGGTCATCCGGTTCACCAGCTCGTCGCTCTGGGGGCGCCGGGCCAACACCCGGAACGCCAGGGGGATCCAGGAGAGGAACCGCCGCGGGAAGAGCATGACGACGTCGAGCTGACCGTCGTCGATCGCGGCGTCGGGCAGCAGTGGCATGCCGGCCTGGAGGTAGCCCACGTTGCCCACGACGACCGTGCGGGCGCGGTGGGGGGTGAACGGGCCGTCGTCGACCGACACCTCGACCTTCATCGCGGGGTACATCAAAGCCTTGAGCGCCGAGAGCACGTAGGCCAGCCAGCCGACCCGCTTCTTGATGTCCTCGTTGACGCCCTCCATGATCGCGGCGTCGAAGCCCAGACCGGCCATCACCATGAAGTGGGTGTTTGCGGGCACGCCGTCACCGCTCACCTCGACCATGTCGATTGCCTGGTCCTGGCCCGACAGCGCGACGTCGATCGCGGCGCGCAGGTAGAGCGGGACGTCGAGGTTGCGGGCGAGCAGGTTGCCGGTGCCGGCCGGCACGATGCCCACGGGGATGCCGGTGCCGGCCAGCTCGGCGCACACCTCGCGCACCGTGCCGTCTCCGCCACACACGAGCACCAGGTCGGCCCCCTCGACCGACGCTGCGGCGGCCATGCCGGTGCCGGGATCCTCGACGGTCGTGAGGTGCCAGGTCGGGTCGCTCCACCCCGCTTCCCGGGCCATCGTCGTGACGGTCTGCTGGAACGTCTCGACGCTCTCGACCTTGATCGGGTTCAGCACGACCGCCAGGGAGCGCGTGGTCGGCAGGGCCTCCGGTAGGGGCTGGGACTTGATGGCATGACTCTTCGGCAGGGGCGAGTAGACCGCGACCCCGACCAGCACCATGCCGGCACCGAGCAGCACACCGGCCACGACGTCGGAGGCGTAGTGGCGGCCGAGCAGGATCCGGTCGAGACAGATGAGCAGGACGGCGAGCGAGATGGCCGCGTAGGCGAGCCGACGCAGCTCGGCGCGGCGTACGAGCATGATCACCAGCACCACGAGCATGCCGCCGAAGGCGGCTGACGACGAGGCGTGCCCGCTGGGGAACGAAGCGGAGTGCAGGAAGCCGTCGGGATCCTGCCACGGCGGCCGCTCGCGGCCGACGAAGACCTTGAGCGCCGTGGTCACCAGGGACGTCGCGAGTGGCACCGCGATCGTGAGCGTGGCCGCGCGCCGGTGACGACGGGCGAGCAGCAGTATGGCGGTGAGCACCACGAGCGCGGTCATCCCGACGGTGCCGAAGGTGAGCTCGATCCAGCGAAGGGTGTCGTAGGACCACGGATGACGCGCGACCCAGGCATCCGAGGGCCCGTCGTCCGATCTGACATCGAGCGAGGTGAGGGCACCCCACCCCTGCACGACCGCCACGCCGAGCCCGGCCAGCGCCGTCCAACAGGCGAGGCCCCAGGCGAGCAGGACGGAGCGTGGGCGGTCGAGCACGACAGTAGGTTTCCACACCCGCACCACCCGCCCGGGAACTCGGGTGAGCGCTGTGGGCGGTGGCCACTAGCCTGAACCCATGATCGACCCCAGGATCCTGCGTGACGACCCCGACCGCGTGCGTGCCTCGCTCACCAAGCGCGGCCTCTCCGCCGACGTCGTCGACAGTTCCCTGGCCGCCGACGCCGCCCGGCGCGCCGCGATCACCGAGTTCGAGTCCAAGCGCGCCGAGCAGAAGGCGATGGGCAAGCAGGTCGCGCAGGCGCAGGGTGAGGAGAAGCAGGCCCTGCTCGCCCGCACCAGGACGCTCGCCGCCGAGGTCAAGGAGGCCGACGCCGCGCAGGCCGTCGCCGCGCGAGCCTGGGACGACGCCCTCAAGGCCATGCCGAACCTCACCGCACCCGAGACCCCGGCCGGCGGCGAGGAGGACTTCACCGTCATCGAGCACGTCGGCACCCCGCGCGACTTCGCCGCCGAGGGGTTCGCCCCGCGCGATCACGTCGAGCTGGGGCAGCTGCTCGGCGCGATCGACCTCGAGCGCGGCGCGAAGGTGTCGGGCTCGCGCTTCTACTTCTTCACCGGGGCCGGAGCCCGGCTGCACCGCGCGCTGGTGAACATGGCGATGGACATGGCCCACGCCAACGGGTTCACCGAGGTCGTGCCGCCCTCGCTGGTCAAGCCGCGCGCCATGGAGGGCACGGGCTTCCTCGGCCAGGCCGCCGACGACGTCTACCGCATCGAGGGCCAAGACCTCTACCTCGTCGGCACCTCGGAGGTGCCGATGGCGGCCTTCCACTCCGATGAGATCCTCGACGCCGACACCTTCCCGCTGCGCTACGCCGCGTTCAGTCCGTGCTTCCGCAAGGAGGCCGGCAGCCACGGCAAGGACACCCGCGGCATCTTCCGGGTGCACTGGTTCGACAAGGTCGAGATGTTCGTCTACACCACGCTCGAGGAGTCCTACGCCGAGCACGAGCGGCTCCTGGCCTGGGAGCGGGAGTTCCTCGACGCCCTCGAGATCGCCTACCGGGTGATCGACGTCGCCGCAGGCGACCTCGGGCTCTCGGCCTACCGCAAGTTCGACTGCGAGGCCTGGATCCCGAGCCAGGAGCGCTACCGCGAGCTCACCTCGACCTCGAACTGCACCGACTTCCAGGCACGACGTCTCGACATCCGCATGCGGGGTGAGGACGGCAACACACCCGTGGCCACCCTCAACGGGACGCTGTGCTCGACCAACCGGCCGATCATCGCGCTGCTCGAGACCCATCAGCAGGCCGACGGCTCGGTGCGGGTGCCCGAGAGGCTGCGGCCCTACCTCGGCGGCGACGAGGTGCTGAAGCCGGTGAACGCGTGAGCCAGGGGGTGAGACCCGGGGCGCAGCCGCCACAGGGCTGGACGCCGAAGCTCGTCGCGCTCGACATCGACGGCACCCTGGTGCGCTGGGTCGACGACGTCACCCCGCGCGAGGAGATCACCGCGCCCGTGCTCGACGCCGTGCGTCGCGCGCACGCGGCCGGGGCGCACGTCGTCCTGGCCAGCGGGCGGAGCCCGCACGGCATGACGCCCATCGCCGACCTGCTGGACCTGCGCGACGCCGGCGGCGAGCCGACCCGGCTGTGGATCGTGGCCGCCAACGGTGCGGTGCTGGTGCGATACCCGCCCACCGAGGTGGTGCACGAGGAGACCTTCGATGCCAGCGTCGCAGTGCGGGCGGTGCTCCGGGAGCATCCGGAGGCCGCCGTCGCGGTCGAGGATCGCGGCCGGGGCTACCGGCTCACCGCTGAGTTCCCGCCCGGCGAGCTGAGTGGCGAGATGACCATCACGAGCATCGAGGATCTCGTGGCCGAGCCGGTCAGCCGTGTCATCGTGCGCGACCCCGGCGCCACGGCCGACGACTTCGTCTCCCTCACCGACCGGCTGGGGCTGCACGGCACCGACTACGTGGTCGGTTGGACGGCCTGGCTCGACCTCACGCCCGTGGGCGTCTCGAAGGCCTCGGGCCTGGCGCACGTGGCCGCGGCCCTGGGTGTCGACGCCGAGGACGCGCTCGCCATCGGCGACGGCCGCAACGACCTGGAGATGTTCGCCTGGGCCGGTCGCTCGGTCTGCATGGGCCAGGCCATCGACGAGGTGCGGGCGGCGGCCGACGTGGTCACCGGCAGCGTCGACGACGACGGCGCCGCCGCCGAGCTCGGGCGGTACTTCTGACCGCGCCCGACTCCGCTCCCGCCTCGCTGCCCGCCTCGATCGCCACGTCGCGGCTCACGCTGGCGCTGTGGAGTGCCGACGAGGTGGCCGACATGAGAGCCGGACGGCGCCGTCCGCAGTGGCACCCCGACTTCCCGCGGCGCGACGATGTCGACGCCTCGACCCTCTGGCACGACGCCGACCCGTGGGGGCCGCGCAGCATCGTGCGCGGCAGCACGGCTCTCGGCTCGATCGGGTTCTTCGGACCGCCCCTGCCCGGGGCCGACGGCCAGCCCGAGGTGCAGGTCGGCTACGGCCTGGTGCGCGAGGCGTGGGGCTACGGATTCGCCACGGAGGCGCTGATGGCGATGGCCGACGCCGCGGGGGCGGCCGGCGCCGGGGTGCGGGCGAGCGTGCTGCCCGACAACCGGGCCAGCCTGCGGGTGCTGGCGAAGGCCGGCTTCACCTCGCTGCGCGGCAGTGACGACGAGGGGTGCCTGGTCATGGCGCGTCCGTCGCCGCGTCCAGTGACGGGTCCAGTGACGGGTCCAGTGACGGGTCAAGTGACAGAGTCAGGAACACGCTGAGCGGATCCTCCCGGTAGCCGGCGAACGGCAAGCAGTCGACGAACCCGTGGGATCGATAGAGCCGGCGCGCCGGCTCGAAGAACGGCTCCACGCCCGTCTCGAGCGACACGCGAGCCAGCCCTTGGTCGCGGGCGGCGTCGAGCACGGCAGCCAGCAGGGCTCGACCCACGCCGCGGCCACGGGCCTCGGCGCGGGTCCGCATCGACTTCAGCTCGCCGTGGTCGGCATCGAGCCGGCTGAGGGCCACGCAGCCCAGCGCCACCCCGTGCTCGCGCGCCACCCAGAAACCGATCTCCGGCGCCAGGAGCGCAGTGACGTCGAGTGCGTGCACGCTCTCGGCCGGCGTGACGGCGTACATGTCGGCGAGGTGCTCGGTGAGCAGCACCGTGATGTCGGGAGCGTCCGGGCGTTCGCGTGTGATGAGCACCGTCACGGCCACAGTGTCTCAGGCGCCGTGCTGCCGGGCCGTGCTGCCGGCTGTTCGGTCAGGCTGTTCTGTCAGGCTGTGCGGCGATGGACGTCTTGCACGCAGCGCCCCGTCTCGTGGCCACCGACCTCGACGGCACCCTCGTGCGTAGCGACGGGTCGATCTCGCCCTACACCCGGGAGGTGCTCGACGCCCTCGACGAGCGCGACGTGCCCGTGGTGTTCGTGACCGGACGCCCGCTGCGCTGGACGCGCGAGGTGTTCGAGCACGTCGGCAGTCACGGTCTGGCGATCGTCTCGAACGGCGCCCTGGTGTGGGACGTCGCCCACGACCGCCCCGTGCTCGAGCGCGGCATCGCCCCCGACGTCGTGGCCGAGACGGCCGCCGCGCTGGGCGCCGGCCTCCCCGGGCTGTCTTTCGCCCTCGAGATCGTCGCGGGCTGGGCGACCGACCGTGTCTATCCGGCGCACACCGCCGACGCGCGCCGCGGCTGGGAACCGCTCGTCACGGCGTCCGTCGACGAGATGGTGGCTCCGGGTGGCATCGCTGCCGGGGGCGCGCTCAAGCTGCTGGGCCGGCTCGACGGCGCGGACCCCGACGCCCTCGTGGCGACGGCGCGCGATCTGGTCGGCGACCGGGTCACGGTGACGCACTCGAGCTTCCCGCTGCTGGAGATCAGTGCCCCCGACGTCACGAAGGCCACCACCTTGGCGATGCTGTGCTCCGAGCGCGGCATCGGCGCCCACGAGGTGATCGCGTTCGGTGACATGCCCAACGACCTGCCGATGCTGGCCTGGGCGGGCGCGTCGTACGCCATGGCCGACGCCCACCCGGAGGTGCGGGCGCAGGCCAGCTACGGCGCGCCGGGCCACGACGACGACGGCGTGGCTCGCGTCCTGGCTAGGCTCTTCGACCTGTGATCTGGTCTCATGGCTGCGTGACCCACCCAGCCCGCCCGCGCCGCCTCGCCGCCGGTCTGGCCCTCGCGGGCACCGCGAGCGCCGGCCTGCTCGGTGCGGGCGCCCTCGACCCGGTCGCCGCGGTACCGCGCGACGCACAGTGCCAGGTGCCGGGTTTCGCCACCCAGATGCGCAACGCGACCGCGGTGTTCACCGGCAAGGTGACCGCGGTGCACGTGGCCGACGCGTCGGGCTCCGACATCGGCCAGGAGCTCACCCACGAGGTCGAGGTCGACCTGGTCTACAAGGCCGCGCGAGTCACCATCGAGGCCGACGAGCAGGTTCTCACCACGCGCTCGGTGCGCGACACCTGCAACCTGGGGCGGCTCAACGTCGGCAAGAGCTACCTGTTCGTGGTCAAGGAGTCCGAGGGAGACTCGCCGCAACTGATCGCCACCGGCAACGGCGGCACCAAGCTCGAGACCGACGCCCGTGACGAGCGGGCTCGACGCCTGCTCGGCACACCGGTGTCGCCGGAGCCCACCAGCGAGACCAAGGCCGCCTTCGAGGCCCTCCCGGTCGACCCGCCG
This sequence comes from Nocardioides acrostichi, assembly GCF_015319165.1. Lineage (GTDB taxonomy): Bacteria > Actinomycetota > Actinomycetes > Propionibacteriales > Nocardioidaceae > Nocardioides > Nocardioides acrostichi. The sequence goes on from NZ_JADIVZ010000014.1 coordinate 83,128, forward strand.
AGCACGCTGAGCCGTGCTGCCGCCCCGGGCGTCGCGCTCGTGCTCGTCGGTCTCTTGGGACTGGTGGTCACCCGTCGGCTGGGGCGTCGGGGCTGAGCCTCGCTGGCGCTCGCCGCTCGACCACCAGTGGGGTCAGAGGTACATGCCGCCGTGTTGGCCGCCCTGCTGTGGCCCGGGCCGGACGTCGGCATCCGGGCCGGCCTCGGGGTGCGGCATCCCCGCAGGCAGACCGCGACGCATCTGCTCGAACTGTGCGCGGGCGGCCATCTGCTGGGCGTAGATCGCGGTCTGGATGCCGTGGAAGAGCCCTTCGAGCCAGCCGACGAGCTGGGCCTGGGCGATGCGCAGCTCGCCCTCCGAGGGCGTGCCCTCGTCGGTGAACGGCAGCGAGAGCCGCTCCAGTTCCTCGACCAGCTCGGGGGCGAGTCCGGCCTCGAGCTCCGTGATCGAGGCCTGGTGGATCTCCTTGAGGCGCTGGCGGCTGGCCTCGTCGAGCGGCGCGGCCTTCACCTCCTCGAGCAGCTGACGGATCATGCTGCCGATCCGCATCACCTTCGCCGGCTGCTCCACCAACTCGGTGATGCTGCGCTCGGCGTCGTCCCGGTCGGCGTCGTCACCGTCGCCGCCCCGGCTCGCAGCGGCCATCGCCATCGCGGCGGCCGCCGGCATGGTGCCGAGCGGGGTGCCGTCGGGGCCGACGATCACCACCTGCGAGTCGTCGGCCGGGGGCTGGGGGGTCTGCTGCTCGGACATGACGCCCACCCTAGGGCGCGACTCCTGAGCCTGGATCCACCGCATCTCGCCTGCTGCGCGCCACCATCCGGGCGCGCTGGCTGCGTTGCCGCCGCTCGACGGCCCGCCGGCCCGCCTTCGCGACGGGCGCGTTGCCATCGCAACCGCCTGGTGAGGCTCGCGACGCCGACCTTTCGGTCGATCCAGGCTGAGGGGTCAGGGGGTGAGCAGGATCTTGCCGGTGTGCGAGCCGGCTTCCATCAGCTCGTGCGCGGCACGTACGTCGTCGAGCGGCATGACCGTCTCGACGATGGGGCGGATCCGGCCCCGGCCGACGAGCGGCCAGACGTCCTCGACCACGCCGCGGCAGATCTCGCTCTTGCCCGCCACCGGGCGTGAGCGCAGTGCGGTGGCCGTGACCGAGCGCCGCTTCTGGAGCAGCGAGGCGATGTCGAGCTCGGCCTTGGCGCCGCCCTGCATGCCGATGACGACCAGCCGACCGCCGTCGGCGAGGACCGAGATGTTGCGGGCGAGGTACTTGGCACCCATGTTGTCGAGCACGACGTCGACGCCGCGGCCCTCGGTGAGCGCCTTCACCTCCTCGACGAAGTCCTGCTCGTGGTAGTCGATGGCGGCGTCGGCGCCGAGCTCGCGGCAGAACTCGAGCTTGGCCGGGGTGCCGCCGGTCGTGAGCACGCGGATGCCGCGCGCGGTCGCGAACTGGATGGCGAAGCTGCCGATGCCGCCGGCGCCGCCGTGCACGAGCAACGAGTCACCCTCGCTCATGCCGGCGACCATGATGAGGTTCGACCACACGGTGGCCGCCACTTCGGGGAGTGCGGCGGCGGTGACCAGATCGACGCCGTCGGGCACCGGCATCACCTGCCCGATCGGGACGGCGACCGACTCGGCGTAGCCCCCGCCGGCCAGCAGGCAGGTCACCTGGTCGCCGACGGACCACCCCTCGGCGCCGTCGCCGAGCTCCTCGATGGTGCCGGAGCACTCCATGCCGATGGTCTCCGAGGCGCCGGGCGGGGGCGGGTAGAAGCCCTGGCGTTGGAGCAGGTCGGCCCGGTTCAACCCGGCTGCCGCGACCCGCACCAGCACCTCACCGGCACCGGGCTCGGGCGTGGGCACCTCGCCCACGCTCAGGATCTCGGGTCCGCCGGCTCCGTCGGCGATGACTGCGCGCACGGGCTACTCCTCCTCGCTCTCGTGATCGATCGTGTCGTCGTCGAGATCCTCGAGCTCGGGCAGGTCGTCACCGGAGAGGTTCTCGCCGCGCGTGTCGGCGGGCTGGTCCCAGCTCTCCGCGAGCGCCTTCGCTCGGTCGGCCAGCTCCTCGACGACCTCGGGGGCGCCGCCCGCCTCGCCCGCGGCGTACCCGAGCAGGAACGCCGTGAGCGGGGCCGCGGGGCGCGCCACCTGGTGGGCGGCCAGCTTGGCGAGGTCGAGGACGAGCCCCTCGTCGACCTCGGCGTCGATGTCGAGCACGTCGCAGAGCTCGTCGATCCAGTCGTGCAGGTTCACATCGGCCAGCGTGCCAGGTCGCCGGACCTGCCGCCATGACCGGGCCGGGGATTCACCCGCGGGTCAGGTCGGCCCAGGTGTCGATGTCGCGGTGCTCGTCGTCCTGGCTCGGCACGTCGGCCAGGTCGAGCCGCGTCAGCAACTCGTGCACGGCCATGCCGTGCTGCTCCTCGTGGTCGGGGCGCACGGCGTCCAACCGATCGGTGCGGACGACGAACGCCAGCGGGTGCCGGCCCCGGCCGTCGACCAACCGGGCGCCGTCGTGGCCCTCGACCGCAACCCGCAGCCGGCGCCAGGTCGCGGGGGTCAGGTGAGGCATGTCGACCGCGACGACCGCCACCAGCGTGGTGTGGCGCAGCAGCGCGTCGCGCCCGGTGAGCAGTCCGGCGACGGGGCCGCCGTGGCGCGGATCCTCACGGGTGAACGTGACCGGGCGCTCGAGCGGGGTGGGGTCGCCCACCACCACGACCTCGCGGGCATCGAGCAGCGCGTCGAGGGCGTGCTCGACCAGTCGTCGTCCGCGGTACTCGACCAAGGCCTTGTCGGCGCCGTCGAGCCGGGCTGCGGTGCCGCCGGCCAGCACCACGGCACTGAAGTCGGTGCCCGTGCCGCTCTCGCTCGCCTGGCTCCCACTCACCCCTCCAGTCTGGCAGCCGGTCGAGCGCCCGGCGACGGGACTGGCACAGTGGAGGGATGAGTGTGCTGCGGATCGCACTGGTGCAGGCGGCGTCCGGTCTCGACCCGGTCGAGAACCGGGGTCGGCTGGCGTCGCTGGTGCCCGCCGACGCCGACCTGGTGGTGCTCCCGGAGGCGTTCGCCCGCGACTTCGGCGAGGCGGGGTCGGACGTGAGCGCGTTCGCGGAGCCGGTGGACGGCCCGTTCGGCACCGAGGTCAGCGACGTGGCGTCGGCTCGTGGCTGCGCCGTGGTCGCCGGCATGTTCGAGGCGGGTCCAGACGCCGAGCGACCGTTCAACACGGTGCTGGTGCGCGGCCGGGTCGCCGCGGAGTACCGCAAGATCCACCTCTACGACTCGTTCGGCTACCGCGAGTCCGACCGGCTCACGGCCGGGTCGCTCACCCCCGTCACGGTCCGGCTCGACGGCGCGTGGGGAGCGTTCACGATCGGGCTGATGACCTGCTACGACCTGCGCTTCCCCGAGCACGCTCGGGCGCTGGTCGACGCGGGCGCCGATCTCATCGTCGTGCCTGCCGCGTGGGTCGCGGGCGAGCGCAAGGTCGACCACTGGCGCACGCTGCTGCGCGCCCGGGCGATCGAGAACACCGTGTTCGTGGCCGCCGCCGGTCAGCCCGCGCCCCGCTACACGGGTCACTCGATGGTGGTCGACCCGCTGGGCGACGTGCTCGCCGAGGCGGGGGACGACGCGACCGTCGTGCGTGCCGAGATCGACCCCGAGGTCGTGGCCCGGGCGCGGCGCACCAATCCGTCGCTGGCCAACCGCCGGCTGTAGCCTCCTGGCCGTGTCCCGAGCCGCTCCCCGCCGCCGCGCCGAGACGCGGCGACGCTCGCGGTCCTCGACGCGGGCCACCGAGCCGGCGGCGAGCCGCCAGCCCACCGTCGAGCCCAGCGAGCAGCCCAGCGAGCAGCCCAGCGAGCAGCCGACGGGCGAGCCCGTCGCGCCGGTGTCGAGGACCACATCGTGGCGCGGGCGGGTCGGCGCGCGAGTCGACTCGGTGTCGGCGTCGCGGATGCCGCTGGCCGCCTGGTTCGTGCTCGTGGTCGCCGCCGCCGCGGCGTTGGGCTGCGCGGTGGTACCGCTGGGTCCGAGTTGGCTGGGGTTGGCCGGGTCGGTCGCCGTCGTCGCGGGGTATTCCTGGGCGCTGGCCGCTCGCACGGGCGGACGCCCCGTCGTCTTCGGCGCCGTGGCGCTCGCGCTCGGGATGGCTGCCGCGCTGCTCGACGACGACCGCGCGCGCACCGGCGCCGCAGCGGCGACCTGCGTGATCGCGGCGGTGCTGGCGGTCATGGTCACGGTTCCGGCGCGGCAGTTCCGGCACGCGGTGCGCGAGGTGCTCGTGGCGGGTGTCGTCGCGTCGGTGGGTGCGCTGGCCGTCGTCGGTTTCGCGCCCACCATCGACGTGACCCGGTTCGAGTTCGCCACCCTCGGCCTGGCGCTCGTCTCGGCGTTCGTGCTCGTCTACCGCCTCGGTGCGGGGCTCCACGGGCTCGGACGCCGTGGCGCGGTCGCCGTGGTCTCGGGGGCCGTGCTGATGGTGGTGATCCTGGCCTACGCCGAGCTGTTGCGCCGCTACGGCCCGGCCGGCGCCGTCGACTCGCTCCTCGAGGGGGTGCGGTGGACCCGTGAGCACCTCGGTGCCTCTCCGCGACCCATCATCGCGGTCCTCGGCGTGCCCGCCCTGGCCTGGGGCTGCCACATGCGCGCCCGTCGGCGGCAGGGCTGGTGGGTGTGCGCCTTCGGTGTGGCCGGTACCGCGCCGCTGGCGGACTCGCTCGTCACCCCCGGCGTCGCCGTCGGCGAGGCCGTGCTCGCCGATCTCTACGCCCTGCTCGTGGGCCTGGTCATCGGCTACGTGGTGATCCGGCTCGACCTCGCCCTCACCGGCCCCCGCGGGAGCCGCGCCCGCCGGGCCGAGGCGGAGGGCGCCGTCCGCCCGGAGCCGGCGCGGTCGCAGGCGCTGCTGTGACTCGCGACGCGCGAGTCGGGAGTACCCCTCGGTAACGACTAGCGTCGAGCGCGTGGCACGTGAACAGACAGCCGAGATCGTGGCCGAGATGGTCGCCAACGTGATGTCCGTGGCCGTCGAGGCCGGCGACGTGGTGGCGACCGGTGACACCGTGGTGCTGCTGGAGTCGATGAAGATGGAGATCCCGGTGATCGCCGAGGTGGCGGGGACCGTGACCGCTGTGCGTGTCAGCGCCGGTGACGTCGTCCAGGAGGGCGACCTGCTGATCACGCTGCGCAGGTAGCGGAGCCCCGCCCGCCCTTCAAAGGGGCGAAAGTGTGGCAGAGGGGGCGGGATTCGAACCCGCGGTAGGTCTCCCTACGACCGCTTTCAAGGCGGTTCCGATCGGCCACTCCGGCACCCCTCCTCGGCATCGTGCAGCCGACCCGACCGTGATCGGGCCCGTCGCGGACGCCGTCCCCGATCGTAGGACAGCCCCGATCGGGTGCCATGATCGCCGGCGTGAACGACCCGCAGCTGCCCCCGACCACCCTCTACCGCCTCGACCCGCGGGCCGCGGCGGGCGTGATGGGTCCGGCGCTGGTGCTGCTGGCCGTGGTCGTTCTCGCCGTCACGCTCGCGGTGGCCGCCACGGGTGGTCCGCCGGACCTCATCATCGTCGTGGTCGCGCTCGGCCTGATCGGCATCTTCACCCTCGGGTGGTGGCTGCGCGCACGGGCCTGGGTGCTGCGCGTCGACGACGACGGATACACCGTGCGCCTGATCCGCAAGGCCGGGGTCAAGCACGCCGCGTGGTCCGAGGTCCAGGAACTCGCCACCGCGAGCCCGCGCGAGATCCCGGTGGTCGTGCTGCACCTGGTCGACGGGGGCACGACCACGATCCCGGTGCAGATCCTGGCCACCGACCGGGAGCAGTTCGTGCGCGATCTGGGTGCGCGCCTGAACGCCAGCCAGCGTCGTCCGCGGTGATCCCGCATCTGACTTCCGCCGCGCCCGCGGGAGGCGATTCGGCCCTCCGGAGCAGGTCTTGTAGCCTGAGCGCGGCTGAGGAGGCGTCGCCTAGTCCGGTCTATGGCGCCCGCCTGCTAAGCGGGTTGAGGAGTGATCCTTCTCTCGCGGGTTCAAATCCCGCCGCCTCCGCCACTGCTTCGGCCCCCGGTCGCTCCTCGTGTGGAGCCCGGGGGCTGCGGCTTCTCCACAGCTTTCGAGGCCTTCGCGGCGGCGGTTGCGGAGGTGTCTAGACCCCTTGTGACCTGGGGTGACACCGGTCATCTCGTCGATTGCACATTCCTGCATTGCAGATTTATGAGCCGTGACGGGTGCTGCGTCTCGCGCGTTGGGACGGCATAGTCACACCTACGGGTTCTGGCGTAGAACCCGTGAACGATCAGAGGGGCAACCATGAAGCACTTTCGCAGAGCAGCGCTCGTCGCGGCGTCCGTCGTGATGAGCATCGGTCTGGTCGGCATCTCTGCGCCGGCTCAGGCTGACACCAGTTGGGGCACCAACGACACCAGCTGGGGTTGCGGAAGCTGCTAAGGGCGCGGTCGCCGCGGGGCCACCGCTTTCTCACCATTCCGCAGTACTCGGTTCTACGAGGGGGACGCCACGGAGCGTCCCTTTCGTCATTTCGAGACGACGAGCGCGGTCCTACGACCCGACGGGGTCGTCGTTGCCGGTGATGCCCAGCCGGCCCATCGTGTAGCCGAGCTGGAAGCGGGTCTCGGCCTCGTACTCCTCCTTGAGATCGGCCACGTAGCCGGCGTACGTGCGAGGGCTGACGCCCAGACGCTTCGCCGAGACCGGGTCGGCGTGACCCTCGATGAGCATCCGTACGGTCATGGCGCGCTGCTCGGCGGCGATGCTCTTGAGCATCGACGTCTCTCGGTTCGCGAAGGGGCGGCCGCGGTCCCAGGAGCGCTCGAACACGTCCATCAGGTAGGTGACGACGGACGCTTCGCGCACGGCGACCGCGACGCTGAGATCCTCGGCGCCCGGGATCACTGCGACCCGTTGGTCGACGATGATCATCCGGTTGAAGAACTCATCCAGCGTGCGCACCTCGGCGCCGCGGTCGGTCACTGTCCTCACGTAGTCGTGCGTGGCCGACGAGCGGCGCGCGGAGTGCTGGTAGAGCGTGCGGATCTTGATGCCGCGCTCGAGCGCCTGGATGTCGCGTTCGGCCGCGATCGCGAGACTCTGGGCGTTGCGGCCGGCCTGCGGCTGGGCGGTGAGGATCTCGGTCTCGCTCTCGGCCACCAGCCCGTCGAGGAAGCGATCGATGGCCGACCCGCGCAGGTGGGTGAAGGGGCCGCTCTCGTCGCTGCGCGGTGAGCGCCGCCAAGCGTGGGTGAGGTCGGCGAAGGCTCGCGTCCACTCCCCGGACTCCTGGAGCAGTCGGCTGCCCTCGTTGCTCATCGGTGCCACGACGCGTGCCGCGGCCGACGCGGGATCCTGCGCCACCCAGCGGTTCGAGTCGTCGTCGAGCGAGAGCAGGCCGAGCTCGACCAGGACGTCGAACGCAGAGCGCAGCGGACCGCCGTCGGCGATGCGGGGGTCGTCGGCGGCGAGGCCGCCCCCCAGCACTTCGGTGTAGAGCGCTGCGCCCGCATCGGCGAACAGGGCACGCTGCTCAGGGCCGAGTGTCACGCGTGCTCCCCCTTCGAGGCCGTCGGTGCCCGAGTCCGGGGCATCGTCCCACACGGCGGTGACCCGCGCGGGTGCTGTCGGGAGAGGAGACGCACGAGGAACGGATTTCGTTGACACTCCACCGACCCGTTACAGTGACACCCGGTCTTCACGACCGAGCGCCTGTAGCTCAACGGATAGAGCATCTGACTACGGATCAGAAGGTTTGGGGTTCGAATCCCTACAGGCGCGCAGATCGGATACAGCGCATGACCTAACAAGGCGTGGGTCAGCGCGGAGACTGTCCGTCGCGACTGGCTCGCCGGGTTCCTGACCCGCAAGAGCGCGCCCAAGGGCGCCGAGGCGCTGATCTGCGAGGCGGTGCTCACCGGCAACTACACGCTGAGCAAGGCGATGGACCACCGCCACCCGATGCTCTTCAAGTTGCTCGGCATCGACGTGCCGAGCGGCTACTACGGCGCGGGGTACGAGGAGTGCCAGAAGATCGCGACCAAGGCCACCACGCCCAAGGGCGCGACCATGACCGTGCTCGCCGCCGTGCTCGCGGCCTGGGAGGACTCCACCGGCAAGCAGACCTGGCGCAACCCCACCGGCTGGGATGCCCGCGTGCTCGGTGCGCTCGCCGAGTGGGGCTACGAGTCCAGCGACGTCGAGCGGCTGCTCCTGGGCGACGAGGCCGGGTCCAGCGCCGACCGGGACGCCGACAGCGACGCGGCCTGACGCTCCGCTCCCCCGACGTCGGTGGCGGGCCGTGGCGATCAGCCCGGCCCGCCACTGGCACGTCACCACCCGAGTCACCGGCCCACTCGCCATTGAGGTCACCAGAGCGTCAGTTGCTCACCGAGGAGCTGGCGGAGCCGGTCGAGGTCGGCCGCGACGAGCTCGGTGCTCAGCCTGGCCATGTCGCGTAGCTCGCGCGCCCGTCGCCGGGGGCCGCGTGGGTCGGCCAGTGGACTGTCCGGCAGGTTGCGCCGGATCGACCACTCGCGCCGGTTCTGCGCCGCGCTCGAGACCACGACGTGTTCCGGTGCGATGCGCTGGCACAGCGGGTTGTCACAGCGGTGCCCCAGCAGCGTCGCGTCGTCGAGCGCCTCGACGCCGTGCATCACCGCGAAGGCGAACCGGTGCGCGATGATCACGCGGCCCTGAGCGAACCAGAACCGCCCGTGCCCGCCACCGTCGGTGCGCTCGCGGGTGGACGGGCCCGACACCGCTCCGGTCCACCACAGGCACTCGCTGCCGGGCACCGTGGTGATCTTGGCGCGATACCGCGCCAGCACCACCGGGTCGCCCAGCGCGGACCGCAGCGCCGCGAGGCCCGCCTCATCCAGCCGTCGTGCCCCGGAGGGTCTCGACGCCGAGTTCCTCGACCGCCTCAGAGAGGTCGGGGAGCTCGACGCTGCTAGCGATCCCACCGCTATTGGTTTGCCGCCCGTTCCCAAGTAGGCGACGACACGCAGGCAGACCGACTCTTGCTGAGGCGCCCTTTAGCGGACTGAAGGAGGGGCAGACCCACCAGGTATGAGTGCGGGTCTGATGCACGAACTGGTGACAAGACGGCCCTCAGGCGACACCAACAAGTGCGCGGCCTGCTGGCCGGAGAGGTGATACACAGGTAAGCCTGCAGTGGTTTCCACAACTGGGGTGAAGACCGCGTGGCTTCCGCTATCTCCAAGCGGATGTTCGGACACGACAAGGTGTCCACGACGGGATCACCACTCAGTGTGTCAGACGTAGAGCTGCACGCGCTCGTGCCCTACGGCTCATCTGATTGTCAAGAGCAACTTCTACCGGGCTAGAAGCCTTGCTCACCCTTTCGTAGGTAAAGCTGGGCGTCTTCAGGATTTCTTCACACGAGTCCGTCGTTCTGTGGTGTGGTGCGTTTGGTCTCGGGGAGGGATCACCCTCGCACTGTTCGTGTGTCGCTCGGCGGTCACGACTGTGCGCTTAAGCGACACCTGCCCTGCGGCCGTCAGCGAGCGGCTCGATGAGCGACGGGAACCGAAGGTGAAGCACATGACGCACCAGCCGAAGATGCGGAACAAGCAGATCGCCACCGTGCGGCGTGGGTCTCGGGTTCTGGTCGGGGTTGTCTCGCTGGCCATGGCGGCGACCATGTGTTCTCTCGATACCGCATCGGCGGTCTCGGGGCCGGTCCCGGCCGCAGCCCCGAAGGCGCCAGCGGCGGGCGCGTTGTCGAGCGGCGTGCTGTCGTCGGTGGCGTCGACCGATGAGCAGCCGGCGATCGATCCGGTGCTGGTGTCTGAACGGTCCTCCCGGTTCGCCACGACAGTGTTGCAGGCTGATGGTTCGTATCAGACGACGGTGTCGTTGACGCCGGTGAACTACCTCGATGGGTCGGGGGAGTGGGCTCCGATCGACACCACGATGGTCGAGCCGGGTTCGGCTTCGATGCAGGACAAGTGGGCGGCGAAGAACGCCGCGGCGGACTTCACCGCTTTGGTGCCCAACGACGCCGGGGAGCGTCCGGTGCGAGTCTCAGCGGACGGTTCCTGGGTCACCTTGCAGCTGCAGGGTCTCGACGGTGCCCCGCAGGTGGCGGACTCGACCGCGACCTACACCGGCGGCCAGGTGGGTGCCGCGGGTGAGGTCAGCTAC
>NZ_JADIVZ010000015.1 GCF_015319165.1 Nocardioides acrostichi
GGCAGGCGCCCGTCGGCGGATTCTGCGACCCGGCCATCGACACAGATCGCCTCAGCGGGGGTGAGGTCGCGAGTCTTCGTTGCGACGTGGCGGGCATAGGAGGCACGGACCTCACCGGCCTGCACCCGAGACCACAACAACGGCAGCCGGTGGTGCAGGTCGAGCGCGTCGGCCATCAACGCACGCGCGGCCCACGTGGTGCGCCCGATCCGGGCACCCAGCGACGCGGCGGCGAACTCCGCGACCTCCGGACTACCCACACCGCCATAAGACGTCGCGCGTTCGGCGCCGGGGATCTGCTTCTCCCGCCGACGGTCCGGGTGGTTGACCACCGCCCACTGGTAGGCCAGATGCAGCAGATCCGTCTCGGCCCGACGCGCCTCCTCCGCACGGTCGCCAGCCAGGTCGAGGAGCTCATCCTCGCTCAGGTCGGCCAACGTGTCGGGGCTCATGACCCGACTCTAATCGAACTGGTGTTCGTAGGAAAGGTCTGCCGAGAACATGTTGACGAGGCGTTGACGCTCTGTGCAGAGGGACTGCATCTCATCGAGGAGCCGGCCTCGCGGGGCCGGCAAGTGGCTCATCCAGATTCGCGCAAGGGGCCTTTTCAACGCATGAGAATGGATGCTGCGCCGATCAGAAGCGTGCGCCGCCGGCAAACTGGCAGGCACGGCGCAATCGATCGGAGACGGGAGTTCTCGCATCTAGTGCAACTCCCAATACCTGGGAGCCGATAAGTGACATTATGTCAGGTAATGTTCGGAGTGCCCCAGCTGGAACACTGCGACCGAGGCAGCCTCACCCCCTCTACTCGATCTCGAATCGTTCCGTCATGCGTACCCCGCTCACCTGCTCGGAGCTGCATGGAACCCGCGGTTCGGGCTGGCAGCGCGCGAGACTCACAGACCGATGGCGTCCTTGATGTCTGAGCGCTCCAGCATCCTGGCGCACCACTCGAAATGGCCATCACTTCCGGAAGCGCTGTAGCAGTTGCTCGTGGCCAGCGCATAGGCAGCTCGGTACAGGTGTAGCACACGGCGCTCGTACCCGAACTCGGCGATCACAGCCGAGTCGAGGACATCTTCGTTCGTGCGAGCGCGGACGCCGTACATGTCATAGATGCTCGCGGCGACCGCGGCATCGAAACGCGGATCGCCGACGGTGCTGAAGAATCCGAAGTCCAGTAGCGCGGAGGGCGTCAGGTTCTCGCCGACGAGGATGTTTGCCGGTATGAGGTCTCCGTGAATCAAGGAAGATGGTGTTTCGTCGGCTTCCCGAAGGTGAGCGACCACGGCTGGGACCACTCGTTCCACATCGGGAATGCGGGCGGTGAGTACCTCGCGGAACCGAGAGGTTCTGCGCTCAACCAGGGCTGCGAGGTTCGCGCTGAAACTCTCGTCGAACGAGAAGGGTTGTTCACCCTCGAGCACCGGCAGCGACGTCATCGCCTTCGTAGGAGTCGCTCGTTGCAGGTCGGACAACACCTGAAGGACACAAGAGACATCGACGTCTGCGATGAAGTACGCCCGGTCACTCATCTCGCCACGCAGAGGTCGGCCGCTCAGTCGGCTCTCGATGGTGGCCGTCTGATCGCCGAACCTGAGCACCCGCAGAATGTGCGGCGTGTCGAGACCGGTACCGCTCTCCCGGACGGCCGCGTAGAACCTCTGCAGTCGGTGGAGATCGTCGTGTGCGCGCGCGTGCCACGTCTTGGCCACGAGGTCATCGCCGAGATCCACCACGATGCCTTCCATTCCGGCCCCGATCACACGCCCCGGCGAGTACCCGGCGTCGATCAATGCTTGGCGGGCGTCAGTGGAGAGAGCAGTTGTCACCCGGTGAACACTGCCGCTCGTCGCGAGCGCAGGGCAACGTTCTTTCGACGATCTGTGCAAGCGAAGGTCTGAGAGCACTGGAATTCGCCCGGAGTTCATACGCGCTCCACACCGATCGTGGCCTGCTGATCTCCGCGGACCAGGACACGCACGACCGCCTCCTTGAGATCATCGAGCTTCATCTCGCGGCTGTTGACGAAGGCGTCTGAAGCGGGCGCAGTCGGAACATCAAGATGCCGAGATAGCGGTCCAGCACCGCCTTCTTGTGTGGATACCGCTCCGCGAGGTCCGCCGCCATCTGCGGCTCGACCGTGGTGTCGATCCAGAGGCCGGCGGCGCTGAAGGTGTTGAGCAGGTCCGACATCGTGTACGGACGTTTGGTGAGGGTGACGTGCTCGTCCCAGGTGCGGTGCCGGTAGGAGAACGCGTCGGTCGAGAAATACTCCTCGCCCAGCGACGTGCCGTTCTGCTCCGCGCGTTCCAGGGCGTGGCGCACCGGCTGGGTGCGGGTGAGCAGGATGAAGCCGTCGTCGGTCAGCATCGACCGCGCGGTGCGTAAGGCGGCTACCCCGTCGGCGGCGTAGCCGAAAGACTGGAGGAACAGGATCCGGTCGAAGCTTCGGCCCGACAGTCCCGGCACCGCCGCGAGGTCTGAGAGGTCGCCGAGCACCAGCCGGACCCCGCGTGGCGGCTCGATGAAGTTTTCGCTGAGGTCGACGCCGACGCAGTCCACCGCCCCCTCCGTCGCGAGCTGGGCGAGCTTGGCGCCGTTGCCGCACCCGGCGTCGAGGACGGAGAGGCCGGTGACGTCGCCGAGCAGCTCGCGCTGAGCCGGCCACTCGACGAGCCGGTCGAGAGAGTCCTCCCGGGCGCGGGCCTCCTCGAAACCTGACGAGAGCCGCTGCCACGGACGAGTCGCGTCGCCGCTCATGGGGACCATGATGTCGCAGCTCGTCCTAGGGTGGAGCCGTGCCGGTCGCGTGTCGTCGGTTCGATCCGGACTCCGGTGACATGACCGACCTGACACGGCTCTTCGCGCAGTATCTTGACCCTCCGCTGGACAGGTGGCACAGATGGACCAGGAGCGGCCCCTGGCCGGGGGCAACACCTCCGAGGTCGTGCGCGCCGGAGACACCGTGCGCCGCAGCACCGGTGCCTGGACGCCGGCCGTGCACCGGCTGCTCAGGCACCTCGAACGCGTCGGGTTCGACGGCGCGCCCCGCGTGCGGGGCCTCGACGACGCCGGTCGCGAGATCCTCGAATACGTGCCCGGCGATGTCGGCACCCTCACCGCGGAGCAGCCCCTGCTCCCCTGGTTCCGCACGGCCGAGGCGTGCCGGGCGGTCGGCGTCTGGGTCAAGGACTTCCAGGCCGCGCAGGCGGGCTACGCGCCAGATCCCGCACAGCCGTGGCGCCGCGTTCCGGGCCGATCGCTCGCACCCGGCGACGTGCTCGTGCACCACGACGTCTCCCCCTACAACACCGTGCGCCGCGACGACGGCTCCCTGGTGGTGCTCGACTGGGACTTCGCCTGCCCCGGCGACCCGCTGGAGGATCTCGCCTGGGCGGCCTGGCGCTGGGTGCCGCTCATGGCCGGCACTCGATGGCACGCCGAGTACGGCGTCGGCCCGCACGACGACGGCGACGCTCGCCGGCGCCGTAACCTCGCCGCCCTGCTCGAGGGCTACTGCCCCACAGCCGCGCAGCGTGGTGCCCTGGCAGAGGTCGTCTACCGGCAGATGACCGTGCACGCCGATTCTCTGGAGGAGATGGCGACGACCGACGTGGCCTTCGCGGCGCTGGTCGACCGCGGGTTCGCCCGGGAGGCGCGCGAGGACGCCGCCTGGCTGGAGCAGAACGCGGTCAGGCTGGGCCTCTGAACGCCGTGACGCCATCGAGGGTGGGCGCGAACACCCAGTCCCCGGCGGGAGGACGAGCGGCTGACGCCAGCATGCTGCGTGCGGCGTCCGAGGGGATCACCCGGCGGGGACCGGGTCCATCCACCAGCCGGTGACCATGCCCTCGGGGCGCCCCGGCTCGACGTAGTGCTCGGTGCCGAAGGCGATCGAGAAGACGTCCTCGGGCATGGAGAGGATCTGCTGGACGTCGGTCTGACTGCCGTGGCACGCCAGCGCAGCGCGCTTCGCGGCGATGTCGGGTGTCACGTCGACCGCCCAGTGGATCTCCGCCTCGGGCGTGCCGATCGGCAGGCCGTCGTCGCCCCGCGCATCGGGATCGAAGCCCTCCATGCCCATCTCCTGGGCGGCCTTGAACAGTTCGCGCATCTTGTCGCGGTTCATCGTGACCTCGAGGTAGCGCGGCTGCGTCGCGGCCATGTCGATGGCGCGCTTGCTGACCGTGTGCACCATGACGTGGTCGGGGTGCCCGTAGCCACCGTGCCAGTCGTAGCCCACGACGACGTCGGCGCCCTCCTGGTCGAGGACGTCGGCCAGCCGACGCGCGGCCTCGTCGACCTCGGCGCGTGAGAACGCGCGCTCGCCGGAGTTCTGCTCCCACCCCGTCATCCCGGAGTCGGCGTAGTCGAGCCAGGCGACCCGGGCGAGCCCGGTGATCGCGGCCGAGGCCTCCGCCTCGCTGCGACGGCGCGCGACGAGCGTCTCCCCCGGAGCAAGATCCTCCGGGGCCGCGCCGAAGTCGCCGTTCGTGGCGTACACGACGACCACCCGGTGGCCCTCGCGGGCCAGCCGCACCATGGTGCCGGCGGTACCGGTGCCCTCGTCGTCCGGGTGGGCGTGGACGAACACGACGGTCTGCCCCATGCTCGCGTCGGGAGTCTGGTCGGCACTCATGGCCGCTGCAACCCCTCGACCCGTCCACTCATTCCGCAGCTATCGTCGTGCCGTGCTGGCGGACCGTTGGGGTGTCACCGACGCCGAGGTGACCCGTCGCTACCCGTGCGACACCCTCGTCCCCTCCCCCGCGCTGGCGGCGTGGCGCGGCGTGTCGGTCGCGGCACCGCCCGACGGCGTGTGGCCGTGGGTCGGGCAGATTCGGCTGGCCCCGTACTCCTACGACTGGATCGACAACCTGGGGCGCCGCTCGCCACGTGAGCTGCACGGCCTGCCCGAGCCGCGCGTCGGCGAGGCCTTCACCGCCGTCGCCGGCCGACGGACCGGCACGATCCTCGCCGTCGATCCGGGACGAGCGCTGACCGGGCGGATCATGGGTGCCGTGATGTCGTACGTGCTCGTGCCGGCACCCGGTGAGTCGATCCGCCTGGTGCTCAAGGTCGTGACTGCCGGTGGGCCACGACCGCTCCTGGCCCTGCTGAGCGCGGGCGACCTGGTGATGGCCAGGCGCCAACTGCTGAACCTCGCGCGACTGGCGGAGGGCGGCTACTCGGCCTCGTAGTCGGGCAGCGAGCGCAGGAACTCTCGCAGGTAGGGCAGGGTGAACCGCAGGTAGCCCCGCCGCGTCGGTTCGACGATGCCGGCCACGATGAGACGGGAGCGGTAGCGCGAGACGTAGCCGTGGTCACGGTCCATGCGTCGGGCGACGTCGGAGATCGCGGAGTCGCCGTCGTCGGGGGCCATCGCCATCAGGAAGGCCCGATCGGTCTCCGAGAGATCGTTGACCGCCGGCTCGTGCAGCGCGAAGCCCGCCTCGCGCACCGCGTCTGCGATGCCGCGAGCCACGTGCTCGGCCGTGATGGTCGAAGCGTCGGGATCCTGACGCCAGGCGCGATCGCCGATGACCTGCACGAGGTAGGGATAGCCGAACGTCGCGGCGGCCATCGTGGTGACCTCGGCGTCGGCCACCTCCCGGCCGGCGGCGCGCACGGGCACTCGCAGCGCCTCCTCGGCGGCCACCGGGCTCAAGGGCTCCAGCACGAAGCGACGGGCTCGGCGCAAGAACGTCGACACGTCCGCGGTGAGCAGGTCCTGCACGGCCGCAGGCAGGCCGGCAGCCGCGAAGGCGACCGGCCGATCCTCCCGGAAGGCGTGCTGCACCGTGGCCGCGAGCTGGGCCACGTCGTCGCGCGCGGCCCGGGAATGAACCTCGTCGAGGGTGATCATGATGCCGGTGCCGTGCTGGTCGAGCAGGTCGGTGAGCGCATTGAGCTGCCGCCGAAGTCCACCCGGGCCGCGCTCGTCGGGCAGGTCGAGCTCGACGCCTCCCAGCCCGGCCGGCAACGAGATGCCCCGCACGCGCGTGCGGGTCGACGGCGCCTGCCGGATCACCCCCGCCAGCTCGGGAAGTCCGTCGGTCGTGATGCGCTCGATCAGGCCGACCGTGGCGGTCTCGGAGAGCACCAACCAACCGCGCTGCCTGGCCAGCACCTCGGCCTCGTTGAGCACGACGGTCTTGCCGATGCCGCGGTTGCCGGTGATCAGCGCGGCCCGCCCGCTCGCTCCCGGGCCGGCGTCCAGAGCCTCGGCGATGTCGTCGAGCACGGCCTCGCGGCCGGTGACGAGCGGTGGGTTGGAGCCGAAGGACGGGCGGAACGGACTGGACGGCCTCACGCGGACCATCCTTCATCATGTTTCATCAAGTGGCCAGGTCGTGCAGTCGCGGAACGACCTGCTCGACGACGCGGGTCGTCCAGGCGACGGGGTCGTCGCTCATCGGTCCGGTGACGACGGTGTCGACACCGAGCGCGGCGTACGCCTCGCACCGGCGCAGGAAGGCGTCCGGGTCGGCGGCAGGGTCGTCCATGACGATGACACTCTTCTCGATGGCGTCGTAGTCGGTGCCGGCGTCGTCGCAGTGACCGCGCAACACCGCCAACTTGTGCTCGACGACATCGTCGGACTCGCCGAAGAGGTTGCACATCTGCGCGAACTCCGCGACCAGGCGCAGCGTCTTGCGCTCCCCCGAGCCGCCGATCAGGATCGGCAGGTTCTTCTGGTAGGGCGGCGGCACGGCCACCGGCTCGGCCAGCTGGTAATGGGTGCCGGTGTACGGCTCGGTGGACTCACCCCACACGCGTCGACACACCTCCAGCGTCTCGCGCAGCCGCTCGAAGCGCTCGGATGTCGTCGGGAAGGGCACGCCGAGCCCGTGGTGCTCGCGCTCGTACCAGGCTGCGCCGATGCCGAGCATCGCGCGGCCCCGCGACAGCCGGTCGAGGGTCACGACCTGCTTGGCCAGCAGACCGGGGTGCCGGTAGGTGACCCCGCTGACGAGGAGGGAGAGGCGCACTCGCTCGGTGACGGCGGCCAGGTAGCCGAGCGTCGTGTAGCCCTCGAGCATCGGCTCGCTGGGACCGCCGAGATCCTCCATCTGGAACCAGTGGTCCATCACGGTCAGCAGGGAGACCCCACCCTGGTCGGCGACCCGTGCGGTCTCGGTGAGTCTGTCCTCCAAGGTGTGCTGCCAGTCGGGATGGGTGAAGTTCGCGTAGTGCACTCCCAGTCTCACGCTCGCCAACCTACTCCGGTCGACCGACAGCGTCGCGTGGCTAGGGTCGGGGCATGACAGCGCGCGCGGGCATCGTCGTGACCGGCACCGAAGTGCTCACCGGCCGGGTGGCCGACGCGAACGGCCCGTGGCTGGCCGAGGCCCTGCGCGGACGGGGCGTCGACGTGGGCCGCGTCGTCGTGGTGGGCGACCGGCCCGACGACCTGGCCGCCGCCGTCGGGTTCCTGGCAGGTGAGGGTGGCCACGACCTCGTCATCACCACCGGCGGCCTCGGTCCGACCGCCGACGACCTCACCGCCCGCGTGGTGGCGCAGGTCCAGGGGCGCGCACTGCGCCTCGACGAGGGGCTGCGGGCGCTGATCGACGACATCGTGCGCCGGATCGCGGACGAGCGCGGTTGGCAGGGACCGCTCGGCGACGCCCTCGACGAGGGCACTCGCAAGCAGGCTCTCGTGCCCGACGGCGCCACCTGGCTGCACCCCACCGGCACCGCTCCGGGGCTGGTCGTGCCACCGACCGGGGCGGGGGCGCCGGTGGTCGTGCTCCCCGGCCCGCCCGGTGAGCTGCGGGCGATGTGGGACGCCGTCCTCGTCGACCCGGTCGTGACGTCGGCGCTGGCGGGCGCCGAGCCGCTGGAGCAACGCACCCTGCGCATGTGGGGGCCGCCCGAGGCCGAGCTGGCGGTCGTGCTGCGCGAGCACGGGGAGCAGCACTCCATGGCCGGCCTCGAGGTGACCACCTGCCTGCGAGGTGGCGAGCTCGAGGTCGTCACCCGCTACTCCCCCGCGGCTGCCGGGGCCTACGCCGACCTGGAGGCGACCCTGCTGGAGAGGTTCGCCGACACCTTGGTGAGTGCCGACGGGCGCAGCGTCGACGAGGTCGTGGCCGACGCGCTGCGCGCCGGCGGTCTCACGGTCGCGACGGCCGAGTCGTGCACCGCCGGCTTGCTCGCGGGCCGGTTCGCCGACCGGCCGGGCTCGTCGGCCTACCTGCTCGGCGGCCTGGTGACCTACTCCAACGAGGCGAAGACGGCACTCCTCGACGTCCCGGCCGCCCTCATCGAGCGGGTGGGAGCCGTGAGCGAGGAGGTCGCGCTCGCGATGGCCGCCGGCGCCCGCGCGCGTCTGGGTGCCGACCTCGGGTTCGGTGTCACCGGCGTCGCCGGACCCGACGGCGGCACGGCCGACAAGCCGGTCGGGCTCGTGCACGTGGCGCTCGTCGGCACCCTGCCCGACGGCACCGCGGTCTCCGAGCATCGACGTCTGCGGCTGCCCGGCGACCGGATGAGCGTCCGGGCACGCACCGTGACCACGTGCCTGCACCTGCTGCGCGGCGTACTCACGTCGAGATCCTGACGCCACGGAGGGTGGCCGGGCTCACACCGGGCGAAAGTTGCGACTCGCAACGATCTCTGACTTGATGGTGCTTCGATCCCTAGTGAGAGACGTGTTTAATCCATGGTCACCGCCCCCCGCGCCAGCACTCCGACCCTGAGCGTCGTCGCGCTCTGCTTCGGCGGCCTCGCCGCGTCCCTGACCCAGACGATGGTCATCCCGATCCAGGCGCAGTTCCCGCAGCTGCTGGGCACCAGCCCGGCCAACGCGGCCTGGGTCATCACCGTCACCCTCCTCGCAGGCGCCGTGACCATGCCCGTGTCGGGTCGACTCGCGGACATGGTCGGCAAGCAGCGCATCGTCGTGCTCACCACGGTGGCCCTGCTGGTCGGCTCGATCGTGTGCGCCCTCTCGGACTCGCTGCTGCCGATGCTCGTGGGTCGCGGCATCCAGGGCGTCTCCATGGGCTTCATCCCCGTCGGCATCGCCCTGCTCCGTGAGATCGTGCCGCCGCGCCTGGCAGGCTCCGCCGTCGCCGCCATGAGCGCCACCCTCGGCGTCGGTGGCGCCATCGGGCTCCCCCTCGCGGCCTGGATCGTCCAATCCGGCAGCTGGCACGCACTCTTCTGGGTCTCCGCCGCCGTCGCCGCCGCGGTGCTCGTCGCCGTCCTCACCCTCGTGCCACACGTGCACGACGCTGCGCCGGGAAGGTTCGACGTGGCGGGTGCGATCGGGCTGGTCTTGGGCCTCAGCGCGTTCCTCGTGGGTCTCTCCAAGGCGAGCGTGTGGGGCTGGAGCTCCGGCCGCACCCTGGGATTCATGCTCGGCGGCGTCGCGGTGCTGCTCGTGTGGGGCATGGCCGAGCTGCGCGTCGCCGAGCCCCTGGTCGACCTGCGCACCACCGCTCGGCTGCCGGTGCTGCTGACCAACCTCGCGGCGGTGGCCGTCGGCATGGGGATGATGGCGCAGGCGGTGATCGTGCCCCAGTTGCTCGAACTCCCCGACGCGACCGGCTACGGACTCGGCCAGACCATCCTCCAGGCCGGTCTGTGGATGGCGCCCGGCGGCCTGATGATGATGCTGTTCGCCCCGGTCTCGAGCCGGCTGATGGGCACGATCGGGGCCAAGGCGACCCTCATGATCGGCGCCGGTGTGCTCGGCGCCGGCTACCTCCTGGCACTTGGACTCACCTCGGCCCCCTGGCAGCTGGCCGTGGCGTCCGTCGTCATCAGCATCGGTGTCGGCATCGGCTATGCCGCCATGCCCACTCTCGTGCTCGACGCCGTGCCGCTGCGCGAGGCCGGCTCGGCCGTGAGCGTGAACACCCTGATGCGCTCGGTCGGCACCACCTCGGCAGCGGCCCTCATGGGTACGGTCCTCACGAGCTCGACGACCGCGGCCGGAGTCCCGACCGAGGGCGCGTTCTCGGCATGCTTCGTGGTCGGTGCCGTGGCCGCCTTCACCGGCGTCGCCATCGCGGCCTTCATCCCGCGCCGCTCGACCCGGCACGACGTCCCGGTGCCGGCCGCCCACGAGCCGGCGGTCGCGTCTCGGTAGGTTGAGAGGCGTGTCCCTCGCGACGCCCTACCTGCACATCGACCTCCCCCAACTGCGCATCAACGTACGCCGCGCCGCCGACCAGGCGGCGCTGGTCGGCGTCGCCCTGCGCCCGCACGCCAAGACCCACAAGTCCGCCGAGGTGGCCCGACTCCAGCTCGCCCACGGGGCCGTCGGCCTGACCGTCGCCACCGTCGGCGAGGCCGAACACTTCGTGCGCCAGGGGTGCCGTGACGTGTTCATCGCCTTCCCCGTCTGGGTCGACGAGGGGCGTGCCACCCGATTGCGTGACCTGCGCGACCAGGCAGACCGGTTGGCGATCGGAGTCGACTCGGTGGAGTCGGCCGGCAACGCCGGTCGCCGGCTGGGCCACACCGGCATCGAGGTTCTCGTCGAGGTCGACTCCGGCCATCACCGCACCGGCGTCGCTCCCGAGCAGGCGGGCGTCGTGGCCCGGGCCGCCCAGCGTGCCGGCCTCCCCGTGCGCGGCGTCTTCACCTTCCCCGGCCACGGCTACGGCCCGGGTGGGTCGGAGGCCGCGGCCCACGACGAGCGGACGGCGCTCGAGACGGCGCGCGACAGTATCCAGCAGGTCGGCATCGAGGAGCCCGTGCTCTCCGGCGGCTCCACCCCGACCCTCGCGGCGAGCCTCACCAGCCGCGCGGCCACGGAGCTGCGCCCCGGTGTCTACGTGTTCGGCGACGCCCAGCAATGGGAGCTCGGCATCTTCGAACCGGACGACATCAGCCTCACCGTGCACGCCACCGTGGTCAGCCACGCGGGCGGTCGAGTCGTGCTCGACGCCGGATCCAAGACGCTCGGCGCCGACCGAGCGGCGTACTCCAGCGGGTACGGCCGCCTGCTCGAGCACCCCGAAGCGCGGATCGTCACGCTCTCCGAGCACCATGCGGTCGTCCAGATGCCCGGTCCGCGCCCCGCCCTCGGCTCGCTGGTGTCGGTCGTGCCGAACCACGTGTGCTCTGCGGTGAACCTCGCCGACACCTTCTGGGTCGCCGAGCCCGGCGGTCTGCGCGCCTGGCCGGTCGGGGCGCGCGGTCTGCACACCTGAGCCGCGCCAGGAGCGGTGCGTGCAGTTCGGGAGGGCGCCACTACGCTCCGCCCCATGCCCTCCCGCGCACTCGCGACGCCCCTGACGCTGGCCGCCACCCTCGTGCTCGCCTCGGCGCTCACCGCCTGCGGCTCCGACGACGGCTCGACGGCGTCCGCGTCGACGACGTCGTGCGACTACCCCACCGGTGGTCAGTCGGCCGCGAAGCCCGTCGACCCGCCGTCGTCCGATGCGCCGGACTCCGGCGAGGTGGCGGTCGACTTCGCGACCGACCAGGGCGACTTCACCGCGACCCTGAACGCCGCCGCCGCGCCCTGCACGGTGAACAGCTTCGTGTCGCTGGCCGACCAGGGCTACTTCGACGACACCTCGTGCCACCGGCTCACGACCCAGGGCATCTACGTCGTGCAGTGCGGAGACCCCACCGGCACCGGGGGCGGTGGCCCCGGCTACACCGTCCCAGACGAGTACGACGGTAGCGAGAAGTACCCCGCCGGCACCCTGGCCATGGCGAACACCGGGCAGCCCGACACCGGCGGGAGCCAGTTCTTCATGGTCTACCGCGACACCGACCTGCCGCCCCAGTACACGGTGTTCGGCACCGTCGACGCCGACGGGCTGGCGGCGCTGGAGAAGGTGGCGAAGGGCGGTGTCGGGCAGGAGGTCTTCGGGCCCGGCGACGGCGTGCCTGCCGTCCCCTTGACCTTCACCTCGGTCACGCCACGACAGCAGTAGGCCCCGCCCGGCGTACCGGACGGGGCCCACGAGGTGAAGCGAGGTCAGCAGCCGCGGCAGTCGACCGGACCGCCCTTGCCGCCCACCTCGACGCCGTAGAACTTGCCCCCACCCACGGGGGTCGTGGCGTCACCGGCGGGCACACCCTCGACGACCCGGCCACCGTTGCGGCGCAGGCGCAGGTTGAAGGCGACGTCGGTGTTCTTCGGCGCCTTGGCGTAGGCGTCGATCACGTCGGAGACCGACTTGGCGCGGTAGACGTTGGTGTAACTGTTCAGGCCGCCGAACACCGAGAGGAAGCCGGAGCGGGCCCGCGGACCGACCTTCGTCGACCAGGGAACCTTGGACTCGGTGCCGTCCGGCGCCTCGAGCACGGCGCGCAGCTTGAGCAGCTTGCCGGGCATCGCCACGATCGGGTTGCGCCGGTTGTTGACCTTGTGCCACTTGCCACCGCGGAACTGCTCCACGCGCTGGACCTTGAGCTTGTCCGTGGAATCGCTGATGTTCGCGACCTCGGAGACGGAGTTCACCGTGACGCCCTCGAGGGTGGAGAGCGCGTAGGCGGCGTCGGCAGGCTCGAAGGCGCTCTCGATGGAGATGTCGCCGCGCGAGACGTAGGTGTCGTCGACCAGGAGCTGGAACGGCTCGCCGTTCTCGTCGGTGCCGTCGACCTGCCACTGCATCGCCGAGGTGCCGCCCTGGACGCCGTCGAGCACGCGGTCGGTGTTGGCCAGGTGCTCGGAGAAGGTCACGTCGGCGGTGGCGTCGGGGAGGTACACGTCCGAGCTGCCGGCCCGCTGGCTGGTGCCGTGCGTGACATCGGAACTGATCGTGGCGTGCTCGGGCGCCTCTCCGAACAGACCGGTGATGCCGGAGAGGCGGTCCTGGGTGATGGTGCCCGTGGCCGGGGCGATGTTGGCGACCTTGAAGGGCGAGCCGAGGCTGTCGGGCTGCACGTAGATCGCGTCGGCCGGGTGCAGGCCGAGCGTGGTCTCGCCGGTGAAGGTGAAGGGGTGCCCGAAGCCGACGACCTCGCCCTGGCACACCTCGGTGGCCGTGCCGACGCCACCGTAGGTGACATCGCCGTAGGCGATGGTGGCGGCGAGGTTGCCGCCGGCGACGATGTCGTCGGAGGACGCAGCCCGCTCGACGCCGACCTGACCGGCGCTGAAGGTCTTGTCGGTCAGGTACGGCTTGTCGAGCTTGCTGCTGCGCTGTGCGGCCTTGTCGAGGCGGGCCTGGCTCAGCCCGGTGACGCCCATCGGCATCTTGAGCTGACTGAAACCCTGCGAGGCCTGCTCGCGGGTGGCGTCACCTTGCGCGGCGATGGTCTTCGCGGCGGGCTTGCCGACGGCCACCTTGGCCGGGGCCTTCGCGTCGGGGTGCGAGGAGAGGTAGCGCTGCATCTCGGAGAACGGCGTGACACCCGCGATGGGCGAGGGGCCCCACGAGAGGCCGTACGCGACGGCGCCGATCAGCTGACCGTCGATGTAGACCGGCGAGCCGGACATGCCCTGCCAGATGCCGCCCGCCCGCTCGATCGCCGGGGAGTCGAGGTCGACCATGATCATGTCGAGACCCGGCGCGATGCCGTCGGTGATCGTGCCGAGCACGGTGCCCGTGAACTGCTCCGGCGTGGTCCCGGTCTCGACGGTGAGGCCGGTCACCTCGTCGTCCTTCTGCAGTTGCGAGGTGTCGTAGGCCGGCGTGCAGTCCCCGGCGGGGTCGGCCGCGTGAGCCGACGTGGTGGCAGCGCCGAGGCCGCCGAGCATGAAGCCGCCGGCGACGGCAGTGGCAGCCAGGGAACGTCCCCGGCGCCGGGTGGTAGCACGCGTCATCGCGAGCCTTCCTCTCATCCCGGAGGGGTGCCGAGCGCACCCGTCTCGATGGTGTTGACGCGGCAGGGACGCCCTTGGTTGCCTCCGGGCTCAGAGAATTTTCAGAAGGTTCTAGGGTCGAGTCGTGCGTGACCACCCCTCCCCCACCCCCGACCGCTCCTCATGCCCCCCGCGCGGACTGGGCCGCGCCGAGGCCGCAGCCCGCGCCGCCCTGCTCGACGTCGTCTCCTACGACCTCACCCTCGACCTCACCACCTCGGTCGAGACCTTCGACTCCCTGACCCGGATCGTCGTCGACTCCCGGGCCGGCGACACCTTCCTCGACCTCAAGCCCACCGCCGTCCGTTCGATCCACCTCGACGGCATGTCGGTCGACGTCGAGCTGCTGTCGGCCGGACGCCTCCCGCTCGCACTGACCGAGGGCCGGCACGAGATCGTCGTCGACGCCGTCATGCCGTTCCGCACCGACGGCGAGGGCCTGCACCGCTCGGTCGACCCCGCCGACGAGCGGCACTACGTGTACGGCATGTGCTTCATGGACGCCGCCCCCACGATCTTCGCCTGCTTCGACCAGCCGGATCTCAAGGCGCCCTACACCGTGCACGTACGCGCCCCCGAGGGCTGGATCGTGCGCGGCAACGGCCAGGCCGAGAACCCCGAGGCAGGCCTCTGGGAACTCGCCACCACACCGCCACTGTCGACGTACTTCGTCACCGTGGTGGCCGGGCCCTACCACCTCGTCACCGACGAGCACGACGGGATCCCGCTCGGTCTCTCGGCGCGCGCCAGCCTGGCCGCAGACCTCGACGCGGATGCCGACGAGCTGTTCACCTTGACCCGGCAGTGCTTCGACGAGTTCCACCGACTCTTCGGTGTCCGCTATCCGTTCGGCGGCTACCACCAGGCCTTCGTGCCGGAGTTCAACGCCGGCGCCATGGAGAACCCCGGCTGCGTGACCTTCCGCGACCCGCTCGTGTTCAGCTCGGCGGTCACCCGCGGCACCCGCATCAAGCGGGCCGGCACCGTGGCCCACGAGATGGCCCACCAGTGGTTCGGCAACCTCGTGACCCCCCGCTGGTGGGACGACCTGTGGCTCAACGAGTCCTTCGCCGAGTACATGGGCGTGCGGGTCACCGCCGACGTCACCGAGTACCACGACGCCTGGGTCCAGAACTCCTACGCGCGTCGTCAGTGGGGTCTGGTCGCCGACCAGCGGCCGACGACCCACCCGGTCGCCGGCAACGGTGCCGACGACGCCCTCACCGCGCTCCAGGACTTCGACGGCATCTCCTACGCCAAGGGGTCGAGCATCCTCAAGCAGCTCGCCGCCCGCATGGGCGACGACGTCTTCCTCGCCGGGGTGCGCGACCACTTCGACCGACACCGCTTCGGCAACGCGACCATGCACGACCTGCTGGGGTCGTGGACCCGAGCGGGTGCCGTCGGGCTCGACGCCTTCGCCGCGCAGTGGCTGAGCACCGCCGGACCGGACCGGCTCGACCTCGACCGCGACGGACGCGGCGTGCTGCTGCGCACTCCCCCGGCCGAGCACCCCGCGGACCGGACCCACCGGCTGCGGCTGGCGGTGTCGGACGACGGTGGGCACTGGCACGCTCACGACCTCGACGTGGACGCCGCACGCACCGAGGTCGGCGCCCTCGGCGACGGCGCCGTGCTGGTCGACCCGTGGGAGGACTCGTGGGCGGTATGCCCCGCCGACCCCCGCACCGTGGCGGTGCTGCCCGACCTGCTGCCCCGGATGTCGGACCCGATGCTGCGGGCGGGCGCCTGGAACGCGCTGCGCAGCGGCTACCACAACGCCGAGGTCGCGCCGGACGACGTCGTGCGCGCGGCGCTCTCGTGGCTGGCCGTCGAGACCCACGACGCCGGCCCGGAGACCGTCGGGCCCTGGCTGTTGCGCGACGTGCTGCCCCTCTGCACCGACCCGTCGGACGCCGCCGAGCGTCTCCACCTCGGTGCCCTCTCCGCCGCCCGCGCGGCGTCGCCCGGCTCCTCCCTCCAGCTCTCGCTGACCCAGGTGGCCATCGCGACCTGCGCCTCCCCCGACCGACTCGAGTCCTGGCTGCGCGCCGAGGGACTGCCCACCGGCACCGATCTCGACCTGGAGCTGCGCTGGCGGATCCTCGGCCGGCTGGCCGGGCTCGGCGCGGTCGACCGCAGCCGCCTCGACACCGAGCTGGACCGCGAGCCCACGGGCGTGTCACGGGTCGAGCACACCCGCGCGGTCGCCTCGCTGCCCGATCTCGCGGCCAAGGAGTTCGCCTGGGAGCGGTTCACCGGCGTGACCACGGCCCCGAACTACGAGATCACCGCCGCCGGGCTGGGCATGTGGCGCTGTGGCCAGGACGACCTCCTCGCCCCGTTCGTCGAGCGGTACGCGGCCGACCTCTCGCGGGCGGCCGCGGCGCACAGCGGGTGGGTGCAGGGCGATGCGGCAGCCGCGTTCTTCCCGACCACGGCGCTCTCGCAGACCACGGTCGAGACGATGACGGCTCTCGCCACCGACGCCTCGCTGCCCGCACCGGTGCGGCGCCGGCTGGTCGACGCGACCGACCAGTTGACACGGCAGGTGGCCGTGGCCCGGCGCTTCGGAAGGTCGTGAGCAGCCGGCGTCCGGGCCCGAGTGTGCGCACCCGGGTCACCGAGACGTTCGCTGACCGCTCCCAGCGTGGCCACGAGGATCGGCTGGCCACCGAGGAGCCGCTCG
Organism: Nocardioides acrostichi; assembly: GCF_015319165.1. GTDB lineage: Bacteria > Actinomycetota > Actinomycetes > Propionibacteriales > Nocardioidaceae > Nocardioides > Nocardioides acrostichi. The sequence continues at coordinate 16,479 of NZ_JADIVZ010000015.1, forward strand.
AGGTCCGGTTGACGTGGCCGGGGGTGGCGGCCGCGCGGGTGTGGGTCACGATGCGCACGCCGGGGCACGACTTCGAGCTCGCGGCGGGCTGGGTCCGGCACGAGGGGTTGGTCGACGACGCGCCGGGCGCCATCGCCCGGGTGGCCTACTGCACCGATGCCGACCTGGCTCCGGAGCAGGAGTTCAACGTCGTCACCGTCACCCTGGCCGCTCCCCCGCTACGTGACCCGGGGCACCGGCACACCGCGTTGTCGGCGGGCTCGTCGGCCTGCGGGGTGTGCGGAGCCGACAGCGTCGCCGACGCCCTGGCCGTCGCCGGCGCCCGGCCCTGGGCGGGGGCGCTGCCGGACCCCGCCGTGGTGCTAGCCCTGCCCGACCGGCTGCGGGGGTCGCAACCGCTGTTCGAGCGCACGGGCGGGGTGCACGCCGCCGCGCTCGTCACCGCCGACGGCGACCTGCTCGTCGTGCGCGAGGACGTCGGTCGTCACAACGCCGTCGACAAGGTCACCGGCGCGCAGGTGCTCGACGGGCGCTCCCCCGCGGCGGCGTGTCTGCTGGTGAGCGGCCGGGCGGGCTTCGAGCTCGTGCAGAAGGCGGCCTCGGCGGGAGTCGGCTCGCTCGTCGCGGTCGGCGCCCCCACCTCGCTGTCGGTGCGGTTGGCGCGCGAGCACTCGCTGGCACTGTGGGGCTTCGCCTCGACCGACCGGGCCGTCCGCTACGCCTGAACGCGAAAGCAGGCGCACCCCCGGCGTGTACGCAGCGGTTGTGTCGGAGGTGACCCCTAGCGTCTGGGACATGCGGCTGCTGCACACCTCCGACTGGCACCTGGGCCGGTCCTTCCACCGGGAGGGCATGCTCGAGCACCAGGCCGCGTTCGTCGACCACCTGCTCGAGGTGGTCGAGCACGAGCGGGTCGACGCGGTGCTGGTCGCGGGCGACGTCTACGACCGGGCGCTACCTCCGGTCGACGCCGTCAGGTTGGCCGACGAGACCTTGGCCCGGTTGGCGGCCTCCCGCGCCCGCGTCGTCCTCACCAGCGGCAACCACGACTCCGCGCACCGGCTCGGCTTCGGTTCGCGCCTGGCCGACATGGCCGGGGTGCACCTGCGCACCCAGCCGGGCACCGTGGGCGCTCCTGTGCTGTTGGCCGACGACCACGGCGAGGTCGCCGTCCACGGACTCCCCTATCTCGACCCGCAGACGGTCGCCCCGCTCTGGGGCACCACGGCCTCGCACGCGGCCGTGCTCGGTGAGGCGATGTGCCGGGTGCGCCGGGACCTCGCGGCCCGCCCGGGGGTGCGCTCCATCGTCATGGCGCACGCTTTCGTCGGTGGCGCTGGGCCCGTGCAGCCCCAGGAGTCCGACTCCGAACGCGACATCTCCGTCGGTGGGGTGTCCCTGGTGCCCACGGGCGTCTTCGACGGTATCGACTACACCGCGCTGGGCCACCTCCACGGTCGGCACGTGCTCGGTGACCGGGTGCGCTACAGCGGCTCGCCCCTGGCCTACTCCTTCTCGGAGGCGGCCCACCGCAAGGGATCGTGGTTGGTCGACCTCGACGCCGACGCCCTGCACGCCGAGTTCGTCGACGCCCCGGTCCCGCGTCGCGTCGCCCGCCTGCGGGGCACCCTGGAGGAGCTGCTGACCGACCAGCGGCACGCCGCGCACGAGCAGAGCTGGGTGCAGGCCACGCTCACCGACGACGTCCGCCCCACCCAGGCGATGGAGCGGCTGCGCCGGCGCTTCCCGCACGCCCTGGTGCTGGCCTTCGAGTCCACCGCGCCGAGCCTCGGGGGCGTCCCCGCTCGCCCCTCGCAGGGTCGTACCGACCACGACGTCGTCACGGAGTTCTTCTGGACGGTGCGCGGAGCCGGTCCCACCGCCGACGAGGCCGCGCTGCTGCGCGAGGCCGTCGACTCCTGCTGTGAGGAGTCGAGCGTCTGATGCGTCTGCACCACCTGGAGATCACGGCGTTCGGACCCTTCGCCGGCACGGTCACCGTCGACTTCGACGCTCTCAGCGGCGGCGGCCTCTTCCTGCTCACCGGCGCGACGGGTGCGGGCAAGACCACCGTGCTCGACGCCGTCTGCTTCGCCCTCTACGGCGACGTGCCGGGCGACCGGTCGGGCGCGAAGCGGCTGCGCAGTGACCAGGCCGCCCCGGGGGTGCGGCCCGGCGTCGTGCTCGAGGCGACGCTGGGCGGCCGCCGGCTGCGGTTCGTCCGGTCCCCCGCGTGGTCGCGACCCAAGAAGCGCGGCACCGGCACGACCACCGAGCAGGCCTCGGTCAGCGTGAGCGAACACATCGACGGCACCTGGGAGCCGCTCTCGTCTCGACTCGACGAGGCAGGCGACCTGGTCGGGTCGCTGCTCGGTCTCACCCTCAACCAGTTCACCCAGGTGGCGATGCTGCCGCAGGGGCGCTTCTCGACGTTCCTGCGCGCCACCTCCAAGGAGCGGCACGCGCTGCTCCAGCAGCTCTTCCGCACCGGGCGGTTCGAGAGCGTCGAGGCGTGGCTCGGAGAACGCCGACGCCATCTCTACCGCTCCTCACAGTCGTGCGAGCGCGAGGTCGACGACCTCGCCAGCCGGGTCAGCGAGATCGCCGAAGAGCCGGCACCCGAGGATCCCGACGCGCTGGCCGCGTGGTCGCAGGCCGCGCACGTCACCGCCGCAGCCGAGCGCGACGCTGCCCAGCAGCACCTGGAGCGCGACCAGCTGGCCGAGACGGCCGCCGTCGGCGCCCTCGACGACGTCCGCCACCGCCTCGAGCGCGCCCAGCAGCGCCGTGCGGCCGAACGGGAGCTCGCGACGCTCGAGCAGCGCGCCGCCGACCACGCCGAGGATCTGGCACGGCTCGACGGAGCCCGCCGCGCGGCTCCCGTCGTTCCCCTGGCCGAGGTGTCGCGGCGTGCCGGTGAGGCCTGCGACGGGGCCGCGGAGAGGTGGCGGAGGGCCGCCGAGGCGGTCCCGGGGGTCGAGCCCGAAGCCTTGGCCTCGCGGCTGGAGCGTCTGCTCGAGGCACGGGCCACCATGACGGCTCTCGATCCGGGGCGCCGCCGACTCGGCTGGGTGCAGCAACAGCTGCCCCGGGTCCGGGCCGAGGCAGCGCAGACCGCCACCGAGCGTGACCGGGTCGCCGTGCGCCTCGCCGAGCTGCCCGACCAGCTGACCGCCGCGGCTGCCGCCGTCGAGAGCGCCCGCTCCCGTGCGGCTGAGACGGCTGACCTGGCGACGAGGCTCACGGCCCACGACCGTGCGCGCGGGCTGCGCGCCGAGCTGGCCGCCGCGCAGGTCGAGCACCTGGCCTCGCGCGAGCTGGTGCTGGCCGCCAGTGAGCGCCAGCTGGAGGTGCGCCGGCAACGCATCGAGGCCATGGCCGCCGAGCTGGCCGGGGCCCTCGCCGTCGGCGCGTGCTGCCCGGTGTGCGGCTCCGACGACCACCCGCACAAGGCCGTGCCGGCACGCGGGGCCGTCGACGAGGGCACGGAGCGCTCCACGCAGCGCGCGCTCGACGACGCCAAGGCATCCGAGACGGTGCATGCCGAGCACGTCGCGTCGCTGCGGACCCGCCTCGCCGTCGCCGAGGCGGCGGCTGGCGCCGATCGGCGCGAGGAGGTGGCGGCTCAGCTCGATGCCGCGCACGATCACGAACGCGCCTTACCCGACCTCCGGGCAGAGCACGACCGGCTGCGGGCCGAGCACGAGACCGCGCGCCTTCGCTGGAGTGAACTGGCGGCCACCGGGTCCGCCCTCGAGGCCGACATCGCCGCCTTCGAGCGAGAGGCGGTCGACCTCGCCGGCGAGATCGACCGGGCAGAAGAGCAGATCCGTGCGGCGACCGGTGCAGACAGCCTCGACCTCGACGGGCTGCTCGCCGCCACACGGGCGGCGGCCGAGGCGCTGACGACCAGGACCCGCGCGCGGGCCCGTGCCGAGGAGGCGCGCGCCGACCTCGACGACGCGTTGACGGCCGCCGGCTTCGGCGACGTCCATGAGGTCGAGACAGCCGCGCTGGGAGAAGCCGAGCAAGGAGTGCTCAGCAACCGTGTCGACCACCACCGAGAGCGTTCGGCCGTGGTGCGCGAGCAGCTCGGCCAGCTCGGTGACGCCGACCGCGACCCGCGGCCCCTGCACGAGCTGGTGGCCCTGCGGGCCGACGAGCACGAGGCCGCTGTTCGTCGGGTGCGTGCCGCCGGGGAGCATCGCGCCGCCGCTCAGGCCCGGTGCGGCCGGCTGCAGGAGCTCGATGCGCGGCTGCGCGTCGCGCTCGAGCGCTGGGAGCCGGTGCGTCGCGAGTACGAGCTCGTCACCCGGGTCGCCGCGTTCGCCGAGGGCAAGGCGGCCGACAACGCCTGGCAGATGCGGCTCTCGGCCTACGTGCTCGCCTGGAGGCTGGGTCAGGTCGTCGCGGCGGCCAACGAGCGGTTGGTCACCATGAGTGACCATCGCTACACCCTGCTGCACTCGGCGCGCCGCGGCGCCGGCGAGACCCGCGGTGGTCTGAGCCTGCTGGTGCGCGACGACTGGTCGGGCGAGGCACGCGACCCGGCCACGCTCTCGGGCGGCGAGACGTTCGTCGTCTCTTTGGCCCTGGCGCTCGGGCTCGCCGACGTCGTCGCGCACGAGGCCGGCGGGGCGCAGCTCGAGACGCTCTTCGTCGACGAGGGATTCGGCTCACTCGACTCCGACACGCTCGAGGACGTACTCGACGCCCTCGACGCGCTGCGTGAGGGCGGACGCGTCGTCGGCGTGGTCAGCCACGTCACCGAGATGCGCGACCGCATCCCCACTCAGCTGCACGTGCGGACCTCGCGTGCGGGCTCGACCGTCTCCCTCCACGGGGCGGCTCCCGTGGTCGTAGGCTCGCCGGCATGAGCCGACCTCCGCTCGACCCGACCTTCACGGCGCTGCCGCTGCGGCGCCTCGGCGAGGTGGCCCTGGCCCGGGCCGAGCAGCTCGGCGCCACGCACGCCGACTTCCGGCTCGAGCGGGTCCGCTACCAACGCCTCTCCGCGCGCGACGGCGTGCTGCAGCGCGCCAGCGACACCGAGGACCTGGGGTTCGCGGTCCGGGTCGTGCATCGCGGCTCGTGGGGCTTCGCGGCCGGGGTGGTGCTGACCGACGAGTCCGCCCGGTCGGTCGCCGAGCAGGCCATCGCCGTCGCGGAGGTCGCGGCGGCCATGACCACCCGCCCGGTCGAGCTCGCCCCGGAGCCCAGGTACGCCGACGTCGCATGGGTCTCGGCCTATGACATCAACCCGCTCGACGTGCCGATCGCGGAGAAGGCCGACGTGCTGCGCGGCTGGACCGATCGGCTGCGCTCTGGCGCGGCGGTCGACCACGCCACCGCCTTCCTCGTGCAGGTGCAGGAGAACAAGTACTACGCCGATCTCGCCGGCACCCGCACCACCCAGCAGCGAGTGCGCATGTTCCCCGGTTTCGAGGCCATGGGCGAGGGCGCCGACACCTTCGACACGATGGCCAGCATCGCCCCGCCCGTGGGGCGCGGCTGGGAGTACGTCGCCGGCGAGATCGGTCCCGACGGGCCGGCGTGGAACTGGGACGCCGAGCTCGACGAGGTGCCCGAGCTGCTGGCCGAGAAGCTCAAGGCACCGAGCGTGGAGCCGGGCAGCTACGACCTGGTGATCCACCCGTCGAACCTCTGGCTCACTATTCACGAGTCCATCGGCCACGCCACCGAGCTCGACCGTGCCCTGGGCTACGAGGCCAACTACGCGGGCACCTCGTTCGCGACCTACGACCAGCTCGGCACGCTGCGCTACGGCAGCGACGTCATGCACGTGACCGGCGACCGCACCATCGAGCACGGCCTGGCCACCATCGGCTACGACGACGAGGGCGTGGCCACCCAGTCGTGGGACATCGTCCGGGGCGGCACGCTCGTCGGCTACCAGCTCGACCGCTCGATGGGGCAGATGAAGCCAGAGCTGAACGCGGGGCGCTCCAACGGCTGCGCGTACGCCGACTCCCCGGGTCACATCCCGATCCAGCGCATGGCGAACGTGTCCTTGCAGCCCGCTCCCGAGGGCCCCGGCACCGGCGAGCTCATCAGCCGCGTCGAACGAGGTCTCTACATCGTGGGCGACAAGTCGTGGTCGATCGACATGCAGCGCTACAACTTCCAGTTCACCGGGCAGCGCTTCTACGCGATCCGCGACGGCGAGCTGGTCGGCCAGGTACGCGACGTCGCCTACCAGGCCACCACCACCGAGTTCTGGGGGTCGATGGAGGCCGTCGGCGGCCCGCAGACCTACGTGCTGGGTGGCGCCTTCAACTGCGGCAAGGCGCAGCCCGGGCAGGTCGCCTCCGTCAGCCACGGCTGTCCCACGGCGCTGTTCCGCGGCGTGCGGATCCTCAACACGACGCAGGAGGGTGCAGACCAGTGACCACGACGCGTCCCACTCCGCAGCAGCTGGTCGAGCACGCGCTCGCCGCCTCGGCCGCCGATGACTGCACGGTGCTGGTCACCGACACGACCAAGGCGAACCTGCGGTGGGCCAACAACACCCTCACCACCAACGGCGTCATGCACTCGGTGCACGTGGCGGTCGTCTCCTTCATGGGCCCCCGTGTGGGCACCGTGTCCGGCAGCGCATCCTCGCTGGAGCAGGTCACCGACCTCGTGCGGGCCGCCGATGCGGCCGCTCGAGCAGCCGCCCCCGCCGAGGACGCCGCCGAGCTCGTCCCGGGCCGCGTCAGCGCCGACTGGGAGGACGAACCCGTCCCGACCGACATCCACGTCTACGACGTGTTCGCGCCCGCGCTCGGTGAGGCGTTCGGGCGCGCCACCGCCGCCGACCGCGTGCTGTACGGCTTCGTCGACCACCAGGTCGCCACCACCTACCTCGGCTCCTCGTCCGGGCTGCGACTGCGGCACGTGCAGCCCACGGGGCACTACGCCTGCACCGGCAAGGACGCCGCACTCACGCAGTCGGCCTGGGTCGGCGGCGGCACCCGTGACTTCAGCGAGGTCGACGCCCTGGCTCTCGACGACGAGCTCGCCCGGCGCCTGGCGTGGGGTCGACGGCGTGTCGACCTGCCGGCGGGGCGCTACGACACGATCCTGCCGCCCACCGCCGTGGCCGACCTGATGATCGAGGCGTACTGGTGGGCCGGTGCCCGGGTGGCCCACGACGGTGAGTCGGTGTACTCGCGGCGCGGTGGCGGCACCCGCATCGGCGACGCGATCGCCGCTCCCGGCGTCCACCTCTTCTCCGACCCGGCTCACCCTGGTCTGGAGTGCGCACCCTTCGTCACGGCCGAAGCCTCCGACAACGAGAGCTCGGTGTTCGACAACGGGCTGCCGCTCGGGCGCACCGACTGGATCTGCGACGGCGCCCTCACCTCGCTGCTGCAGACCCGACACTCGGCGAGCATGACGGGCCAGCCGGTCACACCGATGATCGACAACCTCGTGCTCGACGTCGGCGGCAGCGGCACTCTGGGGGATCTCGTCGCCGGCACCGAGCGTGGTCTGCTGCTCACCTGTCTTTGGTACATCCGCGATGTCGACCCCCAGTCGCTGCTGCTCACCGGGCTCACCCGCGACGGTGTCTACCTCGTCGAACACGGTGAGATCACCGGACTGGTGAACAACTTCCGCTTCAACGAGCGCCCCGTCGACCTGCTGCGTCGCTTCACCCACGCCTCGGCCACCGGTGCGGCCTTCAGCCGCGAGTGGGGCGACGACTACTTCAGCCGCACGGCCATGCCGGCCCTGCGGGTGCCCGACTTCACGATGTCGAGCGTGTCGCAGGCGCGGTGATGGCGCGCACGCCGGTGAGGGCGACGATCGCAGGGGAGACTCCACCGAGCACGGCCACCGCGAGGAGTGCCTCACCGGTGCCGAACTCGGTGGCGGCCACCCCGCCCAGGACGGCGCCCAACGCGCCGCACGTCCGGTTCACGCAGCGACGCGTCGCGTTGGCCCGGCCCGTCCCCAGGCGTCGCCCGCCCCACGGCGCCACCACGGCACCCGCGAGTCCGGCCAGCCCACCCAGGGCGAGAAGGATCCCGAAGACGAGCGCCGAGAGCCCGATCCCGCGCAGGGCCAGGACCACCAGCACGGTGGAGCCCGCCGCATGGGCCACGAACCACACGTGGGTCGAGAGGGCCAGCGGTGCGAGAGTGGGATGGGTGTAGGTCCAGCGCAGGCCCTCCGCCATCTCGCGGCGCAGCCGCGAGCGCACCTCCGGGACGCGGGGCGTCTCCTCGACGCGCAAGGTGGCGTTGATCAGGGCATCGGCCACGTAGCTGACGGCGTCGACGGCGAGCGCCACCGGGGCGCCGAGCAGTCCCACCAGGCCGCCGCCGACGACGGGCCCGAGGGTGCGTGCTGCCGCGTCACTGGCGTCCAGCCGTGCGTTGGCCCTCACCAGGTCCGGGCGCGCGACCAGACTCGGCAGCAGGCTCTGCGTGGCGGCGAACCCGAACACCGAGAAGCCGCCGAACGCCAGGAGCAGCAGCACGAGGCTCCAGACCTCGAGCCGACCCGCGGCCCAGAGCACCGGCACTGCTCCCAGGGACACCGCGCGGCCCAGACTGCTCCACACGAGCAGGCGTCGGCGCTGCCACCGATCGGCGTAGACCCCGGCCAGCAGCCCCAGGGCCGCGTAGGGCAGGAACTGCGCCGCGTTGACCGCCCCGACGCCGGCAGCACTCGCCTGCAGATCCCGGACGACGAGCACCGGGAGCGCCACCGCGGTGACGGCCGTGCCCACCGAACTGAGCGTGGCGGCCGCCCAGAAGCGGCCGAAGAGGGTCACTGCGTCTCCGCGAAGGCCTCCGGCGAGGGGCAGGAGCAGACCAGGTTGCGGTCGCCGTAGGCCTGGTCGATGCGCGCGACGGGTGGCCAGTACTTGTCGGGGTCGATGCCGGCCGGGTAGACGCCGAGCTCGCGCGAGTACGGACGGTCCCACTCCCCCACCAGCGCCCGGCCGGTGTGCGGCGCGCCGCGCAGCGGCGACTCCTCCGGTGTCCACTCGCCGGCGGCGACGCGGTCGATCTCGGCCTTGATGGCGATCATCGCGTCGCAGAACCGGTCGATCTCGCCGAGATCCTCGGACTCGGTGGGCTCGACCATGAGGGTGCCGGCCACGGGGAACGACATCGTCGGGGCGTGGAAGCCGTAGTCGACCAGTCGCTTGGCGACGTCGTCGACGCTGACGCCGGTGGCCTTGGTCATGGGCCGCAGGTCGAGGATCGCCTCGTGGGCGACCAGCCCGCTGTGCCCGCGGTAGAGGACCGGGAAGTGCGGCTCCAGCCGCGCGGCCACGTAGTTGGCGGCCAGGACGGCGGTGGCCGTGGCACGCGCCAACCCCTCGGCACCCATGAGTGCCACGTAGGCATACGAGATCGGCAAAATGCCGGCCGACCCGTACGGTGCCGCCGAGATGGCCCCGATGCCGGGCTGCTGGCCCAGGGGGTGCATCCGGTGGCTCGGCAGGTACTCGGCGAGGTGCGCGCGGACCGCGACCGGACCGACGCCGGGCCCGCCGCCACCGTGCGGGATGCAGAACGTCTTGTGCAGGTTCAGGTGCGACACGTCGCCGCCGAACTCGCCGGGCTTGGCGTACCCCAGCAGCGCGTTGAGGTTCGCGCCGTCGACGTAGACCTGGCCGCCGTGCTCGTGCACGATCGAGCAGAGGTCGGTGATGCCGTCCTCGTAGGCGCCGTGGGTGGAGGGGTAGGTCACCATGATCGCCGCGAGCGTGTCGGCGTGCTTCTCACACTGCGCCCGCAGGTCGGCGAGGTCGACGGTGCCGTCGTCGGCCGACTTCACCACCACTACTCGCATGCCGGCCATGACGGCGGACGCCGCGTTGGTGCCGTGCGCGGAGGCCGGGATGAGGCACACGTCGCGCTGGGTGTCGCCGCGACCGTGGTGGTAGCCGCGGATGGCCAGCAGCCCGGCGAGCTCGCCCTGCGAGCCGGCGTTGGGCTGGAGCGAGACGCGGTCGTAGCCGGTCACCTCGGCCAGCCAGCCGGCCAGGTCGTCGACGAGGCTGTGGTAACCCTCGGCGTCCTCGGCGGGCGCGAAGGGGTGGAGGTCGGCGAAGCCGGGCAGGCTGATGGGCTCCATCTCGGTGGTGGCGTTCAGCTTCATCGTGCACGAGCCCAGCGGGATCATGCCACGGTCGAGCGCGTAGTCGCGGGCCGAGAGGCGGCGCAGGTATCGCAGCATCTGCGTCTCGCTGCGGTGCGCGGAGAAGACCTCGTGCGTGAGGTAGGGGGTCTGCCGCGCCAGGGCCTGCGGCACGCCGGTGTAGGCGAACCAACCGGTGTCGTCGAGCTCGAACGCCTCGGTCAGCGCACGGAAGTGCATGGAGGTCGTCGATTCGGAGAAACTCACGCCGACCCGGTCCTCGTCGACGAGACGCACGTGGATGCCGCGCTCGTGTGCGGCCTCGACCACCTTCTCCGCACGCCCCGGAACCCGCACCACCAACGTGTCGAAGAAATGTCCGTGCTCGATGTCGATCTCTGCTCCGCGAAGAAGGGCCGCGAACCCGCCGGCGAGACGATTGACCCGCCCGGCGATCGCCCGTAGCCCCTCGGGGCCGTGATAGACGGCGTACATGCCGGCGGCGACGGCCAGCAGCACCTGCGCGGTGCAGATGTTCGAGGTCGCCTTGTCGCGGCGGATGTGCTGCTCGCGGGTCTGGAGGGCCAGGCGGTAGGCGGGGCGGCCCTCGGCGTCGACCGAGACGCCCACGAGCCGGCCGGGCAGGTGCCGCTCGAGGCCGGAGGAGACCGCCATGAAACCGGCGTGCGGACCACCGTAGAAGAGCGGGATGCCGAAGCGCTGCGAGGAACCCACGGCGATGTCTGCACCGAGCTCGCCCGGCGACTCCAGCATGGTCAGGGCCAGCAGGTCGCACGCGACGACAGCCAGGCCGCCGCGCTCGTGCACGGACTCGATTGCCGGGCGGGGGTCGCTGATGCGCCCACTCGCTCCCGGGTACTGCACGAGGATTCCGCTGGGCGCGTCGATCTCATCGGGCACGCCGTCACTGAGGTCGCCCACCAGTACCTCGATGCCCATGGCCCGGGCGCGGGTGGTCACGACCTCGAGGGTCTGCGGCAGCACGTCGCTGTCGACGACGAACGGGCCCATGGCCTTTTTGTTCGCCCGCCGCACCAGGGTCATCGCCTCGGCGGCGGCGGTGCCCTCGTCGAGCAGGGAGGCGCCGGCGGTCGAGAGGCCGGTGAGGTCGGCGACCATGGTCTGGAAGTTGATGAGGGCCTCGAGGCGGCCCTGGGAGATCTCCGGCTGGTAGGGCGTGTAGGCGGTGTACCAGCTCGGATCCTCGAGCACGTTGCGGCGGATCACCGGCGGGGTCACGGTGCCGTGGTAGCCCAGCCCGATCATCGGCTCCAGCGGACGGTTGCGGGCGGCCAGCTCGCGCATCCGGCGGGCCACGGTCTGCTCGTCGGCGGCGTCGGGCAGGCCGGAGAGGGCCTCGGTGCGGATGCCGCCCGGCACGGCCGCGGCCATGAGCGACTCCAGGGAGTCGTGGCCAAGGGCGGCGAGCATGGTGGCGACATCGGCCTCACGAGGTCCGATGTGGCGGTCGGCGAACGTCGGCTGGTGAGAGGTCACGGGTGGCGGGCTCCGGTGCGAGAAGGACGTCGGACGCCTCCCCCTCTGTCACACCGGCGCTGGTGCTTCAGAGTCGCCTGGCCCGTGCCGGGTGGGTGCCTGAGAGATTCCGGGGAGGAATTGCCCCTTCGGCGCCGGCCGGAGCCGGACTCTCCCGCGCGGGATATGCAGCGAGAGCGAATCTACCAGCGTCAGCCGGCGTTGCGAGCGGCGCGGCGCGCCGCGAGCTCGTCGCCGGCGACCGGCGCCTGGGCCGAGTCGTCGCTGGTGCGCTCGGAGGGCAGTTCGGCCAGCGTGCCCTCGATCTCGCGCCACACACCGCCGATGGCGATACCGAACACGCCCTGCCCGCCCTGGAGCAGGTCGATGACCTCGTCGTTGCTGGTGCACTCGTACACCGAGGCGCCGTCGCTCATGAGGGTGACCTGGGTGAGGTCGTCGGTGCCGCGCTCACGCAGGTGGTTGATCGCGGTGCGGATCTGCGGCAGGGAGACGCCGGCGTCGAGGAGCCGCTTGACGATCTTGAGGATGAGGATGTCGCGGAAGGAGTAGAGCCGCTGCGAGCCCGAGCCCTTGGCGCCGCGCACGCCGGGCTCGACCAGGCCGGTGCGGGCCCAGTAGTCCAGCTGACGGTAGGTGATGCCGGCGGCGTTGCACGCGGTCGGGCCGCGGTAGCCCAGGTCGCTGGGCAGCGGGGAGACGTCGTCGGTGAAGAGCAGGCCCTGCTCGTCGGCGGCCCGGGCGGCCAGCTCGGCGCCGATGCTGTCGCGCAGCTCGTCGTGCTCGTTCACGGATCCTCCGGAAGGTCTACTCCGTACACCGTAACCCCGGGGAAGTGTGCGTAGTGCCGAACGGCACCACATCGGTGGAGTTACAACGAAGACACCTAGAAGGTAGGTGCGACCCCGGGATGCGTCAAAGACCTCGACGGCGTGTCGGCAACCCTCATCCTCAGGTAGAGGGTGAGGGCGCCGCGTCAGTCCGACGGGGCGTCGAAGTCCTCGGCGCTCACCTGGTCGAGGAACTCACGGAACTTCTCGACCTCGTCCTCCTGCTCGGCCGGCACCGCGAGCCCGGCCTCATCGAGAACCTCCTCGGAGCACACGATGCGCGAACCGGTGCGCAGCGCGAGCGCGATGGAGTCCGAGGGCCGCGCCGACACCTCGGCTCCCCCGGCCAGGACCAGGGTTGCGAAGAAGACGCCGTCCTTGACATCGGTGATGCGCACCTCGTCGAGGGTGTGGCCGGTGGCCTCGAGCACGTCTTTGAGCAGGTCGTGGGTCAGCGGGCGCGGCGGCGTGACGCCCTGCTGGGCGAACGCGATGGCCGTGGCCTCCACCGCACCGATCCAGATCGGCAGGTAGCGCTCGCCGGAGACCTCGCGGAGCAGCACGATCGGCTGGTTCGAGGGCATCTCGACCCGGACTCCCATGACATCCACTTCGCGCACGTCGCCACCCTACTGCCCGGCCGTGACGAACTCCCGGGGGTCAGGAGAGTCCGGACTTCACCAAGGTGGCGTGCAGGCGCACGGAGAGGGCGGCGATCTCGGATGCCGTCTCGGCGGCGCGGGCGGACGCCGCGGCGTCGCGGCCGCGGGCCAGCGGCGCGGTGACCTGCTGCACCAGGCCGATCTCGCGGTCGGCTGCGGTCTTGACCGACCGCAGGTGGCGGGGCTCGATGCCGTACTCGGCCAGCTCGCGCACGGTGCGGGCCACCACCAAGGCGTCGGTGTCGTAGTGCCGGGTACCTGCCCGAGGAGCCACGAGGCCGTACCGCTCGAGCTCCTCGAGCAGCTCCTCGTCGATGTCGGCTACCTTGCGCAGCTCCTGTCGCGAGAGTCGAAGGCTGTCGCGCCGGCGGAAGCTCTCGGGGCTGGGCATGCCGTCGGCGGCGAGCGCCACCTGGGGCACGGTCGGCACCACGGGGTCCAGCGGCGGGGGCTCGAGCCCGCGGTCGATGGCGTCGAGGTGCTCCCCGATGACCTTGAGCGGCAGGTAGTGGTCGCGCTGCATGCGCAGCACGTAGCGGAGCCGGTCGACATCGTCGCGGGAGAACTTGCGATACCCGGCAGCGGTTCGCTCGGGCTTGATCAGCCCCTTGTCCTCGAGGAACCGGATCTTGGGGATGGTGATGCCGGGGAAGTCCTCGCGGAGCAGGTCGAGCACCTGCCCGATGTTCATCAGGGGGGCGGCCTCGCGCCCTGTCGAGTGCCCCGTGGACTGGGCAGCCATGGGGTCAGGCGCCCTCGTGCCCGGCGTAGAAGACGAGCCGGTACTTGCCGATCTGCACCTCGTCGCCGTCGCCGAGACGCACGGTGTCGATGCGATCGCGGTTGACGTAGGTGCCGTTGAGGCTGCCGGAGTCGGTCACGGTGAAGGTGCTCCCGGACCGCTCGAACTCCGCGTGGTGGCGAGAGACGGTGACGTCGTCGAGGAAGATCTCGGAGTCGGGGTGACGCCCGGCAGCGACCCGGTCGGCGTCGAGCAGGAAGCGGCTGCCAGAGCCCGGCCCGCGCTGCACGACGAGCAGCGCGTGGCCCTCGGGCAGCGCGTCGACGGCGGCGGCGTCGACCGGCTTCAACTGCCGGTCGGAGGTCTCGCTGCGCGACTCGCTCAAGCCGATCGAGATGGTGGCCGTCGAGTCGTCGGACTCGGCGGCGGCCGGGGTGTCGTCGGTGACCAGACGGGTGCCGCACTGGGAGCAGAACCGGGCGTCGTCCGGGTTCTTGCGCCCGCAGGCGGTGCAGAAGGGCATCGGGACTCCTGGTCGTGCGACGTCGGGTCTACGCGGGAACCCTCACCCGGCGGCTGAGGGTGAGGAATCCGGCCAACCTATCAGCCGTCGAGTGAGGCGGTGTAGGTGTCGGCGTCCATCAGATCGTCGGTGGCAGCGGAGCCGGACTCGCTCGGGACGACCTCGAAGAGCCAGCCGCCGCCGTAGGGGTCGCTGTTGACCAGCTCGGGGGTCGCGTCGAGCGCCTCGTTGACCGCGACGACCTCGCCACTGACCGGGGCGTAGACGTCGCTGACGGACTTCGTCGACTCCAGCTCGCCGCAGGTGCTGCCGGCCTCGACGCTCTCCCCCACCTCGGGCAGCGACACGTAGACGATGTCGCCGAGGGCGTCTTGGGCGTACTGCGTGATGCCGACCCGGACCGAGCCGTCGTGATCGCCGGGGGTGCGCACCCACTCGTGCTCGGCGGTGTACTTCAGGTCGTCGGGGTACAAGATCGGTCCTCCAGGGTCAGGGGCTCGGGGGAGCACATGAGCGGCAGGGAGAGGCTACTGCGCGTCGTCGGGCTGGGCGAACTCCGGTTCGACCGGTTGCCGCACGGCCTCGATGTCGAGAGACGCGAGCTGTTCGATCTGCACGTCGGCGCCGTCGGACTGCAGCGCCACCCGGGGACCGTCGAGGATGCTCATCGCCCCGGTCAGGCTGCTGGCATCGCCGATCACGTCGACGACGTAGGGCGCCGAGAGCTGCTGACCGTCGACGAGCAGGCCGGCGTCGGTGGCTGTGAAGGAGCTCTGGGCGATCAGCCGCACCGTGCCGTTGACCTGGATCGCCTCGGCGCCGGCGTTGCGGAGCCCCTGGATCATGTCGACCATCGTCTCGACGCTCACCCGCCCGGTCACCTCCTTGATCGTGATCCGGATGCCGGGGCCCGTGACGGGCACCTGGCCGGCGAGGATGCTCAGCGTGTCGCCCTCCTTGGTCGCCTGCTCGAGGGCGGCCTTCTCGGCGTCCTGGTCGGAGACGAGCTGGTCGCGGGTGTCCTCGAGTCGGGAGATCTCCGAGCGAGCCCGACGGCTGGCACCGGCGAGACCCGAGAGCACGTCGACGAGATCCTGCTCGCGATAGCCGGCGTAGGTGTCGTCGGCCCCGGCCGCCCGGATCTGG
Organism: Nocardioides acrostichi; assembly: GCF_015319165.1. Lineage (GTDB taxonomy): Bacteria > Actinomycetota > Actinomycetes > Propionibacteriales > Nocardioidaceae > Nocardioides > Nocardioides acrostichi. Next base: position 32,007 of record NZ_JADIVZ010000015.1, read on the forward strand.
GTGACGACGCCGAAGGACACGATGGCCAACACGACGCCCACGACCAGCTGGCGACGTCCGGGACGTCGCAGCGAGGTCAGGATCCGGCGGGCCGTGCTCTGCGGCTCCTGCTCGGGCGTCGGCTCAGGCATGGAAGAGGTGCCTTCTGATGGCGGCCACGTTGGAGAAGATCCGGATGCCGAGCACGACGATGACGCCGGTCTGGAGCTGGCCGCCGACACCGAGCTGGTCACCGAGCCAGACGATGCCCGCGGCGATGACCACGTTGCTGACGAACGAGACCACGAAGACCTTGTCGTCGAAGATCCGGTCGAGGTAGGCGCGCAGCGCGCCGAAGACCGCGTCGAGCGCCGCCACCACGGCGATCGGCAGGTACGGCTCGAGCGTCGGCGGCACGTCGGGACGGAACACCAGCCCGAGCACGATGCCCGCGACGAGCCCCAGGACGGCGATCATGGTGCGTCCTCCTGGGCCGGGTCGATCTGGTGGCCACCGCTGTCGTCGGCGACCAGGGCGCTGGCGTGTCGCAGCGGCGTCCGCGCCGCCTCCGGCAGCGCGAGGCGCTCGGCGTCGGACATCTCGAAGCCGAAACCGAAGGCACTCACTGCCGTCGCGAAGCTCTGGCCGCCCTGACTCTCGAGCAGGTTCGCCTGAAGGGTACGTCGGTCGCCGATCGCGGACACCACGTAGGGGGTGCTGATCGCCTGCTGGTTGACCCGGATGACCTCGCCGGAGTTGACGATGGAGGTCAGGGTCGTGAGGCGTTGACCGTTGATCGAGATGGCCTCGGCGCCGGCCTCCCAGAGTCCGTTCACCAACGGGCGCAGCTCGCTGGAGCGCACCTCGTCGTCGGGGCCGGGGCCGTCGGTCACCGTGATCTTGACCCCCGGGCCCGACACTGCGAGGTAGCCGGTGCTCACCTCGAGCCGTCGGACACGGCTCTGCTCGGTGACCACCGAGGCGGTGACGGCGCTCAGACGCCGGTCACGGCGGGCCACCTTGTCGCGCAGTCGCAGGATGGAGTCCTGGAGTGCGGTCACGGTGTCGCGGCGGTCCATCACGCGCTGCACCAGCTCGGTGCGGCTGGCCTGGGTCTCGTCGGAGTCCTGCGCGGTCTGGACGGCCGCAGTCGCGACCAGCAGCCCGATCGCCGCACCCGCCAGGGCCGCCACGCGGTGCGCGGGCGCGTCACGGCGCGAGGCGACGGACTCGCCGCGCTCCTCGCGCCGTCGCGCCACCAGCGCATAGTCCTCGTCGAGGGACTGCTGGGTGATGAGGGTCAGCAGCGGCGTGGTGACTCGTGCCGGCAGGTGCTCAGACATGGTCGACCGCCCGGACGTGGCGGGTGGTGTGCAGCAGGCGCCGCACCTGCCAGGCGTAGAGCACGCCGGCCCACCAGTACAGACCGACACCCCACAGCGCGAAGGCCCAGCCGAAGACGGTCGCCAGCGACGCGACCGTGCCCTGCCCCTCCCCCAGTAGCAGCAGCGGGAAGGCGTAGAGGAGGTTGAAGGTGGCGGCCTTCCCGAGGAAGTGCACCGGCAGGGAGCTGTAGCCACGAGTCCGCAGCAGCGGCACCAGCCCCCACATGAGGGCGTCGCGCAGCGGCAGGGAGACCGCCAGCCACCAGGGGATGACATCGCGCAAGGCCAGCCCCACCACGACCGCCAGGATGTAGAGCCGGTCGGCGACGGGGTCGAGCACCTGCCCGAGCATCGAGGTCTGGTCGAGTCGGCGGGCGAGCCAGCCGTCGAGGTAGTCGGTGACGCCGCTGGCCACCAGGAGGCCCAGCGCCCAGCCGTCGGCCTTCGGCACCAGCACCAGCCACAAGAAGACGGGCACGCCGAGCAACCGGAGACCACTGAGCAGGTTCGGGATCGTCCACACCCGCGCCACGCGCGTTGCGTCCTCGCTCACCGCTACCTGCACTTCACCGTCCGGGGTCGACCTGGGCTCACCCTAGCGGCCGACGGCCTCGCCGGCCGACTGGTCGTGGTGCGCCGCGTCGCGGATCTCCCCGATGAGCTCCTCGATGACGTCCTCGAGGGTCGCCAGGCCCAGGGTCTCACCGTCGGGCGAGACCACCCGGGCCAGGTGGGCGCCACGCGCCTGGAGGCGCTCGAGCGCCTCGTGCAGGGCGTCGTCGAGGCGCACCGTGGCGAACGGGCGAATCCACTTGTCGTCCAGCGCACGTGACCGGCGCTGCTCGTCGGGCTCGAGGACGTCCTTGATGTGGAGGTAGCCGACGAGCTCGCCGGCCTCGTCGGTCACCGGGAACCGGCTGAACCCCGTGGCGGCGCACACCGCCTCGACGTCCGCGGCGCTCGCGCCGCGCTGCACCGTCGCCAGCGAGGCCGTCGGCAGCAGCACCGCCTCGACGCTCTTCTCGGTGAAGCCCAGCGCCCCTGCGAGCCGGTCGTACTCGTCTTCGCGGAGCAGACCCTCGCCGCGGGACTCCTCCATGAGCGCGGCGACCTCCTCGCGCGTGAACGCCGAAGCGACCTCGTCACGAGGCTCGATGCGCATCAGCCGCAGGGTGCCGTTCGCCACGGCGTTGAGCGACACGATGATCGGCTTCAGCACGGTCACGACGCCGAGCATCGGTGGGCCCAGCACGAGGGCGGCCCGGTCGGGGCCGGCGATGGCGATGTTCTTGGGCACCATCTCTCCGAACACGACGTGGAGGAAGACCACGAGCGCGAGCGCGATGACGAAGGCCACCGGGTGCAGCAGTTGCTCGGGCACGCCCAACGCCTCGAAACCCGGCTGGATGAGGTGCGCCACGGCCGGTTCGCCGACGGCACCGAGTCCGACCGAGCAGATGGTGATGCCGAGCTGGGCGCCGGCCATCATCAGCGACACGTTCTCCATGGCCCGCAGCGTCGTGCGGGCCATCCGCGAGCCCTCGTGGGCCCGCGGCTCGATCTGGCTACGGCGGGCCGAGACCAAGGCGAACTCCGCCCCGACGAAGAAGGCGTTGAAGGCGAGCAGCAGGACGGCGACGAAGACGCCGGTGAGGTCACCCACGGGTCCGCACCTCCCCCGCGGCGGCGCTGGCCGGGTCGTCGCCCAACAGCAGGCGCAGCGACACCCGGTCGACCCGGAGCCCGTCCATGTGCTCGACCGTCAGCACCGCGAGATGCTCGCGCACCTCGTCGTCATCGCTGCGGTCGGGTACGGGGATCTCAGCGATGTCGCCGGTCTCGGGTACCCGACCCAGCACCTGCATCACCAGGCCGCCCACGGTGTCGTAGTCGTCGGACGTCGGCAGGTCGATGCCGGTGGCGTCCTCGACCTCGTCGGGACGGAGCAGGCCGGAGACGAGCCAGGAGCCGTCGCGGCGCTTGCGGGCCCGTGAGCCGAGCCGGTCGTGCTCGTCGGCGATGTCGCCGACGATCTCCTCGATGACGTCCTCGAGCGTCACGATGCCCGCGTGGCCGCCGTACTCGTCGAGCACGATCGCCATCTGGAAGCCGTCCTCGCGCAGCAGCTGGAGGAGCGGGTCGAGGCGCATCGAGTCGGGCACGACGATCGGCTTGGCCATGAGGTGCTTGACCTTCGTGGTGGCCCGTTCGTGCAGCGGCAGCGCCACCGCGTGCTTCACGTGCACGGTGCCGGCCACGTTGTCGTCGTCGTCGAGCACCGGGAACCGGGAGAGACCGGACTCGCGGGCGAGATCGAGCACAGCCTGGGCGCGGTCGCCGAGCTCGAGGGTGCGAGTGCGCACCCGCGGGGTCATGATCTCGCCGGCCGTACGCGTGCCGAACTCCACCGAGCGCTCCATCAGCTCGGCGGTCTCGGCGTCGAGAGTGCCCTCGTGGGCCGACCGCGAGATCAACGAGGCCAGCTCGGTGGAGCTGCGCGCCGAGCGCAGTTCCTCCTGCGGTTCGATGCCGAGCCGGCGCACCAAGGCATTGGCCGAGCCGTTGAGCACCCGGATGACCGGTCGGTTGACGGCGGTGAAGAGCCGCATCGGACGCTGGGTGGCCCGGGCCGTGGGGTAGGGCAGGGCGATGGCCAGGTTCTTCGGCACCAGCTCGCCGAACAGCATGGTGAGCACGGTGCTGATGCCGAAACCGAGGGCCAGGCTCAGCGGCGCGACCACGCCCTCGGCCAGACCGGCGGCGGTGAGCGGGTCATGCAGCAGCGTCGCGATGGCCGGCTCGGCCAGGTAGCCGATCGCCAGGTTGGTGACGGTGATGCCGACCTGCGCCCCGGAGAGCTGCGTCGAGAGCGTCTGCAATGCGCTCTGCACGCCGCCGGCACCGGCGTCCCCGGCGGCCGCGGCGCGCTCGACCGTGGACCGGTCGACGGTGACGAGGGCGAACTCGGCCGCCACGAAGAGGCCGCAGGCCGCGATCAGCAGCAGCGCGGCCAGGAGGAGGAGCAAGGCGGTCATGGGCGCTCTCCCAGAGGGGAGAGCCGACTACTGTCGGAGCCGTCCATCGGGGCGGTGCACGTCCTTCGCGTCGGGGTCTCGTCGGTTCCGGACCTCGGTGCTGGAGAGCATATAGGTCTCAGCAACGACTCAGGCTCGGGCGGGCGGAGCCGATGGGACGCTCCATGGGCTACCGACCGGCGCGCTACCCCCAGGGGGCCCCCGTCCTCAAGCCGCGGGATCGCCACCTGCTGCGCCGCTTCAGCTACGGCCTCACCCCGACCCTGACCCGCCAGGTCAAGCGCGCCGGCGGCGGATCGGACTGGTTCGAGCAGCAGCTCGACCCGCGTCGGGTGCCCGACAAGCAGGGCGACAAGAGCGGGTGGTGGCCCAGCCTGGACCGCGGGCCGCAGGAGATCTGGGAGCGCAGCCGCGATGGCGTCGAGGGCGGCTGGGAGGTCATGGGCGACTATCAGCGAGCCGTCCTCATGCGGCGCATCCACTCGCGCCGGCAGGTGCTCGAGGTGATGACCGAGCTCTGGGAGAACCACTTCAACGTCCCGGTGAACGCCGACCTCGTCTACACCTGGCGGCGCAACTACGGCGACGTGCTCCGCCGGCATGCGCTGGGCTCGTTCTCCCAGCTGCTCCAGGCGGCCGTCACCCATCCGGCCATGCTGCTCTACCTCGACGCAGCGGTCTCGACCAAGGACCATCCCAACGAGAACCTGGGCCGTGAGCTGCTCGAGCTGCACACGGTCGGTGTCGGGCACTACGACGAGGACGACGTCAAGAACTCCTCGCGCATCCTGACCGGGTGGAGCGTGGACCGTTTCCGCTCGTTCGCCGCCCGCTACAACGCCGAGGACCACTGGACCGGGTCGGTCCAGGTACTCGGGTTCACCGACCCGAACGCGGGCTCCGACGGACGTGCGCTGACCCTGCGCTACCTCGACTACCTGGCCCACCAGCCCGCCACGGCCCAGCGCGTCGCGCGCAAGCTCGCCGTCAAGTTCGTCACCGACGATCCGCCCCAGCAGCTGGTCGACGAGCTGGCGAGCGTCTACCTGGCCGGCGACACTCAGATCAAGCCCGTGCTGCGTGCCCTCGTGCGCCACCCCGCCTTCCGGTCCGCCGAGGGGCAGAAGGTGCGCGACCCCGGCGAGGACGTCGCGGCCTCCTACCGCGCGCTGCGGGTGCGATTCGCCGCTCCCCCGGCCGGGTCGGCGGGTGACCCCTACGGGGCGAACGCCGTGCTGTGGCAGTCGACCACGCTCGGCACCGCGCCCTTCGCGTGGCCGCGCCCCGACGGCCAGCCGCTCGACAACGCCTCCTGGGCGACACCGTCTCGCCTCACCAGCTCGATGACCATGCACTGGAGCCTGGCCGGCGGATGGTGGCCCAAGGAGGGCGTGCACTACCGCGGGCCCCGCGCATGGATGCCACGGCGCCGGATCCGCTTCGACAAGCTCGTCGACCACATGTGCCGCCAGCTGCTCGGTCAGACCTCGACCGCGGCGCTGCTCCAAGCCTGCTGCCAGGCGTGCGACGTCGGCCCCCGTGACGTCATCACCTACCAGCACCCGGTGGTCAGGTGGCGCTTCCACTGGCTCATCGGCACTCTGCTCGACAGCCCCGAGCACCTGACCCGCTGACGAGCCGTCGACCCGAGAGGAGAACCCGATGCCCGACCCGAGTGCCCCGCAGCCGTGCTGCGAGGAGATGGCACGGCTGACCCGGCGCGGGGTCCTGCGCGGGCTGGCCCTGGCCGGCGGCGCCGCGACCTTCGGCTCGGCCGTCGTCACCGCCGCTCCCGCCTCCGCCACCGAGGGGTCCAGCGGATCGGTGCTGGTCGTGCTCTCCATGCGCGGCGCCGCCGACGGGCTGTCGCTGGTCGTGCCGCACGGCGACCCGGTGTACTACGCGGCCCGCCCACGGATCGGTGTGCCACGCGAGCGCCTCATCGCCGCCGACGCCTTCTACGGCCTGCACCCGGCCCTGGCGCCGCTGCTGCCGCTGTGGAACGGCGGCCGTCTCGCCGCCGTGCACGCGACCGGACTGGCCGCGCCGAACCGCTCGCACTTCTCGGCCATGGAGGAGGTGGAGGACGCCAACCCGGGCTCGACGGTGCGCGAGGGCTGGCTGAACCGGGTCGTGGGCCTCACCCCCGGCGACTCCCCGCTGCAAGCGGTGCACATGGGTGAGACGCTTCCCTCGACCGCGCTCTTCGGCCCTGCGCCCACGTTCGCCACCCGCAGCGTCGACGACGTCAAGATCACCGGCCAGGACCAGTACGACACCGGTGGACGCCGCTCCTCGCTCGAGACACTGTGGTCTCGGCACTCCGGCACCGACGCCAAGGGACTGCTCGCTCGCGGTATGGGCGAGACGTTCAGCGCCGTCGACGGCTTCTCCCCGGCGCGAGCCGTGCCCGACACCTCCGGGTCCTACCCCCGCAGCGATCTCGCGCAGGCGCTGGCCGACGTCGCGCGCACCATCAAGGCCGACGTCGGCGTCGAGGTGTTCACGGTCGACCACGGCGACTGGGACATGCACTCCGGTCTCGGCACCTTGGAATGGGGCCGGATGGGCACCAACGCCGGTGAGTGGGCCGCGGCCATCGCCGCCTTCTTCGCCGACCTCGGGCGGGTGGCGGACCGCGTGACCCTGGTGACGATGAGCGAGTTCGGTCGCCGGGTGGCGGAGAACGACAACTACGGGCTCGACCACGGCTACGGCAACGTGATGTTCGTGGCCGGTGCCGGGGTGGCCGGCGGCCGCTACTACGGCACCTTCCCAGGACTCGCCGCCACGTTGGACGCCGACCTGCTCGTCACCACCGACTACCGGCAGGTACTGGGCGAGATCGTGACACGGCGGTTCCCCGCCGCGTCACTCTCCCGCGTCTTCCCGGGGCTGTCCTACTCCCCGGTGGGGTTCATGGGAGCCTGAGCCCTCGGGCGTGCGGCTCAGTCCTCCAGGTCGACGTTGCACTCCTCCTTGGCGTGCTCCTCGATGTTCTGGAGGGCGTCTTGGTACTTGGAGTCGCTCAGCTCCTGACTGGCCGCCTCGAGCTCCTCGAGCTTGTCGGAGTCGATGGTGCTCGGGTCGAGATTGCTGAGGTCGCTCGTGTCGACCCCCGCGTCGTCGAGCGCCTCTTGGAACTTGTCGACGCCCTCGTTCAGGGTGTCCCAGTCATCGGCCACCTCGTCGGGGGCCTCGTCGCCGAGCTTCTCGAACGTGTCGAAGGCCTTGTCGATGTCGGCGTCGCTGGAGTCCAGCGAGTTCAGCGTGCTCTTGGACTCCTTGAGCTGGTCGCAATAGGCGTCGGTGGAGTTGCCGCAACCGGCCAGGCCCAGGCTGGCCGCGAGCAGGGTGGCCGAGAGGAGCGCGGCGGGACGGGTGGTGCGCGAGAGGATCGTCATGCGAGCAGCATGCACTGTCCCAACCTGAGGAGACACCCCCACCCCTCAGTCCGATCTCAGGAGTTTACGTCAGCTGAGGACGTCCTTGCGTCCGAAGTGCCAGAAGGCCGCCGTCAGGAGGACGGTGGCGTAGAGCAGGGACCACAGGCATCCGGTGAGCACCTCTTCGACGTCGGGGTCGGGGCGCAGCAACTGGCCCCACGCGAAGAGATAGTGCGTGGGGAGCGCCTGGCGCAGCGAACCCAGGGCACTGATGCTGTCGAGGATGCTCGAGAGCACCGTCGCGAGCACGGCGCTGCCGACCGCTCCCAGTGGCGCGTCGGTGACGACGCCGACCAGGAAGGAGAGGCCCGCGACGAAGCCCAGCAGCACCCACAGCACGAGCACCGAGACCAGCAGTCGCGGCGCGAAGGCCGACCAGTCCAGCCGCGCCCCCGTCGGGTCGCGGTAGCCGGCGCCCCCGTAGGCCACCAGGCCCACGAGCAGGGTCCAGGCGGCCAGCCCGACGAGGACGACGAGGCTGCTCGCTGCCGCGACGAACAGCTTGGCGCGCAGCAGCCGCCCACGCGGTACCGGCGCGGTGAGCAGGTAGCGCAGGGTGCCCCAGCTGGCCTCGGACGGCACGGCATCGCCGGCAACGAGCGCCACCACGACGGGCAGCAGGAAGCCAGCGCTCGCGTAGAGCGTGAAGACCGTCAGGTTGGCCGCGCCCACCTGGGCCAGGTCGACGAACGTCGGCGCGGCGCCGGGATCGTCGTCCCCGAGAGCGAAGGCCCCGACGAGCAGGAGCGGCAGTGCAGCCAGCAGGGCGGCCGTGACCCGGGTGCGCCGGCGGGTGAGCTGACGGCGCAGCTCGGCCCGCAGCGGCAGTGCTCGTCGTCTGGGGTCGGTCATCGCGTCACCTGCGCCGTCGGGTCGTCGCCCACCAGGCCCATGAAGATCTCCTCCAGATGCCGACGCGCCTCGCCGTCCCCGGCCACCAGCTCGTCCACGGCGCCGGTGAGCACGACCCGGCCGCGGTGCATGACGACGACGTGTGTGCACGTCTGCTCCACCTCACCGAGCAGGTGGCTCGAGACGACGACGGTCCGGCCGGCGTCGGCATAGCGCTGGAGCACGCTGCGCAGGCCGCGGATCTGAGTCGGGTCGAGGCCGTTCGTGGGCTCGTCGAGCAGCAACAGCTCGGGCAGGCCGAGCATCGCCTGGGCGATGCCGAGGCGTTGACGCATACCGTGGCTGTAGGAGCGCACCGGCCGGTCGGCGGCGGCCCCGAGATCTGCGATCTGCAGGGCCTCCTCCAACCCGGCCTCGGCCACCGGCCGCCCGGTGGCGGCCCAGTACGCCGCCAGGTTGGCGCGGCCCGTGAGGTGTGGCAGATGCCCGGGGCCCTCGATGAGACACCCGACCTCCCGCAGGACGGGGGCACCGGGGGTGACCCGCTGCCCGAGCACCCGCACCTCGCCGCTGTCGCTGCGGATGAGTCCGACCAGCATGCGCATCGTCGTGGTCTTGCCCGCTCCATTCGGCCCGAGCAGACCGAGCACCTGGCCGCGTTCGGCCCGCCAACTGACGCCGTCGACCGCACGGAATCCGTTGCGGTACTCCTTCACCAGCCCGTCGACCTCGAGCACCGCAGCGTTCCCGACCGGTACCGTGCCGGACCGGGCACGACGCCGCCCGACCAGCCCCGCAACCAGGGCCAGGAGCACGGCCAGGCCGAGTGCGACGAGAAGCGGCACCGGCACCGAGGGCCCACCGCCGACCGGCACGGTGCGCACGGTGGGCAGGGTCAGCGTGGAATCGGCGAGGCCCACTCGGTAGACCCGGGCGTCGTCCGGCACGGCGAAGCCGAGGTCGGTCGCGCTGACCACCACGCGCATCCGCTGCCCGGGCTCGAGCCGGTACGCCGACGCGGGCAGCGTCACCTCGACCCTCTGCGCGGCCCCCGGCACGATGCCCGACAGCCGCATCGGCGCGACGAGTTGCCGCGGCAGGCTCGCCCGCCCATCGGCGTCGACGATCCACGCCGACGCGAACAGCACGGCGTCGGTCGTGCTGGAGGTGATCGACAGCTGCACCGTGGGCGCGCCGGCGACGGTCATCGGGCTGCGCACGGGCTCGCTGTCGAAGGTGGCGCTCTGACCGGGCAGCGCCGCGAGCGCGAGCCCCTGGCCGGAGGCGGTGACGGCCTGACCCAGGAGCGGGCCGGTGCCGGGAATCGAGGTGATGGCCGCCGGTTCACCGCCGGCCGGGGCGAGCACCGGCTGGTCCCGGCCGCCGAGGCGCAGGCCGGTGAGGTCACGCTCGAAGTAGTCGGGCGCCTGGACCTCGTCCGGGTCTGTGGCGCCGAGGGCCGGTGCCGGTAGCGCGAGCCGGAACGCCGTGCCGGGGTCTGGCCCCCCGCGCAGATAGTGGTCGAACCAGTCCTCGGCGCCGGTGCCGGCACTCTGTCCGGTCAGCCCGGCGCCGCCGTCGTGGCCACCGTCGATCCAGCGCACGGCGACCGGGACGCCGGCGTCGGCGAGCGCCCGAGCCGTGCGATCGGCCTGGTCGAGACCGAACAAGGAGTCCTGCTCGCCCTGCACCAACAGCGTCGGGGCGGTGATGTCGTCGACCACGGACGCCGGCGACGATGCGCGCAGGTAGCGCCGCGCGGCGGCGTCGGCCCGGCCCGTGCGCGTGGCGCGCTGGAAGAGCCGGCACACGTCGGGGGCGAACCGGCCGCAGAGCAGGTCCTCGAGGCCGTCCGGGCTGCGCTCCTGCTTCGACGAGCCGCCGTCTCGCGCCGCCGCCGCGAGGGCGCCCTGGGTGAACAGCGAGGCCCACCACTGCTTGAACACGCCGTCGGGGAACAGCGCCTGCCCGAGGTCGTTCCAGGTGATTGCCGGCACGATCGCGTCGACCCGGTCGTCGAGCCCCGCTGTGAGCAGCGCCAGGGCACCGCCGTAGGACGCGCCGGCGATGCCCACGACCGGATCGCCGGGCGCGTCCATCTCGACGTCGTCGCGCTGGGCCAGCAGGTCGATCATCCGGCTGGCGTCGGCGACCTCGTAGTCCGGGCTGTCGAGATGGATCAGCCCGCCGGAGTCGCCGAAGCCGCGGGCGGTGTAGGTGAGCACGACGTAGCCGTCACCGGCGAGCTCGCGCGCCTGGTCGGTGAGGTCGTCCTTGCTGCCGCCGAACCCGTGCGCGAGCACGATCGCTGCGTGGCGCCCTGCGTCGTCGGCGGGGGCGAAGACTGAGGTGTCCAGGCTCACCGTGGTGCCGTCGACCTCCGGACCGACCAACACCTGCAGATCCTGCTCGTGCACGGAACCGGGGTCGTCGGCGCGGGCCGAGCCCGCCGGCACGACGAGAGCTCCCGCCACCAGACCCGCCGCGACCCATGCGGCGAAAGCTCGGGCGGCGCGCATGCGGGTCAGTGTGACAGCCCCCCGGGCAGGGCCCGGCCCTGCGACCACCCCGTCAGGAGAGGAAGCCCAGCACGGCCTTCTCGAAGGCCTCCTTCGCCTCGATCATCACCCAGTGGCCGCAGTTGCCGAACACGTGCAACTGCGCATCGGGGATCATCCGCAGCGGCGCGAGGCTCATGTCGGGCGGGCTGACGCGGTCGTCGAGGCCCCAGGTGAGCAGCACCGGGCACTGCACCTTGCCCATTCGCGCCCAGTACGGGGGCTCCTCGCTGGCAGCGAGGAACTGCTGCTGCATCGCGAAGGCAGCCGAGCCGTACATGTCGCGCGCAGTCTTGGCGGCGTCGGGGTGGGTGGCGGCCTCCCAGCGCTCCTCGATCAGTTCGTCGGTCACCACGCCCGGGTCGAAGACCATGGCGCGCAACCACCGCACCAGCTTGTCGCGGTCGGGTGCGTCGGCCATCTCCTGGAGCAACCGGATGCCCTCGCTGGGGCTGGGGCTGAGCAGGTTCGGGCCCACGCCGCCGATGGTCACGAGCTTGCTGACCAGCTCCGGCTTGCGGATGGCGAGGTTGATCCCGACGACCCCGCCCATCGAGTTGCCGATCATCGGGGCGCTCTCGAGCCCCAGGGCGCGCATGAACGTCACGACCGACTTGCCGGCCGACAGCACCGGGAACCCGCCGTCGGAGTCGCTGACCCCGAAGCCGGGGAACTCCACGATGTAGGTGTGGAAGTGCTCGGCGAAGGTGCCCACGTTGCCGCGGTAGTTGCGCCAGCCGGTGACACCCGGGCCGGATCCGTGCAGCAGGATCAGCGGGGGTGCGTCGGGCGAGCCCGCCTCGTGGTACCGGAGCACCCCCCAGTCGCACTCGAGCTCTCGCTTGCTGTCCTCGTAGTCCACGTGCACGAGCTCAACCTAGCGTTGATCTAGAACGTGTTCTACTCACCAGCCCGACAGGCGCACCGCGCCCTCGCGCACCGAGGCGCGGGCGGTGCGGATCAGTTCGGCGAGGTCCAGGCCGTACACCGGTCCGTCGTAGGCGCCCAGGCGACCCACCCCGCGCTCGACCAGGCGCTCGGCCCCCACCGGGTTGCCACGCTCCAGATGGGTGAGGCCGACGCACAGTTGGGCCAGCCCCTGCCACAGCGGCCGCTCGGTGTCGGGGCAGTCCTTCCACCGCGCCTCGAGCACCTCGTGTGCGGAGAACTGCCGGCCACGCTCGACCAGGGAACGCGCGGCCACGATCGTCTCGTGGGCCGGGAGCGGCTCCTCCGAGACCGGTTCCACGCCGGCGCTGCCGTGGGGCAGCGGCCGCCCGAGCCGATCGCGCGGTCGCGTCTGCTGCTTCACCGACAGCTCACCGCCCGCCAGCGACGCGGAGCGTCGTCGCGGTCACGTAGGCGGCCTCGTCGGAGGCCAGCCACGCGACGGCGTCGGCGATCTCGGACGCCGCACCCGCGCGGCCGAGCGGGATCTGCGGCGCCATCCGGGCCACGCGTCCGGGGTCACCGGTGGTGGCGTGCAGGTCGGTGTCGATCAGGCCAGGAGCCACCCCGACCACCCGGATGCCCTCCCCCGCGACCTCGAGTCCGAGTCCTCGCGTGAGGGTGTCGACGCCGGCCTTCGCGGCTGCGTAGTGCACGTACTCCCCCGGTGAGCCCAGCGTGGCTGCCCCCGAGGAGATGTTGACGATCACGCCGCCCTGGCCTCCGCGCGAACGCGACATCGACCGCACCGCCTGCTGGGCGACGAGCACGGCAGACGTCAGGTTGAGGTCGATGGTTCGGCGCACCTCCTCCGCCGGAGTGCCGGCCAGCGGGGCGAAGCGGTACGTGGCCCCGGCGTTGTTGACCACCACACGCAGCTGATCGCCCGCCACGTCGGCGAACAGGTCGGCTACACCGGCGTCCGTGGTGAGGTCGGCGCGCACGAGGGTGCAGGTCACCCCCAGGGCTCGCACCCGTTCGGCGACGGCCTGCGCGGCGTCCTCGTCGGATCGATAGCCGAGGACGAGGTCGTGGCCGGCGCTGGCCAGTCGTTGGGCGACGGCTGCGCCGATGCCGCGTGTGCCGCCGGTGACGATCGCTGTGCTCATGCCACGACCCTGCCATGCGTACTCGGCCGTGATCGCAGGCCCCCGAGCGCAGTGCCCGGCGGGGAGGGCGACTCGCCCTTCACGGCTCGATGCGCAGCGCCCTGAACCCGATGTCGACGCCCTCATCCGCGTACATCGCACCCGCTCGGCGCAGCCGCTCGCGGGTGAGCTGGGCGATCGAGGTGTAGCCGGCCTCCGCGGCGGCCGAGCGGGGCGACGGCGGCTCGTCGAGCTGCACCAGGACGAACCGGCGGGTTCCACCGTCGGCCGCGTTCGCCGCCATCACCGCATGCCCCGTCGTGCCACTGCCGGCGAAGAAGTCGAGGACGAGCGCGCCCGGTTCGGTGGCCGTGAACATCTCCAGCAGCCGCTCGACGAGGGCGACCGGCTTCGGTGCCTCGAAGTACGCGCCGCCGAGGAGCGCGGTCAGCCGCCGAGAGGCCGTCGAGGTGTAGCCGATGTCGTCCCACCACGAGGTCACGGTGCGCCGCCGTGCCTGCGCCTGGCTGAGGAAGTACTTCTGCTGGAGCCCGCGTGCGGTCGCCACGACCAGGCCGTCGTCGTGCTTGCGCTGCATCGTCTCTCGTGAGTAGCGCCAGTGCCCCTCCACCCCGAGGAAGGCATAGAACGGGTTGCGCTTGCGCGCACCGCCCGGCCCGTCGAGCGGCACCCCGCGCCACGGGCCGCGAGGGTCGTCGTCGGGGTTGGCGAAGCCCTCCAGGTCGGGCGCCAGACCGATGCTGGAGCGTCGGGTGGCCAGCAGCTCGAGATCGCGGGCGTAGAGCAGCAGGTGGTGATGGCTGCGTGAGACGATCCGGTCGTTCGAGACCGAGGCTCGCGCCTTGTGCACCACGTGGGCGAGGAGGTTGCGCTCCCCCATCACCTCGTCGAGCAGCAAGCGCAGGTGCCCCACCTCGGTGTCGTCGATCGACACCGCGATCACGCCGTCGGCCGCCAGCGTCTCGCGGGCCACGAGCAGCCTCGGGTACATCATCGAGAGCCAGTCGGCGTGCGACACGTCGTCGCGGTAGACCAGGTCGCGCCCGGTGTTGTAGGGCGGGTCGATGTAGGCGAGCCGCACCCGCCCGCCGAGCTCGGGGGCCAGGAGCACGAGAGCCGCCAGGTTGTCGCCCTCGACGACGACGTTGCACGTCGTGGCGGCATCGACGGACTCCTCCGGCAGGTGCACGAGCTCACCGAGCACCGGCTCCTCGGCGCGTGCGGCGGCATCCTGCTTGCCCGGCCACTCCAGACTCGGCCCGCCGGCCCCCTGCGCTCGCACGCACCGACCGTAGCGGGAGGATGCCGCCATGACCGCGTACTGGATCAGCAGCTACCTCGAGATCCGCGACGAGCAGAAGATGGCTGCCTACGCAGCGTTGGCCGGCCCGGCCATCACCGCCGGGGGTGGCCGGTTCCTGGCTCGCGGCACCCCCGAGCAGGTCTACGAGGCAGGCGTGTCCGAGCGGGTCGTGCTCATCGAGTTCGACTCCGTCGAGGCGGCCCGTGCCTGCCACGACTCCCCTGCCTACGCGGAGGCGCTGGCCGCGCTCGGTGACGGGGTCGTGCGTGAGATCAGGATCGTGCCCGGGGTCGGGTGAGCCAGGCCGGGTCGCTCGTCCATCACGCGCCTGCGTGGGGGTCTCGACGCGCTCCCTCTCCGAGCTCGGGGCGCAGCCGCGCGAACCTCTGCTCCAGCAGCGGACGCCGGGGGGGCGTTGCCCCGCAAGGCGAGGTAGCGCTCCCCGTAGACGGCGAGCAGGGCGTCGTCGAGCCGACGCACCGCCCCCGGGGGGAACCGGTATCCCATCGTCTCGTTGAGGTGCTCCAGCTCCGGTCGCCGCAGGACCTCGGCGAGCTCGTCGAGACTCGTGACGCCGAGCTCGAGCAACAGTCCGGAGATCCACGCGTAGTGGTCGGTGCGCGACCACCCTGCGTCGTCGTACTGGCCGGCCAGGAACGCTGCGAGCTCGCGCGGGTCGAGTCGGGGATCCTCCGGCTCCACGGGGGAGGACGTCGCTCCCGACGGTGCGCGCAGCCGCTCGCGGATCGAGGAGAACTCCTGGTCGGCGAGCTCCAGCAGACCGGCGGCCAGCGTGAAGCGCCGGTCGAGGTCGGGCGCCAGGTCGGCCGGGACACTGCCCTTGTAGCGCGCCTCGTGCTCGAACTCCGCCCAGGCGTGCTGGAGCACGGTGCGGATCTGCACCGAGGCACGCTGCTCGCGCAGGGCCGCGTGCTCGGCGCGGCCCTCACGTGCGGCGTCCAGTCCCACCAGCAGGTGCCGGCTGGCGTAGCCGAAGCGACCCTCGCTGGCGGTCTCCAGGCCCATGTCGCGGTCGTCGGTGACCACGAGCTGGTCGTCGAGCAGGTCGGCCACTGCCGCGACATCGCTCTGCACGTAGGTGATGACGCGCACGCCGATCTGGTCGGTGATGTCGGTGAAGGGCGCGGGGTGCAGCAGCTCGCCGTCGAGTCCGCGTCGCGCGGCCTTCTCGGCGAAGGAGGTCACCGACTTGGTGCGTCCGGTGACGGAGAGGTAGTTGATGCCTGCCTCGTCGAGGATCTCGGTGACGAGATCGACGTAGCCGACACCGGCTTCGACGACCTGCGGCTGCGCCTCGACGTAGCGCCGTACCGCGTCCTGGACGATGCGCTGCGACGGATCGGTGCTGCGGGCCCGTCGTCGCTCGCCGGTGCCCTCGACCAGCGCCGGGGTCACGATGCAGCCCGTGGCGGCGTCTCCGTAGTGGGCGGTCTCGTCGGGGCGGGTGTCGGCGAACAGTGCCACGTAGGCGCACACCACGGCGTCGACCTGGTCCTCGACGACCCGCAGCTGGCTCTTGCGCGTCGCCTGCTCCACCTGGCGGCGCAGCGCGGCCCAGTCGGCGTGATCGTCGACGTCCACCACCGTCTCGACATAGCCGAGCAGGCGCAGCAGCTCCGCCCGCAGCAGGTCGAGATCGCGGCCGGGCTTGTTCTTGTACTTCAGGGTGCGGGGCAGGTCGAAGAGCACGACGCTGGCCGCGTGCGGGTAGACCTCGATGGCTCGGCGGGCGCGGCCGCTGCGCGGGTCGGGGTCGAGTCCGAGCAGCCGGCACACGCGCCGCGCCCGGGTTCCCTCGGCGAACTCGGGCTTGCCGGTGTTGCTCGGGTGGGTGCCGGCCTCGAAGCGGCGGAAGTCGCGGCTCAGCTGCTGCTCGGCCGGGCGTGAGCCGGTGGGGTTCTCGACGACGATCGGCGCATCGATGCCCACCAGGCACTCCCCCTCGACGAAGGGCCCGAGCCCCGCCTCGATCTCGGCGTCGGTGCGCACCGTCGACACGTGCAGCAGCCGGGCCTCGGCGTCGAGCACGGCGAGCCCGGTGGGCTGCTTGGTGCCCCAGGCGAGGTCGATGCCGACGTAGTGCACCCGGCCATCCTGCCCGGCCATCCTGCCCGGTCGGTCCCCGGTGTGGGGCGAGTGCCGGGTCAGTGCAGGCGACGGGTCGCGCGGGCGAGCACCTTCGCGCCGTCGTACCAGACCAGCGTGACCCGGTCGACCCGCCCGCGGACGCGCTCGGCGAGCGTGACCCGGTAGCTGCCGCGCGAGGTGACGACGGGTCGGGCAGCAACGCGCTTGCCGTCGACCAGCGCCACGACCCGCTCACCGTCACGGCGAGGGCAGCCGAAGCCGTCGTCGCCCGCCACTCGTGGGCAGCGGTCGGCCGTGTCGAGGTAGGTGTCGTGGTCGCGGTCGCCGCATCCGGCGGCCGAGGCGGGTCCGCGCCGTGTCGGGCACGCGTCGGCCACGTCGTAGACGCCGTCGCCGTCGCGGTCCGCCACCAGGGTCGTGGTTCTCGCGGTGAGGGTGTAGCTGGCCGTCCCGTAGATCTCCTGCGGGTCGACGGTGGCGACGAGGTCGCGACGGGCCCAGGGCACGAGCACCTGGATCGTGTTCGGGTCGTCGGTCTCGATGACCTCCTGCCCGGAGCCGCCGCCCACGGTGAGATCCATCGACGCCTCGCCGGTCCACGTGAGCGTGACCAGCACCGACGACTGCTTGCGCACCGGGACCGGCACGTAGTCGCGTCCGTCGACAGCGCTGACGAGGCCGACGCCGAGGGTGCTGTCCGAGCTCGTGAAGGTGCCGGTGCCGAGCTGCTCCGTGGCGGTTGTGACCTTCGTGGCACGCGGCGCGTCGCGGGTCTCGCGCGTCATGCGCGGGCCGGCCAGGTCGAGGTTGCGCGCGTCGGGCACGAGGTCGTCGTTGGCGATCCAGTCGTTGGAGCGCGCGTGGTACCCCGTGACGCCGTACACGTTGTAGGGCGCGGTGATCTGCTGGTCGGCCAGGTAGTCACGGCGCACGTGGAAGCGCACGGTGTCGGTGTCGAAGTCCCAGGTCGCGGTGCCGGCGGGCAGGTAGTAGCCGGTGCCGTTGTCCATCACGACGACCTCACCGTCGGTGCTGCCCGTCGGGATGAACGAGTCGAGCCGTCGACCGTCGATGTTCAGGCTGTAGGCCACCAGCGAGGTGCCGACGGTCACCGGCCAGAGCCGGCCCACCTTCAGCGTCGCGTCGATGGCGCCACGGCTCACCTGCACGTCGAGACCCTGGAGATCGGTGATGGGCGAGTAGGAGTCGCCGCTGGCGTCCTTGCGCACGGCCTTCGTGGCCGTGGGTTGCTTGCCGAGGGGTCGGTGCCGGGCGACACCGGTGATCCGCAGGACGCCACCGCGCCGGCTCGCGCCCTTGATCTTCAACTGCGGCTTCGTCGTGGCCTCGGGCTTCGGCATGAAGTCGCCTTCGGCCAACGGGGTGGCCGAGAGGTCGGGCTGCGGGCAGTCGCGGGCGTCGCCGGTCGACGAGGCGTAGGTGTGGTCGGCCGGGTGCTGCACCTGGAAGGAGTTCGACGCGTCGCCCTCGACGTCGTTCGGGACGAGCAGGTCGTGCTGGTCGACCTTTCCGTTGCCGTCGACGTCGAGGTACCGGCTCATCCGCAGGGCGAAGCCCTCGAGGTCGAGGCTGGAGACGCACTTGTTCACCAGGGGCGGGTCGGTGCTGTAGGCCATGATGTCGTTGGTCGGCGTCGGCCCCCACGGGCCGTCGGCGCCGTCACCGACGTGGCCCAGCGTCAGGCAGTGTCCGAACTCGTGGCTCACCAGGTCGAAGAGCGGGAAGAAGTCGGTGGCACCCGGCACCGGGTCGATCGCGCCGTTCACGGCGAAGCACACGTTGCCGCCGACGCCGCCGCAGTCCTGCACGTAGACGCCGCCCGGCTCTCCTCCGTGCTGGTCGAAGCCCTTCATGCCCTGCCAGGTGCTCATGCTCATCGGGTTCTCGATCTCGGCGCACGGCACGTCGCCGCCGTCCAGCAGCCCCAGCTCACCGGCGAAGTAGGCCGGGTCGATGCCGATCCCGATGCCGCCGGCCGGGTTCGACACGATCACGACGATCTCGGGGTCGACGAGGTCGAGAGGCTCTTGGAGCGCACCGTCGGAGTCGACGACCACCTGGTGGGTGCGCACGTCCATCTCGAAGCCGTCGTTCAACCACGTCAGACCCTCCTGCTTCGCCAGGTAGTGCAGTCCGTCGTCCCACATCTGCACCGACTGCGAGGCGATGCGCATGTCCCGCTCGGCGTCCGGTGAGACCGGGATGAGCACGTCGACGTCGACCTTCGGCGTATCGAGCCCGTTCAGCCCGACCTTCATGTGGTAGCAGTGGTTGTCGGGGTTGATCGGATCCCGGTCGACGATGCACTCGGACGGGATGTTCCCGTCCGCGAAGTGCATCGCAGGGGTCGGGGACGATGTCGGCGCGGCGTAGGCCACGGAGGTCACGACGATGACGACGGAGGTCACGCTGGCGAGCAGCAGACCGGCGAGCTTGCGCATTCATAGTCCTCTCAGGCTTTGCCCGCCTAACGACGCAGGGATCGGCGGGTTACCGAGGACGCGTTACGGCGCGGTGAACTCTTCGCCCGTGGTGGAGGCGAGCGCACGGGCGAGCGGGGCAGCCAGGTGGCGCGCGTACGGCACGGTGATGTGTCCACCGTCGCGGAAGGGCACGAAGGAGCCGATCACGGGCGGGCAGGAGCCGTCGCAGAACCAGCGCCGCGGACTGATCGTGTCTGCCCCGGCCCGCCTGGCCGCGGCACGCTGGAGCCGGATCGCGTCGAGGTGCTGGGCCGACTCGTGAGCGATGCAGGGTCGCAGCAGCGGGTTCCCGCTCGTGAGGCACGCCCCGATGTCGCCGTTGCGGTTGGGGACGTCCTCGATCAGCACGGTGTGGCCGGAGGCCGCGCCCACCTCGCGCAGCATCGAGACGTAGCCGCGCAGCGCCACGGGACGCACCTGGTCGGGATCGGTGACGGGCCGGCCGTCGGCCACCAGGCCGCGGGTGGTGCCCGGCGAGGTGGAGACGACGGTGACATCGGGCTGCAGGCGCGCCACCTGCTCCCGAGCCCACTCGTTGAAGCGGGTGCAGGCGGTGAAGGGGCGACCGTCTTGGAGCGCGGTGAAGGCCGCGGGCACGCACTGCGGCTTGACCAGGAAGTACACGCGGTAGCCGCTGCTGGCCGCGATCGGCTCCAACGCCGGGATCCAGTGGCGCCCGTGGGAGTCGCCGAGCACCACCATCGTCCGCTCACCGTCGACGTCGCCGCGCGGGCAGAGGTCGCGCAGGCTCTCGTCGCGGTAGTCGCAGTCGCCGACATCGGCCACGGAGGCACGCAGCTTCGTGAGCGGCGGCGCGAGCGGCTCGGGGGTGCGTGCGCCCTGGCGGGCCGCCTCGAGGGAGGCGCGCACCAGGGCGATGGCACGCGACTGCGTGTCGTACCGCTGCTCCCAGCCCCGCCCGAGAGCCGTGGGGGACGGCGAGCCGGAGCGCAGGGGCCCGTGCTCGACGTAGGCGCGGGCGGCCCCGGCCGACGCCAGCACGAGCACGAGGCTCACGGGGTACAAGACCATGGGCAGCCGTGGGCGCCTCCAGAGCCGACCGCGACGGAAGGGCCGCTCCACCCACGAGGTGGTGGCGGCCGCCAGGACCAGCGCCAGCGCCAGCACGACGGCCTTCTCGCTCAGGCGCAGCGGACGCCCGGCGTAGGTCGCGGCGATCATCAGCACCGGCCAGTGCCAGAGGTAGAGCGCGTAGGACCAGTCGCCGACGGTGCGCATGCCGGGCAGGGTGAGCAGGCGGCCGGCCGGCAGCCGGGGCCGGCCCGTGCCCGCCACCAGCACGGCCGTCGTGCCGAGCACGGGCAGCAGCGCGGCCACACCGGGAAAGGGGGTCTGCGGGGTGAAGGCCAGCGCGGCCACGGCGATCGCGCCCAGGCCCGCCAGCCCCAGCCCGGCGGCGACCGGTCGGGGTAGGCGCCGCTCGCCCAGCGCCTCGAGCGCCAAGGCGCTGGCGGCGCCGAGGGCCAATTCCCACGCCCGCGTGAAGGTCGAGAAGTAGGCGGTGGCGGGTGAGGTGTGCGTGGCGTAGACCGACCACGCGAGACTCGCACAGACCGTGAGGGCCACGACGACGGCCAGCGCGGTACGCAGCGCCCGCTGGAGATCCCCGTGCGGCGCGCGTCGGCGTCGCGCCAGCAGCACGACGGCGAGGATCAGCAGCGGCCAGACGATGTAGAACTGCTCCTCGACCGAGAGGGACCAGTAGTGCTGGACCGGCGAGTGTTCCAGACCTTGGTCGAAGTAGTCGGTGCCGGAGACCGCGGCATGCACGTTCTCCGCGAACAGCGCCGCCCAGACCAGGCTCCCCAGCGCGCCCGGGGCCTCGACCGGCCCCAGCCAGAGCGCAGAGGCGAGGGCCGTGCCGACCAGTACGACCGTGGCGGCGGGAAGGATCCGGCGCGCGCGCCGCGACCAGAACCGACTCAACGAGACCGAGCCCGTGGAGGCGATCTCGCGCCAGAGCAGCTGCGTGATCAAGAAGCCGGAGATCACGAAGAAGACGTCGACCCCGACGTAGCCGCCGCTGAGGTGTCGTACCCCGGCGTGCGAGATCACGACGCACAGCACGGCCACGGCGCGCAGGCCCTGGACGTCGGCGCGGAAGTGGGAGGGGGCGGCGGCCGGGCGCTGGGAGGCGGGAACCTTGGATGACATCACCTCTACCCTGGGTCACGACCTCGGGCACCGGGCGGGCGGGGTCCTCACGGTGCGCTGTCTGCGCCTCGAGGCTGCGCGCTGGGGTGCGTGGCTAGGTTGGGGTCATGGACGACCACCTCGACCGCATTCCCACAGCTCCCGTCGTGGCGGCCGGCCTCGTCGGCGGATTCGCGGCGGCCCGCTACAGCGGCCATCGTGCCCTGGGCGGGGCCGTGCTGGCCGCTGGCGGTGCCGTCGCCGCCCGCTCGTGGCGCGAGACCTCGGGCCCGGGCGTGATGGGGGTGCTCCTGGGCACCTACCTCGCCGCGTTCGGCGCCTCCCACCCGCTGGCCAAGAAGCTGGGCGCCTGGCCGTCCGTCCTCACCGTCACGGCGGTGGCGGCCGGCGCGGCGCACGCACTGGCCGACCGTTCCGACGCCACCTTCTAGCCGGCGGCGCCTCCGGTGCCCTCGCCTCTGAGCCATCTCGCCCCGGCCCGCCGGCGCACCGTCGCGGCCGCCTTCGGCCTCCTCGCCGTGCTCGTCGCCGCGGGGGTGGTGGCGGTGGTGCTGCAAGGCCGGGACGACGTGCGGCCGGTGGCGCAGGACCGTCCGGGACCGGTGCTGCTGGTGCCGGGCTACGGTGGCTCGACCTCGTCGCTGGAGGTGCTGGGGTCGGCGCTCGAGCGAGAGGGCCGCGAGGTTCGGCTGGTGCGCCCGCCCGACGGTGGCACCGGGGATCTGGACGCTCAGGCCGAGCACCTGGCGGATGCGGTGGGCCAAGCCCTCGACGAGACCGGTGCGGACTCGGTCGATCTCGTCGGCTACTCCGCCGGAGGGGTGGTCGTGCGCCTCTACGTCGCCGACCTGGGCGGCGGTTCGACCGTGCGCCGGGCGGTCACCCTCGCCTCGCCGCATCACGGCACCGATCTGGCCGCCCTGGCCGGATCCCTCGGGAGCCGGGCCTGCCCCGAGGCCTGCCAGCAGCTCGCTCCCGACTCCACCCTGCTGCGCGCCCTGAACGCCGGGGACGAGACCCCGTCCGGCCCGCAGTGGGTGGCGCTGTGGACGGCGGACGACCGCACGGTCGTCCCCGCATCGTCCGGCGTCCTGGCGGGCGCACTCGACCTCCGCCTTCAGGATCTCTGCCCCGATGAGACCGTGGCCCACCCCGACGTGCCCCGCGACCCCGTGGTCGTCGGCGTCGTCCAGGCCGTGCTGTCCGGGTCGCAGGCTGCGCTGCCTGGCCCCGAGGTCTGTCACAACGCTAGTCGCTGATGTCCTTCGTCGCGAAGTTCGCCCACGCCGCACCGAGGAAGACGACGACATAGCCGAGCTGGAGCAGCACGCCGCGCACGAGGTCGTGCCAGAGGATCGGATCGCGGAAGAGGTCGACGAAGGCGAGCCAGTAGCGGGTCAGCAGGTAGGGCTTGAGCGGATCGGCTGCGTCGAGCGTGAGCAGCAGCGTCGACCCGACCAGCAGCGCGAGAGCGCCCATGGCGGCAGCCAGTGGAGAGCGCACCAGGGTCGAGGCGAACAACGCCACCGACGCGACGCCGAGCATGCACAGCATGGCGTAGCCGAGCGCCGCGAACGTGCGCGCCACGAGCTCCGGGGTGCTCAGCGAGGTGCCCGAGACGCTGGCGGTGCCCGGGGCGCTCGCCGTCACCGACTGGTGGCCGAGCAGACCGATGCCCAGCAGGTAGGCGGTCGCCGCCACCACGAGCACGGTGAGCACCACGAAGGCCATGACGCCCACCAGCTTCGCGATCAGGAGATGCGTGCGCCCCACCGGTCGCAGCAACAGGTACCGCAGGGTGCCCTGCTGGGCCTCGCCCGCGATCGCCTCCCCTGCGAACACGGCCACGGCGATCGGCAGGAAGAGCGGTAGCACGATGGCCAGGGCGGCGAGGGGGTAGAGAGTGCCGTCGGTGAGCACCGCGGAGAGGAACGCGGGCCCGGTGCCGGGGCGGGGCCCGAGGTCGGTGACCGCCAACAGGACCGCCACGATGACCGGTAGGGCGTCGACCAGGGCGATGGTGGCCCAGGTGCGACGACTGCGCAGCAGGGAGACCAGCTCGACTCTGATCATGCGATCGCCTGCCGGGAGGTGGCATCCAGGACGACGTCCTCGAGGCTGCGTCGTTGAGCGTGCAGCGAGCGCACCGGCACTCCGGCGCCCACCAGGGCGGCGTTGACCGAGGCGGCGTCCTGGTCCCGCACGAGCAGCCTCTCCCCGTCGACCGCCTCGACCCGCCCGACCAGCAGGCGCGCGGCGAGGTGGGGGTCGGGGGTGTCGACGACGAGGAGTCCCGTCGGGCCACAGACGGACGCCAGGTCGTCCTGGAGCACCAGCCGGCCAGCGTGCAGCACCCCGACGCGGGTACAGGTGCGCTCGATCTCGCTGAGTAGGTGGCTGGAGACCAGCACCGTGGTGCCGGCCGCGTTCAGGTCGAGCAGCAGCCGACGGATCTCCTGGATGCCGGCCGGGTCCAGGCCGTTGGTGGGCTCGTCGAGCACCAGGAGACGGGGCCGGCGCATGAGGGCCGCGGCCAGCCCCAGCCGTTGGCGCATGCCGAGGGAGTAGGTGCGCACGGGGCGGCGATCGACCCCACCGAGACCGACCTGCTCGAGGGCGTCGTCGACCCGTCCAGCGCGGCCGGTCCGGCGCGACCCGGGACCGGCGGCGTCGAGCAGGGCGAGGTGGCGGCGGCCGGAGAGGTGCGGCGGTGCGGCGGGGCCCTCCACCAGCGCACCCACCTGGGGCAGCACACTGGCTCGTCGCGCCGGCATGGGTTCCCCCAGCACCTCGACGGTGCCGGAGGTCGGCAGGACCAGGCCGAGCAGCATCCGCACGGTGGTCGTCTTGCCGGATCCGTTGGCCCCCAGGAAGCCGAACACGTCACCCTCGCGCACGTCGAGCCCGACACCGTCGACAGCGGTGATGCGACCGAACCGCTTGGTCAGGCCCTCGGTGCGGATCACCTTCATTGCGGCACGCCCACGTACTGGTAGCCGGCGATGACGTCACGGGCGACGGCGTGCAGCGTCGGGGGCGTCACGGTGCCGGCCACCAGCAGCCCGCCCTCTCCCTCTGCGCCGGTGAGCAGGACGCCGAGCGGCCCCACGGTCACCCGGGTGCCGGTTGCGCCCTGCCGCGCGCCCGGGGTCACGCCGAGCTGGTCGCGCAGCGCATCGGCCTCGCGGTCGCGCAGCGGGATGGCGACCACCTGCTCGGGACCGGTGCCGTAGACGCCCACGGCGCCGTTGGACCCGTCGGCCTCCAGCCCGCCGGCGCGCTGCGGGGCGATCAGTGGCGCGTACTGGTTCGCTGCGTCAGCGATGTCGAGCACGTCGTCGCGCTCGACGCCGGCCCCCGGCGGGGTCGTGAACGACACCCGGGCCTCAGACGGCGTCGCCAGGTCCACGTCGACCGCCTCGCTCGTCAGGAAGCGACCGGATGCGTCGTACACCTCGACCCGCAGCGGCAACCCCGTGTCGGCGTCGGCCCAGACGTCCACGTGGTCGATGGTGGTGCGCGGTGAGGCCGGCACGAGCCGCAGCCCGGGGGCGGTGCGGTCTGCCACCCGCCTGGCGGGCAGCCGGGTCACGTCGTCCGGGCCGGCGCCGCGCAGCATCCGGGCGGCGAGCTCGGTGGGCAGCAGGTCCGCGGCGCGCGGCAGCCGCACCGAGGGTTCCTCCCCGAATCGCGCCTGGAGCCGCTCGTAATCCCAACGCACCGTGCGGTCACCGGTGCGCACCAGGTCCTGCTCGCCGGAGGTCGAGAGCTGGTCGACCCGCCAGTGATCCGCGTCCCGCCACCAGACCCGCATCCGTGTGCTGCCGCCGAACAGGGCGGCGACGTCGCTGAACTGGTCGGCGTCGGGAAGCGCGAGCGTGCCCGTGGTCTCCACCAGTCCCGACCAGGGCCGGTCCTCGGCGGCCTGGACGCGCCCGAGGAGGGTGCCGGCGTCAATGTCGACCGGACGGGTGGGCACGGCGCGGGCGAGCGGTGGACCCGCGGTCAGGGCCAGGGCGACCAGGGCCACGAGCAGCCAGCGGCGCCCCGTGCCCCGTCCTCGCGTCATGTGCTCCGACGGTACGTGCCCCAGCCCAGCAGCAGGCCTGCGAGCAGTGCGCCACCGGTGCCCAGCGTCAGATCCCCGAGGGTGTCGCGGTAGGCGCCGCCGGCCTCCTTGCCGTGCTGGATGAAGAGCAGGTACTCCCCCAGCTCCCAGAGCAGTGCGAGGAGGCAGCCGCTCCCGGTCACCAGCGGCACCAGCACCCAGCGCGGTCGCACTCGGTCGGCGACGAGCAGGCCCAGGCCGAGCAGGAGGAGGAACCAGTGCACGGCGTGGCTCGCGTCGTCCCACCAGGAGACGCGGCGGAACAGGTCGAGCCAGTTGCCGGCCACGTCGGAGGCGAAGGGCAGCATCACCAGACCGAAGGCCGTCCAAGGGGCGCGCGCACGGGCTCCCGCCCGGCGGGTGGCGAGCCACCAGACGATCACCGGGAGCAGCATCAGCGTCGGGTAGGCCCCTAGCCGTATGGCCCAGCCCTTGTCGACGAACTGACCGCGCGTTGCCTCGGTCGGCACCAGCACCGCAGCCAGCAGGCCGGCGAACGTGGCGACGAACACCACCGCCGGGAAGGTCGCGGTCGCACGTCCGGAGGAAGACTGCTGCACCCGCTCAGTGTGCCCGCGCGGGCGAACGCCTGGGGAATGTCGTCGGGTTGGCGGACCTTGCACCGAGCATGACAACGATCGGACTCATCGGCAGTGGCAACATCGGCAGCACGGTCGCGCGGCTCGCGGTCGACGCGGGGTACGACGTGGTCGTCTCGAACTCGCGTGGACCCGAGACGCTGGCAGACCTCGCGACGGACCTCGGCCCCCGGGCCCGAGCGGCGAGCGCAGCAGACGCCGCCGTGGCAGGCGACCTCGTGGTGGTCACGATCCCGCTCGGAAAGATCGACGGACTGCCCGCCGACCAACTGGCCGGTAAGACCGTGATCGACACGTGCAACTACTACCCCGAGCGCGACGGCGCGATCGCCGCCCTCGACGACAAGCAGGCCACCACCAGCGAGCTGGTCGCCCAGCAGCTGCCCGGCGCCTCGGTGGTCAAGGGCTTCAACAACATCTTCTTCAAGCACCTCGGCTCGCTCCAGCGCCCCTCGGGTGCTGAGGACCGTGCCACGCTGATGATCGCCGGTGACGACGCCGACGCGAAGGCTCGCGTCGCCGCGTTCTTCGACGCGATCGGCTACGACACCTTCGACACCGGCAGTCTTGCCGACAGTTGGCGCTTCCAGCGCGACCAGCCTGCCTACGCCGGTGCCTACGCCGTCGACGGCAACTTCGAGCACCCCCGGGCCGCCACGCGCTCCGACCTCGAGCCGCTGCTCGCGCAGGCGGACAGCAGTATCCGCTAAAGAGCGACAGAGGCGGGCTCCACCTCGGTGGAGCCCGCCTCTGACCTGCAAGAACTCGGTCGGGCTGACAGGATTTGAACCTGCGACCCCTTGACCCCCAGTCAAGTGCGCTACCAAGCTGCGCCACAGCCCGAACACCCCGCAGCGTGCGCGACGAGGCGGCTGTGACGATAGCGCACCGCGGTCCGCCGTTCGCAATCCGGGTCAGGTGAGGTGTTCGGTGCCGTCGGGGTCGACGAGGAAGTAGCGGCCGTGGGGACTGGTCCATAGATAGAACCCGGAGCGGATGCGCCGGTAGCGCCACCGCTTCTGGTTCTGACTGGGGTGGGTCTTGGCTCGGTGGTGGGTGCGGCACAACGGCGCCAACGTGTCGGTGCTGGTCTGGCCGGGCGGCCCGCCGTCGGACATGGGTACGTATTCGTCGATGTGGTCGAGGTCGACCCGCATCGCTGACCGTTGGCAGAAGGGGAACGCGCAGGTCTGACGCTGCTCCTTGACCCGGAACGCGATCCGGTCGGGTACCTCGTAGGCATCGACGGCGACGGTCTCGGCCAGGTCGACGACCGGCCTCACGACCACCTGGGTGTCGGGGTTGCCGGCCCACGTGGCGACCTGCTCCGCGGTAACGGTCGCGCGGTGCGCGCCGGTGTCGGTGGAGACCCGGGCCAGGTGGAGACTGAGGGCATTGGTAGCCGGGTCGATCTGCTCCACGCCGCCGGAGTCGGTGGCGGCGTGGATCGCTGCGGCCGAGAGGCGTACGTGCAGCACGAGCTGCCGGGCGGGCACCGTGGTGGGCTTCGCCGTCGCCGCTGTGCCGGTCAGGTCGAGCATGGTCTGGTTCCTCGCGAGCTGACCCAACGCAGCAGCACGTCGCTCACCGAGCTCCAGGGGTGAGCCGAGGACGGCTTGTTCGGCGGCGAGGTGGCGGAGGGCGTAGTCGAGATCCTCGGCATCAGCCCGGTCCATGAGGCCATCGAGCCGGACCAGGCCGTCGAAGGCACACACCGCGCCCTGACCGGGTTGGTCGAGCTCGATCGTCACGTGCTTGACGGCGTGGGCGTCGGCGAGGTCGGCCTCAGCGGTCTCGGGCTCGTACCGGGCGATCGCGTCCGCGACGAGCCCGTCGAGGGCTCGGAGCCCGGTCTTGTGCGCGACCGGGGTGATCATCCGGTCCACGAACCCAGCAGCCTCGGGTCCGAGGCGCATGGTCTCCTCCGCAATCCTGCGGACCCGCCACGGAGCTACCCGCCCCGAGGTCATCGCCGACCAGAGCAGGGGGAGGCGGAAGCGGGTCTCCATCACCGCCCCCACGAACGCCCGACCCGAAGGATCGGAGCGACCGAGCGCGGTGGCGAGCTCGATGATCGCGAACTCCGCCACCAACGGCGTCCCCGGCCCACCGGCACCGACGAGCCGGTCACCACCCTCGACCTCATAGGCCGCCAGGAGCTCGTCGGTGACGATGCCCAGCGGGCCGCCGGCGACACAGTCCGGCACGTGACCCTCGGCGTGCGCGGCACACCACTCCGCGGCCGCGTCCCACAGACGGGCCTCGGCGGCCTGCGCTTCGCGTTGCGCCGACACCGCAGCGCTCAACAGCCCTGAGGGCTGGGGTGCGGAAGCCGTGGTCATGACCCGATTCTAGTCGAACACCTGTTCTATCAAAAGGTCCGACAGCGAACTGTGGAGAAGATGTTGCCTTGACCGTTACGGGGTTTCGACGCGCTCGTCGCTGGCGCTCCTCCCGGCTCAACCACCGGCTGGCGCTCGTGCTCGACCACCGAGCTCTAGCTGCGCTTGCGCTTCTCCCGAGGCCGCTGCTGGAGCACGATCGGCGTGCCGACGAAGCCGAACTCCTCGCGCAGCCGTCGCTCGACGAACCGCTCGTAGCCGGCGTCGAGCTTGCCGGAGGTGAAGAGGATGAAGGTCGGCGGCGCCGTGGACGCCTGGGTGCCGAAGAGGATCTTCGGCTGCTTGCCGCCGCGCACCGGGTGGGGGTGCTCGGCCACCATGCGACCGAGGAACGTGTTCAGGGCCCCGGTGCCAACGCGGGTCTCCCAGCCCTCGAGCGCCTTGTCGAGGGCGGGTACGAGCCGATCGACGTGCCAGCCGGTGCGGGCGGTGACGTTGATGCGAGGCGCCCAGCTCACCTGCACCAGGTCGCGCTCGACCTCACGCTCGAGGTAGTAGCGGCGCTCCTCGTCGACCAGATCCCACTTGTTGAACGCGATCACCAGGGCTCGACCGGCCTCGCGCACGGTCTGGAGGATGCGTACGTCCTGCTCGGAGATGCTCTCGCCGCCGTTGATCACCAACACCGCGACCTCCGCACGGTCGATGGCGGTGCTGGTGCGCAGCGAGGCGTAGTACTCGTGCCCGGAGGCCTCCTTGACCCGCTTGCGCAGTCCGGCGGTGTCGATGAACCGCCACGTGCGACCACCCAGCTCGATCAGCTCGTCGACGGGGTCGACCGTGGTGCCGGCGACATTGTCGACGACGACCCGCTCGGACCCGGCCAGCTTGTTGAGCAGGGAGGACTTGCCGACGTTCGGCTTGCCCACGATCGCGATGCGTCGTGGCCCGCCCACCTCGGCCTCACGCTCCGGCGGCGGCTCGGGCAGTGCGGCGAGGACGGCGTCGAGCATGTCGCCCGACCCGCGGCCGTGCATCGCCGAGACCGGCCACGGCTCCCCCAACCCCAGGTTCCACAGCGCGTACGACTCTGCCTCGGTGCGGGCGTCGTCGACCTTGTTCGCGGCCAGGACCACCGGCTTGCCGGAGGCCCGGAGAACCTTGACGACGGCCTCGTCGGAGTCGGTGATGCCGACCGTGGCGTCGACGACGAACAACACGGCGTCGGCCAGCGACACCGCGATCTCGGCCTGGGCCGCGATCCGCTCCGCGAGCCCACGGGCGTCAGGATCCCAACCGCCCGTGTCGACCACTGTGAAGGCGCGGCCGTTCCAGGACGCGTCGTAGGAGACCCGGTCGCGGGTGACGCCGGGGACGTCCTCGACGACGGCCTCGCGGCGTCCGATGATGCGGTTCACCAGGGTGGACTTGCCGACGTTCGGTCGGCCCACGACTGCCAGCACCGGCAGCGGCCCGTCGTCCCCGGTGTCGCTGGGGCGGGCAGGGGTGTCGGTCATGGTGCTCCTACGTCGGTGATGCCGGTGGCGGGGTCGGGGTCCAGGTCGCCCACGGGCAGTGGGCCCGGCAGCTCCCGACCAGTGAGGGAACGCGCGGCGTCGAGCTGGGCGCGCATGTGCTGCCACAGCAACACCGACGTGGCCCGCACGTGTTCCTTGGTCCGGGGCCACGGTACGCGCTCCACCCGGTAGGGCTCGCCGAAGACCACGTCGACGATACGACCGCGGGGCGGGATCGAATCGCTCGCGCCCCCAGGGTCACGGGTGCCGAAGAAGGTCACCGGCACCACCGACGCGCCGGCGACCAGCGCCAGGTAGGCGGCTCCTCGGTGGAAGCGCCGCATGTCCCCCGAGCCTCGTCGCCCCTCCGGGAAGATGCCGACGGTACCGCCTTCGCGCAGCACCCGCACGCACGCACGCACGGCCGAGGGGTCGGGGCCGAGCCGGTAGAGCGGGATCTGCCCGGAGTGCAGCAGGAAGGTGCCCAGGGCACCGTCGAACATCTCGAGCTTCGTCAGCGCGTGCACCGGCCGCGGCGCGAAGATGGCCAACAACGGACCGTCGGAGATGCCGACGTGATTGGCCGCGAACACGACCGGGCCACGGCGAGGCACCCGCTCGGTGCCGTGCAGGCGTACCCGCAGTCGCCGACGGATGATCCAGCGCGCCAGCGGTCGGAGCGGATGCAGCAGGTAGCGGTGCGGGTGCGGTGTCCGATCGGTCCGGGGCAGCTCGTGGTGCGCGGCCTCGCGTGTGTTCACGCCCCCGCCTCGACCGCCCGGACCAGCGAGACCACCTGGTCGATCACCTGCTCGAGTGAGAGGTGCGTGGTGTCGAGGTGGGCGGCGCCGTCGGCCATCGTGAGTGGGGACGCCGCGCGCCCGGAGTCGATCTCGTCGCGACGACGCAGACTCGCCTCGGTGCTGGCGAGATCGGAGCCGCCCTCCTCGGCCGCGCGACGCGCCGCACGCGCCGCGGGGTCGGCGGTGAGGTAGAGCTTCACCGGCGCCTCCGGCGCGACCGTCGAACCGATGTCGCGACCCTCGACCACGATGCCGGACCCGGCGCGGGCCTCGTCGATGTGCGCCCGCTGAAGAGCGACGAGCTGCTCGCGCACCTCGGGAACGGCCGCCACCGGCGATACCGCGTCGTTGACCTCCGGCGACCGGATCGGCCCCGACACGTCGACGCCGTCGACGTGGATGGTGGGCGCCGCCGGGTCGGTTCCGGTCTCGATCGTCGGCTCGGAGCAGCGCGCGGCCACCGCCGCGGGATCGTGCACGTCGACGCCGTGCTCGAGCATCCACCACGTCATCGCGCGATACATCGCCCCGGTGTCGAGGTAGCGCAGCCCCAGCGCGGAGGCGACGCCACGGCAGGTGCTCGACTTGCCCGAGCCCGACGTGCCGTCGACGGCCACCACGATCCCCATCACGGGGCGTCAGCCTACTGGTCGGGCACCGACCGCACGCGCGAGAGGTCCGAGCGCAAGGCGGCAGCGCCGTGCAGGTACACGTGCGTGATGTCGGCGCGCGGGAGGTCGGTCTCGACGTGCGCCATCATCCGCACCACTCGGGGCATCGACCTCTCGATCTCGAGCTCGCGCGCACACAGGAGCGGGATCTCACCGAAGCCGAGCCGACGCGCCGCGTAGGCGGGGAACTCCGAGACCAGGTCGGAGGTCGCGGTGAAGATCACGGAGATGAAGTCGTCGACCTCCAGGCCGTTGGCCTCCATGAGGTCCAGCACCATCTCGGCGACCCGCTCGAGCATGTGGTCACGGACGTCGGCCTCGAGCTGCGTGGCCCCTCGGATCGCTCGCACTGCCATGGGAGGAGGCTACTCAGAGCGCCGCAAGCTCGAGCAGGTCCCCCAGCTCCCCGGCACTCAGCTCCCGGATCTCCCCCGTGCGCAGCCCGGCCAACCGCACCGGCCCGATCGAGGTGCGGGTGAGCTGACGCACCGGATGCCCCACGTGCTCGAGCAGCCGCCGCACGATCCGGTTGCGGCCCTCGTGGATGACCAGCTCGACGACCGAGCGCCCCGGCTGGTTGCGACCGTGCCGCCCGGCGATCACCTTCGCCTGGCGCACCTGCACCGGTCCGTCGTCGAGGGTGACGCCCTCGAGGAGCTGTTTGATCGTGCGCGGGAACACCTCGCCGTCGACCTCGGCGACGTAGGTCTTGTCGACCTCGAACGACGGGTGCGCCACCTGCTGCGCGAAGTCGCCGTCGTTGGTGAGCAGGATCAGTCCCGAGGTGTCGGTGTCGAGCCGGCCGACGTGGAAGAGCCGCTCGGGCCGATCGGCCACCAGGTCGCCCAGCGTGCGCCGCGCCTGGGGGTCCGACATCGTCGACACGACCCCACGGGGCTTGTTGAGCACCAGGTACACGTGCGGCGAGACCGGTGGCAGCCGCCGTCCCGACACCAGGATGCGTGCCGCGGCCGGGTCGACCTTGGTGCCCAGCCGGGTCACCACCTCGCCGTCGACCTGCACCTCGCCCGCCAGCATCAGCTCCTCGCACTTGCGCCGCGAGGCGACGCCCGAGGCGGCCAGCAGCTTCTGGAGCCGCACCAGGCCCTCGTCGTCCAACGGCAGGTCGGGACCACTCACGCCTTGGTCTCCTGCGCCTGCTCGGGGCCGGTCTCAGGTGTGGACGGCGTGAGACCGGCCGCCGCGGCCAACTCGTCGTCGAGATCGTCCATCTCCGGCAGGTAGGGGGCCAGCTCTGGCAGCTCGTCGAGTGAGGTGACCCCGATGCGCTCGAGGAAGTAGCCGGTGGTGCGGTAGAGCGTGGCGCCCGTCTCGCCGTCGTGACCGGCCTCCTCGACCAGGCCTCGGGTGAGCAGGGTGCGCATCACGCCGTCGACGTTCACGCCTCGTACCGCCGACACCCGGGCCCGCGAGACCGGCTGCTTGTAGGCGACCACGGCCAGCGTCTCGAGCGCTGCCTGCGTGAGCCGGGCCTGCTGGCCCTCCAGCACGAAGCCCTCGACCACGTGGGCGTAGTCCTCGCGCGTGTAGAAGCGCCAGCCTCCGGCGACATTGCGCAACTCAAAACCCCGCCCCTGCTCGGTGTACTCCTCGGCGAGCAGCTGGAGCGCGGAGACGGCGTCCTCGACCGGGTGCCCGACCGCCGTGGCCAGCGTGACGGCGTCCAGCGGCTGGTCGGCGACCATGAGCACCGCCTCCAGTGAAGGGCGCAGCTCGGCCACGGGCACGGCCAGGGTCTCCTGCTCCGACGACGCTTCGCTCACGTGCTCTCCTCCTGCGGGTCTGGCTGGTCTGTGCTCTTCGGATCCTGGATGGCGGGCTCGGGCATGCCGTCGAACTCGTCGGTGACGAGATCCTCGGCGCTGATGTCGTCGGACCCCGTCCAGCGGATCGTCAGCTCGCCCAGCGGCTGGACCTGCTCGAACCCCACCACCCCCTCGCGGAACAGCTCGAGCAGGCTGAGGAACCGCGCCACCGTGGTCAGCGTGTCGGGCGAGTCGCCCACGAGCGCACGGAAGGTGAGGGTGCCCTGGCGCCGCAGCCGGTCGACCACCACCCCGGCCTGCTCGCGCACCGACACCTGCGGCGCATGGATGTGCTGGAGCGAGAGCTCGAGGGCCGGCTTGGGCTCGAGCGCCTTGGCTGCCAGCCCCGCGAACTGCTGGAGACCGATGCCGATGAGCACCTCGGGCAGCAGGTTCGCGAACCGTTCGTCGAGTCCCACGGCGCGCGGGTGGCGGCGCATCTCGCCGGCCAACCGGGTCTCCAGCACCGCGGCCACCTGCTTGAAAGCGCGGTACTGGAGCAGGCGGGCGAAGAGGAGGTCACGTGCCTCCAGCAGCGCGAGATCCTCTTCGTCCTCGACGTCGCCCTGGGGGAGCAGCCGCGCCGCCTTGAGGTCGAGCAGGGTGGCCGCCACGAGGAGGAACGACGTGGTCTCCTCCAGGTCGCCGATCGCGGCCCGGCCGTGGCCGTCGCGCGCCTGGGCGACCTCGCGGTCACGGATCGCCTTGACGTGCGCGATGAACTCGTCGGTGACACGTGAGAGCGACACCTCGGTGATGTCGAGCTTGTGCTTGGAGATCAGGCCCAACAGCAGGTCGAAGGGGCCCTCGAAGTTGTCGAGCCGGACGGCGAAGCCCGGCGTCTCGCCCGCGTCGCTCGCTTCGAGGCCCTCGCGCACCTCGGTGGCGTTCACGGCTGCCCCAACCGGCGCACGAGCGCGCTGTCCTCCCCGCGGGCCTCGAACTCGGCCAGCACCAGGGCCACGGCCTCGCGCACCAGACGGCCCCGGTCGACGCCGAGACCGTGCTCACTGCGCAGCCGCAGCCGGGCCTGCTCGAGCGCCAGCAGTTCCTCGGAGGTCACGTACACCGTCATCTTCTCGTCGTGCCGGACGCGACCGCTGGGCTTGGCCGGTGCCCTCTTGGCCGGCGACTTCTTGACCGGTGCCTTCTCGGCCGGTGCCTTCTCCGCCGGCTGCTCTCCGGCAGTGGTGGGGCGGAACAGGTCGTCGGCACCGGGCAGGCTCACCCGCCGAGGCATCGGGCCACCACCTCGCGGGCGAGCTGGCGGTAGGCGTCGGCACCGGCGGAGCTCGAGGCGTAGCTCGTGATGGGCTCACCGGCCACGGTGGAGTCGGAGAACTTCACCGTGCGCCGGATGACAGTGTGGAACACCGTGTCGCCCCACGCCTGCACGAGCCGCTCCATGACCTCGCGGGAGTGCAGGGTGCGGCCGTCGTACATGGTGCCGAGCACGCCGTCGATGGCCAGCCGCGGGTTGAGTCTCTCGCGCACCTTGTCGATCGTCGTCTTCAGCAGGGCCACGCCGCGCAAGGCGAAGTACTCGCACTCCAACGGCACGATGACGCCGTCGCTCGCGGTGAGCGCGTTGACCGTCAGCAGGCCCAGCGAGGGCTGGCAGTCGACGAGGATCACGTCGTAGTCGGCCACGGCCGGGGCGAGCACGCGCTGGAGGGTCTGCTCGCGCGCCACCTCGTGCACGAGCTGCACCTCGGCCGCCGAGAGATCGATGTTGGCCGGGAGCAGGTCGACCCCCTCGATGCCAGAGGGCACCACGACCTCCTCGATGGCTACGTCGCGCTCCATCAGCAGGTTGTAGACGGTGAGGTCCATCTCGTGCGGGTTGAGGCCCAGCCCTACCGACAGCGAGCCCTGGGGGTCGAAGTCGACCAGCAGGATCCGGCGTCCGTACTCGGCGAGCGCAGCTCCGAGGTTGATGGTGGTCGTCGTCTTGCCGACGCCGCCCTTCTGGTTGCACATGGAGATCACGCGCGCCGGACCGTGACCGCTCAGCGGCCGCGGCTCCGGCAGGTCCGGCATCGGCCGACCGGTCGGGCCGAGCGGGGCCGGCGGGGTGAACGGCAGCGGGTCACTCACGAGCAACTCTTTCCGACGAGGGTGGTTTGTCGACCAAGCGACACGGGGCGCTCCGCGCGAGCCTAGGACCGCCCTGCGACAGCGACAAGCGCGGGGGCCTCCTCCACCGTCCGCCGCACGAGGCTGTGCACGACGATGCGAGGGCACCCCACAAGCGACTCCCAAGCTGTGGTCAAACCTGTGGATGACGGGTCATCCAGGCCGCGACGAACGAGCAGGCCGGCACGATCTCGCGCCCCTCGGCGACCCGGCCAGCACGCACGTCGGCGAGCGCCTGCTCGATCAGCGCCGACGCGATGCCGCGGCCTTCGAGACGCGGCGGCACGAGGGTGTGGGTGAACACGATGCGCGGGGGCCTCTCCAGCAACTCGTACTCGGCCACTCCCGCCTCCTCGTCGTCGAGGTCGGCCACCCAGCGGGTGGCCTCGGGCTCGTGGCGGACCGAGATCGTCATGACTCGAAGGTACCCAGCCGGTGGAACGCCCGCGCCGTGGCCACGAGCTCGCCCACGGCGTCGGTGGCGTCGAGGTCGACCACGAGGTCGACCACCCAGTCGTGGTGGCCCGCCGGGTCGTGCACGGTCTGACGCACCTGGAGCGTGCGGACGCCGTCGACGGCCTCCGGCGTGGTGACCAGCAGGCTCGGGCCTCGAGCGTCGGGGCCGAGGTCGACCGAGTCGTGCTCGCCGTAGTAGGCCTCGAGCGCGGCGTCCCAGTCCCGGCGGTCGAGCACCACCTCTCCGGGAGGCTCGGTGCGCTCGGCGGCCGCCCGGTCGAGGGCCACCAGCGCGTCGAGGTCGTCGTGCGCGATGAGCTGCACGCGTCGGAACGAGGCGTTGCGCACCATCACCTCGAACGCGCGCCCCTGCTGCGAGAGTGGCCGCGGTGGCGGCGAGGCGGTGTCCGGCCGCTCGACCCGGGCGGCCACGGCATCCGGATCGGCCCCGACACCTTGCAGCGCCTCCCACTCGTCGAGCAGCGAGGAGTCGGTCTGGCGCACCGTCTCCCCCAACCACTCCGTGAGCAGCTCGACCTCGTCGGTGCGGTGCGCCTCGGGCACGGTCTGACGCAGGGTGCGGTAGGCGTCGGTGAGGTAGCGCAGCACCAAGCCCTCGGACCGGGCGAGCTGGTAGCGCGACACGAAGTCGGTGAAGGACATGCCCTGCTCCCACATCTCACGCACCACCGACTTCGGCACCAGCAGATCCTCGGGCAGCCACGGATGGCTCTGCCGGTACATCTCGAAGGTGGCCTCCAGCAGTTCGGCGAGCGGCCGCGGCCAGGTGACCTCCTCGACCTGCGCCATCCGCTCGTCGTAGTCGACCCCGTCGGCCTTCATCTCCGCGATCGCCTCGCCGCGCGCGGCCCACTGCTGGGCCAGCAGCACCGGCCGCGGCGACTCCACCACGGCCTCGACCACCGACACCACGTCGAGGGAGTAGGTCTCCGACTCGGGGTCGAGCACATCGAGGGCGGCGAGCGCGAAGTGCGCGAGCGGCTGGTCGAGCCCAAAGCCCGGGGGCAGCGCGGCGCCGAGCACGTAGCGGCGTCCGTGCTCGTCGAGCTCCTCGAGGCGAGTGAGCACGCCGCTGCCGACCAGGGAGCGACTCAGCCGCAGCGCCCGCCGGGCCAACCGGCGCCGCGCTCGGTCATCGAGGTGGTTGTCGGTGAGCAGGGCGCGGAGCACCGTGAAGGCGTCCTCCTCGCGCTGCACGACGTTGAGGATCATCGCGTTGTCGACCTTGAGCCGGGGCGCCAGGGTCTCGGGCTCGCCGCGGACCAACTTCTCGAACGTCGACTCCTGCCAGACCACGGTGCCCTCGGGGGGCTTCTTCAGCTGCGCCTTGCTCTTCTTGCGTCCGGCCGCGACCCGTTGTGCCGCCTTGGCCTTCAGCTTCTCGTTCTCGATGACGTGCTCGGGCGCCTGCACGACCACGTGCCCGGCGGTGTCGAATCCGGCGCGCCCGGCCCGGCCGGCGATCTGGAGGAACTCCCGCGTGCGCAGCACCCGCTGGCGGGTGCCGTCGAACTTCGCCAGGCCGGTGAACAGCACCGTGCGGATCGGCACGTTGATGCCCACCCCGAGGGTGTCGGTGCCGCAGATGACACTGAGCAGCCCGGCCTGGGCCAACTGCTCCACGAGTCGACGGTAGCGAGGCAGCATCCCCGCGTGGTGCACGCCCACGCCACGGCGCAACAGCTTGTTGAGCGTCTTCCCGAAGCCCGCGCCGAAGCGCACGCCCGCCAACCGATCGGCCAGCACGCCGTCGCGCTCCGGCCTGGGGATCCAGCCCGCGTTCAGCAGCGACGTCGCGTGCTCGACCGCCGCCGCCTGCGTGAAGTGCACCACGTACACCGGCGCCTGCCCGGTGGTGACCAGCTCTTCGAGGGCGTCGGCGAGGGGCTCGAGGGACCAGGCGAACGAGAGCGGCACCGGCCGCTCGGCCTCGTCGACCAAGGCGGTCTCGCGCCCGGTGCGGCGGGTGAGGTCCTCGCGCAGGGTCGCGGTGTCGCCGAGGGTCGCCGACATCAGCAGGAACTGGGCATCGGGCAGGGTCAGCAACGGAACCTGCCAGGCCCAGCCCCGGTCGGGCTCGCCGTAGAAGTGGAACTCGTCCATCACCACGAGACCCACGTCGGCACCGCGGCCCTCGCGCAGGGCCAGGTTGGCCAGCACCTCGGCGGTACAGCAGATGATCGGCGCGTCGGGGTTGACCGACGCATCGCCCGTGAGCAGGCCGACGTCCGCGGCGCCGAACACCGCACACAGCTCGAAGAACTTCTCGCTCACGAGTGCCTTGATCGGCGCCGTGTAGAAGGAGACCCGGTCGCTGGCCAAGGCTGCGGCGTGGGCGGCCAGGGCGACCAGCGACTTGCCCGACCCCGTCGGCGTGGCGAGCACGACGTTCGACCCGCTGAGCAGCTCGAGCACCGCTTCGTCCTGGTGCGGGTACAGATCCAGCCCTCGGCCCGCGGCGAATCCCACGACCGCCTCGTACACCTCGTCCGGGCTCGCACCGACCGGCGGCCACGAGAAGGGCTGGGCGGGGCCGGCCATCAGCGGGCCCTCGGATGGGCGGTGGCGAACACCTCGCGCAGGCTGTCGACGGTCACCAGGGTGTAGACCTGGGTCGTGGTCACCGACGCGTGACCGAGCAGTTCCTGCACGACACGGACGTCGGCCCCGCCGTCGAGCAGGTGCGTCGCGAACGAGTGCCGCAGGGTGTGCGGCGACACCTCGCGAGTCACCCCCGCCCGTTCGGCCACCCGGGCCAGCACGGCCCACGCCGACTGCCGCGAGAGTCGGCCCCCGCGGGCGTTGAGGAAGAGCGCGCCGCGGGTGTCCGGGCCGGCCAGCTCGGCGCGCGCCCGCACCAGGTAGGCGTCGACCGCTTCCTGCGCGTAGGAGCCGACGGGCACCAAGCGCTCCTTGCCGCCCTTGCCCCGCAAGAGCACCGTGGCCTCGCCGGACTCCGGGTCGACGTCGAGGTCGTCGACGTCGAGACCCACCGCTTCGGAGATGCGCGCGCCGGTGCCGTAGAGAACCTCCAGCAGGGCCCGGTCGCGCAGGGCGAGCGTCGTGCCGGGCGCGCCGGCCGCCTCGAGGATCGCCTCGACGTCGCCGAGCGGCAGCGCCTTGGGCAGCCGCTTGGCCGGCTGCGGCGGCTTGACCGCGGCCGCCGGGTCGGCGATCGCCAGGTGGTCGGCGACGGCGAACTTGTGGAAGCCGCGCACCGCCACCAGTGTGCGGGCAGCGGAGGTCGACGACAGCGGCGGATGCTCGTCGTCGCCCTCGCGCAGGTGCACCAAGAAGGCGGTCACGTCGGCCTCACGTACGGCGTCGAGGCTCTCGAGACTGCGGGCGGCGAGATAGCCGGAGTAGCGGCGCAGGTCGCGTCGGTACGACGTCAGCGTGTTCGCCGCGAGTCCCCGCTCCACGGCCAGGTGGTCGAGATAGGTGCGAACGGCGACGCCGACGCTCGAGCCTTGGCTCACGCCAGCACGGAGGCGACATCCACGGAGTCGATGCCGACGGCCTCGCCCACGGGAGCGTTGGTGAGCGTGCCCGCGTGCGTGTTGAGCCCCTTGGCCAGGCTGGGATCGTCGGCGAGCGCCTGCCGCCAGCCCTTGTTGGCCAGCGCCACCGTGTAGGGCAGCGTCGCGTTCGTGAGCGCATAGGTCGACGTCGTCGGCACCGCGCCCGGCATGTTCGCCACGCAGTAGAACGTCGACTGGTGCACCGTGTACGTGGGGTCGGAGTGCGTCGTGGCGTGGGTGTCCTCGAAGCAGCCGCCCTGGTCGACGGCGATGTCGACGAGCACGGAGCCCGGCTTCATCTGCGCGACGAGGTCGTTGCTCACGAGCTTCGGAGCCGCCGCGCCCGGGATGAGCACGGCGCCGATGACCATGTCGGCCTCGCGCACGTGCTGCTCGACCGCGAGCTTGGAGGAGGCCAGCCCGTGCACCTGGTTGTTGTAGCGCCAAAACGACATGCGCAGCTTGTCGAGGTCGGTGTCGAGCAAGGTGACGTCGGCGCCCATACCCAGCGCGATGTTGGCCGCGTTCTGGCCCGAGACGCCGGCGCCGATGATGACGACCTTGGCGTTGGACACCCCACCGACGCCACCCATCAGCACGCCGCGACCGCCCTGGGCCTTGAGCAGCGCGTGCGCGCCGACCTGGGGCGCCAGGCAACCGGCGACCTCCGACATCGGGTACAGCAGGGGCAGCGCACCGGAGGGCAGCTGCACGGTCTCGTAGGCGATGCCGGTGACCTTGCGCTCCAGCAGTTGCTCGGTCAGGGGCTTGTCGGCGGCCAGGTGCAGGTAGGTGAAGAGCGTCTGGCCCTCGCGCATGCGGTGGTACTCCTGGGCCACCGGCTCCTTGACCTTGAGCACCATCTCGGCGCTGGCCCACACGGCGTCCGCGTCGGACAGCATCCGGGCGCCGGCGGCGACGTACTCCTCGTCGGTGATCGAGGAGCCGAGACCGGCCCCCTCCTGCACCACCACCTCGTGACCGTGCGAGGCGAGCTCGTGCACGCCGACGGGCGTGATGGCCACCCGGTACTCGTGGTCCTTGACCTCTGCGGGAACACCGATCCTCATGCGCGGGACACTACTCGCCCAGGTCGACCGTCAGTCCCTCGGAGGCCGCTAGGACCTCGACCCGCCCGGCGGCGACGCCGCGTGCGTGCGCCAGCACGGCGTCGACTCCCTCGTCGTCGCGCTCCGGGGCGTGGTGGAACAGCACGAGCGTGCGGGCACCGGCCTCGACGGCGAGCTCGACGTCGTACTCGACGCTGGCGTGGCCGAGGTAGGCGACCTCGGGGAACTGTGCGGCCAGGTGCTGGGCGTCGGTGATGAGCAGGTCGACGTCGCGCGCCAGCGCCAGGGCCGCCTCGTGCCGCTCACCGAGGCCGTCGGGTCCGGGCCCCAGCGATGTGGGGCTGTGGTCGGAGAGGTAGGCGATCGATCCGCCGCGCGGATGTGTGACGCGGTATCCGAAGGTCCGGCCGCCCTTGTGCGGGATCTCACGGGCGAGCACCTCGAAGCCCTCGAGCCGGTGCTCGCCCTCGGTGATCTCGGCGAACGACCAGCCTCCGGTGAGCTCGCGCGGCTCCACCGGGAAGTGTGGCGGCGAGAAGCACCGTGCCAGCGTCGCGTGCGCATCTCCCGGGTCGCCGGCCACCTGCTCCGGCAGCCGCACGTCGACCCGGCTGCCCGCGCACGTGCCGGCCTTGAAGAACGGGATGCCGTGGGTGTGGTCCCAGTGCAGGTGCCCCAGCAGCACCGTGCCGTCGTACGGCCGCCCGTCGAGCATCGACGTGACCCGGGTGAGACCGGTGCCGGCGTCGATCACCAGCGACGGCGGCGCGGTGGCGTCGGTGGCGAGCGCGACGCAGGAGGTGTGGCCGCCGTAGCGCACGAACGCGGGCCCTGGGGCGGGCGTCGAGCCGCGCACCCCGCAGAACGTCAGCCTCACGAACCCGACCTCACGGGGACATCAGACCACGAGCAGCCGCGGCCAGCACGGCGATCACCACGGGGGCGTCCTGCACCCGTCCCCCGAGCACGGCGGCGTACAGATCGGGGAAGGGCACCCACCCGGTCTCCATCTCCGCCTCCTCGTGCGCGAGGACGAAGTCGCCGCGCCCCACGTGCGTGAGGCCTCGCGCCAGGTAGATGTGGGCGACCTCGGAGGAGATGCCGGGCGAGGAGTACGTCGACACGAGGTGCGTCCAGTCCTCCGCCTCGTACCCGGCCTCCTCGACCAGCTCACGACGCGCCACCTGCTCGGGCTCCTCCCCCGGCTGGTCCAGCAGACCGGCCGGGATCTCCACGAAGCGGCGGGCCGCGGCGTGGCGGTACTGCCAGAGGCACAGCACGCGATCCTGCTCGTCGACGGCGAGCACCACCGCGGCTCCGGGGTGCTCGAGCACCAGACGGCGGAACGGCTCCTCGCGGCCCTCGGGGTCGGTGATCCAGTCCTGGCGGAGCGCGACGACCCAGCCATCGCGGTGCAGGTCCTCGCTGCGCACCACCGGCCAGCCGCGCGGCTCATCGTGCGGCAGGCTCTCCTCGGGCGAGGTCACGCCGGGTCGGCCTCGGGGGCGCGGCGCAGGCCGGTCTCGTCGATCGGGAAGCGCAGTTCCCTTTGCCGCTCGATGGCGGCCCCGACCAGACCCGCGAAGAGGGGGTGCGGTCGCGTGGGGCGCGACTTGAGCTCGGGGTGCGCCTGCGTCGACACGTAGTAGGGGTGGACCTCGCGCGGCAGCTCCACGAACTCCACCAGGCTGTCGTCGGGCGAGATCCCGCTGAAGACCAGCCCCGCCTCGGCGAGCCGGTCGCGGTAGGCATTGTTGACCTCGTAGCGGTGCCGGTGCCGCTCGTGCACCAGCTCCTCGCCGTAGACCCGACGCACGATCGAGCCGCTGCGCAGCTTCGCCGGGTACCGGCCCAGCCGCATCGTGCCGCCCAGGTCACCCGCCCCCTCGACGAAGGCCAGCTGCTCGTCCATGGTCGCGATGACCGGCTCCGGCGTCTCGGGGTCGAACTCGGTCGAGCCGGCCTTGTCGAGCCCGAGCACCGACCGCGCGTACTCGATGACCATGCACTGCAGCCCGAGGCACAGTCCGAGCGTCGGGATGCCGTGCGTGCGAGCGTAGGTGAGCGCCCCGAGCTTGCCCTCCAGACCCCGGATGCCGAAGCCGCCGGGCACGATCACGCCGTCGACGTCGCTCAGCCTCTTGGCCGCCCCGGCCGGCGTGGCGCACTCGTCCGAGGGCACCCAGTCGATCTCGACGCGCGCCTCGTGCGCGAACCCTCCGGCCCGCAGCGCCTCCGCGACCGAGAGGTAGGCGTCGGGCAGGTCGATGTACTTGCCGACCAGCGCGATCCGCACCTCCTCGTTGGGGTGGTGAACGCGGCGCAGCAGGTCGTCCCACAGCGTCCAGTCGACGTCGCGGAAGGGCAGGTCGAGGCGGCGCACGACGTAGGCGTCGAGGCCCTCGCGGTGCAGCACCTTCGGGATGTCGTAGATCGACGGCGCGTCGGCGGCGGTCACGACCGCCTCGTCGTCGACGTCGCACATGTTGGCGATCTTCTGCTTGATGCCCTCGGGCAGCTCGCGGTCGGCCCGGCACACGATGGCGTCGGGCTGGATGCCGACCTGTCGCAGCGCCGCCACCGAGTGCTGCGTCGGCTTGGTCTTCAACTCCTTCGACGGACCGATGTAGGGCACCAACGAGACGTGCACGAAGAACACGTTGTCGCGCCCGATCTTCTGGCGCACCTGGCGCGCCGCCTCGAGGAACGGAAGCGACTCGATGTCGCCCACGGTGCCGCCGATCTCGGTGATGACCACGTCGACGTCCTCACCGTGCATCGCGAGGATGCGCTCGCAGATCTCACCGGTGATGTGCGGGATCACCTGCACGGTCTCGCCGAGGTAGTCGCCGCGGCGTTCCTTGGCGATCACTTCTGCGTAGACCTGGCCGGTCGTGACGTTGGCGGTACCGGAGAGGTCGGCGTCGAGGAAGCGCTCGTAGTGGCCGACATCGAGGTCGGTCTCGGCGCCGTCCTCGGTCACGAAGACCTCGCCGTGCTGGAACGGGTTCATCGTGCCGGGGTCGACGTTGAGGTAGGGGTCGAGCTTCTGCATGGTCACGCGCAGTCCGCGCGAGCGCAGGAGCCGGCCGAGACTCGAGGCCGTGAGCCCCTTGCCCAGCGAGGAGGCGACGCCTCCGGTGACGAACACGTGCTTGGCAGGGCCTGGATTCCTCACGGAACTTCATCCTAGAGGACGCCGCCCCACCTGGCCTATCTCATCCGAGCGGCACGCCGGAGTCCTTCGCCACCGGGCCGTAGCTGCCGACCGTCCCCGCGCGCGAACGGGCCAGGGCCAGCACGGCGCTGACC
Source organism: Nocardioides acrostichi (assembly GCF_015319165.1). Classification (GTDB taxonomy): domain Bacteria; phylum Actinomycetota; class Actinomycetes; order Propionibacteriales; family Nocardioidaceae; genus Nocardioides; species Nocardioides acrostichi. The sequence continues at coordinate 75,792 of NZ_JADIVZ010000015.1, forward strand.
GCTCCCAGCGGCCGCTCCACGCCGTCGACGCTGGCCACGGTGTCGCCGACGGAGGACGCCCGCACACGCGCCAGCGGACCGTCGTCCGACGCGCTCTGCGACGACCCGGCGACGACGAGTCCGGACGCCGTGGCGCCCAGTCCGGTGATCAGCCCCTCGACGGCGGCATCGGCGTCGGTGCCGGCTGAATCGCCGAGGAGCACGAGCACCAACGGCGCCCGGTCGCCGTCCGAGGGGCTCGCGGTGAGCATGTCGGCCGCAGCGAGGGCGTCGCGCACGGTCGAGGCCTCCTGCTCGGGGGCGACCGGCTGGTCGCCCGCAGTCGCGATCGCGAGCCCGAGCAGCTGGCCCACCTTGACGTACGGCGTGGCCGACGAGTCGACGGCGCCGTCGTCGACCTCCTTGGCCAGCTGGCCACCCAAGGAGGTCACCAGCGGCGTGGACCCGCCCCCGGCCAGCGGCGCCAGCAGGTCGTAGGTGCCGGTGACGCGGCCGCCCGCGGCACGCACCTGGTCGCCCAGCGCGCTGACCTCGTCGGCGGCGACTCCGGGGGTGGTGACGATGGCCACGCCGCTGCCGCCGAGCCGGTTGTCGTAGATCCGCGGGGCCGCGGCCTCGACGAACGCGTCCGCGTAGTCACCGGACGGCCCCTGCGCCGCCCCGGTCGCGAGCGGGGAGGACGTCCGCGCGGCGCGCGGAGAGGTGTCGTCGCCGGCCAGCAGCCCACCGCCGAGTAACAGGCCCACGGCCAGGGCGACGAAGACGGCGACCAAGGTCACGATGTGCTGTCGGTAGGTGATCACGAGGAGCCCTCCAGGCCGATCGTCGTCGAGAACCAGTGCTGGAGATCGCCCAGCCATACCTGGCCGTCCGCCGTCACGGACAGTGCGGCCGCCAGCGCGAGGAACCCGGCCAGCATCACCGCGAGCAGGTGCCACGGACGCACCCGGCCGGCGTAGAGCTGCGGCACCCGCGAGGCCGGCACCAGGCGGCTGCCCAGGCGCAGCCTGGTCAGGTAGGTGCCCGCGCCGCGCCCCGGCCCGTCGGCGGAGTCGAGCAGGTCTTCGAGACCGGTGCTCAGGCCGGCTCCCACGACGAGCGGCGCCTCGGAGGACTCCGCCAGGAGCAGCGCCACGTCGGCGCCGGTCAGGTCGGTGTCGACCACCGACACCTGCACCCCGAGCCGCTCCCACCACCGCGTGGCGACGGCCTGGTCGCCCCCACGGCGCCGCACGACCACCAGTAACTCGGCGCTCTCCAGCAGCCCCGCGCCCGGGGCACCGGTCTCGGCGTCGCAGACCAGCACGGCCGATCGCGTGCCCCGGCGCTCGAGCAGCGCCGCGGCCCTGGCCGTGGCCACCACCAGCGGCCGCTGCTCGTCCAGATAGATCTCGAGGCCGGCCATCTCGTCGAGCAGGTCGGCGCCGTCGTCTGCCACCAGCACGTGCCGGTCGCGGTGCACGAGTCGCGGCAGACCGAGCCCGTGGAGCACCAGATCGTCCTCGCGGCGCAGCAGCACCGAGGTGGCGTGGGCGAGCGCCTCGGTCTGGGACAGCATCGACCGGCGGGCGGTCTCCACCTCCAGCGCCAGAGCGTCGGCGGTGACGCCCCGGCCGGTGAGGGTGCGCTGCCCCTCCCCCGCCCCGCAGTGCAGCAGACCGCCGTCGAGGCGGACGGGCTCACCGTCACGGACGGCGACGAGCAACTCCGGCCCGAAGCCGTCTGCGAGGGGCACCCCGGCGTCGAGCAGGTCGCGGGGGCCGCGGCTGGGGTGTCGCCCCGAGAGCATCGGCGCGGCGTTCACCAGGCCCGCCACACCGGCTGCGACCAGATCCCTGGCGGTGGAGCGGTCGAGGTCGCTCTGGTCGACGACCACGATGTCGCCGCGCCGCACGGCGGGCAGCAGGTCATCGAGACGCGCTGCCACGCGTGCGCGACCCGCCACTCCGGGTGGGTCGTCACGATGGCGGCGCGAGGACAAGACGTCGGTACGGAGTGCGGAGAACATTGCCCCCACTGTCCCAAAACTGATCAGCCGGATCCGGCAAGCCGCCCGCGTGCCGCGCGAGCGACCTCCAACAACTCCCGCGCGTGGGCGACCGCCGTGTCGGAGCCGGCGAGCCCCGCCATCATGCGCGACAGCTCGTGCTCTCGGGCGTCGTCGTCGAGGACGCTCAGGCCGGAGGAGGTGATCGACCCGTCGCTCGCCTTGGTGACCACTACGTGCCGGTCCGCGTAGGCGGCGACCTGCGGAAGGTGGGTCACGACGAGCACCTGCGCGCTGCGAGCCAGCTGAGCGAGTCGTCGTCCGACCTCGACGGCGGCAGCGCCACCGACGCCGGCGTCCACCTCGTCGAACACGAACGTCGGCACGGTGCTGGTCGCGGCCAGCGAGACCTCGAGGGCGAGCATCACGCGCGAGAGCTCACCACCGGACGCGCCCTTGCCCAGGGGCCGCGGTTCGGAGCCCGTGTTCGCCGCCAGCAGCAGCTCCACCTCGTCGACGCCGCTGCGTGCAAACCTCAGCCAACGGCCGCCGACGTCCAGCGGCGCACCTGAGGCGCCGGGGTCGGCCGGCTCGTCTACGGGGTGCTGTGACACCGCGATCGAGAGCCGCGCGTGCGGCATGGCGAGCAGCGCGAGCTCCTCGGTGACCTGCTCGGCCAGCCGCTCGGCGGCGGCTTCGCGCAGCTGGGTGAGGCGGGACGCGGACGCCGCGAGCTCCTCGCGCAGCCGGGCGCGGGTGTCGGTCAGGGTCACGATGCGCTCGTCGGTGCCGTCGAGCTCGAGCAACCGGGCGGCGCCGTGCTCTGCCCAGGTGAGCACCTCGTCGAGCGTGTCGCCGTACTTGCGGGTCAGCCCGGCGAGGGCGGCGCGCCGTGCGGAGACGGCAGCCAGCCTGGTCGGGTCGGTCTCGACCCCGGAGGCGTACGAGGCGACGTCGGCCGCCAGGTCGGTGAGCAGGTAGCCGACCTCGGCGAGTCGGTCGGCCAGCTCCCCCGCCGCGGCGTCGTGGTCGCGAACGCCGTCGAGCAGAGCCCGCGCGCCCGCGACCGCTCCCAGCGCATCGGTGACGGCGCCGTGCGCGGGCTGGTCCGAGGAGAGCGCCTCACGCGCCTGCTCGGCCGCGGTGCGCAGGGTGTCGGCGTGTCCGAGGCGGGACTCCTCCGCGGCGAGCTCGTCGTCCTCGCCCGGTTGCGGTGCCACCTGTTCGACCTCGTCGAGACCGAACCGCAGCAGGTCGGCCTCCCGCGCGCGCTCACGGGCGCTCGTGCGCACCTCGTCGAGCTCGGACTCCACGCGGCGCAACTCCTCGTAGGTGGCGGAGTAGTCGTGCGCGGTCGTGGCGAGATCGGACCCGGCGAACCGATCGAGGGCGTCGCGCTGGGCGCGGGCCTGGAGGAGCCGGTGCTGGTCGGACTGACCGTGCACCGCCACCAGCGGCTCGGCGATCGCGGTCAGGGTCGCGACCGGCACGCCGGCACCGCCGACGAACGCCCGCGAGCGACCTCCAGCGGCGACGTTGCGAGCCAGGACGACGGCGTCGTCCTCGACGATGCCCCCGGACTCCTCGACGGCTGCCGCCAGGTGGGGCACGCCGTGGGTGGCGAAGACGCCCTCGACCCGTGCGTGCTTGGAACCGGTGCGTACGGCTCCGGAGTCTGCGCGGCCGCCGAGCAACAGCCCGAGCGCGGTGACGACCATCGTCTTGCCGGCGCCGGTCTCACCGGTGACCACCGTCAGGCCCGGGCCGAGCTCCAACGTGGAGGAGTCGATGACGCCCAGGGCACTGATGCGGATCTCCTCGATCACCCCTCGGCACCCCCGTGGCGCATGCGACGCTCCGCACTGCCCCGCCAGCCCTCGACGGGCAGGCCGAACTTGGCGACGAGCCGGTCGGTGAAGGGCGCCTGGTGCAGCCGCACGAGGCGCACCGGGTGATCGCTGCGCCGGACCTCGATGCGGGCACCGGCCGGCAACTCGACGGCGCGGCGACCGTCGGCCCACAACACACCCGTGGCGTCGAGCCGGTCGAGCACCTCCACGGCGAGCACGCTGGTGGGGGCGACCACCAGGGGGCGGGCGAAGAGCGCGTGAGCGCTGATGGGCACGAGCAGGAGGGCCTCGACGGTCGGCCACACGACCGGGCCGCCGGCGCTGAAGTTGTAGGCGGTCGAACCGGTCGGCGTGGCGCACACCACGCCATCGCAGCCCCACCGCGAGAGCGGGCGACCGTCGACCTCGACGACGACCTCCAGCATGCGTTCGCGCGCCGCCTTCTCGACGCTGGCCTCGTTCACGGCGAAGGTCCGGAAGACCTCCTCGCCGTCGCGCACGACACGGACGTCGAGGGTCATCCGTTCCTCGGTCGTGTACCGCCGCTCGACGACCGCGGCGATCGTGGACGCGACGTCGTCGGGCTCGGCCTCGGCGAGGAAGCCCACGTGTCCGAGGTTCACTCCGAGCACGGGGGTCTTGGACTCGTGGGTGAGCTCGACGGCGCGCAGGATGGTGCCGTCGCCGCCGATGACCAGGGCCAGCTCGCAGTCCGCCGCCACCGGGCCCGACTCCGGTGACGGCTCGAAGGAGCCGGGCGCGAGCCCCAGTTCGGCCGCCTCGCGGGCACCGGTGCGCACGACCAGGCCGGCCTCGGCCAGGGCAGAGCAGCAGGCCCGCGCGACCTCTCGCGCCTCGCCTCGCCCCGTGTGGGTGAGCAACAGCACGCGTCGCACGGACGGCGCGGACGGCGCAGAGGGGTCGGCGGGGTGGCTCACCCGTCCACCCTCTCACCCGCCACCCTCAACGGATCCTCGCCCCGCACGAGGCGCTGGATCGCGTCGGGATCGATCCGGTCGGTCCCGTGCCGCAGCCACACGAAGAACTCCACGTTGCCCGACGGCCCGGGCAGCGGACTGGTGGTGGCGGCCACGGCGCCCCATCCCCGCTGCCGTGCAGCCGCCATGACCTCGAGCACCGCCTCCGCCCGTAGCCCCGGATCTCGCACCACGCCCCCCTTGCCCACGCGCTGCTTGCCCACCTCGAACTGCGGCTTGACCATCAGGGCCAGATCGCCGTCCGGGACCGTCACGGCGACGAGGGCGTCGAGCACCAGGCGCAGCGAGATGAACGACAGGTCGCCGACGACGACGTCGACGGGCCCACCGATCGTCTCGAGGTCCAGGTCGCGGATGTTGGTGCGGTCGTGCACCCGGACCCGCTCGTCGCTCTGGAGCGACCACGCCAGCTGGCCGTAGCCGACGTCGACCGCCACGACCTCCGAGGCTCCCGCGCGCAGCAGCACGTCGGTGAACCCGCCGGTCGAAGCGCCCGCATCGAGGCACCGGCGTCCACGCACCGAGAGGCCGACCGTCCCGAACGCGGCCAGCGCTCCGGCGAGCTTGTGCCCTCCCCGGGACACATAGTCCGGTCCACTGGTCCCCTCGGCGACCACGATCGCGACGTCCGTCGTGACGCCCGTGGCCGGCTTGCGGGCCGTCACGCCCGACACCGTGACCCGTTCGGCGGCGATGAGCTCGCTGGCGTGCTCGCGCGAGCGGGCGAGCCCGCGACGTACGAGCTCTGCGTCCAGCCGCAGCCGACGAGGGGGCACTGCTCTCGCCCGTCCTCAGGCGTCGAGGGCGCGGCGCAGGCGCTCCTGCACGTCGGTGAAGACCTCGGCATGCTCCGCGAGCGGGCGCTCCTCGAGCGCCACGATGTCGCCGAGGGCCGCATCGACGAGGTCGACGCCCGTGGTCGGCGCGTCGGCGGGCGAACTGGTCATGCGCCGAGGCTACTCGACGTCCGGCGGCGTCAGGCCCGTGACGTCGGCGGGCCGGCCGGTGTCGTCGAGGTGCAGCCATGCGGCCCCCACCGCGGCCCGCCACCAGTCGTCGTCGTCGCCCTCACCCTCGACCCGCAGACACCCATCCACGACACTCGCGCTCCAGCCGCCGCACCGGGCCGTGCCCGCACCGGCCTCGACCTCCGGGTGGGCGACCAGCAACCCCCCGAGATCACCGGAGAGATAGGTCGGACGCAGCGGCGGCTGGGCCGACACCAGATCGGCGAGCCCACTCACACCGGTGCGCACCAGGAGAGTCGCCAGGCCCAGGTCACGCCCCCCCTCGATGTCGGTGTCGAGACGGTCCCCGACCATCAGCGGATGCTCCCCGCCGACGCGCCGGATCGTCTCCTCCAACAGCGGTGCCGCCGGCTTGCCGGCGACGGTGGGCTCGACCTCGCTGAAGCGTCTCAGGGTGTCGACGAGCACACCGTGGCCCGGGGCGACGCCGTACGGAGTCGGAATCGTCATGTCGGTGTTCGACGCCACCCACCACAGACCCTCGCGCACCCGCACGGCCGCCCTCATCACGTCGCGCCACAGCACGTCGGGGCCGTAGCCCGTCACCAGGGCGCCCGCCTCGTCGTCGACAGCGACCGGCTCGAGGCCGACCGCCTCGAGCGCGGAGCGCAGCCCCTCGGCTCCGAGCATCGCCACCCGGCTTCCGGCCCCCAGCCGGTCGACCAGCACCCGGGCGGCCGCCTGGGCCGAGGTCACGACATCGTCGGCGACAGCGGCGACGCCGAGGTCACTGAGATGATCGGCGACCGTCGCGGGCGGTCGCGAGGCATTGTTGGTGACGAAGGCGACATGCGTGCCGGACGACCGCGCCGACTCGATGGCCTCGGCGGCACCGGGTACGGCCTCTCCACCGACGTAGACCACTCCGTCGAGGTCGAGCATGACCAGGTCGTGGGTCTCGCACAGCGGGCGGACCGAGCCACTCAGCACTGCGAGTCTCCACGACGTCCACTCGGCCCCTTGCTCACCACACGCACCCTACGATGCTCGGATGGAGTCCGTGACGGCGACCGGCGCACCGGCGCGCTCCGCCCTCGGGCTACAGCCGTTTCGTGGCGCTCGACTGCCGCTGCGCGACGTCGGATTCACCAGGCGTGCCGAGGCCGGTCGCGTCGCCGGTCGTCACCCCGAGATCCTCGCCCTGCCAGGCCCGCCGTCGCTCTACGTGCACGAGTGGACGTCACCCGGCTTCACCGTGCGTGCCGTCGTCGGAGCGCTCGACCTCGCCCGGCCGGGGGCCCGCATCCTCGCCCACGAAGCGGTCGACCGTGCCCAGGTCGATCACCTGCGGCGTTGGATGGAGCGCCTCGACGTGCAACCCGCACCTCTGCTGCTGGTGCACCGTGGCGGAGGCGAACTCAGCGCGTTGCTCGACCGGGTCAGTGCGGACGCCACGCTCGTCGACTTCACCGATCGCCGCGGCCAACGGCACCGCATCTGGCGGCTCGACGACCCCGACGACGAGACACACCTGTGCGGGGCGGTCGCGAACGCAGACCTGCTCATCGCCGACGGACATCACCGTCACGCGGCCTACCAGGAGATGAGGGCGAGCCGGCCGGGTGGGCCCTCGGAGCTCGGGCTCGTCGGCATCATCGACCACGACGACACCCCGTTGCACATTGGCGCGATCCACCGGGTGCTGGCCGGCGTCGAGCTCGAGACCCTCGTCGACGCGGCTCGCGGACTCGGCCTCGAGGTGGATCTCCTGGGTGCCGGTGACCCTCTCGCCCACCTCTCCCCTGGCCGGTTGGTCCTCACCGACGGAACGCGGACCGCTCTGGTCACAGCTCGCGCGTTGCCCGTGGTCGATCTCGACTCCCTCATCGCGGTCCAGCCCGCGCCGCCCCATGTGGCCTACTGGCACGCGGCGCCGAGTGCCTTGGGGTCACGACGCCGTCACGGTGGCACAGCTGCCCTCCTGCCGGCGCTCACCGTCGACGAGGTGCTGCAGACCGTCTCCCGAGGCACGCTGCTGCCCGCCAAGGCGACGTCGTTCCAGCCGAAACCGACGATCGGACTCATGATGCGCTCGCTGGCACCGCCGCGCTGATCCTCCGAGCGCGAGCCGCCTCCACCTCGACCCGTGACGTCGTACCGGCCGCCCCGCGGTAGAAGCGCCGTCGCAGTGCACCCTCGACCTCGACCACGTCGCCAGCCCGCCAGGCCCGCACCGTGCGCCGCAGTCTGGCGGCCCACACGGCACAGTCGATCACGTCGAAGCGCTGCTTGCTGCGGGCCGAAGGACCACGTGGCCTGGCCCGCGAGACGATCACCCGCAGCGTCACCACGACGTCTCCACTCGGCAGCTCCCGTTCTTCTGCCGGCGCCGACAGCCGACCTCGCACCACGACCTCGTTGCGGGTCGTCTCCTCCTCAGGATGCATGCACACCCACCTCCTGCCCGAGATCCTTCCGCGGGACGTCGGGCCTCGGGCACGGGTACACGCGCCATGTGGACGAACCACGAACGCTCGACCCCTGTGGAGACGAAAAGCATCACAGGGGCCATCGCGATGCGATGGCCCCTGTGGAAAGGATGTCCGGCGGCGTCCTACTCTCCCACGATCTCTCGGTCGCAGTACCATCGGCGCTGGCAGGCTTAACTTCCGGGTTCGGGATGGGACCGGGTGTTTCCCTGTCGCTATGGCCGCCGTAACTCTTTCAACCCACACCTGGTGTTCTGGGGGGTGTTCACCCAGGCGGTGGTGTGGTTGGTCTATGTAGTTATCACTGGTGTTGTGATGGGTGGTGTGGACGCGAGACACACATGATGTTGTTGTGTGTTTGCAGGGCGTGTGTGGTGCGTTGATGCATGTGCACACGGTGTTGGTGTGGCTTGGTGCCACACACTCGCCTTACCGCCCCCGGGTGGGGGGTGGGGACACGATGACCACAGTTGACCATTGGTCTGGTTTGTGGTGTGTGTTGAGAGTGTGTGAGGGCAAGCCCTCGGCCTATTAGTACCGGTCGGCTGGGCATTACTGCTGTACACCTCCGGCCT
>NZ_JADIVZ010000016.1 GCF_015319165.1 Nocardioides acrostichi
TGGGACAAGGCCATCGGTGGTTCTCCTTCAGTGCGTGACTTGGTCGTTTCACACCGAAGATTCCGCCGATGGCCGCCTACTTCACGCCACCACGCCGGTCCTCAAACCCCACCACTCCACGGGACTCCTCCTGTCCGCGTGGGTGGGGCCGGGCCCCCATCGTCTAGCGGGCGGGTGGCCGAAGACCCCGCCCTTTCACGGCGGTAGCGCCGGTTCGAATCCGGTTGAGGGTACGGTCACGGGCCTGCTCGACGCTCGTGCGGGTCGAGGTGGCCCGCGGAATTGGGAGCCTCGGAGTCGGTGGGCTACAGTTCCCATCGCTTCGCCGGTGAGAGCCGGATGAGAGCAATGGCCCCGTAGCGCAGTTGGTTAGCGCGCCGCCCTGTCACGGCGGAGGCCGCGGGTTCGAGTCCCGTCGGGGTCGCCGTCCACAAGCCCAGGTCGCACAGACCTGGGCTTGTCTCGTTCCGGCACCATGCAGCCATGCCGTGGGAGATGGACGCCGCCCGATTCGACGCCCTGGTCGACGAGGCGCTCGACGCTATCCCCGACGAGTTGGCCGCGCTGGTGCACAACGTGGTGGTGTTGGTGGCCGACGAGCCCCCGCCCGAAGAGGCCGATGACCTGCTCGGACTCTACGAGGGCGTCGCACTCACCGAGCGGGGGCTCAACGAGGGCGGCGCGCTGCCCGACCGGATCTTCCTCTTCCGCAGGCCCTTGATGGACTACTGCGATTCACTCGAGCAGCTGGTCGAGGAGATCCGGGTGACCGTCGTGCACGAGATCGCCCACCACTTCGGCATCGACGACGACCGGCTGCACGCCCTCGGCTACGGGTGAGACCTCATGCCAGGTCAGCAGGCGCTGGCGTGGGGGTCGGTGACCGGCACCTGCCACGGGGCGGCGGGGTGGCCTGCGGCCTGCTGGGCGAACTGGTCGAGGTACCAGTCCTGGAACTCGCACAGCTGGTCGTCACGATGCAAGGTGAGCAGCTCTTCTTGGCGGCAGAAGTCGTCGGCCTTGTCGAGGAGGTCGGCGGCCTGCCGGGCGGCGAGTGCGCTGCCGCGCGAGACGACCACGGAGAGATCGAGGCCGCGACCGGCCGCCGAGAGACTGACGGCGTCGATGTAGCGAGACTCGGTGAGCGGCACCAGCAGCGGGAAGAGATCGGCGAGCGTGGCCGCGGCGGGGTAGGCGTTGCCGTAGGAGAAGCCCAGCAGCCGCACCTCGCGACGCAACTCGCGCACGTGGCGTTGAAGCCTCTCGACCAGGTAGCCGGGCGCGCCGAGCAGGTGCACCGTGACCGGGTCGTCGATGGTCTCCGCACGGGGGAGGTCGAGATCACTGACGACGCCGGCGACCCCTTCGTCCTCGGCGAACTGTGTTGCCGGGGAGAACCAGACGACCTTACCGTCCTCCTCGATGTCGGCTCCCCAGGCCTCGGAGCAGCGGGCGACCATGTCGAGTCCACGCCCGACGGTGGCCAGGGCGAAGGCCCCGGCCTCGAGCCCCTCGAGGTCCAGGTCGTCGAGAACGGTGTCGAGATCGACATTCCCGGGGCGGTGGTCGCCGGCGGAGGTGCCGCGGCTGTGCGGCATCACGGGACGCTCCGGGGAGGCGTCGCGGACCTCGATGCGGGGGTGCTCCCGCGTGCCGCGCACGGCCACCTGGATCGGGGCGGAACCGTGCAGCAGGGCGTTGGTGACGAGTTCGGAGACGCCGAGTTCGGCGGTCTCGGTGAGGTCGTCGCGTCCCATCTCGGCCACCGTGCCCACCACCCACCTGCGGGCGTCGGCGACGACCCGGGGGCCGGCGCCGAGCGCCAGCACGGGTCGGCTCAGTGACACGTCGTGACCCCCATGGTGCGGGTGTGGTGCGGAAGGTGAAGCAGGCCGGCAGTCGTCCGGCCTGACAACACACCAAACTTTGTCTACCCCTAGGTGTCGAGCAGCAAACGCCGCACTTGCGGACTTTTGCCCAATTCGTGACCTGCGCTCGGGGCCGGTCCAGACCAGGGTGTGAGCGAGTCGACGTCCGCTCGGGTTTGGCCCTCATGCCCCCGCTCGGGCGAGACTGGGGGCTTGGGAAGCGGGCGAATGCGGAGTGGCCGCGAGGGGCCGCCGCAGTGAGGAGCAAGTGATGTCCGAGGCAGGCCAGCAGGGAGCACCCCACCGAGTGGTCGTGATCGGCTCGGGCTTCGGTGGTCTCTTCGGCACCAAGGCCCTGCGGCGCTCCGACGTCGAAGTCACGATGATCGCCAAGACCACCCACCACCTCTTCCAGCCGCTGCTCTACCAGGTCGCGACCGGGATCCTCTCCGAGGGCGAGATCGCACCACCGACGCGGGAGGTGCTCAGCGGCCAGCGCAACGCGCGGGTGCTCCTCGGCGAGGTGACCCACATCGACCTCGAGCGGCGACTGGTCACCTCTCAGGTGCTCGGTCGCCACAACGTCACGCCCTACGACTCGCTCATCGTGGCGGCGGGCGCCGGGCAGAGCTACTTCGGCAACGACCAGTTCGCCGAGTTCGCGCCCGGCATGAAGAGTGTCGACGACGCGCTTGAGCTGCGCGGCCGCATCTTCGGCGCCTTCGAGCTCGCCGAACTGGGCGCCGCCCGCGGTGAGGACGTCGACCATCTGCTCACGTTCGTCGTCGTCGGCGCCGGTCCCACCGGGGTCGAGATGGCCGGCCAGATCGCGGAGCTGGCCCGTCGCACGCTGCGCCACGACTTCCGCGCCATCAACACCCGCACCGCTCGTGTCGTCCTCGTCGACGCGGCGGGTCAGGTGCTCCCGCCGTTCGGGGCGCGCTTGGGCGAGAAGACCAAGAAGGCGCTGGAGGGCCTCGGCGTCGAGGTGCGGCTCGGGGCGATGGTGACCGACCTCGACGAGCGCACCCTCACGATGAAGTACAAGGACGGCACCGTCGAGACCCTCGATTCGGTCACCAAGATCTGGGCCGCCGGCGTGCAGGGCAGCCCGCTGGGTCGCACGCTGGCCGAGCAGACCGGTGCGCCGCTGGACCGGGCCGGCCGCATCGGCGTCAACCCCGACCTCACGCTGCCCGGCTACCCCGAGGTGTTCGTCGTCGGCGACATGATCGCCCTCGACAACCTGCCCGGCGTGGCGCAGGTGGCGATCCAGGGTGCCAAGTACGCCGCCAAGGAGATCGACGGGCGGCTGCGCGACAAGCCGGCCCAGGCGCCGTTCCACTACTTCGACAAGGGCTCGATGGCCACCATCAGCCGGTTCCGGGCCGTCGCGATGGTCGGCAGGCTGCGCCTCACCGGCTTCGTTGCCTGGCTGATGTGGCTCGCGGTGCACCTCGTGTACATCACGGGGTTCAAGAACCGGGTCACCGCCGTGCTGCACTGGCTGGTCTCGTTCCTGGGCCGCGGCCGGTCGGAGCGCACCGCCACCGAGCAGCAGATCTTCGCCCGCGCCGCCCTCGAGCGGCTCGAAAGAGGTGCCTCCGACCTGGTCTCCGACCCGGGGGCCTACGCCGACAAGCGCGCTGCTGACGAGTCCGAGCGGCGCGCCGCCTTGGAGTCCCGCGCCCTCGAGGAGGCCCGGCTCACCGACGCCGGCGAGCGGGGCGTCAAGGTCGGGGACTGAGGTGTGGGCCGGGGCCGGTGGGCGAATTCACCGGACGTCCGGCGAATTCGCCCCTGGGACGGCGAAGTTTCACCGTCCCAGGGGGAGAAACGCCGTCCGACCTTCCGGGGAGGTGGGTCAGTCCGGTGGGGCGGGGGTGTCGGATCCGCGGGGTGTCCGGGGCTGAATGAAGAGTCCTTCGGCCTCGACGGTGACACCCTCGGGACCGATCAGATGGCCGCGGCACCAGGTTTTGCGGTCCTCGTGCCGGTCGACCCAGGCCTCGCCGCGTAGCGGGCCGAGCGGCGTGGGGGCGCGGTAGGTGAGCGTGAGCGTGGCGGTCATGCCGGCGCGCTGGGCGCACCCGGCGGACTCGCCGAGCAGTTGGTCGAGGAGTAGCGAGCAGATGCCGCCGTGCACGAGTCCGGGTGGTCCCTCGTAGGCGGCGCCGAGCTCGAAGTCCGCCCAGACCTCGCCCGTGGCGTCGGGGTGCCAGTGCACCCGCAGCGGCGGGGCGATGGCGTTGCGGACGCCGACCACCGAGTTGCCCCAGGCGCGGCTGCGGCGCGACGAGGTGTAGCGCACGCCGTACGCGCCGGGGATCTGCCGCTCGCGCAGGCGCGCCACGATCGCCTCAAGCTCGACCTGGACGCCGTGGATCTCTGCCTCGCCGACCTCGGTGCGGATGCCGGCGTCGACGAGGTCGCGCAGCACGTCGGTGAACGGGCCGTAGAGGTCGCGCTGGCGGTCCAGCTCCTCGTCGGAGATGTCCTCGGGGTGGAAGCCGTTCATCATCCGGCCGATGCTAGAGCACCACGGTAGAACACGTTCCAGTTCTGGCTGTGGCCGGTCAGAGATCCGGGTGGTAGTAGCGCAGCGCCTCGACGAATCGGCGTCCGTCGACCATGGAACCGTCGATGCGGAACGGTCCCTGGCCGCGGCGCTGCACCATGAGCGCCCACCCGTGGCGGCCCGGCCGGCCGAGCTGCTCGAAACGTGCCGTGGCGGCGTCGAACTCGTGGTGCTCGTTTCCTTGGTCGACGAGTAGTCGCGAGCCGCGCAGGCTGACCTGGGCCGGCGTCGACCCGGCGCGTACTGCCCAGACCACGGCCGTGGTGAAGGTCAGGACGGCGGCCAGCGTCAGGTCGAGCTGGCTGCGCGTGACGTAGGTGAGCCGGGCGTACCAGATCGTCGCCACGGCGCCGGCCAGCACCACGAGCCCGGCCAGGGTGCGCCCGCCCGTGCGCGGCTTGAACGTGATGTCGGGGGCTCCGGGGCCGGCGGGTCGCGCCGCGGCTGCCGCCTGCTCCCTGGCCGCGCGCGCCTGGGGCGAGTGGTAGCCGTGCCCAGCGACGTGGGTGTCCCGTTCGTCGGCGCTGCCTCGTTTGCCAGTGGGGTCATCGACCGGCCTCACGGTGGCCGAGGTTCCCACCGCGGTGGCGACCGTGGAGCTCAGCAGGCTCCACATCGGCCCGAGGCCGGTCCGCGCGCGGGTGGACAGCGCCGGCCGAGTGGTCGGGCTCTGTGGGGTGGCCGGGGCCGATCGCGCCGAGGGAGAAGGCGTGGAACCACCCGCGTGGTGGTCCAGCCAGCGCGCCATCAGCGCGTCGCCGTCCGAGGAGTCGGACTGGCGCCGGGGCTGCGCCGGGGCATGGCTCCGCCCGCGCACGTCGCGCCGGTTGGTGGAGTCCACGAGGTGATCATCGGCAGGTCGGCCCGAGATCTCAGCGAGTTGCCCGACCTTTAACCCGGATCTCGGCCCGGATCGGGCAGCTGGTCCAGGCTGTCGCGGACGGCGACCAGCACCTCCTCGACCGGTGCGCCGTGGCGCAGCACGACGACGGCGGACCCCGGCGTGGCGCCGTCCGGGCGAGCTGGGGGGATGGCGGTGTCGAGGGCGCGCTCGAGCTCGGCGTGGGCGCCGGCGGCGTCGATCGAGCCCCGCAGCCAGCGGCGCAGCACGTGGTTGTGAGCCGACGTGACGGCCACGCCGAGCAGTTCGGCGCGCAGGTCGTCGCCGTCCTGCTCGTTGGTCCAGCCGCGCAGCGCCTCGCGGAAGACCCGCTGGTAGCGCGCGGTGACGATGAGCTCGCGGTCACGCAGGGCGGGTACGGAGCGCAGCAGGCGGTAGCGGGTGCGGGCCAGCTCGCCCTCCGCGAGATAGTGCTCGAGCACGATGCGCGACCCGTCGCGCAGGGCGACGTCGACCGTTGCGCGGGTGGGGCGCCCGGAGCGCAGGCTCGCGAGTCGGGTGCGCACCTGGCCGAGCAGCTCGTCGTGGTCGGGGAGCACGACGTCGTCCTTGGTGGCGAAGGCACGGAAGAACGTGGTGCGGCCGACGCCGGCAGCGGTCGCGATGTCGCCGACCGTGGTCGCCTCGTAGCCGCGCTCCTCGAACAGAGCGAAGGCCGCCTCGCGCAAGCGCTCTCGGGGAGTGCTGTCGGGCATGCGGACCTCCACGCGTTTGGATGACACTGAATCCCGAGAGTACGGTACTCAGTACCAGCCACCGAGAGGATCGCCGTGACCGACATGCCGATGTACGCGCTCAGTGAGGAGCACCAGGCGATCCGCGAAGCCGTGCGTGATCTGTGCGAGGCGAAGGTGGCGCCGTACGCGGCCGAGGTCGACGAGGAGGCCCGCTACCCGCGCGAGGCCGCCGAGGCGCTGACCAGCGCCGACTTCCACGCCCCGCACGTGCCCGAGGAGTACGGCGGAGCCGGGGCGGACGCGCTGGCCACGGTGCTGGTGATCGAGGAGGTCGCTCGCGCGTGCGCGTCGTCGTCCCTCATTCCGGCGGTCAACAAGCTGGGGTCGCTGCCGGTCATGCTGAGCGGGTCGGAGGAGCTCAAGAAGCACTACCTCGGTGCGCTCGCGCGTGGCGAGGGCGGCTTCTCCTACTGCCTCTCCGAACCCGAGGCGGGCTCGGATGCGGTGTCGATGAAGACCAAAGCCGTGCGCGACGGCGAGGAGTGGGTGCTGAGTGGCACCAAGCGCTGGATCACCAACGCGGGCGAGTCGGAGTTCTACACCGTCATGGCCGTGACCGACCCCGACGCGCGGTCGAAGGGCATCTCGGCGTTCGTGGTGGAGAGGTCCGACGAGGGTGTCTCGTTCGGGGCGCCGGAGAAGAAGCTCGGCATCAAGGGGTCCCCGACGCGCGAGGTCTACCTCGACAACGTGCGCATCCCGGCTGATCGGATGATCGGCGAGGAGGGCTCCGGATTCGCCACCGCCATGAAGACCCTCGACCACACACGCGTGACGATCGCGGCACAGGCCGTCGGCATCGCTCAGGGCGCCCTCGACTACGCGCTCGGCTACGCCCAGGAGCGGCAGCAGTTCGGCAAGCCGATCAGCGACTTCCAAGGGCTCCAGTTCATGCTCGCCGACATGGGCATGAAGGTCGAGGCCGCCCGTCAGCTCACCTACGCCGCCGCCGGTCGCTCCGAGCGCGGCGACGCCGACCTCACCTTCTTCGGAGCCGCCGCCAAGGCGTTCGCCTCCGACACCGCCATGGCCGTCACCGTCGACGCGGTGCAGATCCTCGGGGGGTACGGCTTCACTCGCGACTACCCCGTGGAGCGGATGATGCGCGACGCCAAGATCACCCAGATCTACGAGGGCACCAACCAGGTGCAGCGGATCGTCATGGCACGCCAACTGCTGGCCGGGGTGCAGAGCCAGCTCTGAGGCAGAGCGGTCAGTCGGGTTCGGGTGGCCGGGTGATCGGGGGGTTGAGGGTGGACGCCGGCCCGCGGCGGAAGAGCGCGGCCGGACGACCGCCGTCCCTCGTGGTGGTGGTGCCGACCGGGTCGAGGAACCCGCGCGCACCGGTGACCTTGCGGTGGAAGTTGCGGGCGTCGAGCCGCACTCCCCAGACGGCGTCGTAGACCCGGCGGAGCTCGCCGACGGTGAACTCCTCCTCGCAGAAGGCCGCCGCCAGTGCGGAGTACTCGAGCTTGGCGCGGGCTCGCTCGACCCCGTCGCGCAGGATCCGGGCGTGGTCGAAGGCGAGGGGCTCGGCGGTGGAGCCGTCGTCGGTGACGGGGAGCCAGGCGACCTCGGCGGCATCGCCGCCGGCGCGCATCGCCTCCGGCGGCGCATCGTCTGCGGGGACGAGGGCTAGGTGGGCCACGCTGACCACGCGCCCGCGCGGGTCGCGCGCCGGGTCTGAGTAGCTGGCCAGCTGCTCGAGGTGCACGCGCGACCCGAGCCCGGTTTCCTCGGCCAGCTCGCGCTCGGCGGCTCGCTGCGCGCTCTCGCCCTCGCGGACGAACCCGCCCGGCAGCGCCCAGCGGCCGATGAACGGCGCCTCGGCGCGCCGGACGGCGAGCACGTGCAGCGAGCCGTCGACGAGGGTGAGCACGACGAGGTCGGCGGCCAGGGCCACGGGCACGACGGCATCCGGGAGGCCAGGCATGGTGTCAGGCTAACGCTAATCGTCAAGTTGACGAAAGGGGCGGGTTGGAGGATAGTTATCGTCATAACGACGACAAAGGAGTCCTCGCATGGCTGACATCAAGCGCTACCCGTTCGTGCGGCACCTGCGCGCCGACGAGACCACCCACGTGCGACTGGTGCGCAACGGCACCGTGCTGCGCGCCACCACGGGTGGCAGCTTCTGGTTCCGTCCGCTGAGCAGCGCCCTCTCGGAGCTCCCGGTCGACGATCAGGAGGTGCCGCTGGTGGTGCACGGCCGCACCAGCGACTTCCAGGATCTCGCCGCCCAGCTCACCGTCACCTTCCGCTTCAGCGAGCCGGCCCTGGCTGCCGGCCGCATCGACTTCGGCATCGACCCGGTGAGCGGTCGCTGGCGTGGTGCGCCGATGGCTCAGGTGCAGACCCTGCTCTCGGAGGCCGCCCAGCAGCACGTGATCGAGGCCGTCGCCGGGCTCGAGCTGGTCGCCGCGCTCACCGCCGGCGTGCCCGTCGTGCGAGAGGCGGTGCGTGAGGGCCTGGTCGGCGACGCCCGGCTGGTGGGCACCGGGCTCGAGGTGGTCGACGTACGCGTCGTCGCCCTGACGCCCGAGCCGGATGTCGAGAAGGCGCTGCGGACCACCACCCGCGAGCAGCTCCAGCAGGAGGCCGACCGTGCCACCTACGAGCGCCGCGCGGTGGCGGTCGAACGCGAGCGCGCCATCGCCGAGAACGAGCTGGCCAACCAGATCGAGCTCGCCCGGCGCGAGGAGCAGCTGGTCGCCCAGCGCGGTGCCAACGAGCGGCGCCGGGCGCAGGAGGCGGCCGCGGCCGACGAGGTCGCCGTCCGGGCCGAGGTGGCGCGTACTCGAGAGACACAGCGGGCCGCGGCCGAGGGCATCGCCGCCACCGGCGTGGCCCGGGCCGAGGCCGAGAGCGCCCGGGTGGCCGCCTACCGCGACGCCGAACCCGGCGTTTTGATGGCGCTCGCGCTCCAGGAGTTGGCCGGGCAGTTGCCCGAGGTGGGCACCCTGGTGCTCAGTCCGGACGTCGTGACGACGGCGCTAGCCCGCCTGGGCGCGAGCACCGAGGTGAGGAGCCAGCGATGACGCTCGCACCGCGGGTCGTCGTGGTGCACCGGACCACCGAGCGCGACGGCCTGCTCGCCACCCACGGTTCGGCCGGCCAGGCCGCGTTCTTCCTGCGCACGCGCGGGCGCGACCTGGTCGAGGTCGAGGCGCGAGACGCCGCGCAGCGCTCGGCCTTGGCGGTGGTCGAGGCGGCCATCCCGCGGGGTTGGCGGCAGGGGCGGGTCGAGCGGGCCGACCTGCCGCGTTTCCGGTTCGCGCCCGAGGACGTCGTGGTCGTGGTGGGTCAAGACGGTCTGGTGGCCAACGTGGCGCGCTACCTCGACGGCAACCCGGTGATCGGAGTCGACCCCGACCCCGGGCGCAACGCCGGCGTGCTCGTGCGGCACGCTCCGGCCGAGGTCGAGGAGCTGTTGCCCGCTGTGGTGGCCGGTCGGGCACCGGTCGAGCGGCGGGCGATGGTGCGCGCCGAGGCCGACGACGGCCAGCGGCTCGACGCCCTCAACGAGATCTACCTCGGGCACGAGACCCACCAGACCGCGCGATGGACCCTCGTCGAGCCCGACGGTGCGCGCGAGCGGCAGGCCAGCTCGGGCCTGCTCGTCACCACCGGCACCGGCGCCACGGGGTGGTGCCGATCGGTCTCGCGCGAGCGCGGCGACACCATGCCACTGCCGGCCGCGACCCAGCGCGGCCTGGCCTGGTTCGTGCGCGAGGCCTGGCCCTCGCCCGTCACCGGCGTCGAGCACACCGCCGGCATGCTCGGCCCGGGCGCCGGGCTGGAGGAGGGCATCGCCGTGGTGGTGGAGTCCGACCGGCTGGTGGCCTTCGGCGACGGCATCGAGTCCGATCGGCTCACCCTCACCTGGGGCCAGCGCGTGCGGGTGAGCGAGTCCCCGCGCGTCCTGCTCCTGGTGTGAGGGCCCGTTCACGCGTCGCAGCGTGCGCCGTACCGCCCCTGGGCGTACCAGGTGGCCACCGAGCCGCCGGGTCCGGCCAGGTCGAGCGCGGCGCTCACCTGCACGCAGTCGCTCCACGGCGCTGCGGCGCTGGCCAGAGGGCTGTCCCGCTCGGGGCCGTCGGCGCTCAGGGTCGCCGGGAAGCGCTCGGGGCTGAACTCGACGTCGATCCGATCGTCGTCGGGCTCGGCCGCCGGCCTGCCGGTCTCATGCCGCACCCGGATCAACCCGCCTCGCACCCGCCAGCCCTCCAGGTCGACCGCGTAGGCCACGGCCGCACAGACGCCGTCCGCGGTGATCAGGACGCCGACCCAGGCCCGGTTGTCGTCGACCCCGACGGTCGGGTACTCGGTGGAGGCCGGGTCGTCGGGGGTGATCTCGTCGGTCCCGCCGTTGACGAAGCGGGTGGTCGTGAAGGCCGGACCAGTCTCGATGCGGCTCGGGGATCCTGATCCGGAGGTCTCCGCGCAGGCGTGGCGCAGCGCCTCGTCGGGGTCGGTGGCCTCCCCGCTGCATGCGGTCGTGCCCAGCAGGACGGCGCCCACGAGGCCTGCGCACGTGCGGGCGGTGCGGACGGTACGGGCGGGCCTCATCGGAGCAGTACACACCGCGAGGGAACTCGCGGCGACCGAGCGGGGCGTCAGCCGCAGCAGTGCGCCGGCCCGCCGTCGAAAGCGGGCCGGGGGAGGAGGAAGCTTCATCGGTCATGGTCGATGGGGATACATCGACGCATGTCGATGAAGAAGCTAGGCTGGGTGTTATGGCGTCCCTCGACATCGAGCTCGCGACCACCTACGCGGATTGGTTCGGCACCCTGGCCGACCCCACGCGGGTGCGGCTGCTGCACGCCGTCGCCACGGCGCCGGCCCCGGTGAAGGTGGGCGATCTCGCGGCCGCGCTGGGCATCAGTCAGGCCACCTGCTCCCATCACGTACGCCGGCTAGCAGAGACCGGGTACGTCGCGGTCGAGAAGGTCGGCACCGCCAGCCTGGTCTCGGTCAACCAGGCCTGCTGCGCGGGGCTGCCGCACGCGGCCGACGTCGTGATGGGCACGCTCGCCACCGCGCCGTGCTGCCCGGGCGACCTGCCTGCCGACGTCACCACCCGGGCGATGACGGAGGCCGACCTGCCACGCGTGCGGGAGATCTACGCCGAGGGCATCGCGACGCGCAACGCGACCTTCGAGACCGACGTGCCGAGCGTGGCGAAGCTGCGCGACAAATGGCTGCCCGAGCATCGCTGGGTGGCCGAGCGCGCGAACGACGTCCTGGGGTGGACGGGCGTCTCGCCCACCTCGACCCGCGCCTGCTACGCCGGGGTAGGGGAGACGTCGGTGTACGTCGCGGAGTCGGCTCGCGGTGCGGGCGTCGGGCGGGCGCTGCTGCACCGACAGGTCACCGAGGCCGACGCCGGCGGTCTGTGGACCCTGCAGACCGCGATCTTCCCCGAGAACCGGGCCAGCCTCGCGCTCCATCGCTCGGCCGGGTACGTCACGCTCGGCGTCCGCTCACGCATCGCACAGTTGGACGGCGTGTGGCGCGACACCGTCATGCTCGAACGCCGGCGCGCCGTCGACTGAGCGTGCCGTCCATGGGAGGTGGGGTGCGCGACCGAGGGCTCGAACGGCGTCAGCCGGTACCGGTGACCAGCAACTCGACCTCGCCGACTGGCGGGGTGTGGCGCGTGCTGGTGTTGCGGATCTGGCCCGGGATCGTGACCGCGCGACCGTCGGACAGGGTGAGACTCGCGGTGTCGGTGCTCCGCCACGGGGTGGTGCGGCCGTCGGCGCCGCCTTCGGGGCCACAGACGAAGCCACGAAGCCACGAAGCGGTGCCGGGTGCAGGGCTGGGGAGTCGTCGCCACCTCACGCGGAGAGCCCGGCCGTGGCCAGGGTGGCGGTCAACAGACCCGCGGCAGGGCGGGTACGGGTGCGGGTGGAACCTCCGCGACGTCAGCGCGGCATCGCCTGCGCGGCGATGAAGGCGGGTCGTGCATGCCCGATGACCTCACGCCGAACGTGGAGGGGCGCCTCTTAGACGTAGCGCTCGAGGATCGTGGACTCGGCCAGGCGCGAGAGGCCCTCGCGCACGGACCGCGCACGCAGCTCGCCGACGCCGTCGACGGTCTGGAGGTCGTGGGCGCTGGCGGTGAGCAGCTTCTGGAGCGTGCCGAAGTGCTCGACGAGCCGGGTGATGACCGTGCTGGGCAAGCGCGGCACCTTCGCCAGCAGCCGGTACCCGCGCGGAGCGACGCTGCCGTCGAGCACCTCGCCCCGGCCCAGCCCCAGTACGGCGGCGACCGCGGCGGGGTCGACCAGCTCGGCAGGGGAGAGAGCGGCCAGCTCGGCGAGCGGGCCACTGGGGTCGGCGTCCTCGGGGAGGTAGTCGCGCACGATCAGCTGCCGCTCGGCGTCGACGCCGGTGACGAGCTCCTCGAGCTGGAGCGAGAGCAGCCGGCCGTCGGTGCCGAGCTCGAGCACGTAGTCCTCGACCTCGCGGGCGATACGGGTGACCATCTCGAGCCGCTGGGCGACCACGGCGACGTCGCGCACCGTCACGAGATCCTCGATCTCGAGTGCGGAGAGGGTGCTGGCGACTTCGTCGAGGCGCATCTTGTAGCGCTCGAGGGTGGCCAGCGCCTGGTTGGCGCGGGAGAGGATCTGGCCGGAGTCCTCGAGCACGTGGCGCAGGCCGCCCACGTAGGCGGCGATGATCTGCATCGACTGCGACACCGAGATCACCGGGAAGCCGGTCTGGCGGGCGACACGGTCGGCGGTGCGGTGCCGGGTGCCGGTCTCGGAACTGGGCAGGGAGTGGTCGGGCATGAGGTGCACGGCCGCGCGCACGATGCGGGTGAGGTCGGCGTCGACGACGATCGCGCCGTCCATCTTCGCCAGCTCGCGCAGGCCGGTCGGCGTGAACGGCACGTCGAGCTCGAAGCCACCCGTGCAGATGTCGTCGACGACCTCGTCGTGCCCGATGACGATCAGCGCGCCGGTACGCCCGCGCAGGATGCGCTCCAAGCCGTCGCGCAGACCGGTGCCGGGCGCGATCTCGGCCAGGACGGCACGCAGCCGTTGCGACTCGGTGGGGCGGTCGGACACGGGTTCCTCCAAGGGGAGTGGGCGCGGCGGCCGCGCCCTGGCGGGAGTCTACGGGCGGCCGGACGCTGCGTGCTCAACCGTTCTTGGTGAACCCCAGCGCGTGCAGGGCCGACATGACCGTGGGCGCCTCGATCACCTCCAGGCCGTCGACCGTGCGGCGGCCGGGGCGGCGGCCGGGCTCGCACGGCACGACGGCGCGCTCGAAGCCCAGCCGGGCGGCCTCGGCGATGCGCTGGGGCAGCTCGCGCACGCGGCGAAGCTCGCCGGCCAGGCCGATCTCGCCGATCGCGACCGTGGCCGCGGGCGGCGCCTGCGTGACGTAGGACGACACCAGCGCCGCGGCCAGCGCGAGATCGCTGGCCGGCTCGTGCAGCCGAGCGCCGCCGACCGTGGAGACGAAGACGTCTTGGCGGGGCAGTTGTAGCCCGCAGTGCTTCTCCAGCACCGCGAGCACCATCGCCACCCGCGAGGTGTCGAGCCCGGCCACGGCCCGGCGCGGCTTGTCGAGCGTGGCCTGGCTGACCAGGGCCTGCACCTCGGCCAGCAGTGGGCGACGCCCCTCGAGGGTGACCGCCACGCAGGTGCCCGGCACCGTGCCGTGGTGCTGCTCGACGAAGAGCCCGGTGGGGTCGGTGACGCCGAGGATGCCGGCGTTGCCCAGCTCGAAGCAGCCGACCTCGTCGACCGGGCCGAAGCGGTTCTTGTGGGCGCGCACCATGCGGAAGCGACTGTTGCGATCGCCCTCGAAGTGCAGCACGACGTCGACCAGGTGCTCGAGCACGCGCGGGCCGGCGATGGAGCCGTCCTTCGTGACGTGACCGACGATGACCGTGGTGATGTTGCGGGTCTTCGCGACCCGGATGAGCGCGGCCGCGACCTCCTTGACCTGGGTGACCCCGCCGGGCACGCCCTCGATGCCGGCGGCGCCGATGGTCTGGATCGAGTCGACCACCAGCAGGGTCGGCCGGGTCTGCTCGATGTGGGTGAGCACCGCACCCAGGTCGGTCTCGGCGGCCAGGTAGAGCTCGTCGTGCACTCCCTGGGTGCGGTCGGCGCGCAGCCGCACCTGCGAGGCGGACTCCTCGCCGGTCACGTAGAGAACCCGCTGCGGGGTGCGAGCCGTGGACGCCGCCACCTCGAGCAACAGCGTGCTCTTGCCGACCCCCGGCTCGCCGGCGAGCAGGATCGCCGCCCCGGGCACCAGGCCACCGCCCAGCACCCGGTCGAGCTCGCCCACCCCGCTGGAGCGGAAGGCGGCGTCCTCGACCGCCACCTGACCGATCGGCACCGCCCGGCTGGTGACCGGCGTCGCCTCGGCTCGCAGCGCCGGCTTCGCCGCCTCCGCCACCGACCCCCACGCCTGGCACTCGCCGCACCGACCGACCCACTTGCCCGTCTCCCACCCGCATTCGGAGCACCGGTAGACCGGGCGGGGTGTCTTCGATGCGGTGCGGGTGGCCATGGATCGAACCTAGGTCACGGTGCCGACACCGCAGCCGGGCCGTGGTCCCGGGGGCGGTCGTGGTGGTGGCCGTTTGGTACCAAACGAGGGTAAAACGGCCGGTCGGAGTGCAGTTCTCGACCAAACGTGGGGGTGTGAGGTGCGGGAGAGGTCGTATCCTCGACCCGTCGGTTGGAACGATCCAGCCATGTTCGTCCGGACGGCGGGAGGTGGGCACGTGGAGTCCGAGCCGGCCCGTCGTCGTCCGTCGTCGCCCGCGCCTTCGCAGGTTCCGCGCCACGTCTCCGAGCCGGGCGGGGTGCCGTCCGGCAGCCCGCCGACCCTGGCCGACGTGGCCGAGCGGGCGGGGGTGTCGCGGCAGACGGTGTCGAACGCGGTGAACTCTCCCGACCTGCTGCGCCCCGACACCCTCGCCCGCGTGCAGCAGGCGATCGCCGACCTGGGCTACCTGCCCAACCGCGCGGCCCGCAACCTGCGCACCCGCGCCTCCCACCTGATCGGGCTGCGCATCGCGGCGGCGCAGGAGGGCACGGCCAACGCGACCATGGACCGTTTCGTGCACTCCCTGGTCGATGCCTCCCGTGAGGCCGGGTACCACGTTCTGCTCTTCTCGGGCGACGCGAGCGATCCGCTCGCCGGCTACGACGACCTACTGCGCTCCACCGCGGTCGACGCGTTCGTAGTGACCGACACCTACCTCGGCAACCCGCAGGCGCGGTGGCTCGACGATCGGCGGGCGCCCTTCGTGGCTTTCGGGCGCCCCTGGGACGACGGAGCGGCCGGCCATGCCTGGGTCGACGTCGACGGCGCCGCCGGCTGCGAGCTCGCCACGGCGCACCTGCTCGACAAGGGGCACACCCGGGTCGCCTGGATCGGTTGGCACAAGGACTCCCGCATCGGCGAGGACCGGCGCTCCGGGTGGCACCGCGCCATGCACGACCGCGACCTCTCGACCACCGGGCTCGCCTCTCGCGTCGAGGACACCGTCACCTCCGGTCGCAGCGCCAGCGCCGTCCTGCTCGACGAGGCGGCGCCCACGGCGTTCGTCTGCGCCTCCGACACCCTGGCCATGGGGGTCTTGCACACCTTGGGCGAGCGGGGCCTGCGGGCAGGCGACGACGTCGCGGTCGTCGGCTTCGACGACTCGCTCACAGCACAGGTGGTGCGTCCGGGGCTCTCGTCGGTGCGCCAGCCTCTGGAGCAGGTGGCGGTCGAGGTCGTGCGGGCGCTGGAGCAGGTCGTGGGTCGTCCGCGCACCCGGCATCGTGGCGTGCTGCTCTCACCGACCCTCGAGGTGCGTGACTCCTCGGGGCCGGTGCGCGACACCGCTCAGTAGCGGCGCCACCACACGTCGACGGCGTAGGCGACCTCCGGCACCGGACTGCTGCGCCGGTGCTCCGCGATCACCCGGTGCGCCACGTGCCCCGGCAGCTCGATGCGGACGACGCTCGCCAGGTCGTCGAAGGAGTCGAACGCCCAGCGGGTCATCACCGGGGAGCGATCGAACCCCTGCGCGGCCCAGAAGTCGGCCACCGTCGCGGGCGAGTGGTGATCGGGGAACCCCTCACGAAACCACGGCCCGAAGGTGCCGCGGGTGGGGTCGTTGTCGATCACGAACGCGACGCCGCCCGGCCGCACGACGCGTTCGAGCTCGGCCAACCCCGGTTCGCAGCCGGGGCCGAAGAAGTAGGCCCAGCGAGCGTGCACGACGTCGACACTGTCGGTGGGCAGCGGTAGACGTTGGGCGAGCCCCTGGTGCACCTCGACGTGCTCCAGGCGGCGGGTTCGCCGCCGCGCCAGGGCCACCAGCTCGGGGTGCGGCTCGACGCCGACGACGTGTGCCGCCGTCCGGGAGAAGTAGGGGAGGTGGAAGCCGGTACCGCAGCCGAGGTCGAGCACGGCGGCGCCCTGCCAGTCGCGGACGCCGCGCATCGTCGTCCACACGAGACCGTCGGGGTCGAAGGCGCGGTTCTCGAGCTCGTAGGTCTCGGTGTGGTGCCAGATGTTGGGGCTCGGGCGAGCGCCCGCGAGAGGGCCGGGGCGAGCCTGGCTCAGAGCCGCACCAGTCCGGTGGGCGTCTGCACCTGCACCGCGATGATGCCGGGCGTGCCGTGCGGGGCGACCCACTCGACCTTGATGTCCTCGAGCGGCGCCTCGACGGTCTCGCCGAGCCACTCGCTCACACGCTGGGGGTCGCCTGCGATCTCGAGCCGGTCGAGGAAGAACCGGTCGTCGGCGCCGACACTGGGGTGCAGGTCGGGCTCGGACTCCCAGTGGATGAAGAACGGCAGCTGCGGGTCGGCGATGAGTCCGTTGACACCGATCTGCTTCCAGCGCAGCTCGACGCCGTCGGGGCGGTAGCGGCTGCCCTGCGCCGCACCGCGACCCAGTCGGGCCTCGGCCTTGCTGATGTCGCCGACCTCGACCGCCCAGCCCAGCCATCCGCCACCGAGGGCGGAGCGGGCACGGACCGCCTGACCGAACGGCGCCTTGTCGGAGGCCGGGTGATCGAGCACCTCGACGACCTCGAGGAAGGTGCGGTCGGCCAGCGGCAGCACCATGTTGCGGGTGCCGAACCGCGGGTGCACCCCGCCGTCTTCGAAGTCACGCCCGAGCGCCTGGCCCAACCGGAGAGCCGTGCTCTCCAACCCGTCGGGGCCGGCCGCGTAGGAGAGGTGGTCCAAGCGCATGCCACTCATTGTCAGCCTTTGCCTTTCGCCCCGGCACACCGGGGGGCATCGGGTGGGGTGGGTGGGGTCGGTGGGGCGCGGCGGTGGGTGCGGCTCCTGCCGGGGACCGGCCCCGACGTGCGGTGCATCCGACCCCGCGCCGCGGCACCACCCGGACGCCGGGAGCCCGGCGGGTGGGTCAGTGCGGGTCGGCGGGGTGCAGGGCGAGAGCGGAGCGGCTGCGCACGTGGGCGTCACAGTGCCGCACGAGCTCGCGGTAGCCGGCCTCGCCGATCAGCGCGGTGAGCTCGTCGGCATGGGTGAGATAGACCGGCTCGGGGGCGACGTGCGCCTCGGGGTTGCCCGAGCAGTACCAGTCGAAGTCGTGTCCGCCGGGGCCCCAGCCGCGGCGTTCGTACTCGCTGATGCTGACCTCGGTGTACTCCGTGCCGTCGGGGCGCTCGACGTCGCGGAAGGTGCGGCGCAGCGGGAGCTGCCAGCAGACGTCGGGCTTGGTCTCGACGAACGAGCGACCCTCGGCGAGCGCGAGGGCGTGCAGGGCACAGCCGGCGCCGTCCGCGAAGTCGCCGGGCTTGAAGCCGGGGCGGTTCTGGAAGATGCACGCCTGCTGGCCGTCGACCTCGATCACCAGCGTCTTGCGCTCACCCTCGTCGTCGGTCTCGACCCAGTCGTCGCGCCGGAGGCGTCCGGCGGGTCGGTGCTGCCAGAGATCCGGAGTGAGCCTCTTGACCTCGCGCGCGACGCGCTTCTCGTCTTCGTCGTCGGCGAAGTGGGCGCCCAAGGTGCAGCAGCCCACATCGGGGGAGTGTGCGTAGATGCCCGCGCAGCCGGAGCCGAAGATGCAGGTGTAGGACGACGTCAGCCAGGTCAGGTCGCAGCGCAACACCTCGGTGTCGTCGTCGGGGTTGACGAACTCCACCCAGGCCCGCGGGAAGTCGAGGGGCACTTCGGGCACGGCGCAACCCTACGGTCGCGTACGTTGGGACTCATGCGCCTGGGCGTCCTCGACATCGGTTCCAACACCGGGCACCTGCTGGTGGTCGACGCCCACGGTGGCGCGGCTCCGCTGCCGGCACACTCGCACAAGGAGCCGCTGCGGTTGGCCGAGCACCTGGTCGACGTCGACGACGAGGACGCCGACGGTGCCCAAGACGTCAGCGACGACGGCATCGCAGCCCTCACCGAGTTCGTCGCCGACGCGGTGCACGCGGCCGAGGACAAGGGCTGCGAGGACATGCTCGCCTTCGCCACCTCCGCGGTGCGGGACGCGGCGAACTCCCAAGCCGTGCTCGACCATGTCGAGGGGCGCACCGGCGTGCGCATCTCGGTGCTCACCGGCGAGGACGAAGCGCGCCTGACCTTCCTCGCCGTCCGTCGCTGGTTCGGCTGGTCGGCCGGACGGCTGGCGGTGTTCGACATCGGCGGCGGGTCGCTGGAGATCGCGGGCGGTGCCGACGAGCTGCCGGACGTCGCGTGGTCGCTGCCGCTGGGTGCCGCGAGGCTGGCGCGCGACCACTTCGGCAACAAGAAGCCGGCGTCGGGAGACCTCAAGGAGCTGCGCAAGCAGATCCGGGCCGCCATCGCCCGCGACGCGGGCCACCTGCTGCGCGCGGGCGCCCCCGACCACGCCGCGGCGACCTCGAAGACCTTCCGGTCGCTCGCGCGCATCTGCGGCGCGGCGCCGTCGTCGGAAGGCCCGCTCGTACCGCGGGTGCTGCCACTCGACGATCTGCGCGAGTGGATCCCCAAGCTCGCCGACATGGCCGCCGACGAGCTCGGCGACCTGCCCGGCGTCTCGACCAGCCGCACCCACCAGATCGTGCCCGGCGCGCTCGTCGCCGAGGCCTGTATGGACATCTTCGACCTGCCCGCGCTCGAGATCTGCCCCTGGGCGCTGCGCGAGGGACTCATCCTCGAGCGGCTCGACCAGCTCCGCGCGCTCGCCGAGTGAGCGTGCGCACCCCCCGCGTCGGACTCTCCACCAGCTCGGTCTACCCCGAGTCGACGGCACACGCCTTCAAGTGGGCCGCCCTGCTCGGCTACGACACCGTCGAGGTGATGGTCGGCATCGACGCGCTGAGTCAGGACAAGTCGGCCGTGCGCAAGCTCGCGGAGCACTACGGCGTGCCGATCGGGTCGGTGCACGCACCCTGCCTGCTCTTCACCCAGCGGGTGTGGGGGACCGAGCCCTGGGGCAAGCTCGTGCGCTCGGCCGAGATGGCGCACGAGGTGGGCGCCGACACCGTGGTGGTGCACCCACCGTTCCGCTGGCAGAAGGAGTACGCCGCGGGGTTCGTCGACGGCATCGCCGCGATCGAGCAGTCCTCGGGGCTCGCGTTCGCGGTGGAGAACATGTACCCGTGGCGGGCCGGTCCGAGCCGCGGCGTCGAGATGTACCTGCCCGGGCGCGACCCCTCCGAGGAGCCGTACGCGCACACCACCATCGACCTCTCCCACGCCGCGATCGCGGGTCAAGACGTCGTGGAGATGGCGCAGCGCCTCGGCCCGCGGCTGCGGCACGTGCACCTCACCGACGGCACCGGCTCGGCCAAGGACGAGCACCTCGTGCCCGGTCGGGGCGTCATGAACGCCGCCGACTTCTGCCGCCACCTGGCGTCGTCCGGGTTCACCGGAGACGTGGTGCTGGAGATCAACACCCGGCGCTGCGGCACCTCGGCCGAGCGTCAGGTCGACCTGGAGGAGTCGCTTGCCTTCGCCCGCGAGCACCTCGCCGTCGAGACCCATCCGTAGGGTGATCGGCATGTCCCTCCTGCGTCAGCCCCTGCTCCTGCTCGCCCGCAGCGGCGGTGTGAAGAAGGTCGTCGAGACGATGCCGGTCAGCGCCGGCATCGTGCGCAGCTACGTGCCCGGCGAGACCACGACGGACGCCGTGCGCGCCGCCGGTGAGCTCGTCGCCGACGGCCTGCACGTGACGCTCGACCACCTCGGCGAGGACACCTCCGACCGCGGCGACGCCGAGCGCACCGTCGAGGCCTACCTCGACGCGCTCACCGCGCTGGGGCACGCCGGCCTGACCCACGGCGCCGAGGTGTCGGTGAAGCTGTCGGCAGTCGGGCAGTACGTGGGTGAGAGTGGCGAGCAGCTGGCGCTGGAGAACGCACGTCGCATCTGCCGCGCCGCCCGCAACCAGGGCACCACGGTCACCCTCGACATGGAGGACCACACCACCACCGACTCCACGCTCGGCATCCTGCGTGAGCTGCGCCAGGACTTCCCGGAGACCGGTGCCGTGCTCCAGTCCTACCTGCGCCGCACCGAGGAGGACTGTCACCAGCTCGCCTACGAGGGGTCGCGGGTGCGACTGTGCAAGGGCGCCTACGCCGAACCGGCGTCCGTGGCCTTCGAGGAGCGGCTCGAGGTCGACAAGTCCTACGTGCGCTGCCTCAAGGTGCTCATGAGCGGCCAGGGCTACCCGATGGTGGCCAGCCACGACCCGCGCATGGTCGCCATCGCCGGCACCCTCGCCGCGCGCAACGGCCGCGAGCCGGGCAGTTACGAGTACCAGATGCTCTACGGCATCCGGCCCGAGGAGCAGCGCCGGCTGGCGGAATCCGGGGAGACCGTGCGGGTCTACGTGCCCTACGGTTCCGAGTGGTACGGCTACCTGATGCGACGGCTGGCGGAGCGACCGCAAAACCTCTCGTTCTTCCTCACCTCGCTGATCTCGAAGAAGTAGGAGCCCTGGCATGACGACCCCTGCGGCACAGACGGCGATCATCGGCGCCGGCGTCATGGGCGAGACGCTGCTCTCGGGCCTGGTGCGCTCCGGGCGCCGCGTCGACCGGCTGCTCGTCGGCGAGAAGCGACCCGAGCGGGCCCGCGAGCTCGAGGAGCGCTACGGCGTGGCGGTGGTGGGCAACCGCGAGGCCGCTGAGAGGGCCGACACCGTGGCCGTGGTCGTCAAGCCGCAGGACATGGGCGAGCTGCTCGACGAGATCGCCCCCGCGCTGCGCCCCGGCAAGCTGGTCGTGTCACTGGCCGCCGGCATCACCACCTCGTTCATCGAGTCGCACGTGCCCGAAGGGGTCGCGGTCGTGCGGGTCATGCCCAACACCCCCGCGCTGGTCGACGAGGGCATGGCCGGCGTCTCGCCCGGGTCGCACTGCTCCGACGCCCAGCTCGCCGAGGCCGAGGCCCTCATGCGATCGGTGGGGCGCGTCGTCCGGATCCCCGAGCGGCAGCAGGACGCCGTCACCGCGATCTCCGGCTCCGGCCCCGCCTACATCTTCTTCGTGGTCGAGTCGATGATCGAGGCCGGCGTGCACCTCGGGCTGCCCCGCGCCACCGCCACCGACCTCGTCATCCAGACCCTCGTCGGCAGCGGCAAGATGCTCCAGGAGACCGGCACCCACCCGACAGTCCTGCGCGAGCAGGTCACCTCGCCGGGCGGCACCACCGCCTCCGCGCTGCGCGAGCTGGAGGTGCACAAGGTGCGTGCCGCCTTCCTCGCCGCCATGGAGGCCGCCCGCAACCGCTCGCGGGAGCTGGCCGAGGGGTCGTAGCGGCTGGCGAATTCACCGGACGTCCGGTGAATTCGCCCCTGGGACGACGCAATTTCACCGTCCCGGGGGCAAACTCGCCGTCCGGGCCCAGGGGTGGCGCGACGCGGGTGCCGCTCTCAGGCGGCTCTCGAGGCCATCGCGCGCCGGATCCGATCGACCGTCTGCGCCGGGCGGTGGACGACGTCGGCCCAGGTGATGCGGACGACGGTCCATCCGGTGACCTCGCGGATGGCGTCCTCCCGTGCCTTCTCGCGGAGCACGGCGTCGGTCGCGGACTCGCCTTCTCGTAGGTAGCGCGTGTACTTCTCCCGCCCGTCGAACTCGACCACGGTGGCGAGCTCCGGCCAGGCGAAGTCGAGCCGCCCGATCAGGCGACCCGTCTGGTCGTACACCTCGAGCTGAGTGCGAGGCAGGGGAAGCCCGTGGTCGAGGAAGAGCAGCCGCGCCAGGGTCTCGCCCACCGACTCCGAGGCTGGGTCGGCCACGTCGATGTAGCGGCGGATGGCCAGCGTCTTCGGCCAGGTGCGCATGTGCGAGAGCCGATACCGCAAGAGGGTCTTGGTCGTGTGACCCTGCTGGAGCATCCAGTCGAGAAGGCAGACGGCCGCATCGCGGTCGAGCAACCGGGCGCAATCGAGCGTAGTGCGGGTGGGGGAGGTGATCCAATGGTCCTCCCAACAACCCAGGTCTTCGACGGTGCAGGCACCTCGATGATGCGTGACGGCGGCCTGGTGTCTGTCTCCCGTCGCGTCGAGATGGGTCAGGTGCACCTGGGTGGGCAGCGCTTGGAGAAGCGGCGCGCCGATGGCCACAGCGGCGCTGAGGTGCGAGACGGCGACGTCAGGCGCGTACTGACGAAGGACGGCGCGAACGCGCAGCAGATGTTGCTCCTCGGCGCTCGCGGACTCCCAGATGGGCGCCGGACAGTAAGCGCCCTGCCGGATGCGAACCAGATCGCCGCGCCGCACCGAGGCGTACAACTCCTTGTCGGACCCACCCGAGGCGAGCACGTCTCTGCGAAGCACGACCGGGTCGCCGGGTGGAGAGCTCACTGGACTCATGGGACCACCTTCCTCCGCGTCAGCCCGGCGACCGCCTGCACGGCCGGATGCTTGTGGAGAAACCCTGCTCGAGCGCCCGATGTGGACGGCGAGCGCGTCGTGCACACCCCCGTCCGTGGAGCCGGGACGGCGATCCCGCCCCCGGGACGACGGAATTTCGTCGTCCCGGGGGCGAATTCACCGGACGTCCGGTGAATTCGCCCCCCGCCGCGGCCGCCGCTACTCCCCGTGCTCGGCGCGCAGGGCGTGAGCTGCCTCGTCGATGATGGCGCGCATGGCGGACTCTGCGACGTCGGGCTGGCCGAGCCTGACGGCGCGGGCGACGTCGTCGTGCAGCGCTATGGCGGCCGGGTTGGGGCGTGCCGGCATCATGCCGTGCTGAGTGCGGCCGGCGAGCACCTCCTCGACCAGCCCGTGCAGGGCACGCATCATCTCGTTGCCGCTGGCCTCGAGCAGCGTGCGGTGGAACGCGCGGTCGGCATCGAGGTAGGACCGCAGGTCGCCGGTGCGACCGTGCACCGCCATGTCCGAGGCAGCGGCCGCGAGGTCGCGGCAGTGGCCCGAGGTGGCGCGGCGCGCGGCGAGCGCCGCCGCCTCCGGCTCGATGCCACGACGCAGCTCGGAGAGTGAGAGCAGCTGGGCTGCGCGGTCGCCGCTGCGCAGCCGCCACCGGATGACGCGCGGGTCGAACACGTGCCAGGAGAGGCGCGGCTGCACCGTGATGCCGACGCGGCGCCGTGAGGCCACGAGGCCCATCGACTCCAAGACCCGGACCGCCTCGCGTGCGACGCTGCGCGACACGTCGTAGCGCTCGCCCACGAGGTCGAGGGTCAGCACCGAGCCGGCCGGCGGATCGCCGGCGACCACAGCGGCGCCCAAGGCGTCGACGACGTCGCCGTGGCGTCCGTTCGGGCTCGTATTCGTCACGGGAACACTGTCTCATCCCCAATTAAAGAAGATCTATCCGTCAATCCTCTTGTAATCGTATGCTTTTTAGGGCAGCGTGATCGCCGTCACAACCATGCCGCGATCGCGACCAGGAGCACCGATGCCCGACCCTTCCACCTCCACCCCCGCCTCCACCCCCGCCCCTCCGACGGGCCGAGGCGCCGTCGTGGTGATGGGCGTCTCCGGCTCCGGAAAGTCCGTGGTCGGGGCGGCACTCGCCGGGCGCCTCGGCGTCGCCTTCGAGGACGCCGACGACCTGCATCCACGCTCGAACGTCGAGAAGATGAGCCGCGGCGTGCCGCTCGACGACCACGACCGCATGCCCTGGCTGGAGACCATCGGCGCCTGGCTGGCCGCCCATCCGACCGGTGGCGTCATGAGCTGCTCGGCCCTCAAGCGCAGCTACCGCGACGTGCTGCGTCGGCAGGCACCCGACACGACGTTCCTGCATCTGGACGGCGAGCGCGAGGTGATCGCCCGCCGGCAGGCGAGCCGTCCGGGGCACTTCATGCCGCCTTCGCTGCTGGACTCCCAGTTCGCCGTCCTCGAGCCCCTGGCCGACGACGAGCCGGGCGTCGTCGTCGACGTGGCACGCCCCGTCGACGCCATCGTCGACGAGCTCTCCGCGGCCCTCGCCCCACGACCGAACGCCTGACGGCCCGACCGACACACCTTTGGAGAAGCACCATGGACGACCTACAACTCGCCTGGACACTGCCCACGCCCGCGCTGCTCGGCATCGCTGCCGCCGCCGTCGCGGCGCTGCTCGTGCTCATCATCGGGGCGCGCGTGCACGCCTTCCTCGCCCTCGTGGTGGTCAGTCTGCTCACGGCCCTCGCCACGGGCGTGCCACCCGACCAGGTGGTGCCGGTCATGACCAGCGGCTTCGGGAGCACCCTCGCCTCCGTCGCTCTGCTGGTCGGCCTAGGCGCGATGCTCGGGCGCATGCTGGAGCTCTCCGGCGGAGCGGAGGTGCTCACCGAGTCGCTGGTGCAGCGCTTCGGCGAGCGCCGCGCGCCGGTGGCGCTCGGTGTCGCCTCGCTGCTGATGGGCTTCCCGATCTTCTTCGACGCCGGCCTGGTCGTGATGCTGCCGATCGTCTTCGCCGTCGCCCGCCGGCTGGGCGGGTCGGTGCTCGTCTACGCCTTCCCGGCCGTCATCGCGTTCTCGGCCATGCACGTGTTCGTGCCACCGCACCCCGGCCCGGTCGCGGCGTCCGGGCTGCTCGGCGCTGACGTCGGTCTGACCCTGGTGCTGGCGCTGTTCGCCGCCGTCCCCGGCTGGTACCTGGTCGGCAAGGTGTTCGGCGGCTGGGTCGGGCGGCGCTACGACCTGCCCGTGCCCGAGATCCTCTCCGGTCGCGACGACGCCGAGCAGGAGTTCGCCAGCCGCCCGTCGGTGCGCACCACGCTCGGCCTGCTCGCCCTCCCGCTCGTACTGATCTTCCTCAACACCGGGCTCAACGCCCTCGCCACCGCCGG
Organism: Nocardioides acrostichi; assembly: GCF_015319165.1. Classification (GTDB taxonomy): domain Bacteria; phylum Actinomycetota; class Actinomycetes; order Propionibacteriales; family Nocardioidaceae; genus Nocardioides; species Nocardioides acrostichi. Next base: position 25,329 of record NZ_JADIVZ010000016.1, read on the forward strand.
CACGGTCTCGCTCGACGACACCTGGGTGCAGATCCTGCGCCTGCTCGGCGAGACGCCCGTGGCCTTGCTCATCACGGTCTTCGTGACCATGTGGGTGCTGGGGTGGAGCGTGGGCAGGCCGCGCGCCCTGGTGGAGTCGGTCGTCGACGGCGCGCTCGCCCCCATCTGCGCGATCATCCTCATCACCGGAGCCGGCGGTATGTTCGGTGGCGTGCTGCGCAGCAGCGGCATCGGCGGTGCGGTGGCCGACTCCCTCAACGACCTCGGACTTCCCCTCGTGGTCGCCGGCTGGCTGATCGCGGCGATCGTGCGGATCGCCCAGGGTTCGGCCACGGTCGCCCTCACCACCGGTGCCGCGCTCATTCAGCCGGCCGTGCTCGCCGACTCCTCCCTCACCACGGTGCAGCTCTCGGCGATGGTGATCGCACTGGCCGGCGGCTCGGTGTTCGCGGGGCACGTCAACGACTCCGGATTCTGGCTGGTCAGCCGGTTCCTGGGCATGGACACCGCCACCACTCTGCGCACGTGGACGGTGAGCCAGGCGCTGCTGGGCGTGGTCGGCTTCGTCGTGGGCACCGCGCTGTTCGCCGTCGGATCGCTATGAGTCTCTTCGACCTGCACGGGCGGACGGCGCTGGTCACGGGATCGAGCCGCGGCATCGGCCTCGCGCTCGCCGACGGTCTGGCCGGCGCCGGCGCCCGGGTGGTCGTGCACGGGCGCGATGTCGACCGGTTGAGCGCCGCGGTCGACCGGCTCGCCGCCGTCCATGGCGCCGATCGGGTGCAGGCAGAGGCCTTCGACGTCGCCGACCCCTCGGCGGTGGAGGCCGGGATCGGGCGGATCCTCCGCCAGGTCGGCGATCTCGACGTGCTGGTCAACAACGCCGGCCTCCAGCATCGCGAACCCCTGCTGGAGATCGACGCCGCGGACTGGCAGCGCGTCATCGACGCCGACCTCACCAGCGTCTTCCTGGTCGGCCGGGCCGTCGCGCGGGGCATGGTGGCCCGCGGGAGCGGCAAGATCGTCAACGTCGGTTCCGTGCAGACCTCCCTGGCCCGCCCCGGTATCGGCGCCTATGCCGCAGCCAAGGGCGGCGTGCGGATGCTGACCCAGGCGATGTGCGCGGAGTGGGGTGGTCATGGCGTCCAGGTCAACGCCGTCGCCCCCGGGTATCTCGACACCGACATGACCGCCGCCCTGGTGGCCGACCCCGACTTCGACGCCTGGCTGCGCGGCCGCACCCCCGCTGGTCGGTGGGGCGCGCCGTCCGACCTCGTCGGGCCCGTGCTGTTCTTGGCCTCGCAGGCCAGCGACTACGTGGGCGGCCAGGTGCTCTACGTCGACGGCGGGCTCACCTCGGTCGTATGACACCTCGCGCCGCCGGGGGTGGGACGGCGAGCCTGCCCCTGGGACGCCGGAACTTCGCCGTCCCAGGGGCGAATTCACCGGACGTCCGGTGAATTCGCCCGCCCGCCCCCACCGACCCGGGGAGGCGCCTCAGAGCCCGACGGCAGCCTCGGCGGCGGCGAGGACCGGCTCGGTGAGGGCGCGACACCGCGCCTCGCCGTCGGCGAAGACGGCCGTGACGTGGGCGGGGTCGGCGGTGAGTTCGGCGTAGCGTCGCCGCACGGGCTCGAGCACGGCGACGACGGCCTCGGTGACGTTCTTCTTGAGCGCGCCGTAGGTCGAGACGCCGGCCGCCGAGCCGCCGCACGCCTCGAGGATCTCCAGGAGGTTGGTGACCCCCGGTTTGGCGTTCCGGTCGGCCCGGACGGCGCCGGTCCCGGTGTCGGAGTCGGTCACGGCCCGCGCGATCTTGCGTCGCACCAGGTCGGGGGAGTCCAGCAGGTAGATCGAGCCGGCGGCGCCGGCCGACTTGCTCATCTTGCGGGTCGGCTCGGCGAGGTCCATCACCCGGGCGCCCAGGGGCGGGGTGACGAGCTCGGGCACCGTGAAGACCGGCCCGTAGGCATGGTTGAACCGTTGCGCCAGGTCGCGGGCGAGCTCGACGTGTTGGCGTTGGTCGTCGCCGACCGGCACCGCGGCCGGCCGGTAGAGCAGGATGTCGGCCGCCATGAGCACGGGGTAGGTGAACAGCGACACCCGGGCCGACCCCTCGGACCCGCTGCGCACCTTCTCGCGGAACTGGATCATCCGTGACAGTTCGCCTGTGTGCGCCGTGCACTCCAGCAGATAGGCCAACGATCGGTGTGCGGGCACCCGACTCTGCCGGAACAGCGTGGCCCGGTCCAGGCCCGCGGCCAGCAGCAGGGTCGCCAGTTCGGTGCTGCGCTCGCGCAGCGCCACGGGGTCGTGGGGCGTCGTCAGGGCATGCAGGTCGCTGACGCCGTAGAACGCATCGGCCCCGACATCGGCGGCGCGAGCGGCCATCGGGCGCAAGGCGCCGAGGAGGTTGCCGAGGGTCAGGTGACCCGAGGGGGTGAGGAGGGAGAGCGTGCGGGAGGTGGGCCGGGTCATGGAGGTGTCCGTTCTGGTGAGAGCCCAAGACGGCGCCACTCCCGGCACGCGAGAGCAAAGAGGCCGCCCGTGGGCGGCCGTGGAGAGGAGTGTGCAGGATCGATGGGCCGCCGATCAGGCGGGCCACCACGCCCCGAGGAGGGGGACGACGCGATCGCTGTGCACGCGCAGAACCTAGCAGACCAGCTCGGCTCGGGTGGTCTGGACCAGCGAGCCCCGAATCAGGTGACTCGCGATGGTTCAAGCCGACACGCCGAGAAAACTCAGATCACTCTCATCGTTCTCTTCCCCACCAGTCACACAGCCCTCTATTGTCGCTTGCGGTGCGGCCGATGGATCACCGGTGGGGAAGCCGGTGGGCGGTCGCATGGAAAGACGGTGCCTCATGGTCAACCCCTCTGGCGACGCCGCCGACGCGACGTTCCTCACCGTGGCCGAGGTCGCGCAGATCATGCGCGTCTCCAAGATGACGGTGTACCGCCTGGTGCACGGGGGCGAACTGCCCGCCGTCCGGGTCGGTCGGTCGTTTCGCGTGCGCGAGGACGCGGTCGACGAGTACCTGCGCAAGAGCTTCTTCAACGCCGGCTGACCACGGGCGGCCCGCTCCGCGGGAGCGGGGCCGACGCCCACCCAGTGGCGCCGTTTCTCCGGTCCTGGCCCCGGGCCGATAGGCTGTGGCGATCCCGCGCCACTGCGCGGGATGCACCGCCGCTAGGAGGATCACCCGTGGGTTCGGTCATCAAGAAGCGCCGCAAGCGCATGGCCAAGAAGAAGCACCGCAAGCTGCTGAAGAAGACGCGCGTCCAGCGTCGCAAGCTCGGCAAGTGAGCCGCGCGGGGCGCAGCGCCCCGCCGGCACCGCAGATTTCGTCTTTCGCCAGCCGCGGGCCCCAGAGGTCTGCCGCTTGAGTGTTGGGGGCTGTCATGGGGGCCGACTCCGGAACGAGTGACGGCAAGGTCGTGCTGGTCACCGGGGTCTCCCGCGACCTCGGACGCAAGTTCGCCCGCCAGGTCGCCGCAGCCCCCGACGTTGCGCGCGTCATCGGCGTCGACGTCGTACCCCCGCGCGGCGACATGGGTTCGGTCTCCTTCGTGCGAGCCGACATTCGCAACCCCGTGATCGCGAAGGTGATCGCGAAGGAGGACGTCGACACTGTCGTCCACATGAGCGTCATCGCGACCCCCGGCAGCGCGGGCGGCCGCAACACGATGAAAGAGCTCAACGTCATCGGCACCATGCAGCTGCTCGCCGGCTGCCAGCGGGCCCCGAGCTTGCGTCGGCTGATCGTGAAGTCGACCACGACCGTGTACGGCGCCTCGAGTCGCGACCCTGCGATGTTCACCGAGGACATGGAGCCGCGTCGCGCGCCCACGTCGGGCTACGCGAAGGACGTCGCCGAGATCGAGGGCTACGTGCGCGGCTTCGCGCGGCGCCGCGATGACGTGCGCGTCACCACGCTGCGCTGCGCCAACGTCATCGGACCGCACGTGGTGAGTCCGCTCACCTCCTACTTCCGGCTGCCGGTGGTGCCGGTCGTCGTGGGCCACGACCCGCGGCTGCAGTTCCTGCACGAGCAGGATCTCTTCGGTGTGCTCCGGCACGCCGTGTGCGCCGACGTCTCAGGCACCTTCAACGTGGCCGGCGACGGCATCGTCTCGCTGACGCAAGCACTGCGCCGGCTCCAGCGGCCCATGGTGCCGCTGCCCGGATTCGCCGTCGGCCGGCTCGGCAAGGCGCTGCGCCAGGCGCGGGTCGCCGACTTCTCGCCCGAGCAGCTCGGCCTGCTCACCTTCGGTCGCGGTGTCGACACCTCCCGCATGCGCACCCAGCTGGGCTTCCAGCCCACCATGACCACGGCCGAGGCGCTCGCCGACTTCGCCACCACGCTCACGCCGACCGGCGGGCGCAGCGAGCGGATGCTCACCCAGCTCGCCAAGGCACTCCCCGACGTCGAGGAGACGGCCCCGCCCGCCCTCCGCCCGCTGCCCACGCCGGCGGCCCGCACCGCAGGAGCAGACCATGGGTGACGCCGAGATCATCCCGATCGGAACCCGCGGCCGCCCAGGCCGAGGCACTGGCAGCAAGCCCTCGTCGGCGTCGCGCAGCCTGGCCGGCGGATCGCGACCCGCCGCCAAGAAGGCCGTCGCCAAGAAGGCCTCTGCGAAGAAGGCTGCCGCACCGAGGAAGGCGGCCGACGAGCCGGCATCGATCGCACCGGCCACGAGGCCCGGCGCCGAGTCGCCGCACGCCGAGCCGGCGGCGAGCGTGCCGCCGTCCCAGGTCGAGAGCACCCCCGGGCTCGAGAAGCGCGAGCCCGTGCGCACCGAGGACGTCGCCGCGGCGGCGTCCGGAGGGATCTCGAGCGCCGAGATCCTCGGCGCGCTCCAGCACGCTTCGCGCGAGGTCTTCGGTGAGGAGTGGGAGACCCAGCTCGCACATTTCCTCGCGTTCCTGCGCCGGCGGGTCACCGGCGACTACACGATCGACGAGTACGGCTTCGACGCCCAGCTCAGCCAGCACCTCATCTTGGCCACCCTGCGCCCGATCGCACAGAAGTGGTTCCGCATCGAGGTGCGCGGCATCGAGAACATCCCCGCGGACGGCGGGGCGCTGTTGGTGTCGAACCACTCCGGCACGATCCCGGTCGACGGACTCATGACGATGTCGACGATCTACGACCACACCGGTCGCCACCTGCGGGCGCTCGGCGCCGATCTCGTGTTCAAGACGCCGTTCGTCTCCACCCTCGCCCGCAAGGGCGGCGCCACGCTGGCCTGCAACGAGGACGCCGAGCGGATGCTGCGCGGCGGTGAGCTCGTCGGGGTGTGGCCCGAGGGCTTCAAGGGCATCGGCAAGGCCTACTCCGAGCGGTACAAGCTCCAGCGCTTCGGTCGCGGCGGGTTCGTGTCGGCGGCGCTGCGCACGGGTGTGCCGATCGTGCCGCTCTCGGTCGTCGGCGCGGAGGAGATCTACCCCCGCATCGCCAACATCCCGTCGCTGGCCCGGCTGCTGGGTCTGCCCTACCTGCCGATCACGCCGACCTTCCCGCTGCTCGGCCCCCTCGGGCTGGTGCCGCTGCCCTCGAAGTGGCTACTGGAGTTCGGTGAGCCGATCCGCACCGACGAGTACGACGACGGCGCGGCCGACGACCCGATGCTGGTCTTCAACGTGACCGACCAGGTGCGCGAGACGATCCAGCAGACGCTCTACTCGCTGCTGATGCAGCGCGAGTCGATCTTCCGCTGAGCCCAGCCGGGCGCACGATCAACCCCTCGCGGGTCAATACCCGACCCCTCGGGCGAGGATTTCCGACCCCTCGCGGGACGATTCGCGACCCCTCGCGGGACGATTCGCGACCCCTCGGGCGACGATTCCCGACCCCTCGCGGGACGATTCGCGACCCCTCGCGGGTGGCTCAGGGGGTGAGCGGGTCGGAGAGGCCGTCGACGAGGTCGCCGAGGGGGTCGGAACCCGAGGTGCTGCCACCGCCGGACTTGGTGCCACCCGACTTGGTGCCACCCGACTTGGTGCCGCCGGACTTGGTGCCGCCGGACTTGGTGCCGCCCGACGTGGTGCCGCCGCCCAGCAGGTTGCCGAGGCCCCCGCCGGAGGTGGTGGAGTCGCTCGGGAAGACGTCTTGGAGGTCGCCCAGCAGATCGGTGCCGTCGGGAGTCGAGGTCGGGTCGCTCGCGGTCGGGTCGGTGCCGGCCGAGGAGGAGTCGTCGGACCCCGGCGGCTCGACGACGGGGTCGAGCGTCGACGCCGACGGCGAACCGTCGGGCTGCAGGACCGGGTCGAGCGCGTCGGGCGATGCGCTCGAGGAGGCCGAGGCACCCAGGGGCATCGACGAGGCGACCTTCTCGGCGGCCCCGGCCAGGAACTTCGGCATCTGGTCGATCGAGTCGCCGGTGCAGGTGGGGCACAGCGACTGCGTGGTGAGGTCGATCTCGGCAAGCAGGTTCGCGGCGTCGACCAGCGCCGACTGCGCGCTGGCCGGCAGGCTCGGCGCCACGTCGTTGAGGGTCGACATGCTCGCGGCGGTCCAGTCGCGCAGCGCCGAGATGGACGGCTCCTGGCTGGTGGAGTCCGACTGCGTGAAGCCGCCGATGATGAGCTCGGAGCCCTGCGTGGTCTGGGTGGTGAACTCCTCCAGCGTCTGCGCGATGCGCGTGGCGTCGGGGGAGTCGACGTTGCTGAGATCCTGGACCTCGGTGAGGCGGTCGGTGGCACTGGCGAGCAGCACCGACCCGCGGGCGGCCTCGTCGCCGGTCAGCGAGGTGTGGACGTTCTCGATCGCCCGCTTCAGCGGGTAGAGGACGTCGCCCGGCAGCGCGGACTGGGAGGCCGCGGCCATGCCGGCGCTGGCGCCGACGATCGCGAGGCTGCCCACGTATGCGGCGATGCGTCGCTCGCGCGGGCTCCTGCGCGACGAGGTGACGGTGAGTCGCGCCCTGCTGGGGTCGGCGGCGACCGGCACGAACTCGGTCTCGGCCGCGGTCATCAAGCGCTCGCGCAGACTGCTCACGAAAGCCGGCCGCGGCTCCGGGGCCGGGGCGGCGCGCAGCGCCGACACGACCTCGAGCAACTCGGCGAAGCGAGGATCCTCGACGGGCCTGCTGGAGGCCGCTGCCTCGACCAGGGCGTCGAAGTCCTCAGCGCGCCGGCGCGCCGCGAACACGGGACTCATCGGTGGTTTCCTGTCTGCGAAGAAGAGATGGGTGCCGGGGCGAAGTGCCTCGACATGCTGCTCAACGACGCGGCGGGGTCGGTGGTTACGGCCGGACGGGCCAGTTTGTGCAACCGCTTGCAAGAGGGGGTCTGGTGGGTCATCGGACCCCCTCGGGCATCAGCTTGGCGAGGTTGCGGACGCCGCGTAGCTGGAGCTGCTTGATCGCGCCGTCGCTGCGACCGAGCACGGCGGCCGTCTCGGCGATGCTCATGCCCTGGAGGAAGCGCATCACCAGGCAGTCGCGCTGCTCCTCGGGCAGTTGGGCCAAGGCCTCGACGAGGATCTCGTTGGTCAGCTGAGCGAGCACGGCCTGCTCCGGCCCCTCGGTCGCGTCGTCGTGCTGACCCATGTCCTCGGTGGTCATCTCGAGGCGGGTCCGGCCGGCCTTGAAGTGGTCGGTGGCCAGGTTGCGGGCGATCGTCATGAGCCAGGCGCCGAAGTCCTTGCCCTGCCAGCGGAAGTTCTGCATGGAACGCAGCGCCCGGAAGAAGGTCTCCGAGGTGAGATCCTCGGCGAGCTGCGTCGAGCGCGTGCGGTAGAAGAGGAACCGGTAGACCGACCCCTGGTAGTGGTCGTAGAGCAGGCCGAACGCCTCGGAATCGCCACCGCGAGCCAACTCGACCAGGGCGATCAGCCGCTCGCGGTCGGCCTCGTCGTCCTCCGAGGACGCCGCCAGCCCGGCGTCACCGAACCCGCGCGAGGAGTCACGGTCGGAGAAGCTCTCCTCGGGCCTCTCGACGGCGGCCTCCGCCAGCGTGCCCAGGCCGGGCCGAGGCTGGGCGCCGGCCCGCCCGAAGGCACCGCCCGCCAGCGCCGGGGTCGGCCCCAGCGGCGGCAGCAGGTCGAGGAGGGCGCGCGCAACGGCGACGCGCAGGGCCTCGAGGCCGCGCGCCCGGTAGGCGTCGTCCAGCGCCATCGTAGGTTTCCTCCCGCTTGCTTCCCCCACGAAGCATGGTGCGAGGGTACGCCGGATCAGGCCGCGGTGGAACCGGTTCTCGTGAACTCGTGATCGCCGCCCGCGACCGGCGCGCGTCAGCCGCGCCGGCCCCGCAGGGCCACGCCGGCGGCCACGGTGCCGCCCACGGCGCCGGCCGCGGCGCTCACCACCAGGCCCGCGCGCGCGGCCTTGCGCCCCGTGCGGTAGTCGCGGATCTTCCACCCGTGCTGGCGGGCGTGCGCCCGCAGCCGCCCGTCGGGGTTGACGGCCGTGGGGTGGCCCACGAGCGAGAGCATCGGCAGGTCGTTGGCCGAGTCGGAGTAGGCCGAGCAGCGGGAGAGGTCCAGGCGCTCGCGCTCGGCCAGGGCGAGGACTGCCTCGGCCTTGGCCGGACCGTGCAGCATCTCGCCCACCAGCTGCCCGGTGTAGACGCCGTCGACATGCTCGGAGACCGTGCCCAAGGCGCCGGTGAGCCCGAGGCGTCGCGCGATGATGCGGGCGATCTCGATGGGGGCCGCGGTCACGAGCCAGACCCGCTCGCCGCGGTCGAGGTGCATCTGCGCCATGGCGCGGGTGCCGGGCCAGATGCGGTGGGCCATGGCCTCGTCGAAGATCTCCTCGCCGAGCTCCTCGAGCTCGGCCACGGTGTGACCGGCGATGAAGCTCAGGGCATCGGACCGCGCGTCGGCGAGGTGGTCGGGATCCTCGACCCCCGCGATGCGGAAGTAGGCCTGCTTCCAGGCGGCCGCCGCGATCTCGCGTGTGGTGAAGAACTTGCGCCGGTACAGCCCGAGCGCGAAGTGGAAGATGGAGGCGCCCTGCATGACCGTGTTGTCGACGTCGAAGAAGGCTGCGGCGCCCGGGTCGAGCGGGTGGTCGAGCGCCTGCTCGACCTCGGCGGCCGCGGCGGCGGCCTCCCCGGCCAGCGTCGAGCGACGCTTGAGGTTCGGGACGGCGCGACGGTCGGGCGGCGGGGTCACCGGCACAGCGTATGACCTCGCGCGACGGCGCCCCAGGGGCTGCCGGGCGGCGCCTCGTGCGACCATCGGGAGGTGCCCCGCGTCACCCTCTACACCCGCGCCGGCTGCCACCTCTGCGACGACGCCCGCGCCGTCGTCCGCGCGGTGTGCGACGAGTTGGGCGAGGGGTTCGAGGAGCGAGACGTCGACACCGACCCCGAGCTGGCGCCCGACCTGCGCCGGCGGTTTTCCGACGAGGTGCCGGTGACGTTCGTCGACGGCGCCCAGCACGACTTCTGGCGGGTCTCGGCCCAGCGGCTACGAGCCGCACTCGCCCAGTAGCCGGCGGGCCGCCGATTCCGGGTCCGTCATCACCGGCCCGGATCCTCGCCCGAGCCCGGTGCGCGTGGCCCAGATCACGTGTGCTAGCAGGGCGTCGCCGTCGGTTTGTTCTCCCGTTCACAAACTCCTACAGTGAGCGAGCCGTCGGGGCCGCGAGGCTCGGGAGAAGACCCGTTCCTGCTCCGCCGGGCGGCTCGTCAGGAGCATGTACGTGAGCGATCGGACCCCCGCCGAGGCGGCTCGGGACATCCCCGAGGCGACCGTGGCACGGCTCCCGCTCTACCTGCGTGCACTCACGGCGCTGGCCGAGGCCGACCAGGTCACCTGCTCCAGCGAGGAGCTGGCCACCGCCGCCGGTGTCAACAGCGCGAAGCTGCGCAAGGACCTCTCACACCTGGGCAGCTACGGCACCCGCGGAGTCGGCTACGAGGTCGAGTACCTGCGCTACCAGATCGCCCGCGAGATCGGTGTCACCCACGACTGGCCCGTCGTCATCGTGGGCATCGGCAACCTGGGTCAGGCGCTGGCCAACTTCTCGGGCTTCCGCTCCCGCGGCTTCCGGGTCGTCGCCCTGCTCGACGCCGACTCCCAGCGGCAGAGCGAGGTCGTCGCCGGCCTGGCGGTGCGGCCCTTCGACGAGCTCGCCGGCATCGTGGCCGAGCACGGCGTCGCGATCGGCGTCATCTCGACCCCGGCGCCGGCCGCGCAGGCGGTGGCCGACGCGCTGGTCGTCAGCGGGGTGCGCAGCATCCTCAACTTCGCCCCCACTCACCTCGCCGTGCCCGAGGGCGTCGACGTGCGCAAGGTCGACCTCTCCATCGAGCTCCAGATCCTCGCCTACCACGAACAGCGCAAGGCCCAGCCCGACGCGCTCGACGACGAGGTGACCGCATGAGCGTCCTCGTCGTGGGCATCTCCCACATCTCCGCACCGGTGGACCTGCTCGAGCAGGTCTCGGCCGCCGACACCGAGGCCGTGGGCAAGCTGGTCGGAGCGGCCGCGGGGTGCAGCCACGTCGTCGAGGCCGCCGTGATCTCCACCTGCAACCGGCTCGAGATCTACGCCGAGGTCGATCGATTCCACGGCTCGGTCGAGGAGCTCTCCACGCTGCTGGTCGAGCGGTCGGGGCAGACCACCGAGTCGATGCTCCCGCACCTCTACGTGCACTACGACGACGGCGCCGTCTCCCACCTCTTCCAGGTCGCCGCCGGCCTGGACTCCATGGCCGTGGGCGAGGGGCAGATCCTGGGCCAGGCCCGCGAGGCGCTGCGGCTGGGTCAGGAGCTCGGCACCGTGGGGCCTGCCCTCAACACCCTCTTCCAGCAGGCGCTGCGGGTCGGCAAGCGCTCGAGGGCCGAGACCGACATCGACCGCGCGGCACCGTCGTTGGTCGACGCCGCGCTGCGCCGGGTCGGATCCCTGCTGCCGCCCGCCGCCGAGCGGCGCGTGGCGGTGCTGGGCGCCGGTGCCATGGCCGGCCTCGCGACAGCGACCGTGCGTCGGCAGGGCGCGGCCGAGATCGTCGTTCTCAACCGCACGCCCGCGCACGCGGAGCGGCTGGCCCGCGAGTACGACGCCCGCCCGGCGCCGGTGGCCGACCTCGCCGCCGAGCTCGCGGCCTGCGACCTGCTGCTCACCTGTACCGGCGCCACGGGCGCCACCGTGACCGCCGAGCTCGTGGCGGCCGCGCGACGCGACACCGACGGTCCGCTCGCGGTCATCGACCTCGGGCTGCCGCGCGACGTCGAGACGGCGGTCGGCGACCTCGCCGGCGTCACGCTGATCGACCTCGGCACGCTCGCCGCCGACCTGCACGGGTCGGCGGCCGGCGCCGAGGTGCAGGCGGTCCGCGACATCGTGGCCCAGGAGGTCACCGCGTTCCTCGCCGCCCGCCGCCAGGCCAGTGTCACGCCCACCGTCGTGGCGCTGCGGTCGATGGCCACCGCGGTGGTCGACGCCGAGATGGAACGCCTCGACCACCGCCTCGTCACCCTCGACGAGGGAGCCAGGCGCGAGGTGCTGCGCACGTTGCGACGCGTGGCCGACAAGCTGCTGCACCAGCCGACCGTGCGGGTGCGCGAGCTCGCGAACGCCGACGGCGCCGTGTCCTACGCCGCGGCGCTGGCCGAGCTGTTCTCGCTCGATCCCGATGCCGTCAGCGCCGTGACCCGACCCGACATGCCCGAGGAGCCCGGTCGCCGCGAGGGAGGTCTCGCATGAGTGCCACCAGCGTGTCGGCCGCCGCCGACACCGGCCTGCGCACGGTGCGCATCGGCACCCGCCGCTCGCTGCTGGCCCGCACCCAGTCGCAGTGGGTGGCCGACCTGGTCACCGCCCGCACCGGTCACCCGGCCGAGCTCGTCGAGATCACCACCGACGGCGACCGCAGCCAGGCCGCCGGCACCTCGCTGGTCGGCAGCGCGAGCACCGGGGTCTTCGTCAGCGCCCTGCGCGAGGCGCTCCTGGCCGGGCAGGTCGACCTCGCCGTGCACTCGCTCAAGGATCTGCCCACCGCCCCCGAGCCCGGCATCACGCTGGTGGCCGTGCCGGGTCGCGAGGACCCCCGCGACGTCGTCGTGGCCCGTGACGGGCTGACGCTCGGCGAGCTGCCCGTCGGCTCGCGCATCGGCACCGGCTCGCCCCGGCGTGCCGCCCAGCTGCACGCGCTCGGCCTCGGTTTGGAGGTGGTCGCGATCCGTGGGAACGTCGACACCCGGATCGGCACCGTGACCCGAGGCGACCTCGATGCGGTCGTGCTCGCGCGGGCCGGTCTGGCCCGTATCGAGAGGCTCCACGAGGCGACCGAGGTGCTCGACCCCCTGCAGATGCTGCCCGCGCCGGGCCAGGGTGCCCTGGCACTGGAGTGCCGCGACGACGACACCGAGCTCCGACACCTGCTCGCGCCCCTCGACGAGCCCGACGTGCGCGCGGCCGTGACGGCCGAGCGCGCCGTCCTCGCCACCCTCGAGGGCGGCTGCTCGGCGCCCATCGGGGCGCTGGCCGACGTGGTCGAGGCCGACGATCTCGACGACCCCGAGGGGTCGCCCGAACTGTGGCTGCGCGCGATCGCGCTGTCAGCCGACGGCACGCTCTCGGTGCGGATGTCCGCCACCGGCAGCGTGGCCGACGCCGTGGGCGTCGGCACCCGCCTCGGCGGCGAGATGCTCGCCGAGGGGGCAGGACAGCTTGACCAGCCAGGTCCGGCTAGCACCAGCGACACAGATGAGGTACCCCACGCATGACGCGCTCCTCGAACGGTTCCGCCGGCACCGCCCGCGGCACCAAGAAGCCCGCCGCCCCCCGTGCCCTCGGCACCGTCTCCTTCGTCGGCACCGGCCCCGGTGACCCCGAGCTGCTCACCGTGCGGGCCGTCGAGGTCATCAAGCGCGCCGAGCTCGTCGTGACCGAGGCGCCCGAGCACGAGGCGATGGTGCGCTCGCTGCTCGGCCTCCCCGAGGAGACCGGCCCGGACGCCGTCGACGGCCCCGAGCTCGTCGACGGCGGGTTCGGCCAGGACGGTCAGCCACTCACCTACGCGGCGCGCGCCAAGCTCGTCGTCAAGCAGGCCAAGCGCGGCCTGCGCGTCGTCCGGCTCATCAGCGGCGACCCGTTCGTCTACGCCTCCGGCCCCGAGGAGGCCCAGGCGTGCGCCAAGGCCGGCATCGGCTTCGAGATCGTGCCCGGCGTCTCGTCGGTCGGTGCGGTGCCTGCCTACGCCGGCATCCCGCTGACCACCAAGGACCACCGCTGCGTCGAGGTCGTCACCTGCGACGGCAACGTCGACTGGTCGGCCTACGGCGACGACCGCACGCTGGTGCTGCTCTCCGGCCTCGGTCAGATCGCCGACATCGCCGCCGCCCTAGTCAAGGCCGGTCGTGCGGCCAGCACCCCGGTCGCGGTGACCCGCGTCGGCACCACCACCGAGCAGTCGACGGTGTGCTCGACGCTGGAGCACGTGGCCGCCGACGTGCGCGGTGCCCGGATGGCGCCGCCGGCCGTCGTGGTGGTGGGCAAGGTCGTCGACCTGCGCGAGACGCTCTCGTGGTTCGAGACCAAGCCGCTGTTCGGCTGGCGGGTGCTGGTGCCGCGCACCAAGGAGCAGGCTGGCTCGTTGAGCCAGGCACTGCGCGGCTACGGCTCGGTGCCCGAGGAGGTGCCGACCATCTCGGTCGAGCCGCCGCGCAACCCCCAGCAGATGGACAAGGCCGTGCGTGGCCTGGTCGAGGGGCGCTATGAGTGGATCGCCTTCACGTCGGTCAACGCGGTCAAGGCGGTGCGTGAGAAGTTCGAGGAGTACGGCCTCGACGCGCGCGCCTTCTCGGGCCTGAAGATCGCCGCCGTCGGCGACAAGACCGCCGCGGCGATCGCCGCGTGGGGTCTGCGCCCCGACCTGGTGCCCTCGGCCGAGGGGTCGGCGGGTCAGTCGGCCGCCGGGCTGCTGGAGATCTGGCCGGAGTACGACCAGGATCTCGACCCCATCAACCGGGTCTTCCTGCCCCGCGCCGACATCGCCACCGAGAACCTCGTGGCCGGCCTCGTCGACCTGGGCTGGGAGTGCGACGACGTCACCGCCTACCGCACCGTGCGCGCCTCGCCGCCGCCGGCGCCCACGCGTGACGCCATCAAGTCCGGCCGGTTCGACGCCGTGGTGTTCACGTCGTCCTCGACGGTGCGCAACCTGGTCGGCATCGCCGGCAAGCCGCACCCCTCCACGGTGATCGCCGTGATCGGGCCGATGACCGCCAAGACCGCCGAGGAGCACGGGCTGCGCGTCGACGTGATGGCGTCGGCGCCCGACGTCGAGGTGCTCGTCGAGGCGCTCGCCGACTTCGGTACCGCCCGTCGCGCCGAGTTCGTCGAGGCCGGCCTGCCGGTCACCAAGCCGTCGGACCGCAAGACCACCGCGCGCCGCCGCAAGGCGGAGTGAGCCGATGACGGCCGAGCACCCGATCCCGGCACCCGTGGTGCCGCCCGTCGTGCGGCCGCGCCGCCTGCGCACCACGCCGGCCCTGCGCCGGATGGTGCGCGAGCAGCAGGTGCACCCGCGCCAGCTGGTGCTGCCGCTGTTCGTGCGCGAGGGCCTCACCGAGCCGCAGCCCATCCGCTCGATGCCGGGCGTGGTCCAGCACACCCGCTACAGCATGCTCGAGGCGGTCGAGGAGGCCGCCGAGCTCGGGCTGGGAGGCGTCATGCTGTTCGGCGTCCCGGAGGAGAAGGACGCCGAGGGCTCGGGTGCGCTCGATCCCGCGGGCGTGCTCAACCTGGCCATCACCGACGTCGTCGGCGAGGTGGGCGACCAGCTCACCGTGATGAGTGACCTGTGCCTCGACGAGTTCACCGACCACGGTCACTGCGGCGTGCTCACGCCCGACGGACGGGTCGACAACGACCGCACCCTCTCGGTGTACGCGCAGATGGCGCTGGCCCAGGCACACGCCGGCGTCGACATGGTGGGTCCGAGCGGCATGATGGACGGCCAGGTGCGCGTGATCCGCTCCTCGCTCGACGCGCTCGGGCACCACGACGTCGGCATCCTGGCCTACTCGGCGAAGTACGCCTCGGCGTTCTTCGGGCCTTTCCGTGAGGCCGTCGACTCCTCCCTGACCGGTGACCGCAAGACCTACCAGCAGGATCCGATGAACGCCCATGAGGGCGTGCGCGAGGCGCTGCTCGACATCGAAGAGGGCGCCGACCTGGTCATGGTGAAGCCGGCCCTGAGCTACCTCGACGTCATCCGGCGCGTGCGGGACGCCGTCGAGGTGCCCGTGGCGGCCTACAACGTCTCGGGCGAGTACGCCATGGTCGAGGCCGCGGCGGCGAACGGGTGGATCGACCGCGAGGCCGCGATCCTCGAGACCCTCGGCTCGATCCACCGTGCCGGCGCCGACGTCATCCTCAGCTACTGGGCCGTCGAGGCCGCGCGCCTGCTCACCGCCTGACCCGCGAGGGGTCGCGAATCGTCCCGCGAGGGGTCGCGAATCGTCCCGCGAGGGGTCGCCCAGAGAAATGCGAACGGCCCCTCGAGGCGCCATTTTTGACTCCTCGACGGACCGTTTGCGACCCCTCGTCGGTGACGTGGGTCAGGGGTTCATGTATTTCTCGACGCACTTGTCGAAGGGGTCGTTCTTCTTCAGAGGGTTGTCGATGAAGCCGTCGGCAGTGCACTGCAGCACGGCCTGGGCGTAGGTGAGGGCCTGGTCGACCGGGCTGATGCTGGTCGAGGGCAGCGGCGGCACCGTGACGGTCGGGCCGTTGCCGCCGGGCACGGTGACCGTGACGCCGCCACCGGAGGTGTTCGAGGGGGTGCCCGCGTTGTTGCCACCGGAGTTCTGGGTGGGCTGGCTGCTGGGGCTCGAGCCGCTGTTGTCGGACTGCGGCTGGGAGATCTGCTGCGTCGGCTGGCTGGAGGGCTGCTTGGACGGCTGGCGGGTCGGGGGCGGAGTGTAGGACGGGTCGGGCGCGAGGACGCCGGCCGCGGAGACGTTGGTGGGCACCGCGGTGTAGTCGCCCGAGGCGTAGGCGTCCATGATCTTCAAGACCAGGTCGACGTAGGCCTGGGAGTGGTTGTAGCGGTAGACCGCCTTCTCCTGACCCGCGGTGGTGGAGAGATCCTCGTTGCCGGAGCAGAGGTAGACCGCGGTGGCGAGGGCAGCGTCGTCGATGTCTTGGGGGTTGCGCTGGGCGTCGCCGTCGGCGTCGACCCCGACGACCGACCAGGTCGAGGGGATGAACTGCATCGGGCCGACGGCGTGGTCCCACTTGGTGTCGCCGTCGAGCTGGCCACCGTCGGTGTCGGAGATGGCCTGGGTGCCGTGCTTGCCGTTGAGGGCGGGGCCGATGATGCCGGGCTTGGAGACGCCCTTGGCGGTGAGCACGTTGCCGCCGTAGCGGCCGTGGTCGGACTCGACGCGCCCGATGGCGGCGACGAGCTGCCAAGGGAGGTTGCAGGTCTTGTCGGCGGAGTTGATGACGGCCTCGGCGCGCTGGTATGCGCTGAGCGCGGCGGCGGGGATCGAGGACGAGGAGGAGGTGGCGACGACCTGGCGGGCGCTGGCGCCGCCGGGGTTGACCGAGAGCGCCTTGGGCGTGGAGACCGAGGCGGGTGCCTCGATGGCCTCGGACGGCACGGAGGTGCCGTCGGGCAGGCTGGCCGCCGGGGCGGGCTGGTCACCCTCTGCGGAGACCGAGTCGAGCACCGGGGTCGAGACGACGCTTGCGGTCCACGCTGCCGACACCAGCCCGAGGGGAACCAGCGTGACGGCCTTGTGAACGCGTCCGAATCGATGACCTGCCATGCTGAAGTCTCCCTGGTGCAGTGCCGCGTGCTCCCTCAAGCACGACCGCGAATCTCGCGGATGTGACCGACCTAACGAATGGTGTCACGCGTTGGTTACGCGGCACATGGCTTTGTGAGGATCGTTACCAAGATCGGACTGGCAGACGTTTCCCCAGATCACGGCCGTTGAAACGCCTCCGGGGCGTCGAGATCGCGCCGGAGTCCGACGGGCCTCGCCCCGATGCGGTGCGCTCAGGTTCGGCCGTCACAATGGCTGGGTGAGCAGTACCCCCCAGACGTACACGACGTCCACCGCTGCATCCCAGAGCTGGTTCGCCCGCGCGAGCACCGTGACCCCCGGCGGCGTGAACTCTCCGGTGCGCGCGTTCAACGCCGTCGGCGGGACGCCGCGCTTCATCGCCTCCGCGCAGGGGCCGTGGCTCACGGACGTCGACGGCCGCCGCTACGTCGACCTCATCGGCTCGTGGGGGCCGATGCTGCTGGGCCACGCACACCCCGAGGTGGTCGCGGCCGTGCAGGACGCCGTCGCGCGCGGCACCTCCTACGGCACGCCCACCGAGCCCGAGGTCATGCTGGCCGAGGAGATCGTCGCGCGCACGCCGGTGGAGAAGGTGCGGCTGGTCTCCTCGGGCACCGAGGCCACCATGTCGGCGATCCGGCTCGCCCGCGGCTTCACCGGCCGCGACGTCGTGGTGAAGTTCGCCGGCTGCTACCACGGCCACGTCGACTCCCTGCTCGCCTCGGCGGGGTCGGGTCTGGCGACGCACGCGATACCGGGCACGCCGGGCGTGCCGGGGTCGTCCACCGAACTCACCGTGGTGCTGCCCTACAACGACCGCGAGGCCCTGCGCGCGGTGTTCGCCGAGCGCGGCCACGAGATCGCCTGCGTCATCACCGAGGCGGCCCCGGGCAACATGGGCGTCGTGCCGCCCGAGGCGGGCTTCAACGGCTTCATCGCGCAGCTGTGCCGCACGGTCGGGGCGCTGATGATCAGCGACGAGGTCATGACCGGCTTCCGCGCCTCGCCCCAGGGGTTCTGGGGTCTCGACGGCGCGCTCGAGGGCTGGGCTCCAGACCTGATGACCTTCGGCAAGGTGATGGGCGGGGGCTTCCCAGCCGCGGCGTTCGGCGGTCGCGCCGACGTCATGGCCCATCTCGCGCCCGAGGGCCCGGTCTACCAGGCGGGCACGCTGTCGGGGAACCCCGTGGCCACCACGGCCGGGCTGACGACGCTGCGGCTGGCGACCGAGGAGGTCTACGCCCACGTGCAGCAGGTCGGTGACGTGCTCAAGGTCGGTGCCGCCGAGGCGCTGACGGCGGCGGGCGTGCCGCACACGGTGCAGGCGGCCGGCACGATGTTCTCGGTCTTCCTCTGCGACGGCCCGGTACTCGACTACGAGGGCGCCCAGCGCACCGACACCGCTGCCTACGCCGCCTTCTTCACGAGCATGCTCGAGCAGGGGGTGCACCTGCCGCCCTCGGCGTTCGAGGCATGGTTCTGCTCCGCCGCGCACGACGACGAAGCGGTGCAGGCGGTGCTCGACGCGCTGCCGGCCGCCGCGCGGGCGGCGGCCGGGGCCGGGGGAGCGGTATGAGCGAGCCGACGCCTCAGCCGACGCCGCAGACGACGCCCCGGACGACGCTGGTGCACCTGCTGCGTCACGGCGAGGTGCACAACCCGCGAGGTGTGCTCTACGGGCGCCGCGACGGCTTCCACCTCTCCGGCCTCGGCCAGAAGATGGCCCAGCGGGTCGCCGACACCCTCGGGGAGCGCGACATCACCCACATCGTGGCCTCGCCGCTGGAGCGGGTGCAGGAGACGGCGGCGCCGCTGGCCGCCGCCCGCGGGTTGAGCGTGCAGACCGACGAGCGGGTCATCGAGTCGGCCAACGTCTTCGAGGGCGAGAGGTTCGGCGCCGGCAAGAACGCGCTCAAGCGGCCGTCGTCGTGGCGGCACCTCTGGAACCCGTTCAAGCCCTCGTGGGGCGAGCCCTACACCGAGATCGCGGCTCGGATGACGGCGGCCCTGCACGACGCCCGGGTCGCCGCCGCGGGTCACGAGGCGGTGGTGGTGAGCCACCAGCTGCCGATCTGGGTGACCCGGCTCAGTCTCGAGGGCAAGCGCTTCTTCCACGACCCGCGCAAGCGCCAGTGCACGCTGTGCTCGCTCACCACCGTGGAGTTCGAGGGCGACCGCGTCGTGCGGCTCACCTACTCCGAGCCCGCGGGCGACCTGATCCCCGCCCACGCTCGCGGTGCGGCGTTCTCGGCCGGCGGCGCGCCCGAGGAGGAGCAGCCATGAGACGCGGCGTCCGCACGGGGACGGCGGGCGTGTTCGCCGCCGTGCTGGTCGGCGCCGGGCTGGCCGGGTGCTCGGGCCAGGAGGGCACCGGGCAGGGCGGGTACATCTCCGGGGACGGCTCGACGGTGGAGTTCGCCCGCGACGACCTGCCCGGCCCGGTCGACCTGACCGGGCCCACGGTCGACGGCGGCACCTTCGACTCCGCCGACGCCCGCGGCAAGGTGCTGGTGGTCAACGTCTGGTGGAGCGGCTGCGCTCCCTGCATCCAGGAGATGCCGATGCTCACCGGGCTGCACGCCGCGTACGGCGACGCGGTCGGCTTCGTGGGCATCAACATCAAGGACGACCAGGGCAACGCCCGGATCTTCGAGAAGAACCGCGGCGTCGACTACCCCTCGATCCTCGACCCCGACGCGCTGCTCGCCTTCCCGGGGCGCTCGGCCCCGCGCTACACCCCCACCACCCTCGTGCTCGACCCCGACGGCCGGGTCACCTCCCTCATCAACGGCGAGATCCCCTCCCAACGCACGCTCGAGGCGCTCATCGAGTCCGCCGGAGGCCCGGCGGAGTCCAGCGTCGACGCCGACGACCCGTCGTCTGGCCCCTCCTCCTCGAACTCCGCGTCGGGGGCCGCCGATGGGTGACTGGTTCGCCTCGACGACGGCGTCGGGGTCGCTGCTCCTCGCGGTGCCGGTGGCCGTGCTCGCAGGGCTGGTGTCGTTCTTCTCCCCGTGCGTGCTGCCGCTGCTGCCCGGCTACTTCTCCTACGCCACGGGACTCTCCGGGGCCGACCTGGCCCGCGGTGAGGCGCGCCGCGGCCGGATGCTCGCCGGATCGCTGCTCTTCGTGCTCGGGTTCACGGTCGTCTTCGTGATCCTCGGCGCGCTCGTCGGCAGCGCACGCACGTGGCTGATCGTGAACAAGCACGCCCTCGACATCGGCCTGGGCGTCTTCTCCATCGTGCTCGGTCTCGCCTTCGTCGGGCTCGTGCCGTGGCTCCAGCGCGACGTCCGCTTCCACCGGGTGCCGGCGGTCGGCCTGGCCGCCGCTCCGCTGCTCGGCTTCCTCTTCGGGCTCGGCTGGACGCCGTGCATCGGGCCGACCCTGGGCGTCATCCTGGGTCTGGGCTACGACGAGGGCACGGCCGGTCGCTCCGCCCTCCTGCTCGCCTTCTACTCCCTCGGCCTCGGGGTGCCCTTCGTGCTCGCCGGGCTCGCGTGGCGCAAGGCGCTCGGCGCGTTGGGTTGGGTGCGCCGGCATCAGGCCTGGGTCACCCGCGGCGGCGGCGTGATGCTGGTGCTCGTGGGCGTGGCGTTGCTCACCGGCTGGTGGGACGTGGCGGTCGACTGGCTCCAGGTGCACCTGGCCGCCTACAACGAGGTGAGCGTGTGAGCGAGGCTCCGCAGCGTCCGGGCGTGCGTCGTCCGGGCGAACTCACCGCGCGTGAGCTCGCGCGCTTCGCGTGGCGTCAGCTCACCTCGATGCGCACCGCCTTGGTGCTGCTGCTCCTGCTCGCCCTGGCGGCGGTACCGGGCTCGCTGATCCCGCAGACCAGCGTCGACTCGTTCAACGCCAGCCAGTGGAAGGACCGGCACGAGACGCTGGCGCCCCTCTACGAGAAGCTCGGCCTCTTCGACGTCTACGGCTCCACCTGGTTCGCGGCCGTCTACGTGCTGCTCATGGTCTCGCTCGTCGGCTGCATCGTGCCGCGCTGCTGGCATTACGCGCGCGGCATCGGCGCCCAGCCGCCGGCGGCCCCGGCGCGGCTGACCCGACTGCCCGACCACGAGAGCCTCCACCTCGACCAGGGCGACGCCGCGGTGCTCGAACGGGCCCGGGCCGTGCTGCGTCGTCGGCGCTACCGGTTGCGACGCGACGTGCCGCAAGGTGCCGACTGGGTCGCCGCCGAACGCGGCTACCTGCGCGAGGTCGGCAACCTGGTGTTCCACCTCTCGGTGATCGTGGTGCTGGTCGGCTTCGCGATGGGCAACATGCTCGGCTACAAGGGCGCGGTGATCCTGCGGCAGGGCGAGACGTTCTCCAACAACCTCACCCAGTACGACGACTTCGTGCCCGGCTCGCTGTTCGACGCCTCGAACCTCGACCCGTTCAGCTTCGACATCGAGAAGTTCGACGTGCAGTGGCGCCCGCTCGGGCCGAACGTTCGCGACGCCGGTCAGGCGCGCGGCTACCAGGCGCACATGGTCTACCGCACCTCGCCCGGTGCAGCGGAGCAGACCTACGACCTGCGGGTGAACCACCCGCTCGACCTCGGCAGCAGCGAGGTGTTCCTCGTCGGGCACGGATACGCGCCGATCATCACGGTGCGCGACGCGAACGGCGACAAGGCGTGGACGGGGCCGGTCAACTTCTTGCCCCAAGATGCCAGCTTCTTCTCCTTCGGCGTGGTCAAGGCGATCGATGCGAAGCCGGACCCGATCGGGCTCCAGGGGTTCCTCTACCCCTACTTCGCCAGCATCGGCGGCGACCCGGTCAACCTCGGCGGGCAGGACGCCAACCCGGTGATCTCCATGAATGTGTTCACCGGCGATCTCGGGCTCGAGGACGGGCAGCCGCAGTCGGTCTACGTGCTCGACACGGCCAAGATGACCCAGCTCATGACCAAGGACGCCGACACCGGCAAGCAGAAGCCGCTGCGGCTCGACCTCGCCGTGGGCGACACCGCGAAGCTGCCCAACGGGCTCGGGTCGGTGACCTTCGACGGCATCAAGCCGTGGGTGCGCGTGCAGATCAGCCGCAGCCCCGGCAAGGACATCGCGCTGGGTGGCGTCGTGCTGGCCCTCATCGGGCTGTGCGGCTCGCTGTTCGTGCGCCCCCGGCGGGTGTGGGTGCGAGCGCGCCCGAACCCCGAGGGCGGCACCGACGTCGAGGTGGCGGTACTGGACCGGTCCGGTGGCGGGGACACCTCGTCGGTGCTCGCCTCTATCGTGGAGTCGCTACGGCCCGGTGCCGCGGCGCGTGAGGAGCAGACATGACCCAGACCAGCTGGGAGTCCCTGAGCAACCAGGCCGTGGCGGCCGCGGGAGTCGTGTACTTCCTCGCGCTGCTGGCCTACCTGGCCGAATGGGCGCTGCTGCGGCAGGTGCCCGTCGCCGCCACCCGGCGTGAGGCGATCGCCGTCGGAGGCCGGGCGGCCTCCGACACCGCCACCGAGGCGGACGACGAGACGAACGACGAGACGAACGACGCGAGCGCGGCGTCCGAGGTGTCGTCCGAGGTGTCCGAGCAGCGGATCGCGATGGCCGGGCGGCTCGGGCTGCTGCTCACCGCGCTCGCGTGCGCGGTGCATCTGGTGGCCATGGTCGCGCGCGGCATGGCCGCCGAGCCGCACCGCGTGCCCTGGGGCAACATGTACGAGTTCACGCTCTCGGGCACCTTCGTGGTCACCCTGCTGTTCCTGGCGACGCGGCGCCGGTTCCGCACCTCGTGGATGGGTCCGCTGGTGGTGGGCTTCGTGCTGGTGCTGCTCATGGTCGCCGTGCTGTGGCTCTACCAGCCGGTGGCGCCTCTCATGGAAGCGCTGGACTCCTACTGGCTGGTGATCCACGTGGTCTCGGCCGTCATCGCGACCGGGGCGTTCACGCTCGGCGGCATCACCTCGGTGCTGTACCTGGTGCAGGACCGCGCCGAGCGGCGCGGCATCGAGCACACCCGCGGCTACCTCTCGCGGGTTCCCGACACCGTCACGCTCGATCGCGTGTCGTACCGCATGCACGCCTTCGCGTTCCCGGTGTGGACCTTCGCGGTGCTCATCACAGGCCCGATCTGGGCGCACCAGGCGTGGGCGTCGTACTGGAACTGGGATCCCAAGGAGGTGTGGGCGTTCATCACCTGGGTCGTCTACGCCGCCTACCTGCACGCGCGCGCCACTGCGGGCTGGAAGGGCCGCAACGCCGCCATCTTGGCCCTCGTGGGTGTCGGCACGCTGTGGTTCAACTTCATCGGGATCAACTACTTCTCGACCTCCTCGATGCACTCCTATGCCCGGGCCGACGAGGCCCCGGCCCTGCTGACCGTGGCCACGCCCGGAACCTGAGCCACCTTCTTCACGTTTTCCTCACGATTTCGGCTACGCCTGTGCTGGGACCGGCCGACACTGAATGTGGGGGAGGAAGCAGGAGGCGATGGCTGTGGCGATGCCCGAATCGGTCGGTACGGCGCACCGTGCCGAGACGGTCGGACCCCGCCGGCGCGTGCGCTCGAGCTCGACGTCCGGCCTGCACCCCGACCCCGGCCCGAGCGTCCACGAGCCGCGACCGAGTGGCCCTGCCGCGTGGCGGGCTCTCGGCTGGCACCTGCTGGCCGGGGTCGCCTTCGTCGGTGCCGCGCTGCTCGGTCGCGCGAGCATGCTGCCGGACACCATGCTCGCCCTCACCTGGCCCGCCGGCGGTGTCGCCTGCCTCTGGCTCTACTTCTCCCGAGGCCGTGAGCTTCCGGCCGCTGCGCTGGCGCTGGGAGTCGTCACCTACGGCGTGAACGCTGCCACCGGTGCCTCGGCACCCGTGAGCGCCGCCTTCGTGGCCTCCAACGTGGCCCAGGCCCTCGTCTTCACAGCGACGCTGCGGGTGGGGTCACCGCAGCTGTGGCGCCCCGGGCTCGCGTCGGCCAGCCCCCTCCAGGGACTCGACCGGATGCGCCCGGTTGCCTGGACGACGGTCGCGGCGCTGGCCGGGGCCCTCGCCGGCGCCGCCGTGGGTGCGGCGGGCCTCTACCTCGCCGGCCGGGCCACGGATGGCGAGGGTCTCGTGATCTGGACGGGCCGCAACTTCGCCGGCATCCTGGCCGTCTTCGT
The DNA here is from genome assembly GCF_015319165.1 of Nocardioides acrostichi. GTDB lineage: Bacteria > Actinomycetota > Actinomycetes > Propionibacteriales > Nocardioidaceae > Nocardioides > Nocardioides acrostichi. Next base: position 49,186 of record NZ_JADIVZ010000016.1, read on the forward strand.
GCTCGTCCACCTCATCGTCCGGGCCGTGTGCGTCCCGTCGAGCCAGAAGCACAGCTCGGGCATCGACTGGTCCACGATGGTCGTGCTGACCGTGGCTTGTTACGTGCCGGTCTTCGCGCAGAACCAGCTGCCGATGGCCTTCTTGCCGACCATGTGCACGCTGGTCATCGGGCTCCGCTCGCGGCCGCTCGTCGCGGGCGTCCACGGCGTCCTCGCCGGCAGCATCGCCGTGACGGCCACGATCCTCGGCACCGGCCCGTTCATGTTCGGCTCCAGCCTGGTCGACCGGGTACTGCTCGTGCAGCTCTACGTGGCGATCATCCTGATCAAGGTGGTCTTCTTGGCCGCCGCGGGCGCGGAGCGGCGTGAGGCCACCGCCGGCCTGGCGGCCGCCGAGCAGGTGGCGATCGCGCACGGGGAGCTCATGGAATCGGCGCTGGACTCGATGAGCGACGGGCTCCTGCTGGTCGGAGCCGACGGCACGATCCTGCGGAGCAACCGCGCCGGGCAGGCGATGCTCGAGCTCATCCGCGCCGGCGGCATCCAGCGCGCCGGCAGCACGCCGCTCATGCACCTCGACGGCACGTCCTTCGAGCCGGAGGAGAACCCCATCGTGCGCGCGGTGGCAGGCGAGACCGTCTCGCACCTCGATCTCGCCCTGATCGACCGCGAGGGCAACCGTCGGACCTTCATCGTCAACGGTTCGCCGCTACGGGCCGAGGGCGCGGCCAAGGCCGTCATCACCTTCCGCGACGTGACCGAGGAGCGCGCCCAGGTCGACGAGCTCGCCGCGTTCGCCGGCGTGGTGGCTCACGACCTGCGCGGACCCCTCGGAGCCATGCTCGGCTGGAGTGAGCTCGCCCTCCAGATGGTGGTCGACGACAACGCCGAGGGCGTGCGGGCGAACCCCCAGGTCGTGCGCGCGCTCCAGCGCCTCAACAACGGTGCCACCAAGATGGACCAACTCGTCGAGGGCCTGCTGCTGCACGCCACCAGCCGCGATCGCGAGTTGACCCGGGAGCCGGTCGACCTAAGACGCCTGGTGAACGAGATCGTGGAGGTGCGCGATCTCGGCAGTACCGTCGAGATCGGAGAGGTGCCGGCGGTCAACGCCGACGCCCTGATGATGCATCACCTCTTCGACAACCTCATCGGCAACGCCGTGAAGTTCGTGCCCGAGGGCCAGGCCCCGCACGTGCGCATCGACGGCCACGTGGTCGATCGGTGCGTCGAGCTCACCGTCACCGACAACGGCATCGGCGTCCCGGAGAACATGCGGCGCCAGGTCTTCCACCGCTTCGAGCGAGTTCCCGGCGTCACGCAGAAGGGCACCGGGCTCGGTCTCTCGATCTGCCAGACCATCGTGGAGCGACACGGCGGCCAGATCGGCATCGTGAACCCGCCCGACGGGGCCCGTGGCGCCTGCTTCCGGGTGCGGCTGCCGGCCGCGTGAGCGGTCGCCTCGGGTGGCGGGGAGTGGGTCGCCCTTCGGGTCGTTGGGTCTCGGCACGCTCCGTCGCCTCGGGTGGCGGGGGCTGGGGAGGGTGCGACCTCCGGCCTACTGGGTCTCGGCACGCTCCGTCGCGGCTTCGTTCCTCAGCCGCGGTCGCTGCTCGACCACCGATGACCGCTACCTCGCAGGCTCGGTAGCGCTCGCTCGACCACCGATGACCGCTACCTCGCAGGCTCGGTAGCGCTCACCCCTGATCGGGGTCGTCGCCGTGGAACCGCTTGCGGTCGAGGTCGCGCAGGAAGTCCTCGTCGTCGTCGGGTGCCACCAGCTTGGGCTTGTGGCGTGGGCGCGGAGCCCGGGGAGTCGTGCCGGTGGCGCCGCGGTCGAGGGTGGCGCGCACGGCCAGGTACGTGACCACGGCGATCACGATGACCACGAGCAGGAACTTCAGCACACCACCACTCTAGATCGGCCCTGGGCACCGCGGGGTGGGACGCCGATCCGGCCGCTGGGACGCCGGTGTGACGTCGTCCCAGCGACGAGTTCACCGGACGTCCGGTGAATCCGCCCCGCCCGGTACCCTCGGCGGCGTGAAGGAGTTCGCGATCTACACGGGCCTGCGGCTGCTGCTCTTCGTGGCGGCGGTGGGCGTGGTGCTGGGCGTATGGGCCCTACTGTCCGACTCCGTGAACCTGCTGGTCGCGCTCGTCGCGGCGCTGGTCATCAGCGGGGTCGGCTCCTACTTCTTGCTCAACGGTCCGCGCGAGGCACTCGCGCGCACCATCGACGAGCGGGCCCGGCGCGCGACAGCGAAGTTCGACGAGATGCGCGCCAAGGAGGACGCCGAGTAGAAGATCGCGCCCGCGCGGTCTCCACGCGTCACGCGGATCCTCGTCTTCAGTCGAGGTGGCGCTTGACGCGGGACTCGTCCTGGCCGAGGATCTTCGCCGCGATCACGGCTCGCATCTTCCAGGCGACGACGACCGCGGCGATGACGGCGAGCAGCAGCAGGAACTTCATGTCTCCAGGCTACGCGGGCCCCCGGGAGCAGGAGTCAGATCGCGAGCAGCAGCAGCGGAACCCCGACGAGCACCGACCAGACCAGCTCGGCGCCCCCGGTCGCGCCGAGCACCGGGATGAGAGCCGGTCCCTGGGCGCCGCCGCGCACGGCGCGCACGCCACGTGAGGCGGGGAGCAGGAAGCCGAGGCCGAGCAGCGCCCACCAGCTGGTGAGTGCGGCCGTGGCCAGCACCATGGCGGCGGCCACGACGACGAGCCCGACGTAGAGGCGTCGGGTGGCGGCGTCGCCGAGCAGGACGGCGAGGGTGCGCTTGCCGGCGACGGTGTCGGTCGGGATGTCGCGCAGGTTGTTGGCCACGAGGATCCCGCACGCGAGCGCGCCGATGCCGACCGCGGCGGCCAGGGCGCCCGGCTCCCAGGTCTGGGTCTGGACGTAGGTCGTGCCGATGACGGCGACGAGGCCGAAGAACACGAAGACCATCACCTCGCCGAGCCCCAGGTAGCCGTAGGGCTTGGAGCCGCCGGTGTAGAACCACGCGGCGAGCACGCACAGCATGCCCACGGCGAGCAGCCACCACGCGGTGGCGGCGGCCAGCACGAGACCGGCCACGGCGGCCACGCCGAACGAGGCGAACGCCGCAGCCTTCACAGCGGACGCCGGCGCGGCGCCGCTGCCCACCAGGCGCAAGGGGCCGACGCGGTCGTCGTCGGTACCGCGCACGCCGTCGGAGTAGTCGTTGGCGTAGTTGACGCCGACCTGCAGCGCCAGGCTGACCACGAGCGCGAGCAGTGCCTTCCAGGCCACGGCGTGATCGGCGTCGGCCGCGACCCCGGTGCCGGCGAGCACCGGTGCCACGGCGGCGGGCAGGGTGCGAGGCCGGGCGCCGGCGAGCCACTGTGCGGGAGTTGCCACGAGGGTGCATTCAACCCCAGCCGCCGCCGACGGTGTCGGTGCGGGTCACTACGGTGCTGGGGTGGAGACCGGGCCGGACGACGTGTGCGAGGTCGCCGGCACGCCGCGCGAGGTGGTGGCACTCCTCGACGCCTGGCTGGCCGCGCACGACGACCGCCCGCTGGTGGTGCCGACCTCCGGCTCGACGGGGCGACCCAAGCGGGTGATGCTGTCTCGCTCCGCGGTGCTGGCCTCGGGCGCCGCGACCGCCGCCCGGCTGGGTGCGCAGGGGGCGTGGCTGCTCGCACTGCCGGCGTCGTACGTGGCCGGCGCCCAGGTGGTCTGCCGGTCGCTGGTTGCGGGCCATGCACCGGTGGTGCTCGACGACCACGCCTCGCTCGCCGACGCCGCTCGGGCGCTGCCGTCCGGCGTGCCGCACCTGGTGTCCTTGGTGCCCACGCAGCTGCACCGGCTGCTCGCCGAGGGTGGCGCCGACCTCGATGCGCTGTGCGGCTTCCACACCGTGCTGCTCGGTGGGGGTCCGGTCGACGCGGCGCTGCGGGCCCGGGCCGCGGACGCCGGCGTGCGCACCGTGGCGACCTACGGCATGGCCGAGACCGCCGGCGGGTGCGTCTACGACGGTGTTCCCCTCGACGGGGTGGGCCTGGCCCTGGCTGGCGACGGCCGCATCCGGCTGGGCGGTCCGACGCTGTTCTCCGGCTACACCGACGAGCGCCTCACCGCCGAGGTGCTGGTCGACGGCTGGTTCCACACCTCCGACGCCGGCCGGCTCGACCACGACGGCCGGCTCCAGGTGCTGGGGCGCCTCGACGACATGGTCGTGACCGGCGGCGTGAACGTGCCCGCGTCGGTCGTGGCCACGCGGCTGCGCACGCATCCGCGCATCGACGACGCCGTCGTGTTGGGCGTGCCCGACGAGGAGTGGGGCAACCGGCTGGTGGCGTTCGTGGTGCCCTCCCCGGGAGCCTCGGTGGCGCTGGCCGAGGTGCGGAGGTGGGTGGGCGAGGTGCACCCGCGCTCGTGGGCACCGCGCGAGCTGGTCGTGCTGCCAAAGATCCCGTTGCTGGCCAACGGCAAGACCGACCGGCTGGGCCTGCGGGGGAGGGTGTCGTGACGCTGCACGTGTGGCAGGTGCCGCTGCGCACGCGGTTTCGCGGACTCACCGTGCGTGAGGGTGCGCTGATCCGCGGCACGGACGACGACGGGCGGGCGTGCTGGGGTGAGTGGTCGCCGTTCGTCGAGTACGAGCCCGGCGTCGCCGAGCCGTGGTTGCGGTGCGCGGAGGAGGCCGCCGCGGGGCGCTGGCCGGCTCCGGTGCGCGACGGCGTGCCGGTCAACGTCACGGTGCCGGCGGTCGGTCCGGAGCAGGCGCACGCGATCGTGAGCGCCGGTGGGTGTCGCACGGCCAAGGTCAAGGTGGCCGAGCCCGGGCAGTCGCTGGCCGACGACCAGGCCCGCCTGGAGGCGGTGCGCGACGCGCTCGGTCCGGGCGGCGGCGTCCGGATCGACGCCAACGGCGCGTGGAGTGCCGACGAGGCCGTCGCCCGGCTGCCGGTGCTCGATCGGGCCGCGGGTGGGTTGGAGTACGCCGAGCAGCCGTGCGCGTCGGTGGAGGAGCTGGCCGCCGTGCGGCGTCGAGTCTTCGTGCCGATCGCGGCGGATGAGTCGATCCGGCGGGCTGCCGACCCCTACCGGGTACGCGACCTCGAGGCCGCCGACGTGGCCGTGCTCAAGGTGCAGCCACTCGGCGGGGTCGAGGCGTGCCTGCGCATCGCCGACGACATCGGGCTACCCGTCGTGGTCTCCTCGGCCCTGGAGAGCTCGGTGGGCATCGCGGCAGGTGTCGCGCTGGCCGCGGCCCTGCCGTCGCTGCCGTACGCCTGCGGACTCGCGACGGTGCAGCTGTTCACCGCCGACGTGTGCACCGACCCGCTACTGCCGATCGACGGTGTGCTCCCGGTGCGGCGGCCGGTGGTCGACGAGGCGGCCCTGGCCGGATGGGCGGCGCCGCCCGGCCGCGCAGCGTGGTGGGCCGACCGGCTGGCTGCGGTGCGGGCGCTGGGGCAGGATCACCGGTCGTGACTCTCAGTTCGAGCGAGCACGCTCGCGCAGTGGTGCGAGCGCTGGTCGATGCCGGGGTGCGCGAGGTCGTGGTCTCGCCGGGCTCCCGCAACGCACCGCTGTCGTTCGCCGTGTTCGATGCAGCGGCGGCAGGCGTGCTGCGGCTACACACCCGCATCGACGAGCGGTCGGGTGCGTTCCTGGCGCTGGGCCTGGCCAAGACCGGGCCACGCGCAGCCGTGCTGTGCACGTCGGGCACCGCCGTCGCGAATCTGCACCCCGCCCTGCTCGAGGCTGCCCACGCCGGGGTGCCGCTCGTGGCCGTCACCGCCGACCGGCCGCCGCGGCTGCGCGGCACGGGCGCCAACCAGACCACCGACCAGGTGGGCGTGTTCGGTCCGCTCGTGCGCACCGTCGAGGCGGAGGCCTCCGCGCCGTGGGTCGTGCCCGAGGGGGTCGTACACCTCAACGTGCCGCTCGACGACCCGCTCGTGCCGGTCGACGCTGCCGGTCGCGGTTCGTGGGGGGAGCCGAGGCCGGACGCCGGGCGGCCGCGCCGCGAGCGGCCGGTGATGCCGCTGCTCGACCCGGGGCCGCGCACGGTCGTGGTGGCCGGCGACGACGCAGGGCCACCGGCTCGGCTGCTCGCGCAGGCCGGCGGTTGGCCGTTGCTCGCCGAGCCGACCAGCGGGTCGCGCACCGGAACCCACCCGATCCGCACCTACCGGGTGCTGCTCGGCGACGACGCGCCGGACTCGCTGACCGCGCAGATCGAGCGGGTCGTGGTCTTCGGCCACCCCACCCTCTCGCGCCCGGTGATGCGCCTGCTCGCGCGCCCAGACGTGGAGGTGCTCGCCGGGCCCGCACCGGGGGTGTGGAACGCGCGGCCGTTCCGCGTCGACGCCGAGCTGGCGGGCTGGGATCCGGACCCGTTGCAGGCGCCGGGCGCTGCCGGCTGGCTGGAGGCCTGGCGCGCTGCCGACGCCTCGGTGTCGCGGCGGCTCGACGCGCTGCTGGCGGCAGAACCACGACTCACACCGCACGAGGTCGCCGGGGCGGTGAGTGGCGCCGTCCGGGGAGGGGGGTTGCTGTTCGTGGGCGCGTCGAACCCGGTGCGCGACCTCGACCTGATGGCCGGCATGCCCGGCGCCCGCTACGCGGTCGGCGACCGGCGCAAGGTGATCGCGAACCGGGGCCTCGCGGGCATCGACGGCACGATCTCGACTGCGATCGGTGCGGCGTTGGGCCGCCCGAGCTCGTCGCACGCGATCGCGCTGATGGGCGACGTGACCTTCCTGCACGACTCCGGCGGGTTGGTGCGCGGGCCCGACGAGCCCGAGCCGGACCTCGTCATCGTGGTGGTCAACGACGATGGCGGCTCCATCTTCGCCACCCTCGAGCAGGGTGCCCCCGAGCACATCGACCGCTTCGAGCGGCTCTTCGGCACGCCGCACGGAGTCGACTTGGGTGCGCTGTGCGCGGCCACTCGCACCCCGCACGTGCGCGTCGACTCGCTGCCCGAGCTGGAGCAGGCCCTCGCCAGCCCCAACGGCGGGATCGAGGTCGTCGAGGCGAGGGTCGACCGGTCCGGACGCCGCGACCTCGACACCCGCATCCGCGCCCTCCGCCCGTGACCTGCCCCCCAAGTTTTCGGGTGACCTGCCACCAGTTTTCGGGTGACCCGTCGCTAGTTTTCAGGTGACCTGCCACCAGTTTTCGGGTGACCCGTCGCTAGTTTTCACCTCAGCGTTTGGGTGAGGGGCCGCGCGGGGGAGGGTGGCTGGCATGAGCGAGCTGTCCGCGGCGAGTGAGCGCCGGACGCCGGAGGGTGTGGTGCCCTACGTGGAGTACTATACCGGCCCGTGCCGCACGCTGACCCTCGATATCGACCTGGGCCAGATCTCGATGCTCGTCTCCCGCAACGCCGCGCAGCGCACCAACGCCCCCACCGTCAGCATCGACGGACGCAACTACCCGGTGTACTGGGGTCGGGTGTACTTCGAGATCCCGGCCACGCGGGCGGTGCACGTCGCGGTGAGTGTCGGCGACAGCCACCAGGTGGCGTCCGTGCTGCTGCCGGCGGGCGGTGACACGGCGCTCTCCTATCGCGCCGGCGCTACCGGGGCCTCGCTCGTCACATCGCTGTGACCCGCTACGCCGCGCTGGTGCGCAACGTGATGCTGGGGCGTCAGGGCATCGACCGTGACGGGCTCCTCCGCACCGCTGCGGACGCCGGGGCTCGCGACGTCCGCTCGCACCTGGCCACCGGCAACCTGACCGTCACCTTCGACGGCCCACCCGACGACCTGGCCGCGCTCCTCGAGCGCGGGGTCGAGGCGATGCTGGGCCGACCCGAACCGGTGATGGTGCGCACCAGAGAGCAGCTGGCCGAACTGCTGGCCACCGACCCGTATGCCGGCCTGGATCCGCAGGAGTGGGAGATGGAGGTGTCGTTCCTGCGGCACGACGCCCCGTGTCTCGACCCCGCGCGGGTGCCGGAGAGCCACCGCACGCGCGTGCTGCTGGTGCGTGAACGCGAGCTGGTCACGGCACGACCGCCGGAGGGCACCGGGCGACCCCACGTGAACCGGTTGCTGGAACGGGCGACCCGACTGCCGGCGTCCGCGCGGGGTTGGCGCACCCTGCACCGCTTGGCGAGCGCTCTGGACTGCTGACCCGGCTCCGCACCTGGGAGGATGGCCCCGTGGAGATCGCGCTGGCCCTGGTCGTGCTCGCAGTCGTGGTGCTCACGGTCACCGGGTTGGCGGAGCGATTCGACCTGCCGGCGCCGTTGGTGCTCGTCGTGGTGGGCGTCGTGGGGTCGTATCTGCCCTTCGTTCCCCGGGTCGAGCTCGAGCCCGAGGTCGTGCTGCTGGGTCTGCTGCCGCCGTTGCTGTACTCGGCCTCGCTGTCGACGTCGCTGGTCGACTTCAACGCCAACCGGCGCCCGATCCTGCTGCTCAGCGTGGGCCTGGTCGCCGCCACGACGCTGGTGGTGGGCGTGGTCGTGCACGCGGTGCTGCCGAGCGCGGGCTGGGCGGCGGCCTTCGCGCTGGGGGCGGTCGTCGCACCGCCCGACGCGGTGGCCGCCACCGCGATCGCCAAGCGCATCGGTCTGCCGCGCCGCATCGTGACGATCCTCGAGGGGGAGTCGCTGCTCAACGACGCGGCCGCGCTGGTCGCCCTGCGCACCGCCGTCGCCGCGGGTGCGGTGGGCATCAGCGCGGTCGAGGTCGGTCGCGACTTCGTCGTGGCCGCGGGGGGCGGCCTGCTCGTGGGCCTGGTGTTCTTCGTCGTGGTCGCCAAGGTGCGCCGGGTGGTGCACGACTCGCTGCTCGACACCGGACTCTCGCTCGTCCTGCCGTTCGCCGCCTACGTCGCCGCGGAGGAGATCGAGGCTTCCGGTGTGCTCGCCGTCGTCGTCACCGGCCTACTCCTCGGGCACCAGGCGCCCGTGCTGCAGACCGCCGAGTCGCGCATATCCGAGCGGATGAACTGGCGCACGCTGTCGTTCGTGCTCGAGCACGCCGTGTTCTTGCTCATCGGTCTCCAGGCCCGCCACCTGATGGTCGCGGTGTCGTCGTCACAGCTGTCGCCGGGCCGCATCCTCGGCGTGTGCGCGGCCACGCTCGGCACCGTGGTCGTCGTCCGGCTGATCTGGGTGTTCTGCTCGCGCTACCTGCTCGTCCGGCCCGGTCCGGATCCCGACAGCGGGGTGCGGCCGCCGTGGAGCTACACCTTCGTGGTCGGCTGGGCCGGCATGCGCGGCGTCGTCACGCTGGCCGCGGCGTTCGTGCTCCCTCCCGAGACGCCGCACCGCGACGTCCTGCTGCTCGCGGCCTTCGCCGTGGTCGCGGTCACGCTGCTCGTGCAGGGACTCTCCCTCCCGTGGGTCGCGCGCCGGCTGCGCGTGCCCTCGCCCGACCCCATGGACGACGCCCTCGCCCGCGCCACCCTGCTCCAGCAGGCCTCGAAGGCGGGGGAGCGCGCGCTCGACGAGCTCGAGTACGACGACCGTCACGGCGTGGTCGACCTGATCCGCCAGCGTGTCGACCAGCGCAACTTCGCCGCGTGGGAGCGCCTCGGCACCACGGCCGACACCGAGAGCCCCAGCGAGCTCTACGCCCGCGCCCGCGAGGCGATGATCGAGGCCGAGCGCGCGCGGGTGCTCGAGATCCGCTCGACGGGGCAGGTGCCCTCCGACGTGGTCAGCGAGGTACTGGCGATGCTCGATGTCGAGGAGTCGATGATCGACCGCTCCTCGCAGGCCCGCTCCGACATCGCCCGCGCCGCGGCACGTCGTCCGCCAGCGGGCAGTTGTCGTGAGCTCGACGAGCACCCGTTGACCGACGGTCCCGAGCAGCCGGTCTGCCAGGGCTGCATCGACGAGGGCCTCACCCCGGTCGCGCTGCGGATGTGCCTGACCTGCGGCGAGGTCGGCTGTTGCGACTCCTCGGTCGGGCGCCACGCCGCCGCCCACTTCCGTGAGACCCAGCACCCCGTCATCCGCTCGGTGGAGCCCAGCGAGGACTGGCGCTGGTGCTACGTGCACCACCTCACCGCCTGACCACGAGGGGTCGCGTAGTGACCCGCGAGGGGTCGCAGATTGTTGCTCGAGGGGTCAGGTTCTGACCATCCGCAGGTGCCGGCCCTCGGGCTCGTCGAACCCGGCGCCGTCGAAGGAGAACCCCGCCCGCTCGTAGAACCGGACGGCGCGTACGTTGCCCGCGAGCACCCAGAGGTAGGCCGGCCGGTCGCCCAGAACCTGGCCGAGCAGGCGTCGTCCGAGACCGGTGGAGTAGTGCGAGGCCCGCACGTACAGCGCCTTGAGCTCCAGCTGCGCCGGCGGGTCGTCGTCGCGTGCGGGGCCGGCGTTGGCGAACCCGACCAGCCGGCCGTCGTCGACGGCCAGCCAGACGTCGGGGTCGGCCGTGAGCCAGGCCCGACGCCGCTCGACCGCCGCGGCCCGGTCGGCGCGCCGCTGATCGAGCACCGACTGGGGCATCAACCCGCTGTAGGCGTCGTCCCACACGTCGAGATGCAGATCGGTGAGTGCCTCGGCGTCCTTCGCGGTAGCCGTGCGCAGGTCGATCATGGCGCCACCGTAGCCGCGTAGGTTGGACGGCATGCGGATCACCAAGTTCGGCCACGCCTGCGTGCGCATCGAGCACGACGGCTCCACGATCGTGATCGACCCCGGCGTGTTCACCGACCTCGAGGCCGTCGATGGCGCCGATGCGGTACTGCTCACCCACGAGCACCCCGACCACTGGACCGCCGATCACCTGCGGCGCGCCGACGCACCCGTGTTCACCATCGCCGACGTCGCCACCCAGATCGCCGACGCCGCCCCCGACCTGCTCGAGCGGACGACGACCGTGGCGCCCGGCGAGTCCCTCACCGTCGCGGGGGTGCCCGTGGAGGTGGTCAACGAGAGGCACGCGGTGATCCACCCGGACTACCCGCGCTTCCACAACTCCGGCTACCTGCTCGACCTCGGTGGCACCAGTGTCTTCCATCCCGGCGATGCGCTGGACGGGCCTGGGCGTCCAGTCGACGTACTGCTGCTGCCCGTCTCGGCGCCATGGCTGAAGGCGAGCGAGTGCATCGACTTCGCCGTCGGCGTGGGGGCCAAGCGCAACCTCGGCATCCACGACGCGATCTACTCCGAGGCCGGTCTCGGCTTCATCGAGACCCACCTGGCGAACTTCCTCGGTCCCCGCGAGCAGGAGTACAGCTACCTCGTCCCCGGCGCCGACCTCTGACTTCGCTCGGCTATCGACCCCTCGAGCAGCAGAAATCGACCCCTCGTGGGACGATTCGCGACCCCTCGTGGTCAGGTGAGGGCGTCGCGCACCGGGACGAACTTGGCCTGGGCCTCGGCCAGCTCGGAGGCGGGGTCGGAGTCGGCGACGATGCCGCACCCGGCGAACAGTCGCACGGTGCTGCCGTCGACGGCGGCCGAGCGCAGGGCGATGCCCCACTCGCCGTCGCCGGTTGCGTCCATCCACCCGACCGGGCCGGCGTAGCGGCCGCGGTCCATCGACTCGATCTCGGCGATGAGGGCCACGGCGGCGGAGGTGGGGGTACCCCCCACGGCGGCGGAGGGGTGCAGGGCAGCGGCGAGCTCGAGCGAGGTGACCGCGGCGCCGTCGGACTCGTGTGCCACCCCGGCGACGTCGGTGGCCAGGTGCATCACGTTGGGCAGGTGCAGCACGAAGGGAGCCTCGGGCACGTTCATCGACGAGCAGTGCGGCTCCAGCGCATCGGCGACCGAGCGGACGGCGTACTCGTGCTCCTCGAGATCCTTCGACGAGCGGGCCAGGACGCCGGCCAGCTCGGCGTCACGGGTGTCGTCACCGGTACGGCGGATCGTGCCGGCCAGCACGCGCGAAGTCACGAGGCCGCGCTCGCGGCGGACCAACATCTCGGGAGTGGCGCCGACCATGCCGTCGACATGGAAGGTCCAGCACATGGGGTAGCCGGCCGCCAGCCGGCGCAGCGGCCACCGCACGTCGACATCGGTGGCGGCGGTCGCCAGCAGGTCGCGGGCGAGCACCACCTTCTCGAGGTCGCCGGCGCTGATGCGCCTGACGGCCTCGGCGACCGCCGCCATCCACTGCTCGCCGTCGAGGGCACCGTCGGAGAAGGTCACCGAGCGCGGGGCCTCGGGCGGGTCGGCCGCGACGAGTCGCTGCTCGCCGTGCTCGAGCCCGCGGCCGATGGTGGTGACCCAGGCGCGGTCGCCGCGGCGACCGACGACGACGGCAGGCACCACGAGCACGGAGTCGCCAGGGTCGTCGCCGAACGCGAACGAGCCGAAGCACACCAGCCCGCTGCCCGGCTCACGCACCTCGTCGCGCACGACCGACCTGGCGCGCGCGGCCTGCCACCAGTGGGCGGCGGCCGCGAACCGCTCAGGGCCTTGGGTGCGCAGCACCGCGGCCGTGCCCCAACCGACCAGCCCCTCGCCGCGGCGCACCCAGCTGACGGGGTCGTCGGCGGGGAGCAGGTCGAGCAGTGCGGCCCCGGCGTCGACGTCGACCTCCGTGGTGCGGACGACGAGTGCGGGCACCGACCGCTCGCCGTCCAACTGCGCGGGCGAGCGCGGGGACGACCGGGGGTGGGGCACGGATCGAGAATACTGCCGACCCGTGCCCCACCACTCAGCGGTCAACTCCAGTACACGACGACCTTGTCGCCGACATGCACCTGGCCGAAGACCTGCTTGATGCCGTCGAGGTCGCGGATGTTGACACAGCCGTGGGAGGCCCCGGCGTAGCCGCGGGCAGCGAAGTCGCTGGAGAAGTGCACGGCCTGGCCGCCGGAGAAGAACATCGAGTAGGGCATCGCGGAGCCGTAGAGGTTCGAGACGTGGTCGGCGTCCATGCGCTGCACCTGGAAGAGGCCCTCGCGGGTGGGTGAGTACGACGCACCGAAGCGGGCGTCGAGGGTGATCCGCGTCGAGCCGTCGACCACCCACCGCACCGTGCGCGAGGTCTTGTCGATGCAGATGGCTCGGCCCGTGGTGCAGCGGGCGTCCAGAGCGCCGGGGGTGTTGACGGCGCCGCCGGGAGCCGGGTGCAGCTCGGCCTCGGTGGGCTCGTGCGTCATCGCGTGCAGCCGGTCGAGGGTGCGCTGGTCGACCTCGCCGGTCACCGGGATCTCGCGCTTGGCCTGGAAGCCGCGCACGGACTCGGCGGTGATCGGGCCGTAGTAGTCGGTGAGGCCTGCCGAGAACCACCCGATCTGCTTGAGCCGCGCCTGGAGTTCGCGCACGTCGTCACCGCTGCGGCCCTGCTTCATCAGGGCCGGGCCGGGCGTCATCGTGGGGCTGGGCTCGGATGTCGGCGTCTGGGTCGGTGTGGGCTTCGAGGTGGGCTTCGGCGTGGGCTTCGGCGTGGGGCTGACGTCGGGGGTCGGGGTGGATGTCGGGGCCGCGGACGGCGTCTGCGCGGCGTCGGTGACCTCGGTGGCGGGTTCGGCGGCGGCGACGTCTCGGCCCACGTGCTGTACGCCGTATCCGACGCCGAGGGCCAGCGCGACCATCATCAGTCCGATCGGAACGATCAGCAGGCGGCGGGCGGTCATGGGGGCTCACTCCTCGGTGGTGGGGTACACCGGGAAGACGCAGGGTCCGGCCGCGAAGTTGCGGCAGGCCACCTGGAAAGTTGTGGCGGGTCAGGTGAAAACTCGTGGCGGGTCAGCCGCCCATGCCGTGCCAGGACGTCGAGGTGAGGCCGCCGCCGGAGCGCGCGGGTGCGTCGGGGAGCGGGCGTCCGCCGTACTGCACCCCTCCGCCGCGGGCGTCGTAGCGCAGCCAGGTGGTGGCGGCATGCTGGCCGCGGCCGGGTCGGCTCCAGTCGCAGACGCCATCGGCGTACAGATCGTGGAGGGCGGCGAGCTGCTCGGCCGTGAACGGCACGGGCGACCCGGCGACATCGGCGTCGGTGAAGGGCCGCAGTCGGCAGGCCACGATGTCGTTGGCAAGTGGGCCACCCGCCTCCTGGCGCGGCGTCGAGAGCCGGGTCTGGAGCACCTGGAGCTGCTCGGTCGAGCACGCCTGTTCCGCCTCGGCGACCACGCAACGATCGGTGATGTCGGCCGGCTTGTCGGCCACGACCTTCGTGGCCAGGGATGTCGAGGAATGATCGGCCTCGATGGCGCTGAGCCAGGCGTCCATCGAGTCCAGGGCCTCGTTCGCCCAGGCAGGGTCGCCGATGAGCGGAGTGGGCCCGAACCACATGACGCGGTTGTCGGCGTTGCCTTGAGCGGCCTCGATGCGCTCGTCGGTCCAGAAGGCGTGCGCATAGTCGTGCGCGGCGCCCGGGTCGGGGCCGCCGAAGTTGATGATGGGCACCTGGCTGGTGTGGTCGAACTCGTTCACCAGGCCCGTGCGATAGGCGTACCGGATGGAACGGGCGTCGCCGCTGATGCGGTCGGGCGTGGGTCGGAGGTCGACGTCGATGCCGCCGAGCTGGGTGTTGAGGTCGACGAACTGCGCTGGGGTGATGGCACCGGATTCGAGCTCGTGGAGCCCGAACATCACGCCGGTGTTGGCGAAGGGAATGCCACCGAAGCCGTGGCCCGCCGTCTGCTCGGCCGGCGTCCAGGTCGAGCGCGGGCGCCGACCGAGCTGGTTGACCAGCAGGTCGAGCACCGAGCACCGCACGCCGCCTGGATTGGTGTCGGGCTCGTAGCGGGTGCTCGGGTCACCAGCCACGGTCTCCTGCGTGCCCGGGCAGGCGTACTGGGGGTCCAGGGCGTTCTTGAACAGGCCCTCGTCGGCAGTGATCGAGTTGGCGATCGAGAGGTGACCCTCGACCTGGGCCATCTGCGTCGGTGACCACACCACGCCCGGCGCCCACCGGGTCGGATCCTCGAAGTAGAGGCGCATCAGGTGGTAGTCGGCGAACTGCGCGCCAGCGGTGAACACGTCGGGATAGGAGCAGGTGGTGACGAGCCCCTGGTAGATGCCCGGGTAGGCGTTGGCGACGGTGTGCTGCGCGATCGAACCCCCCGAGCAGCCCGTGCCGATCGTGTAGCGCAGGGTGCCGTACTGCTCGACGAGCCGCTCCTTGGCCATCATCACCGACTCGGCGTTCATCGCCACCGAGCAGTTGTGCCCGGTGTTGTCGAGCGCCGTGGAGAGCACGGCGAAGCCCTCGCCGAGCGCGTGCACATAGCTCTGCACGGTGTCGGCGTCGGCCGCGCTGAAGGTGCCGGAGTAGTCGTCGAGCGGCGGGGTGCCCGGTGTGTACGACGCTCCGCAGCCGCCGCCGTGGGTGACCAGCAGCTTGTGGTTCCACTGTGGCTGCGGCGCCCACGCGCGCCAGCGCTTGCCGGGCGTGAACAGGGTGAGGATCGAGTAGCGGTCGCGGTCTTGGAAGCCGTCCTCGCGGCGCACGATGAACGGCACCTCGTCGCCCGACTGGGTCGTCGTGGTGGCCACGTCGGAGGGCGGGTCGTCGGGATCGTAGGGCTGCAACGACAGCTGCGCCGGGTCGGAGGATCTGTAGAGGAACGTGTAGGTGGGCGGCTGGTCGCAGCGAGCGTTCGTCGCGGTGTCCTGGCAGACGTAGTGCCGGGTCTGCGGGCCGGAGAAGACCGGGCCGCCCTGGCGGTGGTTCACCAGGGCCACGTGTGCACGGTGCCCACCCACGCGGGCGCGCAGCACGGTGCGGCCCACGGGCAGACCCTTCACCAGGCCGCTGATCGTGCCGTCGGGTCGCCGCTCGAAGCGGTGCGAGACGTCGCGGTGCCCGGCGCGCACGTGCAGCCGGCGCACGGTGGCGCCGTGGGGCAGGGTGACGCGCACGAGTGCATCGCCCCCGGAGATCAGGTCGGCCCGGTTGGAGAGCACCCGCAGCGTCAGCCGCCGCTGCCCGGTGACATGGGCGGTGACCGCCTCGGACGACCCGGCGGCCGAGGACGCACCGGGCGTGGCGCCGTCCGCGCTCGGGGTGAGGCCCGGTGCCGAGGCCAGCCCCGCGGCGACCAGTGCGGCCAGGAGCGCGACCCCCAGGTGAGACGTGACGTGCTTCACAGCGATCCCCATGGCCGGAACCTACGACAGACAGCCGACATCCGCATCGGGTCAGGTGGAAACTCGTGACGGGTCGGCCACTACGCTCACCCGGTGGCACGAGCAGACCTGGACAAGCAGCCCGGCGACGTGCGTCGCATGTTCGATGCGGTCGCGCGCCGCTACGACGTGACCAACGACGTGCTCTCCTTGGGGCAGGACCGTCGGTGGCGGACGGCGGTGCTCGACGCGGTCGCCCCCGTGGCGGGGGAGCGGGTGCTCGACCTCGCGGCCGGTACCGGCACCTCGAGCGAGCCGTTCCACGATCGGGGCGCGACCGTCGTCCCGTGCGACTTCTCGCTCGGGATGCTGACCGTCGGCAAGCAGGCGCGGCCGCACCTGCCCTTCACCGCGGGCGACGGCACGAGGCTGCCGTTCGCCGACGCCACCTTCGACGCCGTGACGATCTCGTTCGGCCTGCGCAACATCGTCGACCCGCGGGCGGGACTCGCCGAGATGCGCCGGGTGACCAAGCCGGGTGGGCGGTTGGTCGTGTGCGAGTTCAGCCACCCCACGTGGAGGCCGTTTCGCACCGTCTACGTGGAGTACCTGATGCGCGCGCTGCCGCCCGTGGCCCGGGCGGTCTCGAGCAGTCCCGACGCCTACGTCTACCTGGCCGAGTCGATCCGGGCCTGGCCCGACCAGCGGGGGCTCGCGGACGTGATGGTCGAGGCCGGTTGGGAGTCGGTTGAGTGGTGCAACCTCTCCGGCGGGATCGTCGCGCTGCACCGCGCCCGCGCCTGAGCGGCCCTGGCGCGGCTCTGCTCCGCCCCGACGGACATGTTTTAGGACACATGTTCATGGCCTAAATGGCCAGATGGGAGGCGCTGTCGGCGCCGCCTGCGCGTCGAGGCCCCCCAAGGTGCGATGCGTCACGGCCAGTGGCAGACTGAGGGACGCGCCACACTTCGTGATTCGGTTCACAAGGGCACGGAACCGCGGGTGCGACGCTCGGAGAGGAGACATCGCTCGTCATGGAGCTCTACATCCCGGTGTTGGTACTCGGGGCCCTCGGCTTCGGGTTCGCCGCCTTCTCCGTCGTGATGAGCACGGCGACCGGGCCCAAGCGCTACAACCGCGCCAAGCTCGACTCCTACGAGTGCGGCATCGAGCCCACCCCGCAGCCGATGGGCGGCGGCCGCTTCCCGGTGAAGTACTACATCACCGCGATGCTGTTCATCGTCTTCGACATCGAGATCATCTTCCTCTACCCCTGGGCCGTGCACTTCGACGCGATGGCCCTCTTCGGTCTGATCGAGATGGTCCTCTTCATCGCCACCGTCTTCGTCGCCTACGCCTACGTATGGCGCCGCGGCGGCCTGGACTGGGACTGAGCGCCGCCATGCGCACGTCCTGCCTTCGTCGTCGCCAGTCGACGGCCAATCCCGAGCCGCCTCCTTCCTCCGCCTTGGCAGGACGCACGCCTGACGACGCTCAACACGACCAAGAGGTGAATGCCTGATGGGTATCGAGGAGAAGCTTCCGAGTGGAGTGCTGCTCACCACCGTCGAGGGCGTGGCCGGCTACTTCCGCAAGGCCTCGTTCTGGCCGGCCACCTTCGGGCTGGCCTGCTGCGCCATCGAGATGATGACCAGCGGCGGGCCCAAGTACGACCTCGCCCGCTTCGGCATGGAGGTCTTCCGGGCCAGCCCCCGGCAGGCCGACCTGATGATCGTGGCGGGCCGGGTGAGCCAGAAGATGGCGCCGGTGCTGCGGCAGATCTACGACCAGATGGCCGAGCCCAAGTGGGTGCTCGCCATGGGCGTGTGCGCGAGCTCGGGCGGCATGTTCAACAACTACGCCGTCGTGCAGGGCGTCGACCACGTCGTCCCGGTCGACATGTACCTCCCCGGCTGCCCGCCGCGCCCGGAGATGCTCATCGACGCGATCCTCAAGCTGCACGACCAGGTGCAGCACACCAAGCTCGGCGCCAACCGCGCCGCCCAGATCAAGGAGCTCGAGGACGCCGGCCTGGTCTCGCTGCCGACCTCGGAGATGAAGGGTCTGCTGCGGTGACCGACGAGAAGTCCACCCAGGGGCAGGAGAGCGGCCTGCCCGCCACCACCGGCGAGCAGTCCAGCGTCGGCGTGCGCCACGGGATGTTCGGCGTCAAGGGCAGCGGTGACACCTCCGGCTACGGCGGCATGGTCACCCCGACCGTCTACCCCGCGGCCACCGAGCGACCCTACGGCGGCTGGTTCGACGAGGTCGCCGACTCCCTCGAGCGCGCCACCGGCGGCGCCGGGGTGTCCCAGGCGATCGGCAGCGTCGTCGTGCACCGCGGCGAGATCACCTTCCACGTGGCCCGCGAGCACCTGCTCACCGTGGCCCGCGTGCTGCGCGACGACCCCGCGCTGCGCTTCGAGTTCTGCTCGGGCGTCAGCGGCGTGCACTACCCCGACGACCTCGGCCGCGAGCTGCACGTCGTCCTGCACCTGACGTCGATGACCTGGAACCGTCGCGTCCGCGTCGAGACCAGCTGCCCGGACTCCGACCCGCACGTGCCCTCCACGGTGTCGGTCTACCCGGCCAACGACTGGCACGAGCGCGAGACCTGGGACATGTTCGGCATCCAGTTCGACGGGCACCCCTCGCTCACGCGCATCCTCATGCCGGACGACTGGCCCGGCCACCCCCAGCGCAAGGACTACCCGCTGGGCGGCATCCCTGTGGAGTACAAGGGCGGCACCGTGCCGCCGCCGGACCAGCGGAGGTCCTACAACTGATGACCACCACCGATCAGACCCAGACCAACGAGGATCTCTACGCCGGCACGTCGGAGACCTCCGAGGGCCGCGTCTTCACCGTCACCGGGCAGGACTGGGACGAGATCAGCTCGAGCCTGGCCGACGGCCAGGAGGAGCGGGTCGTCGTCAACATGGGCCCGCAGCACCCGTCGACGCACGGCGTGCTCCGGCTCATCCTCGAGCTCGAGGGCGAGACGGTCACCGAGGCCCGCTGCGGCATCGGCTACCTGCACACGGGCATCGAGAAGAACATGGAGTTCCGCACCTGGACGCAGGGCGTCACGTTCTGCACCCGGATGGACTACCTCAGCCCGTTCTACAACGAGATGACCTACGTGCTCGGCACCGAGCGGCTCCTCGACATCGAGGGCGACGTGCCCGAGAAGGCGCAGGTCATGCGGGTGCTCCTCATGGAGCTCAACCGCATCTCCAGCCACCTGGTGGCCATCGCCACCGGGGGCATGGAGATCGGCGCGCTCACGGTCATGACCATCGGCTTCCGCGAGCGCGAGCTCGTGCTCGACCTCTTCGAGCTCATCACCGGCCTGCGCATGAACCACGCGTTCATCCGCCCCGGCGGCGTCGCCCAGGATCTCCCGGTCGGGGCGCTCGACGAGATCCGCGACTTCATCGCCTTGATGAAGAAGCGGCTCCCCGAGTACGCCGCGCTGTGCAACGCCAACCCCATCTTCAAGCGCCGCCTCGAGGGTGTGGGCCACCTCGACCTCGAGGGCTGCCTGGCGCTGGGCCTGACCGGCCCGGTGCTGCGCTCGACCGGCTACCCCTGGGACCTGCGCAAGACCCAGCCCTACTGCGGCTACGAGGACTACGAGTTCGACGTGCAGACCTGGGACACCAGCGACGCCTACGGTCGCTTCCGGGTGCGCCTGGGCGAGATGTGGGAGTCGCTGCGCATCGTCGAGCAGGCCGCCGACCGGCTGGCCGGCCTCGAGGGCGCGCCCGTCATGGTCGCGGACAAGAAGATCGGCTGGCCCAGCCAGCTCTCGATCGGCTCGGACGGCCAGGGCAACAGCCTCGACCACATCAAGCACATCATGGGCGAGTCCATGGAGGCCCTCATCCACCACTTCAAGCTGGTGACCGAGGGGTTCCGGGTGCCGCCCGGCCAGGCGTACGTGCCGATCGAGAGCCCGCGCGGCGAGCTCGGCGCGCATGTCGTCTCCGACGGCGGCACGCGTCCGTTCCGGGCGCACTTCCGCGACCCGTCCTTCTCCAACCTCCAGGCCACGAGCGTGATGAGCGAGGGCGGCATGGTCGCCGACGTCATCGTCGCCATCGCCAGCATCGACCCCGTGATGGGAGGCGTCGACCGGTGACGCTGGACCAGAAGACCCACGACGAGCTCGTCGAGATCGCCGGCCGCTATCCCGAGAAGCGCTCGGGCCTGCTGCCGATGCTGCACCTGGTGCAGTCGGTCGAGGGCCGGGTGACCCCCGAGGGCATCGAGACCTGCGCGGAGATCATCGGCATCAGCCCGGCCGAGGTCAGCGGTGTCGCGACCTTCTACACGATGTACAAGCGTCGTCCGGTCGGCGATCACCTGGTCGGCGTCTGCACCAACACCCTGTGCGCGGTCATGGGCGGCGACGCGATCTTCGAGACGCTCAAGAGCCACCTCGACGTCGGCAACGACGAGACCACCGAGGACGGCACGATCACCCTCGAGCACGTCGAGTGCAACGCCGCCTGCGACTACGCGCCGGTGATGATGGTCAACTGGGAGTTCATGGACAACATGACCCCGGCTTCGGCCGTCCAGCTGGTCGACGACCTGCGGGTCGGCAAGGAGGTCACCTCCACCCGTGGCCCGCGGTTGTGCACCTGGCGCGAGGCCGAGCGTGTGCTCGCCGGCTTCCCCGACGGCCGGGTCGACGAGGGCCCCGCCGCCGGTGCGGCGTCCCTGGTCGGCCTCGAGATCGCCGCCGAGCGCGGTTGGACGGCGCCCGCCACACAGGCGTCCGGCGCCGCCGACGGCGCACCGAAGACCTCCGACGACCCGGTCGCCGAGTCGGCGCGGGTCGAGCAGGAGTCGCCCACCGACACCACGGCTGCGGAGAAGAAGGAGGCGAAGTAATGGTCGACACCCTCACTCCCGTCCTCACCAAGAACTGGGGCCAGGACCGCGCCTGGACCCTGCCGGCCTACGAGGCCCAGGGCGGCTACAAGGCGCTGGAGAAGGCGCTCTCCATGGCGCCCGACGACCTGATCACGGCCGTGAAGGAGTCCGGCCTGCGCGGCCGCGGCGGTGCGGGCTTCCCGACGGGCATGAAGTGGAGCTTCATCCCGCAGGACAACCCGAAGCCGAAGTACCTCGTGGTCAACGCCGACGAGTCCGAGCCGGGCACCTGCAAGGACATCCCGCTCATGATGGCCAGCCCGCACACCCTGGTCGAGGGCGTCATCATCTCCAGCTTCGCGATCCGCGCGAACAAGGCGTTCATCTACATCCGCGGCGAGGTGCTCCACGTGATCCGCCGGGTGCAGGCCGCCGTGGCCGAGGCGTACGCCGCCGGTCACCTGGGCACCGACATCCACGGCTCGGGCTACGACCTCGACATCGTGGTGCACGCCGGCGCCGGCGCCTACATCTGCGGTGAGGAGACGGCCCTGCTCGAGGGCCTCGAAGGACGCCGCGGCCAGCCGCGCCTGCGCCCGCCCTTCCCCGCCGTGGCCGGTCTGTACGCCAGCCCGACGGTCATCAACAACGTCGAGTCGATCGCCTCGGTGCCGAGCATCGTCGCGAACGGCCCCGAGTGGTTCTCCTCGATGGGCACCGAGAAGTCCAAGGGCTTCGGCATCTTCTCCCTCTCCGGGCACGTCAACCGGCCGGGTCAGTACGAGGCGCCGCTGGGCATCACGCTGCGCGAGCTCATCGACCTCGCCGGCGGCATCCGGGAGGGTCACCAGCTGAAGTTCTGGACCCCCGGTGGCTCCTCCACCCCGCTGCTCACCGACGAGCACCTCGACCTGCCCTTGGACTTCGAGTCCATGGGCGCGGCCGGCACGATGCTCGGCACCCGTGCTCTCCAGCTCTTCGACGAGACCACCTGCGTGGTGCGGGCGGTGCTGCGCTGGACCGAGTTCTACAAGCACGAGTCCTGCGGCAAGTGCACCCCGTGCCGCGAGGGCACCTGGTGGCTGGTGCAGACCCTGGCGGCGCTCGAGCAGGGCAAGGGTCGAGAGAGCGACCTCGACCTGCTGCTCGACCAGTGCGAGAACATCCTGGGTCGCTCGTTCTGCGCCCTCGGTGACGGCGCCACCAGCCCAATCTCGAGCTCGGTGAAGTTCTTCCGCGACGAGTACCTCGCGCACCTCACGCACGGCGGCTGCCCGTTCGACGCGGCTGCCTCCACCGCCTTCTCACCCGCTGGAGCCTCGGTATGACACAGACTCCCGAGAAGACCGACCTGGTCTCGCTCACCATCGACGGCGTCCAGGTGAGCGTGCCGGCCGGCACGCTCGTCATCCGCGCCGCCGAGCAGGTGGGCGTGGCGGTGCCGCGCTTCTGCGACCACCCGCTGCTTGACCCCGTCGGCGCCTGCCGGCAGTGCCTGGTCGACGTCCCGGACGCCGGCAACGGCCGCGGCTTCCCCAAGCCGCAGGCCTCGTGCACCCTGCCGGTCGCCGAGGGCATGGTCGTCAACACCCAGGCGACCTCCGAAGTGGCCGACAAGGCGCAGCAGGGCGTCATGGAGTTCCTGCTCATCAACCACCCGCTCGACTGCCCCGTCTGCGACAAGGGTGGTGAGTGCCCGCTGCAGAACCAGGCGATGAGCAACGGCCAGGGCGAGTCCCGGTTCGTCTCCTCGGGCACCGGCGGCGTCAAGCGCACCTTCCCGAAGCCGATCAACCTCAGCCCCCAGGTGCTGCTCGACCGTGAGCGCTGCATCGTGTGCCAGCGATGCACCCGCTTCGCCGCCGAGATCGCCGGCGATCCGTTCATCGCGCTGGTCGAGCGCGGCGCGCAGCAGCAGATCGGCATCGCACCCGACGCGCCGTTCCTCTCCTACTTCTCCGGCAACACCATCCAGATCTGCCCGGTCGGCGCCCTGACCTCGGAGTCCTACCGGTTCCGCAGCCGTCCGTTCGACCTCGTGTCGACCCCGAGCGTGGCCGAGCACGACGCCTGCGGCGCCGCGATCCGCATCGACCACCGGCGCGGCAGGGTCATGCGCCGCCTCTCCGGTGACGACCCGGAGGTGAACGAGGAGTGGATCACCGACAAGGACCGCTTCGGCTTCACCTACGCCGCTCAGGACGACCGGCTCACCTACCCGATGATCCGCGAGACTCTGCCCGATGGTGAACGGGGTGAGCTGCGCCCGGCCTCGTGGCCCGAGGCGTTCGCCGTCGCCGCGGCCGGCCTGAAGAACGCCGGCTCGGCGGCCGTGCTCGCCGGTGGCCGGCTCACCGCCGAGGACGCCTACGCCTACGCCAAGTTCGCGCGCGTCGCGCTCGGCACCAACGACGTCGACTTCCGCTCCCGCCCGCTCTCGGTCGAGGAGGGCGACTTCCTCGCTTCCCACGTGGCGCTGAGTGGCCCGTGGGCCGGAGGCGTCAGCTACCTCGACCTCGAGACCGCGACCACCGTGGTGCTGGCGGGCCTGGAGCCCGAGGACGAAGCGGGCACGATCTTCCTGCGGCTGCGCAAGGCCTCCCGCCAGGGGCCGAAGCGGATCCTCGCGATCGCGCCCTTCACCACGCGCGGCCTCACCAAGATGAACGGCACCCTGGTGCCGACCGCCCCGGGTGAGGAGCCCGCGGCGCTCGCCGCGATGGTCGAGCAAGGCGAGCACGGCATCGACAAGTCCGCGGTCATCCTGCTCGGCGAGCGCCTGGCCGGCGTGCCGGGGGCGCTGTCGGCCGCCGTCGACCTCGCCGCGAAGACCGGCGCCCGGCTGGCCTGGGTGCCGCGTCGCGCCGGCGACCGTGGTGCGGTCGAGGCCGGTTGCCTGCCGAACCTGCTGCCCGGTGGCCGCCCGGTCGCCGACCCCGCGGCGCGCGTCGACGTCGCCACGTCGTGGGGCGTCGGCTCGCTGCCCGAGACGCCCGGTCGCGACGCCGACGCCATCGCCACCGCCGTGGCGGCCGGCGAGGTCGCGGCCCTGGTCGTCGGCGGGGTCGACCCGGCCGACACCAGCGACCCGGCCCTGACCCGCGCGGCACTCGAGGCGGCGTCCTTCGTCGTGGCGCTCGACCTGCGCGCCACCGACGTCACCCGCGCCGCCGACGTCGTCTTCCCGGTGGCCGCGGCGGTCGAGAAGGCCGGCACCTATCTCACCTGGGAGGGTCGTCCACGGCCGTTCGAGGCCGTGCTGCCCTCGCCCTCGTCGCTGCCCGACCTGCGCTCGCTGGCCGGCATCGCCGCCGAGCTGGGCGCCCCGCTCGGCTTCAAGACCGTGCACGAGGCACGCGCCGAGATGGCCGACCTCGGCCCGTGGGACGGCGACCGCGCCGCCTTCGCGCCCGTCGCGCCCGCTCCGGCCTCTGCCGAGGGCCTCGTGCTCTCGACCTGGAAGACGATGATCGACCAGGGCACGATGCTCGACGGCGACAAGCACCTCGCCGCCACCGCCCGGCCCGTCGTCGTGCGGGTCGGCCCCGGCACGGCCTCCTCGCTCGGCCTCGAGGGCGGCACCGCCGTCACCGTCGAGGGCGACCGCGGCACGCTGCACGCCCCGCTCGAGGTCGTCGCCGACATGGTCGACGGCGTCTGCTGGGTGCCGGCCAACTCCACCGGGTCCGGCGTGCTCGCCGGCCTCGCCTCACCCGGCACCCGGGTGATCGTGAAGGGAGCGTCCCACTGATGAGTGCGCTGACGGCGGCCGCGATTCCCAGCGCCGACACCACCGGCAGCCTCGCGGCCTTCGGCCACGACGCCTGGTGGATCATCCTCATCAAGACCGTCGGCGTGTTCGGCATCCTCGTGCTGCTCACGCTGTTCAACATCTGGTGGGAGCGACGCGTCGTGGCGCGCATGCAGCACCGCATCGGCCCCAACGTGCACGGCCCCTTCGGCCTGCTGCAGTCGCTGGCCGACGGCGTGAAGCTGGCGCTGAAGGAGGACATCATCCCGACCGCGGCCGACAAGGTCGTGTTCGTCCTCGCACCGGTCATCGCGGCCACCACCGCGTTCATCACCTTCGCGGTGATCCCCTTCGGCCCCGAGGTCTCGATGTTCGGGCAGCGCACGCCGCTGCAGCTGACCGACATGCCGGTCGCGGTGCTCTTCGTGATGGCCATCGCCTCGATCGGCATCTACGGCATCGTGCTCGGCGGCTGGTCCTCGGGCTCCACCTACGCCCTGCTCGGCGGTCTGCGCTCGAGCGCCCAGATGATCTCCTACGAGGTCTCGATGGGCCTGGCCCTGGTCGCGGTGTTCCTCTACGCCGGCTCGATGTCGACCAGCGAGATCGTCGCCGCCCAGGACAACCTCTGGTACGGCCTGATCCTCTTCCCGTCGTTCGTGATCTACCTGATCTCGATGGTCGGCGAGACCAACCGAGCCCCCTTCGACCTCCCCGAGGCCGAGGGCGAGCTCGTCGGCGGCTTCCACACCGAGTACTCCTCGTTGAAGTTCGCGCTGTTCTTCCTCGCCGAGTACATCAACATGGCGACCGTCTCGGCGCTGGCCACCACGCTGTTCCTCGGCGGCTGGCACGCCCCGTTCTGGCTCGACCACGTCTGGGCCGGGGCGAACGAGGGCTACCTGCCGATGGTCTGGTTCTTCGGCAAGGTGCTGTTCTTCATCTTCTGCTTCATCTGGCTGCGCGGCACCCTGCCGCGACTGCGCTACGACCAGTTCATGGCGCTGGGGTGGAAGCTGCTCATTCCGGTCTCGCTGGTCTGGATCGTGCTCGTGGCGACCATGCGCTACCTCTCCACGACGCGCGACTTCGACATGCGCGAGGTGCTGATCTTCGGCGGCGTCGTGTTCGTGGCGCTGCTGCTGCTCGGCTTCGTCGGCTCCGACGACGTCGAGGACGACGAGGCGGTCGACACCGAGCCGCGCGCCGGCGGCTTCCCCGTACCCCCCATGCCGACCGGCGGCGCGGTACGGGGTGCCGCTGCCCCGCTGGTCTTCCGCACCAGCGCCGAACCGGGCACCGCCAGCGCGGCGTCCGCGGGCACGACCACAGGAAGCGAGGTCTGACATGGCCGAGAAGAAGCCGGGCGCGGAGTCCGGCCAGCCGCAGACCCTCAAGGAACAGCTGATCGACCCCATCGCGGGGTTCGGCGTCACCTTCCGCACGATGTTCAAGAAGGTCGTCACCGAGCAGTACCCGTTCCAGAAGGAGCCCACGGCGCCGCGCTTCCACGGGCGGCACCAACTCAACCGCTGGCCCGACGGACTGGAGAAGTGCGTCGGCTGCGAGCTGTGCGCGTGGGCCTGCCCGGCCGACGCCATCTACGTCGAGGGCGCAGCCAACGACGACAGCGCCGACGGTGAGGGCCGGTTCAGCCCGGGCGAGCGCTACGGCCGCGTCTACCAGATCAACTACCTGCGCTGCATCCTCTGCGGGCTGTGCATCGAGGCGTGCCCCACGCGCGCGCTCACGATGACCAACGAGTACGAGCTGGCCGACACCAGCCGAGCCGACCTCATCTACGAGAAGTCCGACCTGCTCGCCCCGATGCTGCCCGGCATGGAGCAGCCGCCGCACCCGATGCGGCTCGGTGACGACGAGGGCGACTACTACCGAGGCGCGTACGCCGCCTCGCCGGCCGAGACGCTCGCCGGCGCGGGCACGGGGGAGGAGCAGGCGTGAGCGTGACCTTCTGGATCCTGGCCATCATCATGGTGCCGGCCGCTCTCGGCGTGCTGCTCGTGCGCAAGGCCGTGCACGCGGCCCTGCTGTTGGCCGTGGTGATGATCAGCCTCGCGATCCTCTACCTGACCCTGGCCGGGCCCTTCCTCTTCGCGGTGCAGATCATCGTCTACACCGGCGCGATCCTCATGCTGTTCCTCTTCGTCCTCATGCTCGTGGGCGTCGACGCGGCCGACTCCGCGGTCGAGACCATCCGTGGGCAGCGGGTGCTGGCGATCCTCGGTGGCCTCGTGCTCGGCGTCTTCCTCGTCGTGGGGCTCTCCCAGATCGCACTGGGCGCCGCCACGGGGCTCGACGACGCCAACGCCGCCGGCAACATCCAGGCGCTGGCCAACATCCTCTTCAGCCGCTACGTGTTCGCCTTCGAGGTCACCAGCGCGCTGCTCATCACCGCCGCCGTGGGCGCCATGGTGCTCGCACACCGCGAGCGGCTGGTGCCCAAGGCGGGGCAGGCCGAGACCGCGGCCCAGCGCGTGCGTGACTTCGCCGAGTCCGGTAAGCACCTCGGTCCGCTGCCCTCACCCGGGGTCTACGCCCGGCACAACGCGGTCGACACCCCGGCCCTGCTGCCCGACGGCACGCCGGAGCCGACGTCGGTCTCGGCGGTGCTGGCCGCACGCGGCACGGTGCGCTCCGCACCGGCACTGGCCGACGACGTCGACGACGTGCGTCGGGCGCTGGCGCAGATCGACGGCCCGGACGGCGGCGCCGCCAGCGGTGTCGACACCTCGTCCGGCACCGGCCACAACACCGAGAACCCGGGCGCCGATGCGAGCGCGACGGACAGCCCGACGGGAGCACCGCGGTGAACGACGTCACTCCCTACATCCTGCTCAGCGCGATCCTGTTCACGATCGGCACGGTCGGGGTGCTGGTGCGCCGCAACGCCATCGTCGTGTTCATGTGCGTCGAGCTCATGCTCAACGCCTCCAACCTGGCCCTGGTCGCCTTCGCCTACCAGCACGGTGACCTCGAGGGTCAGATCGCGGCGTTCTTCGTGATGGTCGTCGCGGCGGCCGAGGTCGTCGTCGGCCTGGCCATCATCATGACCATCTTCCGGACCCGTCGCTCGGCCTCGGTCGACGACGCGAGCCTCCTCAAGTACTAAGGCGGACGATGTTCTTGTTCACTGAAGGCGGCCACTCCATCCCGGTCGTCGATCCGTTGGGCACCGCGGGTGTCTTCTCGCTGATGTGGCTGGTGATCGCGCTGCCGCTGGCCGGCGCCGCGGTGCTGCTGCTCGGCGGGAGGCGCACCGACTCCTGGGGTCACTACCTGGGCACGGCCATGCCGATCGGGTCGTTCGCGATCAGCGTCTACATGCTGCTCGACCTGCTGGGGCGCGACGAGACGGAGCGCTCGGTC
This sequence comes from Nocardioides acrostichi, assembly GCF_015319165.1. Taxonomy (GTDB): domain Bacteria; phylum Actinomycetota; class Actinomycetes; order Propionibacteriales; family Nocardioidaceae; genus Nocardioides; species Nocardioides acrostichi. Next base: position 77,180 of record NZ_JADIVZ010000016.1, read on the forward strand.
TCCCAGCACCTCTGGGACTGGGTGAGCGTCGGCGACTTCCGTGTGGGCATGGACCTGCTGGTCGACCCGTTGACCATCCTCTTCCTGCTGCTCATCACCGGCGTCGGGTCGCTCATCCACGTGTACTCGATCGGGTACATGAGCCACGACCCCCGCCGCCGTCGGTTCTTCGGCTACCTCAACCTCTTCGTCGCGGCGATGCTCATGCTGGTCATGAGCGAGAACTACCTCGGCCTGTTCCTGGGCTGGGAGGGCGTGGGCCTGGCCTCCTACCTGCTCATCGGCTTCTGGCAGCACAAGCCCTCGGCGGCGGCCGCGGCCAAGAAGGCCTTCGTCATCAACCGCGTTGGCGACATCGGCATGAGCCTGGCGATCGCCATGTTCTTCGTGACCTTCGGCTCCACCAGCTTCACCGTGATCAGCCAGGGCGCGGGCGAGGCCGGCGACGGCGCGCTCACCGCCATCGGTCTGCTGCTCCTCCTCGGAGCGTGCGGCAAGTCGGCCCAGGTGCCGCTCCAGGCGTGGCTGCTCGACGCCATGGAGGGCCCGACCCCGGTCTCGGCCCTGATCCACGCAGCGACCATGGTCACTGCGGGCGTCTACCTCATCACCCGCTCCAACTTCATCTTCGAGCTCGCCCCGCACGCGCAGACCGCCGTGGTCGTCGTCGGTACCGTCACCCTGCTGTGGGGCGCGGTCATCGGCTGCGCCAAGGACGACATCAAGAAGGCGCTGGCCGGTTCGACCATGAGCCAGATCGGCTACATGGTGCTGGCCGCGGGCCTGGGTGTGTACGGCTACGCGTTCGCGATCTTCCACCTGCTGACCCACGGGTTCTTCAAGGCCAACATGTTCCTCGGCGCCGGGTCGGTCATGCACGGCATGGACGACGATGTCGACATGCGCCACTACGGCGCGCTGCGCAAGGCCATGCCGGTCACCTTCGCCACCTTCGCGATGGGCTACCTGGCGATCATCGGCTTCCCGGGCTTCTCCGGCTTCTGGTCCAAGGACCACATCATCGAGGCCGCGCTCGTCGAGAGCCCCATCGCCGGTGTCTGCGCTCTGCTCGGTGCCGGAGTCACCGGCTTCTACATGACCCGGCTGATGCTCATGACCTTCTTCGGCGAGAAGCGGTGGCTCAAGGACGTCCACCCGCACGAGTCGCCGTCGGTCATGACGGTCCCGCTCATGGTGCTGGCCGCCCTCTCGGTGCTCGGCGGCGTGCTGTTCATCGGGCACTGGATCGTCGACTGGCTCAGCCCGGTCGTCGGCGAGGCGCCCGAGCACGCGCTGCCGATCCCGGCGCTGGCGCTGACGGCCATCACGGTCGTCGTCGTCGCCGCGGGCGTGGCCGTGGCCTGGCTGCTCTTCGGACGCCGCCCGGTGCCCGCCACCATGCCCATCGACGTCTCGCCGGTCATCAAGGCAGCGCGGGCCGACCTCTACGGAGACGCCATCAACGAGGGCCTGGTCGTGCAGCCCGGCCGGGTGCTCACGTCCGGGGTGGTCGGCTTCGACCACAGCGGTGCCGACGGACTCGTGCGTGGCGGTGCCAGCGTGGTCGCCGGCGCCGGCCAGGGGCTGCGCAAGCTCCAGAACGGCTTCGTCCGCTCCTACGCGCTCTCCGTGCTCTCCGGTGTCCTGATCGTGATCGTGACCCTCGCGGTGGTGAACCTCTGATGTCCGACTTCCCCTGGCTCACCGTCATGCTGCTGGTGCCGCTCGCCGGCGCCGCGCTGGTGCCCGTCGTGGGTGCCGCGCTCGCCCGGCAGGTCGGTCTGGTCTTCTCGCTGGTGACCCTCGGCGTGGGTGTCGCGGTCGCGGCGCAATACCACGCGAGCGACGGCATGCAGTTCACCGAGACCTACGACTGGATCAGCGCCTTCGGCGTGCACTACGCGCTCGGGGTCGACGGCCTCGGGCTGCTCATGGTGCTGCTCACCGCGGTGCTCGTGCCGATCGTCATCGCCGCCTCCTGGAAGGACGCCGACGAAGGCGAGGCCGGCTACGGCGCCCTCGACGGCAACGGCCAGGGCGGCTCGGCCGGCTTCATCGCCTGGACCCTCGCTCTCGAGGCGCTGTCGCTCGCCGTGTTCCTGGCCACCGACGTGTTCCTCTTCTACATCGTCTTCGAGGCCACGCTGATCCCGGCGTACTTCCTCATCGGCGGCTTCGGCCGTGCCGGTCGCTCGGCCGCGGCGGTGAAGTTCCTGCTCTTCCAGCTCGCCGGTGGCCTGGTGCTGCTCGGTGGCGTCATCGGCCTCTACGTCGTCAGCGCGCAGCAGGGTGCGCCGTCCTATCTGCTCAGCGACCTGATGAGCCTCGACATCGGCACCACGGCCGGGCGGGTGCTCTTCGTGACGTTCTTCGTGGCGTTCGCGATCAAGGCGCCGCTGTTCCCGGTGCACACGTGGCTGGCCGACACGACCGAGAAGGCCACGCCGGGCACCTCGGTGCTGCTGGTCTGCGTGCTCGACAAGATCGGCACCTTCGGCATGCTCCGGTTCTGTCTCGGCATCTTCCCCGAGGCCTCGCAGTGGGCGACCCCGGTGGTCATCGCGCTCGCGCTCGTCTCGATCGTCTACGGCGCGCTGCTCGCCATCGGTCAGGACGACCTCCTGCGCCTCATCGGGCTGACGTCGCTCTCGCACTTCGGCTTCATCGTGCTGGGCATCTTCGTGTTCTCCAGCCAGGGCGGCACCGGTGCGGTCCTGTACATGGTCAACCACGGTCTCGGCACCGCCGCGCTGTTCCTGCTCGCCGGGTACGCGATCAAGCGTCGCGGCACCGCCTCGATCGCCGCAATGGGTGGGCAGGAGAAGCTGACCCCGGTGCTCGCCGGCCTGATGCTCGTGGCCGGTCTGGCCACGCTCGGTCTGCCGGGACTCTCGACCTTCGTCTCCGAGTTCCTGGTCATCATCTCGGCGTTCCAGTACCACTGGTTCGTGGGTGCGGTCGCGGTCACCGGCATCGTGCTCGCCGCGATCTACGTGCTGTGGATGTACCAGCGCACCATGACCGGCCCGACGCCCGAGGCGCTGGCCGACCCGGCGCTGCCGAGCAGTCGCGACGTGTCGGTGCGCGAGATCGCCGCCGTGGCCCCGCTGGTCGCGGCCCTGGTGTTCCTGGGCTTCTATCCGACGCCCCTGCTCGACGCCGCCAACCCCTACATCGGTGATCTGATGAGCCATGTCGGCGTCACCGACGCCCCGCCCGACGTCACGGCCCCGGCCGCGGGTCACGCCGAGGAGGCCCACTGATGGAGTTCACCAAGCCGGCTCTCGAGTACGCAGAGATCTGGCCGATCATCGTCGTGCTCGCAGTGGGCGCGCTCGGCGTCGTCGTCGAGGCCTTCGCCGTGCGCCGTCTGCGCTTCCCGCTCCAGGTCGCCCTGTCGCTCGTCGGCCTGGTCGCCGCCCTCGTGGGCACCGTCTTCGTGGGCACCAACCTCGACGAGGCCGCCGGAGGCCAGGCACGCGGACTGCTCGGCGCGGCCGGCTCCGTGGTCGTCGACGGCCCCACCGTGTTCCTCTGGGGCGTGGTGCTGGTCTTCGCGATCCTCGGCATCCTGCTCTTCGCCGAGCGCAGGCTCGAGAACGGTGTGAGCGCGTTCGCCGGCCAGGCTGCTGCGCTGCCCGGCACCGACGCGGAGCGCGACGCGCAGAGCCTCGACCACACCGAGGTCTACCCGCTCATGATGTTCGCGGTCTCCGGCATGATGCTGTTCCCGGCGTCCGGCGACCTGCTCACCATGTTCGTCGCCCTCGAGGTGCTCTCGCTGCCCCTCTACCTGCTCTGCGGTCTCGCGCGTCGTCGTCGCCTGCTCAGCCAGGAGGCGGCCATGAAGTACTTCCTGCTCGGCGCGTTCTCCTCCGGCTTCTTCCTCTACGGCGTCGCCCTGGTCTACGGCTTCGCCGGCACCATGGACTTCGCGGGCATCGACCAGGCCGTGCGCAGCGACACCGGCAACACCGCGCTGCTCACCATCGGCATCGGCATGCTCGCCGTCGGCCTGCTGTTCAAGGTCGGCGCCGTGCCGTTCCACGCCTGGACCCCCGACGTCTACCAGGGCGCCCCGACCCCGGTCACCGCGTTCATGTCGGCCGGCACCAAGATCGCCGCGTTCGGAGCGATCCTGCGACTGTTCTACGTGGCGTTCGGCTCCGACCGCTGGAACTGGCAGCCGATGCTCTGGGTCATCGCGATCCTCACCATGCTGCTCGGCGTCGTGCTCGCCGTGGTGCAGAGCGACGTCAAGCGCATGCTCGCCTACTCCTCGGTGGCCCACACCGGCTTCCTGCTCACCGGCGTGCTCGGTGCGCAGTCGGTCGGGGACCTGGCCGCGGGTCAGGTCACCTCGACCCAGGCCGTGCTCTTCTACCTGGTCACCTACTCCTTCGCGACGCTCGGTGCGTTCGCCGTGGTGAGCCTGGTGCGTGATGCCTCCGGCGAGGCCACCGGCATGGTGCGCTGGGCCGGTCTCGGACGCCGCTCGCCGCTCGTCGCGGCCGCGTTCGCGTTCTTCCTGCTCTCCATGGCCGGCATCCCGCTCACGGGTGGCTTCATCGGCAAGTGGGCCGTGTTCACGGTGGCCGTGTCGGCCGGTGCCTGGCCGGTGGTGGCCGTGGCCATCGCGTCGTCGGTGATCGCGGTGTTCTTCTACGTGCGCCAGATCCGGGTCATGTTCTTCAGCGAGCCCGAGGGCCCGGTCGGTGAGGTCGCGACGGTCACCCGCCCGTCCCTGCTCACCAGCGGCACCATCGTGGTCGGGGTGCTCGGCACCCTGGTGCTCGGTGTGGTCCCCGGACCGCTGCTGACGCTGGCCGGGCACGCCGGGCAGTTCATCAGATGAGCACCCCGCTTCCGGCCACCCTGGCCCTGCCGGTCACCGACGCCGCTCTCGCGGCCCGGCTGAGGGAGCGAATGGAGGTCGTCGAGGGCCTGCTCGCCCACGAGGTCAAGGGTCGCACGGCGTACGTCAGTCAGGCGGCCTCGCACCTGCTCGCCGCCGGTGGCAAGAGGTTCCGGCCGTTGCTGGTGCTGCTCGCCGCCGAGGTGGGGGAGCACCCGCACAGTGACGACGTGCTGACGGCCGCGTGCGTCGTCGAGATCACCCACCTCGGGTCGCTCTACCACGACGACGTCATGGACGAGGCCGACCTGCGACGCGGGGCGGAGTCCGCCAACGCGCGCTGGGACAACCTGGTCGCGATCCTCACCGGAGACTTCCTCTTCGCCCGATCCTCCGAGCTCACCTCACGCCTGGGCGCCGAGGCCGTGCGGATCCAGGCCGAGACGTTCGGCCGGCTGGTCGAGGGCCAGATCCTCGAGACGGTCACCCCCGAGCCCGGGGAGGATCCCCTCGCCCACTACCTCGAGGTCGTCGCCGGCAAGACCGGCTCGCTCATCGCCACCTCCGCCCGCTACGGCGCCCGCTTCGGCGGCGCGACCCGTGAGGTCGAGGAGGCCCTGGCCGAGTACGGCGAGATCGTCGGCTCCGCCTTCCAGCTCTCCGACGACATCCTCGATGTCGCCTCGGAGTCCGAGGAGTCCGGCAAGACACCCGGAACCGACCTCCGAGAGGGCGTGCCGACGCTGCCCACGCTCATGGCCCAGGCAGCCGCACGCGGCTCATCCGAGCCCGGTGACCAGCGGCTGCTGGAGCTGCTCGCCGGCCCCATCGCCGACGACGCCGACGTCGACGAGGCGTTGCGCCTGCTCCGGGCGCATCCGGCGATGCACGAGGCCCGCGCCTACGTCGTCGCGCAGGCCGCCGAGGCGAAGGCCCGGCTCTCCGTGCTACCCGACGGGCCGGTGCGCTCGGCCCTGGAGGCCTTCGCCGACCTGGTCGCCACTCGCACCGGCTGACCCCGCCCACCGGTGGTTGAGCCGTGAGGAGCGCCAGCGACGAGCGCGTCGGTCGGTGGTTGAGCCGGGAGGAGCGCTAGCGACGAGCGCGTCGAAACCCGGTGAGACGAGAGGCAGGGCCGCTTGGCACCTCACCGGGTTTCGACACGCCTTCGCCTTCGGCATTCGGCGGCTCAACCACCGGGGTGGCCGGTGGTTGAGCCGTGAGGAGCGCTAGCGACGAGCGCGTTCGTCGGTGGTTGAGCCGTGAGGAGCGCTAGCGACGAGCGTGTCGAAACCCGGTGAGACGAGAGGCAAGGCTGCTTGTCGACGACGCTTGAAAACGAGGCCATAGCGACGGTCGAAAACGAGGCCACCCAGACAGATTGGATGGGTGATCTCTGTGGAGGATTGGGCTCT
>NZ_JADIVZ010000017.1 GCF_015319165.1 Nocardioides acrostichi
TTACGCCTGGCTCAAGTCAGCTCCCGCACGCGAGGAACGTGCCCGGGCTGATGCCGAGCTCGCGCAGCGGATCAGGGCCGTCCACGGCGAGGACAACACCCAGGGTGCGCCACGGATCACCGCTGAGCTCAACGACGGCACCCAGCCCCAACGATCGGGTCAACCACAAGCGCGTCGCCAGGGTGATGCGCGCCGAAGGCATCCGCGGCTACGCGAAGAAGCGCCGGGTGCGGACCACCATCCCTGAACCCTCGGGGCAGAAGTACCCCGACCTGCTCAAGCGGAACTTCACCGCCGATGCCCCGAACCGACGCTACGTCGGAGACATCACCTACCTGCCGTTGACCGACGGCACGAACCTCTATCTGGCCACCGTCATCGACTGCTACTCCCGGCGGCTTGCCGGGTGGGCTGTCGCTGACCACATGCGCACCGAGCTCGTCGAGGACGCGCTGAAGGCTGCCGCCGCAACCCGGGGCAGCCTCAAGGGCGCGATCTTCCACAGCGACCACGGGTCGGTCTACTGCTCGAAGGCCTACGCCAAGTTCTGCATCAAGCTCGGCGTCACCCAGTCGATGGGCGCCATCGGCTCCTCGGCAGACAACGCGTTAGCCGAGTCGTTCAACGCCACCATGAAGCGCGAGATCCTCCAAGACGCCGCCTGCTGGGCCGACGAGCTGGCCTGCCGCCGGCAGGTCTTCCGCTGGCAGGTCTTCAGGTGGCTCGTCCGCTACAACACCCGCCGCCACCACACCTGGTGCGGCTACGTGTCCCCGTCCACCTACGAGGCCCGCCGCGCCGCTACGCTGCCGACCGCCGCGTAATCACACCCCGTGTCCAAGATCCGGGGGTAGGGCCCAGGCGTCTGGTTACCCCGACCCGGATCCTGCGGACCTCCAGCGAGGTTCTTTACGAGGCTCTGAGGGCGGTCTATGCGGGGTTGGGCTTCGATGCCGTTGACGACGCGGTGTTCCGCGACCTGGTCATCGCACGCGTGGTCGAGCCGACCAGTCTGCTCGACGCCGATCGAGTGCTCGCTGACCTCGGGCGGGTCGCGGCCAGCCATTCCACCCGCAAACGCACCCTGCGCCGCGCTCAGGACGGCGGATACCGCGACCAGATCGCGGCTGCGTGCTTTGCTCACGCCGCCAGTGCCGGTGATGTGAGCTTGGTGCTCTACGACGTGACCACGTTGTACTTCGAGGCCGAGAACGAAGACGCGCTACGCCGGGTGGGGTACTCCAAAGAACGACGCGTGGACCCCCAGATCGTGGTCGGGCTGCTGGTCGACCGGACCGGGTTCCCGCTGGAGATCGGCTGTTTCGAGGGGAACAAGGCAGAGACCACCACGATCGTGCCGATCATCAAGCAGTTCCAGACCCGCCACGACCTGCTGGAGATGGTCGTGGTCGCTGATGCCGGGATGCTCTCCGCAGCGAACCTGCGGCAGCTGGACGAGGCCGGTCTACGGTTCATCGTGGGGTCGCGGGTCACCAAGGCCCCGGTCGATCTTCGAATCGCACTTCCGCTGGCACGGCGACGCCTTCGCTGATGGGCAGCTCATCGACACCATCACCCCACGGCACGGCAACCGTGCCGGCGCGTCCTCGGACCCGATGCTCAAGGCCGAACCGGTCTGGAAACCGAGCGTGCACACGGGCTCGTGGCGCGCGGTGTGGGCGTTCCCAGCCAAACGCTCCGCACGCGACAACAAGACCCTGACCCTGCAAGAGAACAAGGCCCGTGCGGCCGTGGCCGGTGAGAAGGCCGCCCGGACACCGCGGTTCGTCAAGACCCGCAACGGCGCCACCATGCTCGACGAGGCCTCGCTGGCCCGAGCTCGTCGGCTGGCCGGACTGAAGGGCTACGTCACGAACATCCCCGCAGACCTGATGCCGGCCGGGGAAGTCATCGCCAGCTACCACGACCTCTGGCGCGTCGAGCAGTCCTTCCGGATGTCCAAGACCGACCTACGCGCGAGACCGATCTTCGCTCGCACCCGCGAGGCCATCGAGGCACACCTGACCATCGTGTTCACCGCGCTCGCCGTGGCTCGCGAAGCCCAGATCCGCAGCGGGTACTCGATCCGCCACATCATCCGGGCCCTCAAGCCACTGCGCTCAGCGACCCTGCACACCAACGGCACCACGCGCAGCATCCCGCCCGCCATCGACCAAGCCCAGCAGACTCTCCTCGACCACCTCCACGCAAGGCACTAAGCCCCGTGACCCAACTCAGGTGGCCATTACGTATGCGATTGTTGCTTCTCGGGGCCGTCGCCTCCCGTCCTGAGCGCGACCACTTCACTGCGAGCCGCTATGTCCCGCCTCATACATGTGGGCAATCTTTGTCGCGACTTCGCTCCGGCGGTACGACGAAAGCGATTCGGCTGGCATCTGCAGGAGCAGTGTTGCAACAAACTGGTCAACATCAAGAAGTCCGCATATTTCATCTAGGAGTTCGTCCCTGTCGCTTGCAGCTCGAATCGCCCGCAGGAGATCCTCGGGATGCTCCAGAACTTTGAGAACTTTTGCCAAGTATTCTTCGGGGCCGAGGCCATCGCTAGACGCGTTCATCGTGGGTCTCCTGTCTCAATCCCATTCCGCTTCTTGCCGGTCTCTTGATTTTCATGACTCTTAACGTTGACAACTAGGCGGCTTGTGGGTTGCATCGGGCCGTGCTGCATTGGGGTCGGCTGAGCGTGAGTACCTCTACCTGCTGAACTCCATGGGGTCGTCACGGCCTGTGCATGGGGCGACGCCGGTGACCGTTCGAGAGCCCGTTCGAGGAGCTATCCACGCGCTTCGCGAGTCTGCACGGTTCGTGCTCTGGCCGAATATTCCGACGCGGTGAATTCAGCTGGGCGGCCTTGCGCAAGGCTAGAGAAGCGTACTGGGAGCCGATGGGATGTCGGCCCCCTTCAACTGCGTTGGATGCACTACGCGACGCGGTCTGAGCCCGAGGCCACATGAAATCAAGACCTTTCAAAGTTCGGCGCGACCAAAGCGCCCCGATTGGATGGCCTCGATCATGCCCCAGCCTACGGCCTGCCGTAACGCACGCCGTCCCTCTGCGACCTCGCCCATATGACCGCTTCGATCCTTTCGTCGAAGTGAACGTTCACGCCATCAAGGTCGCCGAGCGCGTTGGCTTCGCGGCCTTGGTTTTCGAGGCATCAGCTGGTGCGATGCGACTTGGACCGCCAGGAGTGAGGCGGACGACAATCACTGTCGGGCTCGCCGTAGCGGCCTGTCAGGCCGGGTTCTCGATCTACTTCACTATCCTCGACGATGTCGTCCGCAAGCTACGAGCCGCTGGGGCCGTCGGCAGGTTCAACCGGCAACTCGCCTCTTACCTACGCCTCGCAGTGCTTGTCGTCGAAAAGGTCGGCTACCTGTCTCTGGACCGCGACGAGGCCAACATGGTCTTGCAGCTCGTCTTACTCCGCTACGAACGCGGCTCGATGGTCATCACCAGCAACAAGGCCGTCACCGAATGGGGCACCGTGGTCCGCGACGACGTCCCGGCCACCGCAATTTTTGACCGGCTCATGCACCAGCGCGACGTCCTCGCCATTAACGACCCTCGGACCGACTCACGGACCGCCTCAACCTCGTCGCCGTGAGCCCATGCCATGATCCGCAGGCCGGGGCCGACACGTCGGGCTGTACTCCAACGGACACCTGACGTCAAACGCCGAAACGCGCGAGCCTCGGCCGTCAAGGGGTGCCCGGATCCGTCTGAGCCGGGCAGGTCGTCCAAGGCACCGGCGGCGCAGGTGAAGTCGAAGTCTGTACGCCCACGATAGCCGATCGCCCGCGTCGTTGCCCGGCAGGTCACACGACCCGGTGAGCGACTTGGTCGCAGGCTTCATACACGGCCGAGAACGGGTCTCCATGCCCCTCCCTGGGCTCGATACGCCCGATCTTGCCTGCGCCATCGTCGCAGGCCTGTTCCCCCGGCTTCCCGGATGGAACCGGCACCAACCCCTCACCGCCGAGACACGCGGTCGGTGGCGTGGTCTCGCGCGCGCGGCGCAACACCGCTGACGGGTGGCGCCAGGCCGTAACCCGACCGGGCCGGGCTCCGCATCGGCGCCGACCGCACCAGCGTTCACCTCGGCACGGGCGCGCACAGATGAACTAGAACCGCGTCGGGCAACGCCAACCCGTGGGACACCCTCCCGCCCGAGGGAGCGTTCGCACCGATGGTTGCGGGCGATCACGATGCGGTGCGGCGCTCCTACACTGAGTTGATGGAGGAACTCCCGCAGCGCGAGAAGGATCTGCTGCACGGGCTCGGAGTGCCCTACGAGTCGATGACCGCAGAGGCGAACGCACGGGCCATCGCAGCGTCGACCGCCAAAGGAGAAGAAGTCCGAGCGGCTCTTCCAGAAGACCCCTACGCAGACATGCCAGGCGCTAAGGAAGTCCTCGCCACGGCGAGCACGTTGGGAATGTCTCCGCTGACTCTGTACGACGTCATGACATGCGACACGCCCTGCCAGATAGGGGGTGTCAGATGGTCTGTGTAAGCGGTTGGTCCTGAGAAGGGATCAAGATGGCTGCTGTGACCACTGAGAACGATGAGGTAGACGTGACTGTGAGCAGCTGGGGGAGCGGCGTGGGACGTGCTGCTGCTCGGCGTACCGCACGAGCTGAGATGCCGGGCTATCAGGCTGCGGCCGACCTCGCGGCTTCGGGCGCGCTGGATGAGCTGTTCGCTCAGATCGATGCCGGTGAGATTGAGTTGACTGGCGATGGTGGGTTCAAATGCATGGGCAATCTTGCCCTCCCAAGATCAACGGATCATCACCCTGCTTGGGTTCTTCCCTGACTGACACCGGCTGGCGACCCCTAAGCGTGCGGCTCACGGATCCGTCGTTCGCAATCGTAGCGACGCTTTCGTCCAGGAATCCGCCTCGCTATCCGAGAATTCTGCGCTTCGTCCGGAAATCGGCGAGCGTCGGCAACACTGGAGACTCAGTGCGCCATGTCGACGAATCGGCTGTAGTGGCCCTGGAAGGCGACGGTGATGTCGCGGGTGGGGCCGTTGCGGTGCTTGGCGACGATGAGGTCGGCCTCGCCGGGGCGGGTCGACTCCTTCTCGTAGACGTCTTCGCGGTGCAGGAGCACGACCATGTCGGCGTCCTGCTCGATGCTGTTGTGCAGGGCGATGCCGTTGGCGACGAAGTTGTGGACACCGAGCACGGTGGCGTCGTAGACCTCCTCCTCGCCCACGGGTTCGATGCGGGCGATGGAGTCCCAGTAGATGTCGTTGGTGGCCATCACCTCGAGGTCGACGTCGCCGAGCACCTCGGCGACCTTCGCCATCCGCTCACGACTCGGGGCGTGCTTCCACATCGTGGAGCCGGAGAACGACGTGCCCATCGCCGACGCGAACTCGCGGTGGGTCAAGCCCTGGTCGTTGAGCACACCCCGCACCTTGTTCCACACCTCCACCGGGACGGTGTCGAGGTTGGTGTTCGGGCGCACGTCGCGCAACAGCGCGGCTACGCGCGTGACGGCCTCACCGCGAGCACCGTGCACGCCGATGTCGTCACAGAACCGAAGCTGGTTCTCGGCGCCGACCACGTGCACGTGCCAGCTGTCGCGGTACCCCGCCTTGCGGGCGCGCTTGATGCGCGTGAACACGTTGTAGCGGGCGAGCAGGCGGGCGACGTCGTCGGCCAGGCGTCGGCTCGTGGAGGCGTAGTAGATGCGGCCCATGCCGCGCTTCTCGTCGAGGTGCACGCAGCCATCGGTGGCCCAGAGGTGGCGAAGGAACAGCCCGACCTGGTCCTTCGGCAGGCCGAACACCCAGTCGGGGACGAACTTCTCGTGGCTGCGCAGCCCGAAGAGACCGTCCTCGTCGAGCCAGGCGGCGATCGGGTTGCGACGTCCGCGCGCCAGTCGGTACGGCGCGGGCAGACGCAGGGTGGTGACCCGGGCAGCCTCGTACTCGTCGCGCACCGCGGTGATGCCGAAGCGGCGGTGCGCCGCCTCGGCGACCGCAGTGAGGTTGGCCTCGTCGATGCTGGCGTAGCGGATCGGCTGACGCTTCACGAACGAGCCGTCGCCCAGCAGGTGGGCGAGCAGCAGCACCTCGTCGGGGTCGCGTGGGGTGATCAGCATCGGCGGCGGCACGTGGCGAACCGACCCGACCCGGGCTCCCGGAGGGATCTCGGCCAGCGGCATCCAGCCGTCGTAGGTGAGGAAGGGATGGTTGCCGGTGGCGCGGACTCGGCGTCCGGAGGCGAGCGTGACCTCGAAGGTCTGCTTCACACCGCTCGGGAAGGCGTGGGTGAGCGTGCGGGGCACCAGCTTGAGCCGCTCGTCGAGTGCCCAGACCGGCACGTCGCGCGCCTCGCCGGCCATGAGGTCACCCAGCGTGATCTCGGCGTTGGTGTCGGCGCGAAGCAGGCGGGTGTCGGCGGTCAGGCAGCCGGACTCGCGCAGGTCGCTCATCATCGGGCGCTTGTCGCCACGCTGCTCGGGGCCACGGTTGAGCTGGGAGAGCGCGATGATCGGCACCTCGAGCTCCTTGGCCAGCAGCTTGATCTGCCGGGAGAACTCCGAGACCTCGAGCTGGCGCGACTCGACCTTCTTGCCCGAGCTCATCAGCTGGAGATAGTCGATGACGACGAGCTTGAGGTCGTGCTTCTGCTTGAGCCGCCGCGCCTTGGCGCGGATCTCCATCATCGTCATGTTCGGGGAGTCGTCGATGAACATCGGGGCGCCGGAGACCTCGCCCATCTTGCGGGCCAGTTTGGTCCAGTCCTCGTCGGTCATCGCGCCGTTGCGGATGTGGTTCAGCGGCACCTTCGCCTCGGCCGAGAGCAGGCGCATGGTGATCTCCGAGCGCGTCATCTCCAGGGAGAAGAAGCACGAGGCCAGGTTGTTGTGGATCGACGCGGCCCGACACAGATCGAGAGCCAGCGTCGACTTACCCATGGCCGGGCGCGCCGCGACGATGATCATCTGACCCGCGTGCAGGCCGTTGGTCAGCTCATCGAGATCGGCGAAGCCGGTGGGGACGCCGTAGAGACCGGCCTCGCGGTTGCTGATGGCCTCGATCTCGTCGAGGACGCCGTCCATGATGTCGGCGAGCGGGGCGTAGTCCTCACCGCCGCGCTTGTCGGCGATCTTGTACACCTCGGCCTGCGCCTCGTCGACGATGTCGTCGACCTCTCCGGCGCCGGCGTAGCCGATCTGCACGATGCGGGTACCGGCGTCGACCAACCGGCGCAGGATCGCCTTCTCGCGCACGATCTCGGCGTAGTAGGCCGCGTTGGCCGCGATCGGCACGTTGGCCGACAGCGTGTGCAGGTAGGGGGCCCCGCCGATGCGCTGGAGCTCGCCGCGCCGGTTCAGCTCATTGGCCACCGTGACCATGTCGACGGGCTCGCTGCGGCCGTAGAGGTCGATGATGGCGTCGTGGATGGTCTCGTGGGTCGGGCGGTAGTAGTCGGCGCCGCGCAGCACCTCGGAGACCTCGGCGATGGCGTCCTTGCTGATGAGCATCGAACCCAGCACCGACTGCTCGGCCGCCATGTCCTGCGGTGGCGTGCGGTCGGTCGGCCCGCCGCTCGGACGCTCGCCCGGCGCGTAGGAGACGGGGCCGTCGCCCCAGTCGTCGAAGGGCGGCTGCGGGGTGTAGCTGGTCTCGTCGGTGATGCTCACCTGGTCTCCTCCTCGCCGATGCACGAGACGCTAGCCACGGGCACCGACACCTCCGCTCCGAGAACATGCGGCGGAGTGCTCGAGAGCCGCCTGGAGGACGCGACGCTACGTGCCGGAACGGGTCCGGGAACAGGGCCCTATCCACAGGCATTGGGGATAACTCGGCGACTTCCGTGGAGGACGGGGGATTTCATGTGCACAGGGTGGGGAGAGAGCTGTGGAGAACTCCCGTCCGGGTTGCCGCAAACCCATCCTGACCTGCGACGATGGTCAGTCACACGTGTGGAGCGAAAACAATCGGGAAATCGGTGGCGTTCACCTGCGTGTTACCTGCGCCACACCTGTCGGTATGTCGACACAAACGGCTCGGTTCCTGATATCCACAGAGCCCACGGAGTTATCCACCGCATGGTCCGAACGGACTATCGCCGCTCGAAAGGCCGACTGGTATGACCGGGCCATCGCGCCGTCCCAGACTCCGCCATAGCCACCCCGACGCCGGCCATCGAGCCACCGACCGTGCGATCGTGCGGCTCGCCGTGCCGGCGTTCCTGGCCCTCGTCGCCGAGCCCTTGTTCCTGCTGGGCGACGCCGCCGTCGTCGGGCACCTCGGCACCGCTGAGCTGGCCGGACTCGGGCTGGCCTCCGTCGTGCTCCAGACGATCGTCGGACTCTGCGTCTTCCTCGCCTACGGCACCACCGCGGGCGTGGCCCGCAGGCTCGGTGCGGGCGATCGCGCCGGTGCTCTGGCTCTCGGTCTCGACGGCGCATGGCTCGCCGTGATCATCGGCGTCGTCGCCACCGGCCTGGGCCAACTGCTCACCACACCGGTGCTCTCGCTGCTGGACGTACCGGCCGCGACCCTCGACCACGCCACCACCTACCTGCGCATCGCCCTGCTCGGCGTCACCCCCCTGCTCGTCATGCTCGCCACCACCGGCGTGCTGCGCGGTCTCCAAGACACCCGCAGCCCGCTGCTGGTGGCCGTGATCGGCAACCTCGCCAACCTGGGACTCAACGTCGTGCTCGTCTTCGGTCTCGGGCTCGGGATCGCCGGCTCGGCACTCGGCTCCGTGCTCGCCCAACTCGGCAGCGCCGCCGCCCTGCTCGTCGTCGTGGTACGCGGAGCCCGTCGCGAGGGCGCTCGCCTCCGGCCCGACGCGGACGGCGTCCGCCAGGCCGCGCGCGCCGGCGTCCCGCTCGTCGTGCGCACCCTCACCCTGCGCGCCGCCCTGCTCGCCACCACGGTGGCCGTCACGGCCGGCAGCGCGGTCGGGAGCACCGACGTCGATCTCGCGACGCACCAACTCGCCATGACGCTGTGGGGGTTCTTGGCCTTCGCCCTCGACGCTCTCGCCATCGCCGGCCAAGCGCTGACCGGGCGCAGTCTCGGGGCCGGTGACCTCGAGCAGACCCGGGCCCTGACCCGCCGTCTCGTGCGGTGGGGTTGGCTCGGCGGCCTCGTGGCCGGAGTCGCGCTCGCCGCGGCCAGTCCGCTGCTCGGGCCGTTGTTCACCTCCGACCCCGACGTGCACCGGCGGCTGGTCCCCGTGCTCGTCATCGCCGCCCTCGGCCAGCCGGTCGCGGGGGTCGTCTTCGTGCTCGACGGCGTGCTCATCGGCGCCGGCGACGGCCGCTACCTCGCCTGGGCCGGAACCCTCTGCCTGGTCCTCTACCTGCCCCTGCTCGGCTGGGGAGCCAGCGCCGGCGGCCTGCTCGGCACCTGGGTCGCGTTCGCGGCCGGGTTCATGGGCGCCCGCTGGGCGGTGCTGGTCCGGCGAGAGCGCGGCACCGCGTGGCTGGTGACCGGGGCGTGAACGAGGTCACTGCGAGCGGTGCTGCGTAGGTTGGCCCCATGCCACCCCTGCAGCTGGTCGCCCTGGGCCTGGCGGTCATCACCCTGGTCGCCCCCGCCCACGGGTACGACCTGCTGCCCGACCCGGTCGGCTGGGTGCTCGTGCTGGTCGGCCTGCGCCGGCTGCCGGCCTCCGACGCCGTGCGCCGCACGCTCCTGACGACGGCGCTGATCGCCCTGGTGGTGGCCGGCATCGTGTGGATCCCCTCGGTGCACGCCCGCGTCGACGGCGCCGACCCCTCGATCTCGTGGGCGCTCAGCCTGCCCCAGCTGGCCGTGCTCGCACTGCTCGGCCGGCACCTGCGCGCGGTCTCGGGCGAGGCTGGTGACCGCCGGGCCTCGGCGTGGTGGGCGACCTTGACGTCGCTCGTCGTCGCCGCGGCCCTGCTCCCGGTCGTCGTGCTCGGTGCCGGCGTCGGCCGGCTCACGACCGTGACCGCAGCCGTGGCCGCGCTGAGCCTCCTCGGCACGATCCTGCTCTGCTTCGCCCATGGGCAGCGCCCCTGGGCGATGCCACCCGCTCCGGTCGAGATCGACGGTTCGGCCACGAAAGGCCGCGCGGATTCGTAGCCTGGCCACTCGGCGCTCGTTGGATGACTCGGCACCACCCGGCTGCCGTCGTCGTCCGCACTCCCCCCGCCGAGGCCCTTGATGCGTGTTCCTTCCCCGTTCCGCCGCACTCCCGCGAAGCCGCTGACGTGCGCCCTGGCCGCCTCGGTCGTGGCCGGAGCGCTGCTCCCGGTCGCCTTTGGCACCAGCGCCCACGCCGCGGACGCCTGCACCACCGAGGTCGCGCCGACCAACCAGCTCGGCGTCCGCTCGGGGGCTCCGTGTGACGACCAGTCGCCTCCGGAGACCACGATCACCGCTCAGCCGCAGGTGAGCGCGGCCGGCTACGCCTCCACGCACACGCTGACCTTCGACTTCACCGGCGCCTACACCGACGCCGACACCGACCCCATCGTCTTCCAGTGCCAGTTCTTCCAGGGCACCGCGCCCACCGACTGGAGCGACTGCACCAGCCCCGTGACCTACGACGAGTCCGACGGCGTCAAGGACACCACCGACACCCCCTTCACGTTCCGCGTCCGGGCCATCGACCGCGCCGACCACCAGATCGACGCCACCGCAGCCGGCCCGTTGGGCCCGACCCTGCAGCCGGGGGCGGCCACCGACCTGCCCGACCTCGACGAGAGTCCCGCGCAGGCCCAGGTCTTCGTCGACACGACGGCTCCGCAGACCTACATCTTCGGCACGCCCAGCGACCTGGAGTCGCCCCAGCGGCCGATGACCACCACCAACAGCCCGACCCTCCAGCTCGCCGCCTCCGAGCGCTCGGTGGCCCTGGCCTGCACGGTCAACGACCGGAGCGTTCCGTGCTCGACCGGCAAGCAGACCTTCCGGCGGTTGGCGCCCGGCGAGACGACGATCACCGCCCAGGCCACCGACCGCGCCGACAACGTCGGCAACATCGCGCAGACCACGTTCTGGGTGCCCGCCGACATCACGGTCTCCGACCAGCCGAAGTGGACGACCTACAAGAAGGGCGGGTACTTCGGCCGCACGCTCGCACGCACCACCCGACGAGGCGCCACGCTGTCGTTCGAGGGCACCGATGTGCGCGAGGTCCGACTGCTCGCCACCACCGGCCCCGGACAGGGTCTGCTGAAGTACAAGACGCCCGGCATGAAGTGGTGGAAGAAGATCCCCCTCGGCGGGAAGACCCTGGAGCGTAAGGACGTCGTGCTGGTGCGGGGCACCCACGCCAACTCCTTCACCGGGGCCTTCCGGCTCAAGACGTTCCGCGGCGGCAGGCCGGTGAGTCTCGACGCGATCATGATGCGCTGAGCGCGTCGGCCAGCAGATCAGCCGGAACGGCAGCGGGGCCGGACCCCTCCGTGTGGGAGGGATCCGGCCCCGCTGTCGTCATCGGGTCGTGCCGGTGGGCCGAGGTCAGCCCTTGACGACGTTGAGCGCGACGGTGGCGCTCACCTCGTCGTGCAGGCGCACGGTGACCTGGTGGGCACCGAGGGACCGGATCGGGTTGCTGATCGCGATCGTGCGCTTGTCGATGGTCTCGCCGCTGGTCTCGGCGACCGCGCCGGCGATCTCCGCCGGCGTGACCGAGCCGAAGAGGCGTCCGCTCTCGCCGGCCTTGACCGTGACGTTGACCGTGCCCTGCTCGAGGGCGGTCTTGATCTGCTCGGCGTGCGCGAGATCGCGCACCGAGCGGGCCGAGCGAGCCGAGCGGATCGACTCGACGGTCTTCTCGGCGCCGCGGGTCCAGCGGATCGCCACGCCCCGCGGGACGAGGTAGTTACGGCCGTAGCCGTCCTTCACCTCGACGATGTCGCCGGGGCCACCGAGTCCGGTGACCTCCTGGGTCAGGATGAGCTTCATGGTGCGACTCCTCCTCAGCGACCGGTCGAGGTGTAGGGCAGCAGAGCCACCTCACGGGCGTTCTTGACGGCGATGGCCACGTCGCGCTGGTGCTGGACGCAGTTGCCGGTCACCCGCCGAGCGCGGATCTTGCCGCGGTCGGAGATGAACTTGCGGAGCAGGGTGGTGTCCTTGTAGTCGACACTGCCCGACTTCTCCTTGCAGAACTGGCAAACCTTCTTCTTGGGCTTGCGCATCACTGCCTTGGCCATTGTGGTGCTTCCTCTCGTGAAGCCCGTTCCGGAGTGGCTACCGGATCGGAATGGTTGGGGTGTGGATGGATGGGTTGATCGATGCGATCAGGGAGCGTGAGCGCTCAGGCGGGAGATCAGAACGGGGGCTCGTCGCCCACGCCCGGGGCACCCCAGGGGTCGCCGCCGGAGGGACGAGACGAACCGCCCCCCTGGCCACCCCCCTGGCCGCCGCCGGAGTCGCCCCAGCCGCCCTGACCACCGGAGCGTCCACCGCCCTGCTGGGGACCAGACGTCGCCCACGGGTCGTTCTGGGCGCTCCCGCCACCGCCACCGCCGGAGTAACCGCCCCCGGAGCCCCGAGAGGCCTTGGTGACCTTGGCCGTGGCGTACTTCAGCGACGGGCCGACCTCTTCGACGTCGAGCTCCATGACGGTGCGGCGCTCGCCCTCGCGGGTCTCGTACGAGCGGCTCTTGAGCCGACCCTGCACGACGACGCGGGCTCCCTTGGTGAGGGACTCCGCGACGTTCTCGGCCGCCTGCCGCCAGATCGAGCACGAGAGGAAGAGGGCTTCGCCGTCCTCCCACTCGTTGGTCTGGCGGTTGAAGGTGCGCGGCGTCGAGGCGATCCGGAAGTTCGCCACGGCCGCACCCGACGGGGTGAAGCGCAGCTCCGGGTCGTCGACGAGGTTGCCGACCACCGTGATGACGGTCTCGCCTGCCATGGGGTCTCCCTAGATGGTGATGTCAGTGGATCCGTGGGTTGGCCACCCTCGGTGGCCCCGGTCAACGCGTCGATCCTCGCAGGGATCTTCGAGCACCGGGAGGTGGTCGTCCACAGGTCCAGCGATCGATCGATCAGCCGGATCGTTGCGGTTCGGGCTCAGCGGAGCTCGGGCCGCAGGACCTTGGTGCGCAGGATCGCCTCGTTCAGGCCGAGCTGACGGTCGAACTCCTTGACCGTCGCGGGCTCGGCGGTGAGCGAGATGACCGCGTAGATGGCCTCGGTGTTCTTCTTGATCTCGTAGGCCAGGCGACGACGGCCCCACACGTCGAGGGACTCGACGGTGCCGCCGTCCTTGGTCACCACGCCGAGGTACTTCTCCAACGACGGATTGATCGTCCGCTCGTCGAGACTCGGGTCGAGGATGACCATCACTTCATAGGCACGCACAGCGGTCTCCACCTCCTCTGGACTGGAAACGGCCACGGTCTCTCCGTGGCAGGAGGGCTTTGCGTAGTGTGCGCCGACCCATCGGTGGGCACGACGCGACAGGGCAGGCTACCAGCGCGGCGACCGGGCCGGCGATTTGTCGTCGACGCCTCCTAGGGTGGCGGGCATGAGCAGCCAGACCCCCGCCGGCAGCGCGCCCCAGATCATGATCGGTGCCCACGTCGAGCAGACCGACCCGCTGGCCGAGGCGGCCCAGCGCGAGGCGCCGCTGGTGCAGTTCTTCCTCGGTGACCCGCAGGGCTACCGGGGCCCCGAGATCCGCTACGAGGGTGGGGCCGCGAAGCTGCGGGCCGACGCCGAGGCGGCCGGTGTCGCCCTGTACGTGCATGCGCCGTACATCGTCAACGTCGCCACGACCAACAACCGCATCCGCATCCCGAGTCGCAAGCTGCTCCAACAACACATGGACGCCGCCGCCGAGATCGGCGCGCGAGGCCTGATCGTGCACGGCGGTCACGTCAACAAGGCCGACGACCCGGCGAAGGGCTTCGACAACTGGCGCAAGGCCATCGAGGCGACCGACCTCAAGATCCCGCTCCTGATCGAGAACACCGCCGGTGGCGACAACGCCATGGCTCGCCACCTCGAGCGCATCGAGCGGGTCTGGGAGGCGGTCGGCCGGGCCGAGGGTGCCGACCGGGTCGGGTTCTGCCTCGACACCTGCCACGCCCACGCGGGCGGCATCGAGCTGACCGACGTGGTGGCACGGATCCGCGCGATCACCGGGCGCATCGACCTCGTGCACTGCAACGACAGCCGCGACGAGTTCGACTCCGGCGCCGATCGGCACGCGAACTTCGGCGCGGGCCTCATCGAGCCCGACCTGCTGGCCCACGTGGTCCGTGAGGCCGCCGCGCCCGTGGTGTGCGAGACCCCGGGGCCCGCAGAGGCGCACGCCGCCGACTTCGCCTGGCTGCGCGAGCGGCTCTGATCGATCACCCCCACGGCGCCGGTAGCCTCCCGACTGTGTCTGCCAACGATCCCCTGACCGTCCGCGCGATCGACGAGGCCGACCACCTGGCCTTCATCGCCACGCAGCCCTCGGCCAGCTTCCTGCAGACCCCGGCCTGGGGCCGGGTCAAGGCAGAGTGGCGCCGGGAGTCCCTCGGGTTCTTCGACGGGCCCGACCTCGTCGGCACCGCGCTGGTGCTCTACCGCCAGCTGCCGAAGCTCAAGCGCTTCCTCGCCTACGTGCCCGAGGGGCCGGTGCTCGACTGGAGCTCGGAGTGGGCGGGCTCGCAGTTGGCTCAGGCCCTGGTGCCGCTGGCCCGCCACTGCAAGGCGGCCGGCGCCTTCGGCGTCCGTATCGGCCCTCCTGTGGTCACGGCCCGCTGGAGCGCGCAGCAGGTCAAGGACGGCATCGCCGATGAGTCCGTCGCCCGGCTCACCGACCTCGCCCCCGACGAGCGCGGCCCCGCGGGGGCTCGCGTCGTGGCTCAACTGCGCGAGCTCGGCTGGCAGCAGCAGCTCACCGAGGGCGGCTTCTCCGCCGGCCAGCCGCAGTACAACTTCTGGGTTCGGCTCGCTGGCGACGACGGCGCGCCTCTCGACGAGGACGCCGTGCTGAAGACCATGAACCAGCAGTGGCGCCGCAACATCAAGAAGGCCGCCAAGGCGGGCGTCGAGGTCAGCGGCACGACCGGAGCCGACGAGGCGCTCGCGGTGCTGGAGGAGTTCCACGGCCTCTACGTGCACACCGCCGAGCGCGACCACTTCACCCCGCGCCCGCTCGGCTACTTCCGCACCATGGTCGAGGCGATGGCCGCCGAGGCTCCCGACCGGATCCGGCTCTACACCGCCCGGCACGAGGGCGACCTCGTGGCCGCGACCATCGCGGTGCGGGTCGGTCGGCACGCCTGGTACTCCTACGGCGCCTCCTCGACCGAGAAGCGCGATGTACGCGGGTCGAACGCCGTGCAGTGGCAGATGATGCGCGACGCCCTCGCGGCGGGCGCGACCGTCTACGACCTGCGCGGCATCACCGACACCCTCGACGCCGACGACCCTCACGTGGGGCTGATCCAGTTCAAGGTCGGCACCGGCGGCGAGGCGGTCGAGTACGCCGGCGAATGGGATCTGCCGCTGAACCGGGCGCTGTACAAGGCGTTCTCGCTCTACATGGCCCGGCGTTGAGGGTTCTGCCATGAGCCTCGTGCTGCACGTCGACGGCGACCGCTGGCGCAACCACCTGCGCGAGACGCACGCCGCGTCACCGGGCCTGGTGCCGGTGGCCAAGGGCAACGGCTACGGTCTCTCGGTCGGTCGGCTGGCGCGGCGGGCCCAGTGGCTCGGCGTCGACACGCTGGCCGTGGGCACCTACCCCGAGCTGCCCGAGGTGGTGCAGCGCTTCGACGGCGACCTGCTGGTGCTCACTCCGTGGCGCGCGACCGACCCACCGCTCGCCGCCGCCGCCGAGCGCGTCGTGCACACCGTCTCGCGCGGCGACGACCTCGTGGTCCTCCTCGAGCGCAACCCGCGTGCGCGGTTCGTGCTCGAGCGCGCCACCTCGATGCTGCGCCACGGCATGACCGCACGCGAGCTCTGGGACGCCGCACGCGTCGTCCGCTCGACGCGCGGCGCTCGGTGCGAGGGCGTGGCACTGCACCTGCCGCTGGGCCGGGGCGGCAACCTCGCCGAGGCGGAGCGACTGCTCACCGAGGTGGTGGGCGCCGACCTGCCCGGCGCCGCGAGGCGCACCGTATACGTCTCACACCTCTCTCGTGCCGAGCTCGGCACCCTCACCCAGCGGTGGCCCGACCTCGTCGTCCGGCCCCGCATCGGCACCTCGCTGTGGCTCGGCGACCGCGACGCCTTGCGGGTCAGCGCCGAGGTGCTCGACGCGCACGAGCTGCCGCGGGGCACCGCCTTCGGCTACCGGGGGCGCAGCTTCGCGCGCAGCGGACACCTGCTCGTCGTCTCCGGCGGCACCGCCCACGGCATCGGCCTCGAGGCACCCACCGGGGATCTCGGCGCCCGCGGCCGCGCCGCCACCCTCGCGCGGGGCGGTCTCGGGGCGCTGGGCCTGGTGCGCTCGCCGTTCTTCGTCGACGGTGCCCAGCGGCTCTTCGCCGAGCCGCCGCACATGCAGGCCTCCATGCTCTTCGTGCCCGCCGGTGACCGCGTGCCCGCGGTCGGCGACCGAGTCGACGTCCGGGTGCGCTACACGACCACGACCGCCGACCGCGTCGAGATCGACTGAGCCGCAGGCACCGAGTCGGTACGAGCCCCGCTCGCGCCGGATCCACCTCGAGCCGGCTCGGTGTGGGGCTGGGTTCCCCTGGGCGAGTTCGTTCACCTCTTCGGGTGAAGTGCGGTGGGACGAGCCCGCCCGACACTGCTCCGGGTTTGGGGCCGGTGCTCTGGATCCCCCCAGGGGGGCGCACCGGCCCCACCGCCGTATCCGTGCCCCCGCACGCGAAACGACGAACGGTGGGCCAGCGGTGTGAGTGCGGTGGCCCACCGGATCGCCGTCGCCCCCCGAGCGACGGCGATGAGACCACTGTGGGCGGTGACGCGAACCGAACACAAGGCTCTGGCCATCGCGTCTGCGCCTGAGCGGATTTTGTTGCTTGTGTGTGCAATCTTTGTGGAGGGTTGTTGGAAGAGGCCCGGGCCGGAGGCGCGCCGCCCGGTCTCTCGGGAGCCCTCAGCGACCCACGGGTACGGCGGACTCCGAGACGTCGGGCCGTATCCGCGGCGCCGAGGGCCCACGCAGCAGGTCGCGCACGATCAAGGCGACCAGGTACAGCTCGCCGGCCATCCGCACCGCGATCGCGAGCCAGTAGAACCCGGCGTCACCGCCACCTCCCGGCTTGAGCTCACCGCCGAGGTACCACCAGACGGAGGCGAAGTAGAGCACCTCGCAGGCCTGCCACACGATCTGGTCGCGCCAGCGCGGCCGAGCGAGCACCGCGAACGGCAGCAGCCACAGCGCGTACTGCGGGGAGTAGACCTTGTTCACGAGCAGGAAGCCCACGACCAGCAGGAAGCCGAGCTGCGCGAACGTCGGTCGGTTCGGCGCCCGGAGGCCGAGCACCAGCACGCCGAGGCACCACGCCGCGAAGAAGACCAGCGACACCTCGTTGATCGTGGACGGCGAGATCGTGGTAGCGAACGCCTGGTCGATGACCAGCCAGATCGAGCCGAGGTCGGCACCGCGATCGGAGTTGAAGGTCCAGAAGACCTGCCATTGCGAGAACCCCGAGATCATCGCCGGCAGGTCGACCACCAGCCACGCCACTGCTGCCGCCACGCTGGCCAGGGCGAGGTCGCGCCACCGCCGTTGTCGCCAGCAGAGCACGAGCAGCCCGCCGAGCAGGAACAGCGGGTAGAGCTTGGCGGCGGTGCCGAGCCCGATCAGGACTCCGGTGAGCAGCGGACGGTCGCGCGCCCACGACCATAGGATCCCCGCGACGATCGCGACGGCGATGAGATCCCAGTTGATCAGCGCGGTGAGGGCGAGCACCGGGGCCGCGGCGAACGCGGCGGCGTCCCACGGACGACGCGGTGTCACGCCGGCGAGCAGCCACGTGGCCAGCAGCGCCAAGGCAGCGAACCCGAGCGCGTTGACGATGACGAACGCCCGGATCTCGCGCTGCACGTCGGGTCGGCCGTAGAGGTCCGCGGTCGGCCCGGACTCGCGGTCGGCGAGATCCGGCCAGCCGGTCAGGGCCTGCGCCGCGAGCGCGGTGCCGTAGGCCCAGTACGAGATCCCGACCGGATACTCCATGACTTGCGGGTAGCGGGCCCGCACGTCGGGATCCTCGGAGTAGGGCCAGGCGCGCTCGGCCAGCCCGCGACCGGTGTAGAGGTAGGGCAGGTCGGAGTAGCACATGTGCGTGTAGCGCTGCTGCCCGTTGGTCCAGGTGTCCTCGTAGCAACCCGACTTCTGCGCCATGCCAAGCACGAAGCACAGCGCGGTGAGCGCCAGCAGCACCCGCACCGGCGTCCAGAACCAGTGCCGACCCGCATGCTGACCCCGAGGGCCCCCGACGACGGCACTGAGCCGGCCGACGACGGGGTCGTCGAGCGTCGGCGCCACGACGGCGTCCCGCAGAGCGGGTCTGCCAGGACCGGTCACGACAGGAGCATCCGCCACAGCAGCAGACCCGCCGAGACCTCCTCGGCCATCGGCTGACGCCCGTTCGGGTTGCCACCCGCGGACGGCGAGGCGCTGGCGCCGCCGCTCGAGCTGGCGCTCGGGCTGGGACTGGAGCCGCCGGAGCCGGAGGAGGAGGGCGAGTCCGAGGGGTTGCACAGGATGCCACTGCACCCAGACGACGACGCCGTGGGCGAGGGGGTCTTGGTGGGCGTCGAGCTCGAGGTCGGCGAGCTCGACTTCGTGGGCGAGGGCCTCGTGGTGGGCGAGGCCTTCTTCGTCGGCTGCGGAGTCAGGGTCGGCGAGGGGTCGTGCCCGCTGGTGGGCGCGGTGCCGTCGACGTAGGCCGGCTCGGGGAAGTCCTCGACCTTGCGGCCGGCCATGATCGGCTCCATGATCGCGGCCCACGTGTCGGTGGGGTAGTCGGCGCCGAAGTACGACGGCAGCCACCCGTCGAGCTGGTCGTCACCGTCGCCGCGCACGTACATGACCGCGGTCGAGACCTGCGGGGTGTATCCCACGAACCACGCGGAGGAGACCTCGTCCTTGTCGTTGGTGGCCGTGCCGGTCTTGCCGGCTGCCGGTCGCCCGATGGCCTGCGCCGCCTGACCGGTGCCATCGGTCACGTTCTCCTGCAGCGAGTAGGAGACGTCGGAGGCGATGTCGGAGCTCATCGCCTTCTCCTGGGACTGCTTGTAGCTGTAGTCGTCGGCCTGGCCGTCGGTGGACTCCACGCTCTCGATGAGATGCACCGGCACCCGCTCCCCGCCGTTGGCGATGGTCGCGTAGGTGTTGGCCATGTTGATCGGGCTGACCCTTGCACGGCCGAGGGTGATGAGGGTGTCATCGGGGCTGAGGTCGCGACTGGTGCTGGGGATGCCCGGGTAGGCGTCGTCGGCCTCGGTCGGCGGGATGCCCATCTTCTCGGCCTCGGCGTAGATCTTCTTCGGACCGTCGGGGATCGAGTTCGACATGTCCACGAAGGCGGTGTTGATCGACTTCTCCATCGCGGTGATCGCGTCGACCGACGTGCCGTAGTCCTCGCCCTCACCGTCGGGTCCGGTGCCCTCGTTGCGCACCTTCAACCCGTCGGGGAACTCGAAGGGGGAGTTGCCGGCGAAGCGGTCCTTGAGCGAGAAGCCGGCCTGGAGAGCGGCGGTGAGAGTGATCGGCTTCATCGTCGAGCCGACCATCCCGCCCGCCGTGGCCCAGTTGATCTGGGAGTCCAGGAAGTCCTGGCCGGCGTAGAACCCGAGCAGCTTGCCCGTGCCGACCTCGACGCTGGCGCTGGCGGCGTGCAGCTGCTTGTCGCCGAACCCGTCGGGGCGCGCCGAGATGATGCCGTCCTCGTTCGCCTTCATCGCCTCGGGCGTGAGCGTGGTCGTGACGCGCAGGCCGCCGCCGTCGATCTGGTCGTCGGTGTAGCCCAGCGCGTGCAACTGGTCGCGCACCAGCGTGAGCACATGGCCCTTCTGGTCGCCGTAGCTGCTCTGCGCGTCGATCTCGGGGAACTTCGGCAGCCGCTTGATGGCCTGATCGTGCTCGGCGGCGTCGATGGTGCCCATCTTGAGCATGGAGTCGAGGACGTACTCGTAGCGGCCCTTGAGCGCCCGCTTGTTGGCCTTGCCGTTGGCGGGGTCGAAGCGGCTCGGGTTGTTGAGCACCGCGGCGAGCACCGCCGACTGCCGCAACGTGAGTCGTCGTGCGGGCTTGTCGAAGTAGGCCTTGGCGGCGGCCTGCACGCCGTAGGCGCCGCGGCCGAAGTAGATCGTGTTGAGGTAGTTCTGGAGCAGCTCGGTCTTGCTCACCTGGCGCTGGAGCTTCAGGGCCAGGATCGCCTCCTTCAGCTTGCGCTTGTAGGACTGCTCCTGGGTCAGGTACATCACCTTCACGTACTGCTGGGTGATGGTGGAGGCGCCTTGGGTGCTGTTGCCCGAGGCGTTGTTGAACACTGCACGCAGGATGCCCTTGACGTCGATGCCCGAGTCGGTCCAGAACGTCTGGTTCTCGGCCGCCACCACGGCGTCCTTCACCGTCTGCGGCATCTGGCCGTACGGGATCGACGTGCGCCGCTGGGTCGCGAACGAGCCGACCTCCGTCTTGCCGTCGGCGTAGTAGACGAACGACGTCTGGGTCTCGAAGTCCTCGTTCGGCGTCGGGATGGGTGTGGTGCGGTAGAGGTAGTAGAAGGCACCTGCACCGATGAGGGCCACGACGACGAGGCCGACCGTGCCCCAGAGGGCGAGGCGCCCCAGGCGCTGCTTCCAGGTGCGCTTCGGCTTAGCCGCCTTGCTGGTGGGCTTCCGCGTCTCAGGAGGGCCTGCGGCCCGGCGCTTGCCAGTCACGTGCTCGTCTACTCCGGTGCTCGGGGGGCGAAGAGGGCGCCCCCGGGAGGAGTCGCCGACGCCCCAGGGTACGGCCCGACGGGTCGACGGGCGGACGCCTCGCTCGCGCCGACGCCCGTGGCGGCGTCCCGACGACGAGGTGGCGGGATCCTGATCGACGCGGTCGGGCGTGACACGCGTCTCGATAGGACGAGTTGTGGGATCGGGTGGATATATCGCTACGATGCATCCATGGCACGTCGTGGTGAGACCATCGAGCTGGCAGTCCTCGGGCTGCTGCACGAGGGCCCCATGCACGGCTACGAGCTGCGCAAGCGGCTGAACCTCATGCTCGGGTGGGGGCGGGTGCTCTCCTACGGCTCCCTCTACCCGGCGCTGAAGAAGATGCTGCGCGCGAACCTCATCGAGGAGGCGACCGTGTCGCCGGCCCCGGTGAGCAAGCGGCAGCGGATCGTCTACGAGGTCACCCCCACCGGGCACGACGAGTTCGAGCGGCTGATGTCGGAGGTCGGTCCCGCCGCGTGGGAGGACGACACCTTCGACATCCGGTTCGCCTTCTTCTCCTCCACCGACATGGAGATCCGGCTGCGCGTGCTCGAGGGCCGTCGCACCCGGCTTCAGGAGCGGCTCGAGAGAGTGCAGCAGCAGCTGTCGATGACCCAGGCCGAGGTCGATCGGTATGCGGCCGAGCTCCAGCGCCACGGCGTCGAGTCGGTCGAGCGTGAGGTGCGCTGGCTCAGCGAGCTCATCGACGCCGAGCGCGGCGTCCACGTCCGGGATGCCGAGCAGCCCGGTCCCGGTCCCCAGTTCCAACAGACCACGTTCCAACAGACCACCACGCCTCACACCGGTGAGGACGTTCGGCCGCCCACAGGCCGTTGATCACCCAACCAAGGAAGGAAGCGACCCCATGGGTTCGGTTCGAGTAGCGATCGTCGGAGTCGGCAACTGTGCCAGCTCCCTGGTCCAGGGCGTCGAGTACTACAAGGACGCCGACCCCGCCGGCACCGTGCCCGGCCTGATGCACGTCACGTTCGGTGAGTATCACGTCAACGACGTGGAGTTCGTCGCGGCGTTCGACGTCGACGACAAGAAGGTCGGCAAGGACCTCTCCGAGGCCATCAACGCCTCGCAGAACAACACCATCAAGATCTGTGAGGTGCCGACCCTCGGTGTCGAGGTGCAGCGCGGCCCGACCTACGACGGCCTGGGCAAGTACTACCGCCAGATGATCGAGGAGTCGGCGGCCGACCCCGTCGACATCGTCGCCACCCTGCGCGAGACGCAGGCCGACGTGCTCGTCTCCTACCTGCCGGTGGGCTCGGAGGAGGCCGACAAGTTCTACGCCCAGTGCGCCATCGACGCCGGCGTCGCCTTCGTCAACGCACTGCCCGTGTTCATCGCCTCCGACCCCGAGTGGGCTCAGAAGTTCACCGACGCCGGCGTGCCGATCGTCGGCGACGACATCAAGAGCCAGATCGGCGCCACCATCACCCACCGGGTGATGGCCAAGCTGTTCGAGGACCGCGGCGTCACGCTCGACCGCACCTACCAGCTCAACGTCGGCGGCAACATGGACTTCAAGAACATGCTCGAGCGCGAGCGTCTGGAGTCCAAGAAGGTCTCCAAGACCCAGGCCGTCACCTCCAACCTCAAGGGCGAGCTGGCCGACAAGGTCTCCGACCGCAACGTGCACATCGGTCCCTCCGACCACGTCGAGTGGCTCGACGACCGCAAGTGGGCCTACGTCCGCCTCGAGGGCCGCAACTTCGGCGACGTCCCGCTCAACCTCGAGTACAAGCTCGAGGTGTGGGACTCCCCGAACTCGGCCGGCATCATCATCGACGCCCTGCGCGCCGCGAAGATCGCCAAGGACCGCGGCATCGGCGGCCCGATCGTCTCGGCGTCCTCGTACCTGATGAAGTCCCCGCCGGTGCAGCTGCCCGACGACGAAGGACGGCGCCGGGTCGAGGCGTTCATCGCCGGAGACGAGTAGCCCGACGGAGGAGGGCCACTCCTACCGCCCGCAGGTCGAGCAAGCCCGCGACTGAGGAACGAAGTCGCGCCCGGTGTGTCGAGACCCCGGGAGACGAGTGACCCTCACTCTCGTCTGACTCACCCACAGCCCGCCCGGATTCGATCCGGGCGGGCTGTGGCGTTCGGCGGGAGTTTTATCGGGGGCCCGATAGAACTGCGACTCCCCCGATGAGGCTTCATCGGTGAACCGGAGGATTCAACGGCCCCCCGATAAATCTCCCGGCCACCCGCCTAGGCGTCGACCACGACCACGCTGTAGTTGTCGTCGGCACCATGGGTCTCGACGGCGTCGGCCACGGTCGCGACCACCGCCTCGGGCGGTCCGGGGTCGAGCAGGAGCGTGGCGAGGTCGGCGGGGTCGAGTCGGCCGTGCACGCCGTCGGTGGTGAGCACGTAGCGGTCCCCGGGGTGCAGGGTGTGGACGGCGAGATCCGGCTCGCACGCCACCCCGGCCGCGACGGCACGGTTCAGCTGCACCCGGCGGTCGTCGTGCCGTGCCTCCTCGGTGGTCAGCCGACCCTCGTCGACCAGCGTCTGGGTGACGGTGTGGTCGCGGGTGAGCAGTTCGAGGCGCCCCTCGCGCACCCGGTAGCAGCGCGAGTCTCCGAGGTGTCCGATGAACACCCGGTCGGCGCCGATCACCAGCGCCGTCAGCGTGCAGCCCGCCCGGCCCGCGGCGTCCAGCCCGGTGACCACAGCCTGCGCCGACCCGAACGCGGCATCGAGCGCCGCAACCGGATCCGGGCCCGTCAGGCTCCCCACGTCCAACGCGGCCAGCGCCGACTCTGCGATGGCGGCACTCGCCCCGAATCCGTCGGCGACGGCGTGCAGCGCTCCCTCGCTCCGGAGCGCGTCCAGCTGGAGCTCGCGGGCGCCCTGGGCGAGGCAATGGGCCACCGCAGGAGTGGGTGTGGTGAGGGTGGTGGACATGTCGGCCTCCTGACCGCTCAGTCGCCCGGCGAGGAGGAGCAGGTCGGCCGACCGGCTGCCGGCGTCGGCCCGCAGCTGCCGCGCGAACGAGGTGACGGCGGCTGCCACCACGTCGTTCGGCTGGCCGATGACACCGCGGATGTCGGTCAGCCCCACGCCTGCTCGGCGCAATGCTGCGACCAGGCGGGCGTCGTCCAACTGGGACGCCGCGTAGCGGCGGTACCCGTTGAACGGGTCGACCTCGACCGGCCGCAGCAGATCGAGCTCGTCGTAGAGCCGCAGCGCCTTGGGCGTCAGACCGCTGGCGCGGGCGAAGTCGCCGATGACCATCAGGTCGCTCGGTGTACTCACGTCGGCACCTTCCTCGTCGTGCACGGCCGGTGACTCTCACCGGCCGATCACGACGCTCGGCCCTACCCCTGGGGGAAGGTCAACCGGAGATCACGCGATGCAAGGGCCGGCCAACCCGAGCTCACGCAGCCGCGGAGGCCTCGACGTCGGCCTTCAACTTGCTGAGGGTCTCGCGCATGCCCGACTCGAGGCGCGCGGTGAACCTCGCCACCCCTCCGAGCGCGACCCTGGTGAGCACGATGGACACCGTCGAGATGCCGTGGGGCAACTCGCGACGCTGGGTGACCAGGGTGCCGCCCTCGATCGGGGTCAGCTCGAAGGACCACACCGTGCCGTTCTCGTTGATCCGGAAGGCCAGGTCACGACAGGGCTCGAAGCGCACGACCTTGCCGTGGGTGGGCCATCGCAGCCAACCCTGGCCGTTGAGGTTGGTGAAGGTGGCGCCCTGCTCCACCACGCCGTCCTTCACGGTCGAGCGGATCACCTGCGGGCTCCACTGCGCCATCCGCGGGATGTCGGAGACCAGCGCCCAGACCTGCTCGGGCGTGGCGGCGATCTCGATGCTCTCGGAGAGCTCCTTGTACCGGGTCATGGCCGGACGCTAACGCCCGGCGCCACCCTCGGCCTGTGACGCCCACCACGCGCGGAGCTCGGCGGTGGCACGTTCCTCACCCAGCGGACCGTGCTCCATGCGCAGCTCGAGCAGGTACCGGTAGGCCTCGCCGACGACACGGCCCGGGCCGATGTCGAGCAGGGCCATGATCTGGTTGCCGTCGAGGTCGGGGCGCATCGCGTCGAGCTCCTCGGCCGCGGCCAGGCGGTCGATGCGGGCCTCGAGGTCGTCGTAGGTGCGGCGCAGCCGGTCGGCCTTGCGCTGGTTGCGGGTCGTGCAGTCGGCCCGGGTGAGCACGTGCAGCCGGGCCAGCTGGTCGCCGGCGTCGCGCACGTAACGGCGCACCGCGGAGTCGGTCCACTCCCCCGAGCCGTAGCCGTGAAAGCGCAGGTGCAGCTCGACGAGGTGCGAGATCGCCTCGATGTCGTCGTTGGCGAACCGCAGCGCCTTGAGCCGCTTGCGGGTCATCTTGGCGCCGACGACGTCGTGGTGGTGGAAGGTCACCGTGCCGTCGTCGGCGAAGCGGCGCGTGCGCGGCTTGCCGATGTCGTGCAGCAGTGCCGCCCAGCGCGACACCCGGTCGGGGCCATCGCCGGGCAGCCGCTCCTCGAGCTCGATGGCCTGCTCGAGCACGGTGAGGCTGTGCTCGTAGACGTCCTTGTGCCGGTGGTGCTCGTCGCGCTCCAGACGCAGCGCCGGCAGCTCCGGCAGCACCCGCTCGGCCAACCCCGTGTCGACCAGGAGCGTCAGGCCGCGCCGAGGGAACGGGGCGTCGACCAGCTTGACCAACTCGTCACGCACCCGCTCGGCGGAGACGATGTCGATGCGCTCGGCCATCTGCGTCATGGCCTCCTGCACGTCGTCGCGGACGGCGAACCCGAGCTGGGCGGCGAACCGTGCCGCCCGCATCATGCGCAGCGGGTCGTCGCCGAAGGAGTCCTCCGGCCGACCGGGCGTGCGCAGCAGGCCCTGCGCGAGGTCGATCACCCCGCCGAAGGGGTCGACCACCTCGCGCCCCGGGAGCATGACGGCCATCGCGTTGACGCTGAAGTCGCGTCGTCCGAGGTCGCCCTCGAGGGAGTCACCGAACGCGACCTCCGGCTTGCGCGAGGTCGCGTCGTAGCTCTCCGAGCGGTAGGTGGTGACCTCGACCTGCCAGGGGCCCTTCCGGCACCCGATGGTGCCGAAGGCCCGCCCCATGTCCCAGGTCGTGCCGGCCCAGCGCCCGAGCAGCTCCTCGGTCTCGTCGGGACGGGCCGAGGTGGTGAGATCGAGGTCGTGGTGCGCCCGCCCGAGCATGGCGTCGCGCACCGGGCCGCCCACGAGCGCCAGCTCGTGACCCGAGCCCGTGAAGAGGGCACCCAACTCCTCGAGCAGGGGTGCCAGTCGGTCGAGCTCCGCAGCGAGGTTGCGCTGCATCTCGACCACGCTGGGCACGGTGGGCCGCTCGGCGCTGGTCGACGTCGGATCGGGTGCTGGCACGGGCGGTCACTCTAAGACATCGCGCGATCTCCCACCGCCCGCGCCCGCGCTCGGCGCCGCGGCGGGCGCCCGACCACCCACTACAGTTCCGCAGGTGGTTCCTCCCCGACCCCCGGCTGCGGCAGCGCGCCGTCGGGTCGTGTCCGCGCTCCTGCTCGCCTGGCTGACCAGCGCCGTGGCCCTGACCGGCGCCGTGATCGCGCCCGCCCACGCCGAGCTGCCGGACGGCGCCGACCCGCTCGCGGTGACGATCGACCGGCTCACACCCGGCCAGATCCCGCGCAGCGGGAACATCACGATCAGCGGCACCATCACCAACCGCGACGACCAGCCCTGGACCACCCTCAACGTCTACCCGTACCGCAGTCTCACCCCGATGACCACGGCCGCCGAGGTCGCCGGCAGCCTCTCGGTCGACACCCACCAGGAGATCGGGGCTCGGGTCACCGACCCGGGTCCGTACCAGACCATCGACGAGCTCGACCCCGGACAGACCACCACGTACTCCATCACCGTGCCGCGATCTCGGCTCGGACTGACCGAGCAGGGCGTGTACTGGTTCGGCGTGCACGTGCTCGCGCAGCGCGATGCGCCCCGCGACGGGATCGCCGACGGGCGGGCGCTCACGCTGATGCCGCTCGTCGACACCGGGCGCCGGGTGCCCGACCGGCAGCCCGTCTCCGTCGTCGTGCCGCTGCGCTCGCAGGTGACCTACGCACCCGACGGATCGCTCGCCGACCCGGAGGGCTTCGCCGAGCTGCTGGGGTCCGGCGGACGGCTCGGGGCCCTGGTCGACCTGGGGCTCCAGGCGGCGCGGCGCGGCAAGGCCGCCCATCTCACCTGGCTGGTCGACCCCGCCGTCGTCGACGCGGCGGCGCGCCTGGCAGCGGGCAACCCGCCCCGCTCGATCGCACCGACGATCGATCCCGACGCCACGTCGGGTTCCAGCGCCTCCCCCGACCCGACCGAGAACCCGACCGACGACTCGACCGACGACTCGACCGACGAGCCCACCAGCCCGGCGTCCACGCTCACCGCGAGCGGCCAGGCGAGCGCCGGCAGCGACGACGCCTCCCCGAGCGGGGAGACCAGCTCGACCAGTCCGGTGCCGAACCCACCCGACTCCGTCGACCCGTCCTCGCTGGATCCCACCCTCGAGGCAGCCGCCGACCGGGCTGCGTCGTTCCTCGCCGACCTCTCGCGGGTCCTCGAGTCCGGCGGCCAGGTGCTCGCCCTGCCGTACGGCGACGTCGACCTCGCCGCCGCGGCGGAGTACGACGACGAGGCCTATCCCCGGGCGCGACGACGTTCCGGCGACACGCTCGGAAGCCTCGGCATCGCGACGTCTCCCGGTCTCGCGACGCCGTCCGGCTTCCTCGACCTCGCCGGGATCGACGCCGCCGAGCCGGACGAGACGCTGCTACTCACCGACCGGGCGATCCGAGGCGGTGCGGCCGCTGCGGTGGTGCGCACCGTCGACGGGCACCGCGTGGTCACGACCTCCGGGGGCACCAGCGAGGGGGGCCCGGGAGCCCAGCCGTTGAGCACCCTCTCCCTGCGTCAACGGATCCTCAGCGACGCCGCCGTGCGCGCGCTCGCAGGTGAGCAGGGCCGGCCCCTGGTCGTGGTCCTGCCCAAGTGGTGGACCCCTGACGATCCGGCCGCTCTGCTCTCGCAGCTGCGCACCGCCTGGACCCGTGTCGCCACCGTCGGGAAGGCTACGGACGGCTTGGCCGCCACGCCGGTGCGCGGCGACCTGCGCTACCCCGGCTGGGAGCGCGACGCCGAGCTCCCGGCGTCCAGCTTCGCGACCTCCGCGCAGCTCGTCGACACCGGCGACACCCTCCAGCAGGTGCTGACCCTCAACGACCAGGTCGGCAGTCTGGTCTCGGCCCAAGCCTTCACGGGCGTCTCGTACGCCGACCGCCGCAACCCCGCCGTGGCGTCGCGTGCGCTCATCGGGGCCACGAGCTACCTGACGACCCTCCTGGGCCGGATCACCGTGTCGACGCCGCCCGGCGTCACCCTCTCCAGCGCCAGCGGCGGACTGCCCGCCACCATCGTCAACCACCTCGACCAGCCGGTGACGGTGGCGCTCGACGTGCACTCGACCCCACCGATGAAGGTCCGAGTGCCGCAGAGCGTCGAGGTCGAGCCCGACGGGCAGGTGAGCGTGCTGCTCGAGGCGACCACCGAGCAAGAAGGCCTGCACAACGTCACGATCTCCCTCACCGACCGCAACGGCGCCGCGATCGGCAGCGAGGCCTCGCTGCCGATCCGCGCCGCCGAGGTGAGCAACGTGATCTGGCTCGTGATCGGGTCCGGTGCCGGCCTGCTGCTGGTCGCCATCGTCGTGCGCGTCGTCCGCCGGATCCGCGGCGAGCGCCCCGGCTCCCAGCGCACGAGCGGTCCCGCGGAGCTGGCGGAGCCGACATCGTGAGCGACGCCACGGCCGAGCGCAGCTCGGTGCTGTCGTCGTCGGCGGTGATGGCCGCCGGGACGACGTTCTCCCGGGCCAGCGGCTACCTGCGGGCCCTGCTCCTGGCCGCGGCTCTGGGCAACGCGGTGCACGCCGACGCGTTCACGATCGCCAACACGATCCCGAACATGCTCTACATCTTGTTGGCAGGCGGCGTGTTCAACGCCGTCCTCGTGCCGCAGCTGGTGCGAGCCCTCAAGGTCGACGCAGACGGCGGCGCGGCGTACACGAACCGCGTCATGACCCTGGCCGTCCTCTTCCTCGCGGGCGTCACGCTCGTGCTGGTCGTGGCCGCTCCGCTGGTGGTCGACCTGCTGACGTCGTCGCGCTTCCCGCCCGACGTTCGCGACTCCACCGTCGTCTTCGCCCGGCTCTGCCTACCGCAGGTGTTCTTCTACGGCATGTTCGTGCTGGTCGGGCAGGTGCTCAACGCCCGCGGCCGGTTCGGGCCGATGATGTGGGCGCCCATCGCGAACAACGTGATCGCCGTCGGCACCCTGATCGTCTACCTCGTGGTGTTCGGGGCGGCGCGAGGCCCCGAGCGGGTCGGCGGCTACACGGGTAGCCAGGAGCTCCTGCTCGGCGTCGGGTCGACCCTGGGCATCGCCGTCCAACTCCTGGTGCTGCTGCCGTATCTGCGCGCCACCGGGTTCCGGTTCTCGCCGCGGTTCGACTTCCGCGGCACCGGACTGGGCCACACCCTGCGGCTGGGCACCTGGACGGTGCTGTTCGTCGTCGTCAACCAGATCGCCTACACGGTCGTGGTGCGGCTGGCCTCCTCGGGAACGGCCGGGGGCAACCCCGAGGGCACCGGCAACACGGTGTACTCCAGCACCTTCCTCATCGCGATGGTGCCCCACTCGATCATCACCGTCTCGCTGGCGACCGCGATCCTGCCGCGTCTCTCGGCCGCGGCCGCCGACGGCCACCTCTCCGACCTGGCTGACACCGTGGCGGGAACCCTGCGTACGGCGCTCGCGGTGATCGTGCCGTTCGGTGCCCTGCTGCCGCTGTTGGCGCCCGACCTGGCGCGCATCCTCTTCGGCTACGGCGCCGCGGCGGCGACCGTGGAGAACTTCGCCCCCACCCTCGCGCTGTTCGGCCCGGCCCTGGTGTTCTTCACGATGCACTACTTGATGCTGCGTGGGTTCTACGCCCTCGAGCAGACCCGGGGGGTGTTCATCAACCAGTGCGCGGTGGCGACGGTGAACATCGCGGTCGCCGTCTGTCTCGTCGCGCTCACCGACGCCGCGGCCACCGCACCCTCGCTCGTCGTGGCGTACGGGGCGGCGTACCTGGTCGGCGCCGTGCTCTCCTACGTCACGCTCGGACGCCGGGTGGGCGGCCTGCCCGGCGCCACGCTGCTGCGCTTCGGCATCCGGCTCGTCGCCGTCACGGCCATCTCGACCGGCGTGGCCACCCTGGTCATGGTCGGGCTGCGAGAGGTCGTGGCCGACGAGTCCAAGCTCGGGGCTCTGGCCGTCGTCGCCGCGGCCGGGGCCGCCGACGTCGTGTGCTTCGTGGCGCTGGCCCGCGTGTTCGGTCTCAGCGAGGTCACGGCCGTGCTCAGCACCGTGCTGCGCCGCGCCGGACGCTGACGCAGCTTCTCGAGGTCCACCCCTGCGTCGGCTCCGGGATCTACCATGGCCTCACAGCCACCAGACCGTCGCGCCCTCGCGGGCCAGTCCTAGGAGCAGCGTGCCCACCTCGATCCGGCCCGGCGACGTGCTCGCGGGCCGGTACCGACTCGTCGACCTCCTCAGCGAGAGCGCAGGGGGCCGGTTCTGGCGCGCCTACGACGGAGTGCTCCAGCGGCACGTGGCCCTGCACGTCATCGCGGCCGACGACCGGCGCGCCGGTGGACTCATGGAGGCGGCGCGGCGCTCGGCCACCGTCGTCGACCAGCACCTGCTGCGCGTCCTCGACGCCGAACGCGAGGGCGACCTCTGCTACGTCGTCAACGAGTGGGGCAAGGGCACCTCGCTCGACATCATGCTGGCCGCCGGCGGCGTGCTGTCACCGCGTCGGGCCGCCTGGGTGGTCTCCGAGGTCGCCGCGGCCTGCGTCGTGGCGCACCGTGGTGGGGTGCCGCACGGTCGGTTGAGCCCCGAGAGCGTCCTCATCGACACCTCCGGAGCCGTCCGGGTGATCGGCTGGAGCGTCGATGCTGCCCTGCACGGTCTCCCGCCGGGCGATCCCGCTCACGACGTGCAGGATCTCGCGGGCCTGCTCTACGCGGCGCTGACCGGACGCTGGGCCGGGCCCTCGCCGTCCGCCATGCCGCCGGCCCCTCGCGATCACGGGCAGGTGCTGCGTCCCCGTCAGGTGCGCGCGGGCATCCCGCGCCAGCTCGATGTCGTCTGCGAGCAGATACTCGGCTCGACCGAGGGCCGGGCGCACGCGCGAGGCGTCGAGTCGGCGCTCGACGTGCAGGCGGCTCTGACCGAGTTCGTCGGCGATCCCGCGGGCATCCCCGAGGCGCTGCTGGTGCGGCTCGTGCACCGCCACTCCCCGGTCGTGCTGCCCGGCGTACCCGAGTTCGAGATCAAGGATCCCGACGTGCCGACCCGCGCACCGGAGCCGGATCCCGCTCCCGAGCCCGACCCGGAGCCGGAGGGCGAGCCGACCCAGGCCTCGCTGCCGGCCTTCATCGCCGAGCCGGAGCCGCGAGACGACGACGCTCCCACGCTCGCCACTCCCGCCGTGCCGCCGCCGGAGCCCGAGCCCGAGCGCCCGCTGTTCGCCCCAGATCCCACCGACGGTGGCCCGGTGCGGCGGGCCCGGGTGCGCAACGAGCCCGGACCCGAGCCGGCCGACTACTGGCCGTGGGAGACCGACGCCGGCCGCGTCACCGGCTCCGTGCCGGTGTACGAGGACCCCGACGAGGCCGACGACGGCGTGCCGGGCCGCAGCACGCTGCGGCTGGCCGTGCTGCTGCTCACCGCCATGGTGCTGCTGGTCGGCATCGCGGTGGCGTTCAACCTCGGACGCGGTCGCACCCCGCTCGGAGCGGTGCCCGACGACTCCTCGAGCCAGTCCTCGAGCAGCACGCCGACCACGGCGGCTCCGTCTCCCGTCGCGGGCATCACCGCGACCTCGCTCGACCCCCAGGGTGACGACGGCGAAGAGCACCCCGAGGAGGTCGGCGACGCCCTCGACGGCAACCCCGACACCGCGTGGAGCACCCTCACCTACAAGCAGCAGTTCGGCCCGGCCGGGCTCAAGACCGGGCTCGGGCTGGTGCTCGATCTCGGCTCGAGCCAGCAGGTCAGCGAGGTCGACCTGAGCCTGGTCGGCCAGCCGACCGGCGTCCAGGTGTTCGTCACCGACGCCGCGCCCACCACGAGCCCGGCCGATGCCGGCCTGGAGCCACTCGCCGAGGTCTCGGCCGGGGCCCAGGAGAAGATCCCGCTCGACCAGCCGCAGGAGGGGCGCTACGTCGTGATCTGGCTGACGTCGTTGCCGTCGGTGTCGGGTGGGTTCCGCGGCGGCATCTCCGAGCTCTCGGTACTGTCGTGATCCCGGGCGCCGGCAGCCCCTGGGGCGACCACGACGACCACGCGTTGCTGGCCGCCCACGTGCGGGGCGAGCCCGACGCGTTCGGCGAACTGTTCGCCCGGCACCGCGACCGGCTCTGGGCGGTGGCGCTGCGCACGATGGGCAACCCGGACGACGCCGCCGACGGCCTCCAGGACGCTCTCATCGCCGCCTACCGCCGCGCCGAAACGTTCCGCGGCGACTGCGCAGTCACGACCTGGCTTCACCGGGTGGTCGTGAACGCCTGCCTCGACCGGCTCCGGGCGCTGAATGTGCGCCGCGCCGAACCGCTGCCCGACGACGTCGAGGAGTACGCCCGGGCGGGCCGCGACCGTCCTGCCCCGCTCGACCCCTCCGTCGCGACCGAGGTCTCGGAGCAGCGCGGTCTCGTACTGCGGGCGCTGCGCGAACTGCCCGACGAGCAGCGGGCCGCGATCGTGCTGGTCGATCTCGAGGGTCACTCCGTCGCCGAGGTCGCCGAGATGCTCCAATGCGCTCCCGGCACCGTGAAGTCGCGCTGCTCGCGTGGCCGGGCCCGGCTGGCCCGGCTGCTCGCTCCTCTGCTCGAGGAGGCCGACGGCGGCCCCGGAGCCACGCCGGCACGGAACCCGCAGTCCGCGCGCGCCGTCCCACCCACGCAGCCGCGGGCTCCTCCCGCGGGCTGAGCGACCCGACCCGAGTCCATCCCCGTCCAGCACCCCGAGGTTCTCGTGCCCGATCCGCTGCCCCATGAGCAGGATGCGCACCTGCGCGCCCTCCTCGCCGGTGCGCGCCATCGCGAGCCGATGCCGGCCGAGGTCGTCGACCGGCTCGACGGCGTCCTCGCCCGACTGGCCGCCGGCGAGCTCGGCCCGCCGGCCGAACCGGTCCCGGACTCACCGCCCGCGTCGGCAGCGGTGGTCGATCTCGGGCGCCGACGCCGACGCCGCGTCGGCGCGCTGCTGGCCGCCGCTGCGGTCGTGCTGGTCGTCGGTGCGGGCATCGGCCAGCTCGTGCGCTCCGGCGTGTCGTCCGGAGACGACAGCGCCTCCTCGGCCGCCGCCGACCGCGACAGCAGTCTCTCGGAGTCCGCGCAGTCGCCGGACGCCCGGAACCCCCAGGACTTGGCCTCCTCCGAGAGCCTGCTCACCGATGGCTCGGGGGCGGCCGGGGGCGAGGCCGGCCGCATCATCGTGCTCGAGGGGGCCCTACCGGCCGTCACCGACGACGGCTTCGCCACGACCGCCTCACGCGTGCGCCAGCGGCTGGGGGCCCGCAACGCCGCCTCCTCCGCCTCCGACAGCGCCGCACCTCGCGCGAGTCGGGAGTGGCAGGGCTGCGCACCCGCCGACTGGGGCAAGGGTCGTCTGGTCGCGGTGCGCTACGACGGCGGCCCGGCCGTGCTCGCCTTCCGGCCCGCCGTGGGCGAGATCGAGGTGGTCGACCTGCTCCAGTGCGGCACGGCCGCCGTGCTGCGCACCGCCACGCTGCAGCGCTGAGGCCGTCGCAGGGAACAACGCTCCCCTACGATCGGTTCCACCCATCGGGCCGGTACCGACCGGCTGCACGGATTCGTGAGTCTTGAGGAGTGAAGCCTGCATGGCCGAGAACCAGGCCGTTCGCAACGTCATCGTCATCGGTTCGGGGCCTTCGGGGTACACGGCGGCCGTCTACGCGGCGCGCGCCAACCTCGAGCCCCTGGTGTTCGAGGGCTCGGTCACGGCCGGCGGCGCCCTCATGAACACCACCGAGGTCGAGAACTTCCCCGGCTTCCGCGACGGCATCATGGGCCCGGCGCTCATGGACGAGATGCGCGCCCAGGCCGAGCGGTTCGGCGCCGAACTCGTCGCCGACGACATCGTCGAGGTCGACCTCACCGGCGAGGTGAAGGTCGTGAAGACCGCTACCGACACCTACTCGGCGCACAGCGTGATCCTCGCGACGGGGTCGGGCTACCGCAAGCTCGGTCTGCCCAACGAGGACGCGCTCTCGGGCCGCGGCGTCTCGTGGTGCGCGACCTGCGACGGCTTCTTCTTCCGTGAGCAGGAGATCGTGGTCGTCGGCGGCGGGGACTCCGCGGTCGAGGAGGCCACCTTCCTCACCCGGTTCGCCAGCAAGGTCACCATGCTGGTGCGCCGCGAGGAGCTGCGCGCCTCGGCCATCATGGCCGAGCGCGCGTTCGCCGACCCGAAGCTCGAGATCCGTTGGAACTCCGCCGTCGACGAGATCCGCGGCACCGACAAGCTCGAGGGTCTCACCGTGCGCGACACCGTGACGGGCGAGACCTCCGACCTGCCCGCCACCGGTCTCTTCATCGCCATCGGTCATGACCCCCGCTCCGAGCTGCTCACGGGCCAGGTCGACCTCGACGACGAGGGCTACGTGCTGGTCGAGCACCCCTCCACCGGCACCAACCTGCCCGGTGTCTTCGCCTGCGGCGACCTCGTCGACCACGTCTACCGCCAGGCGATCACCGCCGCTGGCACCGGCTGCGCCGCCGCCCTGGACGCCGAGCGCTACCTGGCCCAGCTCGATCACGTCGCTGCCAACGGTGCCGAGGCGCAGCAGCGTGCCGACGCCGAGATGGCCGTCGCCGGCGACTGACGACGTCCTCACCGGCCTGCGGTCGGCCAGGAATGGCCGCGGGCCCGGCGGCGTTGGGTCCACGGTCGCCGATCCACCTCGCATCAATCTCCGACGAAAGGGAACCACCATGGGAGCCATGTCAGCTGTCACCGACGCCGAGTTCGAGAGCCAGGTCCTCAAGGCCGACAAGCCGGTCCTCGTCGACTTCTGGGCCGAGTGGTGCGGTCCGTGCCGCCAGGTCTCGCCGATCCTCGACGAGATCGCGTCGACCCACGGTGAGAAGATGACGTTCTTGAAGATGAACGTCGACGAGAACCCGGTGACCCCGTCGTCCTACCGGGTCACCGGCATCCCGACGATCAACGTCTACTCCGGTGGCGAGGTCGTCAAGAGCATCGTCGGCGCCAAGCCCAAGGCGAGCCTGCTCAACGAGCTGAAGGACTTCTTGGGCTGATCGTCCCATCCCTCCTCGCGGGCGCCGGTGCACTACGCACGGCGCCCGCGATGCGTTCGATCGCCGCCTCGACCTCGCCGCGCCACGTCACCGTGGCCCGTAGGTCCATCCGCATGCGCGGGGTCAGCGGGTGGGCGCGCCGGGTGCGGAACCCCAACCGGCCCAGCACCTCGACCGACGTCGTACAAGGGGTCGGAGTCACGCCGATCCGGCCGAAGCTCTCGACCGCCTTCACTCCCGGCCGGCCCACCAGGTCGCGCGCCATGCCCTGCACCAACATCCGGGCCAGCCCGCCGCCCCGGTGCACCTCGTGTACCCACAGCACCGTCATCTGCACCGCGTCGACCGACACCGGCGCGGTGGCGAAGCCCGCACTGCCCGGTAGGTAGGCCGGAGGGGCGTAGAGCACGACGCCGACCGGGTCGCCGTCGACCTCGACCACGCGACCGCACGATCCCCACTCGCGCAGCACCTCGGAGATCCACGTCGCCTTCTCCCGGGTGCGCTGATCCGAGCTCACGAAGTCGGCTCGACGCACCGGGTCGAGCTCCCAGAACAGGCAGTCGTGACAACCCCACGGCAGGTCGGCGAACCGGTCGGGCGTGAGCGGCACGATGCGACGGGCCATGACACCTCCAGGTTGTTCTCCTGCGAGCATGCACCGCGAGACGCCGAAGGGGTAGGCCGCGCCCCCCGTCAGGCGTGGGCCGGAGTGTGAGGAGCGCCACGCCACGCCCACGGAGTCCCGCCCAACCCTGGGTCCCGGGCGTCCTGATGCCGCATGCTAGGGGCACCATGACTTCCGACGTGCAGCGCACCCACGCCCGACTCGACTCGTTCGTCGACCGGTACGCAGCGCGCACGGCCGGCATGACGGCCTCGGAGATCCGCGCTCTCTTCTCGGTGGCGTCGCGCCCCGAGGTGGTCTCGCTGGCCGGCGGTATGCCGAACATCTCCGGCCTGCCCCTCGATGTGGTCGGTTCCGCCATCGGCGACCTGGTCGCCGAGCAGGGCACGGTGGCCATGCAGTACGGCTCCGGCCAGGGCGTGCCGGCGCTGCGTGAGCAGATCACCGACGTCATGCGCCTCGAGGGCATCGACGCGCACGCTGATGACGTCGTCGTCACCGTCGGCTCGCAACAGGCCGTCGACCTGGTCACCCGCGTCTTCTGCGACCCCGGCGACGTCGTCATCTGCGAGGCGCCCTCCTACGTCGGCGCCCTCGGCGTCTTCCGGGCCTACCAGGCCGAGGTCGTGCACGCCGAGATGGACGCCGACGGACTGGTGCCCGAGGCCCTGCAGCAGGCCATCACGGCGGTGAAGGCCGCCGGACGCACCATCAAGTTCCTCTACACGATCCCCAACTTCCACAACCCTGCCGGCGTCACGATGTCTGCCGAGCGCCGCCGTCAGGTCCTCGAGATCTGCCAGCGCGAGGGCGTCTTGGTGCTCGAGGACAACCCCTACGGGCTGCTCGGTTTCAGCGGTGAGCCGATGCGCGCCCTGCGGGCCGACGACCCCGACAACGTGATCTACCTCGGCTCCTTCTCCAAGACGTTCGCTCCCGGATTCCGGGTGGGCTGGGCGCTCGCGCCGCACCCCGTGCGCGAGAAGCTCGTGCTGGCCCAGGAATCCTCGACCCTCTGCCCGCCCCAGTTCAGCCAGATGGCGGTGTCGGCGTACCTGGCCGCACACGACTGGCAGGGGCAGATCAAACAGTTCCGCGAGATGTACCGCGAGCGGCGAGACGCGATGATCGACGCCCTCGAGGACCTGTTGCCCGCGGGCTGCTCGTGGAACGTGCCGGAGGGCGGCTTCTACGTGTGGCTCACGCTGCCTCCCGGGGTCGACGCCAAGGCGATGCTGCCCCGTGCGGTCACGGCGCGGGTGGCCTACGTGCCGGGCACGGCCTTCTACGCCGACGGATTCGGCTCCTCGGCCATGCGGCTCTCGTTCTGCTACCCGACTCCCGAGCGCATCCGCGAGGGTGTGCGCCGGTTGGCCGGTGTGCTCGAGACCGAGATGGAGCTGCGACGCACCTTCGGCGCCCAGGCGCCGGAACGCGGTCTGCCGGGCGGCTACGACCGTCCAGGCACCCACGTGCGCTGAGCCGTTCCCGCCCGCGGTCGCCTACGCGCGCGTGAGAGCATCACCGCATGCTCGACCTCACCTATCCGCCGATCATCCTCACGGCCAAACTCGCCTTTCGGGCTCTCGGTCAGCGGTTCATCATGTCGGGCACCGAACACGTGCCCCGCAAGGGCGGCGTGCTGCTGGCCTGCAATCACGTCGGCTACGTCGACTTCATCTACGGGGGATTGGCCGCGAACCCCTCGGGCCGCAAGGTCCGGTTCATGGCGAAGCGTGAGATCTTCGACAACCCCTACTCCGGGCCGTTGATGCGCTCCTTGCATCACATCGAGGTTGATCGCGGCGAGGGGCTGGCGTCGTACAACACGGCCGTCGACTACCTACGGCGCGGTGAGGCGGTCGGCATCTTTCCCGAGGCGACGATCTCCCGCTCCATGGAGCTCAAGGAGTTCAAGACCGGTGCCGTGCGCATCGCCGCGGACGCCGGGGTTCCGCTCGTGCCGGTGATCCTCTGGGGCACGCAGCGGATGATGACCAAGGACCACCCCCGCGACTTCTCCCGCGGCAAGACGATCGCGATCACGGTCGGCGAACCGCTGCACCCCGACGGCGAGGATCCGGTCGCCGAGACCGCCGAGCTCCGCTCGGTCATGACCTCGATGCTCGAACGCACCATC
The DNA here is from genome assembly GCF_015319165.1 of Nocardioides acrostichi. Lineage (GTDB taxonomy): Bacteria > Actinomycetota > Actinomycetes > Propionibacteriales > Nocardioidaceae > Nocardioides > Nocardioides acrostichi. The sequence goes on from NZ_JADIVZ010000017.1 coordinate 38,061, forward strand.
GCCGCCTACCCCACCGACGAGCAGCCTCCGGGCAGCTGGTGGGTGCCCAGCCGACTCGGCGGCACCGCCCCCACCCCCGACGAGGCCGCTCGGCTGGACGTCGAGGAGAGGCGCGCCCGCGCCGCCAAGCGCGCCAGCCGTTCTCGCTGACCCGTCGCTGGTTTTCCCGTGACCCGTCGCTAGTTTTCGGTCGACCTGCCACGACTTTGCGTGGGTACTGCGGAAACGCACTGGTCAGCAGGCTGCGTGAGATAGACAAGCTTCTAAAGCGCTAAAGCGCTAAAGCGTTTTATCGACTTATAGTCTAGGAATGCCGTGGGTCGATGATGTCGATGATGCGTCGCAGATCCTCCAGCGAGGCGAACTCCACGGTGATCTTTCCCTTGCTCTTGCCGAGGTCGACCTTGACCCGGGTCTCGAGCCGATCGGCCAGGCGTTCCGCGATGTCGGCGAGACCAGGGGCGGTCGGCTTGCGGCGTCGCACCACCGGCTCGGCGCCGTCGCCCGCGACGTCGCCCAGAGCGACGATCTCCTCCAGGCCGCGCACGCTGATGCCTTCGGCCACCACCCGCTGAGCCAGGCGGTCCTGCACCTCGGGATCCTCAACGGCCAGCAGCGACCGCGCGTGCCCCGCCGACAGCACGCCGGCGGCCACGCGCCGCTGGACGGCGGGGCTCAACCGCAGCAGCCGGATCGTGTTGGAGATCTGCGGTCGCGAGCGGCCGATCCGCTGAGCGAGCTCGTCGTGGGTACAACCGAAGTCCTCCAGCAGCTGCGCGTAGGCCGACGCCTCCTCCAGGGGATTGAGCTGGGAGCGGTGCAGGTTCTCCAGCAGAGCGTCGCGCAGCATGTCGGTGTCGTCGGTGCGGCGCACGATGGCCGGGATCGTGGTGAGGCCGGCCTCCTGGGAGGCCCGCCACCGCCGCTCGCCCATGATGAGCTCGTAGCCCCGGTCGGCAGGGCGCACGACGACCGGCTGCAGCAGCCCCACCTCGCGGATGGAGTGCACCAACTCGGCCATGTCATCGGCGTCGAAGACCGTGCGCGGCTGCACGGCGTTGGGCACGATCTCGGCCAAGGGCAGCTCGGCGAAGTAGGCGCCGTCGACGCGTGCCAGCTCGGGCCCGCCCTCCTTGGCCGGGGCGGACGGCGCGCCGGCATCCGCCGGGCGCACACTCTCGGCAGTCGCGTTCCCCTCGGACGACGACGCGGCATCGCCGCGTGGGGTGTCGGGCGCCTCGACTGGTGCCGTGGGGATCAACGAGCCCAGGCCGCGACCCAGGCCTCGTCGTGCCGGTGGACGCGGACTGCTCACGAGGTGACTCCCTTGGCAGCGATCTCACGGGCGGCCTCGAGGTACGAGAGCGCCCCCGAGGAGCCCGGATCGTAGGTGACGACGGTCTGGGCGTAAGACGGCGCCTCCGAGACCCGGACCGACCGGGGAATCATCGTGCGCAGAACCTGCTCGCCGAAGTGGGCCCTGACCTCCTCGGCCACCCCTGCGGCCAGGCGAGTGCGTGCGTCGTACATGGTGACCAGGATGGTGGAGATGGCCAACGCCGGGTTGAGGTGGGCCCTCACCATGTCGACCGTCGCGAGCAGCTGGCTGAGCCCCTCGAGCGCGTAATACTCCGCCTGGATCGGGATCATCATCTCCTCGCCCGCAACGAGCGCGTTGAGGGTCAACAGGCCCAGGGACGGAGGGCAGTCGATGATGACGTAGTCGAAGCGGTCCTCACCGAGCGCAGCAGCGGCTCCGATCCTCGGGTGGGCCGCAATCGCCTTGCTCAGTCGATTCTCGCGAGCGACCACGCTGACCAGCTCGATCTCGGCGCCGGCCAAGTCGATCGTGGCCGGGACGACGAAGAGATCAGGCACGTCCGGACACGGCACCATGATCTCCTCGAGCGGCGTTCCCTCCACGAGAGCGTCGTAGACCGACGCCGTTCCCTGACGGTGCTCGACGTTGAGGGCCGTCGAGGCGTTGCCTTGGGGGTCGAGGTCGATCACGAGGACGCGCTGGCCCAGTTGGGCCAGTCCCGCGGCGACGTTCACCGTGCTCGTGGTCTTACCGACCCCGCCCTTCTGGTTCGCGACCACGAACACGCGCGTGGCAGCCGGCCGGGGGGCGGGTGGACGGCTGCGCTGACCTGAGCGTGCCCACAGGCTCTGCTCGGTCGCGCGGGCCAGGGGAGTGCTGTGGTCCTGCTCGCCAGCCGAGTCGTAGTCGGCCATCTCGGCCGCCGTGCGCACGCGCACAGGTCCCTCGTTGCTCTCCGTCATCCGACACTCCATCGTTCGCTCGCTCGGAACTGACCGTGCGGTCTGCGCATGGTTTCACGTGAAACAGCCGCACCGACACTCGTCATCGACACCTGTGGACAAACCCGCCCAATCTGTGGAGAGCCCGCCTGAGAAGCCCGTCGACACCGGTGGAAAACTCGTGCTTCGGTCATCCGCGACGCCCCTTCGACCCCGGAGCCCGCCGGGGCTTCTGCCGCCGAGCGCCCCACGGCACCCGCGGCTCCCCGGCCCATCCGACCCGGACCACGAAGGTGGGCTCCTCCAGAACCTCGACCCCCACACTCCGGACCTCGGGTGCGGTTCCACCCGCCGCCAGGATCGCTTCGTGGCACGACGCCGCCTCGCTTGCAGCGCGGTCTCCCTTCAGGGCCACCATCGCGCCCTGGCTCGACACCAGTGGCATGCACCAGGACAGCAACTTCGGCAGAGGAGCCACCGCTCGTGACGTCACCAGATCGAACATGTGACTCCCGTGCAACTCCTCAGCGCGCGCTCGGACGACCTCAACGTTCTCCAGCGCCAGGGACTCGCGCACTTCCTCCAGGAAGGTCGTACGTCGCAGCAACGGCTCCACCAGCGTCACCTGGAGATCCGGTCGCGCAATAGCAAGTACCAGCCCCGGGAGCCCGGCCCCTGAACCCACATCGGCCACGGCGACTCCCTGAGGGATGCATTCGCCCACGACGGCCGAGTTGAGCAGGTGCCGATCCCACAGCCGAGGCGCCTCTCGCGGACCGATGAGGCCGCGGAGCACGCCGTCGTCAGCGAGACGGTGGGCAAACGCCACTGCTAATGGCATCTGGGCACGCGGAAACACCCTCTCCGCCACCGACGGCGGGGAGGGTGTTTCACGTGAAACCGACTCAGTGGGGTCGGAAGGCTGCTCAGCCAGGGAGGATCACCACGAAGCGCCGCGGCTCCACGCCCTCGGATTCCGAAGCCAGTCCAGCCTCGGCCACTGCGTCGTGCACGACCTTGCGCTCGAACGGCGGCATCGGGTCCAAAGCCACCCGCTCACCGGACTCGCGGACCCGAGCCACGCTCTCCTCGGCTAGCTTCGTCAGCGCAGCCCGCTTGTCAGCACGGAAGTTCGCCACATCAAGCATCAGGCGGGAACGTGCCCCGGTCTCCCGGTACACGGCCAGCCGGGTCAACTCCTGGAGGGCCTCCAACACCTCGCCGTCGCGCCCCACGAGCTGGGCCAAGTCACCGCCCACGATCGACACCGCCGCCCGATCTCCCTCGACATCCATGTCGAGGTCGCCGTCGAGATCGGCGATGTCGAGCAACTCCTCGAGGTAGTCGGCTGCGATGTCGCCCTCGTTCTCGAGAGCACTGACATCCTGCTTGTGGTCACTCACTGGGAACCTCCCTTGGTCGGACCGTCCGGCTTCTGACCACCGGACTTCTTGCGCTGGGACCGGCTCTGCTTCTTCGGCTGCTGGCGCTGCGAGGGGCGCGCCTCCGGAGCACTGCCGGTGTCGGTCTCGGGGGCCTTGTAGACCTCGCCGTGCTTGTCGGCCTTCGCCTTGTCTCGATCGATCTTGGCCTGGAACGCAGGCGTCCCCGGAGCTGGGTTGTTCCGGATCACGTAGAACTGCTGACCCATGGTCCAGAGGTTCGAGGTGGTCCAGTAGAGGAGCACACCGATCGGGAAGGCGACGCCACCGAGACCGAAGGCGACGGGGAGGATGTAGAGCAGCATCTTCTGCTGCTGCGCGTACTGACCCGTCATCGCATCGGCCGGCATGTTCTTGCTCATCAGCTGACGCTGGGTCGTGAAGGTCGTAGCCGTCATGGCGATGACCAGAAACAGTGCGAGCAGCATGACGCTGAGCTGGCCGCCGTCCGGTTGCCATACCCGGGATCCCCAGAAGCTCTCCTTGAGCGGAATCGCCCCGAAGAGAGCCGACTTGCCGAAGCTCGAGGCCAAGTTGTCAGTGAGGAAGCCGTGCGGCGTGTTGTTGCGGGCGGCCTCGTTGAGCAGATGGAACAGCGTGAAGAAGATCGGCATCTGGAGCAGGATCGGCAAGCACGAGGCGAACGGGTTGGTGCCCGACTCCTTGTAGAGCTTCATCGTCTCCTGGCCGAGACGCTCGCGATCGTGCCCGTACTTCTTCTGCAGCTCACGCACCTGCGGCTGCAGCAACTGCATGTTGCGACTGGACTTGATCTGCTTGACGAACAGCGGGATCAGCGCCGCCCGGATCACGAGAGTCAGCCCCACGATCGAGAGAGCCCACGCCACGCCGCCGTCGGGGTTGAGACCCAGCAGGCTCAGCAGCTTGTGCCAAGCGATGAGCACACCCGAGATCGCGTAGTACAGCGGTGTCGCGATGAAGCCGAAGAGATTGCCGATGGCACCCACGGTTCAGACTCCTTGCCGTTGTGGCCGACGACGAGAGGCCAGCGTCCAAGGCTGGTCGACGTCGGATGATTGCTCGTGAGGAATGCTCGCCACGGACCGCGACACACCGGGCACCGGATCGTAGCCGCCGGGTGCCCACGGATGGCACCGAAGGAGTCGTCGCGTCGCCAGCCACGACCCGCGCGAGGCTCCGTGGTGCGTCACGGCATCGAGTGCGTAGGCCGAGCAGCTCGGGTAGTAGCGGCAGACCTGCCCGTAGAGAGGGCTGATCGCGAAGCGGTAGGCCCGCAGGAAACCGATGAGCACCATCCTCATGGTCGAACTCGCTTTCCGGCCCGGGCCAGCGCCTCGTCGAGGTCGCGACCGAGCTGGCTCGCGGAGACCGTCGCCGAGGCAGGCAAGGCACGCACGACGACCGCCGTACCCGAAGGCAACTGGGAGAGCCGAGAGCGCAACAGGTGTCGCAGGCGCCGCTTGACCCGATTGCGCACGACAGCGTTGCCCACCCTCTTGCTCACCACGAGACCAGCCTGCGACGCCTTACCGAGCGAACCGTCGCTCGGCAGCAGGTGCACGACCAGCGAGTCGCGCCCTGCTCTGCTTCCCGACCGCGTCACGGCTCGGAACTGAGCCGAGCGACGCATCCGCTGGTCCGCGGCTAGCACCGTCGTGGAGCGGTGTCAGACGCTCAGGCTCTTGCGACCCTTGCGCCGACGCGAGCTCAGGATGGCCCGACCGGCGCGCGTGCGCATGCGCAGTCGGAAACCGTGCACCTTGTGGCGACGACGGTTGTTCGGCTGGTACGTACGCTTGCTCACGGCACTTCCCTACTCACTGACCCGGCTGTGCCGGGTCGCCTATTCGATGGTCATGGTGCGACTGGGTGCGTGCACGCACATCGCGCGGCGCCGGAGCGCCGAGGAGGTCCGGCGTGGCGACCGCGCAGACATGGACGCCACGCCTACGCTGACACACACCCCCAACACCACGCTTCGCTGGAGCGAAGGCGCAGGCTGACGGCAGTGACCGGCCAACGGTACGCGGCTGCGTCGAAGAGGGTCAAACCGTGCTCCACCCCGCGGCCGGCCTCCTGGCCCTCCCCCTGTGGAGAACATCTTGCTCGGGCGAGTGCGAGGGGTTAGGTTCGCCCGACACCACGACATCGTGGCCCGGCGAGACCCCAATGGTCTGGCGCGGGCCGGATCGGGCGACGCCGCGGCTTCGAAAACGCTCCTGACCTGCACCGAAGCATGCGGGACGGGCCTCGGGGTGCGACCCGCCCAGCAGTACTCGCACGGCCACGGAGCCTGGTCCACAACCTGTGGAGCAGCCTGTGGAGAACAACTGACGATCATCCGGGAGAGGTGGCAGCAGGCGTGGACGACGGCGCGCAGCAGGCCCAGACATTGGCTCAGGCCTGGCGTGACGTGGTCGGCGGCCTCGAACCCAAGCAGCGCGCCTGGCTGCGAGCCAGCGAGCCGGTCACGATGCACGGCACGACCGCGATCATCGCGGTCCCCAACGACTTCACCCGTCATCAGGTCGAGGGTCGCTTGCGCCCGCAACTCGAGGACTCGCTCTCCGTGGCGTTCGACCACGAGGTGCGCATCGCCGTGACCGTCACACCCGAGCTCGACGAGGAAGAGTCGGCCCCGGCAGACGAGGGCAATATATCGACATATCAACAGATCGATGAATCTTCCTCCTCCGTGCCCGCCGACGAGAACCCACCCCTCGCCGACGTCGTCAGCCTCGAACAGCGCACCAGCGCCCACGAGGCACGCCTGAACCCGAAGTACTCGTTCGAGACGTTCGTCATCGGATCCTCCAACCGCTTCCCGCACGCCGCCGCCGTCGCCGTCGCCGAAGCACCGGGCAAGGCCTACAACCCGCTGCTCGTCTACGGCGACTCCGGGCTCGGCAAGACGCATCTCCTCCACGCCATCGGCCACTACGTCCGCAGCCTCTACAGCGGATCCCGCGTGCGCTACGTCTCCAGCGAGGAGTTCACCAACGAGTTCATCAACGCCATCCGCGACGACCGGCAGGACCGCTTCAAGCGGCGCTACCGCGAGGTCGACGTCCTGCTCATCGACGACATCCAGTTCCTCGAGGGCAAGACACAGACCCAGGAGGAGTTCTTCCACACCTTCAACACCCTGCACAACGCGAACAAGCAGATCGTGCTGACCTCCGACCGCGCCCCCAAGCGACTCGAAGCCCTCGAGGACCGACTGCGCAACCGCTTCGAGTGGGGCTTGATCACCGACGTCCAGCCCCCCGACCTCGAGACCCGCATCGCGATCCTGCGCAAGAAGGCCGCGATGGACCGCCTCACCGCGCCGCCCGACGTCTTGGAGTTCATCGCCTCCAAGATCCAGACGAACATCCGCGAACTCGAGGGGGCGCTCATCCGGGTCACGGCCTTCGCCAACCTCAACCGCCAAGAGGTCGACATGACCCTGGCCAGCATCGTGTTGAAGGATCTCATCCCCGAGGGCGCCGAACCCGAGATCACCGCCGGCCTCATCATTGCCCAGACCGCGGCGTACTTCGGTCTCTCCATCGACGAGCTGACCGGCCCCAGCCGCGGCAGACATCTGGTGATGGCGCGCCAGATCGCCATGTACCTCTGTCGCGAGCTCACCGACCTCTCCCTGCCCAAGATCGGCGCCCAGTTCGGCAACCGCGACCACACGACAGTCATGTACGCCGATCGCAAGATCAACACCCTGCTCGCCGAACGCCGGGCGGTGTTCAACCAGGTCAGCGAGCTCACGAACCGGATCAAGGTGCAGGCCCGCCAGTCAGGGTGAGCCCGAGCATCTACTCGAGCACTGTGGACGGCTGGTCCCGGAACCTACGAACTACACGGGGAGGATCTGTGGAGGAGTCGCCGCGACCGTGCAGGTTCCCCGGCGCCGTGCACACCGAGAGCCCGCCCCTCCCCTGTGATTCCACAGCCCCTGTGCACCTCGATTGAGCCTTGCCACCTGCGCAAACGGACCTCCTCCACAGTTTCCACCGCTCCTACTCCCACCACTGGCCCCTACTCATCCCTCGAGACCTGCACACCTCTGCTCGATCGCGAACAGGGGAAAACCACCCTGGCGCTCCCTCAGTGCCACGAGCGCGTGGCAGGATTCGACTCCCACCTCGACAAGCGAAGGATTCGACTGAAGTGAAGTTCCGCGTCGAACGCGACGTCCTGGCCGACGCCGTCGCCTGGGCAGCGCGAAGCCTGCCGCTTCGTCCCAGTGCCCCCGTGCTCGCCGGACTCCTCATCGAGGCAGGAGGCGACGGACTCGTGCTCTCCTCCTTCGACTACGAGACCTCCGCTCGCGCCACGCTCGAGGCCGAGGTGCTGGAGGCCGGCCGTGCGCTCGTCAGCGGTCGGCTGCTCGCCGACATCTGCCGAAGTCTGCCCGCCAAGCCGGTCGAGCTCTCGCTCGAGGAAGCCCGGGTCTCACTGACTTGTGGCTCGGCCCGCTTCAGCCTCCAGACGATGCCGGTCGACGACTACCCCTCGTTGCCCACCATGCCCGCCGCCACGGGCACCGTCGACAGCGATCTCTTCGCTCATGCCGTCCAGCAGGCGGTCACCGCGGCCGGCCGCGACGACATGCTCCCCGTGCTCACCGGTGTGCGGCTGGAGATCGACGGAGACAGCGTCTCGCTGCTCGCCACCGACCGCTTCCGACTCTCCCTGCGCGAGTTGGTGTGGCGCCCAGGCACGCCCGACGAGACCCTCGCCGCCCTGGTGCCCGCCAAGGTGCTCGCCGACACGGCGAAGTCACTGACCGCCGGCAGCCAGGTCACCATCGCGCTCTCCGCAGGTGGCAGCGGTGAGGGGCTCATCGGTTTCGAGGGAGCCGGGCGCGGCGGAGTGCGCCGCACCACCACCCGGCTGCTCGACGGCGAGTTCCCGAAGGTCCGCAGCCTCTTCCCGACCGAGCACCTCACCACGGCGAGGGTCGAGAAGGCCGCCCTCATCGAGTCGGTCAAGCGCGTCGCTCTCGTCGCCGAGCGCAACACCGCCGTGCAGCTCGCCTTCACCGACGGCGTGCTCACGCTCGACGCGGGTTCGGGCGACGAGGCGCAGGCTTCGGAGTCGGTCGAGACCCAGATGACCGGTGAGGACCTCACCACCGGGTTCAATCCCCAATTCCTGCTCGACGGCCTCTCGGCGATCGACGAGGACACCGTCGAATTGGCGTTCACGCAGGCCTCGAAGCCGGTGGTCATCACCGGAGTCGGCGCCGACGACGACCCCGGGTTCCGCTACCTGCTGATGCCTCGGCGCCTGTTGTCGTGACCACCCACTCCTGACCGCGGACGACCGGCGCTGCGTACCGCTGGCTACCGTGGCCGCGTCACCGAAGGATCTGCCGCCAGCGCTAGAAGGAGCCGCCCCATGCATCTCGGTCTCGTCGGTCTCGGAAAGATGGGTGGCAACATGCGCACCCGCTTGCGCAACGCCGGGCACACGGTCGTGGGCTACGACCGCAACCAGGATCTCTCCGACTCCACCTCGTTGGCCGACATGGTCGATCAACTCCCGGAGCCGAAGGTCGTGTGGGTGATGGTGCCGGCCGGGGATCCGACGCATGGCACGATCGATGAGCTCAAGGGGCTCCTGGGCGAAGGTGACCTGGTCATCGATGGCGGCAACTCGCGCTACACCGACGACCAGGCCCACGCAGCGCAACTGGCAGAGCGTGGCATCGGCTTCGTCGACTGCGGCGTCTCCGGCGGAGTCTGGGGTCTCGAGAACGGCTACGCGCTCATGTGCGGCGGGGCAGACGAGTTCGTCGCCACGGCGCAGCCGATCTTCGATGCCCTCAAGCCCGACGGCGGCGGGTTCGTGCACGCGGGGCAGAAGGCGGGCGCCGGACACTTCGCCAAGATGGTCCACAACGGCATCGAGTACGCCATGATGCAGGCCTACGCCGAGGGCTGGGAGCTGCTCGAGGCGGTCGACCTCGTCGAGAACGTGCCCGAGGTCTTCGCCTCCTGGCGCGAGGGCACCGTCATCCGATCCTGGCTGCTCGACCTGCTCACCACCGCACTCGAGGACGACCATCACCTCGAGGCGCTCGAGGGCTGGGCCGACGACTCCGGTGAAGGTCGCTGGACCGTTCAGGCCGCCATCGACCACGCCGTGCCGATGAACGCCATCGCCGCTTCGTTGTTCGCCCGCTTCGCCTCGCGACAGGACGACTCCCCGGCGATGAAGGCGATCGCCGCGATGCGCAACCAGTTCGGCGGCCATGCGGTGCACGTCGGGCCACCCGCCGGCGCCCAGGGCTGACCGGCCGGCCCCTCACCCCACCTGATCGCGTTCGTCGTGCACGTCAGTCACCTCTCGCTGTACGACTTCCGCTCCTACCCGGTAGCGGAGGTCGCGCTGGAGCCAGGCGCCACGGCGCTCGTGGGTCGCAACGGGCAGGGCAAGACGAACCTCGTCGAGGCGATCGACTACCTCTCCCGCCTCTCCTCGCACCGCGTCGCCTCCGATGCCCCCCTGGTGCGGGCGGGTGCGGAGCGAGCGGTCGTGCGTGCCGCGGTCGTGCGCGAGGGCCGGACGGCGGTGCTCGAGGTCGAGATCAACCCGGGTCGCAGCAACCGGGCCAAGGTCAACCGCTCCGCGCTGCCACGCTCACGCGAGCTCATCGGGCTGGTCCGCACGGTGCTCTTCGCACCCGACGACCTCACCCTGGTGAAGGGCGACCCCGGTGACCGCCGACGGTTCCTCGACGATCTGCTCGTGCTGCGCGCGCCGCGGATCGCCGGCCTGCGCGCCGACTACGACCGGGTGCTGCGCCAGCGCAACAGCCTGCTCAAGACCGCGGGGGCCGCTCGCCGGGGCAGCAGCAGTGCAGAGGGCGCACTGGCCACCCTCTCGGTCTGGGACTCACACCTGGCCTCACTCGGTGCGGAACTTCTGGTGGCACGTCTCGACCTGGTCGATGCGATGCGCCCCTACGTCGCAGCCGCGTATGCGGCGGTCGCGCGAGGAGCCGGTCGCGACGCCGCCGATCTGGAGTACCGCCCCAGCGTCGAACTGCCCGACCAGCGTGACCTGCCCCAGGTCGAGAAGACCCTGCTGGCCGCGCTGGAGGACCGCCGTCGCGACGAGCTGGACCGCGGCGTCTCCCTCGTCGGGCCGCACCGCGACGAACTGCTTCTCACCCTGGCCACCGGGAGCGGCCCCGTCGACGTCGGCACCCGACTGCCGGTGAAGGGCTACGCCTCGCACGGGGAGTCGTGGTCGTTCGCGCTGGCCCTGCGGCTGGCCTCCTACGACCTGCTCCGCGACGACGGCGACGACCCGATCCTCATCCTCGACGACGTCTTCGCCGAGCTCGACTCCACGCGGCGCGACCAGCTCGCCTCTCTGGTGGCCGATGCCGAGCAGGTGCTGGTCACCGCCGCCGTGCCCGAAGACGTGCCCGCCGCACTCGCCGGACGCCGCTACACGGTGGCCGGCGGCGAGGTGCACGCCGAGGACGGGTCGTGACCCAGCCCCCCGGCCAGGACGGCGAGCACGAGGATCCGGATCGCAGCCGGGATCTCGACGAGGAACTGGCCCAGGGTCCGGCAGAGGACGAGGGCGAGGAGCACCGCACCGACGGACTCGACCTGGCCCGGCGCGCCGCCCGCTCCCTGGCCGCCGCGGGTGGCGAACCCGCCCGCAGGCGCCCGGGCCGTCGTCCGACCGGAGCGCCGAAGGCCGGACGCCGAGGCCGGCCCGACGACCGCGACCCGCAACTGCTCGACGGCAGCCTCTCCCGCCTGGTCTCCGACCGCGGCTGGGAGCTCGACCTGCGCGTGCACGGCATCTTCGGTCGCTGGCCCACCCTGGTCGGCGAGGAGATCGCCGCGCACTCGACACCGGAGACCTTCGACGACGGCCGCCTCGTCCTGCGCACCGACTCCACCGCCTGGGCGACCCAGCTCCGGCTGCTCACACCCCAACTGATCGCCCGGCTGGCCGACGAGCTCGGCGCCGGCACCGTCGCCTCGATCGAGGTGCTCGGCCCGCACGGCCCGTCCTGGCGCAAAGGCCCCCGCAGCGTGCGCGACGGCCGCGGCCCGCGCGACACCTACGGCTAAGGTCTCGGGCGTCAGCGCGCAGGCACTCAGCGGCGCCCTGGCGGGTCAAGGGACGTATGGGGCCACCACTACGGGGTCGCTCGTGCCTCTGAGCCGGGTTCTGGAGCCGCTGAGCGGCGGTCCTGAGACGACACGGACCCCTCGCCTGGGGACGACGCGTGTTCTGAGGCTCTCAGACCGGTATCATGGCGGGTGGGGGTCAGGCGTCGTCGACGCACACCCCCGCCATCTCGTGGTGCGATGCGCCGCCCCCTGCCCAGAAGAGGTCAGCAGTGTCCGAGCAGAGCCCCGTCGAACCGCCCAACGGAGTCGAATATGACGCCTCGGCCATCCAGGTCCTCGAAGGCCTCGAGGCCGTGCGCAAGCGTCCCGGCATGTACATCGGCTCCACCGGTGAGCGCGGCCTGCACCACCTCATCTGGGAGATCGTCGACAACGCGGTCGACGAGCGGATGGCGGGCTACTGCGACCGCATCGTCGTCACGCTGTGCGATGACGGCTCGATGCGCGTCGAGGACAACGGCCGCGGAATCCCGACCGACACCGCCGCCGGCCAGGAGTTGCCGGCCCTCACGCTCGCGCTCACCGTGCTGCATGCCGGCGGCAAGTTCGGAGGCGGTGGCTACAAGGTCTCCGGTGGCCTCCACGGTGTCGGCGTCTCGGTCGTCAACGCACTGTCGACCAAGGTGGTGGCCGAGGTGAAGAACCGCGGCCACCTCTGGCGCCAGACCTTCTCCAAGGGCGTTCCCGACGGCGGCCTGGAGCAGGTGCGCGCCATGGAGCCCGACGAGCGCACCGGCACCACCATCACCTGGTGGGCCAGCCCCGACATCTTCGAGACCACGGCGTACTCCCTGGAGACGATCACCTCCCGCATCCGCGAGATGGCGTTCTTGAACAAGGGCCTGGAGATCGTGGTCCGCGACGAGCGCGCAGGTGCCGAGGAGGTCGCCGAGGCCGTCGAGGACGACACCGTCTCGAACGACGTCGACGGCGGCGCCGACGCGCCGAAGTCGTCGTCCGGTGCCCTGGAGCAGGTGTTCCGCTACGACCGCGGTCTGGTCGACTTCGTCGAGCACCTCAACCGCTCGAAGACCGCCGCCAACCCGACCGTCATCAGCTTCGAGGCCGACAGCCCGGCGGGCACCGACAACGAGATGAGCCTCGAGATCGCGATGCAGTGGGCCGATGCGTACACCGAGTCGGTGCACACCTTCGCCAACGCGATCAACACCGCCGAGGGCGGCACGCACGAGGAGGGCTTCCGTGCGGCGCTGACGACCCTGGTCAACTCCTGGGGCGAGGACTGGGGCCTGATGAAGAAGCCCGATGACCGCGTCAAGGGCGAGGACATCCGCGAGGGCCTCACCGCGATCATCTCGATCAAGCTGGCCGAGCCGCAGTTCGAGGGCCAGACCAAGGGCAAGCTCGGCAACACCGAGGCGCGCGGGTTCACCCAGCGAGTCGTGCACGACCAGCTCGGCGCCTGGTTCGAGGAGAACCCGGCGGAGGGTCGCGAGATCATCCGCAAGGCCCAGGCCGCGGCCAACGCCCGCAACGCCGCGCGCAAGGCCCGCGATCTCGCCCGCGACCGCAAGGGCCTGCTCGGCAAGTCCGGGCTACCCGGCAAGCTCGCCGACTGTCAGTCCACGAGTCCCGGCGAATGCGAGATCTTCGTCGTCGAGGGCGACTCCGCCGGCGGCTCGGCCAAGTCCGGTCGCGACCCGCGGGTGCAGGCGATCCTCCCGATCCGCGGCAAGATCCTCAACGTCGAGAAGGCGCGCATCGACAAGGTGCTCGGCAACACCGAGGTGCAGTCGATCATCTCCGCGCTCGGCACCGGCATCCACGACGAGTTCGACCTCGAGAAGCTGCGCTACCACAAGGTCGTGCTGATGGCCGACGCCGATGTCGACGGTCACCACATCAACACGCTCCTGCTCACGTTGCTGTTCCGGTTCATGAAGCCGCTCATCGAGCATGGGCACGTCTACATGGCCCAGCCACCGCTGTACCGGCTGCGGTGGAACAAGCCGGCCGAGCACGAGTTCGTCTACTCCGACGCCGAGCGCGACGCGCTGCGCGACGCGGGCCTCGCCGCCGGCAAGAAGCTGCCCAAGGAGAACCCGGTCCAGCGGTACAAGGGTCTCGGTGAGATGAACGCCGACGAACTCTGGGAGACCACGATGGACCCCGACAACCGGCTGCTGCTCCAGGTCACCCTCGACGACGCCGCGCACGCCGACGAGATCTTCTCCATCCTCATGGGCGAGGACGTCGACCAGCGCCGCTCGTTCATCCAGCGCAACGCTAAAGACGTCCGATTCCTGGACATCTGACAGGAGCCACGATGCACGCACGCTCGCCGCGTTGGCAGAGCTCGACGACCCGCTTCGCTCAGAGGTCGCCTTCGCTCCGCCGCCTTGCGATCGCACGCACCTCGTGACGCCTGCCTAGATGCCTATCCGGCTATCTAATGAATCCTCTAGAAATGCTTAGAGCAACACAGAGAGAGACATCGTGACCCAGACCCCCACCGACGGCGGCACCCCGGGCGGACGGATCGAGCGCGTCGAGCTCCAGACCTCGATGCAGCGCTCCTACATCGACTACGCGATGGCGGTCATCGTCGGCCGTGCGCTGCCCGACGTCCGCGACGGCCTCAAGCCGGTGCACCGCCGGGTGCTCTACGCGATGGACGACGGCGGCTACCGCCCCGACCGAGGCTTCTCCAAGTGCAGCCGCGTCGTCGGCGACGTCATGGGTCAGTACCACCCGCACGGCGACTCCGCCATCTACGACACCCTCGTGCGGCTCGCGCAGCCGTGGGTGATGCGGGCGCCACTGATCCAGGGGCAGGGCAACTTCGGCTCACCGGGCAACGACCCGGCCGCGGCCATGCGGTACACCGAGTGTCGGCTCGCCCCGCTGGCCATGGAGATGGTCCGCGACATCGACGAGGACACCGTCGACTTCCAGCCGAACTACGACGGCCGCTCCTCGGAGCCGACGATCCTGCCCGCCCGCTTCCCGAACCTGCTGGTCAACGGCTCGGCCGGCATCGCCGTCGGTATGGCCACGAACATCCCGCCGCACAACCTGCGCGAGGTCGCCGAGGGCGCCATCTGGGCGCTCGAGCACCCCGATGCCACCCGCGAGGAGCTCCAAGATGCGCTGATCGAGCGCATCAAGGGCCCCGACTTCCCGAACGCCGCCCTCATCGTGGGCCGCGAGGGCATCGAACAGACCTACCGCACCGGCCGGGGCTCGGTCACCCAGCGCGCGGTCATCGAGGTCGACGAGGACTCCAAGGGCCGCACCTGCCTGGTGATCACCGAGCTGCCCTACATGGTCAACCCCGACAACCTGGCGCTGAAGATCGCCGAGCTGGCCGACTCGGGCAAGGTGCAGGGCATCGCCGACGTCCGCGACGACACCTCCTCTCGCACCGGGCAGCGCCTGGTCGTCGTCCTCAAGCGTGACGCCGTGGCGCGGGTGGTGCTCAACAACCTGCTCAAGCACACCGAGCTGCAGACCAACTTCAGCGCCAACATGCTGGCGCTGGTCGACGGCGTGCCGCGCACCCTGACCATCGACCAGTTCATCAGCAACTGGGTCGCCCACCAGATCGAGGTCATCCAGCGGCGCACCCGCTACCGCCTCGCCGAGAAGCAGCGCCAGGCCCACATCTACCGCGGTCTGGTCAAGGCGCTCGACGCCCTCGACGAGGTCATCGCGCTGATCCGTCGCAGCCCCGAGGTCGACGACGCACGCACGGGCCTGATGGAACTGCTCGACATCGACGAGGTGCAGGCCAACGCCATCCTCGAAATGCAGCTCCGCCGTCTCGCGGCCCTGGAGCGGCAGAAGATCGTCGACCACCTCGCCCAGCTCGAGGAGGAGATCGCCGACCTCGAGGACATCTTGGCCAACGAGGCCCGGCAGCGCTCGATCGTCGCCGAGGAGCTCACCGGGATCGTCGACAAGTTCGGCGACGACCGACGCACCCAGATCATCGCGGCCGACGGCGACCTCTCGATGGAGGATCTGATTCCCGACGAGGAGGTCGTCGTCTCGATCACCCGCGGCGGGTACGCCAAGCGCACCCAGCGCGGGCTCTACCGCACGCAGAAGCGCGGCGGCAAGGGTGTGCGCGGTGCGAGCCTGCGCGGCGACGACGTCGTGGAGCACTTCATCGCCACCACCAGCCACCACTGGCTGCTGTTCTTCACCACCGCCGGCCGGGTCTACCGCACCAAGGCCTACAACCTGCCCGAGGCCGCGCGCGACGCCAAGGGTGGCCACGTGGCCGGGCTGCTGTCGTTCCAGCCGGACGAGCAGATCGCCCAGGTGCTCGCGATCCGCGACTACGAGCAGGCGCCGTACCTGGTGCTTGCCACGCGCAACGGCCTGGTCAAGAAGACCCGCCTCGGCGACTACAACTCCCCGCGGCAGGCAGGCGTCATCGCCATCAACTTCCGCGATCCACACCCGACTCTGGGGCAAGACGAGCTGATCGGCGCCGAGCTGGTCTACGGCGAGGACGACGTGCTGTTGGTCTCGCGGCTGGGTCAGGCGATCCGGTTCCGCGCCGACGACACCCAACTGCGCCCGATGGGGCGTGCGACGTCCGGCGTCACGGGCATGAAGTTCCGCGGCGACGACTCGCTGCTGTCGATGTCGATCATCCGCGCTGCGCAGGTGGCCGCCGAGGAGGCCGCGGGTCTCGCGGAGCAGACCGAGGAGTCGCCCGACGTCGAGGCGAGCGCCGAGCAGGTCGCCGAGGTCAAGCCGCAGTACGTCTTCACCATCACCGACGGAGGCTTCGCCAAGCGCTCGCGCATCTCCGAGTACCGCCTCCAGTCGCGAGGCGGCCTCGGTATCAAGGCGATGGCGCTCACCAACGCCGACCGTGGCGGACTCGTGGGCGCATTCATCGTCGAGGACGGCGACGAAGTGCTCTCCATCACCGCCACCGGTCAGGTCGTTCGCAGCCCCATCGACGACGCCTTCCGCCCGACGGGCCGCTCCACCCAGGGCGTGAAGTTCGTGACGCCGAAGCGGGGCGACACGGTCGCGGTCGTCGCCCGGTCGGTCGAGGCCACCGAGGACGACGCGGCCGACGAGGTTCCCGCTGTCGAGGGGGCACCCGACGCGGAGACATCGCCCGATCTGGGGTCGGATGCAACAATCGAGGCCGACGACGCGTCAACGGATGTGTCCGACTCGACCGAAACCCCCGAGGATGACCGATGACCGAACGGACCACCGAGACCCGTGCCGGCGGCAGCGCCGGCACGAGCACGAGCGGGTCCCTGGCAGATCGTGTGCAGGCTCGGCTGAGCCGGGCCTCGGAGGAGCACGAGGCCAACAAGTCCGCCGCAGCCGGGTCCGCGACGACCCCGAAGACGTCGTCCGCGGCCGCCCGCAACCCGCGCCGCGCCCGCCTGCGGCTCACCCGCATCGACCCGTGGTCGGTGATGAAGACCGCGTTCCTGCTCTCGGTCGCCTTCGGCATCGTCACCGTCGTCTCCGTGCTGGTCGTGTGGACCGTGCTCGGCGGTGCCGGCGTGTGGGACTCGCTGAACAAGACCGTCACCGACGTCGTCGGCCCGAACTCCGCGTCGTCCTTCAACGTCGAGGACTACATCGGCACCTCGCGCGTCATGGGCTTCTCGATGCTCGTGGCCGCGATCGACGTCGTGCTCATCACCGCCGCGGCGACGCTCGGAGCGTTCCTCTACAACATGGCCGCAGCCCTACTCGGCGGCATCGAGGTCACGCTCGCCGAGGACAACTGAGCCGTTTTGTCGCCTGACCTGCGGGTCGGGTAACGTCTCGCCTCGGTCCGCGGGGTACCGCGACCACCTCGAGGGCCTATAGCTCAGACGGTTAGAGCGCTTCCCTGATAAGGAAGAGGTCACAGGTTCAAGTCCTGTTAGGCCCACTCACACGGGGGCTCCGCCCCCACACCCCGATCCCTCGGAATCCGCGGAGGCCGACATGAAGAAGATCCTTCTCCTCGCACTCGCCGCCGGCGGCGCGGTCTTCGCGAAGAAGAAGATGGACGGTTCCCGCGCCGAGGCCGCACTCTGGGCCGAGGCCACCGACCCGGTCGCCCGCAACTGACCCACCACCTCGACGGCCTCCGCCGTCGCCAGGGGCCTTGGCGCAATTGGTAGCGCACCTGCTTTGCAAGCAGGGGGTTAGGGGTTCGAGTCCCCTAGGCTCCACCGATGAGACCGCAGGTCGGCTCGCGCAGCGCACCCTCCGCGGATCCTCACCCGTCGTAGGGCACATGAGCCGTCCAGCCGTCGGCGTCCCGCGCGACGGCAGCCCACATCGCGTCGGCGATGGGGGTGGGGGAGAACGGGCCCTCCTTCGCCAGCGCCCCGTTGATCTGGACGGCGACCGCACGGATGTCGTCGTCCGCGAGCACGCCGTCGAGGCTGGCGACGAGGTTGCGGACGGCGGCCTTCTGCACGCCTAGCGACGCAGCGGCCGGGTTCGGTTCGTCCGCGGCCATGCTGCCGGTCACCAGCACGCGCGACCCGGAGGACTGGAACGGGCGGGCGGCCTGGACGGCCGGGAGGAGGACGCCCGCGCCGAGGGCGACGTCCTCGAGCAACTCGGGCACGGTGAGCTCGAGAGGGTTGCGCTCACGCCAGAAGCTGGGGTTGAAGTGCAGCACGTCGATGCGGCCGTGCCGCTCCCCGACCCCACGCACCACGGCCGAGACGTCGGCGGGATCGGCCAGATCGACGGCCACACCCTCGGCCGCGAAGCCCTCGGCGACGAGCGCGGCCGCCAACGGCTCGGCGTCCGCTTCAGTGCGCGTGGCGAGCACGGCGAGGTACCCCTCGCGCGCGAACCGGCGGGCCACGGCCAGCCCGAGGCCCGGGCCGGCACCGAGGACGAGCAGGACGGGGCTTTCAGTCGTGTTCATGGCCGGACCCTAGCCAAGAACCGTCGTGATCCAGGTAACTGGTCCAACCAGTTGACCTCAGACCAACGACGACGCATCCTCTTCGCATGGACATCACGCCGGTCACCCGCAGCGCCGTCTCCGACGTGGTCTTCGGGCAGCTCGTGGCCGAGATCCTCTCCGGCCGCCTAACACCCGGCGACGCGCTGCCCGGCGAGCGCGAGCTGGCCGAGCGGTTCGAGGTGAACCGGCACGCGGTGCGCGAGGCGCTCAAGCGCGTGCAGCAGGCCGGGCTGGTGCGCATCAGCCAGGGCGGCAAGACCCGGGTGCTCGACTGGCGCGGACACGCCGGTCTCGACACCCTCTCGCAGTTGGCCGCCGCCGGCGCCCTGACCCCGCTCGAGATCCTGCGCGACATCAGCGAGATGCGGCGATCGGTCGCCGCCGACGCCGCCCGGCTCTGCGCCGAACGGGCCAGCGACGACCAGATCGGCATCGTCCTCGCCGCGGCGCAGGCCTACCCGATCGACTCCTCCGCGATCGCCGACACCTTCGCCCCCGACCTCGACTTCTGGACAGCCGTGATCGAGGGGTCGGGCAACATCGCCTACCGCCTCGGCTTGAACACGCTCGTCGCCGGCTTCACCGAGATCGGCTGGCAGACCGTCGTCGACCTCGGCCTCGGCGAGGAGTACGTCGACCGCGACGCCCACCAGCACCTCGCCCGCCTCATCGCCGACCGCGACGCCGACGGCGCCCAGCGACTCGCCGCAGACCTGCTCGGCCGCACCGTCGCGCGCATCGCCGCGCACCTCTGACACCCCTGCTCACCCGAGGAGCACCCATGTTCGACCTGATCCAGCACGCGATCCCCGTGTTCATCGTCTGCCTCGCGCTCGAGGCGGCGTCGTTCTACTTCCTACCCGACGACGACGAGCTCGGGTACGACGTGCGCGACGCCCGCACCAGCGTGGCGATGGGGCTGGGCAACGTGGCGGTCAACCTGGGCTGGAAGCTCGTCGTCGTGGCGGTCTACGCCGCCGCCTACCTCGTCAGTCCGTGGCAGCTCCCGGCCGACCACCCGCTCACCTGGGTGGCGCTGTTCTTCGCCGACGACCTCGCCTACTACGCCTACCACCGCACGCACCACACGATCCGGATCCTCTGGGCCAGCCACGTCGTGCACCACTCCAGCGAGTTCTACAACCTCTCCACCGCGCTCCGACAGCCGTGGACGCCGTTCAGCTCACTGCCGTACTGGCTGCCGCTGGCATTCCTCGGGTTCTCGCCGTGGATGATCCTGCTCCAGCAGTCGATCAGCCTGCTCTACCAGTTCTTCATCCACACCGAGCGCATCGGCCGGCTCTGGAAGCCGATCGAGCTCGTGATGAACACCCCCTCGCACCACCGCGTGCACCACGGCTCGAACACCCAGTACCTCGATAAGAACTACGGCGGCATCCTCATCGTGTGGGACCGCCTCTTCGGAACCTTCGAGGCCGAGGGTGAGCGCGTGCGCTACGGCCTGACCAAGAACGTGAACACCTTCAACCCGGCCCGCGTGGCCACCCACGAGTTCGCCGCGATCGGGCGCGACGTGTGGCGGGCGAGCACCTGGCGAGACCGCTGGGGGCACGTGGTCAGGGGGCCCGGATGGCAGCCGACCACGACGACGCGGCACGACGTCTCGGCCTGATGTGCCGGATCACCGTTTCGGTCTCACGCGGCTCACCCAGGTGGCACACTTCCCCCGTGCGAACACGTGTGCTCCCGACGCTCCTGGCTGCCCTGGTGGCGGCCACGGCGACAGCCTGCGGTTCGTCGATCCCCTCGCCGGAGGAGACCGCGATCCCGACTGCGGCAGCGGCGCCCGTCGTCGACGAGGGGCGCCCCACGCCCGCTGAGATCGCCGTCCAGCACGTGCCGGACGACGTCAGCGCGATCGCGGTGACCGACTTCGACGCCGTGGCCCTCGACCTCGGCATCACCAAGCTCTCCAGTGACCTGACGCCGGCCGCGCGGGCGTCGTTCTGGAAGCGCGCGCAGACCCAGACCGCGATGCTCTCCTCGGGCGTGCTGCGCCCCGCCGAGACCCAGCTGCTCTCACAGTTCTCCTTCGGCCAGGAGGACGTCGGCTGGGAGGCGCTGCTCTACGACGACGCCGGCAAGCAGGTCGGCTGGATCCTCGGACTGCACGCCATCATCGACCCCCAGGCGGTCGAGAAGGCGGTCAAGGCCGGCGTGGGCCCGCTCAAGGGCGCCCGCGTCGACGCGGCCGACGGGCTCGTCCTCTCCGGCGAGGCCGGCGACGGCTCCTCCACGTGGTCCGGCCCCGCGACCCTCGCGCTCCTCGGCGACGGAGCCGTGTCGACCTACGTCGAGCAGGGCTGCGTGCCGTCTTCGGACGACTCCGGCCTCCTGCCGCTGGACGCCTACTCGATGAGCTTCCAGACCGAGCTCGCCACCGCACGGCTCGGGGCCGACCGCACCGATGTGTTCACGCGCCTCCAGCTCACCGACGACACTCCCGGCATCGGTGGCGCGCTGCGTGATGGTGTCGCCGACCCGCGGTCGGGCCGCCTGGGCTTCCAGATCGTCGACCCCGGCGACGCCGCCACGCTCACCCTGCGACGCCGCCTCGGCTTCACCGCCTGCGGCTGAGCGTCGTCCGGCGCGTGCCGGGCGCGAGCCGCGCCTTCGGACGTCGCGCACGGTGGTCGCGGCCCCAGGTCGCGACGGGAGACTTGCAGCGTGCCGCGTACGCTGAACGGCGTGACGTCGGCGTTCGCCCCCCGCTTGTGGGGAGGGCACCTGCTGGCCCTGCTACTCGTCGCCGCGACTCTCGCACTGGGCTGGTGGCAGTACTCCGCCTATCAGGCGCAACGCGCCGCCGAGAGCCGAGACCTCACCCACGCTGCGGCGAAGCCGCTCACCTCGGTGATGGGGGGCAACGACCCGTTCCCGGGCAACGAGGTGGGCCAGCCCATCACCGCCACCGGCACCTGGGTCGGCGGTGGGACGGTGTTCGTCTCGGGGCGGGAGCACGGCGGCCGCGAGGGCTACTGGGTGGTCACCCCGCTGGCGATCGGCACCCCCGACGGTTCGGCTCTGCCGATCGTGCGGGGCTGGGTGGCCTCACTCGCCGACGCGCCGCCTCCGCCGAGCGGCACGGCCACCGTGCAGGGCTGGCTCCAACCGACCGATGGCACCGGTGAGGTCGACACCGACCGCAGCGACGACGTCATCCCGCAGGTGCGCACCGCGGACCTGATCCAACACGTCGACCAGGACCTCTACGACGCCTACGCGGTGCTCGACCTCTCAGCGGTGCGCGCCGACGGCGAGCCGGACGACGCCCGCGGCCTGGTCCAGGCCGATCTCGCCGAGCTGCCACCCCCGGCGGGCGGCACCGGCCTGCGCAACCTGCTCTACGCCATCGAATGGGTCTTCTTCGCCGCGTTCGTGGGCTACGTGTGGTGGCGGTGGGTGCAAGAACGCATCCAGGAGGTCAGTACCGTGGCGGCGTGAAGCTGTTCGCCACCTACCGCGTGCTGGCCCTCCTCGTCGGGGTGCTGCTGGCCTTCTGCTCCCTGGTGGCCATGCCACTGAAGTACCTCGCCGCCGACGGCGGCACCTGGCAGCGTTTCGGCGAGCAGGCGAGCATCCTCTGGGTGGCCCACGGCTGGGTGTTCATGATCTACGTGGTCGTGGCGTTCGCACTGTCGCGCAAGGCCGGCTGGAGCATCGCCTTCACTCTGGTCGCCCTGGTGGCGGGCCTGGTACCGCTGCTCATCTTCTGGGTCGAGCGTCAGGTGGTCCGCAAGGTGCGCGACGAGAACCCGGAGCTCACCAGCAGCGAGCCCACGGGCGCCGTCTCGTCGTGAACGACCCCTCGGGGGACGATTCCTGACCCCTCGGGGGACGATGTGCGACCCCTCGGGGATCAGTTCTTGTCGGAGTCGATCTCGACGACCTCGGCCGGCTCGTCCGGTGTGGTGGGCTCGGAGCTGGCCGCGGCCTCGTCGGAGAGCGCCTCGTCGGGCGAGGATCCGGCGCTGTCGTCGGCCGGCGCCGCCTCCGGAGCCGGCGCGGGAGCGGCGGCGGGCTTCGGAGGCGTGGGGGGAGCCGGCACGTAGGAGGACTCCCAGGTCGGCTCCGACTTGCCGGTGAGCTTCTTGTAGGCGACACCACCGGCGGCCGCGACCACGCCCAAGAGGGCGATCTTCTTCAGCTTCGAGCCCTTCTTCGGCTGCTCACCGCGCAGCTCCAGCGCCTTGGCCTGGGCCAGCTCGCCCAGCTCGCCGGCCTTGGTGCCGGCCGCCTCGGCGAGATCCTGGGCCAACGGCACGGCGCGGTCGCGCGCGTCGGCCAGCACCGGGCCGGCCTTCTCCTGGGCCACCTTCTGGGCCTCGGCGAGGTACGGCGCAGCCTTGTCGCGCGCATCGGCGAGGAACGGCGCCGCCTTCTTCTGGGCCTTTTTCTGGGCATCCGCCACGTACGGCGCGGCCTTCTTGCGGGCCTCGGCGACGTAGGGCGCCGCCTTGTCGCGCGCCTCGGAGACGTAAGGGGCGGCCTTGTCGCGAGCGTCGGCGAGCGCGGGGCCTGCCTTCTCACGAGCCTCGGCGAGCGCGGGGCCCGCCTTGTCACGGGCCTCCGAGACCAGCTCGCGGGCCTCGTCGAGACCACGGCTCACGGCCGCCTCGACCTGCGGCCGGTAGGTGTCGACAGCCGACTCGATGGCGTCGGTGGCCTTCTCGAAGTACGTCTTCTTGCGCCGGAGCCGCATGGGATCCACATCCTCCTGGTCGATTACCACCATCAGATCACGATGCCCCGACCAGCCGGCGCGCGCCCTGGAGCGCAGGGCATGGCGACCCGGTCGGATAGGCATCCGTGCAAGGATCGTCCCGCATCGACGGGACGCACAAACCACCCGGAAGTGCCCGAGTCCCACCGCACGATCCACCCGCACGCGAGCGAAAGGCAGTCATGGCGTACTCGCAGGCCATCTTGAAGACGAACAAGGGCGACATCACCCTGGATCTCTTCGGCAACCACGCACCGGAGACGGTCGACAACTTCACCGGCCTCGCCTCCGGTGAGAAGAAGTACAAGGCAGGCGACAAGTCCGGCCCGTTCTACGACGGGTTGATCTTCCACCGCGTCATCTCCGGCTTCATGATCCAGGGCGGCTGCCCCACCGGCACCGGCACCGGCGGTCCGGGCTACCAGTTCAAGGACGAGTTCCACCCCGAGCTCCAGTTCGACCGGCCCTACCTGCTCGCCATGGCCAACGCCGGCCCCGGCACCAACGGCTCGCAGTTCTTCATCACCGTGGGCCCGACGCCGCACCTCAACCGCCGACACACGATCTTCGGCGAGGTGGCCGACCAGCCCTCGCGCGACGTCGTCGACGCCATCGCGACCACGCGGACCGGCCCGGGCGACCGCCCCACCGAGCCGGTCGTCATCGAGTCGGTCGAGCTCGTCGAGTCCTGACCGACCCGTGACCCAGCCGCCCACCCCCGGGCCGACCGACCCGGCCGGAGTGCCCACCTGTTACCGGCACTCCGGCCGTGAGGCCCACATCCGCTGCCAGCGCTGCGAGCGTCCGATCTGTCCCGACTGCATGCGGGACGCCTCCGTCGGCTTCCAGTGCCCCTCGTGCGTCGCGGAGGGGCAGAAGTCGACACGCTCGGGGCTGACCCGCTTCGGCGGTCGCCGCAGCAACGACCCGCGCAGCACCACGCTGGCCCTCATCGGTCTCAATGTGGCGGTGTGGGTGGCCGTGCTCGTCACCGGTGGCTCGGGGTCGAGGCTGGTCGACTGGCTGGGCCTGCACGTGCAGGGCGTGTGCATGGCCGGCGGTGGGCAGTACTACCCGCACATCGACTCCGCGGCCGTGTGCGGAGCGGCCCAGGGCGACTGGCTCCCCGGGGCGGAGAACGGCGCCCTGTGGCAGCTCGTGACCTCGGGCTTCCTGCACGTCTCGCCCCTGCACATCGGCTTCAACATGCTGGCGCTGTACTTCATCGGCCCACAGCTCGAGCAGATGCTGGGCCGAGCGCGCTTCCTCGCGCTCTACCTGATCTCCCTGGTGTGCGGCTCGGCGGTCGTCGTGTGGGCGGCGAGCGACCTCCAGACGACCCTTGGCGCCTCGGGCGCCATCTACGGGCTCTTCGCGGCGCTGTTCGTGGTCGCGCGACGCATCCACGCCGACATGCGCCAGCTCTTCGCGCTGCTGGCCGTCAACGTCGTCTTCACCTTCACCGGGGCCAACATCTCGTGGCAGGGGCACCTGGGCGGGTTCATCGGCGGCCTGCTGCTCACCAGCGTCTTCGTCTACGCCAAGGGCGGACCCCGCCGCGCGTTGCTGCACGCCCTCGGCTCGGCAGCGGTGCTGCTCTTAGCCCTCGGCGCGATCGCGCTGCGTCTGCTCAGCGCCTGAGACCGACGCGACCTGCAGCCCGCCCGTCGCCGTCCGAGCCGTGCTCGGACGGCGCTTCGGCCTGCGCTCGGAGGTGTGGCCGGCGGTCGTGGTCGTCCACACCTGGGGAGGAACATGTGGAGAACTACACGGCTGTGATTCGTCCACAGAGTTCTCCCCAGCTGTGAAAAAGCAGCCGACCCGCCGCACCTGCAGAGGGCGGCGGGTCTGGACGGCGGGTCGGGGGGCTACTACTCCCAGCGGGTGGCGAAGGTGAAGCCGACCGCCATGAACGCGATCCCGACCACCAGGTTCGACTGCCGCAGGTCGTTCATCACGGGGATGCTGTCGATCTTGCCGTCGGCCACCACGTAGAACGTGCAGATCCACAGCAGTCCGACGATGAAGCAGCCGAGCATGCCGGCGACGACACCACGACCGCGCCCGAGCGGGGTGCTGGGGTGTGCGGAGAGGGCCAGGCCCAAGAAGAAGAGACCGAACCCGATGACGTAGTTCCACCGCTCGAGGTCGGCGAGGAACGCCGGCGAGCCCGCCTTGGAGTCCGCGACGAACGGGTCGGCGCGCATCGCGACGTAGTAGTAGACGATCCAGGCGATGCCGAGGACGACGAGCAGGAGCGACACGACGAATCGCACCGACAGCACCGCACCCTTCGGTCTGGTGTCGAAGGGATCGTCGGTCCGCTTGAGCTTCACCTGCGCTCCTGAAGAATCTGCCGGGCCGCGCCGGGTCGTCCGGCGCGTGTGTGCGGCCCTACCCTAGACGTCGTGAGCCGAGGAACCCATGCGAGCCCCGCCACCGGGGGATCCGAGAGTTCCGAGCGCAGTCCGCGCAGGGCTCCGCGGGGGCTCGCCTGGCGCATCGGGACGCCGCTGGTCGTGCTGGTCTGTGGCTCGCTGTTCGTCGTGAGCAACGTCAACAGTGAGGGCACCGACCTGCGCCCCGGGCGCTACACCGACCTGGCCTCGCTGGTGCAAGCGGAGTCCGACCAGTACGAGGGCCTCCGTCGCCAGGTGCAGGATCTCAGCGACCAGGTGACGCAGCTGACCTCCAAGGTGGGAGACCGGCAGACGCTCCGGGCGCAGCAGCGAGTCACGCAGTTGAAGGATCCCGCCGGTCTCGAGCCGGTCCGCGGCGCCGGCGTCACGGTGACGCTGAGCGACAGCCCCCTCACCGACGACGACACCGAGCAGCCCTCGAAGTACCTGGTGGTGCACCAGCAGGACGTGCAGGCGGTCGTCAATGCGATGTGGCGCGGTGGTGCGCAGGCAGTGACCGTGCAGGGCCAGCGCATCGTGTCGACGACCGGCATCCAGTGCCAGGGCAACTCGATCACACTCCAGGGCGTGCCCTACCCGCAGCCGTTCGTCATCTCGGCCGTGGGCGACCCCACGACGCTGGAGGGCAGCCTCCTCGACGACGACTACGTCGCCTTCTACCGGTCGCAGTCCCAGCAAGAGGACGTACAGATCGGCTGGGACATGCAGGCCGATGCCGACCTCACCGCGCCCGCGTACGCCGGTCTGCTCGACCTCAGCTACGCCAAGCCCCTCGCCTGAAGGGCAGGCCCGACCGCTCTGCTCGTGCGGCCCGGGAGGCGCTGCCGCGGGGGTCAGGGCGACGGCGAGGTGCTACTGCTGGGACTCGATCCGGGCAGCGACGGCGAGGAGCCGTCGCTGGGCGAGGCCGAGTCGCTGGGCGAGCTGGAGTCGGTGGGGCTCGGGGATTTCGTGGGCTTCTCGTAGTCGTTGACCACGATGTTGACGTCTTGGCCCTGCTCGAGCGGGGTGCCCCCCGTCGGCGACTGACGCAGCACGACGCCCTTGGCCTTCGAGGAGTCGGTGTCCTTGCTGATGAGCACGTTGAAGCCGGCGTCGCTGAGCACCTTCTGGGCTTCGGCCTGCTTCATGCCGGTCACGTCGGGAACCTCGGTCGGCCCGCGCGACACCGTCAGGTTGATCGGCGTGCCCTCCTGGGCCTGGGTACCGGATTCGGGGTTCTGGGACAGCACCTGGTTGCGGGGCTCCTGGGAGTCCGTACGGCTGACCGTCACCTTGAACCCGGCCGCCTTGAGGGTCTCCTTCGCGACATCGAGTTGCTGGTCGACGACGCGCGGCACCTCCTTCTCGGCCTTGCCGGCACTGATCGTGAGGGTCACCTGGGTACCGGGGGTCACGAAGGAGTCGCCACTCGGATCCTGGTCGAGCACCCTGCCGGCGGGCTTGTCGGAGTTCTCGAACACCGAGTTGGGGTTCACCTCGAAGCCGGAGTCGCCCAGCGTCTGCCGGGCCGCGGCCTCGTTCTTTCCGACCACATCGGGTACCTGCACGTCGTCAGGACTGGAGGGGAACAGTCGCGGCCAGAGCAGCACCCCGGCCACGACGAGGGCGATGACCAGCAGGCCGAGGAGCACGAGGGCGCCGACCGGTGGTCGGTCGTCCTCGTCGGCCTCGGGCAACGGCGTCGGGGCAGGCGTCGGCGTGGGTCGCGCCGCGGCGACGGTCGTCGTGGTGGGCACCGGTACGGCCGGCGGCCCGGCGTGGACGGGCGCGCCTGCGAGGTAGCGCTCGATGTCGGTGCGCATGGCGGCCGCGGACTGGTAGCGATCCTCGACCCGCTTGGCCAGTGACTTCATCACGATGGCGTCGAGCTCGGGCGGGATCTCCTCGTCGAAGTCCGACGGCGGTCGAGCCTGCTCGCGCACGTGCTGGTAGGCGACGGCGACGGGCGAGTCGCCGACGAACGGCGGACGCCCGGCGAGCAGCTCGTAGAGCAGGCAGCCGGCGGAGTAGACGTCGCTGCGCGAGTCGACGGTCTCGCCGCGCGCCTGCTCGGGAGAGAGGTACTGGGCGGTGCCCACGACGGCGGCGGTCTGGGTCATCGTCGACGACGCGTCGGAGACCGCGCGGGCGATGCCGAAGTCCATCACCTTGACGTCGCCACCCGGTGTCAACATGACGTTGCCGGGCTTGATGTCACGGTGGATGATGCCGGCCCGGTGGCTGTAGTCGAGTGCCGCGAGAACGCCGCTGGTGATCTCCAGCGCTCGTTCGGGCAGGATCTTGCGACCCTCGCGCAGCACGTCGCGCAGGGTACGACCGGCCACGTACTCCATCACGATGTAGGGCTGGTCGACCCCGGAACCATCGGTGGCGGGCTCCTCGCCGGTGTCGTAGACGGCCACGATCGACGGGTGGTTCAGCGACGCCGCAGACTGCGCCTCGCGACGGAACCGGGCCTGGAACGTGGCATCACTGGCCAGATCGGTGCGCAGCCGCTTGACGGCGACCACGCGACCCAGCCGGGTGTCGGTGCCCTTGCGCACCTCGGCCATGCCGCCGCGGCCCAGCAGCTCGCCGAGCTCGTAGCGCCCTCCGATCAGCAGGGGTTCGCTCATCCGTCGCTCCCGTCGGCGACGGGACCGATGGAGGCGTTGCTGTCACGGCTCGCGATCCCGCCGAGCGGGCCCGCCGCCGAGGGAGACGTGCTGTCGCTGGGCGCCGAGGACGACGTACTCGACGAGGGCGAGGGACTGTCGCTGGGGCTCGGGGCCGGGCCCCAGTAGCTCACCGTGACGGTGTCGCCCTCGGTGAGCGTGCCGGTGGGGTTGAGCTTCTCGACGATGTTCTCGTCGTGGCTGCCGTCGTTGTCGAGTTCGTCGAGCTTCACGTTCAGTCCGCGGTCGCCGAGCTCGGCCTGCACGTCGCGGTAGTCGCGGCCGACGTAGTCGTCGGGATCCACCTGCAGGGTGGCCGGTGCGCTGCTCTCGGGAGCGGAGGACGACTGGGTCGGCTGACTGCTCTGTGAGGTGGGTGGGCTCGAGGCGGTGTCACGCGGCGAGGCGTCGTCGTCGCCCGAGGTCAAGACGAGCACGATCACCAAGATGATGGCCGCGATCAGCGCGACCACGAGCAGCACGACGGCGGCCGAGGTGCGGCGTCCAGAACCCTCTGAGGTGGTCGTGGTGGTCGTGGGGGTCGGTGTGGGGGTCGGATCGAGAGGTACGGGCGCGGCGACCGGCATGACCGAGGTGGCGTCGGACGGGGCCGCGGGCGCGACCGTGGTCGCGACGTCGTCGACGCCCCCTACGGCACCGTCGGCCCCGTCGGGATGGCGCAGGGCGGCGGCGAAGGCGGTCGCGCCCTCCCAGCGCGCGTCGGGCTCCTTGGCCAGCGCGCGTCGGACGACGGCGGCCAGCGGTCCGGGGACGCTCGAGGGCAGCTCGGGCACCGGCTCGTTGAGGTGGGCCATCGCGGTCGCGACGGGGGAGTCGGCCTGGAAGGGACGGCGCCCGGCCAGGCACTCGAACGCGACGCAACCGAGTGCGTAGACGTCGGACTTGGCGGTCGCGGTGCGGCCGCGGGCCTGCTCGGGGGAGAGGTACTGGGGGGTGCCCATGACCTGCCCGGTCTGGGTGATGCCCACCGCGTCGGCGGCCCGTGCGATGCCGAAGTCGGTGATCTTGATGGTGCGGTCGGGGGTCACGATGAGGTTGGCCGGCTTGACGTCGCGGTGCACGATGCCGGCCCGGTGCGCGGCGGCGAGGGCGTCGGCCGCCTGTGCCATCAGGGGCGCGACGACCCCGGGCTCCATCGGGCTCCCGGGGCGCATCAGCGCGGAGAGCGGCTGGCCGTCGACGAGCTCCATGACCAGGTAGGCGCTCGGGGTGCCGGGGGAGTCGCCGGTTGCCTCGCCGAAGTCGTAGACCGCGGCGATGCCGGGGTGGTGCAGCGCGGCGGCGTGGCGGGCCTCGGTCTCGAAACGGGTGCGGAACGCGCGGTCGTCGGCGTATTCGGGCTTGAGCATCTTGACCGCGACGGTGCGGCCGAGCGTGGTGTCGGTCGCGCGCCACACCTCGCCCATGCCGCCCGTGGCGATGCGGCTCTCCAGCCGGTAGCGGTGGGCGTCGTCGGCGAAGCGCTCGGCGCCATCCCCGCCGCTGCTCGGGATGCCCTGGGTGGGGGTCTCGTCGTTCACGGGTTGATCACCGCCTCCATGATCGCCTTCGCGATGGGTCCGCCCAGCGCCCCACCGGCGATCTCGCCACGGGGCACGTTGGGCGCCTTCTGGATCATGACCGCCACCGCGACCTCGGGGTCGTCGGCCGGTGCGAAGGACACGAACCAGGCATAGGGCGGCGCGTCGGTGCCGGTCTGCGCGGTGCCGGTCTTGCCGGCCACCGATACGCCGGGGATCTTCGCCTCGTAGGCGGTGCCGTCGTCGACGACCGAGACCAAGAGGTCGGTGAGCTGGCTGGCCGTGGAGGAGCTGATCGCCTGGGAGATCGTCTCGGGCTGGGTCTTCTCGATCTGCTCGAACTCCGGGCTCTGGATCTCGTCGACCACGTAGGGCCGCATGACCTTGCCGTCGTTGGCGATGGCCGCGGTCACCATCGCCATCTGGAGCGGGGTGGCGCGCACGTCGTACTGACCGATGCCCGACTGGCCCGTCTGCGGCTCGTTGGCGTCGTCCGGGAACACGGAGGTGGCCTGCGGGGTCATGTCGGTGAAGTACTGCTGGTCGAAGCCGAACGCGTCGGCCTGCTCACGCAGCTTGTCGGCGCCGACCTCGATGGCCATGTGGGCGAAGGAGGTGTTGCAGGAGTTCTCCAGGGCCTGGGCGAACGGGATGCGGCCGGTGCCGCAGTCGCGGCCCTCGTTGTCGACCAGGCCGGTGTCGCCCGTGGTCTGCGGCAGCTGGTAGGTCGCGCCGCCGGGCACCAGGTCGTCCTTGGTGTAGAGGCCGTCTTGGATGGCCGCCGCCGCGGTGACGATCTTGAACGTCGACCCGGGAGGCAGCGTGGTCTGGATGGCCCGGTTCAGCAGCGGCTGCGAGGAGTCGTTGTCGAGGCTGTCGCCGACCTTGGTGACCTGCGAGAGGTCGTGCGAGGCCAGCTTGTTGGGGTCGAAGCTGGGCAGCGAGACCATCGCCAGCACCTTGCCGGTGCGAGGCTCGAGCGCCACGACCGCGCCCTCGCCCGAGGGCCCGAGCACGTTCTTGAGGCCGTTGTAGGCGGCCTCCTGCGCCTTCGGGTCGATGGTGAGCGAGACGTTGCCGCCCACGGGCTCCTTGTTGCTGAGCATGTCGACCAGACGGGTCACGAACAGGCGGTCGTCGTCGCCGGAGAGGACGTCGTTCTGGGTCTGCTCGATGCGGCGCTGACACGTCGAGCAGCTTCCGCTCTGGGCGTTGAAGTAGTTGTACCAACCCGTGATCTGGGCGTACATGAGCGGCCGGGTGTACTCGCGCTGGAAGAGGTACTGGTCCTTCGAGGGCACGGACTTCGCGATCGGCGTCTGGTTCTGGCCCACCAGGATGGCGCCGCGCTGCTGGGAGAACGACGCGTCGACGGCGCGCCGGTTGCGCGGGTCGTTGTCGAGACTCGAGGCCTTCCAGTACTGCAGGTAGGTCACGTTGGCCATGAGGGCCAAGAAGAGCACCAGGCAGAACAGCGAGATGGTGCGGATCGGCTTGTTCATCGGTTCCTCCTCCTCATCGGGCCACCTTGATGACCTGGGTGGCGGACTCGTCGGCGTCCTCGTCGTCGCTCGAGAGGTCGGGGATCGGACGCCGGGCGAGGTCGGAGACCCGTAGCAGTAGCGCCGCGATCACCCAGTTCGCCACGAGCGAGGAGCCGCCGTAGGAGAGGAACGGCGTGGTCAGACCCGTCAGCGGGATCAGACCGGTGACGCCGCCCGCGACCACGAACACCTGGAGGGCGATGACGGCGCCCAGGCCGGCGGCCAGCAGCTTGCCGAACCCCTCTCGGGAGATGAGCGCGGCGCGCAGCGCCCGCTCGACGATCAGGCCGTACATCAGCAGGACGGCGACCATGCCGGTGAGCCCGAGCTCCTCGCCGATGGAGGAGAGGATGAAGTCGGACTCCGCGAACGGCACCAGTTGTGGGTCACCGCCACCGAACCCGCGTCCGATCAGACCGCCCCACCCGAACCCGAAGCGGGCGTCGACGAGCTGGTCGCTCGAGGGCAGCGACGCGTCGCCGGTCTTGTAGTAGGTGAAGGGATGCAGCCAGATCTCGAATCGCTCGCGCACGTGCCCGAAGGCGAAGTAGCCGGCCGTCGCCCCGAGCACGAACAGCGTGCTGCCCACGACCAGCCAGCCGGCCCGCTCGGTGGCGACGTAGAGCATGACGAGGAAGAGGCCGAAGAACAGCAGGCTCGAGCCGAGGTCGCGCTGGAAGACGAGGATGCCGAGGCTGACCAGCCACATGCCGAGGATCGGCCCGAGGTCACGGCCCCGGGGCAGGTCGACGAACAGCACCCGGCGTCCGGCCAGGGCGAGCGCGTCGCGGTGCAGCACCAGGTAGCCGGCGAAGGCGATGACCAGCATCACCTTGGCGACCTCACCGGGCTGGAAGCTCAGGCCTCCTACCTCGATCCAGATCTTGGCACCGCGCTTGCTGGTGCCGACGATCGGCATCATCGGCATGAGCAGCAGCACGATGGCCGCGAGCCCGGAGGTGTAGGTGAACCGGGTCAGCACCCGGTGGTCGCGCAGCAGCAGCAGGGTGCCGATGAAGAGGCCCACGCCGACGGTCATCCAGATCAGCTGTCGTGAGGCGAAGTGCGTGTCGTCGGCCAGGTCGAGCCGGTGGATCACGGCGAGGCCGAGCCCGTTGAGCGCCGCTACGACCGGCAGCAGCACCGGGTCGGCGTACGGCGCCACGAACCGGACGACGAGGTGCGCCGCCACGATGAGCCCCGCCAGCCAGCCGCCGTAGCCGAACAGGTCGGCGGGCACAGTGTCCTCGACGCCGACCCCGACTGCTGCGTAGGCGCCGACGCCGACCGCCAGGGCCAGCACGAGCAAGAACAGCTCGGCGCCGCGCCGGCGGCGGTGCACGAAGCCGAGCAGCGGGTTGCTCGGGCCGAAGCTCACGCTCATGAGCCGCACGTCCCGACGTCGGCGGGCGTGGTGGCGGTGGTCGATGTGGTGCCTTCGTCGCTGGTGACCTGCTGCTTCGCGAGGTTCTCGACGATCCCGCGCGCGTCGTCGAGGTCGTCGGCCGCGAGGCCGGAGGCCACTCCGTCGGCCTGGAGCGGCCGCAGCCGGTCGGTGCTGATGTTGGTGGCCTCGTAGGGCTCCGAGAGCGAGACGCCGGGCAGCGAGGAGTTCACGCCGCGGAAGATGCACACCTGCCCGTCGACCTCGCCCACGTAGTACTGGTCCTGCACCCAGGTCCAGGCCGCGGCGACGCCGACCCAGGCGACGCCGACGACGGTGATCAGCCCGAGGAGCCGACGCAGCCAGGCGAACCGGTGAGGAGCCCGCGGCGCGTAGCGGGCGCTCTCGGGGTCGATGGGGTCTGTGTGGATGGCGTGCACGTCGGCCGGCAGATCGGGCAGGTCGGCGTCGATGGGCTCCATCTCGCCGGTGTCGCCGGAGCGGTGTCCGCGGAAGAGCGCGGTCGGCCGACCGCTGCGAGCCGGCTTGCGTCGCAGCTCGGACGCCGCCCCGACCAGCATCGGCTGGAGGTCGGCCAGATCCTCGGCGCGGGCCTCGGCTCCAGCCGGGTCGAGCACGTCGGCCACGATGCACGTGACGTTGTCGGTGGAGCCGGCCTCGAGGCTGGCACGCGTGAGCTCGATGGCTGCGTAGTCGGGCGTGCCCGTGCCGAGGATGTCGCAGATGCGGTCGTCGCCGAGCGAGGCGGTGGCGCCGTCGGAGCAGACCAGCAGCCGGTCGCCGGGCTGCACGGTGAGCATGAAGAGGTCGGGCTCGGCCTCGTGCATACCGTCGAGCGCCTTGAGGATGACGTTGCGGTGCGGGTGCACCAGCGCCTCCTCCGGCGTGATCCGGCCCTCGTCGATGAGGCTCTGCACGAAGGTGTGGTCGGAGGTCAGCTGGCTGATGCTCCCCTCGCGCATCAGGTAGGCCCGGCTGTCGCCGACGTGCCCGACGGCGAGCTGGGCGCCGTCGAAGAAGAGCAGGGTGGCGGTGGTGCTGGTGCCCGACAGCGAGGGATCCTCGTCGACCAGTTCGCCGATGCGGTCGTGGGCCCGGTGCAAGGCCCCGGCGACCGCGGAGAGCAGGTGCTCGGCGTCGAGGCCGGCCGGCGACTCGTCGTCGAGCTTGCGCACCTGGGAGATCGCGGTGCTGGAGGCGATGTCACCTCGGGCGGCGCCGCCGACGCCGTCGCAGACGGCGAGCAGCCAGGGGCCGGCATACCCGGAGTCCTGGTTGTCCTTGCGTACCCGGCCGACGTCGGAGATCGCCGACCAGTGCAGCCGCAGCGGAGCGGACACGTCCGCGGCCCCGCGCCCGGACGGCACTTCGGTGAGGTCCGTGGTGTCGTCGTGGGGGTCGTCGGGAGTCACTTGCGCAGCTCCACGATCGTCTTGCCGATGCGCACCTGGGTGCCGAGCGTGATCGTCGTGGGCTGCGTGATGCGCACGGTTCCGATATACGTGCCGTTGGTGGAGCCGAGATCCTCGACGAACCATTGGTCACCGGAGGCTGCGATGCGTGCGTGCCGGGTGGAGACGTAGTCGTCGTCGAGTCGGATCGCCGCGTCGTTGCCGCGGCCGATGAGGACGGGGGCGGAGGCGAGGTCCGCCCGTTCGCCCGCGTTGGAGCCCTCGGTGACGAGCACGTGGGTCGGGGCGCCGCGCCGCTTCGGAGGGGGCTTGGCCTTCTTCTCCTTGGTGCGTCCGGCGGCCTGGCCGCGGGCGGTCTCGGGCACGCGTGCACCGAACATGTCGGAGCGGATCACCGAGATCGCCGAGAGCACGAAGATCCACAGCACCGCCAGATAGGCGATGCGCACCAGCAGCAGGGTGAGCTCAGACATCGGGGCCCTCGCTGGAGGTCTCGTCGGTGATCATGCGCACTCGCAGGGTGGTGTTGCCGACGGTCACCTCGGTGCCGTCGTCGGCCACGGCGCGGGTCATCCGCTGACCGTTGATCGTGATGCCGTTGGTGGAGCCGAGGTCGTGCACGTCGACCTTGAGTCCGTCACGGCGCACCTCGACGCGGAACTCCACGTGCTTGCGGCTCACGCCTGGGTCGTTGATGCGGACGTCGGCCTCGGTGCCGCGACCGACCACCACGCCCGGGGGATTGAGGGGGTGCTCGGTGCCGTTGACCTCGAGCACGGCCCGAGCCCGGCGCACCTGCGTGTGGGTGCTGTTCGCGGTGACCTTGGCCTTCGCGCGGCTGCGAATGCGGAACCGGCCCGTGGTGAGGTCGTCGGCCTGCTCGAACTCGATGGTGATGGGCCCGGGAAAGGAGTAGCCGTTGTTCTCCGCGTGCTCGGTCAACTGCTCGGTGAGCTCGCTGGCCATGGCGGTGTCGTACGGCGCGAGTCGCTCGAGGTCGGGTGGGGAGAGCTCCACGTGGAAGTCGTTGGGCACCAGCCGGCGCTGCCGGGAGAGGATCTGCGCGTTGTTGTCGCACTCTCGCTGGAGCGCAGCCGCGATCTCGACCGGCTGCACCGCCGAGCGGAAGACGCGCGCGAAGGTGCCCGAGATGGCCTGCTCCAGTCGGGTCTCGAAACGCTGGAACCCGCCCACATGGCCTCCTCGTCGTCACTCGCTGGGTGTCGCCGGTGCCCGGGCCGGTCCGTGCGGATGCGCGACCGAGCAGCCCGGACCTGACGCCGGGCTGGTGCGATCGTAACGAACCGCCCTCTCCGATCGGGCGAAGCGGGCGCTGCAGCATGGCGGGCAGTTCGGTTCACCCCTCAGGTTCGGACGGCGCGAAACCGAAGGAGACGTCGTGCCAGGGAGCCGGCGGTGGTGGTTTGGGGAACCTCACCACGCTGGGATAACCTCACACCGCTTCACGCGCGAGTGGCGGAATAGGCAGACGCGCACGGTTCAGGTCCGTGTGTCCGAAAGGACGTGGGGGTTCAACTCCCCCCTCGCGCACGACAGCCCCAGGTCTTCGACCTGGGGCTTTGTGTTTGGGTCTGGCTTCCTGCCCGGCTCATGTGCCGATATATGTGCTAAGCCCCGGCGACGGAACACACCGTCGCCCACGCGCGCTTTGCGATCATCGTGTCCATGGCGACGGCACCCGACCCCAGTGAACGTCTGGTGCGGCAGCGGATGCGCAACCGAGCGATCGAGGCACTGGAGGCAATCGCCGATGGTGACGAGGGTGTGCGCTCAATGGGCGTCGGCGAGTACGTGGAGGAGTTCTTCGACATCATCGACGACCGAGCGCCATGGCGTTGGAGGACCTGGAGCGTCTTCACCCCGGACGAGGTTCAAGCACTTGAGGTCGTCCACGACCTCTTGGTGCAGGCATGCGCTGAGACTCCGCAGGTGCCCACCCCTGGAGGGATCTTCGCCGACGACAACGAGAACTTCATCCGCACCGGATGGCCGGCGCGGATTCAGCCGGCCGCGGCCTCCGCTCTCGATTTGATGCTGACACGGGGAAGGTTCAGCGAGGAGCGGGAAGAGGTCGAGCCGGGACGGGCGAGCTGAATCTTCGTCTCCGCCACGTGGTGTCTGTCGGTCCCGTTCATGGAAGGCTTCTCAAGTGTCCTTCGACGTCTACTTTCAGCGGTTTCGAAATCGCGACACCGAGCCAGGAGGCGGCGAGGCGATGCGCCAGGTGCTCGCGCCCCACATCGTTCGCGAAGACCCGGAACACTCGTTCGCCCGAGTCGAGTACGGCGATGGAGAGGCGGATGTCTACCTGGGACCGGATGGGATGAAGGCCGACCACGTGACAGGCACCGCGCCATGGGATTTGCTCGTGCAGGGCGCCAGGGCCGCCGACTGGGTGGTTATGCCGGTCGGGTGCCCCGCGTGCCTGACCGATGAGGGCCAGCGCGCGCACATGCCTGAGGGGCTCGATGATGAGGCGGTCCTGATTGCGTCTGGGCAGGATCTGCTTGCAGTGATCCGGTCATCTTGACGGAGGATTTCGCATCGAGCTGAGCGTGGGCTGCCGACGATTGGTTGCTCGCCGGCAGCCCACGTGACCTCAGGCCGCGGCCCCCGTGGCGCTGCCGGCGTTGTCGCGCACGTTCTCGGCAGCGGACCGACTGGCCCACTCGCTGGAGAACGCCTCCCCCGATGCTGCGACCTTGTCGGAGCCGCGCCAGGCGCGCCAACGGTAGTCACCGCCGAGGTCCTTGTAGACCTCGTACCGCGCCGTCTTGGCTCCTGCCTTGAAGGCCGCCGCAGCACGCTGCGCGTTACTTGTTGAGTAGAACGACTCTCCGGCCCAAGCCACCAGCTTGTTGTTCGCCGCGTAGAGCCACCAAGTGGGCCTGACTCTTGTCATTAGGGCTGTCGCTTGAGGGCTACAGGTCGCTGAACTGCAGTTTCTCTGCGGATCGCGGCTTAATTTGTGCACTAAGCGGTCGCTCGTAGAGTCCGGTGCGTGGCGTATGTGCGGACGGTGAAGACCGCCTCGGGGGCGATCGCGGTCCAGATCGTGCACTCCAACCGGCGTGGCTCTAGGTCGATCGACCACATTGGCTCTGCTCACAACGACGCTGAGGTCGCGGCGCTGAAGGTGGCGGCGGCTCGCAGGCTCGCTGGGGGTCAGGGCGAGCTCGACCTCGGTATCGACCTCCCTCAGGACGCGGCGTCGGGGTCCGCAGAGGATCCGCTGCCGATCTCGGCGACCCGGTTCGCCCACCTGTGGGACGCGCTGTCGCGTGCCTACGACGCGCTTGGGTTCGGTGAGGCGGCTGGCGGTGATGAGGTGTTCCGGCAGCTGGTGCTCGCCCGGATCATCGAGCCGACCAGCAAGGAGGACTCCATCCGCGTCCTGGACGAGGTCGGGGTCGTGCCGGCGTCCTACGCCACGATCAACCGGCGGCTGGCGGTCTACGCGCAGCCACAGTGGCGGCAGGGACTTGCGGCCGCGTCGGCAGCGCGAGCCACCCTCGGCCCCGCCAGCCTGGTTCTCTTCGATGTCACCACGCTGTACTTCGAGACCCATCAGGGCGACGGGTTCCGCGAGCCCGGCTTCTCCAAGGAACGTCGTCTGGAGCCTCAGATCACCGTCGGGATGCTCACCGACGCGGCCGGGCGGCCGCTGCTGATCGAGGCCTTCGAGGGCAATTTCGAGGGCAATAAGGCCGAGACCAGGACGATGCTCCCGACCCTGCAGACCTTCATGGCCGCGCACGCTCTCCAGGACGTGACCGTGGTGGCCGACGCCGAGATGTTCTCCGAAGCCAACCGCGAGGCCATCGAGGACGCCGGTCTGTCCTACATCATCGGCGCCCGGATCCCGCATGAGCCCTACCAGGTCAAGCAGTGGCGGCGCGAGCACCCCGACGCCGAGCACCCCGACGCGGAGATCCCCGACGGGCACGTCTTCACCGCCCCCTGGCCAGCCAACGCCAAGAAGCGAGCGGCCGGGCGCCGGGACAAGGTGACCTACTACCGCTACAAGGCTGACTCGGCGCGCCGGACGCTGCGCGGCATCGAGACCCAGATCGCGAAAGCCGAACGTGCCGTGGCCGGGAAGGAGCCGGTCAAGCGGAACCGGTTCCTCACCCTCACCGGAGGCCAGCGCGCGGTGAACCGCGACCTCGAGGCGAAGGCCCGAGCCCTCGCTGGGCTCAAGGCCTACATCACGAACATGCCCGACCCGAGCTCGGAGTTCGTGATAGGCGCCTACCACCAGCTCTGGCACATCGAGAAGAGCTTCCGGATGTCCAAGCACGACCTCCGCGCCCGACCGATCTACCACCACAAGCGCGAGTCCATCGACGCCCACCTGACGATTGTGTTCGCAGCCCTCGCGGTGTCCCGCCTCGTCGAGGAGCGCACCGGCTGGTCGATCAAGCGGTTCGTGCGCACCGCACGCCGCTACCGCACTGTCCAGATTCGCGCCGGCGGGCAGACCCTCACCGCAGCCGACCCCCTGCCCGACGACCTTCGAGACGCCCTCGCGCTCATCAACTGAGCCCGGGCGGGGTGTGCACTAACTTGATAAGAGTCAGGTCCAGCAGCAGGGTGGCGTGGGTGTGCCGCAGGCCCTTGAGGGTGACGCGGGGAAGCCCTTCGATCTTGGCGCAGGCCCAGTCGAGCCGCCGGGTCCATCGGCTGGTGACCGCGTCGGGGACACGGATCGTCCCTTGGTCGTCGCCGAAGACGTAGGCGTCGGCTCGCGCGAGGCTGAGGGAGATCGCACCGCGGTCTGACTTGTGGGCCTTGAGGACGCGCAGGGTCTCGCCGTCGATGTCGATCACGCGTGCGCTTCCGGTCTCGGTGACCTTGGTGGTGTTGGGGAGCGTGACGTCGACGGCACGACGGAGGCTGATCCGGCCGGTGGTGAAGTTGATGTCGGACCAGCGCAGCGCGAGGGCCTCCGAGCGGCGCATGCCGGTGTAGGCGAGGGTGCGCCAGAGCGGGAACAGCTCGTCGTTCAGCTCGTCGCGGTTCCAGGTCAGGAACGCCTGGAGCTGGGGACCGGTCCAGGTGACGATCTCGGGCTTCTGCGCGCGGACCTGGCTGGACCTTGGTGGGTTGACGGTGCGCCGCTTCTTGGCCGGGTTGAGCAGGATCAGCTCGTCATCGACGGCGGCGTCGAGCATGGCGGCGAGCAGGACGCGGACCTTGGCGATGGTGTTGGCCGAGAGCGGCTTGCCGTACCCGGGCTTGTCTCGGCGGCCGGAGGTTTGCAGCTCGCGGTAGTGTGCTCCGATCCGGGTGGCGGTGAGCTGGTCGAGCCGGATCGCGCCGAGGTACGGCGTGACGTGGTTGCGGATGATCTTCTCGTAGCCCTCGATGGTCGAGTTCTGCAGGCGGAGCCCAGCGACCCAGTGGTCGGCGTACTCGCCGATGGTGGGGGTCTTGGATTGGAACCGGGCGTTGGACTTCTTCTTCCGCAACGCCTCGGCCAGGGCTCGCTGTGCCTCGTCGAGGCTCGCGAACCCGCCGCGGGTGAGCCGGGTGTCGCCGAGCTCGGGCCGTTCGGGATCCTTGGGGACGTAGATCTGGAACTTCCACCGCTGGCCACCCTGGGTGGCGTACGACGTGATCGAGCCGGCGTGCCGGGACCGTGAGCGCCGGGCGTGCTGAGGCGGCTGCGAGTGGTTCGTGTCAGCCATGTCGTCACCGTCCTCGGCAGGCGGGTCAGTCCGGGTAGGGAGTGGCGGTCGGGTCGAGCTCGAAGATTCGGCTGCGGGCGATGTCGAGGCGGTCCTGCTGGGTCCGCAGGCGGTCCTCGTAGACCTCGCGTGGGGTGATGCCGACTTGTCCCTTGTCGTAGAGCGCGAGTTGGTCCTCGAAGCGCTTGACGTAGGAGGTGGCTTTGAACCACTCCTCCTTCCAGTAGCGGACCAGGTCCTCGGTGGTGAGCTTGACCCGGCCGTGGACCCACATCCGCAGCTCCTCCTCGGAATGCTGGCCGTCGGGCACGCCCGTCGGGGCCGGACCTTTGTGGGGAGGAGTGATCAGGGCGGCGGGCGTCGTGCGGAGGACATAGGCGAAGACGGTCAGGTCGTCGACGTCGACGCGACGATCGCCGTTCTCGATCTTGCTGAGCGCGGAGGCCGACATCGCACGGCCCGCCTCCTTCACCTGCTCGGCGAAGGTGCGCAGGTCCATGCCGATCGCCTGGCGCGCGGCGCGCATGTTCGCGGCCACGTGCAGGTTCGTGTTCCCGGCGGGATTCCCGCGTTGGCGCATCTCCATGGAAGAAACGTACACCGCTGCTCTTGATACATCAAGCGCGATCGTCTAGCCTCGTAGAACTCCATCCCGCACGGGGGAGAGATGGGAGACCCGACATGAGGACGGCGACGGTAACGATCGACACGCTACGAGACTCGCGGAGCCTCGTCATCACGCGCACCGAAGCCGCTGCGGCCCTCGGGGTCGACCCACGAACGGTCACGGCCGGTATCGAGGACGGCACGATCCCCGCGGTCAAGCTCGGTCGGCGCCTGGTGATCCCGCGGGAGAAGTTCCTCAGGATCTTCGACCCACGGGACTGAACTCGGCGCGCATCGGCCCCTCCCCGGCGCGATCGACGGATTCCTGTCGGACCTCTACGGTATGCAAGTACTATGCAATTCGAGGGGGTCTGCCTATGAGCTCCAACCCGATCGCGGTCGGCGAACGCTTCATCCTTGCGCGTCCCACCATTGAGGTGGCTGCTGCGGAGATCCGCCTGACCAGCGGCCTTGGTTCCGCCGGGGAGGATCTCGCGCTCTCACTTCGTGAATCGCTGAGAACAACCGGTTTGCCTTTCAGAGTCATGAACCCAGCGGCTCGTCAAGAAGTGTCGCTGTCCATGTCTCCGAGCGGTGGCCAGGCAGTGCAAGGGACTTCCGCTCGGGGCTGGACCTTCAACGACGAGGCTGCGCAGCCGCAGGTCACCTTGCTTCCAGACGTGCTGCTCGTTCAGACCAGCTCGTATACCCATTTCAGCGAGACCCTGAGGCCAATCCTTGTTGCTGCGTTGCAGTGGTTGGAGGAGACCGGACAGGTTCACCTGCGCACCCGGGCGGGCCTTCGCTACATCAACCGACTTGTCGACGAGTCCGCCACTACCGCGCAGGCATGGCAAGGACGGATTGAAGACTGGCTGCTGGGCCCGATCGTCGCCGGCCCCTGGGGTAGCCGAGTAGAGCAGGCCCACCAGCAGCTTCAGCTACGCAACGAAGACTCGACGAACTCTGCGCTGCGTCACGGACCGTTTCGCGATGCCGCCGCGCGAAACAGCTTCAGTTACCTGCTCGACATCGATGTCTTCGACTCGAGCACGGAGCCGTTCAACGCACTGACGACATTGGAACTGCTCACCCGTCTCAACTACACAGCTGCGAGCACCTTCCGTCGGACGCTCACCTCTACGTTTCTTGAGCAGCTTGGCATCGAGGTCGAGCCCGCGGAATCGGGGGAAGAGGATCGATGACTACCACCCTCATCGCTGCGTCGGGCAAACCCTCCGCCGGAGACACGACGGAACCCCTGTCATGGGAGGCACCCGCATTCCCTGACTATCCCACCCATCTGGAACTGGGCACCGTCGCCAACCCCGCGCTACGTGAGGTTCTGGCGCACTTCGCCTCGGAGCGCGAACCCGAGCTTTGGCTGTCGGAAACAACCCCGGGCGTCGTCTGCTTGCGGCGGGAGGTGAGCCAGTCAGTCGACCAGCGAATTCGGCTCTTCATCAGTGGCAGCACCAGCGACCCACATCAGCTCGCTCCAGTGCTCCGCTGGCTCGCGTCGACCACGGGACAGTTGCTTCAGTCCGACGAGGAGGCATTGGCAGTACTTGGACGCGGTGCTTCGCCGGGTGAGCACGAGCTTGGTCAGGTCTCGGAGGAGACAGCAGCAAAGTCAGACGTGCCATCCCGCGAGACAGGCGTGGTCGATGTTGTCCAGTGGCTGGCACAGCAACTGGGTGTGCCCGACGGCGACATCCTTCAAGCCGCGAAGATCAAGCGTCGCAATTGGCACAACTGGAAGAACGGAAGCTCTCCTCGTCTGGAAACCCAAGGACAACTGTGGGCCCTCCTGAACAGCGTCCGTTCCCTTGGCGAGTTGTTCGACGGGTCGCCAGCTGGCTGGTTCCAGGAGGGCGGGCCGGAACGGCGTGCGCTCCTGACATCAGGACGTCATCGAAAGCTCGTTCAGGAAGCTCTTCTTGAGGCTTCGCTTCGGGGCGAGTTCACCGATGAGTCGAGCCGTAGGCGCCGCAAGAAGTCTGCAGCCGGGTTCTACGGGTAGGCCCGTCGTGAGTAGTCGCCCAGACCTAGCTCTGCTGGAGGGCCTTGTCCCCGGATGGTCCGCGGAACAGATTGCAGCCCTCGATCAGTGGCGGCAAGGGGATCTGCTGCCCTGCCCGCCGGTGGCATGGTCAACGACCGCGGCGTCCGTGGACCCAGTGACAGGGCAGCCGACTCCCAGCGGCGGAATCGTTCCGTGGCCTGGCGAACTCCCGAAATACGTCATCATCACCACCCAGACGTGTGACATCGGGGGCAAGCCGCCCGGTGCGCGACAGCCGTTCGTCCAGGTCTCCCCGGTCGTCAAGGTCGCGGACGCCACCAAAGAGCACTGGAGGGAGTTGACCACCGGTATCTTGGCCGACCGAGTTGGACTCACGGGAAAGACGCTGCGCACCAAGTGGGCGGTGGATCTGCGGATCGGCTTCCCTCTCAGCAAGGCGGCATTGCTCGAGGTCTCACCCACGCGCGGGTTCGCCAGTGCTGCGGAAGCTGTCGAGTTTGGGGAACACCTGGCCAGACGCGCCGGTAGGCCAGCCCTGCACGACTTTCTCATCGACGTTGTCCGGGTCGAGATCGACTCTGCTATCCGAGCGTCCCTGAAGAAGGACACTGGCTGGTGGTCGAAGGTGGACGAGGTGCGGCTGCTTATCGAGGGCGATGTTCTCGAACCGAGAAAGGTCTCGATCCTCGTACTCACAAAGAGCGTCCTCCAGCCCGAAGAACATGATCGATGGGGGAGGAGTCCCGTGGAGTGGTGGGGTTTGAGGACCGGCGTGGTGGCGTGAAGTAGGCGGCCATCGGCGGAATCTTCGGTGTGAAACGACCAAGTCACGCACT
Source organism: Nocardioides acrostichi (assembly GCF_015319165.1). Classification (GTDB taxonomy): domain Bacteria; phylum Actinomycetota; class Actinomycetes; order Propionibacteriales; family Nocardioidaceae; genus Nocardioides; species Nocardioides acrostichi. Next base: position 81,739 of record NZ_JADIVZ010000017.1, read on the forward strand.
GAAGGAGAACCACCGATGGCCTTGT
>NZ_JADIVZ010000018.1 GCF_015319165.1 Nocardioides acrostichi
TATCTATCCGAGGAGTCCATGGCCCTGCTCGCCGACACCATGGATACTGAACACCGTGCCGCCATCAACAGCGGCGAGTAGGGCACCGAGGACCACCTCAAAGCCCACCACCCAACGGGGCTCTGTCCGCGGACACGGGGCGTGGTACCCCCAACCGGATTCGAACCGGCGCTACCGCCGTGAAAGGGCGGGGTCTTCGGCCACCCGCCCGCTAAACGATGGGGGCCCGGCCCCACCCACGCGGACACCGGGCGTGGTACCCCCAACCGGATTCGAACCGGCGCTACCGCCGTGAAAGGGCGGGGTCTTCGGACACCCGCCCGCTAGACGATGGGGGCCCGGCCCCACCCACGCGGACACCGGGCGTGGTACCCCCAACCGGATTCGAACCGGCGCTACCGCCGTGAAAGGGCGGGGTCCTGGGCCGCTAGACGATGGGGGCCGGATGCGCGTGCCGCATCTTACGCACCGCAGGAGGGCCGCCTCCTCATCCCGCCCCCGCACCGCGCCCCGCACCGGTGTCAGCAGGCTCACACCGCCGTCACGTTGACCGGTAAACCCACGCCTCGGTAGTTTACCGGTATAGAAACCCAGAGAGGAGTTCCCATGAGCTACGAGTCCCTGCCCTACCTCATCGGCCAGTCGGCCGTCCGTGACCGCGCCACGAGCGCGCAGCCGGGCGCTCCGGTGGTCGACGACGCACCTCACCGCACCCTCGCCGGCCTCGGCGCTCGCGTCGCGACACTGCGCGAGCACACCGCCGAAGGGCTGCGCAACGTGGCAGGGTGGGTCGAGCCGCGGCACCAGCCGCGACACAGCACGACCTGACCCGGCTGCCCTCAGCGGGGTGTCGTCGTGCCGATCCGCCTCGAAGGAGCACGGCGACATGGCGAAGGTGACGCTGCAGTCCGTGGCCGATGCCGTGGGCGTCAGCCGGATGACGGTGTCGAACGCCTTCAGCCGCCCCCAGAAGCTCTCCGCCGACCTGCGCGCTCGCATCATGGCCGTCGCCGAGGAGATGGGCTACATCGGCCCCGACCCCGCGGCCAGGGCCTTGGCCAGGGGCCGCACCGGCACCGTCGGACTGCTCATCACCGGGCGCATGAGCGAGGTGTCCCGTGACGCCGTCGCCACCGAGTTCATGGTGGCCGTGGCCGACCGGCTCGCCGACCACGATCTGGCGCTGACCCTGCTCAGCGCCGGCCTCGGCGTCGATCGCGAGGGCGACCACGATGCCGTCGTCCCCTCACGCGATGTGCCGATGGACGGCGCGCTGGTCTACGTCTGCGAGGTCGACTCGGCCGACCTCGCCTGGCTCCAGAAGCGCCGGCTGCCGCTGGTCACGGTCGACCAGGAACCGCTCGACGGCTTTCCGGCCGTCAACGTCGACGATCACTTCGGTGCCGCTGCGGCCGCCCAGCACCTGGTCGACCTCGGCCACCGTCGGGTCGGGCTGCTCTCGCTCGAGCCGATCGGACCGGCCGACCGCTTCCAGTCACCCGCCGCCGACCGGTTCGCGGGCTGGCGCGAGGCCCTCGAGGCGGCGGGCATCGAGCCGACCGTCGCCCTGGCCGACTACCAGGATCTCGAGGCGATCCGCGCCGCCGCCGTCGGACTCCTCAGCGCCGACCCGCGCCCCACCGGCATCCTCTGCTTCTCCGACGTGCTCGCGGTGCAGGCGATCCGCGCGGCCGAGAGCCTGGGGCTCACCGTGCCCGACGACGTCTCGGTGGTCGGGTTCGACGACAGCTCGCTGGCGGTCTCGGTGCGCCCCACCCTCACCACCGTGAGCCAGCCGGTCAGCCGCAAGGGCGAGCTCGCGGTCGAGGAGCTCATCGCGCTGATGGCCACCGTGCGCGAGCGCGCCGACGAGCAGCCCGGCAGCAAGGGCGCCGCGGCGCCGACCCCCACCGCCGACGAGCCCGCCCGTACCGTGCTGCCCACCGCCCTGGTCGTGCGTGACTCCACGGCCCCACCACCGCAGTAGTCGGAACCGAGAAGGGCGCTCAGCCGAGCAGTTCGGTGCGCCGCGCGGCGAGCGTGGCCAGCTCTGCGTCGAGAGCCGTGGCACGCCGCACCAGCTCCTCACGGGCCCCGAGCACGGCCCGGCGCGCCCGGGCCACGCGCTCGCCCGCCTCCGAGATCCGGTTGCGCACCGCCCAGTCGCTGAAGATGTTGTCGAAGAACACGTCGAAGGTGCGGGCGAGCTGGGTGACCTCGACGCCGCCGACCGCGGCCATGCCGACGTCGGCCAGTTCGGCCGAGAGCCGGCGCAGCGCCTGGTCGGCCGCAGCCATCCGCGCCTGGGCGCGGTCCATCCGGTCGTACTTCGCCATGTCGGTGAGCATCCCTCCGCCACCGAAGGTGTCCCAGGCGGCCCACCCGCCCGCGGACTCCAGCATCCGGCCCGCCTCGCCCAGCGCGGCGAGCGCGGCGTCGGCGGCCTGGAGCGCCTCGATCGTCTCGGTGCGGGTCGACGCCGCGGTGCCGAGATGTTGCGCCACGTCGTCGAGCTCGGCTGCCGCCGGGTGCCCGGTGGTGGCCATCCACTCCTGCTTGGCGACCCGTGCAGCCTCGAGCTGCGCGCTCACGTCGCCCAGTGCCGCGCGAGCAGCCTCGGCGGCCGACCGCTCCGCGCGCGCCTGCTGCACTCGCTGCTCGGCGACCGCCGCGCGGTACTGCGCCGCCTGCTGCTCGGCGCGCTCCCGGTCGAGGTCAGCGTCGCGGCTGCCGCGCAGCGCCGCCCAGATGCGGGTGGGGCTGAACGACTCGAGCTTCTCGACGTCGGCGCTCTCGCTCGCCAGCTCGCGCCGGGCGGCGTCGAGCGCCGCCGACGCCTCGACCACGGCCCGGTCGGCTCGATCGATGCGCTGGCCCAGCCGGGTGTGGTCGGCCACGGCCTCGCGTGCCGACGCCAGCGCCGCGGTCACCTGCTCACCCGAGGTCTGCACCATCGGGTCAGCCTAGTGGCGCGTGCGCCTCCGGGTCGGCCAAGGCGGCGAGCTCGGCCAGGGCGCGGGGGTCGTCGAGGGCTCCGGCGGAGGCGACATCGGCCGGGTCGGCACCGCGCAGGATCTTCTTGACCGGCACCTCGAGCTTCTTGCCCGACAGCGTGCGAGGCAGGGCGCGCACGACGTGCAGGGTGTCGGGGACGTGCCGCGGAGAGAGTCGCGAGCGCAACCGCCCGGCCACGAGCGACCGCAGCTCGTCGGCGGCCAGCGCCGTGCCGACGTCGGTGAGCGAGACCAGCAGCACGAGCTCGCCGGCGTCGCCGGCATCGCTCTCGAGATGCACGACCAGGGAGTCCTTGACCTCGGGCAGTTCCTCGACGACGCGGTAGAACTCCGCGGTGCCGAGCCGCACGCCGCCGCGGTTGAGCGTGGCATCGGAGCGACCCGTGATGACCAGCGACCCGCGCTCGGTGATGCGCACCCAGTCGCCGTGGCGCCACACCCCGGGGATGTCCTCGAAGTAGGCCGCCCGGTAGCGCGAGCCGTCGTCGTCGCCCCAGAAACCGACCGGCATCGAGGGCATCGGCGCGGTGATGACCAGCTCGCCGACCTCACCCACCGCCGCACGCCACTGCCCCGAGCCGGGCGCCGGCTCCACGAACGCCTCGACGGCGATGCCGGGCAGCCGTGCCGAGATCTCGCCCTCCCACACCGGGGTGAGCGGGGTGGCGCCGACGAACCCGTTGCACACGTCGGTCCCGCCCGAGAGCGACCCGATCTGCAACCGTCCACCGGCCGGGCGCACGGCCTCGTCGACCCAGGCGAAGCCCTCGGCCGGCAGCGGCGCGCCCGTGGAGCCGAGCCCGCGCAGCCGTGCGAGGTCGACGTCGGCTGCGGGCGTGAGCCCCTCCTTGCGGCAGGTCATGAGGAACGGCGCCGAGGTGCCGTAGTAGGTCAACCCCGCGGAGGCGACCAGCTCCCACTGCGACATCAGCGAGGGCCACGCCGGGTTGCCGTCGAAGAGCACCACGGTCGAGCCGACCAGCAGCCCGCTGACCAGGTAGTTCCACATCATCCAGCCGGTGGTGGAGAACCACGAGAACCGGTCGGTGGGGCCGAGGTCGGTGAAGAGTCCGATGGCCGAGGCGTGGCCGAGCATGATGCCGCCGTGGCCGTGCACGATCGGCTTGGGCAGGCCGGTGGTGCCCGAGCTGAACAGCACGTAGAGGGGGTGGTCGAAGGGCACCGGCTCGAACTCCAGCTCCGCGTCGGCCGACCCCAGCTCGCTCCACGGCACCGCCCCCTGCGGCCCGCTGGAGGCGGCGTCCAGGTAGGGAAGGTGGACGACGGCCCGCACCGACGGCACCGCGGCGAGCACCTCGCTCACCTCGGCCGCCCGCGAGACCGGCTTGTCCCCGTAGCGGTACCCGTCGACGGCCAACAGCACGCTCGGCTCGAGCTGGCCGAGCCGGTCGACCACCGACTGGGTGCCGAACTCGGGCGCCACCGAGCAGAAGACCGCACCCAGCGAGGCGGCGGCCAGCAGGAACACGAGTGTCTCGCCGATGTTCGGCGCGTAGGCGGCGACCCGGTCGCCGCGGCCGACCCCGAGCGAGACCAGCCCCGCACGCACCCGGGCCACGTCGGCGCGCAGCGCGAGCGACGTCCACGACACCTCCTCGCGCGACTGCGAGTGCGACACGACGACCACGTCGTCGTCGGCGCGGCCGGGCAGCGCGAGCATCGCCTGGGCGTAGTTGGTGGTGACGCCGGGAAACCAGACCGCCCCGGGCAGGGAGGCGTCGGCCAGCGCGACCGACGGCTCGGCCGACCCGGCGGTGACCGGCAGGCCGCACTCGCGCCAGACCGCGAGCCACCAGGCGTCGAGGTGCTCGAGGGTCCAGACCCGGAACTCCTCATAGCTCGCGAAGTCGCCCAGGCCCGAGGCCAGCCGACCCAGCCGGGAGGCCGACCACGCACCGGGCTCCCACAGCACGCGGGGGTCGCCAGTTCGGGTGTCTGTCGTCACACCCCCAACGTAGACCCGACCGCCGACACCGGGCAGGCTGGCTCCGTGGCATCGACCAGCACGACCCGAGCAGTGACCAGAGCCGTGGTCATCGGCGCCGGCTTCGGTGGCCTCGGCACGGCTCGTGCGCTGCGCGCGCAGGGCGTCGAGGTGGTGGTGCTGGAGCGGGCCGACGCCATCGGCGGCGTCTGGCGCGACAACACCTACCCCGACGCCGCCTGCGACGTGCCCTCGCCGCTGTACTCCTGGTCGTGGGCGCCGAACCCGGAGTGGCCACGGCGCTACTCCAAGCAGCCGGAGATCCTCCACTACCTGCGTCGCACCGCCGCCGACGAGGGCCTCACCGACCTGGTGCGCACCGGCCAGGAGGTCGTCGGCGCCACCCTCGACGAGAGCACCGGCACCTGGCACATCACCTGCGCCGACGGGTCGGCCTACGACGCCGACCTGGTGGTCAGCGCGGTCGGTCAGCTCTCGAACCCGGTGATCCCACCGATCCCGAGCACCTTCGCCGGCCCCACCTTCCACTCCGCGCAGTGGCGCCACGACGTCGACCTCACCGGCCGGCGGGTGGCCGTGATCGGCACCGGCGCGAGCGCGATCCAGTTCGTGCCGGGCATCGTCGAGGCGGTCGCACACCTCGACGTGTTCCAGCGCTCGGCGCCCTACGTCGTCCCGAAGCCCGACCAGGAGTACGGGCCCCGCTACCGCCGGCTGCTCCAGCGCGGCCTGCTCGACCTCGAGCGGCGCGGCATCTTCGGCCTCTCCGAGCAGCTCAATGCCGCGTTCACCGGGGGCACCCGCCGCTCCCGCGTGCTCCTGCGCGGCCTGCGCCTGGCCTGGCGTGCGCACCTGCGCCGCCAGGTGCCTAACCCCGCGTTGCGCCGCACGCTCACCCCCGACGCCGAGATCGGCTGCAAGCGCATCCTCTTCTCCAACGACTGGTACCCCGCGCTGGCGCGCGACCACGTGGCCGTGCACACCTCGGGCATCAGCCGCATCGAGTCCGACGGCGTCCGCACGGCCGACGGCACGCTGCACCCGGCCGACGTGCTGATCTGGGGCACGGGGTTCGCCGCGACGTCCTTCCTCGACGGCATCGAGGTGCGGGGGTCGGGTGGGCGCACCCTCGCCGACACCTGGGCGCAGGGCGCTCGGGCCCACCTCGGCGTGATGGTGCCGGGTTTCCCGAACCTGTTCGTGGTCTACGGACCCAACACCAACCTCGGCGGCTCCTCGATCATCGCGATGATGGAGGCGCAGGCCGCCTGGATCGCCCAGGTGGCGGCCCGCCTGGGCGAGGGCCGGCTGGCCGACGTCCGCCCCGAGGCCGAGCGACGCTTCGACGACGAGACGCAGTCGCGGCTGGCGACCTCGACCTGGGCGACCTGCGAGAGCTGGTACCGCGACGACTCGGTCGGCCGCATCACGACCAACTGGCCGGGCACGGTGCGTGAGTACCAGCGGCGCACGGCGCGCGTGTACTGGAACGACCTCGCGTGGCGGTCCGCACGGCCGGAAACGTCTCCGGAGGGTGCGTGATCCGGCGCATTCGCGCCTCGCTCACGGCGGTTTGCTCCGATTTCACCCCGCCGGGCGAGGATTGGGCCACACTGGCCGGGTGATGGGATCACGGGGGGACGTCCGCGAGCGCACGGGCACCTGGACGCCCTGGACCGTCGCCGGTCTGCTCGTGCTCGCGACCGCCGGCCTGCTGCTGCGTGCCGGCCTCTACGTCGGCGTCTCGCCGGCTTTCCTGCCCGCCTTCTTCACCCTCGTCTTCGCCTGCGACATGATGACGGCCGCCGCCCTCGGTGCGCAGTTCCGCAACGGCGGGAGCCCCCGCCAGCTCGTCGTCGCCGCCGCCTACGCGTGGTCGACGACCATCGTGGCGATGCAGGCTCTGGTGTTCCCCGGCGTCGTCACGGCCACCGGCCCGCTGACCAACCTGCCCAGTAGCGCACCCTGGCTCTGGACCGCCTGGCACGTGGGGTTCCCGCTGCTGCTCGGCCTCGGGCTGGCGCCGTGGCCGCGCGGGCTGCACGCCCGGCTCGAGGCGACGCGGCATCGTGGGCGCCTGCTGCTGGCCACCTTCGCCGTGGCGGTGGGTGCGGGGCTCGGCGTCGGCCTCTTCGCCGCGTACGGCGCCGCGCACCTGCCCACGATCATGGTCGACGGCGACTACACGACCCTGACCCGCGTGTGGGGTCCGTGGATCGTGCTCGTCAACGTCGGCTCCCTCGTGCTCGGCATCGCCGGCACCGTGCGGCGTCGGGTGCGCGGCCTCGAGACCTGGGTCGTCGCCGCCCTCGTCTCGACCAACTGCGACGCCCTGCTCGTGCTGCTGGCCCGCGACCGCTTCACCCTCGGCTGGTACGGCGCCCGCGCGATGGCCGTCTTCGCCTCGGTGGTCGTGCTGGCCGCGGTGTTGCGCGAGTCGGCTCTGCTGCACCGCCGGCTCCAGGGGGTGGCCCAGACCCTGCGCGCCCAGAACGACGAGCTGCGCGAGGCTCAGGCACTGCGCGAGCACCTCATCGCGGTGGTCTCCCACGAGATGCGCACCCCGCTGGCCGGGGTGCACGGCTATCTCGAGATCGTCGAGGAGGAGTCCGACGGGCTCGCCCGTGACATGCTGCGTCGCAGCCTCGTGCTCACCCGGCGCCTCCAGCTGCTCTCCGAGGATCTGCTCACCGTCGCCAGCCGGGGGCGCGCGCTGAGTCTCCAGGCCGAGCCCGTGGACGTCGAGAGTGCTCTCGCCGAGTGCCTACGCGGCTTTCCCGACCTGGCCGCCACGTCGTCCGCCTCGCCGGGTCTGCGGGTGCAGGCCGACCCGCTGCGACTCCAGCAGATCCTGGCCAACCTCGTGCGCAACGCACAGAAGTACGGTGCCCAGCCGATCACGCTCAGCGCCGAGTCCGACGCCGCCGCCGGCGTGGCGCACCTCAAGGTGACCGACGCCGGTGAGGGCATCGACCCGGAGCTGGCCGAGCGGCTGTTCACCCGCTACGCGCGGGGCGAGGGACTGGGCCAGCACGGGTCGGGTCTGGGGCTGGCCGTGGTCAAGGATCTCTCCGAGGCGATGTCGGGCGGCGCCTCCTACGACGTCGCTGCCAATGTCTTCCGGGTCACGCTGCCGCTGGCCAGCACGGTCGTGTCCGACGAGCAGTCCGGCGGCGTCACGGCGTCCCGGACGACGCCGCTCGAGCCCGCCGAGGACGCGCTCCCCTAGCCATCCCGGGCGTCACTCTCACTAGGATCAAACCGTGGCCACCAACCAATCCCGCCCGATCGCCGTCGCGGGCGTCGTGCTCCTGGCGCTCGTCGTGATCGCCGGTACGGCCTACGGCTGGCGGCACTGGAACGACGAGATCGCACAGGCCACCGACGAGCCGTCGACCGTGGTGGCCACGGCCTCGGACTCCCCGACCGACGAGCCGTCGGAGTCCTCCGAGCCGTCGGAGTCGCCCACGAGCGACTCCACGCAGGGCTCGCAGGAGAAGAGCGTCTTCGAGCCGATCGAGGCGACCGCCGGTCGCGACGAGCCGGTGGTGCTCGTGGTCGGCGACCGGTACGCCGACGGGCTCGGCGCCACCTCGAAGGACCAGGCCTGGCCCGAGCGCCTCGCCCGCCGCTACGGGTGGACGGTGCAGGTCTCGGCCGGGCCGTCTCCCTCCTACCTCGGGTCGACCAGCAAGCCCGGCACCCTCGACTTCCTGTTGCTGCTCGTGCGCCCGAAGGATGTCGACCCCGACCTGGTGATCATCGAGGGCGGCTCCATGGGTCCGGGCACCGACGAGGCGCTCACCCAGGGCGTCACCACGCTGGCCGACGACCTCACCTCGCGGCTGCCCGACACCCCGGTCGTGGTCGTCACACCGTTCGGCGCCACCGGCGGCGAGGCCGCCGCCCGCGAGAAGGTCGTCACGAAGGCGTGGCGCGGCTACCCGACGGTCGAGATCGTGCGGCCCTCGGTCAAGGGCTGGGGCGACCTGCCGGACGTCGACGGCGGCACCGGCGACGAGGGGCACCGCACCATCGCGGAGAACCTGGGCACGGCACTCGAGCAGCTCGACCTGGTCTGACCCGCTGGCCCCGGCAGCGGTGAGCCAGCAATCTTCTCGATCCCAAGTCCACGAAACGGTTGCTCACTCACCGCCGACCCGGCCGGCCACGACCTCGGCCTGCACCCCGCGCCCGCCACGCACCAGCGGGGCCAGGGCGGCCAGCCCGACGAGCGGCAGCACCGCCAGCAGCGAGAGTCCGGCCGGCACGCCCCAGGTGCCACCGATGCCGCCCACCACCGCCGAGCCGATCGAGCCGCCGGTCATGAACACCAGCGTGGCCACGCCCAGCGCGACCCCGCGCACGTCGGAGGTCACGGCTCCGCCCACCGCCGCCGACATGGCGGGCTGCCCGAGCAGGAACGCGAACGTCACGAGCACCACGGCCACCGCGATCACGGCGGCCACGTCGACCTGCGCGCCGAGCGCAGCCACGAGCATCGCCGCCGACGCACTCACGGCCGAGATCGCCAGCGCGCGCGACGAGCCGACCCGGCTCAGCAGCGGACCCGTCACCCGCGGCACGACCGCCGCCACCAGCGCCGAGGGCACCAGCAGCAGACCGACCTGCCACGCCTCCCACCCGTCGGCCGACAGCACGGCGGGCGCCGCGATGAGCAGACCGAACCAGGCAGCGGGCACGGCCGCGGCGGCCAGCGCGCTGCGCACCACGATGGGGTTGCCGATCACCTCGGTGGGCAAGAACCCGCCCGGACGCCGCCGCACGTGCCACACGATCGCCGGGGCGCCGAGCAGCATCAGCAGTACCCCGACCCCGGCCACCACGGCGCCGGTCGACGGCGACTGGAGCAGCAGCACCAGGCCGGCCGCCGTCCCGGCCACCAGCACCGCGCCGCGCACGTCGAGGTCGGCGCCGGACCCGTCGGCGGTCAGCACGTGCCACACCAGCGGCAGCACGAACACCCCGAGCGCCGGGATCACCAGCACGGCACGCCATCCGGCCGCGGCCTCCGCGGCGCCGCCCATGAGTGGGCCCAGGCACGCGATCACCGCCGACGCCCCCGCCAACCGCCCCAGGGCGAGGTCGCGCACGCTGCCGTCGTACCGGCTCGACAGCGCCGCCACACCGAGCGTCGGCACCGCGGCCGCCCCCGCTCCCTGGAAGGCCCGCGCCACCAGCAGGACGCCGTAGCTCGGCGCCGCCGCGGCCGCGATCGCGCCGCCGGCCATCAGCCCGACCCCCACGAGCAGCGGCAGCCGGATGCCCACCAGGTCGGAGACCCGCCCGTACACCGCGGTGGTCACCGCGAGCAGCAGTGCGTAGAGGCTGATCGTCCACGTCGCCTGCCCCACCGACACCTCGAACGCCTCGGCGATCTGCGGCAGGGCCACCGCGGCAGACGCCGACCCGCTGGCCGCGAGTCCGAACAGCACTCCGAGCAGGGTCGAGACGCGGCGGGAGTCGGTGGGCATGCCGAGCCCAAGGCCCGGCGTCGTCTGGTTGTTCCCCGACGGGCATGAAGGTCGCGATCCTGGTCCACCTGGTGGACCGAGATCGCGACCTCCCGAGGCCTCCGGGGTGCGCACGTGGGCGGCCGAAGCCCGGCGCGCCGTCGGCGGTGGGTAGGTCGTGATCTGGGTCTACCGGATGGACCGCGAACGCAACTAGAGGGCTGCGTCCAGGCAACGGGGGCAGCGCCGCGGCTCGCCTGGCCAACCGCCGCGCCGCAGCACGGTCGCCACGGCGGCGGCGCTGGCGCAGGGCTCGTCGAGCACCTGCCGGTACCCCAGGCGCACGGTGGTGGCCTCTCGGTGGACGACGGCCGCCAGGTCGCGGCCGAGGTCGCGCGCGTGGGCGCGTGACGAGCCGTGGAAGGCGGTCCCGTCGAGCTCGACGATGAGCCCGTGCTCGGTGAGGTCGACGTCGCGCACCACGGTGGCACCGTCGAGACGGTCGCGCTGCTGCCGGCGTCCGCGCGGCAGGCCGTGCGGCTGCTCGACGTCGTCGCGGTAGCGCCGCTCGAGCACCGAGCAGGTGCCCGAGGCGAGGTCGTCGAGCAGGCCCAGCAAGACCACCCCGCGCCGCAGGCGCCGACGCCCCAGAGCGGCCTCACGCAGGCGCTCGACCGTGGTGCGGCCGGTCTGCACGAGGTCGGCGAGCACGTGCAGGGCGTCTGCATCGGAGCGCGCGCCGGCCGCGACGTCGACCGCCGCCTCTTCCACACGCAGCCGTGGCGGCCCTCCGCCGCTGTGCTGTCGCGCAGCTAGGTGGGCCATGCGGTGCACGCGCACGCCGGACGGTGCCTTCACCGAGCGGTGCAACCCGATGCCCACGTGGATGACGGGATGCGCGCTCGCCGCGGGCAGCGCCGACTCGCGCACCAGCAGCCCACCCGTCGCGAGCGTGGCGGCCCAGCAGCGCTGACGGTGGCTCGGCTCGCCGGTGTGGTCGACGTACACACCCGGGTGCATCGTGGCCAGCTCGCGTCGGCGCAGGAGGCGCTTGAGGTCGTGCGGCGCGAACCCGGCACCCAGCAGCTGTCGGCGCGACACCACGCCGTCCTGTTGCTCCAGCAGCGCGCACAGGTCGGTCTCGCGGTCGGTGCCGGTCGGCGTCGGGCTCACGCTCAGCATCGTGGGCGAGGAGGGGAAAGACCCGCCACCACCACCACCCGGCGCCTGTGGACAACGGCTCTGGGTCGCGATCTGAGTCCACCCGGTGGACCCAGGCTGAGCGCCGACGAGATCGCGCGCGGCTACCTCACGCTGGTGCCCGATGCGGTCGCGATGGCCATGATCACCGACGGAGGCGGCCTGGGTGAGCTGGTCGACGGCTCGACCCTGGTCGAGGCGATCCCTTCTCTGGACGCCGACATCGTGGCCGAGCGTGGCATCGAGGTCGCCGACGGCGACGAGCCGCTGTGGCTGCTCGACCCGACCGCACTGGCCCCCTCCGTGCCGGATTGCCTGGTCGGCATCACGGTGGTCTCGGGGCGGTTCGAGATCCTGGCCGTCGAGGAGCCCGAGGTTCCCGCAGAACTCGCGCTCCGCCTGCGCGACATCGTGGTCGAGCACGGCGGCGACGGTGCGGTGCAGATCGGGGCGCTGGTCTGGCAGGCCTGCGCCGACGATCCGGATCTGTTCACGCGACCCGCCCCGCCCCTGAGCGAGCTCATCGCGGCCGGCGATCTGGTGCGCGCCGGTGAGTTCGTCGGGCCGCCGGGCTTCGACTTCGCACGCTCGCGCCTGGAGTCGCGCGCAAGAGGCATCGCCGCACGCTATGACCTCGACGACGACCGCGCGCTGCTCGTGGCGATGTTCGCGCAGGCACACGCGCAGTTCGCCGCCGTGATCGAGGCCGAGCGGCTGAGTGACGACAACGTGCCGGTGATCGGTCCCGACCCGGCAGCGGTACGAGAGCTTCTGGGCGAGCTGGCGGACCCAGAGGTGGCCGAGCTGCTCGCCGTCGAAGTGTTGGGCGCGACCCGCGAGGGTGCGGCGGCCCTCGGGCTCATGGCCGAGACGTACGAGCCGCAGGCGCCGCGTGGGGCGCGGGCGAACCTGCGCTGGCTGCGCGGCAAGGCGCTGGAGCGACTCGGTTCCGTGCTCGAGTCGGAGGCGCACTACGAGGAGGCGCTGGGACTCGACTCCGATTGCCGGATGGCCCTCTTCGACCTCGCGCGGATCGCGAGCGATCGCGGCAACGCCGAGCGCGGACTCTCACTGCTCCGACGCGTCGGAGCAGCCCCGGACGACGGCCTGGTGACACTGCTGGAGAGCTTCCGCACCGCCGAGCGCACCGACATCGGGCGCAACGACCGCTGCTGGTGCGGTTCGGGCCGCAAGTACAAGGTGTGCCACCGCGGTAGAGAGGTTCAGCCGCTCGAGGAGCGGGCGGCATGGCTCTACCAGAAGGCCGCGGCGTTCCTCCACGACGGCCCGTGGCGGTTGGCCGCGCTCGAGCTGGCCGAGATCCGCGCTGAGCATTGGAGCGGTGCCGACGCACTCTGGGAAGCGTTGAACGACGGCCTGGTCGGCGACGCGATTCTCTTCGAGGGTGGGGCGTTCGCCGAGTTCGTCGAGCAGCGCGGCGTGTTGCTGCCCGCCGATGAGCTGTTGCTGGCTCAGCGGTGGCTGCTCGCGGAGCGGTCGCTGCACGAGGTCGAGTCGGTCACGCCGGGCAGCGGCTTCACGGCGCGCGACGTGCGCACCGGCGACCGGTCCGACGTCCGCGAACGCACGGCCAGCCGGAGCCTCGAGGTCGGGGATCTGGTCTGTGCGCGCGTGGTGCCGGCGGGCGAGACGACGCAGGTCTTCGGCGGGTTCGAGCCGGTGGCGCTGCACCAGCGCGACGCCCTCATCGCTCTGCTCGATGCAGACCCCGAGCCGAAGGAGGTCGTGGCGTTCCTCAGCGCTCGCTTCGCGCCGCCGACGCTCCAGAACACCTCCGGCGATGCGCTGGTCTTCTGCGAGACCACCTTCGCCGTGGGCGACCCCTCGGCGCTCATCGCGCACCTCGACGCCACCTACGGGACGGGCGAGGACTCCGACGAGGGGTTGCGCTGGCACGAGTTCGTGGTGACCCAGGGCATGGAGCGCGTGGCGGCCACGTTCACCCTCGACGGCGCCGAGTTGCTGGTCGACACCAACAGCGAGCGGCGTCACGAGCAGGTGCTGGCCACGCTCACGTCGTCCGTGCCGGAGCTGAGGATGCTCGACGACTCACGCCGGTCGGCCGCCGACATGATCGCGGCCCTGGACGACGCCCCTGACGCCGCGCCAGCTGCCGCTCCCCCGGTGCCGCCCGAGGTCGCGGCGACGATGGCGCAGGTCATGGAGCAGTACGAACGCTCCTGGCTCGACGACTCCATCCCGGCCCTGGGCGGCGTGACGCCGCGCGAGGCCGCGGCCGATCCCACCCGTCGTCCGGACCTGATCCGGCTGCTCGACTCGTTCCCGGACGTCGACGCGGGCGATCTGACCCGGATGAGCGCGACGCGGCTCAGGGCGGCGCTGGGCCTCTAGGGCGTGCGCCGGTCGAGTAGCGGGCGCCAGCGACGTACGTGCGGTGGTGGAGCCGCGAGGAGCCTAGGCGACGAGCGCGTCGAAACCGCCTCAGCCCTGGAACGCGGGCTTCTCCTTGGCGAGGAACGCGCGCACGCCCTCGTGGAAGTCGGGGCCGGTGTAGACCTCGCGGAGCCGCTCCTCATCGCCCGGCGGAGCCGCCTCGAGCGTGCCGGCACGGGCGAGCAGTTGCGCCTTGGTGGTGCGCAGGGTCACCGGGGAGAGCGCGGCGAGGCCGTCGAGCAGCGTGGCCAGCTCGGAATCGAGCGCCTCGGCGTCGTCGCACACGCCCATCACCGCGCCGACGGCGTAGGCGCGATCGGCGGTGATCAGGCGGGAGGCGAGCAGCATCTCGCGGGTCAGCGATTCCCCGAACACCGACGAGCAGCGGTACACGATGGGGGCACCGAGCGCGTTGCCCAGCGTGCGCGCGATCGGGTAGCCGAAGCGGGAGTGCGCGGTGGCCAGGCGCAGGTCGCAGTGGGTGGCGACGGCCAGTCCGCCGCCGACGCACACGCCGTCGACCGCCGCCACGGTCACCTGGGGCAGGGCGTGCAGTTTCTTGAGCAGCGCGAAGATCCACTGCTCGTAGGCGACGGCGTCGGCCTCGAGGAAGTCGCTGATCTCGTTGCCCGCCGCGAACGCGCGCCCGCCGGCACCACGCAGCACGACGACGCGTGCGGTGGCGTCGCTCGCCAGGTCGTCGCACAGTTCGTGCAGGCGTGCGTACATCGCCTTCGTGAAGGCGTTGTGCTTGTGCGGCCGGTCGAAGGTGACCGACACGACCGCGCCGTCACGCTCGACGCGCAGCTCTGCCTCGGGGTGGCTGGTCATGCGGCTCAGACTAGGCAGCGGCGCGGACGGCTGGTCCGGTGGGATCAGTGACGCCGCGGCGCGATGAGCCAGGAGGCGCGCGCTCCGGCGGCACCGAGCCCGGCGAGACCCGCCAGGTCGGCACCGGTCAGCCCCATGCTGGGGCCTACCACCCACAGCACTTCACCCTCCACGGGGCCGTTGACGGCGAGCCACAGCACGGAGACGAGCGCCAGCGCCACGACCCCGAGCCAGCGGGTGAACGAGAGGGTGGCCGCGGCGAGCACCAGCAGCGAGAGGACCAGGGCCGGCGTCACGCCTCAGATCCTCTCTCCCGGGGCGCGCACACGAGCCCCGCACACGTCCTGCGTGGTCAGCCGCCGAGGCTCCAGCGCCCGAGCAGGGTGCCGTCGTCCTCGAGCAGCAGGCGCAGCGCGAGCGGGACGTCGAGGGGGGCGCCTTCGGTGATGCGCGGGTAGGCGCCGGCGACCAGGCGCGGCACCGTGGTGCCGGTGAGCTCGTCGACGCAGCCCTGGAAGACGAGGTCGCGCAGCAGGTGCGGGCCGCCCTCGCAGAGCTGGGAGGTCCAGCCGCGGTCGGCGAGCGTGGTCTTGAGCTGGGGCAGGTCGACCCGGTGCGAGCCGAGGATGAGCACGTTCTCCTCGCCGAGGATCTCACTCGCGGTGGCGAGGCCGTCGGAGCGTGAGCAGGTGGCGAGCAGCACCTGGCCTGGGGCGGCGTCGCGCAGCGACTCCGGCACCTGGGCCTTGCGGCTGACCAGCACGATGGGGGTGCCCTCGATGGGCGCGTACTTCTCGGCCTTGGCGGAGCCGGCGCCGACGACGATCACGTCGGCGAGCTCGCGCAGGGTCGAGAACACCCGCTGGTCGGCGGGGTTGTTGATCGAGGCGCTGCGGGCGTCGTCGCCGGTCGCGGACCCGTCGACCGTGCTCACCATGTTGCCGCGCAGGAACGTCTGCCCCGTGGGCACCGCGTAGAGCGCCTTCAGGTCGTCGTCGGTGACGTGGTCGTTGGGCTCGGCACCGGTGAGCACTCGCATGGGAGCAGGATCGCACCCCGCCCGCACGCCGCACCGGGCGGGGCCGCGGTGCGTAGTCAGATCGGGTGGTGTGCCACTGCTGGTCCAGACGGGTCGTAACGAGCCATTTCCCTTGCAGACATGGAGAAACGCGCCCTCCTGCGGCAGAGTTGGCCCTGGAGGCACGGACCTCCGCTATGGGGAGCGACCGCCGTTTCGCGGAGGGCGAGTCGCGTGGCCGGTGCTGGGGGGTGCCGGCGTCGGTGGGTCGGGCGCATGCGCTGACCCACCGGCCCCGCCGCGCCCGCGCGAGACGGCTCGCGTGCTACCGCCAGGCCCGCCATACACCGACCACGGCCCCGCTGCCCAGCAGCCAGACCAGCAGCGCGGGCACGTCGAACATGTGCAGCCCGTGGCCCGCCGACATCGTCACGAGCACCGGCCCCGACCACTCCGGCGGCAGCAGCAGCACCATGACCGTGAGGATCGAGAGGCAGGCCTCCATCACGATCAGCCACACCCGCATCACCTCGCGCCGCGAGGCGTCGTCGCCGCGTTCCGTCAGCGGGGAGCCGGACGCCGGCCGGGTGCGCGGTTGCTCGTCGGTCGCCACGCCGCTCACCACCCGCCGTAGGACGGCACGCGCTCGCGGCGCTCACGGCGTCCGAGCGCCACAGCGGCGAACGCGCCGCCGACGGCACCGAAGAAGTGCGCCTGCCACGACACCCCCGGCGCTCCGGGCAGCACGCCGAGCAGCACGGAGCCGTAGGCCACGAACAGCACCAGCCCCACGAGCAGCTGGCGCCAACTGCGGGAGAAGAAGCCACGCAGCAGCAGGTAGGTGAGCCAGCCGAAGATGAGTCCCGAGGCGCCGACCGTCACGGTGTAGCTGGGGGCGATCAGCCAGACCCCCAGCCCGGAGACGGCCCACACGATGATCGTGGCCACGACCCCGCGGGAGATGTCGCCGACGAGGACGGCGAAGAAGAGCAGGCCGACGAGGAACGAGTTGCCGATCAGGTGGCCCCAGCCCGCGTGCAGGAGGGGGGCGAAGAGCACCCCGGAGAGCCCGGCGAGGGTGCGCGGCCGGATGCCCTCGCTGTCCATCACCGTCGGCGTGCTCTGGTCGGCGAGCTCGATGACCCACAGCAGCGCCACGAACCCCAGCGAGATCGCGAGCGCGGTCGGCCACGTGCCAGCGCGGCGGGTCTGCTGGGTCAGGCTCATGCGGGCAAGCCTAGGCGGGCGGTGTTTCGTCGGTCGTCGCTTCTTAACTGCGGCCAGGGAGACGCTCGAGATGTTGCGGCCCCGCTGCCGGCCAACAACCACTCGGCGGCCATCCCGGCATACGAGTCACTCAGAGCCGCCGTCAGCGCCTACCGGAGGTTAAAGGCAGCATCGCCCCCTTTGTACCCGACTCCAGCCCGAGGCTGACTCTTTGGCGTGACGCGAGGTCGGGGCCCGCAGCACTACCCGGTGCTATTCACGAAGGGGCCATCGGGCAGCAGACTTTCGCCGCCGAAATCCCCCACACGCTCAAGGCGGAACAGCATCTGACGGTTCTGACACCCAACTTCGTTCACGAGTCCCTGCGATTCTTAAGGACGACGAGGTCGCGACCGCGTCGAGGGCCGAGTAACGAGCGCCAGCCATAATGCGGAGAACGTCGCTGGTGGCACCTACGCCAAGCCTGCTCTTTCGGCGGCCTATGCCGCGAAGCCCGAGAACGCGCAGCGGGCAGTTGGGGAGGACTCTCTCACCATCCGCGCTCGCAAGGGTGGACTGGCGGGAGACGCGGCGATTGCGGACATGATTGCGCGTGTCGGGTCCACCGGACTGGGACGTGCGCTTCTTGACCCAGGCGAGTACCTCGTCTCTAGCCGGGTCGACTTTCCCGCCGGCCTTGAGGTCGACTTCGGAGGCGCTCGGGGCCGGGCCGTCATCAAGGCCGCCACTGGGTTCACCGACAGCCACGTCGTCCGGCTCGCCGGGTTCGGGTCACGCCTCCGAAACGCCACCATCGACTGCAACGACCGGCCAGGCGTCTCTGGGGTGCTGATCCACGAAGCTCAGGAGCAAAGTGGACTGGACGAGTTCCTCATCAGCAACTACATGGCCGCCGCCATCGATGTGCGCACAGACGCTGGCGGCGCCTTCACGCCACAGAACTACGTCATCACGCACGGCGAGTGCTACACGTCGGCCTCTCATGACGGCACCACGCCATCTATGGTCATCCGAGGCGCCGCTCCCATCGACATCAACGACATCACCTTCAACGTCAAGAGCCTCTTGGACCTGCCCGCCGGCTCAGTGGCTATCCGAGTCCTGTGCGGCAAGGTTCCGATACGCAACATCCACATCGAGCATCACGAGACTGGAGTCGAGTTCGGCAACGACACGCTGGGGATCCACGCTACCGACGCCGTGCTCGACCAGTTCAACCTTGATCGCGGCGTGAAGTACGGAGTCACCATCAGCACGGGGACGAGTGCCTTCGACCTTCGCAACATCTTCAACAAATCCACCGCCAACCTGGGCGCGATCCGCGAACTCGTCTCGGGCGGCTTCGGCGTCCTGCCGGGGGCCTCGTATCAGCAGGTCACCGCGTCGGGCGGCGGCTCGGGGCCTGATCATCGTTGCTACGGGCGGGAGCGGTGGCAAGAACCAACTAGCCAACCTCAAGGTCAATGGCGAGCTCGCACCCACCGGCGATCTAAAGCACACCGGCACCAAGGCGGGCTTCAGAGGCGCCACGCCCATCCAGGCCCCCACGGTCTCAGGTTCGCGTGCTGGCAACGCAGCCCTGGCCAGCGTGATCAACCAGCTGGTGGCGCAGGGACTATTGATCGACGGAACCTCTGCCTAGACCGCGATCTTGTCATCGCTCTCGCGAGACTGGCGTCGCACGCGGCCCTGAAGCGTTGGGCCCACCTTCTGCGCAGGAAGCGTCGGCCGCGAAAGCGACAGCCCCACCATCGTGGCAGCAGGAAGCACGTCAAGGATCGAGATGATCAGGTTGTCCGTCAACGACCCAGACATCAGCGCGAGCATCGAGATGAGCGCGCCAAGGTGGCACGCCTTGTCGACCGGATCCGAGGCCGCACGCCACAGCTTGTAAGCCAGCAGAACCAGGGTCAGCGCTCCAACTGACCACAAGACGACGCCAACGTAGCCCGTGTCGTGCAGGAGCCGCAGGTACTCGTTGTGGGGATGGTCCTGGCCGGTGAGCGCCGGAAGGTACTCCGAGATCGCCCCAGGGCCCCATCCCAGCAAAGGATTGGGGGCTTGGTGGAAGTGCCGGAGCGTGATCTCCCACAGCAGGTCTCGACCCGAGGTGTTTACCTTGACGCCCAACAGGGAGCCGTTGTCGCCGCCCACGAATCTGTCTCGGACAGCCGGAATGCGAGTGAGCGCGACGTAGCCGGCGATCGCCACTAGGACTAGCCGGATGCCCAGGCGAATGGCGGCACGCGTTCCGCCGGCGCTCAGCGAAGGGATGAGCAGCAATCCCGCGCCGATGACCGCCGGAGTCCGGGACAGCGACAGAACTATGGCCGCCATGATCGCGTACATGACCCAGGGCCGAACGTTCCCGTAGGCGATGAATGGAACGATCACGCACATCGCGAAGAGGCCGCCCCACCCGGTGCCACGAGCACCGTGAAAACCTTCGATCAGCCCCGGCCCGGTAGCCAACACCAGGACCACGTAGCCGATGGCTGCGACCAGCGCGAGGCGCGTGGTCCACTTGACGAAGATCTCTGGGGTTCCTCGGCTCGAGGCGGCGGACACGGCCGCTGCCGTCAGCGGGAAGAGCCAGTAGACGATGACGTTCTGGACGCCATCGGTGGTGACGCCACTGACCACTAGGACACTGGTGGCCCAGATGGGCAGCAGCCACACAGGCCAGGGGACCATGCGCCTCATCAGCGCTACCGGCTCACGGTTCGGAGAACTCCGATCCTCGCGCATGAGCGCTTTGGGAAACATGAAGACGGCGGCGATCAGTAGCAGGATGGTCAGAGGGCCTTGTAGCCCGGCGCGCGCCAAGGTGTCCTGCACTAGCAGCATGAACGCTGCCGCCGCCGCCAGCAGCGGCACCCGAGCCCTGGGAGCTGGGGTCGTCTTAGCCATTGAGTTGGGGTTCCGTCCTCGGCGATGACAGCTTGAATAGGGCGAAGAAGCGACGGCGCACACGCGTGGTCTGCCGCTCGGTGGCCAGTGAAAACACGTAGGCCATCAACATCACCGCAAGGCAGAGAGCCACATAGGCCACCCAGTGGGCGGGGGTCGAAGCCCAACGATCGCCAGCACTGACCCCGAACACGGCGATCCCAAACACCACAATCGGGAGATGCACGGCGTACAGCGAGTAGGAACTGTCCGCGTATCCCGAAGCGCGGCCGAGCAAGCCGCCCCCGGAAGGCTCCCGTCTGATCGCAAAGTCGTTGAGCAGAAGTACCAGCAAGACCGTGGTGACCACAGCGACTCCATAGTCCCGGACGATGAGAGGGCCTGCGCCGGCACGAGCCACGACGGCCGCCAGCAGGACCGCGAAGCCGACCGCGCTCTGCGCGGCAGCCAACGTCAGGCGACCGAGCTTGTGCAACCTCGCCTGGAGTGCACGCGCGGCCATGGCCACTCCGACCCCCATGCACCACATCGGGAAGTAGGCCACAATTCTGGGCCCGACGAAGAGGCAGACGGCCAAGAGGACGGCGAGGTGCACCCACCGGCCTCGTCCGATCACGGCCAACGCAAGCAGCGGGAACATGACGTAGAACCAGAACTCAAAGCCGATCGACCAGAGGGCCGTGTTAGACCCCAGCGGCGGCACGTGGACGGTTTGCAGGAACGCGGCATTGCCCAGGAAGTCCCAGACGCTGTCGTTGGGCGCCTCGGAAACCACCTGCTGGTGATAGGCGGCGTCGGCGTTGTACACGGATGCAGCTGGGAACAGCGCGCGGCCAACCCGGTCGAGGATGAGGGTGAGCACCAGGGCGGGCAGGAGCACCAGCCAGAGCCTGATGAGTCGCTGAGTGCCGTACCGACTCCATGAGAACCTGCGACGCTTGGTGTCGCGTATGACCGCGCCGCCAACCCAGAAGCCCGAGAGTACGAAGAAGACGATCACGGCTTGATGGCCTAACGAGGTCACTCCATACAGAGCGAAGTTGACGAGCGTGTGGGGCACATCGTCATAGTCCTTGAACAAGAGGACGCGAAAGTGGCTCGCCAGGACGGCCACTGCTGCGACAGCTCGTAGAAGGTTGACCGCATCGTTCTTGTTAGAGCCGTCCGCTAGCACGGCAGAACGATACCGATCTCCGCCGCGATCGCTAGGGCGAGAGTTTACTTCGGGACGCTGTCGATGCCCTCACGCCCAGCACTGAACCGGTCTGCCGGGCCCACTCTGCCTCGAATGAGCCGTTCGGCCGGGAAGGACCAGAACTCCCGAGGTCACGCCGTGGGGTGATGAGCCTCCCCGCACCAGGGCGACCGGATGACTCTTGAGGCAAAATTGTCATGGGGTTCGTCGGGCACGTAGCGGCACCCGTACACCCCCTCGAATACGGCATCGACGACGCGTCACGAGTTGCAAACGGCCAAGCTCGACCTCCCGCTCGACGCTGCGAGAGCGACTTCGGCAGATGGGCCTGGCGGAGCCATTGATCGTGAGCACGGTGGGCAGCCTGCCACTCAGGCTCGAGGCGAGCCGGGCGATCACTTGTCGAACTTCAACGCAAGAGACAGGGGTTTCTTGCCGAAATATGAGTGCTCTCAGGCCGCCCCTGACGATCTCTGGGGCACGCTAGTCCCTTCCGAACATGTCGCGGGTGTAGACCTTCTCCTCGACGTCGAGCAGCTCGTCGGCGAACCGGTTGGCGATGATCACGTCGGCGCGGGCCTTGAAGTCGGCGAGGTCGCGCACGACCTCGGAGCCGAAGAAGTCGTCGTCGTCGAGGCCGGGCTCGTAGACGAGCACGGGCACGCCCTTGGCCTTGATCCGATTCATGACGCCCTGCACGGAGCTCATCCGGAAGTTGTCGGAGCCCTCCTTCATGACCAGCCGGTGGATGCCTACGACCGACGGCTTGCGGCGCAGCACGTCTTCGGCCACGAAGTCCTTGCGCGTGGTGTTGGCCGAGACGATGGCGGAGATGAGGTTCTGCGGCACGTCGGCGTAGTTGGCCATGAGCTGGCGGGTGTCCTTGGGTAGGCAGTAGCCGCCGTAGCCGAAGCTCGGGTTGTTGTAGTGCGTGCCGATGCGCGGGTCGAGGCTGACGCCGTCGATGATCTGCTTGGTGTCGAGCCCGTGCAGGGCGGCGTAGGTGTCGAGCTCGTTGAAGTACGCCACCCGCAGCGCCAGGTAGGTGTTGGCGAACAGCTTGATGGCCTCGGCCTCGGTGGGGCCAGTGAGCAGCACCGGCACGCGCGGATCCTCCGCTCCCTCCACCAGCAGATCGGCCACGAGCTTGCCGTCGTAGCCGTCGTCTCCGACCACGATGCGCGAGGGGTGCAGGTTGTCGTAGAGCGCGCGACCCTCCCGCAGAAACTCCGGGCTGAAGACGACGCTTTGCCCCGGGTGCTCAGCCCGCATGCGCTCGGTGAAACCGACCGGGACGGTCGACTTCACGACCACGACGGCGTCGGGGGCGTGCTTCGCCGCGGCCCTGATCACGGCCTCGACGGAGGAGGTGTCGAAGTAGTTGGTACGGGTGTCGTAGTTGGTGGGCGTCGCCACGAACACCACCTCGGCACCCGTGAGTCCGGCGGTGGTGTCGGTCGTGGCACGCAGGTCGAGATCGCAGGTGGCGAGGTACCGCTCGATCTCGGGGTCACGCAGTGGGCTGAGGCCCCGCTGCACGAGGTCCACGCGGCGCGGGTCGATGTCGATGGCCCGCACCGCGTGACGTTGGGCGAGCATGACGGCGTTGGCGAGCCCGACGTAGCCGATTCCGGCAACCGTGATCTCCATGACCCTCAGGTTGAGCAGCACGGATGGCCAACCGCCCCAGGCGAGGTGAACGCCCGATGCACGGCGGGAGAGGACTCACCACGTCACCGGGGGCTCCTTCTCTTGGCCGGACGGCGATCGGTCGCTGTCTTGCTGTCTCAACTGCTCGCCCTGACGGTTGCGCTCCTTGAGCTCGGAGAGCTGCGGGTCGTCCTTCTCCTTCTGCTTCCCTGACCCGCTCTGCTGCTGTTGCTCGAACGACGCCAGCAGCGCGGCGCGCTGGTCGATCAGCTGAGCCAGCCGCTGGTCGACGTCACCCGCCGAACCGGCGCGCTGCCGTGCGCGAGCCCGAGCGCCAGCGTCGAGCCCCTCGACGGCCGACCGCTCGTCACTCGTGAGGTCTCCGGCGGTGAGCTGCGTGAGCTCCAGGCTTGAGAACCGGGAGAGGTCGACGCCGGCGGCCCTCGCCAGCTCGACAACCTCGTTGAGACAGCCACCCTCGGCGAGCACCTGACGGCCGGCCTGGGCCTCGGACTGCACGGTGGCCAAGTCGAGCTTGCCGATGGCGGTCTTCGCGAGCGCTTCATGTGAGAGCGCGAGGTTGATGCGCACCCGGCACTCCTCGGGTGGCGGCGCCAGCGGCAGGGCCCGCTCGAGCAACCTGACCGCGTCGTCGTACTCCCCCTGCCCGAACGCCGCGGTTCCCTCGTCGTACGGCGAGATCCAGCGCTCCACGACGGGGTTCCACCGGGCGTTCGCGGCGAACTGCGATCGGGCGCCTTCGGCGTCCTTCTCGGCATATGCCGCCCGCCCGGCGTGGTCGTGCCAGAGCAGCACGCCGATCCGGCACGAGACGAGCAAGAGCAGCAGGATCGGTAGGAGCCCGATCCAGAGCAGACGACGACGCCACCGGAGTCGGCGCTCGGCGACGGCGTCGCGCTCGATCTCGGCCGGAGTGCGGCGAATCCGGGTCAGAGTGGTCATGCGCGAGCCTCTCGCCGGACGACGAGCACCTCGCGCCACGCGTACCGCACCTCGAACAGCACGAAGGCCAGCAGCAGCAGGGCCCACAGCCAGGTAACCTCGCGCGAGGAGCGAGCCTCGGGCAGGTCGGCGTACGCCTGGGCGCGAAGCTCGCGGGCGAGGGTGTCGACGTCGGTGGCCTGCCGACCGGTGGCGCGCACGCGCACCATCGGCACGTCGAGCTGTCTGGCCACGGTCTCCAGGTTGCCGAAGTCGGCCTTCGAGACGGCCGGCTCGCCGGTGGTCGGGTCGATGAGCGGCTGCACCTCACCGGTGATCGGCATCGTGCTGCCCTCGGCCGTGCCGACGCCGAGCACGAGCCCGGCGTCCCGCGAGTCGCGCAGCGAGTTCCACCCGGCCTCGGCGACGTCGGCGGTGTCCTCACCGTCGCCGACGAGCACGACGGCGGCGCGGCGCCGCTCAGCGCCGGAGTCCTGCGCATCGGCGATCTCGAGCGCGCCCTGCACGAAGGGCAGCGGTCGGGAGAGGCTCGAGCCGACCGTCGTCGTGGGCGGCTCGGTGGTGATCGCGTCGAGGCGGTCGCGCAGCAGCGCGCGGTCGCTGGTGAACGGCACCACGACTTCGGCCTTCGCCCCGAACGTCACCAGCGACACCTCGGCCTCGGGCAGTGCGTCGAGCAGCCTCTGCACGGTCTGTTCGGCTACATCGAGCCGCGACTCATCCCCCGACCCCGGCACGCCCGACCCATCGGTGGCGTCCATCGAGGTGGTGCGGTCCAGTGCCACCACCAGCTCCAACGGCGGCACCCCCGGGTCGTCCACCCCCGGTCGGTTGCCGACTCCGAGCAGGATCATCAGCAACACAACGGCAATCCCAACCCGCCGCAGCACGGTGGTTGAGCCGCGAGGAGCTCTAGCGACGAGCGCGTCGAAACCCCTCACGAAGCCCCACTTCCAGCGCCAGTGGTGCGTCGCACATCACCCTCCGCTGGTTGAGCCGCGAGGAGCCCCAACGACAAGCGCGCCGAAACCCCGTGACCCGGAATGCCCCCTGGTCGAGCCGCGAGGAGCCCCAGCGACGAGCGCGTCGAAACCCCGTGAGCCGAGAAGCAATCCCTCACGAAGTACCACCCCGCACGCGTCGCCGCCGAAAGGCGTCCAACAGCCCGCCCAAGGCGGCGACCACCACCACGAGCCCCAAGAGCACACCACCAGCCGCCACCACAAGAACGCCGATCCCCGGGTCGTCCACCGAGGTGGTGCGCGTGGGCCGGTCGATCCGGCTCTGCTCGAGTTGATCGATGCCCCGCACGATCCGCTGGGCGGTGCCGTCGCCGTCCAGGTTCTCGAGCTCTCCACCGGTCGAGCTCACCGCCGAGCGGAAGTCCTGCTCCCGCGTGCTGGCCTGCGCGGTGTCGAGCGTGGGGGCGCCGATGCCGTAGACCCGCACGTCGAGCTTGTCGACGAACTGCGATGCCTGGGCGAGTGAGTAGACGCCGCTGCCGTTGGGGTCGTTGTCGCTGGAGAGGATCACGGCCCGGCTGCGGTCGGGGTCGTCCCCCATGCGCCGGGCGCACGAGACCAGCCCGTCACCGATGAGGCTGGACTCGCCGTCCTTGAGCTGCACGCCGGTGAAGTAGTCGTCGTTGCTCTTCGCGAAGGCACGGTCGGCCTCGCGCAGGCGCTGTTTGACGTAGGAGATGTCGTCGGTGAGCGGGAAGATCGTCACCGCCGACCCGCTGAAGAGAGTCAGTCCGACTCGATCCCCGGGTAGGTCGCCGACGATCTTCTGGACGGCCGACACGACCGCCTGATTGTACGGGTCCATCGAGGCCGAGGCGTCGAGGCAGAGCATGAGGTCGCGGGTCTGCCCGTCGAGGCTCTCCGTCTCGGTGCGCTGAGGCCTGGCCACCAGCAGCGCGGCACCGGCCAGCATCACGATCGCAGCGACCAGGCTGCCCCACGCCTGGATGCGGCGTCGTCGCAGCAGCGTGCGGTAGCGGGGCAGCCGTCGCATCCGTGCGGCCAGCACGAGCAGCCCTGACGGTGTCTCGGCCCGCCGCGCCACCCACCACCACCGCGCCACCAACGCGAGGACGACCACCGCGACGACCGGCAGCACCCACGGCCACCGCAGATCGAGGTGCGGGATGAGATCGACCATCACGCCCACCCCCGCACGATCTCCCGTGCCCGGGCCAGCGCGTCTGCGAATCGCTCCTCGGCGACCGCATCCGACACCCCGAACTCGGGCGGATACACGAGCTCCACGAGCTCGGCCAGACCCGCGCCCCCACCGCTGACCGAGTCGCCGGACGCCGGACGCGAAGGCCTCCCACCGGTGGTTGAGCCGGTCGAGCCGCTAGGCGAGACCTCCCCACCGGTGGTTGAGCCGGTCGAGCCGCCAGGCGAGACCTCCCCACCGGTGGTTGAGCCGGGCGAGCCGCTAGGCGAGACCTCCCCACCGGTGGTTGAGCCGGTCGAGCCGCTAGGCGAGACCGTGTCGAAACCCCCCACACCCTCCGAGCGCCCGCGCTCCCACGCCCGCAGATCACTCAGCGTCATGGTGCCGGCCGGAATCCCCGTCACCTCGGACGCACCGGCCCGCACGCAACTGCTGATTCGCTGGTGACCGACCCGTGCGGGCACCCGCCCAGCGGCCACATCGGCCTCGATGGCGTCCAGTTCGGCGAGCAGGGCCTTGCGCGGGCTCCGCGGCTTGGGTGCGCGCGTGAACCACAGCACCGCCACCACATAGAGCACTACGAACGCGACCAGTCCCCCGGCCACCCACCACCAGAGGTGGGAGTACGCCGCCGGCCCTTGCAGCTCGACGGGCAGATCCGCACGCACCTCACTGCCGCCGAGCATGGCGATGCCTCTCCAACAGTTCGACGACGGCCGGCAGCGCCGCGTCGGCGCTGATCACGTGCCGGTGCACGACGCCCGAGCGGTTCATCAGCGAGGCGAAGGCGCTCAACCGGTCGGCGTCCGATCGCGCCAGCTCGGCGGTGAGCAGCGCGTCGCCCCTCGCCCACGGCGGCAGCCCGTGCGCGGTGTCGAGGTCGTAGCCACCCGCCCCCGAGGCGTCGGAACCGCCCGGATCGGCGTCTCCGACGCTGACCACCAGCACCTCGTGCTGCTGCCGCAACCGCCGCAGCAGGCGCACCACCTCGTCGCGGTGGTCATCGAGATCGGGCAGCCCGCAGACCAGCAGCATGATTCCGCGCCCCCGCACGGTCCGGGCGAAGCGGCCGAGCAGCCCGGGCAGGTCGTCGTCGGCCGCCTCGAGGCCGCTGGCGTCGTCGACGGCGGTGAGGCAGCGCTCGAGGTGCAGCTCACCGGTCGTCGCCGGCAGCAGGTGCGACCCGCCCGCGTCGCCGTAGGCGCACCCGACCCGGTCACCGTTGCTCGCGGCCACCCATCCGACGATGCCCGCCACGAGCAGCGCGAGCTCGGTCTTGGACGACGCCGTGTCGGCCGCGGCGGCCATCTCACGCCCGGTAGGCATCACCAGCCAGACCGTGTGCCGCCGCTCAGCGACGTAGCGGCGCACCAGCGGCTCGCGGCTGCGCGCGGTCGCCTTCCAGTCGATGTCCTTCACGTCGTCGCCGCGCACGTACTCGCGCAGGTCGTTGAAGTCGAGCCCCCGACCGGTCTGCACGGCCGCGTACTGGCCTTCGAGCAGCCCCAGCACCCGCCGATGGCTCACCAGAGCCAGCCGGGCGCGGACGCGGGTGACGTGTCCTGCCATGGCTGACTTCCTCCCGAGAACGGTCAGTGAGAATCAGGCTAGGAGGCGTCGCCGGCTCCCGGCCCGGGGCTCTCAGCCGACTTCGCGCAGGTCGGCGGCGTGCTCGCGGTACCAGGCCAGGGTCGACGTCAGCCCTTCTCGCATAGCGATCTTGGCCTCCCAGCCGGCAGCACGGAGCCTGGAGACGTCGAGCAGCTTCTGCGGTGTGCCGTCCGGCTTCGTGGTGTCCCAATGGGTCTGACCCTGAAAGCCCGTCACCTCGGCGATGGTCTGAGCGATCTCCTTGATGGTGGAGTCCCGCCCGGTGCCCACGTTGACCTGCTCTGGCCCGTCGTAGTGCTCCATGAGGTGCAGGCACGCGTCCGCCATGTCGTCGACATGCAGGAACTCACGCCGTGGCGAACCCGTGCCCCAGTTGGTCACCGAGTCCAGCCCTTCGCGCACGGCTTCGTCGTAGCGGCGGATGAGCGCCGGTAGCACGTGACTGCCCGTGGGCGAGAAGTTGTCGCCCGGGCCGTAGAGGTTCGTGGGCATGGCCGAGATCCACGGCAAGCCGTACTGCCGCCGCACCGCCTGCACGCCCAGGATGCCGGCGATCTTGGCGATGGCGTAGGCGTCGTTGGTGGGCTCCAGGTGCCCGGTGAGCAGCGAGTCTTCGGTGATCGGCTGCGGCGCGAGCCGCGGGTAGATGCACGACGAGCCGAGGAACAACAGTCGTTCGACGCCGACCTGCAGCGCCGCGTCGAGTACGTTGGTCTGGATACGCAGGTTGTCGCTGAGAAAGTCGACCGGGTAGGTGTTGTTGGCGAGGATCCCGCCGACCTTGGCGGCCGCCAGCACCACGTACTTCGGCCGGGTCTCGGCGAAGAAGTCGAACACCGAGCCGCGGTCCTTGAGGTCCAGCTCGGACGACGAGCGGCCTACCAGATCGGTGAACCCTGCGCTCTGGAGCCGCCGCCAGATACCCGAGCCGACCAGCCCTCTGTGACCGGCAACGTAGAACGTGGCGTCTCGATCGAGAGGATGAGGAGCCCAGTCGTCGAGGGTGGCCGCCTCAGACACCGGTGATCCCCGGCTTGCCCACCTGCGGCCAGCCGTCGAGACCGACCTTGTCGTACCAGGGTCGTCCCTCGTGCCCGAGCGCCTCGATGTCGGCGTCGACCATGATGCGCGCCAGCTCGTCGGTCTGCACCGTGGCCTTCCACCCCAACTGGCGCTCGGCCCTGGAGGCGTCGCCGATGAGGGCGTCGACCTCGGTCGGGCGCAGGTAGCGCTCGTCGAAGCGCACATGCTTCTCCCAGTCCAGCCCGGCGTGCTCGAAAGCGGTGACGACGAAGTCGCGCACCGTGAAGTTGCCGCCGGTCGCGAGCACGTAGTCGTCTGGCTCGTCGGCCTGGAGCATGCGCCACATGCCCTCGACGTACTCGGGCGCGTAGCCCCAGTCGCGGATCGCGTCGAGGTTGCCCAGGTACACGTGGTCCTCGAGGCCGGCCTTGATGCGCGCGACGGCCCGGGTGATCTTGCGGGTCACAAACGTCTCGCCTCGGCGCGGCGACTCGTGGTTGAACAGGATGCCGTTGGTGGCGAACATCCCGTATCCCTCGCGATAGTTCTTGGTGACCCAGTAGGCGTACACCTTGGCCGCCCCGTAGGGCGAGCGCGGGTAGAACGGCGTTTCCTCGTTCTGCGGCGGCGGGGTGGCGCCGAACATCTCCGAGCTCGATGCCTGGTAGTAGCGGCACTGGATGCCGGCCATACGCACCGCCTCGAGCAACCGCATCGCTCCGACACCAGTGGTGTCACCAGTGTGCTCAGGCTCATCGAAGCTGACCCGCACATGCGACTGAGCCGCCAGGTTGTAGACCTCGTCGGGCTGTATCTCGTTGAGCAGCGTCACCAGTCGGGCGCCGTCGGAGAGATCCCCGTAGTGCAGAAACAACTTCGCGCCGTCGGCGTGCGGATCCTGGTAGAGATGGTCGATCCGCTGGGTGTTGAACGTAGAGGCCCGCCTGATCAGGCCGTGCACCTCATAACCTTTGCCGAGCAAGAGCTCGGCGAGGTAGGAGCCGTCCTGACCGGTGATTCCGGTGATCAACGCCTTCAACTGGGGTCTCCGTTCTGACCTGTGTCGTGCTGGTGGCATCGGTTAAACCGGCATCCTGCCCGACTTGATGGGTCGATGCGACCCGCAGGTGACCTACCTCGCACCACTTGCTAGGGAGTCGGGCTCGCAGCGAAGACCGCGTCGATCACGGTCTCGGGCTGCACGCGGTCGGCGAGGGCATCGAACGTGAGCCGGATCCGGTGCCGCAGCACCGAGTGCCGCAGTTCGCGCACGTCCTCCGGGATGACGTGGTCGCGGCCGGCCAGCACGGCCAGGGCACGCGCAACGGCGAAGAACGCGATCGACCCGCGCGGGCTCGCCCCGGTCTCGACGTAGGCACCGATCTCGGGCCCGACGACCTTCTCGGCATCGCGGGTGGCGGCGACGAGTTCGACGATGTAGCGCTTCACCGACGCATCGACGTACACCCGCGAGGTGAGCTCTTGTAGGGCAAGCACGTCGGCCGGTTGGATGACTCCAGAAACCAAAGCGCCGTGCCCTCCCCCACCACCGAGCCTGCCGTCGCCGATACGGTCGAGCATCGCCGTCTCGTCGTCGGGTGAGGGATAGTCGAGCACCTCCTTGAGCAGAAAGCGGTCCATCTGCGCCTGGGGCAGCACATAAGTGCCCTCGTCGTCGATCGGGTTCTGCGTCGCGAGCACCATGAACGGCCGGGGCAAAGGGTGCACCTGCCCAGCGATCGAGGTCTGCCGCTCCTGCATCGCCTCGAGCATCGCCGACTGCGTCTTGGCGCTGGCTCGGTTGATCTCGTCGAGCAGCACGATGTTGGCGTGCACCGGCCCGAGCTGGGTCTCGAAGACGTGGTGCCGCGGGTCGTAGACCTGCGTCCCGACGATGTCGCTGGGCAGCAGGTCCGGCGTGCACTGGATGCGGCTGAACTGTGCTGCCACCGCCTTGGCCAGCGTGGACGACGCTAGCGTCTTGGCCAAGCCTGGCACCGACTCCAGCAACACGTGGCCCTCGGTCATGAGCGCCACCAGCATCGAGGTCAGGAGTCGCCCCTGACCGACCACCTGGCCGCGGAATGCCACCGAGACGGCACGCGTAAGTTCAGCGGCTTGGTCGAGTTCCTCTGTCGACGGGGGCGACTGCGCGCTCGCAGCATGAGACCCCGTCATCGCGTTGCAGGGCTTGTCGAGGTTCGCCTGGCTGGGTGGGCCCGTCGTCGCCTACTCATGGCCTCCATTGAACATGAGCTCTGAAGCGAGCCGCTCCGGGGCTTGAGCCAGCACCACGTCTAGTCCACCCTTTGCCCACAGAATGCGCACAGTAAGGGGCTGCGCCCTCTGGCAGGTGCACCCTGTTCTCATTCGCCGTAAGGTGCCGCACGCACTGGTCGAGTGCTCCGGTCGACCGGCGCCGCCACTGCTCAGCGCCGAGCATCAGCCGAGGAACTCCCTTCAAGCGAGAGTTTTGGAAGCGACATGAGTCTCACCTCCAACGGAAGAAGCGTGGCCAGCCGCCCCCCCAGCCGCTTCTTGCACTACCTGCCCGCCACCGCGCTGCTCATCGACACGGTTGTCATGGTGGTCATCGGTTTGGTGGCGATCGTGGGCCGCCGCGAGCTCGGTTTCTTCAGATCCTCCGTCTCCGTCGAGGATTCGCTGAGTGTTGCCGGGCCACTGATCATTCTCGGATGGCTGCTCATGCTGGCACTGCGCGGCAGTTACAAGACGGACGTGTTCGGCGCGGGCACCGACGAGTTCCGCAGAGTGTTCAACGCGAGTCTGATGGCAGGCGGACTGACTGGGGTCGGTTGCTACCTGGTCAAGTTCGATCTCTCTCGGGGCTTTTTCATGCTGGCCTTCGGCCTCGGGGTTCCTGCCCTGCTGTTCGGTCGAGCCGGGCTGCGCGCTGCCCTGCAAGGCGCTAGGCGGCGCGGGGGCCTGCGGCAGCGGGTTCTGCTCACGGGTTCCCGTTCTCACGTCGACGAGATTGCGTCTGTTCTGCGCCGCGAGACCTGGCTGGGCTACGAGATCGTCGGGGCACTGACCCCTGAGTACGACCTGAGCGAGGAGACAGCCTCGGGCATTCCGGTGCTCGGTAATACCGACGATGTGGTCAAGCTGGCCAGAATCTCTCGCGCCGACACCATCCTCTTCGCTGGCGGGTCCACCGGATCCTCCAACCAACTGCGTAAGGTGGTGTGGGAACTGGAGCAGAGCCACGTGCAGGTCGTCGTGGTCCCCAGCGTCACCGACATCTCCTCCGATCGTGTGAAGGTCCGGCCCGTGGGTGGTCTCCCACTTATCCACATCGACCCTCCGACCTGGCTGGACGCATCTCGCTGGGGCAAGCGTGCCTTCGACATCGCAGGTTCAGGCGCCCTCATCGTCCTTTTCGCACCGCTACTGATGCTCTCGGCTTTTCAGGTCAAGGCTCACGACCGTGGTCCGATCTTCTTTCGACAGACCCGCACCGGGAAGGACGGCGAGGAGTTCGCCTGCCTGAAGTTCCGCACCATGGTGGTGGACGCCGAGGCGAGGCTCGCTCAACTGCACGAGCAGAGCGGATACTCCGGTGGACTGTTCAAGATGAAGGACGACCCTCGCATCACAGCTCCCGGCAAGTGGCTGCGCCGTTTCTCGATCGACGAGTTGCCTCAGCTCTTCAACGTGTTCAGGGGCGACATGAGCCTGGTCGGCCCGCGCCCTCCCTTGCCGAGCGAGGTCGCCGACTACGACGACGACACGATCCGCCGCCTCAGGGTGCGACCTGGCATGACCGGGCTGTGGCAGGTATCCGGCCGCTCGGATCTCTCATGGCACGAGGCGATCAGGCTGGATCTCTACTACGTCGACAACTGGTCGATGCTCCAAGACCTGTCCATCCTGGCTCGCACCCTAGGTGCCGTCACGAGCAGCCGAGGCGCCTACTGAGACAGGCCCGGCCTTAAAGAGCAAAGAGGCAGCCGCCCCAGCGGGAACGGCTGCCTCTTCTGCTTTCTCTAGTGGCGTCAGTTGCCCGCGTTGATCATCCCGGCGCCGACGGTAACGCCCGTCGCCTCATCGATGAGGATGAACGAGCCGGTGGTGCGATTCTTCGAATAGGGATCACACAACAGCGGCACCGTCGTGCGCAACTGCACCCGGCCGATCTCGTTCAGGTTGAGCTCGCCAGCCTCCTGGTCACGGTGCAGAGTGTTGACGTCCATGCGGTACTGGATGTCTTTCACGAGGGCCCTAGCGACGCGCGTGGTGTGCTTGATGGCGAGCTTCTGGCGCGGCTTCAATGGCGTGTTGGTCATCCAGCACACCATGGCGTCGATGTCCTGACTCGGTGCCGGTGCGTTCTTCACGCGGGCGATCATGTCGCCACGAGAGACGTCGACATCGTCCTCGAGGCGGACGGTGACCGACATCGGCGGGAATGCCTCGGCGACCTCCTGGTCGAAGAAGTCGATACCAGCGATCTTGCTGGTCATGCCGCTGGGGAGTACCACGACCTCGTCACCCGGCTTGAGCACGCCGCCTGCGACCTGGCCGCCGTAGCCGCGGTAGTCGTGGTACTCGTCCGACTTCGGTCGCACGACGTACTGCACGGGGAATCGCGTGTCGACGAGGTCGCGGTCGGAGGCCACGTGCACGTGCTCGAGGTGGTGCATCAGGGTTGGTCCGGAGTACCACGGCGTGTGCTCGGAGCGGTTCACCACGTTGTCGCCTTGGAGGGCGGAGATCGGGATGACCTCCAGGTCCGGGATCGAGAGCTTGGTGGCGAACTGGGTGAATTCGTCGTGGATCTTGTTGAAGATCTCCTGGTCGAAGTCGACCAGGTCCATCTTGTTGACGGCCAGCACCAGGTGCGGCACTCGCAGCAGCGAGAGGATCACTGCGTGCCGTCGCGACTGCTCGGTCAGGCCCTGACGGGCGTCGACGAGTACGAGGCCGAGGTCGGCGGTCGAGGCGCCGGTGACCATGTTCCGGGTGTACTGCACGTGCCCGGGGGTGTCGGCGATGATGAACTTGCGGTTGGGCGTCGCGAAGTAGCGGTAGGCGACATCGATGGTGATGCCCTGCTCGCGCTCGGAGCGCAAGCCATCGGTCAGCAGCGCCAGGTCGGTGTAGTCGTAGCCCTTGCCCTTGGAGGTGTTCTCCACGGCCTCGAGTTGGTCCTCGAAGATCGACTTGGAGTCCAGCAGCAGACGGCCGATGAGGGTCGACTTGCCGTCGTCCACCGAACCGGCGGTGGCGAACCGCAGCATGTCCATGTGCTGGGTGACGGTCTCGACGGCGGTCGCGCCGTCGGTGGCAGATGCGTTCTCGGCCATCAGAAGTAGCCCTCCTTCTTGCGGTCCTCCATGGCAGCTTCGGAGAACTTGTCGTCGCCGCGGGTCTCACCGCGTTCGGTCACTCGGGCCACTGCGATCTCTTCGATGATCTCTTCGATGGTGGAGGCAGTCGACTCCACGCATCCGGTGAGCGTGATGTCGCCACACGTGCGGAAACGCACGGTGCGCTCCTCGGCGACCTCACCCTCCTTGCACGGATTGAGCGGCGTCTCGGTCATGAGCATGCCGTTGCGCTTGAACACCCGGCGTTGGTGGGCGTAGTAGATCGTGGGAATCTCGATGCCCTCGCGGGCGATGTAGGACCACACGTCGAGCTCGGTCCAGTTGCTGATCGGGAAGATCCGCATGTGCTCGCCCTCGTGCAGGCGGCCGTTGTAGAGCGACCACAGCTCGGGGCGCTGGTTCTTCGGATCCCACTGCCCGAACTCGTCGCGATGCGAGTACACCCGCTCCTTGGCCCGAGCCTTCTCCTCGTCCCTGCGGCCGCCACCGAAGGCAGCGGTGAAGCCGTTCTCCTCGATGGCGTTGAGCAGCGTGCCGATCTGCAGGCGGTTGCGCGATGTCTTGCCGTCGTCGACCACGATGCCGTTGGCGATCGCGTCGTCGATGGAGGCGACCACGAGGTTCACCCCGAGGCGGTTGACCCAGTTGTCGCGGGTCTCCATGACCTCGGGGAAGTCAAGGCCGGTGTCGACCTGCATGATCGGGAACGGGATCTTCGCCGGGTAGAAGGCCTTCTCGGCCAGGCGGAGCATCACGATCGAGTCCTTGCCGCCGCTGAACATCAGCACCGGCTTCTCGAACTCGGCCGCGACCTCGCGGAAGATGTGGATCGACTCCGCCTCCAGCTGGTCGAGTTGACTCAGCCGGTAGTCGGCGTGGGTGTCGGACATGCACGCTACCTCTCAATGGGGACAAGCAGAGAGCATCGTAACCGTCGGGCCGAGTATCACTGCCCGCGCCTGCGGAAGACCAGATCCGCGGCCCGGGAGCCGCTGTGCGCCCCCAACGCTCGGCCCTCCAGCACTTCCCAATCTACGATGCGATTTGCCACGATCTTCAAGCTTCTTCGGGTTGGGCAAACGCGAGTCAGCATGCCCAGACAGTTCACCTAGGCACGCCGAAGCACGGCGCCGGGCGGCACCGAGGACGTTGCCACTGATTGCACCCCCAACTTCGCACCAGCTCCAAGCGTGATGGGGCCGAGAGCCATCGATCCAACACCAAACTCGACGGAGTCTTCTACCCGGGGCACCCCATCCCCCGGAAATCGATTGCCAATCGTCACTTGCTGCCGAAGGATCACGCCGCACCCCAAAACGGCCTGAGGGTGAATCACTGTGCCGAAGCCATGATACACCGTTAGCCGCTCCCCGCACTTGACCGAAACGGGCAATTCCATGCCACACGCAATCTCACAAGTTAGGCGGTAACAATAGGCGAGAGCGCGACCCGCGAACGATAGGGGTTCTCTCTGAATCCGCATGTGCTGGCAAAGTCGCCAAAAGGCGAGAAATAATTGAATCTTTGGCGACCCCCTATTGGCCTTCCAGTCTTGCAAGCAGTATTGAACGACATTCATTACCGCATCGCCATCCTCAGCCACTTGCACATGACTCGCCTCACGAACTCGGAACTAGAGAATCGTACAACTCTTGACACCTGTGTAACTGCCGGCCCCTAGCCCGGATAGCCCTTTTCGCAGACTCGGCTCCCAGCCTTCGCGCCTCCGACGGCCGCGACACCGTCTGTTCAGTCAAACCCCACGGGGTCTTTAGAGCCATCTCTTCAATATCGTGGCGAATAGATGATTCGCTGATGGCGTCGTGGAGCGATGCTTGCTGGCTTTCCGGAACTCGCAAGCACGAGAAGGCCGCGATCGAAGTTGCCCAGGAGTACGCATCCCCGGTGGTAACTTCGAACGGCGAGATGAAGATTTTGTCAGCCAGTTCGGTAGCAGTCCCATATATCTTCTCATATTGCCGAAGGGCCTGGTCGGCCGTGAGCCCGTTATGAAACTGAAGGAAAGAACTAATCGCCATTAACGGTTCCCTAGCCAAAAATACTGTGGGTATTCCCTCGCGAACAGATTTGCGCAAAGCAGCGGCGGAATGAAGATGAGAGCTTAGAAGCCGATCGGGCCATGTCGCGCGCACAATAGCAGCAGCTCGCGTGTTTCCCGACCTCGGGAACCCATCTACCGTGAGACTTGTGTTCCCCGACCTAGGCAGAAGTGGGCGTAGCCTACTGCGACTTCTTATGTACAGCGAACTGGCCGCCGAGTCGATCAGGAACTGATGCAGTTCGTGCCTGACATTCATGGAACTGACCTTTCGATACAGAAAAAACGTCTACTCGTAGAAGTGCCGCCTTCGCCCACTTGCACCCACAAGTTACCGCGTCTTCGCTCCATTTGTCTCGACCAAAGCCGTAGAGCAAAAGACTAACGGCCGCCCTACACCGCCGTCCGGCCACCCGTCACGCTCGGGCCACATGTCACGCTCGGGCCAACCGCCACGCTCGGGCTCTAGGACTGGAGCCTCAGTTGCCGAGCGCCTACGCTGCGCTTGTGGATCGCGCGACCGACTACCGGCTGCAACGGAGCCTACTGTGGACAGCCCTATTGACTTCCTTCATTTACGCCAACCCGCGTGAATCAGCCTCGGCAGGTGCAGACATCTGGGTGTACGTGAGAACATTTGGCCCCCTAGTCATTCTCGTAGCATATGCACTAACGCCTTCTTCGCCCCGCGGTCGCGCCTTTGGCGCAATCGAGGTGGGCTTTATAATGTTTGCGCTTCTAGCCCCGGTCTTTCATGACGACGGCCGCGGTTGTGTCGGAGCTGCGTGATCGAGTGCGCTCGTGTTCGGAGTGACGGCGGGTAGGGCGTCGCACCGGCTGGCGCTGCCGGGCTGCGGGTCTCCGGGTGGTGATGTTGTGGGCGGATGGGCTGGGTCAGGCGGGTTGCGGGACCGCGGCGATGTTCGCGAAGACAGCAACGATCGCGGCCGCCCAGGGCCAGGACTCGGGGATCTTGAGTCGTCGGCGACAGGGCGCTGTGGACCAGGCGGGCGGGCACGTGCAGGAACCGGTAGCGCAGCGCCTTCGGCTCACACGCGGCGAGCGGCGCAGCGTCGCCGACGAAGCCCAGCAGCCGCGTCCACGCGGTCAGGTCGGCAGCGATCATGGTCAGCGCGAGCCAGGTCTGGTTGATGTCGAACTCCCGGGAGGGGAACCGGCCCAGGCCGGATTCTTTGGCGTGCCGGATGCGGTCCTCGACGCGGGCGTGGGCCCGGTGCCGGGCTTTAAGGAAGGCCAGCTGGCCGACGGTGGTGTTGGTGACGAAGGCCTGATAGCGCCAGCCGTCGCGCTCCTCGA
>NZ_JADIVZ010000019.1 GCF_015319165.1 Nocardioides acrostichi
AATCGTCGCGCCCTGCCCCTGCAACTTCTCCGCATCCCGCAAACGCGCCACGATCTGCTCCGGGGTCAACCTCTTCGATGCAGCCATCAGGAACTCACACCGGTCCTCTCACTTGTGGATGGATTCTCACAAGAACTGGACCGAAAAACGGGGGGCCGGACAGTATCTTTAAACACGGCTCACGCCGCGGCAACCGATGTCTAGTCCACTGGCCGGTCGCTGAGGAACGCGAGGGCCGCTTCGGACGTACCGGAGTCAGAGCCTTCTTCGTATCGATGCGCAGCTGCACTGCGCGGACCTGGGCCGGCGGCCCGCGGAGAGCTGCACCTCACCGCTCGCCACCGCCGCGCATGGCCTCAACTTCAAGCGGGATGACCCATTCGCCTTGGTCCGACTGAGCACGAATTGTTAAACGTATTTCATGACCCACTCGACTGAGCCATAATTCCTCATGCCGATCCGGTCCGCTCGCATTACCTAGCCACGGAGGGACGGTGGGCTCGAGCTGAAATCGCAGTCCCTCTCCAACTTCAAGCGGCGCATTGACGCGGCATGAGCGTCCGTGCTCGTCAGAGGGGTTCTTAACCGAGCCTACCGACGGACCCACACCAGGCGTGAAGCGATAGGGGCCCCATACTTGCTGCGCTATCAGTTCGACCATCATTGCCTGCTGATCGGGCCTTGGGTAGTTGACCTCCTGCGCACGACCCGGTCGGTCGTCCCGGATTCGCACCTCCAAAGCCTTCAGGCGCTGCAGAGCTATAGGGCCTAAGAGTTCCACTTCGAGATGCTTGAACTTCCCTCCCTCTGCAACTTCGGACAGCCTCAGCGCAAATTCAGGCATCAGTTCTTGGTGGCGGCGAGCCGCCTCAATGTCTCCCAGCGATTGCGTCGCTAAACTAGCCTTACGAGCCGCCCGCCAGGATCCTGCCGCTGCAGCCGCGCTCATTACGGCCGCCAGTGCCAATACGCCCGCGAGGGCCGCTTCAATCACAACCGCGCCTCCTTATCGACAGAGCTCCGCACGATGGCACACGGCCCCGTGGTGCGATCGGCTTTGACGTGATCTGCCGCGCCTACCTAACGTCGCCCTCAACAGCGCCGACCGAGTCAGTATCGCCGGTGACGCGGACCTTGGATATAGAGCGCCTTGACAGGTAGCAATGCTGGCCTACGAGTCATCTGCCGTGCACGCGACCGCGAACGGTTCCACACGACGGCCTAGGTCGGGATCTGGCCGACTACGACCGTGCCGTCGGGCTCATCGACGGCGGCCTGAGTGCCTCCGCCGCCGATGGGGAGGTTGCCTGATGGCCACAAAGAACGAAGCCGGCGAGGCGCTCAAGCATCTGACATACCTGGCGTCGGCATGGAAGACACCCCGGATCACCGAAGCCGCGACCCGGTTGGCCGACCATGCCAGGGACGCCGGCTGGACCCACGAGGAGTACCTCACCGCGTTCCTGGACCGTGAGGTCGCCGCCCGCAACGCATCCGGCGCTCAACTACGGATCCGCGCCCGCCGGGTTCGCAACACGCAAGACCATCGAGAAGTCCGATTGGGACGCCCAACCAGCCATCCGTCAGCAGATCGCTGCGCTGACATCCGGCGGGTTCCTCACCGAAGCCCGCAACGTCGTCCTGCTCGGCCCGCCCGGCACCGGGAAGACCCACCCAG
The DNA here is from genome assembly GCF_015319165.1 of Nocardioides acrostichi. GTDB lineage: Bacteria > Actinomycetota > Actinomycetes > Propionibacteriales > Nocardioidaceae > Nocardioides > Nocardioides acrostichi. The sequence goes on from NZ_JADIVZ010000019.1 coordinate 1,679, forward strand.
CCACCGGGCTCGGGATCGCCGCCGCGAACCACGGACACCGGGTCTTGTTCGCCACCGCGACCGAATGGGTCACCCGGCTCACCGACGCCCACCGCGCCGGCCGGCTCCCCAACGAGCTCGCTCGACTACGCCGCTACGGACTGATCATCGTCGACGAAGTCGGCTACCTGCCCTTCGAGCAAGACGCCGCGAACCTGTTCTTCCAACTCGTGTCATCCCGCTACGAGCACGCCTCGCTGATCCTCACATCCAACCTGCCCTTCAGCGGCTGGGGCGGCGTCTTCGGCGACCAGGCCGTCGCCGCCGCGATGATCGACCGCGTCGTCCACCACGCCGACGTCCTCACCCTCAAGGGCGCCAGCTACCGACTACGCAACCGCGGCATCGACACCCTGCCCAGCATCAAGACCCAAGACACGGCAGACTAAGAAGCACGAACCGGTGGCCTCGTTTTCGAGCGTCGGATCGGCCTCATTTTCGGGCGTTGCCGACAGCTCTACGAGAGCGGTCTGTCTCTCGCCAAGGTCGGAGAGAGGCTCGGGCGCCGGGCCAGTGTCATCAGGCGGGCACTGGGGAACGCGAAGGTCGCGATCCGTTCGCGCTCCTAGACGGGCGGCTTCTGGTTGTCATCCTTCTGGCTGGATCTGCTTGGTTGTGCTGGTGGGCGTTGGCGATCCTCGCGGCCCATCCCAGGCTCTCGGTCGCGCTGCTCGACGTAGTCCAGCACCGTCCGGGCCAGGAGTGCGTAGTTGGGTGTTGGCCGTAGGACCGCGCTGACACTGACACTTGCCCCTCTTGGCTTGAATGCCGAAGTAGAGCACGTGTTGGGTCGGCAGGACGTACTTCATCCAGACGCCCTTGCCGTACTCCAGCGCCTTCTCTTTATGGCCAGCTGCTGTGATGCGGTGGAAGCCGAGCTGCCGGAACAGTGGCACTTGACCCACTACATCGCCCGAGACCCGCCCTACACCCTCAATCAAGATGAGCCGGTGGTGCTTTTCGACCGGCGCAGGTGGAAGACCCTTGTCGAACTAGCCAAGGAGGTGTTCGACTACCTCAGGCGTTCTTATGAATCAGAGAGATGCGCCATTGAGAGCTAGCGCTAGCAGGATAACGCCAATCAAAACCCAACCGCTTCCAATGATGGTCACGATGGGGACACGCCCATCATTGCTGGGCCTGAACAGCCAGGAGTGCGCCAAAGGCTCCGATGGTTTCGGCATGCGCTCAACAAATTTACGATTCCAAGAAATTAGGGATGATCCGATGGCGATGATTATAACCGCTGCGACGCCGAGCCAGAAGTGCGTCACCGTTGACTAGTCTTAACCGTGAGGGCGAGATCGAGATGGTTGATGCAGCCGCGCGCTAATTCATGCATTCTGCAATCGCGCAGATTAATGTCAGACATGACGCCCCTTTCGGCATCCCTATTCAGACTGCAGGTTCGCGCAGATAGTAGAATTTTAATCTGAGACGGGATTGAAGTGCAACGGACCTATTCGACGTCTTTGCGCTCTTGAGAACCGGTCAGCTGCGACGCGCGGACCGCAAACGCTTTATAAGCGGTAGTGAACCCTCGCGCAAAGTAAGCCACCGCGGGCACTGGCAACATACACCATTGCTGCCGACATCCGCTTACTACCGACTTACTCGTTACGCATGCAGCTGGGGCCCCATGGCATCGTTGATTCAGGCTACTTCTTCATAAACTTCGCTATCACAAATCCCACAATCAGGATGGCCGCGATTATCATGATCGCAAACAAGATCGGGTTGCTGCCGCTCGATGAGCCAGTGTAGAGAGGGATAATCATCATAGTACGTACGCTCCTTCTATGGATGCCGAACACATGGGCGTTGAATAAGATGTTCCGAACGAACCTGAGACATCCGAACCCGAGGTCGAAATGGTGGCCGGACCTGCCGAGCAACCCACCGATGGGCTGATGCCCGTCTCCAAGTCGCTAGTACTCGCAGTCACACCCGCGGAAACACCAGGCGAACCAGCGCCCAGTCCACCGGTGATAGCTCGGTTGCCTTCGCTATCTTCAGAATATCCAACACTCACGCAGACATAGTAGCAGCCTTCGATACTCACCCCGACTGAGTATCTGCCATTTCGATCTGTCTTATTGACTGGATTTCGTGTGGCATAGTCGAAAGAGTTAAGAGTCAAAGGCGCACTTATCGCCCCAGATTTTGGATCTTGCTGGGTCCATGTGCCTAGGCCCGGCACGTAGAACCGCGTGCCGAACTTCACCAGCCCGGTCTGCCGGTCGGTGTACCCGGAGGCGTAGCCGTAGGGGTTGTTGTCCGCGCTGGGTGCGGTCAGCGATCCGTTCTCGGAGCCGTTGTTGCCGTCGCCTGGGGTGGTGTCGTTCCAGGTGCGGATGGTGGTGCCGTAGGGCTCGTAGAGGTAGCGGGTGACTTCGCCGCCAATGCTGGGGGTGGGCGTGCTGCGGTCGGCGACCGTCGCGATCACGCTCTTTTGGTGGTCGAGCATGTAATACCGGGCCTGACCAGAGCTGGTGTCGATCATGGCGAGCAGGTCGCCGCCAGGGGTGCGGACGAAGATCTCACCGTGGGCGCCGCCGGGTGCGGTGGCGTTGGTGCTCTGGTTGGTGAGCCCTGAGAATCCGTAGGCCATCTGGGTAGGCCCGGAGGTGGTGCGTCGGTCTTGCATGACGCCGTCGTAGGCCTGGGCCTGGGCTGTGGTCGAGCCGGGTGCGGTGATGGAAGTGGTCTGTCCGGGCAGGTTGTAGGCCAGGTCGAGCCCGGCGAGGTCGCCCCCGCCGGTGGCGGTGGTGAGGTTGCCGGCCTGGTCGTGGTTGTACTTGGCCACCCCGTTGGTGCCGCTGCCCGCGCTGGTGGAGCACGACAAGTTGGGGTTGTTCGCCGTGGCGGCGAGGTGCTGGGAGGCGCAGATCTCGTCTCCGGCGTTGAATGCCGACCACAGCGTCCGTGTGTCCATGCCGGGGGTGGTGCCGGTGGCCTTGGTCTTGGTCAGGTTGGAGTGGCGGTCGTAGTCGTAGGCGAAGTCGCGGATGGTGGTGGCGCTCAGACTGGAGCTGTTCTTGGTGGTCGCGGCGGTGAGCCGGTCGATGTTGTCGTAGCTGTAGCTGGAGACTGCTCCGCCAAGTTCGGTCATCTTCTGAATATTCGAGGTGTGGTTGCCGTTACCTGCGACGTAGTTGTAGCCGCGGTAGGTGTAAAGCCCATCGGCAGAGGCACCGGGACAGCCGTTACTCGTCGATGGCCCGTTGGCACCGGAGGTGGCGGTCAGGTAGGACCACATGCAGGTCGGGTTGCCGTCGTTGTCGTAGTTCGCCTTCGCGACCACGTCACCGCCACCGGAGTCGAGCCGGGGGTAGGTGGTCTTGGTCAGCTTGTCCTTCGCGTCGTAATTGAAGGTGTAGCCCCGGCCACGAGGGTCGCTCAGCGTTGCGAGCAGGTTGACCTTGTCGTAGGTGTAGCTGGTGGTGGAGGCATCGCTGACACCGGTAATGACCTGTCCGCTGACCTTCTGTCGTGACAGATTGCCGGCCGGGTCGTAGGTGTACTCGATCTTCCCGACCACTGCCTGCCCGGACTCGGAGGCGAGCTGGTTGAGGCGGTCGTAGGTGAAGGTGTTCGCCCCGCCGGAGGTGGTGTCGTTGAGGCTGGAGAGCCGGGTCTGGTTGCCGGCCAGGTCGTAGGCCCAGGCCACGGTCTGGGTCGTCTGCCCGGACTTCGAGTGCGCAGCAGAGACGACATGGTCCAGGGCGTCGTACTTATAGGTGGTGGTCACCCCGCGGGCGTCGGTAACGGTCGCCAGACGGGACATAGCGTCGTAGATATAGGACTCATCCCCACCGGCGGGCTTGTCGACACTGGTCAGGTCGCCGTTGGCGTTGTAGCTGAATACGGTGTCATTGTCGGTCCCCACACCGGTGGCGGCGAGGCAGCTGGCGCTGTTGTTGCTGTCGCCGCGACTGCTCTTCCGATCACTGCTGTTCGGCGCCTTGGTCGACATCCCGCTGTTCGTCGTGACCGACCCGGTGGCCACGATGGGGTCGATCCGCGCGATCTGGCCTTGGGTGGTCCAGCAGTACCGGTAACGCACGTCCCTATCGGTGCTGGTCTGTGAGCTTTCGGCCTGGATCAGGTTGTTCCAATCGTCATAGGCGTAGTTCCACTGGGTGGTGTCACCCGTCTTGCTGTTGTTCGAGCTGTTAGCGCTGTTCTGGCCGGTCTTGGTGGTGCTGTAAGGGTGGCCTTCGTCCTCGTGCTGGGCGGTGGCCCGGCCGCCTTCGGGGCTGGTGGCAGAGTCAGCGGTGTCGGGATTGCCGTCGCCGCCGGCGTCGGTGCTGGAGTCGTTGTAGTTGTATTGGTACTGCTGCTGCCCGGTGCCGGTGCCGGTCATGTCGGCGGTTTGGACATTAGAGTTCGCCGTCCACGTACTTGAGCGCGTGTGGTCCTTCGCGTCGGTGGTGCGCAGAACCCGGCCGAGCTCGTCGACGCAGTACTTCGTCTTGATCGTGCCCTGATTCGATTGGCCGGGGATGGTGCTGGCGTTGTTGGTGTCGTCGCGCTCACCGGTCAGGATCGTGCGGGCCGCAGCCGGGGAGTCCTGGCTGGCAGCCCAGTCCGAGGGCTTACACGCATCCTGGGGTTGCGCCGAGGACGAGGTCACATCGGTCCCGTGGCCCGCGTGGTAGAAGAACGTCACCTTCGACGGACCAGGCTGGTCACCGGAGGCGGTGGAATTGGGGTTGGTGTTGGGCCGGGTCCAGGTCGTGACGTGCCCGTCGCCGTCGTAGTCGAACGACATGACCTGGCCCTTGCCTGAGCCGTTGCTCGACGCGCTCGAACCGCCGCTGGTGTTCTCACGGGCGTTGGTGATCGAGGCGAGCTTGCGGTTGCCGCCGTAGGTGTAGGTCGTACGGGCACCGACGTTGCCCGTCACGTCCTGGCCGTTACCGGTGGTCGAGGTCATCGCGGCGGTGGAGCCGATGGCGTTGGCGTTGACCGCGGCCAGGTACGAGGCGGAGAGGTAGGCCGGTGCGGTGTTGGTGTACTCATAGGCCCAGCGCAGCAGCATGGTGCCATCAGGCTTGCGGAACTCGATCCAGTCCACCAGCCCCGAGGCGTTGTAGTGCAGCTGCGCGGTGCGGCCGCGGGTGTCGGTGACGTGGTCCAGGTCGCCGGAGTTCACACCGGTGCTGGCGTAGGAGAAGGTGAGCTTGTTGCCGTTGGCGTCCTCGGTACGCATCAGCCGACCGTCAGCGTCGAAGAGAAAGAATGACTCATCAAACCACTTCAGCTTGTAGACGTCATCGGCCCAGATGCCGGTGGTGGTGTTGTCGTAGTAGAAGAGGTCGGCGTTGATACCGGGGTGGGGCCGCAGGTAGGTGCCCGTTGCGGTGCCGGTGGCATTGTTGTGCGTGCCGGACTGGTCGAGCTGCGGAGCACCGGTCGCGTTCTGGCCGGTGCGGGCGGTATAGGTGTCGAAGCGGGTCCGCTCGCCGGTGGGGCCGTAGAAGTCGACCTTCTGCGCCAGCCCGGAGGTCTGTCCCCGCGGAAACTCCAGGCGCATCGACCCACCGAAGGGGGTCGACCAGCCCGCGCCCATCTTCGCGCCACCCCACGACTCGTTGGCCGAGTTGTAGTACCGCGTCAGGTCCATGTCCCAGCCCGCGATACCGGGCATGGTCGCGTCCTGGGCGGAGACGAACAGGTTGCCGTTGCCGACATTGACCTTCGCGGTGATCTTGTCCGACAGATCACGCTCGACGTAGGTGAAGAACGAACGGTCGCCGGCCTGGGAGGCATCCAGCACGCCCTCGTCGTAGGTCACCGAGAGCTGCGGCCGCTTACCGCTGGCGTTCTGAGATGAGGCCGAGTAGAAGGAGATCTGGTTGTTCGTGTTCTCACCGGACTGCAGGAGCACCAGCCCAGTGTTGGCGCGGGCGCCGTGGAACCACGCGGTCACCAGATCCTTCGCGTCGAAAGACACGTTCGGGTTGACGAGGCAAGTTCCGCTGGTGCAGTACCCACCGTAGGCCTCAGGGAGCTTCACCGGTCCAGACGACAGCCCGGAGGTGGTGTCGGGATCGCCGCCGGTCCACGAGCCGTTGCTACCCGAGGTCGCCCAGGTCGCCTGGTCGGTCCAGGTCTTGCCGGCCGGGAGCAGCTTGTAGTTCGAGTTGTTGCCGTTGCGAGTCTGGGTCTCATCCACCGTGAGGTTCACCGAAGCACCCGTGATGGTCGCGGTGCCCGGGATGGCGGAGAGGTCGAAGTCCAGCAAATCGCGGTGGCGGGAGTTGCTGGAGTCACGCCCCACGCGCAGATAGCGAGAATTGTCCCCACACCGCGACGTGGTCGGGGAACCGGCCTGCAACCAGCAGTCCCGCACTGTGCTGATAGAGCCCAGCGTGGTGGTGGGGTCGATCGAGACCGGGTACACCCGCGCCGCGTCGCCCAGCCACGCGGTGTCCGGAGTCATCGTCAGCACCCACCCCGTGCCCGAGCCACCAGCAGAGTCGGTCGCCGGGTCGATGGCGTAGTCCACGGCGTCGGTGTAGGCCGGCTCCGGGACCGCGGAGTCCACCATGAAGGCACGCGGGATGGTGAAGACCACCCCGTCACCGTTCGGACCAGCGGTGGCGTCGGTGGTGTCGGTGAACACCACATCACCGGCCGCGTCCACCGACGGCACCACACCCGCACTGGCCGCGACGTCGTAGCTGTACGACAACCCCTGGCCACCGGCGGCGCCATCAGCAGTGTCGT